>NZ_CP065511.1:737500-2082500 GCF_022811925.1 Cytobacillus oceanisediminis | reverse complement strand
CTTTGATGATTTGACTGTATTCTTCCGAATCGTCTATTTCTTTTAACAGCTGAATATTTTCTCCTACCCCTACTACAAAAATGCGATTTCCCACTTTTATCAGCTGAACTGACCTGTTCGCACCTAAAGCTGTACCGCCGAGGTTTTCAACTAACTGCGACCTGTTATATACCTTGCTTTTTTTGTTAATGAACTTTAGAAGAGCATACAAAAGTCCGATAGTGAAGCCTGTTGCTAATATCATCTTTATGAAGTCCCAAAAAGTAAGACCAATTGTGCCGCTTTTATCCTGCTGAGTCTGCCCTTCGTCTGTCTTTGATTCTTTTGTTTCTTTTGTTTCCTGTTTCTCGCATTCCTCAGGATTTTCCATACATTCTTTAACACTATTATTCAATTGCTCTGCCTGGGCCAGCGGCTGCACGCCCAGCAGAACAATTGAAAACAACAGCAGCAAAGAAATTACTTTCTTTACATTCAACACCATTTTGCACCCTCTAAAAAGAATAATCACTAGCCCAAAGTTTTGCCGATTGCCTCAAGCACTCTATCAGCCTGGAAAGGTTTTACGATAAAATCCTTGGCGCCAGCCTGAATGGCATCAATGACCATTGCCTGCTGGCCCATAGCAGAACACATAATGACTTTTGCACTCGGATTTAATTTTTTAATTTCTTTTAGAGCTGTAATTCCATCCATTTCCGGCATGGTAATATCCATTGTGACAAGATCAGGCTGAGTTTCCTTATATTTTTCAACAGCTTGTGCACCGTCAGCAGCTTCACCCACTACCTCATAGCCATTCTTGGATAAAATATCTTTTATCATCATTCGCATAAAAGCTGCATCATCAACTATTAAAATTTTATGTGCCATTTTAATAACCCCCGCTTATCATCTTAGTTTTTTTATTCGGTCGCTCTGGCTGATAATATCTGTAACCCTCACACCAAAGTTTTCATCAATGACAACCACTTCCCCCTGGGCGATTAATCGGTTATTCACCAGAATGTCAACAGGTTCACCAGCAAGTTTATCCAGTTCAATAATCGATCCTGAAGACAGTTCAAGAATTTCCTTAACTGAACGTTTGGTCCTTCCGAGTTCGACCGTTACCTGAAGCGGTATGTCCAAAAGCATATCTAAATTCTTTGTTTCATGCTCCTGCATGTGGTATGGTTCAAAGCTCGAAAAGGCTGCAGGCTGTACATTCGGCTGCACTCCATTTGAATAAGAGCCTCCGAAATGCTGTGGACCGGATTGCTGAGCCTGGTTTTGAGCCGGTATATAGCTTTGAGGGTTTGATGCCTGATTCATAACCGGCTGTGAATATGCCGGCTGCTCTCCGGAATAACCTGTTTGAGTGTATGGCTGGTCAAATCCCCCTGAGTGTACTTCAGTTTTCTTATCAAACGAAAGATGGCTTTCCTGAAAATCGGGCTGTCCTTGAGCTGATGGCTTCTCTTCAGAAACAGCGCTAACTGCTGGAAGATCCTGACCCGGATTTAATAATTCATTTACTAGGCTTTTGCCAAATTCCAGAGGAAGCAGCTGCATAATATTCGAGTCGATCAGACTTCCTATTTTTAATCGGAATGAAATCCTTATAAGCATGTCATCAGCAGGAACTCGATCAGCACCTTCTCCCTGCGGCAAATCAAGAATATCGATTGCAGGCGGTGAAATATCAACCTTTTTTCCAAAGATGGTTGACATCGAAGTAGCTGCAGAACCCATCATCTGGTTCATTGCCTCCTGAACCGCGCTTAACTGAATTTCACCCATTAGTTCAGCCGGGTTGGTTCCATCTCCCCCAAGCATCAAGTCAGCAATGATGGCTGCATCCGACTGCTGAATTACAAGCAAGTTGCTTCCGAAGAAACCTTCCGTATAATTCACCTGAATTGCTACATAAGGATGTGGGAATTCCTCAGCTAATTTCTGACGCAAAACAACTGAAACAGCTGGAGTTGTGATATCAACTTTCTGATTCAATAATGTAGACAATGCTGTTGCAGAGCTCCCAAATGAGATATTGCCGATTTCCCCTAACGCATCCTGCTCCATATGGGACAGATAATCTTCGGTTTGAAAAAATGCCTCATTATAACTTTCTGTTTCATCGCTGTCGCCAGCTGCTCCCCTTAACAGAGCATCAATTTCATCTTGCGAAAGCATATCATCACTCATCATCCTCATCTCCCCCTTTCACAGTGCCTAAAATTTGCACGGCCATTTTTTTGTTCATTTTTCCAGGCTGTCCGATGAATTTTGGAATATTCCCGACTTTTATTGTGAGCGCCTGGTCAATCCCCTGATTTAACTCAATGACATCTCCAATATCAAGAGATAAGAAATCCTGAATGGCTATGTCGGAACTGCCGAGTTCACATATGACTGGAACTTCAGCTTTATGAATATTTCGTTCAAGCCGGGCAATGACCTCGGGCTCCCTTTCCTTTTTGTCCGTCTGCATCCAATAATGTACAGACAGCTTGGGAATAATGGGCTCGAGAACGACGTGAGGTATACATATATTAATCATCCCGCTTGTTTCCCCAATGGTCGTGTTTAATGAAATAACGACGACTGTTTCATTTGGAGAGACCATTTGCAGAAATTGCGGATTTACCTCAAAATCAGCCAAAAGCGGATCAATATCCGCGATTGTGCTCCAGGCTTCCCTTAAGTTTTCAAATGCCCTTTCAAAAGTAGCAGACATGATTTTTGTTTCAATTTCTGTTAAATTATCAACTTTATTTATGCTTGTCCCCCTGCCGCCCATCAGCCTATCCATCATGGCATAGGCGACATTTGGATTCACTTCCATAAGAATTCTTCCATCAAGAGGCGGCACTTCAATTACATTAAGTATTGTCATTTTCGGGATGGACCGGATAAATTCTTCATATGGTATCTGATCCGCAGAAGCAACCGAAATCTGCACATAGGTCCTCAGCTGCGCAGAAAAAAAGGTGGTTAAGAGCCGGGCAAAATTCTCATGTATTCTTGTCAAGCTGCGAATTTGATCTTTAGAGAACCTTAATGCTCTCTTAAAATCATAAACTTTTATTTTTTTCTCTGTTTGTTCTTTTTTCAGTTCATCTGCATCCATTTCTCCGGTAGAGAGAGCGGAGAGCAGTGCATCAATCTCGCTTTGCGATAAAACCTCACCTGACATGAATCCTCACCTCCATCTATTGCAGTTAGTTATTTGGTTATCACTGGAGGAGAGATTCAGTAATGTACACCTGAACGATCTTTCCTTCTTGCATTAAACCGTTTATCTTGGTTTTCAAATCTTCCTGCAGCTTGATTTGGCCTTCTTTCCCCTGTATATCCTCTGCTTTCATTTCAGACAATTCCTGAATGATGAGATTTTTCACCTGAAAATCTCTTTTCTGTAATTCCTCTTTAGCTTTTTTGTTTTCAGTCTGGATTTTAAAAGAAATCCTGATATAATCATCACTCGCTAAATTGGCTGTAACTTGCGGGATATCAACAGAGGCCTCCAGCACTTCATCAATGGTTGGCTCTTTTGTTTCATCATCACCCGAAAATTTCATGACAATCACCAGGGCAATAGCTCCTACAAGTGTGATCGCTACAAGCATCATTACCATTATCATTAACAGCTTATTGTTCTTCATTTTCATTTCCCTCCGCCAGCTGCTGCCCCAGAAGATTAACAGATTGATAGAATCCTAAAATCGATTGCATGACTTGATCTTCAGATTCCTTTACAACATACTTCTTTCCATTAGTGAGCGTAATCGTCGTATCTGGAAAAGACTCTACTGTTTCTATGTACAAAGCATTTAATACAAAAGATTTGCCGTTCAGGCGAGATACTTTAATCAATGTTCATTTTCAGGGCTAAAGATCCTGTGCCTTCAGCCCTGACCCTCCTTTAGATTATCGTTTTAAATTAACAAGCTCCTGCAGGATTTCATCTGATGTTGTAATGATCCGGGTGTTTGCCTGAAACCCGCGCTGTGCTGTAATCATTTCAGTGAATTCCTCTGATAGGTCTACATTGGACATTTCCAGGGTCCCAGAAACGAGTACTCCTGCACCGTCTTCTCCTGGGGTTAATGGGACTGCATCGCCTGAGTTTACAGTGTCCTTATATAGATTGTCTCCAATTTTTTCAAGACCTCCATTATTATTAAAGCGTGCTATTCCAATTGGTCCGGCAGCCTGCAGTGTATCGTTCCCGTCTATTAAGAAGTTTATAGTTCCGTCATTCGATATACTTAAGCTCTTAATAACGGTAGCATCCCCTCCATTTAATTGGATAGCTGCCCCATCAGCTCCTTTTACTTTATCTCCTGATGCCGTAACGAGGTTTGCATCATCATCAAGATACAAATTTCCAGCGCGGGTATAATAGGTGTTATTCCCTCGCTGAACCATCAAGTAGCCATCACCTTGAATCCCTATATCCAATACACGGCCAGTGGTTTGCAGACTCCCCTGTGTATCAATTGTATCTATAGAGGATAATTGCGAACCAAGACCTACCTGCTTAGGATTTATACCGCCCGAGTTATCTCCACTTCCTGTTGCACCTGAAATAGTCTGACTTACCATATCTTTAAAATTCACGCGACCTTTTTTATATCCAAATGTATTAACATTCGCAATATTATTCCCAATAACATCCAGCTTTGTCTGAAAGTTTTTCATCCCGCTTATACCTGAATACATTGAACGTAGCATTAATATTTGCTCCTCTCTTTTATGCTGCTTCTGTCAGTCGGCAGCTAAGGCTTCCTTAAAAGGTCCAGCCGTTGTTTTTATTGATCCAGAATTATAGTTCCATCAATATTAGTGAATATTTGTGTTCGAGATTCTTTACGATCCATCGCAGTGATTACTGTATTATTCTTGGCACTGACTACAAGTGCTGCGTTATCGAGCAATACCAAGGATTCTTTAACACCCATTTCCTTGGCTTCCTGTATCTTATCTTCAATTTGCTGCCACCGCTCTGCACTTATTTGTATACCTCTCTGTTCAAGTCTCTGCTTTGCATGTTTGCTGACAATTAAATTACCTTCAGTCTGCAAGGCTGTTTGGAGGTGGGCAGAGAATTTATTATGTGATTGCTTAGAAGTTTGAACAGCATTCCCTTTTGGTGTAATTACCGGCTGGGTGTGGATCGGACGAAAAATAAGTTTATCCACCCACTCACTTCCTTTTATTCATTTAGTTGAGAAATATTTGCAGGTTCAAGCTTCGTTCCATCATCCAAAATAAATACTGCTGTATTATTCTTATACTGGATAGAAACTACTCTTCCAGTTCCTTCTTCAATAATTGGATCCTGGTTTGGTTCACTTGATTCAGTCAATTTATGCCAGGTGACATTTTTGCCTAAAAAGTTATTGTAAGTCATTAGCTGGTTCTGCTCCTGAAAAGCCAATAATTTCTCCATCGTCTTATTCATATTAGTCATCTGCTCCAAAGACGAAAAGGTTGCCATCTGCGCAATAAAGTCCTTGTCCTGCATAGGGTTCATTGGATCCTGGTTTTGCAGCTGTGTCATTAGAATCTTAAGAAAATCATCTTTGCCTAATATATCTGAGCCAGTTTTTCGAGTTTGGCTTTGGTAGTTTGATAGCATTAGGGAAGAATCTATTGTGTTTGCCAATTACTATCACTCCTATGCTTCTGTATTAAGAAGAGCTTCTTCAAACGAGCTGTTAAATTCTCTCTCAGGCTGCGGATTATTTTCATCCTTGTTCTGCTGCTGCCTCTGTTCCTGCTGCTGGGGATCCCTGTTAAAGGAGCGATCCTGCTGCGTCATTTGCTGAGAGATTTCAATTCTCTCAATCTGAATGTTTTGTGAACTGAAGGCCTGTTTTAGACCATTAATATGTGAATCAAGAATTTCTTTGGCTGAGCCAGTTGATGTAAGTATCCTGGCAATCATCGCAGAGTCCTTTTGAATAAGCTCTATGCGCAGCGCTCCAAGATGGTCAGGATTCAGTTTGATAAATAACTTTTGTGTTCCTCCCGTTTTGAGAAAGCTGCTCTTGGATAATATGTTTTCAAATTGCTGCATAAGCTGATCTGGGCTTACTGTCCTTCCCTGCGGATTCAGCAGAGCCATCTGTTCCGATTTTGAAAATGATTGAACCTGAATAAATCCCTGCAAAGCAGTTTCCGGTCTGTTTATGATTTTAAATGCTGCCTGACTCGAATTTTCATTAGCAGAGTTATTTTGTTGTTTTGCAGTGTTCAATTCGTTTGCAAGCGGGGTAATAACTTTTTGTATAATACTGCCTTTATCAACAGAAGTACTGTTTATTAGCCCCTCAACTTTTATTTGGACATGATTTAGAAAATCCTTCAGATTCATTTTGCTGCTGAAAAAATCCTTCTTTGCAGACAGAATGTCATACAATTTCAAAACTTTTAATGCTCCGCTAAAATCTTTTCCCTGCAGGATCATGCCTTCTGTTTGATCAAAATTTGAGATTGCTGAAATTAATAATTGGATTTTGCTGACATCATCTAAATCTTCTATAGAATAAACATCTTTAAGCTTTACACCTGGCAGAACCTGGTCCGTAAAACCCTCTAACATCTGCACCAATTCTTCCTGTGAAAGATTCAGCTGCTCTGAAATGACCTCTATGATATCAGTTTCTGTTTGAAAGGAAACCTTCTCCAGAAGCTCGCTTCCGTTTTCTAATTCGGTGATCTCACTCACTTTAAGAAACTCCATTATTTCTTTTAACTGTTCGATCTTCTCCCCATCAGCTGCTGCAGGTAAGCTTTCTGCTTGCAGTTTGGCGGTACCGGTTAAAGCAAAGAAGAGACTTCCAAAACCAGTGCTGCCTGTATCTTGCGGAGATATTTTATCTTCGGATGAATATTGTGACTGAATAAATCCTAATCCTCCAATTTGCACTTAGTTTCACCTCCTCTCAAGACTTGGTGTTAATTATCTGATCCGCTTTTTTCTTTGGCTGCGGTCAGGAGCGCTGTATACCGTGCGGCATCTTCCGGGTTCATCTTCTCCATAATGGCAGCCAGCGTGTCAGAATTAATATTTGATAATATTTTTACAGCTTCCTCATCCTTCATCTCAGTTAAAATGGGTGCTGCTTTTTTAGCGGAAATATTTTCATAGGTCTTTACGATATCTTTAAATGCTCGCTTGTTTTCTTCCTTTATAGCCGTAAGCTCGCTGATTTCGTCTTCAAGCCTCTGCTTTTCAAGTCCTGCTCTCTCTATTTCCAAGTCTTTGCTGTCAAGCTGGCTTTCCAGCTGAGATATCCTTGCTTCACGATCTTTAACTTCTGCCTGCAGTCCGATAAGCTGCTCCTCCATCACTTCCTGTGAACGGGAGTTTTTCTCATCAAAAATGGCAGCTAAAAATGGCACCTTTTGGCTATATTCTCTGGCTGTTTCAAAAATGTTGTTTCCTGATAGTGTGAAAACGAGCAGGGCTACAGTAATTCCAAAAAGGATCGGGATCAAGAAAGCGAATATAAACCATTGAAACCTGCTTGTTTTGGGTGTCTCTTGTTCTTCTGGCATTCTTTCCATTTAACCACCTAATTTCCCCGATTCATATACAGCTGAATCGAGATATCATCCATTTGCCTTCCTTCTGCTTGCTTCATGCTTTCCAAAAAGCCAGCTAAATCTTTTTCCTGCATTTTTTCATATTTCTTTACTTCAATATTCTTTTCCATTAGTTTTTCCTGCTGGAAATTCATTTGGGTGCGTGCATTGGCGACCATTTTTTGATAATGGTCAATTGTCTTCTCAAGGCTGCTCACAAAATGCTGGTGATGCCTGATTTCCTGAACCGGTAGTCCTTCAGCCAGCCTTGATTGCTGATATTCTTCCAGATCTTCTTTCTTTTTCAGAAGATCGTACAGTTTCTTGGCAGTTTCTTCAAATCGTTTGACAGCCTGATTGTATACATCAATCGCCTGATCTTTTTCTCTTTCTTTTATCTTCAGGATTTTATTGAACTTAAATTGATACTGCAATTTTTATTCCCCTTTTCCAGCTAATCCTTTTAATTGGCCAATGCTTTCCAAGATAGAAATTTTTTCATTCGTTTCCTGTTTCAAGAAAGAGATAATCGAAGGATATAATCGAATGGCTTCGTCTATTTCCATCGATGACCCGCGCTTATATGCTCCAATATTAATTAAATCCTCTGCATTTATATATGTGCTCAGCATTTCTCTTACTTTTTCAGCTGATTTTATATGGGAGGCATCTGCAATATGGTTCATAACCCGGCTTACACTTTTCAGGACATTTATAGCCGGATATTGCCCTTTGTTCGCTAACGCCCGGTCTAGAACAAAGTGTCCATCCAGTATTCCCCTGACTGTATCAGCGATTGGTTCATTCATGTCGTCACCGTCCACCAATACGGTATAAAATGCAGTTATAGAGCCATATTCGTTTGTTCCTGTTCTTTCAAGCAGCTTAGGAAGGACCGCGAAAACAGAAGGCGTATACCCTTTTGTTGTTGGCGGTTCACCGACTGCGAGGCCGACTTCCCTCTGCGCCATAGCCACCCGGGTTACTGAATCCATCATTAACATGACATTTAAGCCTTTGTCCCTGAAATACTCAGCAATTGCTGTGGCCGTGTATGCCCCTTTAATTCTCATGAGTGCCGGCTGGTCTGAAGTAGCTACAACTACGATGGATCTCTTCAAACCTTCCGGTCCTAGGTCCCTCTCAATAAACTCCCTAACCTCTCTGCCCCTCTCGCCAATAAGAGCGATCACATTTAAATCTGCATTGGTATTCCGGGCTATCATTCCAAGAAGTGTACTTTTCCCTACACCGCTTCCGGCAAAAATCCCGACCCGCTGCCCGTTTCCAACTGTCAGCAGGCTATCGATCATCCTTACTCCTACTTCAATAGGTTCAGAGATTGGCTGCCTTTTCAGCGGATTAGGAGGCGTTTGTTCAGTTAGGACTGGCGTCAAACCCTTTGGCAAATTTGCCTCATCGAGAGGCTGTCCCAGTGAGTCTATTGCCTGTCCAATAAGAGCTGGACCAATTTTCACCTCAAGTGGCCTCGAGGTTGTCTCGACAAGAGAGCCTGGTGAAATATCCTGTACATCTGTATAAGGCATAAGAATCACATTCTCATTCTTAAAACCGACTACTTCCGCCTGGATCCTTCTTGTACGTCCTTTGCCTATATGAATAATGCATACATCCCCAATAGAACTTTCCGGACCTTGAGATTCAATCATCAAACCGACTACTCTTTTTACTCTTCCAAAACGCTTAAAGCTATCAATTTTATCCACCTCATTGATCAGCTGTTCAAGTTTCAATTTGCCTCACTCTCCAGCATCTCAAAGAGTTTTCTTTTTATTTCTTCCAGCTGGCTGTCAACACTGGCTTCAATTCGTCCATTTGCTGATTCAATTATGCAGCTTGTATTGCTTAGTTCCTCATCTGGATAAATATATAAATCTGTCTCTTTTGGAAATACCCGGATTAGTTCATCCTTATGGGATAGAATCAAATCATAATGCATAGGGTGTACATGGAGCTGAATCTCAGTGTACTCTCTCGCTTCCTTTAGTGCTCTTTTTACAATGGAAAGGAATTGGTCACTATTTTGATCAAGAACTTCTCCAAGAATTTTTCCTGCAACCTTTAATCCCAAATTTAGAATGGTCTGTTCTGATGATTCGATATGCTGCTGATAATCATGTTTGGCTGAGTTTATAACTTCTCTTGCCATATGGATCAGTTCACTGTATTCCCTGAGACCGCTTTGTCTGCCTTCATCAGCGCCAGCAGCAAATCCTTCAGAGCGGGCTTCCTCAAGAACCTTTTGTTTTTCCTGTTCCAGCGCTTCGAGCTGCTCGTCCATTTGCCGAGTTTTATTTTCTGAATCTATTCTCGCAGCATTTACAATCCTCTCAGCTTCCGCACGGGCACTGTTCAGCATTGCTTGAAGCTCTTCATCTGTTCTAGCCGCGTTTTGCTCAGATGCATCTTCAATATGGTTTAATTTGCTTTGCAGCAGTCTGATAGAAATGACTTTCTTTTCTTCTTTTGGCACTGCGGAAGAATATGATTTAATAAGCCTAGACAATAATATCATCCCCTCCGCCGCGAGCGACGATGATCTCTCCTGATTCTTCTAATCTTCGGATAATGCCGACTATTCTTGATTGGGCTTCCTCAACATCTCTTAATCTCACAGGACCCATGTATTCCATCTCATCCTTAAAGGTTTCAACCATTCTGGATGACATATTTTTAAAGACGATTTCCTTAACTTCATCACTGGAGACTTTCAATGAAAGCATGAGGTCCTCACTTTCACAGTCGCGGATAACACGCTGTATGGCGCGGCTATCAAGGGTAACGATGTCCTCAAATACAAACATTCTCTTCTTAATTTCCTCAGCAAGCTCTGGATCCTGAATCTCCAGCGCATCCAGAATAGTCCTTTCTGTCGCCCGGTCAACCCCATTAAGAACATCCACAACCGATTCAATGCCGCCGGTCTGAGTATAATCCTGTGTTACAGTAGAAGACAGCTTTCTCTCAAGAATCTGTTCAACTTCATTGATAATTTCAGGTGATGTGCTATCCATAACGGCAATCCTTCTTGCAATATCCGCCTGCATTTCCTGCGGCAGCTCTGAAAGGATTTGCCCGGCCTGCGCTGGATCAAGATAGGACAATATCAATGAGATCGTTTGCGGATGCTCATTTTGAATAAAATTCAGGATTTGTGCCGGATCTGCCTTTCTGGCAAAATCGAATGGCCTTACCTGCAGAGAAGATGTCAGTCTGTTAATAATGGCTGAAGCCTGCTCGGTACCGAGTGCTTTCTCGAGAACTGTTTTTGCATAACCAATCCCGCCCTGAGTGATATAGTCCTGTGCCAGGGCAATTTGATGGAATTCTTCAAGTATTTCTTCTTTAGCAAACGAATCAACTTTTCTGACCCCGGAGATTTCCAGGGTCAATTTCTCAATTTCTTCCTCGCTTAAATGTTTATAAACAGAGGATGCAACATCAGGACCAAGTGAAATAAGAAGAATTGCCGCTTTTTGTTTACCTGTTAGTTCTCTTTGCTCTTTTTTTGGCATTTTTCATCCTCCTTAGTCTTCTGCGATCCAAGTGCGAAGCAGTTTTGCAAAGTCTTCAGGCTTTTCCTTCGCCATTTTTTCCAGCTGCTTGCGTCTCATTGTACTTTCTGTTTCATGCTCTTCATTTACATCCGGAAGATTGATTGTCTCTGCAGCTTGTGCTTCCATCTCTTCTTCTTCTTGCTTCTGCCTCTTTCTCGCTTTAACAAAAAGGAAGATTAATAGAGCAATGATTAAAAGCAGTACGCCGCCGATTGCATATATCCACCAAGGAATGCTGGTGATAGTCTCATTAGAAAACTCAACTTTACCATTGAAAGGCTGTACGGAGACGACAATTTTATCCTGAATTGCTTCATCTGTTAATTCAGCATCAGCTGCGGCATCCTTATTAATGGTTGTACGAACAACAGTCCCAAGTATTTGTGTAATATCATTAATTCTTTCCTGCGGAAGTGATGCAGGATCATCAGCTGTCGGCGGTTCCACCATAACCTGAATGCCCAGGTCCCTGACTTTATACGGACTTTCGACAATCTCCCTGCGGATTTTATTTACTTCATTATTAATAGTTTCTTCTATCCGTTCATAATCCCCATTAGAATTTCCGCTTTCCTGATAAGTAGCCGAATCAGTGCCTGCAGGTTCATCGCTGCCGCCAGCCGGCGTAAATCCTCCAGCAGCATCGCCATTGCCAGTAAACGTTTCCGTAATCTTCTGAACACTAATAGCTATACCTTCCATATTTTCTTCATCAACAGGTGTAACGAGGTTTTCTTCTCTGTTTTCCTGGGTAAAATCAATATCGGCGGTTACAGATACAACAACCTTATCCTGCCCCATTAAAGTGCCCAGCATATTCTGCACCTGCCGCTGTACATCGCGTTCTATCTCTTTTTTAATTTCGTGCTGTGCTGCAAAGGTGCTTTCAGGTGAAGAATTTTGTTTATTTTTTAAGTCAAAATACTCAAAAAACTGATTAGTAATGACGATATTATCAGTGGGAAGATTTGGTATACTTTTCGCAGCCAGGTGATAAAGCGCCTGGATTTGCGATTCTTCAAATTGGTAGCCTGGTTTGGTGTTAAGAACAATAGAGGCAGATGCTTCCTCAGAAGAATCATTTACAAAAATGCCTTTCTCTGGCAGGTTTATCATTACCTTGGCATCGTTTACTCCATCGATCCCTTTCATCAAATTCGCAAGTTCAGTCTGCATTGCTTCCAGCTTTAGGACATTAAATTCGTTTTCAGTCATGCCAATGCCGGCATTTTGGCTGAAAAACGAATAATCAATGCTTCCGGATTTCGGAATTCCTTCTGCTGCCAGCTCTACTTTCAGAGTATCTACTACCTCTTCAGGAACCTTGATCGTTGTTCCGCCATCTGCGATTTCTGATACAACGCCCCTGGTATCGAGACTTTCTTTTATCGTCCCAGTCTCCGATGGTGTTAAATTGCTGTATAGGGGAACGAGAGTAGTCCTGGTACTTAGGATCGCGGCAGCCGCAATCAGCAATATACATATTGCAGCAGCACCAATCATAACCGTCTTCTGTTTTTTTGTCCTGCTGCCCCAGTATTCTTTCACTTTACCTATATATCTCTGTAGCGTCTCATTCATCACAATCCTCCGGTTATTCTGTCTAAGCTAATAACCGCCTTAACTAGTTTTTAGCTTTAATCATTTTCATTCATTAAAAAATTGAAAAAACCTCACCATTCAGTGGATTCTTTCAATTTTTTAAAATTTAAGAATTAGACTTGCATTCTCATCGCTTCCTGATAGGCTTCAATTACTTTATTTCTAATTTCCAGCGCAGCCTGCATAGTAATGCTCGCTTTTTGTGATGTAATCATCACCTGGTGAAGGTCGACGTTTTCTCCCTTAGCAAGCTTTTCAGTCATAACATCTGACTGAATCTGCGCATTATTAATTTTTTCAATTGATTGCTTTAAAACGGACGAAAAACTTTGCTGAGCATCGAATGCTGTATATGTATGAGTCTTTTGATTTTCAGCAGGCTTTAAAGCATTCACTGGCATAAAAGTTACAGTATTCATTTAACGTTCCCCTTATTTGCCGATTTCCAAAGCTTTCATCATCATGCCTTTAGAGGCATTAAAAACAGTTACATTGGCTTCATAAGATCTTGTTGCACTCATTAGATCCGTCATTTCTCTTAAAGGATCCACATTTGGCATTTCAACATATCCATTCTCATTAGCATCGACATGTGTTGGATCATAAACCATTTTAGTTGGCGTCTCTCGATCTTCTACAATTCCTGAGACCTTTACACCGTTTCCTGCAGAGCTTCCGCCTTTTCGGCTCATTGCCAAATTTAAAAAAGAGGAAAATTGACCTTCTTTCGGTTCCAATACTACTGACTTCCTTCTGTAGGGTTCATCGCCATTCACACTTCTGGTAGAGTCCGCATTGGCCATATTCGAAGAAATTACATCCATGCGGAGCCTTTGGGCAGTAAGAGCCGATGCTGTGTTATTCATACTATGAAACATAGACATTACTATTTGCCTCCCCGCAATACATTTTGCAGACTGGAAAACTTACCGCTTACTCGTTCAATCACTGCATTATAATAAATCTGATTTGCAGCCAGATCAGCCATTTCCTTATCTACATCTACGCTATTGCCATTATGATTGTACGAAGCATTGCGTTTTGTCACTACACCTTGTCCTGAGGATGATCCATTCTTAAAGTCGTAATGCCTGAAATCACTTTTGTTTGCTTCCATTGATCCATTTAGAGCGCTCTGAAAAGCCTCTTTAAAGCTTGCATCTTTTGCTTTATAGTTTGGAGTATCCGCATTTGCAATATTTTGAGATATTACCTTTTGCTTAAGCGAAGAGTAATCCAATGCTTGTTCTAAAGTTGATATAGTGCCTGAAAACAGTTTCAATCATAACACCTCATATAAAAACAATTTTATCTTGGTAATTATTGTAGAAATTTGGTGATAATGGACAAAATATGTCATCATAAACATTATTGTAATGAATATGAAATAATATGTCTATGAACATAAGGTTAATTTTAATGATTCTTTTGTCCTATTTTCGACAAATCTTTTAAATATGCTGAAAGTTATAATGATTTTTTCTAATAATTACCAATAACACAGGGATTCATTCTCCCATCTAATTTTATTATATATTTCGCTTGTAGGTATTTTGGGGTATTCAATATAAACACCGCAATAACTAATTATGTAAAATAAGACTAAAATCCTTATAAAAATGATAAAAATGCATAAATTTACCAATAAAATATGTAATCTATTTGTAATAAAAAACCCGTCATTTAAGGACGGGTTTTTAGCGGACTATATTAGTTTGATTTAAGTTTTTCTAATTCAACCAGGAACTTATCGTTAAGAACTTTGATATAAGTACCTTTCATACCTAATGAACGAGATTCAATAACTCCTGCACTTTCCAGTTTTCTTAGGGCATTTACGATTACAGAGCGCGTAATGCCTACACGATCAGCGATTTTCGATGCTACAAGAAGCCCTTCGTTGCCGTTAAGCTCTTCAAAGATATGCTCGATCGCTTCCAGCTCACTGTATGAAAGAGAACTGATTGCCATTTGCACAACCGCCTTGCTACGTGCTTCTTCTTCAATTTCTTCCGCTTTTTCACGAAGGATTTCCATACCAACAACAGTAGCACCATATTCAGCAAGAATTAAATCATCATCATGGAACTGTTCCAGCAATCTGGCAAGAATTAATGTGCCCAGACGCTCACCGCCGCCGATGATAGGAACAATTGTAGTCAAACCATTTGCGAAAAGATCTTTGTTTTCAACTGGGAATGCAGTATATTCACTTTCTACATCCAGATTTGATGAAGTTTCCTGGATATTAAATAAATTTTTAGTGTATTCCTCAGGGAATTGACGATCTGCCAGCATTTGCTTCATGCGCTCATTTTCAATTTGCTGATTTACAGCAAATCCAAGCAGTTTACCTCTGCGGCTCACTACGAAGATATTTGCTTCGATTACATCACTTAGTGTTTCTGACATTTCCTTGAAGTTAACCGGTTTTCCGGCAGCTCTTTGAAGCATTGCATTAATTTTTCTTGTTTTTGTTAATAAATCCATTGTATTTCCTCCTATTTGCTACAACCCATAAACATATATTTTGTTAAGATTAATTATCTTATTGCTTATTGAATCATTCTTATAAAAATTAAGATACATTCCTCGTGTACCCTATGACCTGGACCATTAAACAATGGGTCATAGAATAAACTGGCTTAGATCCTTATTGCGGGAAATGGCTCCCAGTTTCTCCTCGACATACTGAGGGGTAATTGTGATTTTTTCCATTGTGATATCCGGTGCTTCAAACGATAAATCCTCCAGCAGTTTTTCCATGATGGTATGAAGACGCCTTGCACCGATATTATCTGTATTTTGGTTAACTTCGAATGCAAATTGAGCAATCCTACGAATAGCATCGTCAGAAAATTCAATTTGTATACCTTCAGTTACCAATAATGCTTCATATTGTTTTATTAATGCATTATCAGGCTCAACGAGTATTTTATAGAAATCTTCAACGGTTAGCTTCGTGAGCTCCACACGGATCGGAAAACGTCCCTGTAATTCAGGAATCAGGTCTGAAGGCTTAGCCATGTGGAATGCCCCGGCAGCAATAAACAATACATGGTCTGTCTTTACAGAACCGTATTTGGTTACTACTGTTGAACCTTCTACCACCGGCAAAATGTCTCTTTGAACCCCTTCCCTTGAAACATCAGCCGAAGAACCGCCGCTGTTTTTGCTGGCTATTTTATCGATTTCATCGATGAAAATAATTCCTGACTGTTCAGCGCGGAATACAGCCTCCTGGCTGACTTCGTCCATATCAATCAGCTTTTGGGCTTCTTCATTTGTTAAGATATTTCTCGCTTCCCGTACAGTCAGTTTTCTTTTTTTCCTTTTCTTTGGCATAAGGCTGCTCAGGGCATCCTGCATATTCATGCCCATTTGCTCCATACCTGAGCCCTGCAGCATGTCAAACATGGAAGGCTGCTGCTCTTCTACTTCTACGGTAATAACTTCATTTTCCAATTCGCCAAGTGCAAGCTTTTCTTTTACAATCTTGCGCTTTTCCTGGAGGTTTAAATCTTCTGTCTGATACGTATCCTGCTGCTGATCATTACCTCCGCCAAATAGCATTTCAAGAGGATTTTTATAATTAGCTGCCTTTTTGGCACCCGGTACGAGCAGTTCCAGTATGCGGCGGTTGGCACTATCTTCTGCTCTTTCCTTTACACTGGCCATCTTTTCTTCTTTAACCAAACGGACGGATGTTTCCACAAGATCCCGGACCATGGATTCAACATCCCTTCCCACATATCCGACTTCCGTGAATTTGGTTGCCTCCACTTTGACAAATGGGGCACCGACCAATTTAGCCATTCTGCGCGCAATTTCAGTTTTTCCGACTCCAGTCGGGCCGATCATCAGTATATTTTTAGGATTTACTTCATCCCGCAATTTTTCTTCAAGCAAGCTGCGGCGATAGCGATTTCTAAGTGCAACAGCGACTGCTTTTTTTGCATCTTTTTGACCGATGATAAACTGATCCAAACGCTCAACAATTTGGCGGGGAGTTAAATTTGTTCCTTTACCCATGCAACAGCACTCCTTTTATTAGAGTTCTTCCACAATGATGTTGTGGTTTGTATATACACATATTTCCGCAGCCATTTCAAGTGAGGCCTTCGCAATTTCTCTTGCTGACAAGTGTTCGCCTGCAAATCTCTTTAAAGATCGTCCAGCTGCAAGAGCATAGTTGCCACCTGATCCAATAGCCAGAATCCCATCATCCGGCTCAATAACTTCACCTGTACCGGAGATAAGCAGCAGACTATCCGTATTCATAACAATAAGCATTGCTTCGAGTTTGCGCAAAACCTTATCGCTTCTCCACTCTTTTGCAAGCTCCACAGCTGCTCTCTCAAGGTTTCCATTATACTCTTCAAGCTTTCCTTCAAACATTTCGAATAAAGTAAATGCATCGGCTACTGAGCCTGCAAATCCAGCCAGCACCTTACCATTAAATAGCTTTCTGACTTTTCTTGCAGTGTGTTTCATCACAACTGCATTTCCAAAGGTAACCTGGCCGTCGCCGGACATTGCACATTCTCCATTATGATGCACAGCAAATATTGTTGTAGCATGAAATTCGGACATGAAAGACTCCTCCTTTGGAGCATATTGCCTTTGATTTTTTCTGCAGACTGTTCGGTAATTACATTCTTCTGCTACGCCCGCGGATGATGGGCCATATAAGTTTTTTTCAAGTATTCATTCGTAACATGTGTATATACCTGGGTTGAAGATAGAAATGCGTGTCCAAGTAATTCCTGAACTGTTCTCATATCAGCCCCATTTGCCATTAAATGCGTCGCAAATGTGTGGCGAAGCATATGGGGATGGATTTTGCCTGATAAGGATGATTTCTCGATAATCTTATCCAGTATAGTCCTGATTCCCCTTGCTGTAAGCGGACCGCCTCGGGCATTCAGAAACAAATTATCCTGCACGTTCCCATTAGAAAGCAATTCTTTACGTCCATGGTTTATGTATGTGTCAAGTGCGTCCTGGGCAAAGCTTCCGAAAGGGACATACCGCTCTTTACTGCCCTTGCCGCGGACAAGAACCGTTGATAAATACATATCCAGGTCTTTTAAGCGGATTTGGCTGCACTCGCTGACGCGGATGCCGGTTGCATACAATAGTTCAAGAAGTGCTTTATTTCTTTGCCCTAGAGGAGTACTTGTTTCACAAGCATCGAAAAGCTGCTTCATTTCCTCCTCATAGAAAAATTCCGGTAGCTTTTTCTGCGCTTTCGGAATGGAAACAAGTGCAAAAGGATTTTCAGCCACTTTCTCTTCTCTGAGCAAAAATTTAAAAAAGCTCCTTAAGCTTGATATTTTCCTGGCAACAGACTTACGGGACATCTTTTTATCGTATAGATCAGTAAGATATATCCTGACATCCTGATACTCGACTTTTGTTAAATCTGCAATGGCTTGTTCAGACATGAACATAAAAAATTCACTAATATCATGCTGGTAATGCTCAATTGTATATTGTGAATAATTTTTCTCAATTTGTAAATATTCAATAAACAACTTTAAAGAAACGTTCACATTTTCAGACATTAAATGTTCACCTCGCAAGGGCTACTAAATAGTATCACAATTAAGCAGCCCAACGCAACATAATTTACAAATTTTTCACAAAGTTCTGAATTGTTCCTAATGCTCTTTCCGCATGTTTTTCATTTCTTTCTTTTTTCCCTCTGATTTTTTCAGGAAGTTCAGGAAATAAACCAAAATTAGCGTTCATAGGCTGGAAACTTTTTGGGTTAGCTGTAGTAATATAACGCGCCATGCTTCCAATCGCAGTCTCATGAGGAAACTCTATAGGATCTTCTCCTTTAACAAGTCTTGCAGCATTGATGCCTGCCACAAGTCCGCTGGCAGCAGATTCGACATACCCTTCAACCCCTGTCATTTGCCCTGCAAAGAATAAATCATCCCGGTTCTTGAACTGATATGTTGCGCGCAGGACTTTTGGAGAGTTGATAAATGTATTCCGGTGCATAACGCCATACCTTACTATTTCAGCATTTTCGAGACCTGGAATCAAGCGGATTACTTCTTTTTGCGGCCCCCATTTCAAATGAGTTTGAAAACCTACAATATTATAAAGTGTTCCGGCAGCATCATCCTGTCGAAGCTGAACAACTGCATATGGCCTTTTTCCTGTTTTCGGATCTTCTAAACCTACCGGCTTCATCGGGCCAAAAAGCATGGTTTTCTTTCCCCTGTTTGCCATCACCTCTATTGGCATACAGCCCTCAAAAAAGATTTCCTTTTCAAATTCCTTTAACGGAACTGTTTCTGCGGAGGTAAGAGCCTCATAAAAACGGTCAAATTCTTCTTCTGTCATAGGGCAATTCAAATATGCCGCTTCTCCCTTATCATAACGTGATTTCAAATAAACTTTATTCATATCAATTGAGTCTTTTTCTAAAATTGGAGCAGCCGCATCATAAAAATATAAATAATCTTCTCCGGACAGCTCTTTTAATTTTCCGGATAGGGCTTCACTTGTCAGCGGTCCAGTAGCGATCACAGTTGGCCCTTCCGGAATATCTGTCACTTCTTCGTTAATTACCGTTACATTCGGATGGTTTTTGACTTGTTCCGTTACACGAGCGGCAAAATCATGGCGGTCAACTGCCAATGCTCCCCCGGCAGGAACGGCACTGCTGTCAGCTGAATGGATGATAACAGAATTCAGCTTCCGCATTTCTTCTTTTAATACCCCGACTGCATTTGTTAAAGTATTTGCACGCAGAGAGTTGCTGCAGACAAGCTCTGCAAATTTATCTGTGTGATGGGCAGGAGTCTGCCTTACTGGCCTCATTTCATAGAGGTTTACTTTTATTCCCCTGTTGGCCAGCTGCCACGCAGCCTCACTGCCTGCTAAACCCGCTCCTATTACATTTACTACTGTATCTCTCATAAAATGAACCTCCATATATACTTATGATGACAATGTCATGATTAATTTATATTTTTAAAAACAGTCTCTCTTACTTTACCCTGTTCTTATTCATTTTGCCATTTTACTATACGATTTAAAAATAAAAAAGTTTCGTGAACGATTTGCAGCTGCTATACTTTGGGATAAACGAAAGAAAGAAACCGGGCTGGAAGTATTCTGGATGCACATCCCTCAATAGAAAAGAGTGAGCATTTAAGCCCACCCTTAACTTTGCTTTTCTTCCTTATAGTCGCATTCAACACACTGAACCTGGACACCTTTTTTGAGTTTTTTCTCAACTAGAAGGTTATCACATTTTGGACAGCTTCTTGGCAGGGGCTTATCCCATGAAATAAAGTCACATTCAGGGAATCTGTCACAGCCATAGAAGATCCGGCGTTTTTTGCTTTTTCTTTCTATTATATTTCCTTCTTTGCACTTCGGACACTTCACACCTATATCCTTTACAATCGGTTTGGTATTGCGGCAGTCAGGGAAATTGCTGCATGCCATGAATTTTCCATAGCGCCCCATCTTGAACACCATTGGATTTCCGCATTGCTCACAATCTTCACCTGCAGGTTCATCCTTAATTTCGACTTCCTGCATTTCTTTTTCCGCTATTTCAAGATGCTTTTCAAAATCTTTATAGAATTCATCAATGATCTGCACCCAGTTGACTTTGCCTTCTTCAACATAGTCCAGGTCTTTTTCCATCTTTGCAGTAAACTCGATATCAAGGATTTCAGGGAAGAATTCCATGATTAGCTCAAGAACAATTTCCCCCAGTTCAGTCGGAACGAAACGTTTATTGTCCAGAGCAACATAACCCCGTTTTTGAATTGTATCAAGAGTCGGAGCAAAAGTGGATGGCCGCCCAATCCCCTGTTCTTCAAGTGTTTTTACGAGTCTTGCCTCAGTATACCTTGGAGGAGGCTGTGTGAAGTGCTGTTTGGGTTCGATGTCTTTTTTAAGGACTTCATCCCCTTCCTTCAGGTCTGGGAGCATATTATCTTTTTCCTCTGACTGATCATCTGTGCCTTCAACATAGACCTTCATAAATCCAGGGAACTTCACTTTTGACCCTGTTGCACGGAAAATCACTTCTCCATTCTTTAAATCCACACTCATTGTATCCATAACGGCTGGTGCCATCTGGCTTGCAACAAATCGTTCCCAAATGAGCCTGTATAATCGAAGCTGATCACGCGACAAGTATTCTTTTAAACTTGCAGGCGACCTTAATGTGCTCGTCGGGCGGATGGCCTCATGAGCATCCTGGGCATTGCTGTTTTTCTTTTCTTTTTTCTTTTCACCCTGCAGGAATTCTTTCCCGTAAGAGTTTTGAATATAATCTGCAGCTTCATTTTGCGCAATTTCAGATATGCGTGTTGAATCAGTTCTCATATAAGTAATTAAACCGACAGTTCCTTCTTTGCCTAGATCAATTCCCTCATAAAGCTGCTGTGCAAGCATCATGGTTTTCTTGGCACGGAAATTTAATTTCCTTGCAGCTTCCTGCTGAAGTGAGGACGTAGTAAAAGGGGCGGCAGGATTCCGTTTTCTTTCCTTCTTGGTAACCGATACCACCTTGAATTTATTGCCCTTCATTTTACTTAATATATTTTGAACATCGCTTTCAGACTTCAATTCCACTTTTTCATTCTCCAACCCGTAAAAAGCTGCATCGAAGGCTGTTTTTCCTTTTAGGAACTCTCCGTCAATGGACCAGTACTCTTCTGGTATAAAGTCCTTAATTTCCTTTTCGCGGTCGATAATCAAACGGACTGCAACAGACTGTACTCTGCCCGCACTTAATCCTTTTTTCACTTTCTTCCATAATAACGGGCTGATATTATAACCGACTAACCGGTCCAGCATCCGTCTTGCCTGCTGGGCATCAACAAGATCCATGTTGATTGGCCTTGGATGCTTAAAAGATTCTTTAATGGCGTCTTTCGTAATTTCATTAAAAACAACACGGCAGTCCGATGTAATATCCATGTCCAGGCTATGTGCCAAATGCCAGGCAATCGCTTCCCCTTCTCTGTCGGGGTCAGCCGCGAGATAAATTTTCTTGGCTTTTTTGGCCGCTGACTTAAGTTCCTTTAAAACAGGGCCCTTCCCACGAATAGTTATGTATTTTGGTTCAAAATTATTTTCCACATCTATGCCCATTTGGCTTTTAGGAAGATCCCTGACATGTCCCATGGAAGCTCTAACTTTATATTTTTTTCCTAAATAACGCTCAATCGTTTTTGCCTTTGCAGGTGACTCAACGATTACAAGAAACTCTGACATCAATAGTCCTCCTTGAGAGGGATTTTTAAACATTCAGGCAAAATCAATCTTGAAAGGCGGTATTTGTTACCCGGTTAAACCTGCCTGCTTTCATTTATCATTAACCTATAAAACAGCCTCAGGTTGGATATTTATATCCTGAGGAGCGGTTTAAGTGTCTTTTAGCATATTTGAATTAATATGAATTATTCTTCGTCAGCTTGCTGTTATCATCAGCTTTACTGCTTGCGTATTGAAATATTCATTATTATTCTACATTCTATTCAAGTTTGTCAAACTTAAGCGGAATATTTCCGCAAACGTTTCCAAGAAAAAATTCTAAAATGAATAAAGAAGCAGTCTTTTTCTTTCCATAATACCTGTTGCAAAATGTATAACAGTTTTAATAGAATTTCAACCTTTTTGTAAAAAATCCTCTAAATTAACACATTTAATATGAGCTGATGTAAGAAAAGGAGCACTTAATTAATAACAAGGCTCCTATTTCATTGACTGATCAGTAAAGGAATTCTTCTAAAATATCTTCAGCTGATTTTACCAGTTTGGCTCCTTGCTGAATTAATTCATTGGTTCCCCCTGAAAACGGGCTAAATATATTTCCGGGGACTGCAAAGACATCTCTTCCTTCTTGAACCGCATAATTAGCTGTGATAAGGGAGCCACTTTTGCTTTTTGCCTGGATTATCAGTGTGCCTCTGCTAATGCCGCTGATGATTCGGTTTCTCATTGGAAACTGCCATCTTGAAGGTCTTGTGTCTGGCGGATATTCAGAAATAACCAGCTGATTTTTCATCATTTCATATGCTAGCTTTTGATTTGCCTGGGGATAAATATGGAACAATCCGCCAGCTATGACACCAATTGTTTTCCCTTTATTTTTGATTGCTTCCTTATGCGCAATGGCATCAATGCCAGCCGCCAGCCCGCTTACAATAATAATCCCTTTTTCAATAAGCTTGGGAAACATGTATTGAATGGCTTTTTCTCCATACTCTGTTGCCTGTCTGGATCCCACAACGGCCAGGTGAGTTCCGCTATTCAGAAGACCGATATCACCTCTCGCATAAATAACCCATGGCGGCTGGTACGTTTCTTTTAATAGCCTTGGATATTCCTCATCAAAAATAGTAATGGTTCTAATGCCATTTGGTGAGTATTGGCGGATTTGTTTCTGGATTCGATCGGAATGAAGATCTTGGAGTGCATTTGAAAGAGAATCTTGAGTGGTGAATATTTGGGGCATCATTCGGCGCGTTGCATCATTATACATAAATTTTAATTGGGGATCTTTCTTTAAAATGTAAAAAATCATCTTCCAGCTCATTCCTCTGCAATGATGGAGATGGGTGAGCCTCATATTAAATTCTTTCATGGGGAGCCTCCTGAATTTTTTAAAAAGCGGGGTATAGGCGGGGATAACCGGTTTTCACAATGCAGAAATAGTCCCTCAAATAGAGGGACTATTCTTAAGTTATTCAATTAGAATTAATGGGTTTTACACTCATCATAAAGGCCTTTTTCTTTTAAAACCTTTATCAGGGTTTCACCCATTACGGATGGAGTGTCCGCTACTTGAATACCGCATTCATTCATAACACGGATCTTTTCATCAGCTGTTCCTTTGCCTCCTGAAATAATTGCGCCGGCATGGCCCATACGCTTTCCTGGAGGTGCAGTGCGTCCGCCGATGAAGCCTACAACTGGCTTAGTCATATTCGCTTTAACCCACTCTGCAGCTTCTTCTTCAGCTGTTCCGCCGATTTCACCAATCATGATTACAGCATAAGTATCCGGATCTTCATTAAATGCTTTTAATACATCGATGAAGTTTGTTCCGTTAACCGGGTCTCCGCCGATTCCAACAGCAGTAGACTGGCCGATTCCAGCCTGTGAAAGCTGGTGTACCGCTTCATAAGTCAATGTTCCAGAACGGGAAACAACCCCAACATGACCTTTAGTATGGATGTATCCAGGCATAATGCCGATCTTACACTCATCAGGAGTAATAACACCAGGGCAGTTAGGACCTACAAGGCGAGTCTTCTTGCCTTCCATATAGCGCTTAACTTTAACCATATCCAATACAGGAATATGCTCAGTGATACAAATGGCTAGATCCAATTCTGCATCTACCGCTTCAAGAATAGCATCTGCAGCAAATGGAGCTGGAACATAGATAACGGAGGCATTGGCACCTGTCGCCTTAACAGCTTCCTCCACAGTATTAAAGACAGGAACACCTTCTACTTCAGTACCGCCTTTACCCGGAGTTACACCGCCGACAATTTGCGTTCCGTATTCAAGCATTTGCTTTGTATGGAAGAGGGCTGTTGAACCAGTAATCCCTTGAACTATAACTTTAGTATCTTTATTAATAAATACGCTCACGTTAATTCTCCTTTCTGGTCTAAAGAGTGCCATCCTGCGCTTAAAAGGCTTCAGCAAAAATCTTTCAGGCAAAAATGCCATTCGGAATCCGCTAAATTACTTTGGCACTGAACGGTCGCTCAATTTTGATTCTTAGCCTACTAAAGAAACGATTTTTTGTGCGCCGTCAGCCATTGATTCAGCTGCGATGATATCGATATCGGATTCAGCAAGGATCTTCTTGCCCAATTCAACATTCGTACCTTCCAAACGTACAACTAAAGGCACATTCAAGCCTACTTGCTTCGCTGCTTCCACTACACCAGTGGCGATGACGTCGCACTTCATGATTCCGCCAAAGATATTAACAAAAATACCTTTTACGTTTTTATCAGAAAGGATGATTTTGAAAGCTTCAGTAACCTTCTCAGCAGTTGCTCCGCCCCCAACATCAAGGAAGTTGGCCGGGTCTCCGCCATAGTGCTTAACGATATCCATAGTAGCCATCGCCAATCCTGCACCGTTAACCATGCAGCCTATGTTTCCATCAAGGGAAATATAGCTCAGGTCATATTTTGATGCTTCGATTTCCTTTGCATCCTCTTCTTCAAGGTCACGAAGAGCCATGATATCTTTTTGACGGTAAAGAGCATTTGAATCAAAGTTCAGCTTTGCATCAAGAGCCATTACCTTGCCGTCACCAGTCACTACTAATGGATTGATTTCAGCGATGGAGCAATCTTTTTCAATATAAGCTCTGTATAAGCCCATCATGAATTTAACAGCTTGTCCGACAAGCTTTGATGGGATATTGATATTAAAAGCGATTCTGCGCGCCTGGAATGCTGTTAAACCAAGTACAGGATCGATTTCTTCCTTGAAGATTTTTTCAGGCGTCTGTTCAGCCACTTCTTCGATTTCTGTGCCGCCCTCTTCAGAAGCCATTAAAACTACGCGTGATGTTGCGCGGTCCAATACTAGCCCAACATAATATTCCTTCTTAATGTCACAGCCCTCTTCAATCAGTAAACGTTTTACTTCCTTGCCTTCCGGGCCTGTTTGATGTGTAACAAGTGTTTTTCCCAGTATTTCACCTGCATATGTACGAACTTCGTCAAGATTTTTGGCAACTTTTACACCGCCAGCTTTACCGCGTCCTCCGGCGTGGATTTGTGCCTTAACCACACATACCTCAGTGCCAAGTTCTTTAGCAGCTTCAACAGCTTCTTCTACTGTAAATGCCACTTTTCCGTTCGGAACTGCTACCCCGTATTGTCTGAGGACTTCTTTACCTTGATACTCATGTATATTCATTTCCCATCCTCCTATCTAACTCTTCAAAAAAATAGACTGCGCTTTCATTTTATAAAATGACACAACCCTTGTCTACCATTTACTCTAAAATATTATATTTCTTTAAAAATTAAAAATATTAAAAAGTGCAGAAACCCTGTCATAATAGATGTTTTGAACATAATTTATCATAAAAATATTTTTTTAAAATAAAGAAAAACTGACTTTTCGACAGTTTTCTTTTCTATTAGACTCAAGTAAAATCCCGCTCTCATCCCTTCGAAATGATTCACTGAGAAAGAACCATATTGGTTTACCAGAATAGATTATTGTTTATTTTCCCTCTTCCCAGCTTCCTGATCAGCCTTGTAGATGAAAGCAAACACCTCAGCAACAGCCTGATAAAGTTCTTCTGGTATTCCCTCATTGATGTTAAGCTTGCCAAGAAGCTCCACAAGGGCCGGATCTTCCTGAATCGGAATATCATGTTCCTTAGCTTTTGCAAGGATATTCTCAGCAACCAGGCCCTTTCCTTTTGCAGATATTTTTGGAGCACCCTGATTCACAGGATCATAGGTTAATGCTACCGCTTCTTTCCTTTGTCTATCATGATCTTTTTTCATATCCTTATGTCTACTCCGCTGAATTGATTTGATTGCACAATCGATGTCATTGTTTCTCTTGCCAAAAGTGAATCTCCCGCAGACTCCGGCTTTTGGAAGGAAACTGAGGACAGCTTATAATTTAATTTTAAAAGATTTTCTTTTAAGTCAGCGGCAAATAAAGCTGTTAAGGTCTTTATTTCTTTGTGCTCATTAATAACTGAAATATTTATGATTCTGTTTTGGACTTGAAGATCGACAACCGTTTCATTCAGATGTTCCAAATTCAAATAAAATATAACCCGGCAATGGCTGGGATCAATTTTTCCCGCTTCCGTTTTCCGGCCGCTCCACTGCATTGTCAAATCGGAGATCTTCCCCCATAAGGAAACCGGCAGCTGAAAGATATAGTGCTGCAATGGACCGGATTCCTGTGAGAGAGCCTGAAAGCCGGTTAATTTATGCAGTAGCCGTTCGGCTGCATCTTTAGCTGAATGTGAAGTTTCTTCATTTAAGAGGCCCATTAGGAGCGGTTTAAGGGTGTCCAGCTTTTCGGCTGCTCCCTCATCGTGATGTTTTAATAAATTTAGAATGTCATGTTCATGAGAAAGCCCCAATGTTCTGATTATTCTCTTTAATTCACTATGAATATTCCGCTGGTCATATGTAAAATTCAACTCTGTTCGCAGGCTATTTTTCAGTTCTTCCAGCATTGTCTTTTCCTGCAGTGTGAGAGCCGCTGCTGCCGAAGGCTTCTCACCGGCCAGTAATCTCCCCGCCTGAACAGCAGCCTGCTTTAACCCAGGTGCATCTGACAATAATTGGCCCAAATCAGCATTTAATGTGTGAGAAAGAGCTGATTTGAAAAGGGTGTTAAGCAAATTCTTTTCTGCAGGAAAAGAAATCTTTCCATTTCGAATATCATTGAATAAGGTTTCTAATGTTTGAGCTTGTCCACTGCTTTCCGATCTTTGTGAAATAAACCCATTAAGCTTGGCCAAGTTCAATATAAATTCCTGCCTGTTTCCGGATTCATTTGCTTTCAGAAGTTCTGTCAGGACATGACTAATCGGTTTATTTTGGATGCTTCCTTCCGTAAGCTGCTTTAGAGCCGTATCCTCATCCGCTTCACCCGGCATCAGCCCCAATACTTTCAGGAGCTGGAAAGCAGTGTTTGAACTTGCCTGGTTTTTTGTATTCAGCCACTCAGAAAACAATCTGAATATAGCCTGCTGGCCTAGTTTTTCTCTTGAAGTCTTTGTCAGATCCCCAAGGAGCGAATATATTTGCTGCCCTTTGAATGATAAATCAGCACCCTTTAACTCCTCCTGTAATTCTCCCATAAGCGAAGAAAGAGAGTCCCCATGCAAGACTGAGGATAGCGCTGTAAAAATATCCTTTGATAAAGGAAGCTGCCTAATAATCAGCTCTTTTACTGTCCTCAGGCCATCTTCAGCAGATTGGCTTTCCTTGATCCATTCAGATGCCATTTTTAATGTTTCACCTGTTATTGGAAGCTGTTCTTTAAGAAAAAATTGAATAAGCATTTTATTTTCTCTGGATAACTGCATTCCCAGCTGGCTTAGAAGGCTTTCAGCCGGAGCTGCCGCACCTGGTCTGTTTGCTGACTCCATTACCTTTAAGCGCAGCATTCCCTCACCTGGCTCAACTTTAAACCAATATCTGCTGTTGGCTGACAAAGGGGTTTCAAGCTGCGCAATCGCTTTATGAGACCCGATTTGCACCTCTGCCGTCTGGTTCGGAAATAGCTTTACTATTTTTCCGCTGACAATTTGCCCAGGTCTAAATGCAGCTGTTTTTACTGCATTGTTCTGGTCATTCCTTATGATTCTTTGGATAATATCAGACGGCTTCATGCCTTCACCTTCTATTCTATTTCACTAATAAGATCTTTTATTGGCGCAAAGCTCTTTCGATGATAAGGAGAAATTCCATGAAGTGTGATGGCTTCAAGATGCTCCTTCGTCCCATAGCCCATATTTTTCTCGAATCCATACTGGGGAAACTCTGTACCTATTTCAGCCATCATTCTGTCTCTCGTGACTTTAGCTATGATTGAGGCTGCAGCAATCGATATGCTTTTGCCATCTCCCTTAATGATTGCTTCCATTGGGTATGGAGTTAAAAGTTTGACGGCATCTACAAGCAGGAAGTCTGGTTTTGGGTTCAGCCCTTCAATTGCTGATAACATTGCCTTTTTTGTCGCTTCAAATATATTGATGCGGTCGATTTCTTCAGGCTCAATGATTCCAACGCTGAATGCCTCAGCCTTAGCCTTAATTATCTCAAAAAATTCTCCTCTTTTGTTCTCAGGCACCTTTTTTGAATCATCTAAACCCGGCAGGCAGAAGTCTTCAGGCAAAATAACTGCTGCAGCTACCACTGGCCCTGCAAGAGGCCCCCTGCCTACTTCATCTATTCCGGCAATAAACTGAAAACCCTGGCTCCTGTACCGAACTTCATACTGGGTCATTTCTTTATGCTTTTCAATTATCTTCTTTTGCTGCAGCTTTCGGGAATGCCATTTTGCTAAAAGCTGCTGTACGCCTTTTCTGTCATCATGTTTTATAGAGTGAAGGAAAGGGTCATCCTCTACCTTAATTGTTTTGATCTTTTCTTCTATTTGGCGAATGGTTAACTTTGCCATGGCCATCTCCTTTTCAATTTAATGTATGTATCGGCATTTTTTCAAAAAAATAAAGGCCTCCTGTGGACAGAAGGTCTTCATCTAAATTATTCAGCTTCACTCCGAACTGCCATCTCTTCAGGCAGTTCCAAAGTGATTGGCCCCAATTTTTCAGAACGGAATTCTCTGATTACCAGCTCTGTTACCTTATCATAATCAATTTCGCCGCCGCCCATCAGACAGCCGCGCAGCCTGCCAATTTTATCAAACACTTCAACAATATCTTCCGGGATTTCATCAAGCTGATATCGCCCATTCAGGCGATCTGGATATTTATCGCCGAGAAAGCGCAGGGCATATACTGCAACATCCTGAAGATTTAATATAGTATCTTTTATTGCTCCAGTCAGAGCAAGCTTAAGACCTACTTCCTGATCTTCAAATTTTGGCCATAGGATCCCAGGGGTATCGAGAAGCTCCAGCTCTTTCCCTACCTTTATCCATTGCTGGGCTTTCGTAACGCCGGGAGTATTTCCTGTCCTGGCTATATTCTTTTTGGCCAGGCGATTGATAAGGGTGGACTTTCCAGCGTTTGGAATACCTACAATCATGGCCCGGATTGCTCTAGGCTTGACACCCTTCGCTTTCATACGATCGAACTTTTCCTGCAAAATCCCCTGAGACGCGGAGACGATTTCCTTCATGCCTTGTCCCGCCTGTGAGTTTATCGCAAGAGCCCTTATGCCCTTATCTTCAAAATGTTTGATCCACTTTTTTGTCGCTTCTTTATCAGCCATGTCAGCTTTATTCAATAAAACAAGCCGGGGTTTGTGCTGAATAATTTCATCGATCATCGGATTTCGTGATGAATAAGGGATCCTTGCATCAACGAGCTCAAAGATGATATCGACCAGTTTTAATTTTTCTGTAACCTGCCTGCGGGCTTTTGCCATATGACCGGGAAACCACTGGATCGTCAAAGCTGGCACCTCCATCCGATATGTATTTATAAAACAAAGAATCATCAATCAACGATGCGAATGTCCTCTATAGGCCAGTATATTACTCCGGCATCGCCCAGTACTTCTTCCATTGCAACAGGGCCAATGTGACGGCTGTCCTTGCTGAAGCGGCGGTTGTCACCCATTACAAATAAGTGGCCTTCTGGCACTGTTTCCTGTCCTATCTTTTCTTTTAAAGTAAACGGCTCCGTCAGCGGACCATCGATTACCTGCTTCTTATATTCATCCAGGTATGGCTCTTCATAAGCTTTTCCATTAACATAAAGAGTATCATCTTTATATTCAATCTTATCTCCAGGAAGACCTATTACCCTTTTGATGTAATCTTTGTTTTCCGGTGCATGGAAAACAATGATGTCGAAGCGCTCCGGCTCTCCAATCTTATAACTGAACTTATTAACAATCATTCGATCCTGATCATGCAATGTTGGCATCATGGACAAGCCGTCAACCACAATCGGCGCAAATAAAAAATATCTGATGACTGCCGCTAACAGGACTGCGATTACAAGAGCTTTTGTCCATTCCCACAATTCATTTTTCTTTTTTGCCATAGCCTTCCCCACCATTCTTCCGTCAAAAATTATGCTTATATCCCTGCTTGTACCGCAGTAAGTGATTTCTATTGTTTTATTGTACAAAAATTCATCTTAATAAACACGATGGGAATCTTATTTATATATTATTTAACATTTATGTAATATTATTTGCATTCTGCTGTTGCATGAAAGAAAAAGGAGCTTGATTAACAAGCTCCTTCTTTTCTTTATTATCGAATTTCTTTGATACGAGCTTTTTTACCGCGAAGGTTACGCAGGTAGTAAAGTTTCGCACGGCGGACTTTACCGCGGCGGATAACTTCAAGCTTCGCAATCTTAGGTGTGTGTACAGGGAATGTACGCTCAACGCCTACACCGTAAGAAATCTTACGAACTGTGAAAGTTTCGCTGATTCCACCACCACGACGCTTAATCACAACACCTTCGTATACCTGTACACGCTCACGAGTTCCCTCAACAATACTTACGTGTACACGTACAGTATCACCAGGACGGAAAGACGGAAGGTCTGTACGAAGCTGTTCTTTTGTGATTTCTTCAATTAATTTTTGCATCGTTTTCAACTCCTCTCAGCAGACGCTCTTGCACAACCTATATGTTTGCAGCGGAACATCTTTATCAGACGTAAACTGAACAAGTTCAGCCTAAGTCACAAAAAGTATCATACCATACTTGGACGGCAACTTCAATGTTATTTATCTTCTTTTTTTATTTCTTCTAGCCATTTTTGCTGTTCTTTTGTTAATTCTGCATCCTCAAGAAGATCAGGACGCCTTACATACGTCCTTCTCAAGGATTCTTTGGCTCGCCACTCTTCGACAAGGCGATGATTACCTGACATAAGGACATCCGGCACTTTAATTCCCCTGAAATCCGCCGGACGGGTATAATGAGGGTGTTCAAGAAAACCTGTGCTGAAAGAGTCTTTCATGTGTGATTCTTCGTTGCCTAACACACCAGGAAGCAATCGGACAACACTATCGATTACGACCATGGCTCCGAGCTCTCCTCCAGTCAACACAAAATCTCCAATTGAAATTTCATCGGTTACAACATGTTCCCGAATTCTTTCATCATACCCCTCGTAATGGCCGCAAACAAAAATCAGGTGATCCATTTCTGCAAGCTCTTCAGCTTTCTTCTGTGTAAAGCGTTCTCCTTGAGGACACAGAAGAATAACCCTCGGAGATGCCCCGCTTTTACTGCGAAGATCATCTACAGCATCAAATATGGGCTGCGGTTTTAAAACCATTCCCGCCCCTCCGCCATATGGATAATCATCTACGGTTTTGTGCTTATTATCGGCATATTCCCTAAAGTTGACCACATTATATTTCACTGCTTCATTTTCAGCCGCTTTTTTTAAAATGGAATGCCCAAAAACTCCTTCAAACATTTCAGGAAACAACGTGAGCACATCAATATTCATCATGAAAGCAATCCTTCTATCGCATTAATTTTCACAAGTTTGTCTTCCACATTAACTTCCTTAACAACATCTTCAATATACGGGATCAGGATTTCCTTCCCGCCTTTTGCTTTGATTACCCATACATCATTTGCTCCAGGAGAAAGAATTTCCTTGATTTTACCTACTTCCGCTCCATCAAGTGTTTCAACAGTACACCCTATGATTTCATGGTAGTAAAATTCATCTTCTTCAAGATCGCCTAACTGATCTTCTGAAATTTTCAGGATGCCGCCCTTCATTTTTTCAATTGCATTAATATTTTCGTATCCTTCAAAGGTAAGCAGATCGAATGATTTATGGCTACGGTGAGTTTTCACTGTCAGCTCAATTGGATCACCTTTTGCGTCAGGCATGAACAAATAAAGTTTATTTCCCGGCTTATACCTTTCTTCTGCAAAGTCTGTTTTGGAAATGACTCTCGCTTCCCCTTTAATGCCATGAGTGTTCACGATTTTTCCTACGTTGAACCATTTCTGCATGTACTATCACCTCTAGCGTATTTCATCAACAATTCCATCTCTTATGATGATGGTTTTCCCTTTTTCTATGTCTTCCCAGCGGGTACCCTTTTGAACCTCAATAATCGCCTGGACTTCTTTTTCTTTTAATTCGCTTCCTAATGGTAGCATATGTAATTGTTCTATTTGAAAATCGAGCAGCTGGACTTTTTCCTGCCTCATTTGAATTTCCTTTTCAAAATGCTTTTTTAGACTGGCCGGATGCAGTTTTTTGGTTTTTTCCTGTTTTTTCAGTTCAAACCTCAGCTGATCACTTTCTTTCTGCAGCTGCTTTTTTTTGGCCATATAGCCTTCCAGCAGTTCTTTCTTGCTGTTCTCTGTCAGTACCTGCTTAACTGTAACCGATTGAATAATGTTCATGTACAGCGCCTCCCAAATTGATCCGATTAAAAAACGGCTTTACTGACTGCTGTCAAATTCTTAGTTGGCGATGTTTATATTTTTAGATTGTAAAAAAAGGAGGGGAAGCCCCTCCTTTTTTGGTAATACCTGCTCAATTGCAGGATAATTATTCGATGATCTCTAAAAAGATCTTCTTTTGTTCTGATGAACCTGCTGCATAGACAACGGTCCGTATTGCTTTCGCAACGCGCCCTTGCTTCCCAATTACTTTCCCCATGTCATTCTTGTTGACGGAAAGCTGATAGGTTACGCGCTGATCCTCTTCTTGGACATTCACTTGAACATCTTCCGGAAAATCAACAAGGGGCTTAACAATCGTTTCGATAAGCTCTTTCATCTTATAGTGAATTACTTACCGTTTTTAGCGTTATGGAATTTCTCCATAATGCCTTGCTTAGAGAAAAGGTTGCGTACTGTATCAGATGGCTTAGCGCCTGTCTGAAGCCATTTAAGAGCCAACTCTTCATTGATTTCAACGATCGCTGGCTGAGCAACCGGGTTGTAAGTTCCTACTGTTTCAATGAAACGTCCGTCACGAGGAGAACGAGAATCAGCTACAACGATACGATAGAAAGGGTTTTTGTGAGCACCCATACGCTTTAAACGAATTTTTACTGCCATTTTAAAAAGCACCTCCGAATAGTTTCACACAAGATAGTATAATATCAGATAGTTAATTAGTTTGTAAAGGTTTTTTTCTTTACATCTTATGAAAAGCTTAATTGACTAGAAAAGCGCAAGCGCCTTGCTCACCCCCGACAAGCACAAGACTAGCCTTTCGAAAAGGCGTTCTTTGCCTTTTTCGGAGGATTGGCTTGTGACCTCGAGGGGGCAGGCGCTGGAGCTAGACATTACTAAAAAGGGTTAAAAGGAAGCTTAAATCCGCCTTTTTTCTTGCCTTTTTGCTGCATGCCAGCCATTTGCTTCATCATCTTTTTCATGTCTTCAAATTGCTTCAGCAGACGGTTGACTTCAGGAACGGTTCTTCCGCTTCCCTTGGCAATCCGTTTGCGGCGGCTTGAATTGATGATTTCCGGATGAGTTTTCTCTTCCTTTGTCATCGATTTAATAATCGCTTCAACGTGAGTGATTTGCTTCTCGTCGATTTGGATATTATTCAAGCCTTTGATTTTGTTGGCGCCAGGCATCATTTTCAGAAGCTCATCCAGCGGCCCCATATTCCGAACCTGTCCAAGCTGATCCAAAAAATCATCAAATGTGAAGGAAGCAGTGCGCATCTTCTGCTCAAGCTCTTTTGCCTTTTCTTCATCCACATTGGCCTGTGCTTTTTCAATTAGGGATAGGACATCTCCCATACCTAATATACGGGATGCCATCCGTTCTGGATGGAACGCTTCAAGCGCATCCAGCTTTTCGCCAAGACCGACGAATTTAATCGGCGTGTTTGTTACGGATCTAATGGATAGAGCCGCACCGCCTCGGGTATCGCCATCCAGCTTCGTCAGGACAACCCCAGTAAGACCCAGCAGATCATTGAAGCTTTGCGCTACATTAACCGCATCTTGACCGGTCATGGCGTCTACAACAAGGAAAATTTCATCTGGATTGGAAAGCTCTTTGATTTGCTTTAGCTCATCCATTAAGGCTTCATCCACATGCAGTCTTCCTGCTGTATCGATCAGAACATAATCATGGTGATCCTCTTTTGCCTTTGCGATTGCCTGTTTTGCAATTTCAACAGGACTGACTTGATCGCCAAGGGAGAAGACCGGCATATTCAGCTGTTTGCCAAGCGTTTCGAGCTGTTTAATCGCCGCAGGGCGGTAAATATCTGCAGCAACCAGCATCGGATTGCGGTTATACTTTTTGCGGAGCAGGTTTGCAAGCTTTCCGGTTGTAGTAGTTTTACCGGCACCCTGAAGACCGACCATCATAATGACTGTCGGAGGGCGATTGGAAACAGCAATTTTACTTTGCTCTCCGCCCATCAGTTCCGTTAATTCTTCTTTAACAACCTTAATGACCTGCTGTCCTGGCGTCAGGCTCTTTAATACTTCCTGCCCGACAGCGCGTTCGCTGACTTTCTTGACAAACTCTTTGACGACTTTGAAGTTTACATCTGCTTCCAAAAGGGCGAGACGGACTTCACGCATCATTTCTTTTACATCCGCTTCATTAATTTTGCCTTTTCCGCGGATCTTCTGAATTGTATTTTGCAGTCGGTCGGCCAATCCTTCAAATGCCATATATGCCGCCTCCTAATCTAATTTCTCAAGCTCTGCCACTGCTTCTTCCAATGCATCTCGGGAAGGGGATCCTTCCTTAAGCATCTCTTTTATTTCTGCAATCAGCTTGCTGCGCTCTTGAAATTTATGAAATAATAATAGCTTTTCTTCATACTCTTCAAGCATTGCTTCTGTTCTTTTAATGTTGTCATATACCGCTTGCCGGCTAACATCATATTCCTCGGCAATCTCTCCAAGCGAAAAATCATCCAGGTAGTACAGGGACATATAGCTTCTCTGCTTAGGAGTTAACAACGATTGATAGAAATCATATAGGTAGTTCATCCTCGTTGTTTTTTCGAGCATCCCTTTTCCCCCTTGTTAAGTGAAAAGCCTTTACAAAGTAAGTTTACATAGAAGTTCATAGCATGTCAAGAAAATATCTTTACAGGGTTAATTATTCATTTTATTTTTTTTTATAATTTAGCCCGTTGATTTCCGCTGCGTGCACCTGCTTTCCGCGGGGAGGAACGGGAGCCTCCTCGGCTTCGCCTGCGGGGTCTCCCGCTCCCTCTCCTCCCGCAGGAGTCAAGTGCCCTCCGCTCCAATCAACTCAGCGATCTATAATACTTTTTTAAATCCAGCATACTTTATTGAAAAATCCCACTTACTTTTTCCTGTTTTTTGCATCCAGCAGCCTTTTCATGCGTTCTTCTCTTTCTTTCGGCGAGGGTTCTGCTGCTGGTTTTGGCCGGTTTGGTTTTTTCTTTTCTTTTGTTTTTTCCGGTGTTTCTTTTACAGAAGTTTCCCCTTGAAGTTTATCAGGCATCTGCATGGAAGGAGATTGTTTTTCCCTGGAAGATTTAAGGTTTTGAATTTTCATAGGCGCCTCTGGCTTTTCCTTTTTCTTTCTGTTTTTCTTCAAAATTCTCGCAGCGATAGCAGTTAAGCCAAAGCGCCTTACAGCGATTTCTGAAAAAAAGATCAGGAATGCAGCGAGAAGCAGCCACTCGCTGATTGGCTGTTTGGTGCTTGCTGGTTTTTTCAGGGGTCGGAAAGCTTCTCCTCCGCTTTCAAGCTCCTTGCCGCCAGTCATTTTTGAGAGTGACTCCAAATGCTCTTTATTTGTTCCCTTTTGCAAATACTCTTCTGAATAGGGAATAGTAAAACCAGTCTGATGAACCTGTATATTCCCATTTTGATCTGTCTGTTTAATATTTAAAAAATACATTCCTGCACTTTCAGGCATTGTCGCCTCATATTTACCTGGAGCAGTGAGCTTTATATTGGCTTCTATCTGTTCGCCCGTTTCCGACACGATGGAAGCCTCAATTGGCAAAGATATGCTTGCCGCAGACTCCAGGCTGAGCACTGTATTGCCATCCTTATTCTCAACAGCAACCCTGTATGGTTCACTTTCATATTGCGGCAGGGTTTTGGTGACAAGCTGATTAATAAATGATGGCCACTTTTCCCATCGGGCCCAATCTCCTGACCATTTGCCTGAGGAGTCGGATGTAAAGGCAGCAGCCCGCCCCATTCCGTATTGCCATTCAGCAAGTACTGGATCTTCTTTTTCACTTAACAGCGGCACCTGTGCTCGCGGCTTGGCCGTAGCAGCTATATAGGCATTCATTTCTGGAACACCTTTTTCAAAGAGTGAGGACCAGTCTGGGTAGGGCTGAACACTTGGATAAAATGGATTGTCTTCGATATAGGTTCTCGTAGCCATTACGGTTTCGCGTGATAATATACTCGGAATGACGGAAGAGTCTGTAACATCGTAAAAACGCCCTGACCCCATTCCCGCAAGATCTTCAAGCAGCCCTCTATCAGCATCCTGACCAAGTGCAACAGTTGAAAGAGTGATATTCTTCTCTTTCCCGCTTTCGATTAAAAGCTCATAGTCTCCATTTGTGGCAGATTGGCCATCTGTCAGCAAGATAATATGCTTTCTCTGAAGCTGCAGATCTTCAAGCTCACTGTAGGCTTGTTCCAGGGAAGTAAAGATTTCTGTCCCCCCGCCTGGTGTGATGGATCTGATTTTTTCAATTGCCTTCTTTTTATTCTTGAGAGGCTCGGTTTCAAGGATTTCCCATGGCCGGTCATCAAATGCAATGAATCCGAGTGTATCTTCTTCACGCAGCAGTTCCACTGAACGGGCAGCCGCCTCTTTCGCCAATTCAATTTTATTCCCGGCCATGCTTCCAGAACGGTCCATAACTAATACCAGGCCTAAGGAAGGCATTTCTTTCTTGCCCTTGATATCCATATCCACCGGCAGCAATTTCTCAATCGGAGTTTTAAAATAGCCCCCCAGCCCAAAGCTTTCTTCACCGCCGAACATAATAAAACCGGTGCCGAATTCCTTAACTGCCTTCTCCATCAACGTCATTTGCTGCTCTGAGATAACAGTTGCAGGAACATTATTAAAAATAATCGACTGATATTGCAAATAACCTGAGAGAACGGTCGGAAGCTTCTCTGGAAGAACAGTGTCTGTCTCGAGGCCTGAACCTTTTAACAGATTCGCAATATCACCTGCGTCCTCCCCTTGTACGATCAGGACCTTTGGGGTTCCCTTAACATTTACAACCGAGTGAAGTGTATTGTTTTCAGAGAAGGCATCCCGTTCAGCAGCTATCTCTGCTTTATATACCGTTAACCCTGCAGTATCTGCTTTGTGAGTAAAAGTATATACATTTTTCCCTTCGTTCACTTGAACGGTTTCCTTTAAAACTTCTTTATGATTTACAGATAATCTGATATCAGCTTCTTTGGCAATATTGCTGGTAACTTCTATTGTAATCGGAGCCTCTTCTCCTAAATAAAGTGAAGGAGGCATCTTTAATTCTGAAATTGATACATCATCACCTGCTGCTGATCTTAATGGCACATGGTCAATCTCGATATTCCGATTCTTTAAAACTGAGGTAGCCTCCAGGCTTTTGCCCGACGTTTCATTTCCATCCGTCATTAAGACAATTCTGCCTGAAGAATCCCTCGGAATGAGTGAAGCGGCATATTGCAGGCCTGCTTCCAGATTCGATTGTGAATCGTCTGCTTTCCCGTTAAATTCGGTAATAGCTTCACGGTTCCTGCCCAAATTCTGTTCAAGCACTACATTTTTGCCAAAAGCCGCCACCGCAAATTGGTCCTCACTTTTTCTGTGGCTGGCACTGTTTTCTATCCAGGCAAGTGCTTCCTCATTTGCACCCATGCTTGCAGAGCGGTCTGCCAGATATACGACAGTCTGCCCCTTAACCGGAAGGAGGACCTGCGGGACGGTCAGTGCAAAAATTAACAATGAGAAAATGACTAGTCTTAGACTGGCAACCCAAAATTTTTCATTTCCTTTTGCCCTGTAATTTCGAATAAACAAATAGACCATAATGACAGCAGGAATCAGGAGCAGAAACAGGAAGGGATATTTAACCTCGATGCCCACGGCGATATACCTCCCATTCGATAGCAATAAGTAAAAAAGCAATTAACGCCAGCCAGAACCAGAGGCTTTCGTTCGGCCTTTGGATCATGCTGTTTTTTTCAGATGATTTTTCATTCAATGTGAAAGATTCTTCTATTCCTGCATATTTCTCCCTTTCATCCAGAAGGACAGAAAAATAATAAATTTGATTTCCTGATACTGCCTGGTAAGTTCCCGGAATCACAGGAGCTTTAAAGTTTTCTTTGTTTAGATCAAGGGAGTATAGATTTTCGTCTTTATTATTGAAAATCTCCCAGCTTCCATTTCCATTGCCAATATTTATCCATCTCTCTTCCCCGGCGCTGAAATATCCGAGGAAATCTGATTGCTGGGATAACCACTGGTAAGAGTTATACAAAAAGATCGGAAAACCTGGCAGGAGTGGCCAATCTGTGTCGGATAGATCGAAATTGACAATAATAATTGGCTGTCCATTCTGCATTCCCCTCTGGATTAAAGGAATGTCTCCACTTTTCAAAACAGTCTCCCATTCCCCTTTCAATGCAGCGGAAGCGGAACTGATATACACACGGTCAAAGTCTGCATATTCAAATAAAGGATCCTCATCCCCCGAAATTACCTCTTTAAGTTTTGCTTTTTCCTTGCCTGTGTTAAAAAAGATCATTGGCAGCTCTGGAAGTTCCGATATTGTGCTTCCTTCTGCTACAACAACACCCTTCATTTCAAAACCTTTGAGAGCAGCTGGATCTGTCTGCAGCAATTCGGCTCCTATGGTTTGAAAGCCCTTCACCGCAAATGGATTTACATCCCCCATAGTGTAAACCTTTGGTTTTGGGTCTGTGTAAATAGAGGCAGCGAAATTATCTGCACTGTAGCCGTCATTAATGGAAATGGATGCCTCATAATAAGGTTTTTCAGGCAGGTTTTTAATCTGTACGGTTGTTTGTTCATTTGCTTTCAATGATAAATTTTGCTCAAACAAGACTTCATCCTCAAATTGGACGGTAAAACCTGTTTCTATATTTCCGGAAGACTGGTTTTCTATCACCGCAATGGCTGAGATACCATCACCAGCTGCAGCTGTCCCAAACGATTGCAGCGAGACGTTCCCTGCATCCTCTCCAATATTATGTACAACAGTGTATAGGCCAGCCAGTTCCTCCATTAAATCATTTTTTACAGCCGAATCTGAAAAAATATGAAGAGCTGTGTCTTTTCCTGAAGATAAGGAACCTGCCAATAAGAGGGCTTTATCCATATTTTCATGTTCATAAGTAAGTTTTTGCCCATCAATGGTTCTGCGAATGGCATTTGGATCATCTTCACGACTTAATAGGATCTCATTTTTCTCTCCTGCTTTAATCAAGGTTACCTGCTGGCCATTAAGCTTGCCGGCAAGGTCAAGGATTTCCTCTTTTGCGATTTCAAAACGGCTCTTTCCTCCGTGTTCAGCCGACATAGAGGCGGATGGGTCTATAATGATGATTAAATGTTTCCCTTTTAAAGAATCCTCAAGCCAAAATGGGCGAACAAGGGCCAGCATCAATAGGATCAGAGCCAATAATTGCAGCCAAAATAATAGATTCTGCTGAAGCTTTTTCAGCCAAGGGGAGGCCTGCCATTCGTTCAGCACCTGCTCCCAAAGCAGATTGGATGAAATGGTCTTTTCCATGTACTGCTTACGAAAGAAATAAAATAGGATAACTGCTCCTATAAAAATGGATAAAATAAAATAGATAGGATTTAAGAATTGCATTGTGTCCTCACCTGACCAGCCCCTTCGCATACAGATCCCTGAAAAGAACGGTCTGAAGATCTCTTGTTTCCGGGGCAAAGATATACTGGCCGCCATACCGTTTGCATAAAATCTCAAGCTGTTCATTATGTTCTTTTAGGCGCTTTTCATATTCAGCTAATATGGAAGGGCTCATGCTGACATTTACTGCTGTCCCTGTTTCACTATCAATTAACTTAATATCTCCAGAATATGCAGGGTTCAGCTCTTCATCTGCCTGCACCTGAAATAGCCAGAACTCCTGTTTTAACCCCCTGAGCTTCCTAAAAAGGTTTTCCCATTCCTGAAGGGGCTCAAAGCCATCTGCTATTATTACAGCAAGCTGCTGATGTTTAGAAAGAGTTTCTTTCAGACAGCTTAGATAGTTTGTGGACAGAGCTGCAGGTTCAATTTTTTGGATCTCCATGAATGTTCGCCTGCTGTAAACAGAGCCTTTCCTTTTGATAGGCTGCACCCCTGCAGAAGAAACAGCTGAAAAGAAAAGCCGGTCTTCACTTGAAAGCACCATAAAGCTCAAAGCTGATGCCAGCGATTTGGCATATTCCCATTTCTGCTGGATTTTTGTCATTGAAGACGTTGCATCCAGGTAAACTGCAATAGAAAGCTCCTGCTCATCCAGGAAGCGTTTAATATAATGTTTTTGTGTTCTGCCATAGACATTCCAATCTATTTGTCTAATATCGTCACCAGGCTGATAGGCCCTGAAATCAGAGAATTCCATGGAAGATCCGAATTTATGGGATTGCCTGGACCCTGAATGAAATCCTCTTTTCCTTGTCTTTGCAGCAATCTTTCGTTTTTGAAGCTTTGCAAGAAGAGCATGATGGCTGTTCATCAGCTCTTAGCTCCCCAGGAAGCTTCGTTTAACAAAGCTTCAATAATCGAATCCGCTGAAATACCCGCTGCTTCTCCCTCAAAGTTCAAAATAAGACGATGCCTCAAAACCGGATAGGCAACGTTTTTAATGTCTCCTATTGATACATGGAATCGACCGGAGCACATGGCTCTTGCTTTTGCCATACATATCAGACTCTGAAGGCCGCGTGGACCGCTGCCATATTGGACGTGCTTTTTCACTGTTTCTGGTGCACCCTCTGAATCCGGGTGCGTGGAAGTGATCATCCAAACAGCATAATCCAGGATTTCATCTGATAGGAGAATTTCTCTCGAAAGCTCCTGAAGAGCCATGACATCCTTCAATCCGGCGGCTTTATTTAAATGAGTTTTTTGCGTCCCCGTAGTCCTCCGGGCAATTTCTTTTAATTCTTCTTTTGTCGGATAGGCAACATTCACCTTGCATAAAAACCGGTCCGTTTGTGCTTCCGGCAGGGGGTAAGTCCCTTCCATATCAATCGGATTTTGAGTTGCGAGTACAAAAAATGGCTTTTCCATCTTTTTGGTTTCGCCCATTATAGTGACGGTTTTTTCTCCCATTGCCTCGAGCAGGGCACTTTGTGTTTTTGGTGTTGCCCTGTTAATTTCATCTGCAAGGATGATGTTTGCGAATATGGGCCCCTTATGAAAACTGAATGTTTGCCAGCCTGCTTCATCAGGCTGCAGCAGCATGGTTCCGGTTATATCGGATGGCATAATATCAGGGGTGAATTGAATGCGCGAAAATTTGAGATCCAGCACTTCTGCAATGGTTTTAATCAGCATGGTTTTACCCAGCCCAGGCAAACCTTCGAGCAAAACATGCCCTCCTGAGAATATGCTCCATAATACATGTTCGACTACTTCTTCCTGGCCGACTATGAATGATTGAATTTCATCTTTCACTCTTGCAATAATATCTGCTGCTTGTGCGAATTGCTGTTCTTTTTCCTGTGTTGCGGACATTGAAGTCACTCCTTGTCAGGATCTATACTTGTAAAATAATTTTTAACGATTTCCTCTAAATCAGCCGGAAGTTTATACCGGTCTGTACTCTGTCTGTACGACTTTTCATAGTTCCCGAAAACTTCACTGTAAGGTCTGATATTTCCTTTTAAGACAGGACCTTCCCTTTCAAGCTGCTGTCCTGGACTCCCCTGTCCAAGGCTGCCATTGTCATTTTCAATATTCGTCTTCCCTTCCATGCCAGATGGAATGGTGAGCAGATCCCTGGATCCCTGTCCGAGCCCGGCACCTCCTCCAAGACCGCTGCCTGACCCATTCCCTGAGCCAGCCCCAGTACCAGATCCCGAACCATTTCCTGAGCCGCTTCCTGAACCCGATCCGCTGCCATTGCCACTGTTTGAGCTATTGCCAGCTTGATTTTGATTATTTTGCTGATTTGAATTATTCTGCTGCCCCTGCTGAGGCGTATTGGAAGCGTTTTCTGAACTGCCGGGCTGGCCAGGCGGCGCAAACGCGAGCTGTCCCGGCGTCATTCCATTCGAAGCCATTTGCTGCTGTAAAGAAACCCCTGACCGCTGCAAAGCATCTTGTGCTGCAGCCAGCTGTTTAAAAAGCTCTTCTGATTGCAATGCCTTTTCGAGCTGATCCAGGAGACTTGACAGCTCTTCTTCAGACAACTGTGCTTCACTGCCAGTAAGCTCTTTCAAGGCATTTCTTTGATCCTCATCAAGTTCCGTCCTCTGCTTATCAAGCTTTGACAACTCTTCCCTAAAGGAAGCCAGATCTTTTTCTTTCAGCATTCGGCTTAATTGTTCTAACCCGCTCTTATCAAGATTATTTTTCATATTTTCCAGGGCTATTGATTTTTCTTTTTCTTTCATTGCCTTTAACTCTAAGCTTTTTGTTAGCTTCTTTAATTCTTTCAATGCTTCCTCAGCTGACTTTTTTTCTGCAATCTTTTCTTTTGCTTCTTCTAATACTTTTTTCACTTCAAGATTCTTTTCTTTCTCAGCTTTTTTCTCAAGTTTCTCTTTAGCTTCTTCAACTATCTTGATTTCCTTCTCCTGTTTTAGCGCCAATTCCATTTTCTCGCCCGGAATCATGTATAAGAGCACTGCCAAACCAAGAAAAGACAAAAACATTAGAATAGGTTTGGGAAGAATGAAAGGTTTCTTCCTGCTTAAAACCTGATGGTGCACCTTTTTCATATGCTTTACTGCATCTGCCAGCTGCAATCTTGCCAGAATGCCATCATCGTGAAGGAAAGAATGGGCTGTAATGACCCTGTCTTCCGCTACAAACGTGTTATACAATGATGCAGCCTGTATCATGTCAGGGCGCTTCTTCCAAGTTCGAAAAGCTGCATAAAGAGCAGACAGAAATAAAATCAGCAGAAGATAGTTTTGCAGAAATGGGATAACAAAAAATCTTGCTGCCACCATAAGAAAAATGGCCAAGACAGCAGCTGATAAAAGGAACACCTGGAATTCCTTAACGATCAGCTGAAATAGGAGCTGTCTTTTTACCGGTTTTAAAAGTCTAAGATATTGATTGCGGTTTTCCACCGATATCATTCCCTTATTAAAATTTACGGGCAATCCCGTCTCCAGGGATTTGCCCGAATAAATACTAGCCCTTTTTCATATTGGGACGGAGTTTTTTTATGCTCAGCAGAATAGCTCCAATGAAAATCAATGTGTACGAAATTAAGTATGAAATCCATAAAGGAAATTCAATGCCTGTTGATCTAGTAATTTCATTGGTCATTTCCGGCTCAAAGGTGCTCATCAGAATAATGACCGGATTGAGCATAGCCGGGAAGTATGCAAGAGGATTTGTTGGCTGAGTCCCTGTATAGCCATATGCATTGGTTAATTGCATAAAAATCAAAGTCAGGAATGCCGTTCCTCCTGCTAGAAATAAAGTAACCCCATAGGTGGTAACCATCGAGACAATTGTTTTTCTAATGAGCGTTGAAAATAAGACCCCGATGCTTCCATAAACCAGGATTGTAAATAAATAAAATCCCATTGTCGTAAGCAGCTGACCTGGGGAAATACCTCCAAATAAAAATACAAAGCTATAAAGAGGCAAACTTGCCGCAATAAGCAAAATCAAATATGAAATGGAAGAGATCAGCTTGCTCAATATAATGCTTGAAGAGCTTTGGGTCGTCGTGAGCATGATATTTAAGGTCTGCCTCTCTCTTTCACTGCTGATAACCCCAGCTGTCAGACCGGGAGTAATAAACAGAATTAAGCCAAGCTGCAATATAGATAGAACCATAAACATTGTCCGGCTCTGATCAGGTTTAAAAAAGCCCTGCATGTTATTTGACAATGATTCTATAAAGATAAAACCAACAATGATCAGCCCTAATGCCAAGAGGTAAAAGAGTACCCCCAGGTAGCTTTTAAAACTGCGGAAGCGGAGCTTAAACTCTTTATTCAGAACAGGATTTACAACTAAATTCTTCATGTCAGCTCAACTCCCTTTGTAATTTCCATAAAGACATCTTCCAGATCCGTTTCTGCTTCAGCAAAGCTGGTGATCGCCAAATTATTTAAAATGGCTCTTTTCAGCAGTTCTGTTTGTTCTTCAGCTGTCCCTTTATAAATAAACTGAAAAGATGCTCCCTCTTCAAGCAAAGCCAATTTGAATATATTAGGATCATCTTCAAAAAAGGAGACGGCCTTTTCTGCACTTCCATGAACTTTTACAATAATCAGCCTTTCTCCCCTCAGCTGTGACTGAATATCAGCAACAGACCCCTGAGCCACCAGTTTTCCCTGGTCAATAATGCCGATGGTATCGCACATTTCTGCAAGTTCAGGCAGAATATGTGAAGATATTAAAATTGTTTTGCCCATGTTTTTCAATTCTTTTAATATTTCCCTCATTTCAACCCTTGCTCTTGGGTCAAGTCCTGATGCAGGTTCATCCAGAATCAGCACTTCAGGATCATGGATAAGGCACCTGGCCAGGCAGAGACGCTGCTTCATGCCTCTTGATAATAGGTCTACATATGACTCTCTTTTATTTGACAAGTTAACTAGGTCGAGAAGCTGCGGAATCAGCTTCTCGCGTTCTGCTAATGGTATGCCGTAACTCGCACCGTAGAAGTGCAGATATTCATCAGCCTTAAGCTGGTCATAAACCCCGAAGAAATCCGGCATATAGCCAATCTGCTTCCTCACGAGCTTTGGCTCCTTTTGAACATCATACCCGTTTACGTAAGCAGAGCCCAAAGTGGGGGCAAGTAAGGTTGCTAAAATGGAGAAGGTTGTGGATTTTCCTGCGCCATTCTGTCCGACAAAACCAAATACACTGCCTTTTTCTATATTTAAATTTAAAGAATCAATTGCTGTAAATTTTCCGTATCTTTTCGATAAATCAATAATTTCGATCATTTTGCCACCTCCCCTTTGATCGTAACAGCCGGCAATTGAACGAAAGGATCACCCTGAGCTGATTTATTCAGCTTCATAATAAAACGGCCTTCTTTTGAAACAAACTGGATTAAGTCATCTTTACTTGTCAGCTTTATGCTCCTTTGATCCGGTTCAATCGGCAGCCACTCACCAGTTTTATGGTTTTTTATCGAATACTGTACGTTTTGGCTATTGATCCTTACCGAGATTTCTTCTAATCTATATGTTTTCTCTTTTAGCTGCTTCGGAAGGCTGAGAGTATATTCATATTCTCCGTCTTCAAGCATCATTTCTGCATTCGTGCTCCCCATGCCTTTTTCATAAATCTGGCCCTGAATCACATTCCAATCAGCTGCCATCATTCCATCTTTCAGTGTAAAGGATCCGGAGAACTCATTTATGGCCTCAAATGGCTGAAGGATCATATTTGTGTTATTCTGTTTTTCCTTCTTCCCTCTCATTGCTACATCAATAATTGATTCTTTTGTAATGCCTGCAAGGACTGGCTGAGCAACATCCCCAAGCAGAAATGTAGTGGAGGCGTATTCAAGCTTTTCTCTTCTTAACCTATTTATATCATTTTGACCATTGGCAGGGTATGCCACATTAAAAGTTCCTCCATATGGTCTGCTCAGCAGGGACTGCTTTATGGTTTTATCCACTTTAATTGTCTCATCTTTCTTGATTGGCCCTAATTTAATTGCTTCATTGCCTGACCAAATATATAAGTCTTCAAAATCATACTTACTTTCGTTTTTGATTGTTCCAGTTAATCTTTTTTCCTTAAGGGTGAGGTCCGCTTTAAACTTCTCATTGATTTCTGTTTGGGCCTTTCCGTAAATTGTTTTGGATGACCAATATTCTACCTCAGGGAAAATAATCTCATTGTTTTTTACTTTTTCAGCCATGATTCCGCCTTTAAGGGGATCAGTTGAAGTGGAATTGTTTGAATAAACCACTGCATTAAATTCGCCTTTTGGCATTGAGAGGATATATTCACCGCTTTTATTTGACAGCAGGGTTGAAGCCTGATAACCGGTAAGCAGATTGTTATTCACTTTATATATCCCCATCTGGTTCAGCTGCGGCTGAGAAATTCTATCTTTAGCCCCCATTCCAAAGACAGCTGCACCCATTAATATGGCTATGGAAGGAATGATCCACCAGGAATGCTCCCGTTTATCAAGCTTTCTTAATACAAAATAAAGAACAGGCACTATCAGAATAATATAACCGGCAAAAAGTCCAATAAGCTGCCCGATTGAAAAATTGGATGCAGGAAAGAATTCATTCACTTCTGCAAATTCCCAATACAGCTGGTCCAGGTAATCCTGAGAATATGGGCTGGATCCAACGCCGGCACCAGTTGCCTGATTAATAAATTCTGCAAACCATATGTCGTATCCCTGCCATGAAGATAAAGGCTCATCTCCCAGTGAAAAAGCTGTCTGCAAGATCGTCCCGCTTCCATACTCCTTTTTCAATGCTGCTGGAAGATCACCGCTTTCAGCGATAACTTCTGCACCCGTATCAATTGGACCAGTAAAGAAGTTTAGCTCTTTAAAATCCGGCTCCTCTCCCTTTGCTGCCTGCAGGAATTTCACTGCACCGGCGGCCTCGTTTTCAGATTTCATTGGCAGCAAAGAATATAGCTCTCCAAAGGCGCCGCTTGCATCAGGTCCGCCTCCGGCAATCAATGCTCCACCGTTGTAAACCCAGTCCCTTATAGCTTTTTGCTGTTTGTCACTAAGCTGGGAAATCTTGTATTCATCAATCAGCAAATAATCAAGCGTTTCCAATCCTGTTGCGTCATCCGGCAAATCTTCTTTATTAAGTTCAATCATCGATTTGGAAGGAAGCGTCCTTAATTCTTTTACACGGTCATAGTTCTCACTGAGAACACCAATTACTTCAGTTGCCATATCTATAAATTTTGGCTTTAATGTATTTTCACCTTTAAAACTAACCTTTTTTCCGTCTTTCCAATCTCCTTCATAAAGAGTCAGCAATGGAATGTTCTGATACATGGAAGGGTGATCCTCCGTCATGCCTGGGATGGAAACCAGGTATTCCTTAGCTGTTCCGGCAGGAAGCTCTACTTTTACAGTAACCGTACCGCTCGTATTGTAGGATGGATGGTAACTTATCAGCAAATTCCCGCTAAATGCCTCACCTGAATTTTCCATCTTAATCCGCAGAGGGAACCCCTCTCCTCTTTTCACTTTTCCGCCAAAGCCCTCATCTAGAGAAACTTTGATGTCTGTGCTGGCAGCTTCTGCTGATTGGAATGGATGAAACATTAACACAAAGCAGAATAAAGCCATAATGATCACTTTTAATTTTCCGTGCAACCCAATCTCCCCCATTAAAAATCGTAAGTATCAGCCTTTTGTTTTTTTATAGGCAGTCTTTATAACTATAAATTATTGCCAGTCTGATGACTTCTTCCATAGTATAGACGCAGCTTACTGACAAAAAGTTCCTGTGGATACTTATTTAATTAGTTTGTCAGACCTGATTTGAAAGAAATTTATCAACGTAGTGTAATTTTACACTAAAAAATATAAATTTCAAACTATTTTTTATATTAAAATTTATATCATTTCCAAGATAAAAAAACAGCCGGAGAACTCGCTCTCCGGCTGTTTATCAATTCTTATTCTTCCTCTTCTTCTTCTGCTTCTTTTTCGACTATGTCGGCAAAGAGTCCATAGACATACTGTTCTGCATTGAATTCCTGCAGGTCATCCATTTTTTCTCCTAAGCCTACAAATTTCACCGGGATTTCAAGTTCATTTCTGATTGCAAGAACGATGCCGCCCTTTGCAGTTCCATCCAGCTTTGTAAGAACAATACCAGAAACATTAGTGGCTTCCTTGAAGGTCTTAGCCTGAATCATGGCATTTTGTCCAGTTGTAGCGTCAAGAACAAGCAATACCTCATGCGGGGCACCAGGTACTTCCCTTTCAATTACACGCTTAACTTTCTCCAATTCTTTCATCAGATTGACTTTGTTCTGCAGGCGTCCCGCAGTGTCACATATTAAAATATCGGCTTTGCGCGACTTTGCAGATTGAACGGCATCATACATGACAGCTGCAGGGTCAGAGCCAGCTCCCTGCTTAATGACATCAACGCCGACACGTTCGCCCCACACCTCAAGCTGTTCAATCGCTCCTGCACGGAAGGTATCGCCTGCTGCAAGCAGGACATTTTTCCCTTCATTTTTGAACTTATGGGCAAGTTTTCCGATCGTCGTCGTTTTTCCGACTCCGTTAACACCAACAAACAGGATAACCGTTAGTCCCTCTGCCTGAATATTTAATTCTGTGGAGGTTTCGCCTGCGCTGTCATATATTTCTACAAGCTTCTCTGAGATGACAGCCTGCACATCGCGAGGATCCTGAATATTCTTGCGCTTTACTTCCCTTCTCAGCTCTTCCACCAGTTCCATGACAGTGTCAAATCCGACATCCGCCCCAATTAAGATTTCTTCCAGTTCCTCAAAAAATTCCTCATCCACTTTACGGTACCTGGAAACAAGGTCATTTACCTTATTTGAAAAATTATCGCGCGTTTTGGTTAATCCGTCTTTAAACTTTTCAGTAACACTATCTGTCTGCATTGTGATTTTTTCTTTTAGTTTTTTAAAGAAACTCATGTTTTCACTTCCTTATAAAAGCAATATGTATAAGCGCGGAACAGGTGTTATGCGCTGTCCCGCATTAAAGCTGCTATTGAGTAATTAATTCCCTGGTTTCTTCCAGACGCACAGATACCAGTTTGGAAACACCGGATTCCTGCATGGTTACACCGTAAAGGACATCCGCTTCTTCCATTGTTCCTTTTCTGTGGGTGATCACGATGAACTGGGTTTCGTCGCTGTATCTCTTTAAGTATTGGCTGAACCTTTGGACGTTCGCTTCATCCAAAGCTGCCTCTACTTCATCGAGAATACAGAATGGAACAGGACGGACTTTCAAAATGGAAAATAGCAATGCAATTGCTGTAAGCGCCCTTTCTCCCCCCGATAATAATCCAAGGTTTTGCAGTTTCTTGCCTGGAGGCTGTGCGACAATTTCCACACCAGTATTCAATAAATCATCAGGCTGGGTCAAGCGTAAATCGGCTCTGCCGCCACCGAATAAAGATTGGAAAACCGACTCAAAATGAAAACGGATACCTTCGAACGTTTCTTCAAATCGCCTTTTCATTTCAACATCCATTTCATCAATAACCTGGAATAACGTATCTTTCGCTTCTTGAAGGTCTGTTTTTTGTTCAAGCAGGAATTCATATCGTTCAGATACTCTGTCGTATTCTTCGATTGCTCCGAGGTTTACAGCCCCAAGCTCTTCGATTGCCAGCTTTATGAGTTTTACTTTTTTTCGTGCTTCGTCAATCTCAATCTGCAGCGGGTATTCTTCTTTAGCACCTTCAAAAGACAGCAAGTATTCTTCCCTTAAATGATTCAGCCTATTTTCCAGCTCAACATCCAGCCGGTTCTGCTTAACTTCCTCATCTTTCAAAACTTCTACCAGACCTTTATGCTGGCGTTTTAATTCTTTTGCCTCAAGTTCCAGGTCCTCTAAAGATGTTTGGAGCTTTAAGCGCTCATCCCTTCTTGAAGCAATTAATTCAAGCGTTTCATTCTTTTCCTTTAATTTTTGCTGTGCTGCCTCTTCCAGATGCTGCTCACCTGAAGAGCTATTCGTCATTTCGGATGAGAGCAATTCTAAATCTTCTTTTACTGTCTTCAGCTTTTCCCTGTTAACAGCAAGCTCTGAATTTATTGCGGCTAGCTTGTCCTCAGCATGATTCAACTGCTCACTCTTGGAAGCGAAGCTGATTTTCAGCTCATTTATTTCAGATACCACAGTTTCCTTTGACGTCTGCTGGGTGTTTTTTCTTTCTGTTAATGCTTTAATCTCATTATCAAGATCAGCTATTTGTTTTTGCTGCTGCTCCAATAGATCTGCCAGCTCACTCTTTCTGATCAGCAGTCTTTCTCTATCTTCCGAAAACTGTGCTTTGTCCATATCATAAAGAGATAGGCGCTCATTAATGCTTTTCTCCTCAAACTCTACTTCTAGAAGCTCTCCTTTTACCTTCTGTTCCATCAAACGAAGCTCTTCACCAGTTTTTCTAAGCTGTTCAATTCGTGTTTCCTGTTTTTGAATTTCGCTTTTTTGCAGTTTCACTTGTTTTTCAAGATTAGCTGTTTTGGATTCCATATCCACAATTCGGGATTTCAGCTCTTCAAGTTCACCTTTACGTGAAAGGATTGAAGTGCTTTTCTGTTTCACAGCTCCGCCGGTCATGGATCCGCCGGGATTCACCACATCTCCATCAATTGTAACGAGTCTCACACGGTATTGAAGCAGCTTCGCCAGTTCATTGGCTCCTTTAAGGTCCCGGGAAATAATCACATTGCCAAGCAAGTTTTCAATAGCGGACTGATGCCTTCCTTCAAACTGGATCAGTGAAGCAGCTTCACCAATAAAGGCGGGGTGGCCTTGAACCGATTGCAGTTGCCCGGTGTTAAGCTTTTTCCCCTTCACTACGCTTAACGGCAGGAAAGTTGCTCTGCCGTATGAATTCTTTTTCAGGAATTGGATGGCACTTCTCCCATCCTGCTCATTCTGTACGATGATATGCTGCATGGCACCGCCAAGAGCAGTTTCAATCGCCGTTTCGTATTCTTTTGGCACCTGAATTAATTCCGCTACCGCTCCTTCAATTCCCTGCAGCTTGCTGCCCCTTGCTTTCAATACTTCCTTTACCCCTTGGAAAAAGCCCGAAAAGTCTTCTTCCATTTCTTCAAGCATTTCCTGCCTGGACTTTGCCTGCTGCAAATACTGATAAGCCTGATACAATGTTTTTTCCTGCTTTTGATAATTATTCTTTAATGATTCAAGCTTGCGGTCTTCAGTTCGGAATACATGTACCTGACTCTCTAATTCCTTTTGCAGGCTTTCAAGGTCTGATTGTATCTTTTGTTTTTTCTCTTCGTTTTTCTTGCGGTCGGCAATATACTTTTCGTTATCCATTTCAAGCTTAGAGCTGCGCTGACCCTGCTGGCTCAGCTGCTGATCAATATTCTGCAGTTCGTTTCTTGAAGCCGCCTGGCTATTTAACACTTCAATATAATCACTTTTCAGCGATTCAATTTTTTCTTCCGTATTTTCACTGAAGAGTTTGAGCTGATCCTGCTTTTCCTTTAATGCTTTCTGAAGCTTAACTGCTTCTGTCTTCACTTTCCCCTTTAGAGCCGACTGCTTTTCTTCCTGCTCTTTTAACTCAGTTATCTTCATAGAAAGTTCTTCCATGTTTCTATGAAGCTGGTCTTTATTCTGGCTGGCATTTTTTTTTCGCTCTTTTAGGACTTCTTTTCTGCCTTCCAGTTTTTCCAGCTCTTCACTGGCATGAAGGAGGACGTCCTGCAAATCATTTACTGATTCATCAATTGCGGAAATATGATCCTTTAACTCTTCCATTTTCGCTTCTTTGTTCTGGATAACTGCCGATAGCTTCATTTCATCTTCAGTATGCTGTTCAAGCTGACGTGAAAGCTGCTCCCATTTTGAATGCAGTTCCTCTATCTCATAAACTGTAAGGGCAACTTCTATTTTCTCCAGCTCTTCCTTCTGATGCAGATAATCTTTCGCAATCGAAGCCTGAATTTTCAAAGGCTCTACCTGGCTTTCCAGTTCATGAAGAATATCATTCACCCTGTTTAAATTATCCTGGGTTTCAGAAAGTTTGCCTTCCGCTTTTTTCTTTCTTGTCTTATATTTAAGTACGCCTGCCGCTTCTTCGAATATGGTCCTGCGTTCTTCAGCTTTGCTGTTTAGAATTTCTTCAACCCTGCCCTGGCTTATGATTGAAAAAGCTTCCCTGCCAAGGCCTGAATCCATAAATAAATCTACGATATCTTTAAGTCTGCATGTTTGCTTATTGATTAGGTATTCACTGTCTCCAGATCGGTAGACCCTTCTTGTAACACTGACTTCGCTGTATTCGATCGGCAGACCCTGATCTCCGTTATCAAGGGTCAGCGTCACCTCAGCAAAATTCTGCGCTCTCCGGGAATCACTTCCAGCAAAAATGACATCCTCCATTTTCGAGCCGCGAAGGGACTTAGCTGATTGTTCACCCAATACCCAGCGTATTGCATCTGTAATATTGCTTTTTCCGCTTCCATTTGGACCTACAACTGCCGTGACGCCAGGAACAAAATCAACCGTTATCCGTTCAGCAAATGACTTAAATCCAATAACATCAAGCCTTTTTAAAAACAACCTTGCTCCCCCTCTGTCTCCTCCAAGTTTCTATTCTTTGATGTCACTTGATATGATTCTTTAATACTTCAAGGGCCATTTGGGCTGCATGCTGTTCCGCTTCTTTCTTTGATCGGCCAGTGCCTGTCCCAAGCTCCCTGCCATTTAGTGAAACAGTGGAAACAAATTCACGATTGTGGGCAGGCCCTTTTTCCTGAAGGATTTTATATTCAATTGCACCTGCACCATCCCGCTGTACAAGTTCCTGCAGCTGGCTCTTGAAATCCATCACATGCGAAAAAGCACCTGAATCAATCTTCGGAAAAACAACTTTTTCCAAAAAACCGACAACCGTATCTAATCCTTTATCCAGGTATAGTGCACCTATAAAGGCTTCAAATACGTCTGCAAGCAGGGCCGGACGGGTTCTTCCTCCTGTCATTTCCTCCCCTTTTCCAAGCAGTACAAGGCTGCCGAATGACAATTCGTGGGCAAATGAAACCAGGGATGGTTCGCAGACAACCGCAGCCCTCAGCTTTGTTAATTCCCCCTCGCTCATCATAGGATATTTTAGGTAAAGGAACTTTGAAACAGTCAGTTCCAGGACAGCGTCCCCCAAAAATTCCAGCCTTTCATTGTCTTCATAGGGCTTTCTCCGATGCTCATTCACATAAGATGAATGGGTAAAAGCTTGTTTTAATAATTTTTCATTTTCAAATTGAATTCCGATTTCCGTTTGGAATTCTTTAAATTGTTTTTCGATTGCGCGAAATGATTTTCTTTCCTTATCCTTATTGCTGCGCATAATGCATCCACCTTGCTAAAAATTAATATTCTGCTTAAGCAAAAAGCTTAAATGGTCTTCCCTAAGTTTACGTAATAAAGATGAAAAACGCAAAAAAACTTCTATTTACAAGCAATTTTAGTTTCATATGGGTACAGCCATCTTCACAGAAGAAAGCCCCGTTATTCAACGGAGCTTTTGCCTTACATATTTACTGTCCACAGCCACCTGCTTCCGGGCTGCAGATTTTTCTCATGCTGCCTTCTATCCCACAGGTAACACCGGACAGTAAACATCTGCTGATAAAAAATTGCTGCAGCGAGGGGGATGCCCTCACTGCAGAGTGTTTCACCTAACGATTATTGGCTAGCCTTTATGTAATTTACAGCGTCACCGACTGTTGCGATTTTCTCAGCATCATCGTCAGAAATTTCCATGTCGAACTCGTCTTCTAATTCCATTACTAATTCTACTACATCAAGGGAATCAGCACCTAGATCATCTTTGAAAGAAGCTTCCAATTTTACTTCAGACTCTTCAACACCAAGACGGTCCACGATGATCTTTGTTACACGTTCTAATACTTCTGCCATGCTCGTTCACCTCCCCTCAAGTATTATAGATTATTTTAAGCCTTTATTGAAAGGTTTTATAAAAAATTTTGCATTACAAGCCTGTTACAAATTACATGACCATTCCGCCATCAACATGAAGGGTTTGTCCTGTCATATAGCGGCTGTCCTCGGAAGCAAGAAACACTGCAACATTCGCAATATCTGCAGGGTCGCCAAAACGCGCCAAAGGAATTTGCTTAAGCATCTGCTCTTTTACATCCACGTTCAGCTTATCAGTCATATCAGTTGTGATAAAACCTGGTGCAATGGCGTTGACCGTTATGCCTCTTGATGCAAGTTCCTTTGCAGAGGTCTTTGTCAGGCCAATAACACCTGATTTGGCAGCGACATAATTAGCCTGACCAGGATTGCCGCTGACTCCAACAATCGAAGAAATATTGATAATGCGCCCGCTGCGCTGTTTCATCATCTGCCTTGTAACAGCTTTTGTACAAAGGAACACACCTTTCAGGTTAATGTTAATTACATCATCCCATTCGTCTTCCTTCATTCTCATAATCAGGTTATCCTTCGTAATCCCAGCATTATTAATCAGAATATCAAGCTTGCCAAACTTTTCTACTGTTTCTTTTACCATGCTTGCCACGGAATCACTGCTGGACACATCGCATTGGACAGCAAATGCATTTCTGCCTAATGCTTTTATTTCATCAACGACTTCGTTCGCCCTCGCCTCACTTCCGGAATAGTTAACCGCGATATCTGCTCCTTGCTTAGCAAGACCCAAAGCGATTTCTCTTCCGATTCCGCGGGAAGCTCCCGTTACTAAAGCGGCTTTTCCCTCTAGCTTCATCTCAATTCCTCCTTCAAGGATTCTGTAACTGCCTGCCAGGATTCAGCATCGGAAACGGCATACGTTTTGAGGGAACGATCAACCTTTTTCACTAAGCCTGACAGTACTTTTCCAGGTCCTATTTCAATAAATGTATCTACTCCAAGCTCTATCATTTTGCGGATTGAATCCTCCCAGAGTACAGGAGAATACAGCTGTTCAATCAATCTGCTGTTTATTTCTGAAGCGGAAGTCATTTCAGAAGCCGTAACATTTGCAATGACAGGAACAGCTGCATCTTTGATCTCAATCTCGTCCAGGATTTGCCTGAACTTCTCCGCAGCAGGCTTCATTAATTCAGAATGGAAAGGACCGCTTACTTCCAGTGGAAGCACACGCTTGGCACCTTCTTCTTTAGCCTTTGCAGAAGCTAGTTCAACACCCGCCCTTGAACCTGAAATCACAATCTGTCCAGGACAGTTTAAATTTGCGAGCTGAACCGGATTGCCGCCTGCAGTAACCTCTTCTGTGACTGCAGTAAGCTTGTCCCTGTCAAGTCCCAGTACCGCTGCCATTGTTCCCTCGCCATTAGGAACTGCTTCTTCCATGAACTCTCCTCTTTTACGGACTGCATAAACACCGTCCTCAAAGGATATAGCTTCAGCTGAAACGAGTGCAGTATACTCTCCAAGGCTGTGGCCAGCAACAAAATCAGGTGTTACACCCGATCTTTTAAAGTAGTCAAGGATGGCAATGCTAGTAGTCAACAATGCCGGCTGGGCATTTGTTGTTAGCGTTAATTTTTCCTGAGGCCCTTCAAAAATAAGTTCTGATAGTGGATAGCCAAGTTTTTGATCAGCACTTTCGAAAAATGATTTTACTTTCTCATCCTGTTCGGCTAGTGCTTTTCCCATTCCTGCAGCCTGCGATCCCTGGCCAGGAAATAAAAAGGCGATTTTACCCATCGTGCTTCCCCCTAAGTAAAATAAGTTTATTTAATGGCTGTTTTTTCTGATTCTTTTTCAACTGCTTCCTTAATCGTTTGAGCGACATTGTTTTCTACCATATTCCTGGTCTGTCTGACTGCACTGAATAAAGCTGTTGCATCTGAGGAACCATGAGCCTTAATAACCGGCGCCTTTAATCCAAATAATCCAGCACCGCCGTATTCCGAATAATCCATCTTGGATTTAAGCTGGTATAAATCAGGCTTTAAGGCAGCTGCTGCCAATTTCGTTTTAAAGCTGCTGGTCAGAGCTGTTTTTAGCATTTTAAATACAGATAGAGCAGTACCCTCAATTGTCTTTAGCACCATATTGCCGGTAAAGCCATCTGTCACTACAACATCTGCAGCTCCCTCAAGCAAATCGCGCGCTTCCACATTGCCGATAAAATTGATATCAGCATTCTTCAGAAGGTCAAATGTATTTTTCGCCAGCTCATTGCCTTTTTTCTCTTCAGTTCCGATATTAAGAAGGCCCACTCTCGGATTGGAAACACCCCGGACCTTTTCTGTATATATGGATCCCATAATCGCATATTGAAGAAGATGCTCAGGTTTCGCGTCTACATTCGCCCCTACATCCAGCAAAAGGAACCCTTCCCCGCCTATCGTTGGAAGCGTAGGTGATAATGCCGGCCGTTCAATGCCTTCAATCCTTCCTACCACAAAAAGGCCTGCTGCCATAAGAGCACCCGTGTTTCCTGCAGAAATGCATGCATCAGCTTTACCGTCTGAGACAAGCTGTGCTGCAAGCACCATTGATGCATTTTTCTTTCTGCGTACAGCTCTCACTGGTTCATCATCCGGCAAGATGACTTCATCTGTATGTAAAATCTCAATACGCTCGTTTGAAGTAAGGTATTCCTTTATTTTTGACTCATCGCCAACAAGGGTAATGTATATATCCTTAAACTCTGCGGCAGCTTTCATTGCGCCAAGGACAATTTCCTTTGGTGCATTGTCGCCTCCCATTGCGTCTATGGAAATTTTCATGATGCTTCATCCTTTAGTGATTATTTTTTTCTGAACATGTCGAATTCTCCCTTAAATACCTGTTCGTTATTCACAAAGCTATTGACTTCAACAATCGTCCTTCCGCTGTCAATATCAATTGTAAGGACCTTGGCTTTTGCTATTACACGTTCACTTAATCGCACTGGCCTTGTAAATTGAATATTGGCTTTTGCAGTCAATGCCAGTTCATCATTTATAACAGCAACCGCCAGTGAGTTGGCCTGTGCAAACAAGTGATGACCCCGGGCTATTCCATTTCGCTTGAAAACATGTTCATTTTTCACATCAAAAATGGATATTGCCGTTTTATCCAATTCTATATCTATTATTTCACCGATTATTTCTTCTATGGGTAAAGATCGGACTTCATCCTCGAAAGTTTTTTCAGCAACATGCTTGATTCGCTCCCGCAATTCCGGAATAGATAATTCCAAGCGGTCGAGCCTGATTGTCTGGACGCTTACAGAGAACTTTTCTGCAAGTTCCTCGTCCGTGACAAATGGATTTTCTTTTATTGTGTCCGTTAATAAATGCTGGCGTTCTTTTTTATTTCTTTTCATTAAAAATCCCACCGTCCGAGATATTAAGACTAGGTACTAATAGTAGTATATAATCAAAAAAAGCAGATTGCAAGAAAGAACTTTTCTGCAATCTGCTTGTTTACCCTTAATCCTAGTCCAGTTTTTCCCCTTCCAGCACTCCTGTTTCCTTTAAATAATTTTTCAAAGGAAGGTACTCATCTGAATACCAGAATTCAGGGGATTCAACAAGAGAAGCTGCATCGTTTCTGGCGGTTTCGAGAGCGCGGTAATCATGGACCATATCGGCGACTTTAAATTCCGGGAGCCCGCTTTGTTTTTTTCCGAAAAAGTCCCCAGGCCCTCTCAGCTCCAGGTCCTTTTCACTTAGAGCGAATCCGTCATTGGTTTCTGTCATGATTTTCATGCGTTCTTTTCCAACTTCCGATTTGGGGTCAGCTAAAAGAACACAATAAGATTGTTTATCTCCTCTTCCTACCCTGCCCCTTAATTGGTGCAGCTGTGCAAGTCCAAACCGCTCGGCATCATAGATCACCATCATCGTTGCATTTGGGACATTTACACCCACCTCGACAACCGTAGTAGAAACAAGAATTTGAGTTTCATTTCGGCTAAAAGCCTTCATGACATTTTCTTTTTCATCTGGATGAAGCCTGCCATGCATGAGGCCGACATCATAGCGGCCATGAAAATGATGCATCAATGTTGCATGGACATCTATAGCGTTTTGAACATCCAGTTTGTCCGACTCCTCAATTAGGGGACAGATCACATATACTTGCTGGCCTGCTGAAAGCTCCTTTTCCATAAAGCCAAGTACCCTATCAAGCATTTCAGGTTTTGCCCAATAGGTTTCAATCGCTTTTCGCCCTGCCGGCATTTCATCAATAATGGAAACATCCATTTCCCCAAAAACAGTAATGGCCAATGTTCTCGGGATTGGCGTGGCAGTCATAAACAGAACATCTGGATTTTCGCCTTTTTCCCTGAGGATGCGCCGCTGCCCGACACCAAATCTATGCTGTTCATCAGTAATAACAAGTCCCAGTTTATTAAATTCCACTTCTTCCTGGATAAGTGCATGTGTGCCTATAAGAACATCAATTTCTCCATCCTTAAGATGCTGAAGAATTTCTCTTCTGCGCTTTCCTTTGACGGAGCTTGTCAGGAGTTCACATCGCAAGCCAAATGGCTCAAGCATCGTCTTTAAAGATTCCGCATGCTGCTCTGCCAGGATTTCGGTCGGAACCATTAAAGCTCCCTGGAAGTCTGCTGTCCTGCTGGCAAATAGTGCGATCGCCGCAACAGCCGTTTTGCCGGAACCAACATCCCCCTGCAGTAGCCTGTTCATCCGATAAGGCGATTTCATATCAGACAGGATCTCATTAACTACCCTTTTCTGGGCGCTGGTTAATGCAAATGGCAGGGAGTCTATAAATCCCATCAGCCTCGAAAGATCATAAGCTTGCGCAATCCCTTTAGACTGCTCTCTTTCAATCTTTCTTAATGCCTGCATTTTTAATTGAAAATAGAAGAATTCTTCATAAACAAAACGCCGTCTCCCCTGTTTAAGTTCCTGATCATTGGCAGGAAAATGAAGCGATCTCATAGCATCTCGCCTATTTAAAAGCCTATATTGCAAAAGATATTTTTCAGGCAAAGTTTCTGATATCTCATTCCCATACTGTGAAAAAGCCAGTTTAATATAACGTCTTATTCCCTTGACAGTGATATTTCCTTTCACAGCGTAAACCGGCTCAAAATCCTTGTTATTGGAGGCATTTCCTATTTTTAATTCATTGGCTGTAATGATCTGGCGGTGCTGGTCCCATTTGCCTGTCACTGTAACAGTTTCGTTCAATGTAATTTTGTTCTTTAAATATGGCTGATTAAACATGACCACTTGTATCAGATATCTGCCTACAAGAACTCTCACAGTCAGCCTGGACCGTTTCCTTCCATAATAGGCGAGTGAAGGTTCACTATGGACCTTTCCTTCCACAGTTACTCTTTCATCATGCTTAATCTCTTCCAGGTCCTTGAGCCTGTAATCCTCATATCTATATGGAAAATATTCAAGCAAGTCTTTTACAGTGATTATATTCATTTCAGCAAGTGATTCTGCTGTTTCCTCTCCAATGCCTTTAACAGCTGTAACAGACTGGTTATAATTTGGATTCACGTTTATTGAACGGCTGCCAAATATAATTTCTTAAGGCAGTCCGCCACCCCTCCCTGCTCAATTACTTTTAACTGCAGGCTTATGTAACGCCTGCTTTATACCTAGCACATTACAATTTAAATATGCAAGTAAGTAATCTTTAACCAAATAAATTAATATTTCCGAAGCTCACTAAAATATAAACGTTTAAAATGGACAAAAGCGAAGGCTGGGCCCTCGCTTTGTTTATTGGTTATTCAATTGAGAAAATAAAAGAGTACAGCGGCTGTTTGCCATCATGGACTTCGACTTCAACATCTTCATACTTATCTTCAATATAGCTGATAAGTGCCTCCACTTCCTCTTCTGCCGCATCTTCACCTTTTAATACGGTTAGGATCTCAGAGTCTTCATCAATCATTCCATCGAGAAGATCTTTGGCAGCCTGAACTCTATCCTTGTTCTTGACAACAATTTTCCCATCTGCGATGCCCATGAAATCATCTTTTTCAATTTCAAGGCCATCGATGCTTGTATCACGGACAGCAAATGTAATTTGGCCTGTCTTCACATGCTGAAGGGCGTCTGTCATGCCTTCTTCATTTTCTGCAAGACCGGCACTTGGGTTAAAAGCAAGCAGGGCTGCCATTCCCTGAGGAACGGTCTTGGAAGGAACAACCACTGCTTCTTCTTCAGTCACTTCTGCAGCCTGCTGTGCAGCCATGATGATATTTTTATTGTTAGGCAAAATGATTACTTTCTTGGCATTCACTTCTTTGATGGCCTTTACGATATCTTTCGTACTGGGATTCATCGTCTGGCCGCCCTCAATGACTGCGTGTGCCCCAATACTTCGGAAAAGACCTGCAATCCCGCTTCCCATTGATACTGTCACGATTCCGTACTCCTGCTTTTCCTTTGGCTTAGCTTCAGCTGCCAAAGGAGTAGGGACGTCTTCGATCAAATTGGTGTGCTGCTGGCGCATGTTTTCAATCTTCATATTGATTAAGCTGCCGTAGCGCTGTCCGTATGTCAGGCAATCCCCCGGCTGTTCAGAGTGGATATGTACTTTTACAAGCTGTTCATCCGCAATCACAAGAAGCGAGTCGCCATATTTGCTTAAGTCCTGGCGGAACTTGTCTTCTGAGAAAGGATTAGCAGATAGCTTTTCAGTTTCGAACTTGACCATAAACTCAGTGCAATAACCAAATTCAATATCTTCAGTGTTCATAAAACTATGAACATTTTTATGGTGTTCTGCGCTAACCAGGTCATCCATCTTGGGAAGGGCTGCTGGTGTATCAGGAAGTTTTTCGCCCTTGAGCTCGGCAAGGAATCCTTCATATACAAAAACAAGACCCTGGCCGCCGCTGTCTACAACCCCAACTTCTTTTAAGACTGGAAGAAGATCCGGAGTGCGGTTTAAAGAAGCCCTTGCTTCTTTTAAAACTTCCTCCATAATCACTATGATATCATCTTCATTTTTTGCAGCCTGCACCGCTTTTTTAGCGGAATCTTTAGCAACGGTTAAGATTGTTCCTTCAACTGGCTTCATCACTGCTTTATAAGCAGTCTCTACACCTGAATTCAAGGCATCAGCAAACTCTTTACCATTGATGGATGATTTCTGTTCAATGTATTTCGAGAAGCCTCGGAACAGCTGGGAGAGAATTACTCCAGAGTTCCCGCGGGCCCCCATCAGCAAACCTTTAGAAAGAGCAGAGCCCACCTTCCCAATATGTTCCTGAATATTAGCTTTTACTTCCTTTGCACCGGAAGTCATTGACAAATTCATGTTCGTTCCTGTGTCTCCATCAGGAACAGGGAAAACATTTAACGCATCCACTAATTTTGCATTAGCAGATAAATGGTTCGCTCCTTGTATGACCATTTCGGCAAAAAGCTTCCCATCTAAATCTCTTTTTGACACAAGTCTTTCCTCCTCACTACGGGTTCGTTACACGAACTCCCTGAACGTAAATATTAACCGAGTCCGTGCTAAGCCCAACTGTTTTATCAAGGGTGTATTTCACTTTAGATTGCACATTGTGGGCAACCTCGGAAATTTTCGTTCCGTAACTTACAATAATATACATATCGATATGTACTTCATCTTCTTCCTGGCGGACAATTACACCGCGGGTAAAATTCTCTTTTCGAAGTATATCTGTAAGGCCATCTTTAATTTGATTTTTAGAGGCCATCCCTACGATGCCGTAGCAGTCAACTGCTGCTCCGCCTGCTATTGTTGCAATTACGTCATTAGAGATATCAATTTGCCCGAAATTCGTTTTTAATTCGATGGACATGGTTCGTTCCCCCTTTGGAAATTGCTTTTAATAAAAGCTTCTTCAAGCGTTCTCGATTTACGAAAGCGCTGGCGTTCCCCCTAAATTTTAAAATGGAGGCAAGCTTGCTGTTAAAGGAGAATGCATCCTTTTCAGCAGGGCAGCGATTTTTCTAACTCCAAAGCTTTATGCATACCTTATGATATTTTACTATATGGGCTGTAATATTGAAAGTCATACTTCCCCATCTCTATTATAGCTCATGTTCCATGCCCCTATGTCAAGGAAATTTTCTTGAAAGCAAACTATTGCAATCAGAAGGGTTGTATGATAAATTATTAAAGTATCTTTTAATGTCGAAATCCGAAAAGGAATTCCTCATTAATTCAGATGGATGAATCTGACAATTGCAAATGAAAGCATTGAAAAATAGTTTCAGCTTATGCTTTTAGTAAGGAGGGAAACATACATGCCACGCAAATGTGTTGTAACTGGTAAAAAAACAACTTCAGGTAACGCACGTTCTCACGCGATGAACGCTAACAAGCGTACTTGGGGTGCTAACCTTCAAAAGGTACGTATTCTTGTAGACGGTAAACCTAAACGTGTTTGGGTTTCTGCAAGAGCACTTAAATCAGGTAAAGTTGAGCGAGTTTAATCTGCTCAGGGACATCCTTTTAGGATGTCCTTTTTATTTTCCTTTTTATAATCCACTATCATTCTCCCCCATTCAGTCAAAAAATAAAAGCACCCCAGAGAGGTGCCCAGTTTTGATGCTATTTTCTTTTTCATTTATGGGTGTTTACCCCTTTTTGAAGGTCCCTAACATGGCACGCACAATGCCCCCTAAAAATTTAGGAAGTTTGATTGTATAAAATCTCATTACTCGTGTCCCTCCTCACGATCTTACGCATCCATTCTGTCCTTAAATCGTCTTTACCATCTTATTCAAATAATGAAAGATGAGTACTCATGAATACAAAAAATGATCAGAAAGCAATTCATGCTAAGACTTATATCCTGCTCCCCAGCACCTTGCAGGGCAGCACAGGCCCGGCGCTTAATCCTTGCTTCTTACAACCATTAATATGCCTTCAGTAAAAGAAAAAGTACCACAATCATCAATAAGTTCATTGCTGATACAAAGAGTAGAGCCGGCAGGGACAGTTCGATCCGTGAGCGGATACTTGAAATTTCTTAATGTGAGGCCTTTAATTTCCATTGTGATCGGGACAAAAGAAATGTATTTGAATTTTGGATTTTGCTTTATGATGTATTCACCTGGACCTTTAATATAAATCTTATTCTTTTTGTCAATAATTTCGACAGAAACAAGGTTTTTTGCAAGTACAGGCTTTATTAACAGCTGAATATTTGCAAATAAGTGGTCAAGCCGGCCGCCTGTGGCGCCAAACAATCGGATTTTTTCAGGATTTTGGCCCAGTGCCCAATTCAGGGCAAGCTCCATGTCGGTTTCGTCTTTCTCCGGCTTGAACCTGTTCAGCTCTTTTACTTTTTCTTCAATGATTAATAGTTCTTCATTTGAAACAGAATCAAAATCGCCAAATGCCATTGTCGGCTGTATGCCATTTTGAATGAGTGTAAGCACTCCTCTATCTACCCCGACCCAAATGTCAGCAGCAACACTGAACGAAGACAGTTCAGGCAGCAAATCCTCAGGGCCGCCAGCTAAAATATTTATAATCATTTCACATTGCTCCATTCATGATATAGAAAAGCGGAAGCGCCTTGCTCACCCCCGACAAGCACAAGACGAGCCTCACGGAAAGGCGTTCTTTGCCTTTATGGGAGGATTGGCTTGTGACCTCGAGGGGGTAGGCGGTGGAGCTAGACAGTTATCGACCTTCAAAATATTATATTAACTTATTTTGTCAAAAAGCCAGCTGTATTCCAGCTGGCCCTTTTTTATTTCGAACCTTTTAAAGCAGCAATCGCCCCGGCTCTGTCTTTCTGATTATAAATTGCCGACCCGGCAACAAGCACATTGGCTCCAGCTTCAATGCACAATTGTGCTGTTTCTTCATTCACTCCGCCGTCCACTTCAATTTCAATATTTAGACCTTTTGCGTCAGCCATTTTCTTAACGGCCTCAATCTTAGGAAGAACGCCATGGATGAATTCTTGTCCTCCAAAACCAGGATTAACAGACATAAGCAATACCATATCAATATCATCAATAACATGCTCTATCATATTAACTGGTGTAGCCGGGTTAAGAACCACTCCTGCCTTGACGCCAAAAGATTTAATAAAATGAATTGTTCTGTGAAGGTGTTTGCAAGCTTCTGCATGTACAGTGATATAATCTGCCCCCGCATTAGCAAATGCCTCAATGTAGTTATCCGGATCTTCTATCATCAAATGAACATCCAGGGGCAGTTTTGTCACAGGACGGATTGCATCAACAATTAATGGACCAATTGTAATATTCGGTACAAAATGGCCGTCCATTACATCGACATGAATATAATCAGCGCCGCCGCGCTCTACATCTTTAATCTCTTCTCCCAATTTAGAAAAGTCTGCCGATAAAATAGAAGGTGCGATTTTTACCATGAATTAATACCTCGGCTTTCTATCTTTTATTTCCTGCAGAAAGGTTTTGTAATGCTCATATCTGTAGGAAGGAATTTCACCGTTTTCACTGGCGGCCTTTACAGCGCATTTCGGTTCTGCCATGTGCAGGCAGCCTCTAAATTTGCATAGGTCGCTTTTCTCCTGAATTTCTGGAAAGCAATAATTGAGATCCTCCAATTCAATATCTGTAAATTCAAGGGAGCTGAATCCCGGGGTATCAGCAACAAGCCCTTTTCCAACCTCTATCAGCTCTACATGCCTGGTTGTATGCTTTCCTCTGCCCAAATGTGAAGAAATATCATTTGTTTTCAGCTCTAAGTCTGGTCTTAACACATTTAATAAAGAAGATTTCCCCACACCTGACTGTCCTGCAAATACGGATATCTCGCCTTCCAGATATGGCATTAAGTCTTTAACGCCTTCTTCTGTTTCGGAGGAAGTCAGCAAAACATCATAGCCGGCTTTGCGGTAATCTGATGCATATTGCTGAATTTCCTTATACTCATCTTCGTCTGTCAGGTCTATTTTAGTAATGCAGATGATTGGCTTTATATGATTGAATTCAACCAGCACCAGGAAACGATCTAATAGAGAGGTGCTGAAGCCTGGTTCAACAGCTGAAAACACAAGAATGGCCTGATCAACATTTGCAATTGGGGGACGGATCAGCTCATTTTTCCGTTCTTTTACTTCTAAGATGTATCCTTCTGTAATACTTTCTGCCTGAAACACAACTTCATCACCGACTAGCGGGTTAACCTTATTTTTCCGGAAAACTCCGCGGCCTCGGCACTGAATGGTTTCATCTCCGCTTAAAACATAATAAAACCCGGCTAAGGCTTTAATAATTTTGCCCTCAGGCATAGCAACACTCCTTACTTATGATTCTTCTTCCGGATAAGGGATTTCCTTTTCTTCAAAAACCTGGCCATCCCGCAGAACCTTGTAAGTGGCATTCTGTCCAGGAGCAATCGTTATATCAATTGGTATTACAGTATCTTCATAAATAAGCTCTGTATGAACTGGTTCAGAACCAGGATTATTCATATCCTTGATGATTATCTGAACTTCATTTGGCTCACCTTCGGCTGCAGGCTCATATGGAACGCTGATCTCAATATTTTCTGTTTTAGGAAGAAGTTCTTTTTTCCCTTTTGAAAGAACCACCGTCACTTTCTGCCCCCTTGTCAGGTTTGTGCCTGGTGCCGGGTCCTGTTTGATGACTAGTCCTTCAGGGACTTCCTCATGAAATTCTTCTTCACCATATTCTACTTTTAATCCGGACGATTCTTCGTACTCCTCCAGCCCCTTTTCGTTATAGCCGCGCAGATCTTTTAAGGCAAGTGGTGCCGGGCCTTTGCTGACAGTGAAAATCAATACCGTATCTTCAGGAACGACAAGATCGCCTTCTGAGAAGTTTTGGTCCAGGATTGTCCCAGCTGGCTCACTCTCATTATTTTCTTCTGTTTTTTCAATGCTTTTAAAATTTTTGCTCTCAAGCAAGCGGACTGCATCATCATATTGCCTGCCCTGGTAATCGGCTAATTCAAATTTTTCCTTGCCAGTACTTTCATAGATATCAATGGAAGTTCCTTCTTTTACGTTTCTGCCTGCTTTCGGATCTGTTTTAACTACCAGACCTTCTTCCACATCAGGGTCACTTATCGGCTTTGTATCCCTAACCGTAAACCCTGCGGCAATAAGCTCTGCTACTGCATCTTCCACCTCTTTACCTGACACATCAGGTACCTGGATATCCTTGGGCTCAATAAGATCGGGGAACACAGTTATGGCCAGGACGCCTAATACAGCCATAAACAAAAAGACTGACACCAGAATAATTGGCCATTTCTTTTTCTTCTTTTTTTCCTTCTTCTTCTTTTCAGGGAGAGGTTTTGCCACAGGCTGCGTGTCTCCCTTTGGATCCTTTGCATGTACAAGTGTTTCGTCCATGCTTTGATATGGGCGGTCATCTGTAATAACAGGGATTGCCTTTGTAGCATCATCGTCAATTGGGACCATAAACTTTTCTTCATGAAGCCTTTCGGGCTCAAGAGCTGTTCTGATATCCTCTTCCACTTCTTCAACGGAATCATACCTGTGAAAAGGATCTTTAGCTGTCGCTTTCAAAACGATATTTTCAACACTTTGCGGTATGGAGGGATTCCATCTCTTAAGGGAAGGTGTCTCTGACTGCAGATGTTTGAGAGCTATTGATACAGCGGATTCACCTGAGAAAGGAAGCCTGCCTGTCAAAAGCTCAAACATAACAATGCCAAGGGAATAGATATCAGACTTTCTGTTGGCCATCCCCCCCCTGGCCTGTTCCGGAGAAAGATAATGAACAGAACCTAAAACAGAATTGGTCTGTGTTATACTGGTAGCGCTTAATGCCATGGCAATTCCGAAATCAGTAATTTTAACATTACCATGCCTATCTATCAGAATATTATGCGGTTTAATATCCCGGTGTATGATATGGTTTTGATGTGCATGAGATATGGCAGAGGTCAGCTGTTTCATTATTTCCAGCGCATCATCTATGCGAATTGGGCTATTTTGCTGTATGTATTGCTTTAACGTTTGTCCATCTACATATTCCATCACAATATAATAAATTGAATCCTCTTCGCCAACATCATAGATATTGACGATGTTCGGGTGGGCTAAGCTGGTAGCTGACTGGGCTTCACGATGAAAACGGCGGATAAATTCTTCATCTTCGGCAAAGTCCATCCGAAGCACTTTCACGGCTACATCTCGATCTAGAATCATATCATGGGCCAGGTAGACATTTGCCATGCCGCCTCCGCCAATCATATCAAGAATCTTATAGCGGCCGCTTAATCTTCTTCCCTTAATCATCATTTATCATCCCGCTCTCATTGCTTTCATCATACTCAGCAATCACGAGCGTTATATTGTCTTCGCCGCCATTATTATTGGCCTGTTCAATCAGCACTGCGGCTTTTTCCTCCAGTGTTCGTCCGCTTTTGAGGATTTCACTCATTTCAGCCACAGCTACCTTGTTGGACAAACCGTCAGAGCACAATAATAATAAATCGCCTTCTTCAAACGTAATGGTTTTGATATCCATCTCAACCGCTGCTTCAGTTCCCAATGCCCGGAGGAGCACATTTTTTCTTGGATGATGCTCAGCATCTTCCTTGGTAATCTGGCCGGACCTTACAAGTTCATTCACCAGGGAATGGTCTTCCGTCAGCTGCTGAAAACCCGATTCATTCAAGATATAACATCTGCTGTCGCCGATATTGGCAATTGTGGCAAAACGATCGGTACATATTGCAGCAACAACAGTTGTTCCCATGCCTTCACATTGTTCATTTTCTTTTGAATGTTCATAAAGAATGGTGTTGACCTCTGCAATGTGCTTCCGCAGCCATCCTTCCGCCTCTCCGGCAGTCTGAAAGTCATCTGTCTGGTCCCAGAATCCTTTTAAACTTGTTAACGTCATTTCGCTTGCCACATCGCCAGCACGGTGGCCGCCCATGCCATCTGCTACGATGGCAAGGCGCTGCCCCTTGCTGTTCACATAGATGCCGCCATTATCTTCATTATGCTGCCTGACTTTGCCTTGATCTGTCATAAAAACAGCTTTCATTCTGTCACCTCGTCTCCTCTTTTCGCTCCTTTGCACGAAGTTGTCCGCATGCTGCATCTATATCATGACCGTGCTCCCTGCGAATGGTTACATTAATGCCGTGGTTCTTCAGTGCCTTTTCAAAAGCAAAAATTTGATCCTTGGGTGTCCTCACATAATCTCGTTCAGGCACATAGTTTACTGGGATCAGGTTAACATGGCACTTTACATTTTTTATTAACTTTGCCAGCTCTTCAGCATGTTCCACCTGGTCATTGACCCCTCCGAATAAGCCATATTCGAAACTCACCCGTCTGCCTGTCTTATTTATATAATACCTGATTGAATCCATAAGGTCCGGCAGCTTATAAGCTCTGTTTATTGGCATCAGGCGGCTTCTGATTTCGGTGTTTGGAGCATGTAATGAAATCGCGAAATTGATCTGCATATTTTCATCTGCAAATTTATAGATTTTTGGGATGATTCCGCTTGTCGAAACAGTGATATGGCGTGCACCGATATTCAGCCCTTTATCATGGTTGATAATTTTAAGGAATGACAGCATACTGTCATAATTATCAAATGGCTCACCGATCCCCATAATAACAACCGAGCTGACCCGTTCATCTGTCTCATCCAGTGCCTGTTGTACTTTTACGACCTGAGCAACGATTTCTCCTGCTTCAAGATTACGTTTTAATCCTCCTAAAGTTGAAGCACAGAATGTACAGCCGATTCGGCAGCCCACCTGAGTAGTTACACATACCGAATTACCATAGTCATGCCTCATCAGTACAGTTTCAATCGAATAGCCATCATGAAGTTCAAATAAAAATTTTATTGTCCCATCAGCTGACTCCTGCTGAATGATCGTTTTAAGAGTTGTCAGCGAAAAATTTGCTGATAACGTATCTCTTAACCCTTTTGACAGGTTCGTCATATCTTCAAATGATGTGACTCTTTTTGTGTATAGCCAATCAAAAATTTGCTCAGCCCTGAAAGCTTTCTCATTATTTTCTTTAAGCCAATCTTTCAGCTCATGCAGCTGTAAAGTATAAATGGATGGTTTTTGTTCGGCTGCTGTTATTTTCTCTGCTGCTTTTTGTTCCATTTATTGCACCTTCTTTCTCAGACAGGCAATATAAAACCCGTCCGAACCAATATCCTGCGGTAAAATCTGCAGTTCAAAACCCTCTATAAACGGAGCAATTGCGTTAGGCATTCGCTCACGAACAGATACATCTCCCTCAAATTCCGCATTATCCTTTAAAAACGACTGGACAACGTGCTGATTTTCTTCCTTGTCCACTGTACACGTACTATAAACAAGAATACCACCTTTTTTCAGCAAAGGTGAAACGGCATCCAAAAGATTTCTTTGAATCTTATGGAGATGATATAAATCATCTTCTTTTTTTGTGTATTTCATATCCGGCTTTCTTCTCATAACTCCAAGGCCTGAACATGGGGCATCCACTAAAATGCGGTCAAAAGATTCTTTTTCATAATGCTCCTGGACTTTTCTGCTGTCAAGGGCATTTGTCTTAATATTTGATAGTCCCAGTCTATCGGCATTATCATTAATCAGCTTTACTTTATGTTCGTGAAGATCCAGTGAAATGACCTGTCCTGTATTTTGCAGTTTTTCTGCTATATGAGTGGTTTTTCCTCCGGGAGCTGCGCAGGCATCCAGGATCTTTTCATTTGGATTTCCTCCAAGGGCATAAGCAGCAAGCATGGAGCTTTCGTCCTGGATAGTAATCAGGCCATCTTTGAAGACACGGGAATTGGCCAGGTTGCCTCTTAAACATTTAATGGCAATTGGTATAAACGGACTTGGTTCCACTTCAAATCCTTCTTCCTTTAGAAGTAACAGGCATTCTTCCCTGGAAGCCTTTACCTCATTTACCCTTGCAGTCTGAAGTGGAGCAGTCAAGTTAATTTCACACATTTTCTTTGTTTCTTCAAACCCAAGCTGATCGGTCCATCTTTTTATCAGCCACGCGGGATGGCTGGTCTCTATGGAAAGGCGTTCAACACTGTCTTCAATTTGTTCAAGATCAGGAAGCCCCTTTCTTTGAACGTTCCTGAGCACGCCGTTGACCATGCCGGAAATTCCTTTATGCCCCCATCGTTTTGCTATTTCTACTGCCTCGAAAATAGCTGCGCGGTCGGGAATTTTATCAAGAAAAACCATCTGATACAGAGTCAGTCTTAAGAGCTGGTTTACCCAGCTTTCAATTTTTTTATTGCCTGCCAAAAACGGCTGCAGGTAAAAATCGAGTGTCATCCGGCGCTGAAGGGTACCATAAGTCAGCTCAGTAAGAAGCCCGATATCCTTCTGGTCAATTTCGTTCTTTTTTATGGCGTTATTCAGTAAAAGATTGCTGTAGGACTGATTTTTTTCAATGGCTTCAAGAAGTTCCAGTGCAGTTTCTCTTACATTTTTCTTTTTTAGCTTTTTCATTCGGTGTCTCCCAAACGGCCGCCGGCAGTTAGATGGGACCCTGAGCCTCTTAAAAATTGTTCTGCTGGCATCTTTTTCTTTCCGGAAGGCTGCAGTTCAGTAATTTTAATGGCTGTCTCATTCCCTGCTGCCACAACGATTCCATCTTCCTCAAGCGTGATAATTGTTCCCGGTTCTTTGCTTTCAGCAGATTTGACCTTCTCCGAATTCCAGATTTTAATCACTTTGCCGTCAAAAGTTGTATAAGCAACCGGCCATGGGTTTAACCCTCTAATGTGGTTATAGATTTCTTCTCCAGTTTTGCCCCAGTCGATTTTTTCCTGTTCTCTTTTAATGTTATAAGCAAAAGTGGCTTCTTCATCATTTTGCCTGATGGGAGTGAGTTCACCATTCAGGAGCTTTGGCAGTGTTTCAGATAGAAGCTTTGACCCAGCAGCGCTAAGTTTATCGTGAAGAGTGCCAACTGTATCTCTTTCCATAATCGGCACTTCCACTTGTGTTAAAATATCGCCGGCATCAAGCTTCTCTGCCATATACATAATGGTGATTCCTGTTTTTTCTTTCCCCTGCAGAATGGAGTAATGAATGGGTGCACCGCCGCGCAATTCAGGAAGCAATGATGCATGTACATTTATGCATCCGAACTTGGGTGCATCCAAAAGCTCCTTCGGCAAAATTTGACCAAACGCAGCCGTGACAACCAGGTCAGGCTTAAGAGCAAGAACTTTCTCCAGTTCTTCTGGCTGGCGGATTTTTTCGGGCTGATACACAGGAATGCCCTGTTTTTCAGCTTCGACTTTTACAGGCGGAGGAGTAAGGACTTTTTTTCTTCCAACAGGCCTGTCAGGCTGAGTAACCACTCCGATTACTTCATATCCGTCCTCTATTATTTGCTTCAGTACAGGCACTGAGAAATCGGGTGTGCCCATAAATACGATTTTTGTCATTCAGCTTCCAATCCTTCCAACTCTTCTTCGTTCAAGTATCTTGTAACTTTTGAAGTAAATAGCACCCCATGCAAATGATCAATTTCATGGAGGATCGCTCTTGCCAGGAAATCCTCAGCCTCGAAGGTAAAATATTTCCCTTTGCGATCCTGCGCCTTGATTTTTACATATTCAGGCCTTGTTACTTCACCATATAACCCAGGAAAGCTAAGGCACCCTTCAGGGCCTGTCTGTTCCCCATTCGTTTCAAGGATTTTCGGATTAATCATTTCAATTGTTCCAAAATCATCATCTATATCAACAATGGCAATTTGCCTGCTAATCCCGATTTGCGGAGCAGCAAGCCCGACACCATCGAATTCGATCATCGTATCATACATATCATTTAACAATTTGCCCAGCTTCTTATCAAACACCTTAACGGGTTCGCATTCTGCCTCCAGAATCTCAGCCGGATAAGTTACAATTTTTTTTACCGCCAAAACATTTCCTCCATTTTTATCTATTTTCAACCAATTTGGGTTTATTCATAACCACAAAAGCGGAAGCTCTTGAGCCGCTCCTCCTAAAAAGCTGACGCTTTTAGTCGTGCGATATGAAGCTGTCGAAGCGTTCCTTGCGGGGCCAACAGTTCTCAAAGTTCAAACAAACTAATCTTATTCAGCTTTAAGAAACTACATTAAAATATATGGATTCAGGTCAATGGAGACGGATAGGCCCCCAGTTGAAATATCCTGCTGATAATTATCCAGGATTTTCTTCAGCGCTTGGCCAAGTTCCGGCTCCCGCTTGTATTTTATCAGACATTGATACCGATATCTATTATTGATCCGCGGTATCGGCGATGCAACCGGACCAAGGACTATGCTCTCTGCAGATAATTTTGACTGAATGTACTGCGTGATCTTCTCAGTTACCGAAACAGCCTTCATTAATTCCTCGTGGCTGACGGTAACAAGGGATATATAGTAGAAAGGGGGATATCTATGAATTTTGCGGACCATCATTTCTCTTTCATAAAATTTATCGTAATCCTGCTCCCCCGCCAGCTCAATACTATAATGTTCAGGAGTGTAGGTCTGAATAATTACCTCCCCCTCCAATTCATGCCTCCCAGCACGCCCGCTTACCTGAGTCAGAAGCTGAAAGGTTTTTTCAGAAGAGCGGAAATCAGGCAGGTGCAGCATCGTGTCTGCCGAGAGCACGCCTACTAAGGTAATATTGGGGAAATCAAGGCCTTTAGCAATCATTTGAGTCCCAAGAAGAATATCTGCATGCCCTTCCTGGAATTGATCAAGGAGCTTTTCATGTGCTCCCTTCCTGCTGGTTGTGTCGACATCCATCCGGATTACCTTCGCTTCCGGTAGAATTTTTGCCAATTCCTCTTCCACTTTCTGAGTGCCGGTTCCAAAATAACGGATATGCTCACTTTCACATTCCGGGCATGCATTCGGAACGGGTGCCTCATAGCCGCAGTAATGGCATTTCATCTGCTGGTTATACCGATGATAAGTCAAAGATATATCACAATGAGGACAATTAATAACATATCCGCAGTCCCTGCACATAACAAATGAGGAATGCCCTCTTTTATTTAAAAATAATACGATCTGCTCTTTTTTCCCGAGACGGTCTTTAACTTTTTCGAGGAGCTTCCTTGAGAACATCGAGCGGTTTCCTTCACGCAGCTCTTCCCGCATATCGATGATATCAACGGAAGGGAGAGCCTGATTGTTCATTCTATTTTCGAGAGTGAGGAGACGGTAAACTCCTTTGTGTGCTCGTGCAAAAGATTCCAATGAGGGAGTTGCACTGCCAAGCACCACAGGACATTTATGATTTCCCGCTCTTTCGATGGCGACATCCCTTGCATGGTATCTTGGGTTTTCTTCCTGCTTATAGCTGGTTTCGTGCTCTTCATCAATGATAATGATTCCGAGGTTTTCAAAAGGGGCAAAGATAGCCGACCGCGCTCCAACAACAACCTTGACTTCCTTCCGCTGAATCTTTCTCCATTCATCATACTTTTCTCCCGCTGAAAGGCCGCTGTGCATTACGGCAACCTGATTGCCAAACCTGCCCTTAAAGCGTTTGACCATCTGAGGAGTTAAGGAAATCTCAGGAACAAGGACAATGGCTTCTTTGCCATCCTCAAGCACTCGCTGAATGGATTGCAGATACACCTCAGTTTTTCCGCTTCCTGTTACCCCATAAAGCAAAAAAGTTTCATGCCTGTTATCTTCAATAGAATTAAGGATGGGGATTATGGCCTTTCTCTGTCCATCGGTCAATGAGAGCGGTTCAGTTCTTTCGAATTCACGGTCTCCAAATGGGTTTCGGTAAATTTCCACGTCCCTCTGGCCAAGCAGCCCTTTTTGCATAAGCCCTTTTATGGTGGACGAGGTTATTCCAAGCAAGGAAAATAACTCTTTCTGATCGACCGGTCCCTCCTCATGAAGAAAATACTCAATCACTTCTTTCTGTTTGGTTGCGTTGCCTGGAAGCTGTTGAAGGTAATCAGCAAGATTATTAGGGGCCGCCGCTGCGAATACCTGCTTTATTTTTTTCTTTTTCACTCGTTCTTTTACTTGGTATATAATTTCGATATTTCCTTGGGATGCTTCCCTTTGAAGAAGCGACAAAGCTCCGCTCTTAACTGCATCATCCCATGTAATTTCTTCAGTTTTCTGGAAGAGAGTACATACTTTTTCAGGAAGCACTTTACTATATGCATTTTTTGCCATTACAAGCTTCTTTTCGTATTTTGCCTTCAATGCTGCAGGCAGCATTGCCTGAAAGGCAGAGATTTTATAGCATAATGTTTTTTCTGTAAGCCATTCACCAAGAGTTAAAAGCTCTTGGTTAAGGACTGGATTTAAGTCCATCGGCTCTGAAATGGATTTTAGCTGCTGAAAATCCGACTCTGCTTTTAATGCTGTTACAAACCCCTGGATCTTCCTTGGTCCAAATGGAACAACAACCCTCATGCCGGGGAGAATGACACCTTTCAGATGAGAGGGTATTTTGTAGTCAAATGCCCGGTCAGTCTGTTTGGCAGGTACATCGACAATTACACTCGCAATATTCATTCATGCTCATCCTTTAGCAAAATCGCAGCTTCTTCAAGAATTTTTACAGCAACATCCTTTTTTGACATAAGCGGAAGCTTTTCCGAAGACCCATCTTTTTTAAAAAATGTAACAATATTAGTGTCTGTTCCAAAGCCTGCGCCTTCAGAAGTTACATTATTGGCAACGATCAGATCGGCATTTTTCCTCTTTAGTTTGCCTTGTGCATACTCATCAACCTGTTCGGTTTCAGCCGCAAACCCTATAAGGATTTGCTTCTTCTTTTTTTGTCCCAGTTCGAATAATATATCTTTTGTTCTTTCAAGCTCCAATACTTCATCCCCAGGCTGTTTTTTCATTTTTTGCTCAGAAGTCACCTTTGGACGATAATCGGAGACTGCAGCGGTCTTAATGACAACATCCGCACGATGAAATTCGCTTATTGCCGCTTGATACATTTCCTCAGCAGATTCTACCTTTATCAGTTTTAAGCCAGCAGGAGCATTAATTGTAACCGGACCGGATATCAATACAACTTCAGCTCCTGCAGATACAGCTGCTTCCGCAATTGCATAGCCCATTTTACCCGAAGAATGGTTTGTAATATAACGGACAGGATCAATTTTTTCCCTTGTTGGGCCGGCAGTTATGACCACTTTCCGGCCAGTTAGCTCCAACCTGGAAGGCTTAAAAAATTCTCCAATTGTTTCTGTAATTTTCTCTGGTTCTTCCAGCCTGCCTTTTCCAACATAGCCGCATGCAAGATACCCTTCTGAAGGCTCTATGAATCTGCATCCAAAACGATATAAGGTTTCAATATTTTTCTGGACAGCAGGATGGCTGTACATATGTACATTCATTGCAGGCGCAATCCAGATCGGTGATGATGCCGCCAAAAGGGTTGTTGTGATCATATTGTCTGCAATTCCATTGGCCAGCTTTCCGATTACATTTGCTGTAGCCGGAGCAACAAGAATCAAATCGGCCCAATCAGCCAGGTCGATATGAGCAATAACCTTCGAGTCTTTTTCATCGAAAGTGTCGGTGTAAACATCATGTTTCGATAGCGCCTGAAAAGTTAATGGTGCAACAAATTTAGCGGCCGATTCACTTAGGATAACTTTCACCTGCGCTCCGGCCTGCGTAAGCTTGCTCGTTAAGGCTGCAGCTTTATAAACAGCAATTCCACCGGTTACACATAATAATATTTTCTTTCCAGTCAGCATTATATGACCCCACCAATCTCAAAAAATAATTCTTCTCTATGAAAAACGGCCTGACTATTATTTCTATAAGCAGCACTGGCCATTAATGGCTATTAGCTTTCATGATAGTTTTATTATGCAAGAAGAGCAGTGAATTTTCATCTAATAAAACCTCAAACAAAAATAACAACCTTTTAAAAGGTTGTTATTCAGCGATTTTACTCGTATGATTCATTGGCCGTCTTTTCGCCCAGTCGGTAATGAAGCTGGTCTGCATGAATTTCCTCAAGTGCTTTTCCCACATTTTTATGTGATTTATAGCTCTCAAGCTGCGGTCTGGCATTGAGCTGAAGCTTGCGGGCACGCTTGGCAGCAACAGAAACAAGTGAATATTTAGAATCAATCTTTGTCATTAGTGAATCAATAGAAGGATAAAGCATATTTATTCTACCTCCAGCATCTTTTTGTATTTAGGTTCTACACGTTCCCTGCGGCAGTGTTCTGCTACCACAATGGATTTTATTCTTTCACAGGCAAGATCGATTTGATCATTCTCTACAACATAATCATATAAGTTCATCATTTCAATCTCTTCTTTCGCTGCACTCATGCGATTGTTAATTATATCTTCTGTCTCTGTCCCTCTGGTGACGATACGGTTCTTAAGCTCTGATAAACTAGGGGGAACCAGGAAGATGAACAAGCCGTCCGGGAATTTCTCGCGTACCTGGCGTGCACCCTGAACTTCAATTTCAAGAAAAACATCTTTGCCCCGGTCCAGTGTTTCTCTTACATAATCAACTGGCGTTCCGTAGTAGTTCCCGACAAACTCTGCATATTCAAGCAGCTTATCCTGCCTGATCAGCTCTTCAAACTCCTCACGCGTTTTGAAAAAATAATCAACTCCATTGATTTCTCCCGCTCTCGGAGATCTCGTTGTCATAGAAATAGAGTATTCAAATGCAGTATCAGGCTGAGCAAATATCTCTTTTCTTACTGTTCCTTTTCCTACACCTGAGGGTCCGGATAGAACTATCAATAACCCTTTTTCTTTCATTTATAAAATCCTACCCTTCCTCAACAATTTCATCACGGTCATTTAATCGGTGCGCAACAGTTTCCGGTTGGACCGCAGACAAAATGACATGGTCACTGTCCATAACGATAACAGCCCGTGTGCGCCTGCCATAAGTAGCATCTATTAAAGAGCCCCGGTCACGTGCGTCCTGAATGATCCGTTTAATCGGGGCAGATTCTGGACTGACTATTGATATTATTCGGTTGGCAGAAACAATATTGCCAAATCCGATATTGATCAGTTTAATTGACATTTGGGTCCTCCAATCATCAGTTATTTATTTTGACCCCTAGAGCCGGAATCTAAACAACTGCTATTCAATATTTTGAACTTGTTCCTTCATTTTTTCCAATAAACTCTTTATTTCAACCACTTCGGCAGCTATATCTGCACTGTTTGCCTTGGAGCCAATTGTATTGGCCTCCCGGTTCATTTCCTGCAGAATAAAGTCAAGTTTTCTTCCAGCCGGTTCTGAAAGCTGAAGTGTCTTTTCAAATTGGCTAATATGACTTTGAAGTCTTGTCAGTTCTTCACTAATATCCGCTTTATCAGCGAACATCGCTACCTCTGTTAAAATTCTCGGTTCATCCAGCTGGCCGTCAAGAAATTCTTTCATACGCTTTTCCAATCTCTCCCGGTAAAGCTGCACGACCTTTGGGGCATACTCTCTCAGCTTGAGGACCCTGTTGCTTAAAAGACTAAGATGACTTCGGAGATCTTTTTCCAGCTCATCCCCCTCATGCCTCCTCATCTCCGTTAACTGCAGGCATGCCTCTTCAGCAGCAGAAAGGACCAGCTGGCTCAATTCCTCATTGCCGGACTCCTTTTCTTCTATGCCAATCAATTCTTCGCGTATGACATTCCCGATGGATAGATCCGTTGAAATTTGGTACTTTGTTTGAATTGCAGTTATGTATTGATAATATTCATCCAATAGTTCCCAGTCAACATTAACTTTCCTGCTGGACAGGCCATCGCCGTCAATGGTGATATAAACCTCGATTCTGCCTCTTTTGATATGCCCGTTAAGCTTTTTCTTTATCTTGTCTTCTATATGCATCAGCTGTCTGGGCATTCTGATCTGAAACTCGGAAAAACGATGGTTTACAGTCTTTATTTCAACCGTAATGGAACATTGCCCGGAATCTTTCTTGCTTCTGCCATAACCAGTCATGCTTACTGCCATTTCTCACACTTCCTTTTGGGGAAAAGCACAGCTTATAAAAAGCACTATTACTTTCAGTTAGCGGCAAGATGCCTGTGCAGTCTATGTATAAAAATCAAGTAATGACGAAGATTTATATGTATGCGCAAAAAAGAAAGGTAATAGAGTTCTTCTCTACTACCTAAAGGATTATAACATATTTCATTTTGTTTTTCTTGCCAAAAATGTGCCTGCCAGTAAAAATGTTGGAATGGCTGAGAGTCCTGTGATCATAAACCAGTCGCGCAATTCAATAGGGACGGTGTGGAAAATTGGCTGAAGCGGCGGATAGTATATGACAACCAGCACTAAAGCAAGGGACGAGATGACTGCCCAGACTAAATATTTATTGCCGAAAGGATTTCTCGAGAACACGGATTTTTCACTGCGGCAATCAAATACATGAATCAGCTGTGCCATTACCAAAGTGGCAAATGCTACTGTCTGTGCATACGCAAGATGATCAGGATTTGCTCTATAGGCAAAAATGAATGCCAGTAATGTCACAAGTCCAATTAAAAATCCTCTGGAAACCACTTTCCAGCCAAGCCCTCTCGAAAACACACCTTCCTTAGGGCTCCTTGGCTTTCGCCTCATAACATTTTCCTCTGGCTGGTCAAGGCCGAGAGCCATTGCTGGAAGTCCATCCGTTACTAGGTTCACCCAGAGAATCTGGATTGGCACTAAGGGCAGCGGTAGGGCAAGAAGCATGGCAAACAGCATAACCAGAATTTCACCAACATTTGATGCAAGCAAATATCTGATAAACTTTCGTATATTCTCGTAAATATTTCTTCCTTCTTTTATTGCGGCTTTTATGGTAGCAAAATTATCATCGAGCAGTACTAGAGCCGATGCCTCTTTCGCAACATCGGTCCCTGTAATGCCCATTGATATTCCGATATCTGCCGCTTTAATGGCCGGGGCATCATTGACTCCATCACCTGTCATGGCAACAATATGACCTCTATTCTGGAGAGCCTTTACAATTTTTAATTTATGCTCAGGCGATACTCTGGCAAATACTGCGACATCCTCAACCACATCTTCAAGATCTTCAACCGTCATCTCTGCCAGGTCTTTGCCCTGAAGGACTTTAGAGCCTTGTGTTAAAATGCCTAACTGCTTGGCAATAGCCTGGGCTGTAATCACATGATCTCCTGTGATCATGATCGTTTTAATTCCTGCTTCCTTGCATTCCTTGACTGCTTCCCTAACCTCAGGCCTTGGCGGATCAATCATCCCCTGCAGCCCGATAAATGTTAATCCCTTCTCCGCCTCTTTTTCATCAAGAATGACATTTTTTGAGGGGATTTCCTTATAGCCAATCGCTATTGTTCTCAAGGCTTGAGAAGCTAGATCTTCTATCGCTCCCTGAATTTCACCTGAGAGCTCCCTCGAAAGAATCTGCCGCCTTCCCTCCCAAAGAACCGATTCACTTTTACCGACTAATACATCGGGTGCTCCTTTAGTTACAATGAATTGTCTTCCGTTATGATCCTTTACCACAACACTCATCATTTTTCGGGCAGAGTCAAACGGAAACTCATTGATAATTTGGAATTGGCTTAATAGACTGCTCCGGTTATAGCCCGCCTTCATGGCCGCTACCAGCAGAGCCCCTTCTGTCGGATCTCCATCAATCACAAACTCATTATTTTTCTGCTGTATTTCAGCATGGTTGCATAACATGCCAAACATCAGCATTTGCTGGAGTGCTTTATCACTTTTCGGTTCAATTTGATTCTCATTTCTATAAAAATGGCCTTGCGGCTCATAGCCGATACCATCTACTCTCCACTCTTTCCCGCCGCTCCAGAGATGCGTGACAGTCATTTTGTTTTGAGTCATAGTGCCAGTTTTGTCTGAGCATATCACAGATGCACAGCCCAGTGTTTCAACCGCTGGAAGCTTCCGGACGATTGCTTTTTTTCTTATCATTCTTTGTACCCCAAGCGACAGAGCTACCGTTACGATGGCCGGAAGTCCTTCTGGAATGGCTGCCACTGCCAAGGAAACGCCAGCAAGGAACATTGTATATAATTCCTGCCCCTGCGCCACACCAGCCACAACGACAAGAACAGTCAGTAAAATCGCTGCCGTAATGAGGATTTTGCCCAGCTGTTCCAATCTTCGCTGAAGCGGAGTGGTCATGGTTTCCGCATTCTGCAGAAGATCAGCAATCTGTCCCATGGCAGTATTCATCCCTGTTCCGACAACTACACCCAGCCCATTGCCACGTGTTACCATAGTTCCCATGAAAGCCATGTTCTCCATATCCCCAATAGCCAGATTAGCAGTTTTCAAGGAACCGGTTCTCTTTTGGACAGGCAGAGATTCTCCCGTCAAAGCGGATTCCTCAATTTCCAGGCTATTGGACTCTACGATTCTCATATCTGCTCCGATTCTGTCTCCTGTTGCAACTTTCAACAGGTCCCCTGCCACCACTTCTTTGGAGGGGATCTTTTTCCATTGTCCATCACGTAAAGCAATAACTTGAGGAGCTGATAATTCCTTAAGAGCGTGTAAAGACTTTTCCGCTTTTCTCTCCTGAAAGAAGCCCAAAAAGCCATTTATGACTACAATCGCAATAATGGCAATTGCATCAATATATTCACCAAGCAGCCCCGATATTAAGGTTGCTGCTAATAGGACAAGAACCATGAAATCTTTAAATTGACTAAAAAATAAGAGTAAAGCCGACTGCTTTTCTCCCTCTTTCAACTCGTTATACCCATATTGTTTATGCCGTTTTTTTACATCATCCTCTGTTAAGCCCGCCTTAATATCTGTATTTAAGGCTTGCTCAACCTCCCTTTCATTCATTTCATGGAACTTCATCCGGACATCACACTTCCTCCTTTGTGGTTTGAGAAAAGCCATGAGCTGCATGGAGAAGGGATACAATAGTAAAGAAATTCATCAGCACTCACAGCCAGACTTTAAGAGAATCCGCCAGATGGCAGACCGTCCTGCTTCTTCTGCTAAATCAAGTGAAGCAGAGTTGTCCAATCTCACTCTAAAGAAAGCATATTCAGCCCTGTCAAAAAAAATGCTATTATTATTAGAAAAGCGGAAGCGCCTTGTGAAGACAATAAACCAAGCCTTAAAACTTGATTTTTATTATTTAAATGAAAGAATAATGTATATCTGAAGAATGTAATAGGCTGTTATTTTTAATAGAAGAGGATGTTCCAATATGTCATTTGATGGTTTGTTTACAAGAGCTATGACGAAAGAGCTTATAGATACTTTAAAGGGCGGCAGAATCAATAAGATTCAGCAGCCTTATAAGAATGAAATTATTTTAGTTGTGCGGGCAAATGGGAGGAATCACAGGCTTTTGCTGTCAGCCCATCCAAGCTATGCGAGAGTCCAGCTTACCAATGAAGCACACGAAAACCCATCAGAGCCCCCGATGTTCTGCATGCTTTTAAGAAAGCATCTGGAAGGCTACATACTTGAAGATGTCCATCAAATCGGGCTTGACCGTATAATCGTGTTTGAAGTTAAAGGCAGGAATGAGATTGGTGATACATCCTATAAACAGCTCATTGTTGAGATTATGGGCAGACACAGCAATATTACACTGGTGGATAAATCCCGCAATATTATTCTCGACAGCATCAAACATGTATCTTATGCAGTTAATAGCCATCGTGCAATTTTGCCCGGACAGGAGTACATTCTCCCTCCGTCCCAGGATAAAATGAATCCTTTCGAGGCAGATAAAGATGATTTACTGCGAAAGATAGACTTTAACAGCGGGAAAGTTGATAAACAGCTTGTAGCAAACTTCGCTGGAATCTCACCGCTTTTTGCAAAAGAAGTTATACACCAAGCTGGTCTTGTAAACAGGACAACTGTTCCAAATAGCTTCCAGCAATTAGTAAGCTTCTTAAAAGACCATTCCATAAGGCCGGCCATTACAGCAGGCGAACAAAAAGAAAGCTTTTATTTATTGCCTCTCCAGCATATAAATGGGGAAAGCCGGGATTTTAATTCCTTGAGCGAAATGCTGGACCGCTTTTATTTTGGAAAAGCGGAAAGAGACCGGGTCAAACAGCAATCCAATGACCTTGAACGTTTTATAGTAAATGAGAAAGAAAAGAATGAGAAAAAAATTGAGAAGCTGAAAAGAACCCTGCATGAAGCAGAAAATGCCGATAAACATCAATTGTATGGAGAATTGATCACAGCCAATATTTATGCGATTCAAAAGGGGATGAAGGAAGCTGAAGTCCTCAATTATTACGATGAAAATGGCGGGACAGTTATCATTCCGTTAGATCCCCAGAAGACCCCATCAGAGAATGCACAAAAATATTTTACAAGATACCAAAAAGCAAAAAATGCCGTAATTGCAGTAAAAGAGCAAATTAAGAAAGCAGAAGAGGAAGCGTCATACTTTGAATCTCTTCTGCAGCAAGTAGAAACTGCATCAACAAGAGACATTGCTGAAATAAGAGAGGAGCTTGTTGAAGGCAGTTATATTAGAGAAAGGCAAAAACGGGGCAACAAGAAACAGCAGAACCTTAAGCCTGTTCTAGACCGCTATTCCGCCTCAGACGGAACGGAAATACTGGTTGGAAAAAACAATAAGCAGAATGATTATTTAACGAACAAATTGGCCGCAAGGGATGAGATATGGCTGCATACAAAGGATATCCCCGGTTCACATGTGGTTATCCGAAGCAAGGAACCAGCAGAAAATACAATTCTTGAAGCTGCATCCCTAGCAGCATACTTCAGCAAAGCCCGCAATTCCAGTTCAGTACCCGTTGACTTCACCCAAGTCCGTCATGTGAAAAAACCAAGTGGAGCGAAACCTGGATTTGTCATATATGACCATCAGCAGACAGTTTACGTTACGCCAGATGAAGAAACTGTTCTGTCATTAAAACAAAGTCTGTAAACAAATGAAAAAAGCAAGCTCAGATGCTTGCTTTTTTCATTTGTCAAAGACTGCTTTATTGTGTTACTTTTCCCCACTCAGCAGGATCTTTTCGCCATTCAATCAGCTTCTTCATATCCTTTTCCTGGATATAGCCATTTTCAACGGCTACTTCTGTCAAAGCTTCAATATCGGTCAAAGTATATGCTTCGATTTTCTCTTCGGCCAGCATTTCATTTCCTTTTTCCAGCTGGTATGTAAAAATAGCCGCAACACCCAGCACTTCACAGCCTGCTTCTCTTAAAGCCTTGACAGCAGTAATGGCACTTCCTCCTGTTGAAATTAGATCTTCAACAACAACAACCTTCTGGCCTTTGTCAGCTTTTCCTTCAATTTGCTTGCCTTTCCCATGGCCTTTAGCCTTGGAGCGGACATAGCACATTGGCAGTTCCATAATGTCACTTACCCAGGCAGCATGCGGAATGCCCGCTGTTGCTGTACCTGCAATTAGTTCTGCGTCAGGAAATTTATCCAGAATGATTGCCTGAAGGCCGGCAGCAATTTCTTTTCTAACTTCAGGATAAGACAATGTCAGACGGTTATCGCAATAGATCGGAGCACGCAATCCTGAAGACCATGTAAATGGATCGTTTGGGTTTAATGCAACTGCTTTTATATCTAATAATTTTTCTGCTATTTTACGCTTCATTTAGAACGCCCTCCCAAGAATGCTTGCATTGAATATACTTTTCAAATGGATTTTCCGCTCTGGTAATCGAGCGGCCTACTACAATTGCGGAAGCCCCTTCCTTTCTGGCGAATTCAGGTGTGGCAACTCTCTTCTGATCTCCGGAGTCGTCAGATGAAAGGCGTATTCCCGGTGTTACAGTCAAAAAGGAAGATCCTATTCGCGAACTTATCTCCCTTGCCTCAAGACTTGAACATACTACGCCATCAAGTCCTGCTTCTTTGGCAAGATTGGCATAATGAAGAACAGATTCGTTTAATGAAGCAGGAATTAATTGCTCTGATTTCATTTGCTGTTCGGATGTGCTTGTCAGCTGCGTCACAGCAATACAAAATGGCCTTTTCCCTGAACTCCCGGCTTCAAGTCCTTCACGTGCTGCTTCCATCATGGCTTTCCCTCCTGCGGCATGTACATTAACCATATCGCAGCCAAGCCCCGCAAGTCGCTTCATGGCACTTTTAACGGTATTAGGAATATCATGAAGCTTGAGATCAAGGAAAATCTCATGCCCTTGTTCTTTTAAATCGTGAACGATAGAAGGCCCCTCCTGGTAAAATAACTCCATGCCGACCTTTAGAAATAATTTTTCATTTTCAAAGTTCTTCAGAAAATGATTAACTTCCAATTTTCCTGGAAAATCAAGAGCAATAATGAGCGGCTTTTTCATGTTTCTTCCAGCTCCTTCCAACACATTCTGAAATATGTTCATATCCTAGCTTTTCAATAAGTTCCGGCAGCCTATCGATAATTTTCGGACACACAAAAGGATCAACGAAATTAGCTGTTCCAATCGCTACTGCACTTGCACCTGCATAGAAGTATTCAATGACATCCTCTGCTGATTCAATGCCCCCCATTCCGATAATCGGAAGGGACACCTGCTGGCTCACTTCATATATCATCCGGAGCGCGACAGGCTTAATGGCTGGCCCTGAAAGTCCCCCAGTTTTATTTGCCAAAATCGGTTTGCCTGTTTTTAGATCGATTCTCATGCCAACAAGCGTGTTGATCATCGTTAAGCCGTCAGCTCCTCCATCTTCCACTGCTTTTGCCATTTCTACAATATTTGTGACATTTGGTGAAAGCTTCACATAGACAGGTACCTCTGAAACCTCTTTTACTTTTTTCGTTAGGTTTTTAGCAATTTCAGGAATAGTGCCAAATGCAATTCCGCCTGTTTTTACATTCGGACAGGAGATATTGAGTTCAAGCGCATGTACATTCCGGCTTGCAGAAATTTTTTTGGCAACCGCAACATAATCCTCTTCCTGCGAACCGGCTACATTGGCAATGATCGGTACATCAAATTGTTCAAGCCAGACCAGTTCTTCATTCACTACTTTTTCCAGTCCGGGATTCTGCAGCCCAATTGCATTCAGCATCCCTGCAGAGGTCTCAGCCACTCTTGGTGTTGGATTTCCAAAACGGGGCTCAAAGGTTGTCGCCTTGATCATGATCGCACCCAATTGACTCAAATCATACAGCTGGCTGAATTCTCTGCCGAAGCCAAAGCATCCTGAAGCAGGCATGATTGGATTTTTTAATTCCAGTCCAGGCAGACTGACATTTAATGAGTTCATAGAACTACCTCCCCTGCTTTAAAGACCGGTCCGTCACTGCAGACTTTTTTATAACTGTATCCATCAGGGTCATCCCCTGTATGGCAGACGCATGCAAAGCACGCCCCGATGCCGCAGCCCATCCGTTCTTCCAATGACAGGTATACGTTTTTATGAGAGTATTGATTTTCAAGCGCCTTCAGCATCGGCGTCGGGCCGCAGGAATATAAAACATCGAAATTAATATTAAATCTTTTAATAACATCTGTAACAAAGCCTTTTGTTCCTGCGCTTCCATCAGCTGTAGCCAGATAGGTCTCGCCCAGCTGAGCAAACTTTTCTTCATAAAAAACGGCACTTGCTGACTGAAAGCCAAGGACATGAATCACCTTAACACCACGGCTTACAAGCTGTTTGGACAACTCATATAGAGGGGGTACTCCGATTCCTCCTCCCACAAGAAGTGCTGTATCCCCTCGGCCAGCTTCACTGATTGGAAACCCATTTCCCAGCGGCCCCAATACATCTGCGTAATCGCCATGTTTTTTTTCTGAAAGCATGATCGTTCCCCTGCCTTCAGCACGGTATATCATCTTAAACTGGCTTTCATCTGGTAAAATCTCAGCAATGCTGATCGGCCTTCTTAGCATCGGGTCAAAACCCCCGGAAATTTTCAAATGCACAAATTGCCCGGGCTCTTTCATTTCATGAACAAGCTCACCTTGAAGGGTGAGCTCATAAATGTTTTCGGCAAGTTTATTTTGCGATATTACAGTGCATTGTTCCTGTCTGATCAAGATAAAACCGCCTCCCGGACTTGTTCTGGTTTATCCATCGCATCTGCTGAGAAATTCATTGATTCGATTACTTGAAGGATTGCTTCTGCCGTATCTAGAGAAGTAAGGCATGGCACGCCATTTTCCACCGATTCACGGCGGATGCGGAAGCCATCTCTGGCAGGCTGTTTTCCTTTTGTTAGAGTATTTATAACAAATTGGGCTTCGCCATTTCTAATGACATCCAGAAGGTTTGGCCCTTCTGACCCGATTTTTCCAGTTACTTTTACAGGAATGCCGGCAGTTTTAAGGAATAAAGCTGTCCCGCTTGTCGCCATTAGCCTGTAGCCGATGGATACAAATCTCTTTGCCAGCTGCAGAGCTTCTTCCTTATCCTTGTCTGCGACAGTCATTAGTACCGTTCCAAACGGCTGGATTTTCATGCCGGAAGCAACAAGGCCTTTATAAAGGGCTTTTTCAAGCGTTGAATCTTTTCCCATAACTTCTCCAGTTGACTTCATTTCAGGCCCTAAAGTGATGTCTACTCTTCTTAATTTCGCAAATGAGAACACCGGCACTTTTACAAACACGCCTTTTCTCTCCGGCAGAAGGCCGGATCCGCAGCCCTGCTGAGCCAAAGTTTGCCCCATGATAACCTTCGTGGCGATTTTGGCCATTGGCACATTTGTAATCTTGCTCAAGAAAGGAACGGTCCGGCTTGAACGCGGATTGACTTCAAGGACATATACTTCCCCTTTTGCCACTACATACTGGATATTCAGGAGTCCTATAATGCCAAGGCCCCTAGCCATCTTCTCGGTATACTCAACAAGCTTGTCTTTGATTGCCTCTGAAATGTTTTGCGGGGGATAGACTGCAATGGAATCTCCTGAGTGTACTCCAGCTCTTTCAATATGCTCCATGATGCCCGGGATGAGCACATTTTCCCCATCCGAAATGGCGTCCACTTCAATCTCCTTCCCAGTCAGATACCGGTCGATTAATACTGGGTGCTCCGGATTCACTTTTACAGCGTTTTCCATATAATGTAGAAGCTCTGCTTCTTTATAAACTATCTCCATGGCTCTTCCGCCAAGTACATATGATGGACGGACAACCACGGGATAACCGATTTCACCGGCAATCGCTACTGCCTGCTCCACAGATAGGGCAGTCTTTCCTTTTGGCATAGGAATGCCCAGCTCTGCAAGGGCATGCTCAAATTTATCACGGTCTTCTGCCCGGTCTAAGTTTTCAAGAGAAGTTCCGAGAATTTTCACTCCTCTCTTTACCAGATCTGCTGCAAGATTAATAGCCGTTTGTCCGCCAAATTGCACAACTACACCTTCTGGCTTCTCAAGGTCAATGATGTGCATAACATCTTCAATCGTAAGCGGCTCAAAATAAAGCTTATCGGAGATGCTAAAGTCCGTAGAGACAGTTTCCGGATTATTATTAATGATGATTGCTTCATAGCCTGCTTCCTTGATTGCCCATACTGCGTGGACAGTTGAGTAGTCAAACTCTACTCCCTGGCCAATCCGGATTGGACCTGAGCCCAGAACAACAACACTTTTACGGCCAGTTACATCCGATTCGTTCTCATCTTCGTATGTTCCATAGAAATACGGTGTTTCAGATTCAAATTCTGCTGCACATGTATCAACCATTTTATAAACCGGTACAATATCATGTTCTTTTCTCCAGCTGTATACTGCCATTTCACTTGAATCCCACAGCCTGGCAATTACCAGATCGGCAAATCCCATTTCCTTTGCAGCTTTCCCTGTTTCAGGGTCAAAAGGATTTTCTGTTAATACACTCTCAAAATCTACGATTTTCTTAATCTTATGAAGGAAGAATAGATCAATCCTGCTCCATTCATGGATCGTCTCGATGGTGACTCCCCTTCTGATGGCTTCTCCGATATAAAACAAACGTTCATCGCCGGCTTTTCGAATCCGCTTTTCGATCAATTCATTAGAAATTTGGTCAGCGTCCTTCAGCTCAAGATGATAAACGTTTGCTTCAAGTGAACGGACTGCTTTCAGAAGAGATTCTTCAAATGTGCGCCCTATCGCCATTACTTCACCTGTAGCCTTCATTTGGGTTCCAAGCGAACGGTTCGCCGATTCGAATTTATCAAACGGCCAACGCGGGATTTTTGAGACAATATAATCCAATGCCGGTTCAAAGCAGGCGTATGTTTTTCCTGTGACAGGATTCATCATTTCATCGAGTGTCAGCCCCACCGCTATCTTGGCTGCCAGTTTGGCAATCGGATAACCTGTTGCCTTTGATGCAAGTGCTGATGAACGGCTGACACGCGGGTTAACTTCGATGATGTAATAATTGAAGCTATCCGGATCAAGTGCCAGCTGGACATTGCATCCTCCTTCAATCTCGAGGGCGCGGATAATTTTTAATGAAGTGTTTCTTAGCAGCTGATACTCACGATCACTCAAAGTTTGGCTTGGAGCTACAACAATGGAATCACCTGTGTGGACACCTACAGGATCGAAGTTTTCCATATTGCAGACAACAATCGCATTGTCATTGGAGTCTCGCATCACTTCATACTCAATTTCTTTGAAGCCCGCAATGCTCTTTTCAAGCAGGCACTGTGTTACAGGGCTGTTCTTCAAGCCGCTTGTCACAATTTCGATTAACTCCTCTTCATCGTGGCAGATTCCCCCGCCTGTTCCCCCTAATGTGAAAGCAGGGCGTACGATGACCGGATAGCCAATCCTATTTACAAACTTATATGCTTCCTCCAGGTTATGGATAATTTCACTTTCAGGCACCGGCTCGCCAAGTTCATTCATCAGATTTCTGAAAAGATCCCGGTCTTCCGCTTTTTGAATAGCAGATAATTTTGTACCGAGGATTTCAACCCCACATTCTTCCAAAACACCTGATTCAGCAAGCTCTACTGCCAGGTTTAATCCTGTCTGTCCCCCAAGAGTAGGTACAAGGGCATCAGGGCGTTCTTTTCGGATGATGCGGCTGACGAATTCCAGCGTAAGCGGCTCTATATATACTGCGTCAGCAATTTCAGTATCTGTCATGATGGTAGCAGGATTTGAGTTTACAAGGATGACGCGATAACCTTCCTCTTTCAATGCAAGGCAGGCCTGTGTTCCGGCATAATCAAACTCTGCTGCCTGTCCGATGACAATTGGTCCTGATCCGATTACTAAAATGCTTTTTATATCTGTACGCTTTGGCATGCTGCAGCACCTTCCTCTTTATGTGATTCAATCATTTGCAGGAATTGTTCAAATAATCCATTTGCATCCTCTGGTCCCGGTGAAGCCTCAGGATGATATTGCACAGTGAACGCAGGGACTTCTTTATGTTTTAAGCCTTCAATCGTTCCATCGTTTAATGCAATATGTGTTACTTCCAAAGGAGTACCCGAAACTGAGTTTTCTTCCACTGAATATCCATGGTTTTGAGATGTTAAAGCTACTTTTCCGGTTTGCAGATCTTTAACCGGATGGTTTGAACCGCGATGGCCGAATTTCATTTTTTCTGTATTGGCACCGCATGCAAGGGCAAAAAGCTGATGTCCCAGGCAAATCCCAAAAATAGGCACGTTTCCTAACAGACCTTTAATCATTATGATGGCTTCCGGAACATCTTTCGGGTCTCCAGGTCCATTTGAAAGCATAACCCCATCCGGGCTCATGCTGAGAATTTCTTCAGCTGTTGTATTATAAGGCACAACAATCACATCACAATCCCGTTTGTTCAATTCTCTTAAGATACCGTGTTTCATGCCGAAATCCACAAGGACTACCCTTCTGCCGCGGCCGGGGCTTGGATAAGGTGTCTGAGTGGAAACTTGCTTAACCTGATCGTTCCGAAGCTTTGTTGCACGCAGTTTTTCAATGATTAATTCCGGGCTTTCACTTATGCTGCAAATAGCACCTTTCAGCGTACCATGCTGCCTGATAATTCTTGTTAATTTCCTAGTATCAATCCCAGCAATTCCGGGGATGTTTTTCATCTTAAAGTATTCATCAATTGATTGTTCATTTCTCCAGTTTGAAGGAAACTCGCTTGCTTCTTTAACAATGAACCCGGAAATTGCAGGGGAAATTGATTCAAAATCATCTCGATTAATTCCATAATTTCCGATTAAAGGATATGTCAATGTTACAATTTGTCCGCAGTAGGAAGGGTCAGAGAGGATTTCCTGATAACCCGTCATTCCTGTATTGAATACTACCTCTCCAATAGAATTCGTATCGCTTCCAAATCCTTTTCCAATAAAAATTGTTCCGTCTTCCAGAATCAGCTGTTTTTTCATGCTCTTACACTCCCTCTGTTCCAAACAATTTTTCCGCCTGCTATTGTCATAACCGGCCATCCTTTACAATCCCAGCCAGTAAATGGCGTGTTTTTCCCTTTTGATAAGAACTGGGCAGGGTCAATTTTTTCCTGGCGGTTTAGATCAAGCAGGACAAGATCTGCGATATTACCTGCTTCCACTCTTCCTGATTGTAAGCCGAATGCCTCTGCTGGCTTGATTGTTAAAAAATCAATCAGCTGTTTTAGCGTGAATATCCCCTTCTCGACGAAGTGGGTGTAAAGGAGCGGAAAGGCTGTTTCTAGTCCAACAATTCCAAACGGCGCCAGCTCCATCCCCTCTTCTTTTTCTGCTGCTGTATGAGGTGCATGGTCGGTCGCGATAAAATCAATCGTGCCGTCCAGTAATCCTTCTATTAAGGCTGCTCTGTCATCTGCACCTCTTAGTGGGGGATTCATTTTAAAGTTTGCATCCAGACCTGGGATATCCTCTTCACTTAGAAGGAGATGATGAGGTGTCACTTCGGCCGTTACCATGATGCCTGCCCGCTTTGCATCTCTTACCACCCTGACGGACTCTTTAGTGCTGATATGGCAGACATGATAGTGGCAGCCAGCAGCTTCGGCAAGGAGTACATCCCTTGCGATTTGCACTGATTCACAGACGGAAGGAATACCATTTAAACTATTCTCTTTAGCAAAAACTCCATCATGTACGGAACCTTTGTTAATGAGGGTATTTTCTTCGCAGTGCGCAACAATCGGCATTCTTATCTCTGCGGCGTTCCTCATTGCCTGCAGCATCATGGCAGCTGATTGCACCCCAACTCCATCATCTGTAAAAGCAAACGCTCCAGCTTCTTTCAGTGCTTTAAAATCTGTTAATTCCTGGCCAAGCTCACGGATTGTAATTGATGCATACGGCAGAACCTTGACCGACGCAGTCTCCTCAATACGGTTGTTCAATTTTTCAAGCTGTTCTTTCGTATCAGGTACAGGCCGGGTATTCGGCATCGCCGCAACCGTTGTGAAACCGCCTTTGGCTGCTGCCTTTGTACCAGTTTCAATAGTCTCTTTCTTTTCACCGCCAGGCTCACGCAAGTGTACATGCAGATCTATAAAGCCTGGTGCAATCAATAGGCCTTCTGCATCAATCACTTCCTGTGCCTTTTTCTCGATACCTGCACCTATCCCGGCGATTTTTCCTGACTCTATGAAAATGTCGGTTTTTTCAAAGTTCCCTTCCTTAGTAAGCAACTGGCCATTTTTGATTAATGTTGACATGATTAGCTCCCCCTTCAATATGTTCAATTGATCTTTTTAATACAGCCATTCGGATGTACACACCATTTTGCATTTGTTTGAAAATTCTGGAACGATCGCATTCCACCAAGCAATCTGCTATTTCTACACCCCGATTTACTGGCGCCGGATGCATGATAATGCTGTTTGGCTTCATAGTTCTTTCACGTTCTTCTGTAAGGCCATATGCCAGGTGGTATTCTTCAGCCGTTTGATTGGCTTTCGACTCATGCCGCTCATGCTGGATTCTCAGCAGCATGACAACATCAGAAGTTTCAATAGCTGTGTCAACATCTTCATACATGCCATTATCAAGCAATTCTTCATTGAACCATTCTTTTGGACCTGAGAAAACAACCTTCGCACCGAGCCGGACAAGTGCATCTGCATTAGATCTTGCGACACGGCTATGTGCAATATCACCGATGATGGCTACTTTTAATCCTTCAAAGGAACCGAATTCCTGTTTAATTGTCAGCAGGTCAAGCAGTGATTGTGTTGGATGGTGGCCGCAGCCGTCCCCTGCATTCAGGATGGAAACACCGCTTTTATCTGCCAATTCGTCAAAGAAGCGATCCTGGCTATGGCGGATGACGACTGCATGCACACCGATTGCTTCAAGCGTTTTTACCGTATCGTATAGTGACTCACCCTTGGATACACTTGACGTGCTGACTTCAAATGGGATTATGTCCAGTCCAAGCCGCCTTTCCGCCACTTCAAAGCTGCATTTTGTTCTTGTGCTATTCTCAAAAAAGAGGTTGGCGACAAAAACCTTTTGTTCAGGAGTCCATGTTCCGCCGTTTAAAAAGTGTTGCGCATCTTCAAGTATTGTATTGATTTCTTTAATTTCTAACTCTGAGGTAGTGAGCAAATGTTTCATGTTATTCCTCCTCTTCAAAAAAAGCACCCTGCCGATTTGGTCAGGGTGCTGCAAAGTTGAGGCAGCCAGATATACGGATAAACTGAGATACCGTATAGCCAGTTTGCCGCCAACACCCTTTTAAGCCTCTCTGGACTTTGTTAAAAAGCGTTAAGCTACATTATTTTTTTTTTCGTTTTCAGCTTCAAACATATCTTCCTTAGCCTCTTCTCTGCCAGGGAGAATCAGGTTCAGGAGAACGCCGCTGATTGCTGCCAGTGCCATTCCTTCCAGTTTGAATGCCCAAATTTCAATATGAGCTCCGCCAATTCCGAGTACAAGGATGACTGAGGCGATTACCAGGTTACGGTTGTTTCCAAAATCCACTTTGCTGTCAACAAGCATTCTTAATCCTGATGATGCGATGATCCCGAACAGCAGGATCGACACGCCGCCCATAACTGGAGTAGGGATCGAGCTGATGAGTGCTGTTACCTTGCCAATGAATCCGAAGATGATGGCGATGACTGCAGCACCTGCTAGTACATAGACACTGTAAATTTTCGTGATGGCCAGTACGCCAATGTTTTCACCGTAAGTTGTCTTTGGCGGACCCCCGATTAATGCCGAGATCATTGTTCCTGTTCCATCAGCAAGGATGGAGCGGTGAAGTCCCGGTTCTTTAATGTAATCTCTCCCAACTACTTTTCCAAGGACAAGCTGATGGCCGATATGTTCAGAGATTGTCACAACAGCCACCGGAATCATTAGAAGTGCCAGATCAAGGGTTACCCTAACTTCATAATCAGCGAACGGGATTAAGAATTCCGGCATTTCGAACCAGGATGCCTGCTGTACAAGCGAGAAGTCTATCAGGCCCACTGCCAGTGAGTATACATAGCCGATGATGATACCTGCAAGAATCGGCACCATGCTGAGCATTCCTTTTGCATAGATGGAGAAGATGATTGTTGCACCTAAAGTGATGAGCGCTGCTGAGAAATGCAGCATGCTGTATTCACCTGTTTCAGGGTTGTTCATAGCCATTCCGACTGCTGTACCTGCTAATGCCAATCCGATTACTATGATCACAGGGCCTACCACAATTGGCGGAAGCAGATTCATAATCCAGCGATAGCCTGCTTTTTTAATAATCAAGGCTACAGCTCCATACACAAGTCCAGCCATGAAGCTGCCGATCATGGCAGCACCCGGGCCGCCAGCAGCTTTGGCAGCGATGATCGGGGCAATGAATGCGAAGGAGGATCCTAAGTATGCCGGTACCTGCCATTTAGTAATGATGAGAAAAGCTATCGTTGCAAGTCCGCTTGAGATTAAAGCTATGGCAGGATTCAATCCAACTAAGTAAGGTACAAGTATGGTAGCTCCAAACATTGCGAATAAGTGCTGTATACTTAATGTCAGCCAGTGGGCTGGGTTTGGAACGTCTTTTATATCTAGAATAGGCTTATTCATTCCGATCTCTCCTCTGCTTTTTATTAAGAAAAGCGCAAGCGCCTTGCCCACCCCCGACAATCACAAGACGAGCCTCACGGAAAGGTGTTCTTTGCCTTTTTGGGAGGTTTGGCTTGTAACCTCGAGAGGGTATGCGCTGGAGCTAGACAGTTATCTAACTTCAGAATTTATACATTCTTATTAAAAAACCCTCTTTGCCAGAGTCGCAAAGAGGGTAAAAGAGCACAGCAAAAGACAGACTGATTCTGCTGAGTTCCCCTTTGCCAGCCTCTCTGGACTGCATTTAAAAGGGCTATTTAATTTTCAAAAATGCTTACTTGATCGTTTTCATCCACTTCCTTCAGCTCGACAACAATTTTCTCCGAACTGGAGGTTGGTATGTTTTTCCCAACATAATCAGCTCTTATAGGAAGCTCTCTATGGCCCCGGTCAACGAGGACTGCCAGCTGAATCTGAGATGGCCGTCCGATGTCAATCAGCGCATCAAGGGCGGCTCTAACTGTTCTTCCTGTATAAAGAACATCATCGACCAGGATCACTTTCTGATCATTTATATCTTTTGGAACATCCGAGCCTTTGACAAGCGGCTCCTGATTTTCGGTCTTTTTCGTAAGATCATCTCTATAGAGAGTGATATCAAGTTCGCCTACATCAATTTTGGCACCTTCGATTTGTTCGATCCGCTCGGCCAGGCGGTTCGCAAGGTAAATCCCCCTGGTACGGATTCCAATCAGGATGCAATTTTCGATCCCTTTATTTTTCTCTATGATTTCATGAGCAATCCTTGTCAGCGCTCTCCTGATTGCCTGGTCATCCAAAACAATTGCTTTTTGCTGCGGCATTCTGATCACCTCTATTATCTGATTCTCTTCAGTTAATGTTATATACAAAAAACCCTCTCACCGATCTGGCGAGAGGGTAAACGATTCTGCTGCTGCAGAATAAGGATACAATTCTCCTTATTCAATCCGTTTCCTTCCCAGCCTCACGGGACTGTTTTAAAGGACTTATTCAACTATAGTCATCTTATAGCACAATTGGACAGTTGTCAACGATTATTTGCCAGTTTACCTAATAGCTCCTCGAAATAAGCAGGCATAGGTGCTTCAAATTCCAGGTAATCACCTGATCTTGGATGATCAAATCCAAGAACACCTGCATGCAGTGCTTGTCCGCCAAGATCAAGAGTCTTTCTTGGACCGTATTTAGGATCTCCTGCCAGAGGATAGCCAATGTATTTCATATGAACACGGATTTGATGGGTTCTTCCCGTTTCAAGCTGGCATTCCACCAGTGTAAAATCCCTGAAACGCTCAAGGACCTGAAAATGCGTAACCGCATGTTTTCCATTGTCAACAACGGTCATGCTTTGACGGTCTTTGGGATCGCGGGCAATAGGGGCATCAATTGTTCCATAATCGTGGGGAATAATTCCATGGACAATGGCACGGTACTTACGTGTAACGGTTTTATTCATCAGCTGGTTCACAAGACTTTCATGTGCCATATCATTCTTTGCAACCATAAGAAGTCCCGATGTATCTTTATCGATTCTGTGAACAATTCCTGGCCTCATGACCCCATTAATTCCTGAAAGATCTGTACAATGTGCCATAAGTCCATTTACAAGAGTGCCAGTGCCATGCCCGGCTGCCGGATGGACCACCATTCCTTTTGGTTTATTTACCACCAGGACATCTTTATCTTCATAATAAATATCCAGATCCATTTTTTCTGGCACGACATCCAATTCTTCAGGTTCAGGAATTGATATTTCAATTTTATCATTTGCCGTACATTTGTAATTGGTTTTCGGCTTCTGCCCATTTACAAGAACATTGCCGCCTTTGATCCATTGCTGAACCTGCGTTCTTGACCAATCCGCATTCAATGTGGATAACACTTTATCTATTCTTTCTCCTGCCTGTTCATCAGGAATGATGTGTTCCATTTTCTCCATAAGATTTCTCCTTCTTCTTTGCTTCTCTCTCTTCAAGCAGCATCTGAATCATCAATAACCCTACACCAATGACCAGCGCCGAGTCAGCAATATTGAAAACGGGGAAGTCATAGCCAAAAATATAAGTGTTTACGAAATCCACCACTTCTTTTCGATATACCCTGTCAATAAAGTTTCCAATCGCTCCGCCCAGCATCAGGCCCAAAGAGACTCCAAGAAGCAATTTGCCTTTGGCTGCTTTTTGAATGTAATAAATGATACCAATTATGACAATAACGGTTATTACGTAGAAAAACCACATTTGCCCCTGCAGGATGCCCCAGGCAGCGCCACGGTTGCGGTGCGATGTAATATAAAGAAAGTCCTCAATAACTTTAACACTTTCCCCTAATTCAAAGTTCTTTACGATCAGCCATTTCGTAAACTGATCAAGTGCAATTACGAACAATGCAATTATGTAATAAAACACAAAGGCAACCCCCATATCTCATATCATTACCTTTGCATTTTAGCACAAACTGAATAAAAAACACAGCACACGCCTAAACTCAGTGGAAAATAGATTTTCTGTAGAATTTCCCCAGCCTGCTGCAGTCCTCCATTGTTTTTAAAGTAGGGATCACCTGCAGCAAATCTGCCGGAAGCAGCTCACCTGAAATTTCACATTTGCCAAAACTTCCAGATTCAATTTTGCTGAGTGTTTGTTCAATATCATGCAGCTCTTCCAATAAAATAGGTTTTATCAAAGCGGAACTATTGCCTTCCATTAGCCTTTCCAATATTTCCTGTCTTGTATTACGGAGTTCTGTATATAGCCCTTCTGCCTTTGCATCCATGCCGTTTCCTCCGTTCTGTGATGTTTACTTTATTATTTTCTCGGAACGGATTTCAGACACGGGCAAACTTTTAGCAAACGGCACAACATTTAGTGAAGGTGGAATTATTTATAAAAAGGAATTCCGAAGCCCCTTTATGATTATGATAAAAAAAGAACTCCATTTGTCAAAAAAACAGTCCCCCAAATATTTGAGGGACTGCCAATATTTAAGCCAAGTGGCTATAATTATTTTTTACAACCTCAGCACAGCGAGGGCAGAGAGTATCATAGCCTTCTGTCTGGCCGACTTCTGGAGTAACTGTCCAGCAGCGGTCACATGTTTCGCCTTCAGCTTTGGAAACAACAATTGCTGTGTTTTCAAATTTCACAGCATTATCAGGTGCATCTGACAGGCTGCCTGCTACCTCAAATCCAGAAACGATAAAGATCTGCTGAAGATTTTCCTGAATTGAATCCAGAAGGCTCTTAGCTTGATCGTTTACATAAAGGGTTACTTTAGCAGTCAGAGATTTGCCGATCACCTTTTCATTACGCGCTTCTTCCAATGCTTTAAGAACATCATTGCGAAGCTTCATGAATGCAGTCCACTTTTCTTCCAGCTGCTTCGCGTTTGGAAGCTCTTGATATTCAGGCATATCCGTCAATTGTACACTTACTTCCTTCACATTCGGAATAAAGCTCCAAACTTCATCTGAAGTATGGGAAAGGATAGGTGCAACAAGTTTTGTCAGGGCAATGAGGCTCTCATATAGAACAGTTTGAATAGCACGGCGTTCTGCATTATCTCTCGCTTCAATGTAAAGGACATCTTTTGCAAAATCAAGATAGAATGCACTAAGGTCCAATGTACAGAAATTATTGACAGCATGGTAGATGCTGGCAAATTCATAGCGATCATAAGACTCGCGAACATTCTTGATCAGTTTATTCAGCTTAACCAGCATAAACTGGTCAACTTCTCGCAGGTTTTCAAATGAAACCGAGTCTGTTGCCGGGTTAAAATCATCCAGATTTCCAAGCAAAAAGCGGAACGTATTGCGGATCTTTCTATATACTTCTGCAACCTGCTTAAGAATAGCATCAGATACCCGGACATCAGCCTGATAATCAACTGACGCCACCCATAAACGCAGAATGTCAGCACCAAGCTGGTTCATGACTTTTGCCGGAACAACTACGTTACCGATGGATTTACTCATTTTTCTTCCTTCGCCATCAAGTGTGAATCCGTGGCTCAGCACACCTTTATAAGGTGCTTTTCCTGTTACTGCTACTGAAGTTGAAAGTGAAGAGTTAAACCAGCCTCGGTATTGATCAGAGCCTTCAAGGTATAAATCTGCAGGACGCTGTAAATCGTCGCGCTCTAGAAGAACTGCCTGATGGGAAGAACCGGAATCGAACCAAACGTCCATGATATCCGTTTCTTTTGTAAACTGCCCTTTCGGGCTTCCCGGATGTGTAAATCCTTCAGGCAGCAGTTCTTTCGCTTCTCTCTCGAACCAGATGTTCGAACCATGTTCACGGAAAAGATTTGATACATGTTCAATGGTTTCATCTGTGATAATCTCTTCCCCATTTTCCGCATAAAAGACAGGAATTGGCACGCCCCATACACGCTGGCGGGAGATACACCAATCACCGCGGTCCCGGACCATGTTAAATAGTCTGGTCTCACCCCATGCAGGATACCAATTTGTTTCCTTAACAGCTTCCAAAAGTTCATTGCGGAAATCTTTAATGGATGCAAACCATTGGGCAGTAGCACGGAATATAACTGGCTTTTTCGTTCTCCAGTCATGCGGATAAGAGTGAGTAATAAAAGTAAGTTTTAATAAAGCGCCAGCTTCCTCTAGTTTTTCAGTAATTGGCTTATTGGCTGCATCATAGAATAAACCTTCAAAGCCAGGAGCTTCACTAGTCATGTTTCCTTTATCATCAACCGGGCATAATACGTCTAACCCGTACTTCATGCCGACATGGAAATCGTCTTCTCCATGGCCAGGAGCAGTATGAACACATCCAGTACCAGCATCAGTTGTTACATGCTCACCCAGCATGACAAGGGAATCACGGCCATACAGGGGATGCTCGGCAACTACATTCTCAAGGTCGGTCCCTTTTACCGATTGGACAACTTTATAATCTTCCCATTCAAACTCTTTAGCCACAGCAGCCAATAAATCTTCAGCAACCATAAATTTTTTGCCGTTTGCCTCAACTACACTATAGGTAAGGTCCGGATGAACTGAAATTCCGAGGTTTGCCGGAATGGTCCATGGAGTTGTAGTCCAGATGACAATATGAGTGTCTTGATCCAATACATTTTTACCATCCTTCACTTTAAATGCTACATAGATGGATGGCGAACGCTTATCTTTGTATTCAATTTCAGCTTCAGCCAGAGCAGATTCAGATGACGGAGACCAATAAACAGGCTTTTTGCCTTTATAGATATAGCCTTTTTTCGCCATTTCCCCAAATACTTTAATTTGCTGGGCTTCGTACTCAGGCTTTAGAGTGATGTAAGGATTCTCCCAGTCACCGCGGACGCCTAAGCGCTTAAATTGACCGCGCTGGCTGTCAATCTGCTCATATGCATACTCTTCACAAAGCTTGCGGAACTCCGCAACACTCATTTCTTTACGCTTTACGCCTTTGTTTGTCAACGCTTGCTCAATTGGCAGACCATGTGTATCCCAGCCAGGAACATATGGAGCATTATAGCCAGTCATCGACTTAGAACGTACGATGAAATCCTTTAAGATTTTGTTCAGCGCATGGCCGATGTGGATGTCGCCATTTGCATATGGAGGACCATCATGCAGAACAAACATCGGACGGCCTGCTGTCCGTTCCTGGACCTTTTCATAAATATTCATCTCTTCCCATTTTGCCTGAATTTCAGGTTCGCGCTTTGGAAGATTGCCGCGCATTGGGAATTCGGTTTTTGGCATTAATAAACTTTCTTTGTAATCCATTCCTTTGCCTCCTGTTTATAACTCATTAAATACCATGATAGCCAATGAGAGCTGAGAAAAACCACAGTTAAATACAAAAAACCTTCTCATCCCAAAAAGGGACGAGAAGGTTATATTCTCCCGCGGTACCACCCTTGTAGATGAAATATGATTAAATTTCATCCGCTCAAAGAATTCTTAACGTGAATGATCCGCCTTGGCCTACTGATGGTTGTACGTTCGGCAAGGAACTCAAGGGTGATTTTCCAGCTTTTGCTTATACCCGGGCTTCCACCATCCCCGGCTCGCTTACAGAGTGAGTATGCCATTCTGTACATAAGCTCCTGAAAAGACTGTACTGTCCCTCTCATTGTTGATAAACATCGTATTTTACTTTGTTTTAAAATTATATGCGATATTTCCAGCATTCGTCAAGCCAGTGATTCTTCTTCTCTTAATGATTTAAGTTCAGTGGAATCCAGCTTATATTCCATTAAATGATCCCAATCATCGTTGTTCAGCATATCCAGCTGTGCTTCAACAAGCATTTTGAAACGTGTCCGGAATACTTTGGACTGTTTCTTTAAATCTTCAATATCCAGCGCGATTTTTCTCGCTTTGGATAGGGATTCGTTCACAATTCTGTCAGCATTCTTTTCAGCTTCTTTAATGATTAGCTTCGCTTCTTTATGGGCATTGCGCTTTACTTCCTCTGCTGCTTCCTGTGCAACCACAATAGATTTATTAAGTGTTTCTTCAATTGTGGTAAAGTGGCCAATGCGTTCGTTCGTATCATTGAGCTTTTCTTCAAGCTCTTTTTTTTCCCTGATCAGGATTTCGTAGTCCTTTATGATCTGGTCAAGGAATTCGTTCACTTCATCTTCGTCATAACCGCGGAATCCTTTACTGAATTCCTTGTTATGAATATCTAACGGTGTTAATGGCATGTGTGCCACCTCCCAGGTCTGTTGATCTTATGTAAATTGATTTGAGCCTGCTGGTTCCATTTAATTATAGCAGACTCCGTTGCCTTTTGATTATTTATTCGACAGGTTGTTTCAAATTCCTTCAATTTTATAAAAAATAAATAGCTATCTCTGCCTCCCAGCAATAATCCTCCATTTGTCTTTCTTTGTTTTCCCATCTATTTCTATGATTTTGGAACGGCCATGTCCCCTGACTGAGATGATGTCGCTTTGCTGGCATTCAAATGAAGGGTTTTCAATTTGCGTCCAATTGATTTTTACTAGTCCCTGCTGTATATATAGCTGGGATTTTTGCCTGGAGATATTGTAGATGGCTGAGATGACTGTGTCCAATCTCAAGGATGAAGAGGTGATAGAGCTTTCTTTCCACACTTCTGCTGATTGGATTGCCTCTGAAAAGGGCTGTTTTTTCAGCGACACGGAAGCTCTGCCAATTGACTGCAGCTGCAGGCTGATGTAATCTTCAATTTCTTGTGCTGCAAAAAACTGGATTCTGTCATCTTCAAAAAGGATATCACCGAACTTCCCTCTTTTTAGCCCCAAAGACATTAGACTGCCCAGGACTTGCGGGTGTTCAATGGTTACAAACTTTTTTGGATATTCCAGTTCAAAGAGCCGAATTTGAAAATCATCCTCATCGCTTTCATAGTAATCCGGAAATATCAGGGCTCTCTTTCTCTCAGCATCTGGAGTTCCGCCAAATAAAGCAAATAAGATTCCGGAATGCTGTCCTATGACGCTTTTAAGGATTTGCTGCTCCCTTGGATCAAGAAAATCAGTAAGCTTTGGTGCATATGTATTTTCCACAAGGTCCTTCCAGTTAAGAACCTGATCAATAAATTCTTTTTCTTCCGGCCGGAAGTGCTGATAAATGGTCATATTTAAGTGAACCTCCATTTTAGGCAAATAAAAAAGGGCCATTTTGATAGCCCTGTTTGTAATCTTATGAAATCCAATAAAAAAGCTGCTGCAAACCTCCAGTGGCAAATCTCAAAACTAAGATAGCCACAATTGGAGAAATATCAATCATTCCAAGCGGAGGAATGATTTTGCGGAAAGGCTCAAGGTACGGTTCACAAATCCTTGCAAGAAACTGCCCAAAAGCTGATTCCCTGGCATTAGGGAACCAGGACAGCAAAATATAAATAATCAGTGCCCACGAGTAATAATAAATTGCAGATGACAATATCCCAAATACTAATTCCATTAAATGCTACCACCTCGTATTTTCTAATTCTTGTTCTTTCATCAGCTGAGAGATGTTTCCTGATACCTCAACATTGTCAGGTGTACATAGAAAAATATCAGTTCCGATCTTTTGAATATCTCCGCCGATGGCATAAACGGTTCCGCTTAGGAAGTCAACAATCCGCTTTGCCTGATCCTTTTCTATTCTCTGCAGATTGACAACGACAGCTCTTCTGTTTTTCAGCTGATCCGCAATATCCTGTGCTTCTGCATATACACGCGGTTCAACAAGAACTACTTTAGAAGATTTCTGCACACTTTGGAGGCTGACGATGTTCTGTTTTTGAACTGGCTGCTGCTTCTGCACCTGCTTCACCGGCTCTCTTTCTTCTTCGATGATTTCCTCTTCCTTATAGTCATATTCATCATCCAGGAAGAAAAATGTTTTAAATTTTGATTTTATACTCATTTTATCAAACCTCCTGACTCTTTTGGCCTACTAAAGCAGTACCAATCCTCACCATTGTGGCACCTTCTTCAATTGCCAGGGAAAAATCATTGGACATGCCCATTGAAAGCTCAGTACAAGGAGCAAAATCAAATCCCAGATCTTTTACCTTTGCTTGCAGGTTCTTAAGCTTCCGGAAACAGGAGCGAAGCAATTCCTCGTCTGTTGAAAGAGGAGCCATTGTCATAAGTCCGATGATATTGAGATTTTTATAATCAGCCAGGCATGAAATAAAGTCAGCTACTTCTTCAGGATTTATTCCCTGTTTCGACTCTTCGCCTGAGACATTAACCTGAACAAAACAATTTATCTTTCGATCCGCCCGCTTGTCGATTTCCTTTGCGAGGGAAAGCCTGTCCAGTGAATGTATAAAATCGACTTTATCAATTATGTTTTTCACTTTACGCGTTTGCAGCGTTCCTATAAAATGCCAGGTTGGCTTGTCCTTTAATACATCCCACTTGGCAAGCAGTCCTTCATCCCTATTTTCACCTAAATGAACAATACCTGCTTCAAGGGCTTCTTGCGCCCTTTCCGCTGAAACGTACTTAGTAACAGCAATGAGGGTAATTTCTTCTGGCTTACGGTTGGCCTTTATGCACGCTTCCTGTATAGCTGACTCAATTTGCTTTAAATTTTCTTCTACTCTCATTTAGCTTCCGACTTCCTCCTTCCAGCCAATAAAGCTCATCATTCTGCCTGTCTTTCCCCTATCTCTTCTGTGGGAGAAAAAATAGTTTTCATGACAGCTTGTGCAATAATCAGTAATCATGATATTTTCATGAGGAATCCCTGCATTTATCAGAATTGTCCGGTTTAGTTCTTTTAAATCAAGCTGGAATTGATTGTCACTAATTTGATTATATGGCTTTATATCGACATCTTCTAGTATTTTTTGCACTTTTGAAATAACACGATCATCAACTATATAACAATTTCCGCAAATGGAAGGGCCAATCACGGCTTGGACCTCACTTAAGTCCATGCCTTCTTTGGCAAATAGCTCGGCCATCTTCCTGCCAATCCCCCCGACAGTACCTTTCCAGCCTGCATGTGCCAAACCTATGGCTCCTGTCTTTACATGCAAAAAGTAAAGCGGAACACAATCCGCATAACAGAGGGTCAGCATGACACCTTTAGAATAAGTGAAAAAGCCGTCAGTACCAGAAAAGGAATCCTCGTAAATAAGTGCACCTATACCTTTATCATTTCTCGTAACTTTTTTTATATTTATTTCATGAGTTTGTTCAGCACCAACCCACTTTTCATGAGAAAATCCAAGCAAGTCAGCCACATGCTGCCGATTTCGGCTGACTGCTTCATAGCTGTCGTTCACATGCAATCCTACATTAAGCGTTTTGTATTCATTACGGCTGCAGCCGCCATTTTTAGTTGTAAAACCGGCCGTAATATTAGGAAAACGATCCGCCCACTCTTTTATGACAAAATACTCTTCCATTTTTAAAGAAAATGGTTCCATGCGATTAACCCCATCATATTTTTCTATAGTTTACCACAAGGCAGGCAGTGATGACACCATTAACAACTCTTATGCTTCCTCCTCAATATATTTTGGCTCAATCGCATCCTGATAGCGGACCAGTATGACATCTTCACCAATTTTTATAATATTTTTCCACGGTATGACAATATCAGCATCTCTCCCAAAAAAGCCTAACACTTTCCCCGCTCCTCCGATAATGACGGCTTCAATTTTCCCTGTATTTATATTAATATCTATATCCCCAATATTTCCAAGCTTTTTGCCGTCAGCTACATTTACAACATCCTTCATTTGAAATTCAGATATTTTCACCATCGACACTTCACTCCCAATTTATGTTCTTATTCAATATATGTTTGCCCCTATAGGAAAAATGTTTGGTAAATATAAAAAGCAGCCAAATTGGCTGCTAGCTTTGAATATTTTTATTCATTTGTTTGATTGCCGCTTTTTCAAGCCGTGAAACTTGAGCCTGGGAAATGCCGATTTCCTCGGCCACTTCCATTTGAGTTTTGCCCTGGAAGAAGCGTTTTCTAAGAATCAGTTTTTCCCGTTCATTCAGTCTTCTCATACCCTCTTTTAGCGCTATCTCTTCAATCCATTGAATATCTTTGTTCCGTTCATCGCTCAGCTGATCCATCACATAGATCGGATCCCCGCCATCATTATAAATCGGTTCAAATAAGGAGACAGGATCCTGAATTGCATCCAATGCAAAAACGATTTCTTCATGAGGCACATCCAGCTCTTTTGCTATTTCTTCCGCTGTAGGCTCTCTGGATGTTTTGCTCATTAAGCGTTCTCTTACTTGCAGTGCTTTATAAGCAATGTCCCTTAATGAACGTGATACGCGGATCGGGTTATTATCACGCAGATACCTGCGTATTTCCCCAATGATCATCGGAACTGCATAGGTGGAAAACTTAACGTTTTGACTTAGATCAAAATTATCAATAGATTTCATTAGACCGATACAGCCGACCTGGAAAAGGTCATCAACAAATTCGCCTCTGTTATTAAAACGCTGAATCACACTTAATACGAGACGCAAATTGCCGTTGACGAGTTTTTCCCGTGCGGTTATATCCCCCTTATGCATTTGCTTGAAGAGCTCTCTCATTTCTTCGTTTTTTAATACTGGAAGCTTTGAAGTATCAACACCGCAAATTTCTACTTTATTTCGAGTCAATCCATTTCCCTCCTCACAGGAGCTGCTGTACAAAAAACAGTATCTCCTTGGAAAGGAAAAATATGCACCGGCTAATCCAACTGCCGGATGGGGAAACGGTCAAAGCATCATAAACACTAGGTTTTCTCCTTGCAAAATTTTGTAAAAAAATATTCCTGTTTAAATTTCTAAACCATCTTATTAAATTCTTTTTTTAGTCTTTTTATTATTCGTTTTTCCAGACGTGAAATGTAGGACTGGGAAATACCCAGCATATCTGCCACGTCCTTCTGGGTTTTTTCTTCACCCGATCCGAGGCCAAATCTAAGTTCCATTATCTGTTTTTCCCGATCCGAAAGCTGATGCAATGCCTTTAACAGCAGCTTTTTATCAACATTTGCTTCGAGATCTTTGGTGATAATGTCATCCTCGGTGCCAAGCACATCGGATAGAAGCAGTTCATTGCCATCCCAATCGATATTTAGGGGTTCATCAAAGGAAACTTCAGAACGGATTTTATTGTTCCTTCTTAAATACATTAGAATTTCATTCTCAATACAGCGGGATGCATATGTAGCCAGCTTGATTTTTTTCTCTGGATTAAATGTATTTACAGCTTTAATAAGCCCAATGGTTCCAATGCTGATTAAGTCCTCTATATTGATGCCTGTATTTTCAAACTTCCTGGCAATATATACAACAAGACGCAGATTTCTTTCAATTAAAATGGACCTTGCAGCTTTATCTCCTTTTGGAAGCTTGATCAGGAGCAATTCTTCTTCTTCCTTACTGAGTGGAGGAGGTAGTGCTTCGCTGCCGCCTATATAATATACTTCATCTGTTTTGATCCCCAGCTTAATCAATAATTTATACCAATAGTAGGATAAGCGAAGTTTTAACTTTTTCATGATTTGTCCTCCTTCTAAATTATGTTTTTGCAGAGTATAGTATATTAACTTACTTTTGCATCCTGCTTCGTTGTACTTGTACCTGTGAGCATCTTAGGGTGAACGATGCACTGAAACGCATCGTCGGCAGAAAGCTGCTGCATGGAAAAGGAAACTAATCCACGCTCCGCTTCTATTATTTCATTCTCTTTTTCAAGGAGAATGCGGTCAGGCTTGAATCCTATAATCAACTGGTGTTCTTGTCCAACAACCTTACATGGAATAACCCTCATTTTATGCTCCCAATCCCCGCCAATTGAATCACTGCCCATGATGATATCTTCCGGGTTCCCTGCGATTTTAATAATTTCAGGCGGGTACTCATCAAGCCTGTCTTTAATGGATATAAACATCACCGGCATTTTCGAAATGGGATCGTATAACTGATTGCCGCTGTCAATCAGGCCTTTGAAACGGAATTCTGTTTCATTGATGACAACACGCACCATAATTAAAGAGTCATACTGAATTTTTGTCATCTCAATTCCTTCAACGTTTCTCTTTGAGAAATGCCAGGCAATAGGAAACCCAAGAAGTACAAACAGCCAGCTGACTGGATCACCAAAGCCTTTAACACTGGCCAGCATGACGGATGAAGAAAGCTGAAAATCAAAATTAATAAAATAATGAATGCCTATTAAGGAGCCTCCAACTAAAAAAGTAGCAAAATAAAAAGTCATGAGCCCTTTTACAAAGTAGCGCAAACGCTTAAAGCCAAAAACAGCCAATACCATTGCAACCGAGAATAATAATTTAGTGACAGGATGACTTGAATATTCATTAAATGGTGTAAATACTAATAAAATGATGATCGATCCTATTAAGCCGCCTGCAAAAATCCTCCAAAGCCTGATTTCTCGTTTTAGTATTATGGCTGTTAAATAAAGGAGAAGGCTGTCAAACATAAAATTTAACGCCCAGATAATATCCAAATAGACCGTCAATTATCTTCCCCCTTTATAAAATCAGCATCTGATAGATTGACTTTAGCGGTCAAATTCTCTCGTATATTTAAAGTGCTATGATTCTGTTAGAAAAAAGTATAGCGCATTTCAATAAAGGAAGTGTGTCGCTTTCTGTATGCAAAAAGATAGAAATTTTCCCTATTCGCAACGGATTTTGTCATTATATTTCTATTTATTGCTCCTTCATTTTTTCGCTGGGTGTGATTTATATCACATTTTTTGTTTTCAATATCAACTATAATGACAGTGAAAATAATAAGAAGGAGTTTTGCTGATATGCTAGACACAAAAACAATTGAAATTATTAAAAGTACTGTACCTGTACTTGAAAAACATGGCGAAGATATTACGAAAACCTTTTATAAGTTAATGTTTACAAATCACCCTGAACTGCTGAACATCTTTAATCATGCTAATCAGAAACAGGGCCGTCAGCAAAAAGCACTGGCAAACTCAGTATATGCTGCTGCAAAATATATCGATAACCTGGAAGCTATACTCCCGGTTGTCACACAAATCGCTCATAAGCACCGATCTTTAGGCATTAAGCCTGAACATTATCCTATTGTTGGAGAGCACTTAATTCTTGCAATCAAGGAAGTGCTAAAAGAGGCTGCTACTGAAGAAATTATTGATGCCTGGATTAAAGCATATGGTGTGATTGCGGATGCATTCATCGGATTAGAAAAGAGCCTTTATGAGGATGCCGCTGATAAGCCAGGAGGCTGGGATGACTTCAGAACATTCACTGTTGCAAAAAAGGTGAAAGAAAGTGATGTAATTACTTCCTTCTATTTTACCCCTGATGATGGAGGAAATATTTCCAGCTATCTTCCGGGCCAGTACATTAGTGTGAAATTAATAATTCCAGGAGAGGAATACACACATATCCGCCAATACAGCCTATCCGACTCTCCGGAAAAATCTTATTACCGAATTTCTGTAAAGAAAGAAGAAGGTAATTCTGAAAAGCCGGACGGAAAGGTTTCCAGCTATCTTCACAATGACCTGAAAGAAGGCGACCGTATAGAGATAAGTGCTCCTGCTGGAGAATTTGTTCTAGATAAAATAGATAATCCTCTCGTTCTGCTTAGCGGCGGGGTAGGTATTACACCAATGCACAGCATGCTGTGTCATCTCGATGCAACAGGAGTAAAGCATGAGACTATTTTTGTTCATGCTGCACTCAACGGAAATGTACATGCATTTTCAGAGGAAGTTCAGGAAATTGAAAAAAGGAATCCATTGGTAAAAACATATTTCTGCTATGAAAGTCCAACAGAAAAAGATAAGGCCGAAAAAACCTTCAGCAAAGAAGGCTATATTACTTCAGACTGGTTAAACACAATAGTGCCTAATAAAGATAGTATAGTTTATATGTGCGGGCCTGTTCCTTTTATGCAGGCAATGTACGAGGCATTGCTTGAGGCAGGCTTCCAGAAGGATAATATCCGCTACGAATTCTTTGGGCCTTCTATGCAATTAAAGGAAACTCAGACTGTATAAATATAAATAAGCATGGCTCATATTTCTAAGCCATGCTTATTTATGTAAAAACCTTCAAAACAATTGATAAAACCCGTGGAATCGAGTTGATTCCACGGGTTTTATCAATCAAATATTATCTTCTGCGGTTACGGTTGCGGAGGAACGTCGGGATATCCAAAGTTTCTTCCGGCTGTTGAGATTGGCTGCTTCTTACAGATTCTTGTGGAGCTTCCTCTCTCTTTGGTTCACGCTTCATAGACGTTCCCATCCCTGGAGAAGATTTAGGCTGTCCGAATGTTGGCCTCATAGGCTTAGGCTGGATCACTTCTTCATTAAATCCAGTTGCAATGACCGTTACAACAATCTCATCTTTAAGGTTTTCATTAATGACGGAACCGAAGATCATATTCACGTCCTGATCTGAAGCAGAAGCAACAATGTCAGCTGCTTCCTGTACTTCATACAGGCTTAGATTAGAACCGCCAGTGATATTCATTAAGACGCCTTGTGCACCATCAATTGATGTTTCAAGCAAAGGTGATGAAATCGCCTTTTTCGCCGCTTCAGCTGCACGGTTTTCTCCTGCAGCGACACCAATACCCATTAAGGCAGAACCTTTATTGGACATGATTGTCTTCACATCTGCAAAGTCGAGGTTAATTAATCCCGGAACAGCAATCAAGTCGGAAATACCCTGCACACCCTGGCGCAGAACATTATCCGCTTCACGGAAAGCTTCAAGCATTGGAGTGCTTTTATCAACGATTTCCAATAGCCTGTCATTAGGAATGACGATCAGCGTATCAACCGCTTCCTTCATAGCAGCAATACCGCCGGCTGCCTGAGTGGAACGCTTGCGGCCTTCAAAAGTGAATGGGCGCGTAACAACACCAACAGTAAGAGCTCCTAAATCTCGTGCAATCTGGGCGATGACTGGAGCCGCACCTGTTCCAGTCCCTCCTCCCATTCCAGCTGTGACGAATACCATATCCGCACCTTTCAATGCTTCTTCTACCTGCTCTTTACTTTCTTCTGCAGCTTTTTTACCTACTTCAGGGTTGGCACCTGCTCCAAGTCCCCTTGTAAGTTTTCCTCCGATTTGCATTTTCACTTCTGCTTTTGATAAATTCAGCGCCTGAGCATCCGTGTTAACAGCAATAAACTCAACGCCTTGAACACCATGTTCAATCATTCTGTTTACTGCATTGTTACCGCCGCCTCCAACGCCGATGACTTTTATAGTTGCTAATGAATCCAAATTTGTATCAAATTCCAACATGACTAATCCTCCTAATTCGTCGATATTCCTAAGAACACCTTTTTTGATTCGCTTTTTTATACGCACTCCCAAAATGGCTTTTCAGTGCTTTTTTCTATCCGCCGAATGGCTTTTGATTCCGTTTCCCTAACCCTTGCGAATCAAATCAAGTTATTCGAAAAAGTATCCGAGGAACTTTTTAACTCTTGATGTGATTTTTTCTTCCGGCTGTTTTTCCGGCTTTGTTTTCGGTTGCGGTTGCGGTTTTTGCACTCGTTTTTCTTTTGCTTCAGGGACAGTCACTGGCTGTTCCATTTTTCTGCCCTGTATTTTAGCATTTTTATACGCGAACTTAATCAATCCAACAGCAGTCGTATACTGCGGTTCCCTCACGCCAATATAATCAGGAATTGCGATGCGGACTCTATTTTGGAAAACATCCTGTGCCAGTTCAAGGATTCCCTGTGTATTCGCTACGCCTCCAGATAATACATAGCCCCCTGGAAGATCTTTTGCTCCAAGACGTTTCACTTCGTGCTGGATAAGATCAAAAATCTCTTCCATCCGCGCTTCTATAATATCTGATATTTCCAGCTGATTAAATTGCTGATGCTGATCGCTTCCGATGATGGGAACACTGAATACCTCATCTTCAGATGCATGGTCATAGAACGCATAGCCATACTTTGTTTTGATATTTTCTGCATCTTCTGTAGATGTGCGGAGTCCGATAGATAAGTCTTTTGTGATATGGTCTCCCCCTACAGGTAGAACACTGGTTGCCTTTAAAGATCCATTTTCAAATATGGCAATGGTTGTGGAGCCGCCGCCAATATCAACAAGTGCAACTCCTAGACTTTTCTCATCCTTTGATAAAGCAAATGCACCTGCTGCCAGTGGCTGAAGTGTAATATCCATGATTTCAAGGCCAGCGCGTTCAACACAGCGCAGGGTGTTATGTAAAATCGTTTTCGATCCTGTAATAATGGTGCCTTCCATTTCCAGCCGCACACCAATCATTCCGCGGGGATCACTGATCTCGTCCAATCCGTCAACGATAAACTGTTTTGGAATAACATCAATGATGTCTCTTTCCGGCGGGATTGATACAACTTGTGCCGCGTCTATGACTCTAGCAACATCTTCGTCTGTAATTTCCCTATTTTCACTCGAGACTGCAACAACACCATGGGATGGCTGAAGCATAACATGATTGCCGGTAATTCCTACAATCACATTTTTTATCTCCATTCCTATCATTCTCTCAGCCTGTTCGATTGCCTTTTTAATAGAATGAACCGTTTCGTCTATATCAACAATGGACCCCTTGCGTAACCCTTCTGACTGTACATTGCCAACACCAATAATATTTAAAGAGTCATTGACCATTTCCCCAATGATTACTTTTACACTGGATGTACCGATGTCAAGACTAACATATATTTCATTGCTGTTCATTCTCTGGCACCTCCTTTTTTTTACAATTACGATTATTGAACAACAATCATTTTTTGCTGTTGTCTGATTTAATAAGTTAGTTTATCTATAAAATTATTCGTCAAAACTAATATTTTCCCTTTTTTAAATATCATTTTTTTCTGTTTTTTCTCTGTTTTGGGACCATTTTGCGATTAAAATTCTTCTGATGACCGCTATATTTTGGAATAGCCTGACTCCAAAAGCAAATACTGCTGCTAAGTACAAGTCTACACCAAGATGGACACCCAGAAAAGCTAAACTTGCTGCCAGCAGGATGTTAAAAAAGAAACCGGAAACGAAAACTTTTTCATCATAAATATTTTGAAGCTGCGCCCTGATCCCTCCGAATAGAGTATCCAATGCAGCAAGAACAGCAATGGAAAGATAATTCGAGTATTCATCCGGCACTTTTATATCTGTCATAAGTCCAAGTATCACACCTATGATCAATCCTAAAACGGGAAGCCACATTATGATTTGCCTCCTTCGTCAGGTATCACAGGCTCCATATATCTGATTCTCAATGCCTCGTCATATGCAGGAATCGTGATAAGCTCTGCAGACTTTTCCACCTTAACCCGCAGATTGTCAATGAAAAATTCTTCGGCAGAATTTGATACTTGCATGCGATTAAAAAGCTTCTCGGCAGATTGGGCATTCTCTGTTAATACTTTCACTTCAATAGGCAGGCGATTTAAGGCATATCCGTCTATCATGGTCTCTCTGTTAATATCCCTTATGACAGTAGTGTTGATGATCCTTCTGCCTCCAATGGAAATGTGCTGGGCATCATACATATTTAACTCATTTACAAGCCGCTTGAGCAAATCCGGGGAAACAGAATCAGCCTGCTTGCCGAGAAGAAGCTCCTCATGTACCGGTTCAATGCTTATGATTATGCCTGGTCCCGTCACTTCACTTAATCCGGCTTCCATTTTTAATTCCTCCAGCGTATCGCGAAGCACTTGCTCTTTGCTTTGTTTGCGCTTTGTTTCATATTGGGCAATTTTTTCTTCATTTGAACTGATTTCACGCAAAAGTTTTAATTGCAGTTCCTTTTCTTTAAGGATATCAGCTCTAAGCTGCCAGGTATCCCTTGTATCGCGGACAGCCGGTTCCTTAACTGTTTGAAACTGTATGGCAATCATAAAGCCAATTACAACTGTTATAAAGGTAAAGCTGAATTTCTTTTTGCTGTCCACTTTAATTCCACCTTGCTTTCCCGAATAAATTATTCTGTGGACAAATTTTCTACTTACGAATGCTGGTTTGGCTTTACGAACCCAGTAATGGTTCCATGATGATTTCGCCCTTTTTCTCTAATGTGAATTGGATGTTTTCATCTACCAATGTGTCTTTTACTCCGCCTGTCAGGTTCAGAGCAGAGGAAAGCACTTCGGCATCACCAATGGCAGTGATGACAAAAGGGGCAGGATGCTGGTAGCCGTCAACTTCTATTACAGGTCCATTGCAAACAATATAGGAACTGTGTGATAGTCTTTGGCCATTTATGGCAACTGCGGAAGCACCAGAAATATAGAGTTCATTAATCACCTTAAAGACATGGTGTTCATGGACGATATAATTGTTAATATTATCTTCATCCGGATCGTAATCACCATCTGCCAGAGTTACTTCCACCCCTGAGCCCTTTACTTTTACTTTGCCAAGATGCATCCTGTACTTCTCAGCATCCTCGGCAAGATTAAAATAAACCTGGGCTTCCTGTGAAAGCTCTTTTTCAATATCAAGAACGTTTTCCTGTTTTGTATTTAATTCTTTTTGAAGAGCTCTGTTTTTTTCCTCCAGTTCAACAAGCTGATTACGAAGTTCCAAATCTCTTTCCCACTGTTTTCCGCTTAATGCCGGCTTTTCTTCTTCTCCCTGTGTAAGGTGATAGGAAAATGCCATCATGTAACCCAGTACTAGAAACACCAGGGAGAATATTACATGATTACCCTTCACCTTCATTTTCTTTTTCAACTTCTTCAGCTCCCTCTGTTTCATAAGCTTTAAAATATGAGCCTACTTCCAAGTCGATGATTCCTTTTTTCTCGGGATCCAGCTGGCTTATGATAGAAGGGTAGTGTGCCATTTTTTCTGAGAAACTTCTTAAAGTAGCACTGACTTCAAAACCATCATTCATATACAAAGTAATATGGTTGGAATCTGTCTTTTTAGGAGAATGATGGATTTCGGAAATCGAATTTAACACCTCTTCAGGCAGTGATTCAAGCTCCCCAATCATCATATCAAGGATGTCACCCTCAGAAAAGTCATTGAGGATAGGAGCGTTGACAGGGATCTCCGCAACTTTTTCATCCTTTAATATGCTCCCATTCTCCATAACAGGAAGGTAGTGCTTCTCTTTAGCTATGTAGGCAATGCGCTTCAGTTCATCTACCTTAATATTAATTGTGCTTGGCAGCTGAACTTTAACAGTTGAAGATTTTATTTCAGGCAGCTCTTTAAGCTTACCCTCAATGCCCTCTTCGTCAACCTTCCAAATATTTGTTTTTTCAGTAACACCGCTGATTTGAATAATTTCTTCTTTATCATAAATTGAATTGCCGGATACCTTGATTTGTTTAATATGGCTTAAGGGCGATTGAAAGTAAATAACTAAAACAATCAGCGAGAAAAAAAGCAGCAGCAAAAAGATCAGTCTTCTGTTCGCTTTCTTTTTTCTTTGCTGTTTAAGCTTCGGTATTCGATCCTCTAGCGAGACAACCTTACTTTTCTCCACTTTTTATCACCCCATTAAGAAAAACGCAAGCGCCTTGCCCACCCCCGACACCTCGAGGGGGCAGGCGCTGGAGCTAGACAATTATCGAAATTTAGAGCATACCTTCATATATTTTCAGAAAAGCGCATGGACAATAAATTAAAACAATCAAGCAGCTTGTCCAGCACAATTTATGCAATTACTAAATTAGGGAAGAGAACGGCATGTGAGCCATGCCGTTTTTACTACATTTACTGTTATCTAATAAATTATTATATCACAATAAATGGTATCCGTAAGGTATTATTCCCCGTTACTTTCGACCGATTATTTCCACTTCTGTCTCCATTTTAACTCCATACAAATCAAATATTGTATCTTTAATATGCTGAATTAATGCAAGTACATCTTCCGCTTTGGCATCTCCTGCATTCACGATGAAATTCCCATGCATATTGGAAATTTGCGCACCGCCGATGGTATGGCCTTTCATGCCGGCTTTTTCTATCAGCTGGCCAGCATATTCAGGAAGCGGGTTACGGAAAATACTGCCTGCACATGGGAAGTTCCAGGGCTGGGTTTCCTTCCTGTAATCCTTATTCTTTTGCATTGCAGAGGAAATTTTTTCCCTGTCGCCCTCTGTAAGCCGGAAAACGGCCTCAAGAACAATCCCTGGACGTTTCGTTTGAAGGACGGATGTTCTATAAGAAAATTCCATTTCTTCGTTCGTGAGCCATTCCATATTTCCATCCTCAAAAAGAACATGTGCTTTGGTCAGAATTTGTGAAATATCAGAACCGTGAGCACCAGCGTTCATATAAACTGCTCCGCCTACAGACCCGGGAATCCCGCTGGCAAATTCGAGACCTGACAAGCCTTTTTTGCTGATAATTGTGGAGAGGGCAACCAATGAATAACCGCCGCCTGCTCTTAGCTCCGTTTCATTAAGATCCAGGTGATCCATGCCGCGGCCCAATTTAATAACCACACCTTCAATGCCTCCATCAGATACGAGCAAATTTGATCCTCTTCCAATTGCTCTCCATTTCAGTTCATAGCGATGGATCAATTCCATCGCTTTTGCCAGGTTTTCTATGGAAGAAGGCTCAATAAACAAATCGGCGGGTCCGCCAATTTTCATTGTTGTATGATTAGCCATCGGCTCATTTTCTTTAACTGTACCGATGTTTAATTCTCTAAGCTTGCTGATAAATTCGTCCATATTTACCTCCCTTTCTATTGATCTATGCCTAAATTTATTTATTCTATGCAAATTTTCTATTCAGGGCTACTTCCCATTATTTGAAACCAATTCGGCCATTAATTTGTAAAGCCTATTTGATGCATCACGGATTCCAAGTTTTTTCGAAGCTTCCTTCATGTTACTCATCTTATCTTTATCGAGGATGATTCGGTCGATGCTGTCAATAAGCTTTTTCCCTGTTAACTTTTTTTCAAGCAATAGTTCTGCAGCACCATGGTCGCTTAGCGCTCTTGCATTTTTCTCCTGGTGGTTATTTGTTACATATGGGCTTGGGATTAAAATGCTCGGAATTCCTAAAGAAGTGATCTCTGCCAAAGTGGTGGCTCCCGCACGTGATACGACCAGGTCTGCTCCGGCCAGCACTTCTGGCATATTGTGAATAAATGGTTTAATCATTACATTTTCAGGGCTTCCGACCAGTTCTATTTCTTTTTGTACATCCTCATAATGGACGTCCCCTGTGATATATAGAACCTGATAAGGCTTTTCACCAAGCTCAGCCAGAGATTTTAGAACTGCATCATTGATTGGCCTTGCCCCTCTGCTGCCTCCAAAAATTAACACAGCAGGGACACCGGTTTTTAATCCTGCTGATAGTCTTCCCCTGATCCCATCCTGTCCCAGAACCTCTGATGCGCGCGGATTCCCTGTCATGACTGTTTTAGTTTCCGGAAAAAAAGCCTTTGCTTCTTCAAAACAGACTGCGATTTTATCAACATATCTGCTTAAAAACTTATTGGTTAATCCCGGGACGCTGTTTTGCTCATGTATAATGGTTGGTATGCCAAGCTTTGAAGCGGCATATACAACAGGACCACAAACATATCCGCCCGTGCCGATTACGACATCCGCATTAAATTCCTTAAGCATCTTTTTACTTTCACGAACGCCTTTCAGGAACCTTAAAACAGTTTTAACATTTTCCAAAGAAATTTTTCTTTTAAAACCAGTTATATGTATTGATTTAAAAGGGATATTTTCACGATTGACAATCGTATTTTCAAGTCCTTTTTCAGTTCCAATATATAGAAATTCGGCATCTTTATGTTCTTTCTGAATTTGTCTTATAAGCGCAAGTGCCGGATATATATGTCCGCCAGTTCCTCCGCCGCTAACAGCAATTTTCATTCTTTCACCTCAAAAAAGAATCTATTATCAAAGAAAGCTTTATTTTTTCTGCCATTGATCAAATATAAAGCTTTCTGATTTTGTGAAGGTCATCCAGCGTTAGAGCGGAAAACACTCCCCCTCTATTCCCTATTCTACTATATTCAAAACAAATAGATAGGAACGTACATCATAATGTTAAAGAAATGTAATAATGTGCAAAATTGCAAAGAAGTTTGATAATTCTTCAATGCTGGATATATTGTTTCTTCCAAGAAAAGCGGAAGCCCTTGCCCAACCCCGACACCTCAAGGGGGTAGGCTGCTTGCGCTAGACAGTTATCGACGTTCAAAATTTTATACTTTCTTATTCTGCAAAAAAGAAACCCTGCTTCACAGGGTTTCCAAAATGCATGTTATAAAATGCGCTAGTACCTTGCATATCTGCTTATATTAAGCAGAACCCCTATAGCCATGAGCATCAGTGTCAATGACGATCCCCCGTAGCTCAGAAACGGAAGTGTGATGCCAGTAACAGGCATCAGCCCTGTTACTACTCCGATATTTATCATTACCTGAATAGCGACCATTGCTATGATCCCAACAGCCAAGAAGCTCCCATATAAATCAGGGGCGCCAAGCGCTATGCGGATGCCTCGCCATAAAAGAAGTGCAAATAATAAAATGACAAAAGATCCGCCTATAAATCCAAGTTCCTCAGCTAAAATAGCAAAAATAAAATCTGTCTGCGGCTCAGGAAGATAAAAAAACTTCTGTCTGCTCTGTCCCAGTCCAAGGCCAAACAATCCTCCAGGCCCTATTGCATATAAGGACTGGATAATCTGGAATCCGCTGCCCAGAGGATCTTCCCAGGGGTCTAGAAATGAAGTAATCCGCTTTATCCTGTAAGGGGCCGACAGAACAAGTGCCACAAATCCGGCCAAGCCTGCAGCGCCAAACCAGACAAAGTGGCTGATCCTCGCTCCTGCGATAAAAATCATGACAACACAAGTACCCACCATTACAGTTCCAGTGCCTAAATCAGGCTGCAGCATTATTAATCCAAATGCTAAAAATACAAGCCCTAAAGATGGAACAAGACCTTTTCTGAAAGAGGTAATCAGCTTTTGTTTTTCGGAGAGGAATTTTGCCATAAATACAATCATGGCAAGCTTCATAAACTCCGAAGGCTGAATAGAAAATGCTCCAACGCCAATCCAGCTCCGCGACCCATTTCGCACATTTCCAATACCTGGAATCAGCACCATGAGCAAAAGCACAAAACAGACAATAATTAAGACCTTTGCCCAAGTTCTCCAGGTCCAATAATCCACATTCATGATAAAAAACATCGCAATAATTCCAACTCCGGCAAAAAGCATTTGCCTTTTCGCAAAAAAGAAAGAATCATCAAATTTATAATCTGCCCAAATTGCACTTGCACTATATACCATAGTCAATCCTACAGCAAGCAGCATAAAAGTGACGATCATTAATATAAAATCGGGAGTGGTTTTTTTGGTCGGCAACGAAAACACCTCGAATGCAAGTTTTAGGGCTATCAAGGAACCTATTTCCTGCAGCAAATAAACTTACCTGTTTTTCGGCAGTCTTAATACGTTCCTTATTAAAGCTCTAAATGTCACGCGAAGCAGATGTATGCCTTTGCTGTCGTTTCCATAGTCCCGCAGACAAGCCCTTAATTAAGCTTATGCACCGCATCTATAAACATGTCTCCCCGAACCTCAAAAGTTTTATATTGGTCCCAGCTTGCACAAGCAGGAGAAAGCAGAATCACATCTCCTGGCTCTGAAAGCTTAAAGGCAGCAGGTACGGCTTTTTCCACATTATCGACACGCTCAATTGTTTTTATTCCTGCTTCCAATGCTGCATTTTCAATCTTTTCAGCTGTTTGCCCAAAGGTTACAAGAGCTTTTACCTTTTTGAGAGATGGGATGAGTTCATCAAAGCCATTTCCGCGGTCAAGACCGCCTGCAAGAAGAATGACAGGCTGATCAAATGCTGCTACTGCATTCTTCGTTGCTAAAATGTTCGTTGCTTTAGAATCATTATAAAATTTCCTGCTTTGGTATTCACCTACATACTGCAGACGATGCTTTACTCCTGTAAACGAACTTAGAACTTGGCTGATGGCTTCATTCCCGACTCCCGTCAGCTTGGCAGCAGCCACTGAGGATAGGATATTCTCAAGGTTGTGCTCTCCTGGCAGTGAAACATCTTTTCTTTCCATCACTTGTTCATCATTAAAGTAAATCCAGCCATCTTTGACATATGCCCCTTCAGACAGCTCTCTGGAAGTTGAAAAAGGAATTATTTTTGCCGCTGACCGTGCAGCGGCTTCCATTACTTTATTTTGATCGGCATTGACTATGAAATAATCCTTTTCAGTCTGATTCATCGTAATATTTGCTTTGGCTGCATGATACTCTTCTCTTGTGCCATGATAATCCAAATGGGCATCATATAAATTTGTTAAAATGGCGATTCTCGGCCTGAAATCCTGAATACCCATCAGCTGAAACGATGAAAGCTCAATCACGATATTATTTTCTTCTGCAGCATTCTGGGCGACCTCTGAAGCTACTGTTCCAATATTTCCTGCTATCAGCGGCATTTTGCTCCCTGCCTGAAGCATGTCAAACACAAGAGTAGTTGTAGTGGTTTTTCCATTTGTGCCTGTAATTGCAATAAAAGGAGCTTCAGAGACCTGGTAGGCAAGCTCCACTTCTGTAATGACTGGTATGCCCTTTTCAAGGGCTCCTTTTATCATTGGATTATGATAAGGAATACCCGGGTTTTTTACAATCAGCTCAAATCCCTCTTCCAGAAGTTCAATTGGATGACCCCCGCAAATGACCGTAATCCCCTGCTCAAGCAGTCCTTGAGCTTCAGGATTTTCAGCAAGAGGCTTATAATCGTTAACAGTCACAAATGCTCCAAGCTTATGTAAAAGGGAAGCTGCACTCACTCCGCTTTTCGCCAGACCCAGCACTAATATTTTTTTATGTCGATAGCGATTGACTTCTTTCACTTACACCCACACCTCAATATAGATTCCTAAGATTGCAAACAATAGGCCAACGGTCCAGAATGTAACGACAACCCGCCATTCTGACCAGCCCACCAATTCATAATGATGATGGAGCGGGCTCATACGGAAGATCCGTTTCCCAGTGGTCTTAAAAGATGCCACCTGTAAAATAACAGATAAAGTTTCAATAACAAAAACACCGCCGATAATAATCAGGATGATTTCAAGTTTTGTCAGGATGGCTATAGTCGCAATAGCTCCACCCAGAGCCAGTGATCCTGTGTCTCCCATGAACACCTTTGCAGGATGGGCATTAAAGACAAGGAAACCCAATACCGCTCCCACAACAGCTACAGAAAAAATGGATACTTCAAATTGGGATTGATTCCAAGCCAATACCGCAAATGCTCCAAAAGCGATTGCAGCAGTCCCAGAGACAAGTCCATCAAGTCCATCTGTCAGATTGACAGCATTCGAGAATCCGACAAGCCAGAAAATAATAAATAAAACATATCCCCAGCCCAAATCAATCGAAATGTCTGTCAGCGGAATATGCACTTCTGTTGAAAAATCATTTTGCTTGAAAACAAAATAAAAAATAACAGAAATAATAATCTGGCCCAGCAGCTTTTGCTTTGAAGTCAGACCTAAGTTGCGCTTTAATACTACTTTAATAAAGTCATCAAGAAAACCGAGAAGTCCAAAGCCCAGTGTAACCAGCAGCAGCAAATATGTTTCTACAGTAGGTTCTGAAAATTTCCCGGTCATAAGCAACGTGGTCACCGTGACTGAAAGAAGAATCATGACTCCGCCCATTGTCGGTGTACCCGTCTTTTTCTGATGGGATTTTGGGCCTTCTTCACGGATGCTTTGCCCGAATTTCAATCTTCTCAGGAAGGGAATAAAAATGGGAGACAGCAAAACAGTAATTAAAAAACCTGCCAATATTGTGAAAAAAATAACTTGCTCCATCATACTTATCCCCTCCTTTCCTGCTTGTCATTTCCTGCAGCTTCCGCTAATCTTTCAGCCATCACAGCAATATCATATGTTGCTTCGTTTTCTTTAAGACTTTTTTCACCTGAAATAAGGAAATTAGTTGTGTTCATGTTTTCTTCTGATTTGCTTAATTTTTCTATATATAATTTCATGATGTCCTTTAAGCCTTTCGTTAAGTCGTTTGTATAAAAAATAGGGAAATGATTCGGGGTATATGCCGGCGTCTTGGCATTCTCATGCCAGAGAGCAGCAACAGCCCCTTTTTCAATAGCTTCTTTCAGGTTTTCGGCCTCTCCAAAAGGAATATAAATTCCTTTTGGCTGCAGGGCGGAAGAGGACGAAGCGACCGTATGAAATTCCAGCTCATTATCCTTTATCCCTTTTACGGCCGGAAACAGTTCCGCTAAATCCCGATACGTCAAATACATTTTATCGCTCCTCTATAGCCTCTTTTGCGACAAGGCGGTCATCAAAGTCGAAAACCTGGTTCCCTACCTGCTGATATGTCTCATGACCCTTGCCAGCTATTAAAATAACGTCTCCTTTACTGGCATTTTTCACCGCATAGTGAATGGCCTCTTTTCGATCGGCGATTGTTTTATAACTTTCACCTTTTACTCCCTCTTCCATATCCCTCAGGATTTGGATCGGGTCTTCACTTCGGGGATTATCAGAAGTAAAGATCGGGTCTGTACTGTACTGGCATGCAATTTCAGCCATTAGCGGCCGCTTGGACCTGTCTCTGTCTCCTCCGCATCCCACGATGGCAAAAATGCGGTTCAGGGCAAATTGCTTTACCGTTTCCAAAGCATTTTTCAGGCTGTCCGGAGTGTGTGAATAATCAACAATCACAGAAAAATCCTGACCTGCATCTACGGTTTCAAATCTGCCTGCTACACCTTTAACTTCTTCAGCAGATTTGATGATTTGCGAGATTGATATTCCTGAAGCGATTCCTGCACCTATACTGGCAAGAACATTATAGATGCTAAACTTGCCTATCATTTTCAGAGAAATCTTATGCTTCCCGAATGGAGAGATTAAGTCAAATTCCGTACCGCCAGCAGTCATCTGAATATTAATTGCCCGAATGTCAGCTTCCTGATCAATCCCATAGGAAATGACATGAGCAGCCGTCGATTTTTCATATTCTGCAGAAGCAGAGTCATCTGAATTTAAAATGGCATACTTCGGCTCTCCATGATTATAGGCGCTTCCGAGCTGGGCAAAAAGCAGCCCTTTTGCTCTCCTGTATTCATCCATTGTTTTGTGATAATCCAGATGATCCTGAGTCAGGTTTGTAAATACGGCTATATTAAAATCACAGCCATGAACGCGCCCTTCATCAAGTGCATGCGAAGACACTTCCATTACGGCTGAATCTACACCTGCATCTGCCATTTTTCTAAATGTACTTTGCAGAGTCAAACTTTCAGGAGTGGTATTTTTCACTTCAAAGGTTTCATCGGCAATCTTCGTATACATCGTGCCAATTAAGCCCGTCTTCCTTCCTGCATCGGCAAGGATTTTCTCTATTAAATGGCTTGTTGTTGTTTTGCCATTAGTGCCTGTTATGCCAATTAAATGAAGCTGCTTGCTCGGCTGTCCATAAAAAGCATCAGCCAGCACGGCCATGGCCCGTTTTGTATTCTTTACCACTATAACTGGGATATCCAAATTCAATTCTTTTTGGGCAATGACAGCTGCTGCACCTTTTTCAGCAGCAGAAGCTGCAAAGTCATGGCCATCCACCGTATACCCCTCAATACAAACAAACAGACTTCCAGGTGTAACTTTCCGGTTATCGTTAACAATCGCTGTGATTTCCGGGTTTTCCCCTTTATAAGTCATATAAGGCTGCAAAAATCGCAGCAATTTATGTAATTCCATGTCTACCAATCCTCTCGTGTTAAACAGAACAATCTAATCCTTTTTTAATGCCTCTGGTCATATTCATTTTTAAATTCTTAAACTAACATTCTAAATGATGGCGATATATATTGTACATGATAATTGCTTTTTTAGCTATTTAATATATAGAACCCAAACCCAGAAAGTATGTTGCGGTTTCCTTACAAACAAAAAAATTCAGGCGGCGCAGGATGATGCCGCCCTCAGTTCTATTCTTATTTGTCGTCAAAATACAGCCGGATCGTTGACCCTTCTTTTAGCTTGATGCCAGGCTGAGGCGTTTGCTTGACCACTGTATTTCCTGTGCCGCTCGCATCAATTTTCAGGTTAAGATAGAGCTCCCCCAGATCCTTCTTTGTCAGGCCGACCATATCAGGAACTTCTATCATTGGGGAATCCATCCATGTCAGCTCTTTTTCAATTTGATTTTTCCGCGGCTTTACTCCCATGGCCCGCAAGCTGTCCCCCATGATCTCCCCTACAATCGGTGCAGCAACTACGCCGCCAAATTGAATCGTTCCTTTTGGATTATCCACAGCCACATAAACAACAAGCTGCGGATCATCAGCAGGTGCAAATCCTATAAATGATACTATATGGTTATTTTCCAGGTACCGGCCATTTTGCGCTTTTTGTGCAGTCCCAGTTTTACCGCCTACACGGTACCCGTCGACAAATGCCTTTTTTCCTGATCCTTTTGCCACAACTGATTCAAGCGCTTTTCGAATTTCATCTGATGTTTCCTTTGAGATTACTTTTCTCTTTGCATCAGGTGATTTTTTCATCAGTATTTCTCCGGTAGCCGGATTAATTAGTTCTTTGGCTATATAAGGGGTATATAATGTTCCGCCATTAACGGCAGCCGAAATGGCTGCTACCTGCTGAATTGGGGTCACGGAAACTCCCTGTCCAAAAGCAGTAGTTGCCTGCTCAACAGGGCCAACCCGATCGAGATTAAATAGAATCCCTTTCCCTTCTCCCTGCAGATCGATGCCGGTCTTTTCTCCGAACCCAAAGTCACGGATATATTTAAACAGTTTTTCTTTGCCTAATCGCTCACCCAGCTCTACAAAACCAGGGTTACAGGAATTCTGGACTACTTCCAGATAAGTCTGGCTGCCATGGCCGCCCTTTTTCCAGCATCTTAGTCTGGCACCGCCAACTTCAACAGATCCCGGGTCATGGAAATGATCCCTTTCCAAGTCTACTTTGCCTTCTTCTAACGCAGCTGCCAGAGTGATGATTTTGAATGTGGAACCAGGCTCGTATGTACTCCAGATTGGCAGGTTGCGGTTGTAAATTTCCGGGGGTACATTCCTGAAATTCGCAGGGTCAAAATCGGGCCTGCTGGCCATGGCAAGAACTTCCCCGTTATTCGGATTCATGGCAATTGCTATTATTCCATCAGGGTTGTATTCAGCCTGGGCAATATCAAGTTCCCTTTCTACGATTGTCTGAATCTTTGAATCGATAGTGAGCTTTAAATCCATTCCATCAACCGGCGGCTTGTAGTCATCCGCCATATCGTTCATCCGTTCTCCCTTTGCATTCGCATAAAACTTAACTGACCCTTTTTTTCCTTTTAGTTCTTCATCATAATATAATTCAAGACCCATAAGACCCTGATTATCAATTCCCGAAAACCCCAAAACATGCGAGAGATAATTCCCGAAAGGATAATGGCGTTTTGAATCTTCTCCAATGTAGATGCCTTCAATTTCCAGAGCACGGATTTCTTTCGCTTTTTCATGGGAAATTTTTCGGCCTTCAGGAATTTTAACACTTGATTCTCTTTTTGTGATAAGCTGGTAAGCTTTTTCTTTTGACATATTCAGCACTGCACCCAATTTCTCTGCAGCATCAGCAGGATCTTTTATTTGCCTGGGTACAACATAAACAGTTGGGGCACTGACATTCGTAGCCAGCGGAACACCGTTGCGGTCGACGATTTCTCCTCTTTCCGGTTCAAAAGGGATGTCTCTGCTCCATAGTTCCTTTGCGCCATCTGTAAGCAAATTCCCCAGAAAGAATTGAACATATCCAAGACGCAAATCAATAATAAAAAAAACGAGAATACCAACAAACAACGCTACAGTCAGCCGTTTTCGAACGGTTACATTTGAAACACGCATGTACGGACGAACCTCCTTAGATTATGGCTCGTTCCAATATATGCTTGTACATAAATGAATAGAACGCACTGCCGCTCATCCGGCAGTACGTTCTAATTTAATCCAGCACTGCTTCCTCTTCTTCCTGCTGCTCTTCTGATTCCAGGTTTTCCTCATTATATTTCTCTGCAGGCGGCTCAAGTTCGACGATTAAATAGTCACCTTCCCTGAGTGCAGAACCAGCCTTCAGATTTTGCTTCACCACATATCCGCTTCCTACAGTATTCAGCTTTAAGTCAGCAAGCTTTGCCACCTTCATAACGTCCCTTAGCGACCATCCATTCATATCAGGCACCGTTAACTCGCCTTCCGTCTTTAAGATTACTCGTTCTCCTTCCAGCAAATTGTACATATTTCCAGGGACCTGTCTTTCAACCTTGCTTCCCTTTCCCAGTACAATAGCTTCGAAACCGGACTTTTTCAATTCTGCCTTTGCTTCCTGAACTGTTTTCCCTTCCACTTCAGGTGCTTGTTCAGAGTTTGCCTTTAGTTCCTTTGCCGGCTCGATATTTAAATATTGAAGACTGCTTTTCATAACCGGTGTAAAAATCTTGGCAACCGGCTCAGCACCGTTTGTACTGAGATCAATATCCGGCTGCTGGACCGCTACATAGATGATCAGTTCAGGATCATCTTTTGGCGCCATGCCTAAAAAGGAGAAGATAAAATTTTCATGTCCCGTTAAATATCCCCCGCCATTTGGGTCAGGGATTTGGGCAGTCCCCGTTTTTCCGGCAACCTCGTAGCCCTCAATATTATACCTTTTGTAGCCCGTTCCGTTTTCAGAAGACACAACCGTTTCCAGGATATCCCTGGTTTTCTTGGCCGTTTCTGCTGAGATTGGATTCCCCTTCACTTCCGGCTTTGTTTTTTTTAAGACTTCATTTTTATCACCATCAAAAATACTGCTGATCACATGAGGCTGCATCATTTTTCCGTCATTTGCAATGGCAGTAGCTGCCTGTACCTGCTGAATTGGCGTAATGGCAGAACCTTGTCCGAATCCGGTCGTTACCTTATCAAGCGGCCACTCGTAAGCGATTTTTCCGCCTGTTTCATTCGGCAGGTCAATTCCAGTTGGATTTTCAAATCCAAACTTTGTTATATATTCCCTGTATTTTTCATAACCAAGCTTCTCTTTAACTATTTTAGCAAAAGCCACGTTCGACGAACGCTGAACGCCTTCAAGATAAGTAATGGAGCCCCAGCCCCGTCCCTGGTTATGGTCGCGTATAGCAGGTGAGTTTTCTGTTACTTTATAACTTCCTGATTTATACCATTCATTCGGATCAAATTCTCCCTCCTCAATGGCTGCAGCCAAGGTAAAGATCTTCATAGTGGAGCCGGGCTCAAATGAGTTTTCGATCACTTCATTATGCCACGTCTCTTCAATGCCTTCCTTTGTTTTCGGATGAAAGGATGGCCTCTGTCCCATTGCCAAAATCTCACCCGTTTTGGCATCCGCGACTACAGCAACCATCTTTTTCGGCTTATACTCTTCGTCTACTTTATTCATGGAATCTTCGAGGAAAGTCTGGATCTTTTTATCGATTGTCAAATACACATCTTTACCATTTTGAGCCGGCTGGATTTTTTGATCTCCATTTGGGAGGAGATAGCCCCATATATCGCTTTCATAGCTGAACTTTCCATCTTTTCCTGTGAGCACATCATTCAAACTCTGTTCAAGGCCCAGCATCCCTACTGTATCGGTTTTATTCGTCTTCGATTTTTTCTTTTCTACATATCCGACTAAATGTGAGGCGAAGACCCCATTTGGGTAGAACCGTTTGGAATCAGTTATGAATGTAATCCCCGGTAATTTCATATCTTCAATTTCTCTTTTTGTCTTTAACGGAAGATCGCGCCCCTCTTTACCAAATTCCACCTGGAATGGCGTTTCCCCATCTTTTGTTTTCTTCGTTAGGATCCTATATATATCCGACTCTTCCAGATCAATAGCTTTTGAAAGTGCCGCTGCTGTTTCTTCAGGGTCTTTCACATAATCCGGCTTCATGCTTTTATCGAGGATTGCTACAAGCTTGTAGGAAATAGTATCCTCGGCAATGACTTCACCATTGCGGTCATAAATAGTACCCCTTTTGGCTTGAATTGTCTTTTCACGTTCATATTTTTGCTGAGCTTTTGCTGCAAGTGCATGTCCCGCTGCTTCACCTGTAACCTGAATGGAAACAAAGCGGAAAATTAATACAAAAAAGAGCAGGCTGAATATTAAAAATAATATCGCTGCTCCAAAATTGATATTTGGCTGTTTCTTCATTAATCTTCCACGACCTTGACATTATTTCCGCTGAATTTAAGTCCCATTTCCTCAGCTTTTGCTTTAATGCGCTCGTATGTACTTAATTCGCTCACTTGCATTTTCAGATCTGTATTCACTTTATTCTGCGTTTGGATTGCTTCCTCTGTTTGCTGAATTTCTTTATTCACTTCGTAAATGGCTGCCTGGTTTGAAACCATTTGCACTGCACCAAAACAAACAATGCCAGTGAAAGCAAGTCCCAGTATTTTTTCCCCGGGGGAAAGCCATGACTTTTTTGATTTTAATTTCCTGGGAGCCTGGACGGGCTGGGTTTGCACATCAAATTGTTTTTCTTCCTGAATTTTTCGGGCTAAATTGCTCATAATTCCCCTCCTGTAAATTTTTTATTTATTCTCTACTGTGGTATTCGTATTCACTTAAAGCTTCTCTGCTATTCTCAGTTTAGCGGACCTTGCACGATTATTGTGTTCCAGCTCGTCTTCTGAAGGCAGAATCGGCTTTCTGTTAATAAGCTTTAAGGTTGGTTTATATTCATCTGGAATAATCGGCAGGCCGGGAGGCAGATTTGGTGTTTCACTGGCTTTTTTAAAGGCAGCTTTGCAAATCCGGTCCTCCAGTGAATGAAACGTAATCACGCTGATTCTTCCATTGGGATTTAATATGTCAATAGCCTGGTGCAAAGAGTCCTCAAATACACCGAGTTCATCATTAACAGCTATTCTGATGGCCTGAAATACACGTTTGGCGGGATGCCCGCCTTTTCGTCTGGCAGGAGCAGGTATTGCCTCTTTAATCAGTTCAACCAGCTGGCCTGTTGTTTCTATCGGGGAAACTTCCCTGGCTGCTTCAATCTTCCTCGCAATTTGCTTCGAGAATTTCTCTTCTCCATATCTGAAGAAGATTTTCACAAGTTCACCATATTCCCAGCTGTTTACCACATCATAAGCGGAAATGTCAGCACCTGTATCCATTCTCATATCAAGCGGGGCATCATTATGATAGCTGAAACCTCTTTCAGGTGTATCCAATTGAGGTGATGAAACGCCAAGATCATATAAAACACCATCTACTTTTGAAACACCAAGGTTTGCAAGCTCTTCCTGAAGATACTTGAAATTACTTTTGATGATCGTAATTCTGTCACCATATTCAGCCAGTTTTTCTTTTGCGTGAGCAATTGCTGTGTCATCCTGGTCAAATGCGTACAGCTTTCCCTTTTCAGACAGCTGGGAAAGAATTAATTCACTGTGGCCTGCGCCGCCCAGTGTACAATCCACATACACTCCATCAGGATGGATATTTAAGCCTTCTACTGTTTCTTTTAATAGCACTGTTGTATGTTCAAACATTGTTGTATGAATCCACCTTTCCAATCCGAGAAGCACGAGACGCATTATAGGCATCTGGAGCTAAACAAATATCTTTGTATCATGGGAAATTATATTACTAAAACATTCCCATTATATATCAAACCCAATCATGTTTTCCGCAATATCAGCAAAAGATTCCTCTGATTCTGCAAAATAATCTTCCCAAAGATTTTTGCCCCATATCTCGATCCGATTGGAAACGCCCAGCACTACACATTCTTTTTCCAATTTTGCATATTGCAGAAGCGGGGAAGCAATATTTATTCTTCCTTGTTTGTCAATTTCACATTCAGTGGCACCTGAAAAGAAAAAACGGGTAAATGCACGGGCATCTTTTTTGGTAAGCGGAAGGCCCTTTAATTTTTCTTCAAGCTGCCTCCACTCATCCATGGGGTAGCCAAACAAACATTGATCAAGTCCGCGTGTCAAAACAAATGTTTCACCCAAGTTATCACGAAACTTGGCTGGCACGATGAGACGGCCTTTATTATCAACGTTGTGATGGAACTCACCCATGAACATACCCACTGCACCCACTTTCTAACTCAAATGTACCACAATCCCCCACTTTCCTCCACATGTTTTTAATTATTCTACCACCTCATATAAAATCCTGCTTCCCATAAGGTATTCCCCCATTTTCCGTTCGTCTTTTTATTACATTTTCTTTAAAGTCTTTACTGTTTTTTCACAGATTTTCATGTGGTGGAATAGTCAGGAGATAAAGGGAATTCACCCTTTTTTCATCAAAAAAAAGACCTCATCCGCATGGAAAAGGTCCGAAGAATAATGGCGAATATTAAATTTTTATGACTTTGTGTGTCCCATCAAAATTAAAGGAGTAATCAATAAATTCTTCAAGGAAATCCATCCCATATTTATTAAGGTAATAGAGAAGATTCCAAACTCTCTCCTGAGGAACTCCACCCGGCCTCAGGGAGTTTTCAGCTTTTTCATATTTCATAATAATTACTTCATGTTTTTGCTGGATGGATTTCTGGATTTTATTCTCCATGAAATCTATCTGCCTTAATAAAAGATCTTCATTTTTCTTTAACATAGGTAGAAGGGCGTGAACCTCATTCATTGTAAGCTCTTCGATTAGCTCATAGTTTTGTTTTACTTGAGCTTTTGTTTTTCGGAATTGGGCTTCTATGCTTTCATTTTTAATACTCCTCAGATACTCATCTTTCTCTGATTCCGTGCCAGATACAAGCACGCCCTGCAAATCAAGTCCTAATTCTCGCAAATCACTTTCCACAGAACGTTCTAAGATAGTGATATTTAAACGGGGCATAATTGGAGGCATTTTCATTCCAAACCATTCAAATGCCATTTTTAGTTCAGCCCAATAGGCAATTTCGCCAGGCCCGGCTATAAAGGAAAGAACCGGAAACAGGCATTCCTGGGTGATGGGCCTCGTCACCACATTATTGCTCAGTCGTTCGGGATGATTTTCTGCAATCTCCAGAAGCTCATTCATTGTGAACTCGTGAGTGTGTTCCTTACCCGTAAATACCTTTTTCTCCTGATTGAACTCCAAAAGTATTCTTTCTTTATGCTTTTCGTCATAATAAAATAGGTTGGCAGCATTTTCACTTAAGTCAATGGCATTTGGAAACCCGGCATTCTCTAAATTTTGCTGCTGGCTTTTCACACGTTTTGTAATATCTTCAAACCCTTTGATCTGTTTGCCAAAAATGCTGCTTTCAAGTCTGCGAAGCTTTTGGTCACCGGAATCAACCAGAAGAAGCCCTGTTTCTTTAAATAAATGCATGATAATGCCGGCAAAGAACTCCACATAGGTTTGTGAATGCAAAATAATTTCTTCTAAAGTCAGAAGGAGATCTTTTGTATGTTTCGTCTCTCCGAAAGTCTCAATGATGTCTTCCACCCATGCCCTGCACTTTTCTCGGTTCAAAGGGATATTTGAAACCATCTTCTTCTCTAAAACTTTTTCAGGATATGTCATTTTTTCCATTTTATTATTCTTCTCGATGAAAATATGATTTACTTCCTGATAGTCATGATCTTCCCCCGCAATCCAGAATACAGGAACAACAGGGATTCCCAGCTCATTTTCCTGCTGTTTTGCAAGATTTATGATTGAGATGATTTTATGTATAGTGTAAAGAGGTCCCGTCAAAATTCCTGCTTGCTGCCCTCCGATAATCACTGCACTATTTTCTTGCTTCAGCTTCTTAAGTGAGTCATGAACAGCCGGGGAAGAAGGAAATCGATCCATAAACTCTCCAATATATTGAGAAAGTTCATTTCTCATAAACGACCGGCCTCTCAGTTCAGCTAACCGTGCTTTATAATCAGAGTCGGAATTATAACGATAGTGAAAAAACTGCATAATTTCTTCTGTTTGTGCAATATAATCTGTTGCAAACCGGTTTGTTGCCGGCAATGAGAGATTAAGAATCTCCATTAATGAACTTCCTTTCTCATAGCTGATCAATTTATTTTCATCTTATGAGTATAGCATTGTCTTAAATGAAAAGAAAAAAACTTTGCTTACCTAAATGCTTTAACTCTAAATGTAAAATAATTATGTTCTCAGACCTGCTTACTATGGAATAAAGACAACAGAAGTTACCCTTTGAACAAGCCCAATTAACATCAGAACTATATAAGCGGTGAAATAGAGTAAAAAATTGAATCTCCAGAACCCTTTGAATAAGACACGCAGATTGATCTCCTGCTTAATTCTCCAATGCATGATAATAAAAGTGACCGCTGTAATCAGCAGGGATAGGACTATCATCCATAAATAGGATTTATCCCAGATTACGATAATTAAATAGTGAACCGCCAAAATAAATAATAATGTGCTGACATCCAGGGCAATATGTACAGATCTTTTGTGTTTTTTAGTAATTTGTTTGCTGATAATAAAAACAGCCAGATATCCGAGCAGCGGTATGGTCACCAATGTTGCAATTAAGCTTGAGAACACAGTGTTCAACTCATTTCCCCCTTTTTACTCCCTGCCTTTGATCTGACAATAAAGACTTTCAGAATATGGAGCAGACATCTTCTTCTTTTCAGCTTCCTCCAGGATATAGCCTAAAATAGCATCTATCTCTGTTTCTCTGCCTTCTTCGATATCCTTAAGCATCGAGGATCTGTTCATCCCGGTTTCCTCACAGACACTTTTTACATGGGTTAATGCACCTGTTTTATCAGGAACATCTAATATGGTACTTACCTCGTCAAATAACTTCAAAAATAGCTGATAATAATATTTATTTGCTAAGAGCTCACCATTTCTCACACGGAGAACTGCAGTGAGCGGATTTATAACACAGTTTACGATTAATTTTTCAATTAGCATTTCTTTGTGATTCCCGACAAATTTAAAAGGAAAATAACAAGATGCCGAATCGGATATTTTCGATAAAAGTTCCAGATTTCCCTTTAAAGCAGCCACTTTGGTGACCCCAATCCCAGTATGCAGCACTGTGTCAGGCTCTGACTTTAAAGCACCATGCTCTACACTGCCCACATAAAGATTATCCGCTTCAAGCATTTCAGCCCACTTCAAATGCCCCATGCCATTTTGCAAAAACAAAAATGATCCAGACTGGCTAGTATTCATTTCCAATAAGTCCTTTACAACTTCAGGAATGCTGTACTGCTTAACCGCAATGATTGTTAAATCCTCTTCCCCCGTCCATTCTTTGAAATGGCATGCCTTGACGGGGGCATTGCTGCAAATGCCTTTTCTCTCAAATGTAAGTCCATTTATGCGCAGCTTCAGCAATTGACTATTGTTTCTAATATAAACACGCACTTCATGATTTTCATTCAAATAATGGGCAAACAGAAGGCCAATGGCGCCTCCTCCGATAATAGCTATTCTCATAACAGACTCCACCATTTTTACTTTTTAAGCATATTTTAACAAAATAAGATAAATTCATGGGTAAAATGGAATGTTTTAATCGATAATTCCAATATTTATTTTCTTAATTCCATTTTTCATCAGCTAAATCCTTTAAAAAAATCCCTTTTTCGAAAATCGAAAAAGGGATTTTTTTAAAGGATAAAGTATTAAACTGGATAAACTGGATGTTTGCGGACGCTGAATGTCAATTCTTTAGTCTCATACAGATTAAAACGGTTAATTAAAACATTTCTTAATTCTGAAGGCGCTACAATATCGTCAACAATTAATTCAGAGGCAAGCTTATAGATATCAATTGTTTCTTTATATTCCTGCTGTTTTTCCTGTACATATTTAACCTTTTCTTTCGGGTCTTCAATCGCATTGATTTTATTGGAATAAACAGCATTTACTGCTGCTTCAGGACCCATTACAGCGATTTGTGCTGTAGGCAGGGCTATACAGCAATCAGGTTCAAACGCTGGCCCAGCCATTGCATACAATCCGGCTCCATATGCCTTTCTGACGACAACTGAAATTTTCGGCACTGTTGCAGAACTCATCGCAGCAATAAGCTTTGCACCATGTCGGATAATCCCCGCTCTTTCAACCTTAGTCCCAATCATAAATCCAGGAACATCTGCAAGGAATAATAGCGGAATATGGAAAGCATCACAAAGCTGAATAAATTTCGCTGCTTTATCAGCAGAATCTACAAATAAGACCCCACCTTTAACTTTTGGCTGGTTGGCAATAATCCCTACAGGTCTCCCCCCTATCCGGGCAAGTCCCGTAATAAGTTCCGCAGCAAAAAGTTTCTTAATTTCAAAAAAGCTGCCTTCATCAATTACGGAATCAATACACTCATACATATCAAATGGGGCATTTTGATTTTTAGGGATAATTTCTTCAAGGCTGCGGCCGGATTTGGGCATTACCGCCTCGAGCTTCACTGGTTTTTCTTTGAAGCTTGCAGGGAAGTACGCCAAATATTTTCTTGCTGATTCAATAGCCTCTTCTTCACTATATGCAAGCACATCACCACAGCCGCTGACAGAACAATGCATGCGGGCGCCGCCCATTTCTTCAAGGGTGACCTTCTCCCCTATAACCTTTTCCGCCATCCTTGGCGAACCCAGATACATAGATGCATTTTGATCTACCATAACAACGATATCACAAAACGCAGGGATATAAGCTCCGCCTGCAGCAGAAGGTCCAAAAAGCAGACAAATCTGCGGTACCATGCCCGAAAGTTTTACCTGGTTATAAAAAATTCTTCCTGCTCCGCGTCTATTCGGGAACATCTCAAGCTGATCCGTAATACGGGCACCGGCAGAGTCTACCAGGTAAAGAATCGGAACCTTTAACTTCTCTGCCGTTTCCTGTATACGGATGATCTTTTCAACCGTCCTCGCACCCCAGGAACCGGCTTTTACTGTGGAGTCATTAGCCATTACGCAAACGGTCTGGCCATTTATCCTTCCAACTGCTGTTACAACCCCATCTGCCGGAAGATCACTTTCCTGGCAGTTCGCAAACTTGCCATCTTCCTCGTAGAATCCGTCATCAAACAGGAGTTCAAGCCGTCTTCTGACAAAGAGTTTGTTTTGGGATTCATTCTTTTCATGATATTTTGGATGTCCGCCAGCTTCTATTACCCTGCTTCTTTCCTGCAGCGTCTCAGTTAATGTCTTTGCAGTGGTCATTCCCATCCTCCTAAAATATGAATTTTCCATACTTCGTTAAACTTGCTTATTGCTGCACGGAGCAGACGGGGCTCAGCGCCAGCCCCCCTGTCACTGGATATCCGTGTCCCAGCCTTCTTATTCAAATACGATTAGCACATCGCCTTCATTAACAAAATCTCCTATGCTTACCTTCACTTCAGCTACTTTTCCAGCAGCTTCGCTTTCAACCGGAATCTCCATTTTCATTGATTCAAGCATTAATACTTCCTGGCCTGCATTAACCTCCTGACCCGCTTCGACCAAAACATTCAATACAGTACCTGCCATTGATGATGTAATTTCTTTCATTGTAATTTCCTCCTTTTAGTTAACGGCAAAAGCCTTCTGCGCTAGAAATGATGTAGAATAATTCCCTTTACGGAAATCTTCGTCTTTTAATAATTCTTTAAATAATGGTGCATTCGTTTTAATGCCTTCAATTTTCAGTCCATCAAAGAATTGTAAGGCATTTTCTATCGCTTCATCCCTTGATTGGCCATATATAATGCATTTTGCGATCATTGGATCATAAAATGGGCTGACTGCCGTATTTGAAGCATATCCATAATCAACACGTATTCCCGGGGAATCTGTCCATTCAAATTTAGACAATTTGCCAGGTGAAGGCATAAAGCTTACGGGATCCTCAGCATACAGCCTAAATTCAATTGAATGGCCAACCTGCTTAATACTATTTTGCTGCAGCGGCAGCTTTTCACCTCTTGCTGCAAGCAGCTGCCACTCTACAAGATCCAGCCCAGTTACTTGTTCAGTTACGGGATGTTCAACCTGAAGTCTTGTGTTCATTTCAAGAAAATAAAAGTTCTCCTGCTCATCCACAATAAATTCTATTGTTCCGGCATTTTTATAATTGACTGCTTTGGCAGCAGTCAAAGCCGTATCATACATTTTTTGTTTTGTTTGCTCTGAAAGGAAAGGTGATGGTGATTCCTCCACTACTTTCTGATGTCTCCTCTGAATAGAGCAATCTCTTTCAAATAAATGTACGATATTCCCATGATGATCACCAAACACCTGTATTTCGACATGTCTGGCATTCTCTATATATTTTTCGACAAATACTTCATCAGAACCAAAATAGGCTTTGGCACGGGCTTTTGTGGAGTCGAAAGACTTAGCGAGCGCTTGCTCATTTTCACAGCGCATCATTCCAATTCCTCCGCCTCCGCCACTGGCCTTCAGCATGACTGGATAGCCCATAGAATCTGCAAGTCCGCATGCTTCCTCAAGTGTGGATGTTCCCTCTCCGCTTCCTGGGACAACCGGTACTCCCGCTTCCTTCATGGTTTTGCGGGATACAATTTTATCCCCCATCAATTCAATGGTTTCAGGATCTGGCCCAATAAAAGCAATCCCCGCATCAATTACAGCTCTTGCAAAGCCGGAGTTTTCTGATAAAAATCCATATCCAGGATGAATTCCATCCACATTTTCACTCTTTGCAATTTCCAGAATGGCTTCTGTCTTTAAATAAGATTTATTAACAGGCGGTTCACCTATACGGAAAGCATATGTAGCTTCTTTAACAAATGGCAGGTCTTTGTCTGCATCAGAATATATGGCAACAGTCTCAATTTCCATTTCACGGCAGGTTTTTATTATCCTTAAAGCAATTTCTCCCCTGTTGGCAATCAGAATTTTTCGCACAATTCGGTCCCCTTTCTCATTGTAGTAATCCTGCAATAATATATATTTCTACAATCTTCTGCCTATTTCCTGCTGATTTTGTAAACGCTTTCTGATTTTTATAAAAAAACTAAAAATATATTAAGTTTTTCATATGTGCAGAATTTTTCGTTTACTTGTTATATAATAATAGACATAGAAAAAACCTTTCAACTATTAGGAAGGCATTATAAAGCGGTTACATCTGCAGAAGTCCTATACACCGATGGCTAAGGGGGAGATTTTATGAACTATAAAGTTGAAAAATTAAAAGTAAATTATAAAACACTGGAAGAGTTTAAGAAATTTAAAGAGTATGGACTGCAGGAGCTTTCCATGCTTGAAGACCTTGAAGCTAATATTATTGAAAATGACAGCGGGTCGCCTTTCTACGGCATTTATTTTGGGGATAAACTTGTAGCTCGCATGAGCCTTTACCAGATAGAAGCAAGATTCGACCGATATTTCGAACCTGCACAGGATTATTTGGAGTTATGGAAGCTTGAAGTCTTGCCTGACTATCAAAACAAAGGCTATGGCCAGACACTTGTAGAATTTGCCAAAGGAATTGGACTTCCTATTAAAACAAATCCACGCGTAAAATCGAAAGATTTCTGGGAAAAAATGGGATTCGAACCCGTCCATTATGATATGGAACGCGACCTGGGAGAGAATCCGCTGGCCTGGTTCCCGGCAGGGGTTAAAGAACAAACCCATTAAGCTGCTGTCTACTAAAATTAAGGCATTAAATAAGCGGACTAATTTTGTCCGCTTATTTCTATTTATTTACGGTTCATCTATTTCTCCACCTTCTCAGGCTTTATATCGGGATTCACAGTAAAATTCAAGTTTTTGTGGCGGGTGCCGTCTTTAAGACCGACAAGCTTTCTTGCACTTTCCATAATTTCTACCAGTGCTTTGTAATCCTGCTCCATCGTATTTAATTCTTTAATTAATTTCTCATTTTGAGCTGCCAGGTAGTACATTTGCTTCTCAAGCTCCTGAATGCGTTTTTTAGGATAAGGATCTTCTGAGACAGCAGGCTTCTGAGCATTTTCATATAACTCTTTCAGGAAAGAGACTAATTCCTCAAACTCGATAGTCCTTTTATTTGCCTGAACTGAGTTTTCATTTCTTTTTTCCTCCTTTTCCTCTGGAACAGCAGGAAGCTCATGTTCCCTTTGGGCAGCCTGCGGGTTTTTCTTCATTTCTTTTCTCTGTTTTTTTGCCAGTTCAATTCCTGATTTATATTGTTTTCTTACATAGGAATTCCAGCGAAATCCGCAGGCAGCCGCGGTTCTGCTTAACTGTTTGCCAACTTCTTCAAATGCCTGAAGCTGAGTTCCTCCTTCACGTATTTGACGGAGCACAACTTCTGCAAGCAGTAAATCTTCATCTTGAGACCAAGCATCCTGACGGGTTGAAGACATCAGTTTATCCCTCCTAGTGTTTTTCTTTATACATATGCCAATGCTAGAAAAGATAGACTGATATCATATTATAAAGTGTAACTTTATTCATCCCCAGGAAATTAATGGTTTTTTGCTTATAACGGAAGAATATGCTTAATGCTTATTCAGGAAACTGTCAACTTTATTATGGTGCGCTTCTCCCTCCCATAAAACCGAACAGCGACGCACTTCTTGATCAATTCTCTCTTCTAAGCCAGCTGCAGCCCACTTTTTTACAAGAAGGTCTTTATAAGCTACCAAAACCTCACTCTCAAGCCTGAGCATTCTTTCCAGAAAGCACTTGCACCCGTCGATTGGTTCCCCTTCAAAGACAGAATGGATGAAACCTAATTCTTTTAATTCTTCATCAGAATATAATTTTGCTTCCATCAGCATTCTCATGGCATTGGCAGGAAGCATCTTTTCCATAATGATGGAACCGCCGCCCCAGCCGGTTGTTATGGCTAAAGTTCCCTGGATAAAACCGGCTTTTATTCCTGCATTGGCAATCCGGTAATCACAGGCAGCAGCCAGCTCACAGCCGCCGCCGACAGCTGTTCCATTCAATATGGCAATAGTTGGTTTTGGCAAGAATAGTATTTTTTTTAAAAGACCAGCCATTCTGCTTAGCATTTCAAATGCTTCATCTTCTGTCTTTAAGCTGTGAAAGGAAGATAGATCACCTCCTGAGCAAAAAGCATGGTCTCCCTCACCGGTAATCGCAAGTGCCTTAACTGATTTCTCACCTGCCTTATGAAGTGCGATCTCCAGACCATCCATAACTTCATAGCTTATGGCATTTCTTTTTTCAGGCCTGTTAATCTTAAATACTAAAAGTCCATTCTCGAATTCTTCAATTATGTAAGGATTCATGGCTGCCTCCTTGTATTTGGTTAAACTATTTTTAATATTAGCAAAAATATACATAGACTTGTACTTTTTGATGAGCCAAACCAATGCTAAAAAACGACAAAAGCACAAGAACTATGTTCTTGTGCTTTATATCTAAAGGATTAGTCGTTAACTACTTCTTTTCCTTTGTAAGTTCCGCAAGCTTTGCAAACGCGGTGAGCAAGTTTCATTTCACCACAGTTTGGGCATTCTACCATACCAGGAACCTGTAATTTAAAATGGGTACGACGTTTTCTCTTCGCAGTTTTAGATGTTCTTCTAAAAGGTACAGCCATTCTTCCCACCTCCTTAAAGAGTATTAGAGGATGTCCATAGGAATTGGACACACCCATTAAGAAAGTTATGAAGGCCAGAGCAAGCTGGTGTCTTCAAGTGCTTCTTGTTTTTTCTTCCGTTATGAATCGGAAGAAGGATCATTGTGATCAAAAAATTGAGCAAGTCCGGCAAGACGAGGATCTACTTTATCCTGTTTATCCTGCTCCTGAATGACCTCCCAATCCTTACCGGATTGAGGAGCTCCTTCTTCACTGCTGTCTTCGCAGAAAACTTGCATTGGGACTTCGAGTAAAAGGATCTCATGAAGGATCGGATTTAAATCAATCACATCTCCTTTTACCTGGTGAACCTCCTCTTCAGTCTCATAATCAAGACCTTTTAAGAGGAAAGTTTCGGTTGTTTCAACATTAATTGGATAATTTACGTCAACTAAAGTACGAGAACAAGGCAGTATTAAATGACCCTTTATATTTAAATGAAAAGTCACTTTGGCAGAATCGATATCCGCACGGCCCGTCACATGCATTGGTGATGCACCGCGTATTTCCGGATTCAATTTCATGACCTCATCAACATTGACAGTTTCATCAATGGGAAAATCCTTGCTTCGATATTTTTGTAACTGACTTAAAGTCCATTTCATACGAATCACCCCAAGGCAACAAAGGTAATTATAGCCTTCCTATAATTATTTGTCAATATTTTTTCTTTACACTATAATGTAGCTAATATCATACTATTGAAGGCTTCTTTGTAAAAAAGTTTTTGCAGGATTTAAAGATTTTGTTTCTTAATACTTTTTCCAATACATTTCTTTTTAAACCTTTTCGAGGAGTATGTCAATATGAATGCAACAGGTGTAATTGTAGAATATAATCCTTTTCATAATGGCCATGCCTTTCATTTGGAGCAGGCAAAAAAAATCTCAGGTGCAGAAACCATCATTGCTGTCATGAGCGGCAACTTTCTGCAGAGGGGAGAACCTGCATTAGTTTCCAAATGGAAGCGTGCAGAAATGGCGCTAAGAGCTGGTGCAGATATTGTATTTGAGCTTCCATACCAGTTTGCAGTTCAGCAGGCAGATATTTTTGCTAGCGGAGCTGTATCCATTTTAGAAGCAGCCGGCTGCAGGAGCCTATGCTTCGGAAGCGAATCCGGCAATATGGAAAGCTTCCACCAAACTTTATTATTTCTGGAAGAACATAATACCGACTATCAAGAAAAGGTCAGAGTGCATCTGAATGCCGGCTTCAGCTATCCAAAAGCAACATCCATGGCATTCCTGGATCTGAATCCCGAAGGTGAATTGGTTGACCTTTCAAAACCAAATAATATTCTTGGCTTTCAGTATTTAAAGTCAGCCCGCAGACAATATTCATCGATGGAACTTTTTACAGTTGCAAGAAAAAGCGCAGGATACCATGACGAACAATTTGCTTCTGATTCCATAGCAAGTGCGACAAGCATCAGAAAAGCACTTTTTTCCGAGAATGGAGAGATTGAATGCATTCGCCAATATGTTCCGGAAACTACATATCAAGGTTTACTCCACTATAAAAAAGAGTTTGGCGGATTTCATCAATGGGAACAATACTGGCCTTTCTTAAAATTCCGTCTGGTTCATCTTCAGCCAGAAAAGTTAAGGGGCATTTATGAAATGGAGGAAGGCCTGGAGCATAGATTTCTAACAGCAGCACTCCAGGCAGAGAGTTTTCAGCAGTTTATGGAAAAGATTAAAACGAAGAGGTACACCTGGACAAGGCTTCAGCGGGCTTGTGTGCATATTCTCACGAATACAGAAAAAACAGAGATGCCCAATAAACCATTAAAAGCAAAATATCTGCATCTTCTGGGGATGTCCAAGAACGGCAGGAAGTATTTAAACATGCATAAATCCGACTTAAAACTGCCGCTGATTTCAAGAATTTCTTCACATAATGCACATCAGCTGCATTTGGATATCAAAGCTTCCCGGGTATATGCAATGGGTATAGAGGGTGCTCGGGACCAAACTCTAATGCAGAAGGAATTTAATCAGCCTCCTATTATGGTTGATTAAATCATGAACTATTTAATTTTATAAACTGACAGCATAGTTTGTCAGCAGATAAAAATGAAAAGCCAGCGGCATTTCTTAATTGCCGCTGGCTTTTCATTGCGTGGTGCATGCTCCTTTTAATCCAGGCTCCTTAAATATTCAACCGCATCATCAAAGGTGTCCACAGGAATAATTTTCATATCAGTCTTGATATCCCTGGCTGTTGCAACAGCGGCTTTATAATTGGAGTCTTCTGCTCCTTTTTCATTAGGGGCAAGGAAGATTTCTGCTCCGGCTTTGTCAGCGGCCACTATTTTTTGCTCGATGCCTCCTATTCTTCCGACTGACCCTTCCGAATTAATTGTTCCGGTTCCAGCTATTTTATAGCCTCCAGTCAAATCTTCCTTTATAAGCTGATTGTAAATCTCAAGTGAAAACATCAGCCCGGCTGATGGGCCGCCAATTTCTTCACTGTCAATATTCACGGCTGGTTCGACCTCTATTTCTTTGTCATCAACCAGGGTGATTCCCACGCCCGGCTTTCCTGTTTCTTTAAGTTTCTTTAAAGGAATCGAGGTTTCCTTAGTCTTATCCTGGCGTTCAAAGGTTAATGTTATTTCACTGCCCTCCTGCTTATTGGAGACCATGCTGATAAATTCATCAGAGGACTTGAACTCCTTACCATCCACTTTAAAGATGCGGTCACCAGCCTGCAGTTTGCCGTGAGCAGGCATATCAGGCAGCACATTAAGGATATATACGCCATTATAATGATAATGAATAGGTATGCCCGCTTTTTTATAAGCCGTTTCAATAGCAGCCAATTTGGATGTTGCCATGAGATGCAGCTGCCGTACATTATATTCTTCTTCTGTTTCATTTTCGGAACGTATTTCTTCTACAGGGTATAGTTCCTGATACTTGCTGAATTTAGCAGCAACGTATGCATATATGTTAGCCCGGCCCATTTTTACGGTTGTCAGCATGAAGGTGCCTTGTTCTTCATTCCCGTTTTCGACCTCAATAATTGGCTCCAGTTCTTTCGCCATACCTGGCTTTGATACATAATAAGGCAGATAATAAAACGAACTGACCAGAAGAATAACTGCCAAAGCCAAGAAGGAACGGGTATAAAACTTGCTTCTCATCTATCAGGATGCTCCTTCCATTTAGTTATGTAATGATGAATGCTGTCAATATGCTTTTTTGTTTCCTCTTCGCCGATTTTGATGATTTCTTCAATATTGGTAAATGCTCGGGAACTATACATTTCCACCCGGGGCCTGATCATAAAATCGGAAGCAATTTCCCGGTGAGTAACCAGCTCCATCTGCATGATATCCAGACTTTGCATGATTACGTCATAGATTGAAGTGATTTCCGCATTCGATTTTACATGTGAGACATCGATGGCGATGATAATATCAGCCCCCATTTCTTTAACAACAGACACAGGAACCCTGTCCACTACTCCTCCGTCCACTAAAAGACGCCCATTTAATCTTTCAGGCACAAATATGCCTGGGATGGATATGCTCGCCCTTACAGCATCGGAAATGGGACCGCTTTTAAAAACAACCTTTTCTCCAGTCATTAAATCAGTAGCCACAACATTGACCGGAATATCGAGATCTTCAAGATTTTTTCCATGGGTAAATATACGGATCAGTTCCTTTACTCGTTTACCTGCAACAAAACCCATTTTAGGCACCGTGAAATCTAAATAATACTTCCTTTTAAATGCTTTTGAAAGCTTATATAAACGATCAGCATCAAGCCCAGCCCCATAAAAGCAGCCTACCATGGCACCCATGCTGCTGCCGGCAATATAATCAATCGGTATGCCGGCTTCCTTCAAGACCTTAATGGCACCCAGGTGGGCGAATCCCCGAGCTCCTCCCGAACCAAGTGCCAAACCTATTTTCGGTCGTTGCAAAAGACTCCCCCCTTAAAACGCCAATGGCCGATTAGAACTTTTGCCTTCAAGTTATTCTATTCTTTTTATTTCCAAAAGAAGCATACAATAAAAATCTTCAAATGAAAATTCACATATGCTTGTACCTAATTCTATGGTCTATTTTAAAGTTCTATGAGTATATTGAGTTATATGGGGACAAGACTTGACAACTAAAATTTGATCCTTGTATACCTTTATTTCGTTCATTCAAGTGATATTAAATGAAAAAGGCCAGAGAAAATATATATTCAAACCCTTCTTAATTTTACCATTGTTTAAAATCATTGCACAGTCAGTACAACTTGAGGGAGGCTTGTCCGTGTTTCGTTCCAAATTAAAAACGGTTACTCTTGCACTCTCTGTAACCTTAATGGCCATCTCATTAATTTCCTTTCCCCAGGAATCGGTTGATGCATCAATCAGGGGATTAAATATGTGGTGGGAAATTGTATTTCCCTCATTGCTGCCCTTCTTCATTGTATCAGAAATGCTGATCGGCTTCGGTGTAGTAAAATTTATAGGGGTACTCCTTGAACCTTTGATGAGGCCTTTATTCAGAGTACCTGGAGTTGGAGGGTTTGTTTGGGCAATGGGGATGGCTTCAGGCTATCCAGCCGGTGCCAAACTGACCGCAAGACTGCGGCAGGAAGGACAGCTCTCAAAAACAGAAGCAGAGCGCCTGGTTTCTTTTACAAATTGTTCAAACCCTTTGTTTATCTTCGGTGCTGTATCGGTTGGTTTTTTTAATAACGCCAAGCTTGGTGTGATATTGGCCCTGGCTCATTATCTCGGCAATATTACCGTCGGTTTATTAATGAGGTTCTACGGAAAAAAAACCAGGCAGCCTCCCCCTGGTGAAAAGAGGTCAAAACCATCTTTACGGGCAGCCTTATCAGCTCTTCATCGGACAAGAATAAAAGATAATCGCCCGATAGGCAAGCTTCTTGGAGATGCAGTCATGTCATCCATCCAAACACTTTTGATGATTGGCGGATTTATCATATTATTCTCTGTAATTAACAAACTTCTATTCCATCTTGGAATCACGGCATTCCTTGCTAAAGGCTTAGAAGCTGTATTGTCAATAGTTAGTCTGCCAGCAGAAATGAGCATCCCATTCATTTCAGGCTTATTTGAAATAACACTTGGCAGCCAGATGACAAGCCAGGTTCAGCAGGCAACATTAATGCAGCAGGTCATTATTGTCAGCTTCATACTCGCATTCAGCGGATTTAGCGTGCAGGCCCAGGTAGCAAGCATCCTGGCCCAAACTGATATTAATTTCAAGCCATTCTTTTTCGCAAGAATCGTTCATGGCTTTGCAGCTGCCTTTTATGCATTCATCCTTTGGCAGCCTATTTATGAACGTTTTTACAATACGGAGCAGCCATCCAATGCCATTCCGGTCGGATTTTTTGAGAAATATACATTTTTCGGCAAGTTATTAGATGGAATAGCCGCTTCAGGACCGCTAATAACCATACTAGCACTTTCTGTTTATACCTTTATGCTCGCCAGGCGCTTGGATAAGAGGTAACAAAAAACGGGTACCTATCAATCGGGCACCCGTTTTATATTTTTCCAGTGCAATCAGGGGGAAAGACACCCCGCTAATTGATTATCTAAACTTGTTCTTAAGAGCCTTTTCTACAGTGTCAGGAACGAGTTCTGATATGTCCCCGTTATATTTTGCCACTTCTTTCACAATGCTTGAACTTAAGAACGAATACTGATTATTAGTCATGATAAAAAAGGTTTCCACTTCATCATTCAAGACTCTGTTCATGGATGTTATCTGCATTTCATATTCAAAATCAGAAACAGCCCGCAAGCCCCGAATGACAGCATTCGCATTAACCGATTTTGCATAATCCATCAGAAGCCCCTGAAACGAATCTACTTTAACATTTTTAAGATCCTTTGTGACTTCTTCTATCAGCTGAATTCTTTCTTCAACAGTAAAAAGAGGTTTTTTTGAAGAGTTATTCAATACAACTACATAAACCTGTTCAAATACCTTTGCAGCCCTCTTAATAATATCCAGATGGCCATAAGTTATTGGATCGAAGCTGCCTGGACAAACCGCGATGCCTCCCATTGATATCCCCCTGTCATGTTCTTATTATGTATCGTTTTCCATTAGCATTCTAAGTATGTATTATTCAGCCCAGCTGTAGATTGAGATAGAAATTATACCGTAATTTTCATGTTTCCGCTGAACCAGTCTTCCGACTGTATCAGGGAGCTCCACATCAGAACCATGTTCGCATAGAATCGTTCCCTGACCCGAAAGCAAATCATTCTCATCAATTACCTTCAGAAGCTTAAGAAGCTGCTGCTTGCGGTAAGGCGGATCGAGAAATATATAATCGAAAACCAGATCTCTTTTTAATATTGCCTTAATGGCACGATCCGCATCATTTCGATATACCTCCACCTTTTCTTCAAAACCGCATGTCCGAATATTTTCATGGATGGTTTGGATGGCCTTTCCATCCCTATCCACAAAAATGACCTTGTCAGCTCCTCTGCTGAGGGCTTCAATGCCAAGACCGCCGCTGCCAGCAAATAGATCAAGCCCAAGGCCCCCGTCGAAATACGGCCCAATTATATTAAAAATAGCTTCTTTTACTTTATCAGTAGTCGGACGGGTTGAACTGCCCGGAACAGCTTTCAATATCTTCCCTTTTCTTGTTCCTGATACCACTCGCATACTATCACCGCTAACCTGCAAAATTTCAATTTTCCTGACTGCTGAGATGGGAAAACTGCTTTTTTCTATCCTATCCTACCATATCTTACAATTGGTAGCCACCCGGCAAATTGTAAGCGGAATCATCAGCTGAAAAAAAATATAGCATGAAGTGTATATCCGTGAGGATTGTGGAAATAATGTAATTAACAGCATCTATTCGAGGATGTTGTTGCCAACCGCGGAGAAGACTTACGTTTCCCCATAAGTTCTTCCTCCGGTTTCTCCTCTCCCTTTGCCTTCTATCCTGAAAAGGATATAGAAGGACCCTGCAGTTTTCTGCAGGGCTTTTTATTTTGGATTCATTTAGACTGGATCGGACGTCAGGTAAATCTCGCCTTCTCTTTCTTCAGCAGTAACTCCGAAGAGTGATTTAAACCATTGGATTTCCATAAATACGGTTCCGTTTTGATTGGTTAATGGATTTTCAAGCAGTCCATAGTCTTCTTCATTATAAATGAAAACATTTTTATTTAAGTAAAACCGATAACTGTTATTCCCTTTTGACAAAAGCATCGTTTCCTCACCGGATAGGATCTTAATTTCATATCCTAATGCCTTCATCGTCGCTGTAAATGGAAGAAGCCTCTTTCCATCCCTATAGATTAAATCAATGCTTGCTTTCTCAGCACCAGATACCAATAGCTTTTTTTCTTTCTGGAAATACAGAGGAACAAACGGAGCATCGCTTTTGGTATTCATCGTGAAAAAATGTGTGTTAAGGCCTTTCACATCACTTAAGAGCTTGTCTAGCTTTTCTGCATTCAGAGAATTCACGTTTATTACTTTCCTAAGAAAGGCTTTCAGCTCATCTTCGGTTAACTCGCCCTGCAGTTCCTGCAGGACTGCGCTTCCTTTCGATGAACTGGGTTTCATATCTAATAAGCCTGCTGTGAAAACATCAATTACCCAGGTTTGAGAGTCCTCTGAAAACTTTCTTTGAAACAGCATAGTAATAAGATTTTTTTCCACCTGTGCAACCTTAGTGCGAGGAGAGGTAATAAGGATATTTTCATCCTTATATTCAGGGTATTGATCAGTAAAGATAATCGTCAAGAATGGAAAATCTCCAATCTCATTTAGTTTCTTGAAATTGAAGCTGGCTGCCTGGATATCTTCTGAGTATACCTCTGCGTTGTTAATAGCTTTCTTCAACAGCGGTTTTTGCTGCCAGTAAAGTATTGGAACATTCCCTTTGCCCTCGAAATAATAATAATCGATATGATCTAATTTCTTTCGGGCTTTTAGCCGGATTCCCGCAGCCCACGAACCCTCTCTTTTGAAAGAATCCGAAATAGTTATGGACAAGCCTTCAGCCTTTTTGCCGGGAATTTTCACAAACCAATCAGTTAACAATAATGCTTTATTTCTTTCATTTATCGGTACAGCATACTCAAATGTCATCTGATCATCAGAAGAAAAAAAGGTAAAAGGATTTTCGTCTGCTGAATCACAGGCTTCTCCGGTTCCATTCTTGCATTTCCATTTAAATAGAGTGTCGGGGATAACAAGCCTATATTCTTCTTGTTCCATGAGTCCGTGTATCTTTTGGGTGATTTTAAGTTCTTTTAGACGTGTTTCAACTGTGATTTCCTGTGTAATAGCCCCGGAACTCTCCAAGGCAATCGCATGCTCAGAATAAGCCTGCCACTGCCAAAACAGCATGCCTGAAATGATTCCAGACAAAATTAAAAAAATAAATAAAGATGCCTTCCACATTGCTATGCCCTCTTAATCAATTTTCTTTTAACCTAACAATACCAAAGGGAAGGTCATCCGTCACATTTATTTTGTATAATTTGTATGAAATTTCATCTTATATGCCCCGAAAGAGTTTTTCAGGAAATACAGGTGATAGTAAGGATCATAAAATTTCTCCGCCACATTCCTCAGTTCATTTTATGCAATATCATAGTCCATACCATGATCTGAAATACCGTTCACATCCCCAATACTTACGCAGGTAAATGCCCAATCATTAAACGATATACCTTGTGACGATATAAATTCTTCAAGTTCGCCAAGGGTCAGGGAAAAGACATCCATATTATTAGCTGCTGCCAGCATCCCTTTTGCACTGAGTGCTGCGATGATGGAGACCACAACAAAACCATTCATATGATGAATATGCCTTTTTTCAATTGCAGAAATATCCGACTTTACTAAGTATGCTGCCCATAGAAGAAATGTCATCGAAAGAAAAAGGTAAAGCATTCATCCACTCTCCCCTCTGCTTTTTAGGTGCTACTTCTATTTTTATGCTGGAAATGATAAAGTATGGATGGACAAAAGGCATTTTATTTTTAAGAAGTGAATGCTAAGAGTTTTAAGGGGGTTCTAATTTTGATACAGCGTTTTATAGAAATTGGTGAAGGATACTCTGATATTTATGAATTAATTGAAATCGCCCGGGCAAATAAGCATCGTTTGTCCCACATGGCTGCTTTCCATACGAGCATTGATCATAAAGAAGTGACCTCCCTGGCAGTCATCCTGAAGCCAACAGACCCTGGCGGATTTCAGCCCTTATATATTTGCCGGGAAGGGATACCGAATCCAAAGGCAGCACCAAATAAACGATATGAATTATTCGCGAATGCTGCGGAAGACCTGAATAAGGAAATTATTCAGCTGACAGTAAAGCCTTCTGTTATTTTTAATGAAAAGGAATTATATTTTCAGTATTTGATTGGGATTTTAAGGCTTAATCACTATATTGCACCGCTGCAATAAAAAATTTCACAAAAAGGCATGAGCTTATGCTCACGCCTTTTTAGATTCCCATCTTATAATCATATTCTTTAGCCTTGTCCGGTTTGGAATTTTCAAATTCCGTTTTAAGGAACGGCTTATAGGATGGCTCCACTTTTTTAACAAAAGAATAGGAATTTATCTTCTCCATAATTGTTTCCGTATCGGCAAGATCACAATATAGCACTACATATTTCAGCCGTTTTGAAACATAATGCACATTCCCAAATCTTCTTAACATTTTCGCCTGTTTTAATGAATAAAGCCATACAATTATTCCTTGCCTTTGACCAAGCATATAGTTTTCCCCTTCAGCGATCGTTTGTTTTATTTAGTCTAGCATAGAAAAATGACAGTTTTCAATGGGAAGGTTCAAACTGTGTACTAATCCAAAACAAAAACCAGCATATGCTGGTTTTTTTAAGCAGAACACCCACAGCTGCCTCCAGAACCGCAGCCGCCTCCGCAGCTTGATTCAAAGAAGGGATTACCGGCAGGAACTTTAATATGTTCAGAAACAGAACGCCCTATCAGCATGCTTACCTCATCCAGCAGGTTTTGCAGGCCCGTTTCGGCTCTTCTGAATTCTGCCACATGGGCATCCATATCCATGTCGCGCTTTAGCTCCCTTATGGACATCATCACTCTTTTGTATTCGGGATGATATTTGCCAAATCGCTGAACTTCTTCATACAGTTCTTTCATTTTGACAAAGTCCTGTATCTTCCTTTGTGTTTCACGGCTGTTCTTTAATTTATATAAACTTTTGCGGTAATGTTCCGCTTCTTCAGATTCTGTAATCATCGCTGCAATTTCGTCAGCTTTGTCCAAAATAGCCATTCTTTCTAATGTAGCAAGCAAAACAGCTCACCTCCGTTTCTTATTTTATCATGAAACGGTTTAAAGCTAAAGCAAGTAAACTATGGGATCACCACAATAAACTCTCTTTTTGAAGATGCTTCAGCACTGTTGCCTTTTATGAGCTCCAGTCCAATTCGATGTTTGCCTGATGGAAGTCCTTTGACTATAAAAGCAGCTGAATGGATTTCATCCTTCTTCTTTCCGTTTACATACAGCAGAATTTTGCCCTTTTCTTTGCTGCTTTGTTTCCTAAAGGAAACGTCCTGAACAATGCATTCAACGAAAATGTCTCTTCCTTTCACCTGGTGCCTGACAAAAAAAGGATCTTTGGTTGTGCTTTTCACGCCTGAAAGAGGCATAATCGATGCTGCTTCAACTTCTTTTACGGGACTGGCTTCCATTTTTGTTTCTGGTTCTGGTATATCTTTCTGGCATGCTGCAAGTACAAAAATAACCAGCAATAAAAAGATGCATTTTTGCCTTTTCATTATTTTACACTCCTTAATGATGTCATACGTAACCATTTCATAAAGATAGTGTTTGCCCCGCAGCTTATTTTTACTCTTTATTATAAAAGGGAAAGCGCTTTGCCCACCGCTGACACCTCGAGAAGTCAGGGGCTTGGAGCTAGACAGAACAAATAAAAAGCTCTCTCGGGTACGAGAAAGCTTCCTAACTGGATTGAGAATTCATAGCCTGGAACATGCTCATCATCATGGAAGCCATTTGCACTCCATTAGTAAACTTTTCAACTTGGTGGGGAATCGTTTTTTTGTAATAATGCAGCGCGGCCACTTCAAGAGATTGAATTTCATTTGGATTTCTGCTCAGTGTTCTATACCAATGAGGCTGCTCACGGATAAATTGCTTTAGTTCCTTTTTTTGTTCAAGATACTCGACAATATCTTTTCTCATCTGTTTAACCCCTTAATCCTTTTTAAATGTAAAAGGGCTGCTTGGTTTAGACACACTTGGCTTTGAGCCTCCTGATGGTTTCTGGCCGCCGCCTTGGAATTGGGAAATAACCCCCTGCACTGCTGAAAGCGCCTGGCTGAGATTACTGATGTACCCCTGCATTTGATTCGCATCCATTTGCTTAAGAGTACCCATAATACTGCCCATCCAGTCACTTTTTTTCTCTTCTGGCTTTTGTGCTTCATCTTTGTTTTCTCTATAGGAATCCCACCTTGAATCTTCTTCCCCAAGCAAATACCAATCCTCATATAATTCCTGCCACGTTGTATTTCCAGCCCTGACTTCCTTGATGATTCGCGGATTCTGTTTAACAAACTCTTTAAACTTATCGACGGAGGGATGAAGTTTCGTTTTGGTCATGCCATATCACCTCGTTCTGATGCAAATGCCTATAATAACATATGAATAGGAATGGAAAAGGTGAATGAAATGCCTGCTCTATTCAGTCATTAATATAAATTCAAAAATTCTGCCATTAATGATAATATGAATGCAGAAAGTTATCGAAAGGTGAAGTATAATGAATAGAGATCTTATGGAATTATTTGAACAGTGCACCAAGAATGCCACTGAGGAAGAATTAAACGCTTTAGAGTCCCTGCTTTTAGGTTTTCATAAAAGACAGACCGGTCAAAACAGCTCCTATATCGGCGGACTTCTTCATATGGAACGGCAAATAACTGAGGATGAATGCATTCTGACTGTTCCTTTAAGTCAGATAGTCAATAATCCGCTCGGCATTCTCCATGGGGGTATAACCGCAACCATTATTGACTCTGCCATGGGAACACTTGCAGCTTCACTGCTTCCTGAAGGCTTTGGGGCTGTTACGACACAGTTAAACATTCATTATCTTGCAGTTGGTAAAGGGGAATACGTGACATGCAGAGCGACGATTGACCATAAGGGCACAAGAAGCATGGTATTATCTGCAGATGTACTCCGTTCGGATGGAAGAAAAATTGCACAGGCAACAGGCAGCTTTTTTATCATCGAAAAGAAAAACGTTAATAATTAAAAGCAGGTGGGAAGATGGTCACCGCTATCGTTATACCAATAATTTGCCTTTATTTTTTTTGGCTGACAAAAAAGGAAATGCGTGAGGGTTATGAGAAGTGGGCAAGCTTAAAAAATGTTCCTGAAGAGGCCATAATATCGGGCGAAGTCGTCCAGATCAGCGAGAACAGGCAGCGCTATAGTTACAGCCGCTATGTACATGTTCTTGAGCTGACCATCCAAACAAAGAGCAACAGGCATTCCAATATTAAAAAAATCACCCCTTTAATGAAAAATATCAGAATCCCTTCTGTAAAAATTGGCGATTCCGTTCACCTATATGGCAATTGGGAGGATGACTTCTTTCAGGTTGGCCGTATTCAAAATGCTAAAACTAAAAAAGAGCCTCATACTTAGGCTCTTTTTCAATTTTAGCTTTCTCCATCAGCTTTTTTTATGAAATTTTGCGTATAATGCTTTTTATAAACTCCAACTCCAAGATGTGTAAATTCTTCGTTCAGCAGACTATCCCGATGGCCTTTGCTGTTAAGCCATCCTTCAACGACAGCGGGGGCATCCGTATAATTTGCAGCTATGTTTTCCCCTGCAGCCTCAAATGAGACTCCTCCAGCTTCAAGCCGGTCCGCCAAATCGCCATAAGTTTTAGAAGTATGCGAAAAGTCATTGCTTTCATACATATCTTTACTATGGCCAAAAGCTGCAGCTGCAGTCATATCATCCCATATCAACGGCTGTAAATGATGTCTAACCCTTATAACATTTGTAAGGTCAAGAATTTGCTTTTCTTTCGCTCTCTCTACATCTTCCTCAAAGGCAGGAGAAGGCAAGGGGGGCTCCAACAATTCACCACGGTAAACCATTTCATACGGGCGAAGCTTAATTAAGGTGGCTGCATCCATTACCCTCACACTGGAGAGCGTCCCTGTAAATCTATCTATATTCAGCTGTGCGAAATACTCTCCAACCATAACCAACGGCCTTGTATTGAGGTCATCTTCAGACAATTCGAAACGGTATGAGCTATCTTTTACTTTAAGGTTGAAATCTGTTTCAAAAAAGACGGATGCATATAATTCACCAATGGGCTGACCTATTTTGAAAGGATAAATGTCTGCATCTTCACCTGTCGCAAACAAACTAACCACTTTATTTTTGCTTACCCCAGCCTGAATATACTCAGTGCTGCTTTTATTATAAATCCACCAATCGTAACCATAAAAAGAAGGATCTATTCTGGACGGTGCTCCTAAACTTTCTTTTAGCCCCGCGGCGGATTTTCCCATAAGCGATGCCAAGCCTTTTTCAGGGAACCCTGTATTGGAAGATAAACTATTGTCATTGTTATTTATATCCTTAACTGCACCAGGCTGTGTATTTTCCTGATTGACAAGTATTTCCCCTTTCTCATTACGGCCAATATCAATGTAAAAGCCAGCTGCCAGAAAAATGGAAATCAAAACTAATATTCGAAAAAGTGCCCGCAGAGAACCGTCCCTCCCTTCTCTCATTCATTGTATTTAATGTATTTAAAAGTATAACATGCATGGTGTACTGAGTAATGGAATCTGAATAAAATTCTGCAGTATATACTATTAATCATACCATTAGGTGTATTGTTTATCTATTCTTTTCACAACGTCTTGTATGTAATGTTTTACTAAAAAAAAGAACACCCTAATGGTGTCCTCTTAATGCTGTGCTTCACTTTCGTGTTTTGAAATATCAGTAAGCGCTTCTCCAGCCTGGTCATCTGTTAAATGACGGACGGCAAAGTCACCGAGTGATACTATTCCAACAAGCTTGTCACCTTCCACAACAGGAAGCCTGCGAATTTGATGTTCAGCCATCAAGCGTGCAGCTTCCCGAGCCTCTGTATCCGTGGTAACGGTTACTAAATGGCTGCTCATAATATCTTCTACTTTGGATGAAGCAGGGTGTTTTTCTGCCACACAGCGAAGAACGATATCCCGGTCAGTAATCATTCCTACTAGCTTTTCATTATCCACAATCGGGATAGCCCCTACGTTTAATTCTTTCATCTTAACTGCCACTTCATACACATTGTCCAATAGAGAACAGCTTTCAACATGGCTGGTCATAATATCACGAATCTTTTCCATTTTTTATCCTCCTTCATTTTTCTCAACAATGAATATGGTCCAATAGTGACCGTGCAAGCCTCCTTGAATATATCCAGCACCAATATGTGTTGCCTTTTTGCTTAGAATATTTTCCCGGTGGACTGAGGAGTTCATCCAGGCAGCAAACATTTCATCAGCTGTTTTATAGCCCGCCCCTATATTCTCCTTTACGGCCAGAAAAGAAATCTGCTGATTCCTTAACATTTCTGTAGGATTTCCATATGTAGGAGAATTATGTGAAACATATTCTAATTTCATCATGTCAAAAGACTTTTTCTTGGCTGCACCATTCAGATGCAAATCTACAGATAATGGTTTAAGCCTTAATTCTTTTCGTTTTTGGTTGGCAAGCTCCATAAGCTCATATTCATTCACATCCATTTTGGGAATGGCAATTTTCCTTCCATGGCCAGGAATGATAATAATTTCACCAGGAAAAATTAAATCAGGGTTTTCTATCTGGGGATTGCTATTAATAATATCTTGTAGATCCTGCTGGAATCTTAGCGCAATTTCCCAAAGAGTGTCCTTTTGCTCAACCCTGTAATCTGTTGCAGCGCCCGCAGGATCTGCTGTTAAAAATATAAGAAATAAGAAGATAATTATGGTTTTGAATTTCTGCAATTGACGCTTCCCCTTTCACAGTTTGGCAGCTCCAAGTTTCTATTTGCTTATGATAAGGCAGCCAGTCCTTAAATTATGCCATTTCAACTAACGTTCTTTGAGAGATGGATGTTTTCTTGCATGAATCCGTTGCAAGTTACGCTTTTTTCTACTATTATTAAATTTGAGATAAACTTGTTAAAATTATGCATGGATCGTTCATCTGAACCATGGATTGTTTTCAGGAGGGACAATTATGAAATTTGAAAACACAGGTCTGGAAAATAAAAAAGCAGACTTAACCCGCTTAGATGAAGTAATGCTTTCACACGGTCTGGTCCGTGAAGGGCAATGGGATTATGAAAGAGTTACATATGACCGTAAATTCGAATTAAAAGAGGGTGTTTTTTACCTTCGTGTGTTTGGATATGCTGCTGAAGGTGATGTAGGAGCACATAGAGCAACTATCCAGCTTATGACTCCCCTGCTTGGCAAGCATTATTATCCGCATGGGATAGAATACGGTGAAGGTGAAAGCTTCCCTAAATCATTAGTAAGTCAATGCGAGAAAATTCTAAGTGAGATCAAAGCAGAGATTGACCAATTCGCTGAGTAATTTTTGCTTTTTCATTATGATTAATGAATGTATTTTCTGCATGGAAAAGACGCATGAACATCATGCGTCTTTTTACATTAGCTGTATGACCTTCAAAATTCAGCAATCAGTGTTCCGGAAGACTGTTTCCGGCAGGTATAATTTTTTGAATTGAGAGATCAACTCTTTTAACTTCCAGTCCGGTTAAATGAACAATTTCATCTTTGATTTCTTTCTGAATCTGGAGAGTTTCCTCCAAAATATTTTTTCCCTTTATTAAGTTAAGCTTAATCTTCAAATATACTTCAGTATTCCTAAAAGATATGGAGATCGGGTCTTTTATTTTCTTAAAGAATGTGAATCTTTCATGATAAAGAGGAATGACGCTTTCTCTTTCCTGCAGGCTGGATTCTACGATTGCAGAGATTATATCACTGGCTGCCTGAATCGTCTCGAAGTCAAGATGATCATTATGCATCTTTATTTCACTTCTTTCTGTACGATTTATTATATACCGGGCAATAATCTCTCAGTTTTAAACCAATTATTTTTTAGTTTTTATAATATTTAATGCATACTATAATCAAAATGTTACGGTCTTTTGATGATTAACAAAATGGGGAAAGGGGACTTATTTTGTCTGCGATATTCACAAAACGTTTTTTATTAATATTAATTGCTGTAATTCTTATAACTGTCCTTTTTTATTTCATTTTGCCTGTTTCTGTTCCGCTGATTGTTGCATTTATTACAGCATTAATCCTGGAGCCAGTTGTGAAACTGCTGCAAAATAAAATAAAAATAAGCCGAAGAGTATCCGTGCTGATTACTTTTCTGGGATTTGTCCTCTTCATTGGCTTATCAGGCTACTTTATTACGACAAAAGTGATTACTGAAGCCATTAAACTTGTTGAAAATGCTCCTATGTACATTAATGAAATTACAAAAGCATGGCTCAGGGCAGAAGCGGACTTTTCCAATGCCGCCAAAGACCTTCCTAAAGACCTTGTTGATGAAATAAGCAACCAGATTCAATCCTTCTTGAATAAAACGAAGAATGACCTTGTCGCTTACGTAAATATTGATAGCTTAAAAGCACTTCTGACAAACATCCCGAATTATCTTGTCAGTTTCATCGTATACTTGATTGCCTTATTTTTGTTTTTAATAGATCTTCCGCGATTAAGGAAAGGCTTGTATAATCACCTTACAGAAAAAACAGCAGATAAAGTCAAGTTTATGACTTCACGGCTCTCTTATGTCGGATTTGGCTTTTTCAAGGCTCAATTCCTTGTAAGTGTGATTATCTTTATCGTTTCCCTGATTGGATTATTATTCATCAATCCAGAAATGGCATTGATCATGTCTATAATCATTTGGATTATTGACTTTATCCCTATTATTGGCTCCATTGTCATTCTTGGCCCATGGGCATTGTTTCATCTGCTGACAGGAGATTTAGCTATGGGGACACAATTGGCAATTCTTGCAGCCATCCTCTTAATTATCCGCAGGACAGTTGAGCCAAAGGTAATGGGCACCCATATAGGGCTATCTCCGCTTGCTACGCTAATAGCCATGTATCTGGGCCTGAAACTCATTGGAATACTGGGCTTCATCATTGGCCCATTACTGGTCATTGCCTTTAATTCCGCAAAAGAAGCAGGACTTATTAAAATGAATTTCAAAATATAAACTTTATAAATAAGTAAAAAAGCGTCCGCTAGGACGCTTTTTCTTTCCTATATACATCTATACATCTCAACTGAGTTTTCTTAAAAAAAGTCATAGAAAAAGGATTTTTGCACAGGAATTTTTCTTTCAAGTATTTCTGCATCATTTCTTGGACCTTTAATTTCACCTAGATCATATAACTCCATTGGCCTCTTATAGCCAATTATAATCGCTGAAAGGGCATTGATAGACATATGCAGACCTCGTGCTGGAGGGTTTGTGCATTGGCTTCCTTCTTTCTCTTTAAACACCCTGACACCTTCGTCAGCAATTAAGTAGCTTCCATTATTCCATGGTGCATGGTGATCCTCAATATGCAGAAAGACATTTTCACTATTTTCATTGAATGAATATTGGCCGAGACACTTTTCAGCATTGACGATTCTCCCCATAAAGTACGGGAAAACCTCCATTTTTAAATTAGGCTGATTCAGGTAATAAGGAAATGGATCGTGTACTGATGTAATGATCTTTACTTCCTCAACCATCGAATCATGCTGACAGATAAAATTCCATAAATTCACTCTGGCTTCCTGATTTAAAGCCGCAAATTCTTCGACATCCATTTTATTGTCTTTTACTTTGAATAAAATATAGCCCTGTCCTTCACCTGCTTCGTCAAAGTACACCGCAATCTGGTAGTCAGAATAAACAAAGTTCTCCCACCAATATGTGTCTCTCACAAGCCCGCCTGAATACCGCAGCATATATTCTTTATAAATCTTTTCGATGGTTTTTATGTGCTGGTTCTTGATATATCGTTTAATGGTCCCTGAAGATTTTCCGGCCATTTCTAAATCTATTTTGTTAATAAGTGTTTTCTTATATTCAGTGAATATCTCCCATCCGTATTTCCGATAGAAAGAAATATTAAAAGGATGTAAAAACGAAAATAGCTGACCCTTTTTGTCCATCTCGGCCAAAGCGTGCTTTATCAGGCTGCTTACATACCCTTTTCTCCTGAATTCAGGATATGTTGCCACACCTGCAACACCTCCCATGTCCCATTCAAATCCATTAATATGAACTTTAAGGGGGATAATGTGTAGCTTGGCAGCCAGACTTTCCTCTTCCCAGATACCAAAAATGGAATGATTTTTTAATCGTTCCTTCCCGGCTGGGATGTCAGCTTCAGGCACATTGTACTGAAAGGCATACATGGAAAGCTTCATGGCATCTATATATTCATTCTCTGATAATTTTCTCACCGACACAAAATTCACTCCCAATTAAATATCATTATAAATATTCGCCATAAACTTAATAAGTCCTTTTTAAATAGGAATGGACATTATTATGAGCATAAAAAATACCGCTAAATAGATAGCGGCATTTTTTAACCTGTTACGTACCCAAAATCGCTTTAATGACAGAGGTTGTTTCTCCCCCATGATAGAAAACATACAGCAGCAAATAGACTGCAACACCTGTTATGCCAGTAAAAAACCAGACCACACTAGTAACCGGGCCTAATTTTCTATGTGCTGCCAATTTATTTTTATAGCCTGTATATAATGAGATAATTCCTAATACTGCTCCTACAGTTGCAAGCGTAATATGGAAAATTAAGAAAATTGTATAATAAATTTTTATATCATCAGGGCCCCCAAAAGCAGTATTTCCTATAAAGACTGTTCTGCTGGCATATATGATAAAGAAAATAACAGCAAACACAGCAGCCAAAGTCATTGTTTTTTTATGAGCTTCAAGCTTCTTTTTGCTAATTTGGACCCACCCAATCGCAACAGTGATTGCACTGAGTACAATAAAAGTCGTGCTGATGGTAGGCAGTATAGGCAATGAGTATTCCATAAATTCTTCCTCTCTCCAATATCGGTTTGAAATTCAGTAGTATGCTGTTGATTATTACAAAGTTAATTTTAGTAGAGTGCACTGTTTTTTTCAACAAACTGTAAGGGCTTTTAATAAAAGTTCCTTAAATGTTCAATATTTATCAATTAGTAAGTGATAGATTTCATTGCATAGTTAAGAAAAAGGCAAAATCAGTAATTTTTATAAAAAAAACTCCAGCCTTTGACTGGAGCTTCCATTTATTTTACTAAATGCGGATTTAGCATTGTTTCTTCCTCTGAAGGCGTAATTTCCTGTTCTTTTTTGTACCATGCATAGAAGATTTGTGCAAGGATGATGCCATAGACAATTTCCTGGATGATCTTCATAATTACCCCGCCAAGCTGCTGGTCGTGTATAAGTGACATTGAATTAAACATTTCCGGTCCGCTGAGGTTCAGGCTTGCCAGTGTCGCAGAAGGAACACACAACTGAAGGGCCTGCGCCCAGGCATTCGGATCAGAATATGTGTTGTACATTGGAGTATCTGCAAATATGATCAGTGCACACGCAGGTGTCAATAAAACACCATTGGCAAAAACATATCCCACCTTTTTCAGGCCATCAAGGGACTCCATTTCAGGAAGCTCGTTAATCGTTGGCCACCACATAAAGATTGCAAGCAGGAACAGAGCAGATGTATACACAGTATGCAGCATCATATCCGTTTTTACCACATCAAAAACATCTGGTATGTGGTACAGGGAAAATACTCCATTAAACAGGATTATTGCTACTAATGGCTTTGTAAAAAGACGGAATACCGGTTTAATAGCTTTGTGATTAATCACTGCTCTCCACACCCACTGAGGGATTCCCATAACTACAAGGGGAGGAACAACTAGATACAGTATTGCCATCTGAATCATATGAGCATAAAACATTAAATGTCCCATCAGATCAACCGGGGAGCCCTTAATGGCATATAACACGATCATCGCGACTGTAAAATACACTCCCTGCCTTCTAGTTAACGGCTCGCTATTTTTGAACTTTCCGCGGTACTTTATTGTTAGCATATAGTAACCAGCAAGTATCAATAGTACAAATAAAAAGAAATATGGACTCCAAAGTGCACGAAAACCGAATATTTCTAAAGACATGCTTTCACCTCATTCAATATTGCTCAAACTGCCATAAACGCATCCTGCCATGCTTAATCTGCCTTCGATATTGACAAGTATTATTATACTCTTTTCTGCCTGCATTCTCAATAATCGGGGAACTGCTCAGCTAATGCTATAGCTGGCGTTACATAAAAAGAAAATCGGCCTTCAGCCGATTTTCTCTTATAATTACCACCAAATAACTGTCAAGAAAGCAATAATTGTAATAAACCCGACAAACGCTCCGGAATATAAAAACAAAGATGGTGCTTCATGACCTTTATGGCTCATATGCATGAAATAATATAATTGGAAAACTACTTGCACGAGCGCAAGAATCAGGATGAAAGGTACAATAAACCATCCAGAGAATCCTTCATAGCCTGCCGCTACGAAAGCAACAATTGTCAGGAAGATCATAAGCGCAAACGTGATAACTTGATGTTTCATCTCTTCTGCACTTTTTTTGCGTCTATATTCAATGTCTACTCTTGGGTTACCTGAGTTTGGTTGTTGATTTGCCATCAGTTTATCCCACCATTCCCATTAAATATACTACTGTGAAGATGAATACCCAAACAACGTCAATGAAGTGCCAGTATAGGCTGGCAACATAGAACTTAGGAGCATTGTAAAGGCTCAATCCTCTTTTGCTGTTTCGGATCATTAAAGTAGTGATCCATAATAAACCGAAAGCCACGTGAGCACCATGGAAGCCGACTAAAGTGTAAAAGGCTGAACCAAAAGCACTGCTAGTGAAGCTATGATGGAATTCATGTACATAGTGATTGAACTCGTAAATTTCCAAACCAAGGAATCCAAGCCCAAGCAAAACAGTAATTCCGAGCCATAGCTGCATCTTTTTGAAGTTAAAATTCTTCATATGGTACATTGCGTAAACACTTGTTAAAGAGCTTGTTAATAATAGCATTGTCATAATGAATGCCAATGGAATTTCAAACAAATCTTTTGCAAGAGCCATATCACTGCTAGGCACTTTGTCTTTTAAAGCAAGATATGTTGCGAAGAGGGATGCGAATAGAACCGTCTCTCCCCCAAGGAAAAACCAGAAACCTAAGAATTTGTTCTTGGCTTCGAGGGTTTGTTTTTCAGGCGAAGCCGGCCATGTTTCGTAAGTCATTTTTTGTTCAGCAGCCATTATGCCTTAACCCCCTTATCATTATTATCTTCCAAATCTTCTTTATGAATGTGGTATCCATGGTCATCCTTAACAGAACGAACAAACATTGAACCTAAAGTAATAAGCATACCAACGATCAATACTGGAATACCCCAGCTATGCTCCGCACGGTACATTGCACCAAATGCAGCAACAAATAGTCCTAAAGAAATTACAAATGGAATGAAAGAGTTGTTTGGCATATGGATATCACCCAGCGGCTCAGCAGGTGACATGCCTTGTTTGCCTTCCATTTTTTCAAGCCAATATGCATCAAGACCGCGAACCAGCGGAAGCTGCTTGAAGTTGTAGAATGGAGGCGGTGATGGAATGGCCCATTCTAAAGTACGGCCATCTCCCCAAGGGTCATTGCCAACTTTTTCATTTTTAACACTTGTAATGACAATATTAATTAACATTATGATTACTGCAGCTGCCATGAAGAAGGCACCGACAGTACTAACCATATTTGCCGTTTCAAGTCCCTGTCCAGGAAGGAAAGTGAAGATACGGCGAGGCATTCCCCAAAGGCCGAGGAAATGCTGGATAAAGAATGTTAAATGGAAGCCAATAAAGAATAATACGAATGTAATTTTCCCAAGGAACTCGTTTAGCATTGTTCCGAACATCTTTGGCCAGTATAGATGTGCACCTGCAAATAGTGCAAACACAACACCGCCGACAATAACATAATGGAAGTGAGCAACTACAAAGTAGCTGTCATGGTATTGATAATCCTGTGCAGCAGATGCAAGCATTACACCAGTTACACCGCCGGCTACGAATGAAGGAATAAAGGCAACAGCCCAAAGCATCGGAGTTGTGAACGTTATGCTTCCGCCCCACATTGTAAATAGCCAGTTAAAGATCTTAATACCAGTCGGTACTGCAATCGCCATAGTGGCAACGGCAAAAATTGCGTTAGCAATCGGCCCCATACCAGTTGTAAACATATGGTGAGCCCATACCATGAATCCTAAGAATCCAATAAGAACCGTTGCGAATACCATGGAAGAGTATCCGAAAAGGCGCTTTCTTGAGAAAATTGCAAATATCTCAGAGAAAATACCGAAAGCCGGCAATACCAAGATGTAAACTTCAGGGTGACCAAAAATCCAAAAGAAGTGCTCCCAGATAATTGTATTACCCCCCATTGCCGGATCAAAGAAATTAGATCCAAACATACGGTCGAAAATTAACAGGAATAATCCTACTGTTAAAGCAGGGAATGCAAACAAAATCAATGCAGATGTAACAAAAGTTGCCCAAGTGAACATTGGCATACGCATGTATGTCATACCAGGAGCACGCATATTAATGATGGTAACAAGGAAGTTGATACCCCCGATTAACGTACCAGCACCTGATATCTGCAGCCCAAGTGCATAGAAGTCGATCCCATGCCCTTCAGAAGCAATTGATAAAGAAGCATAAGAAGTCCATCCGGCATCTGGAGCTCCGCCTAAGAACCATGATAGGTTCAAGAAAACTCCGCCAAAGAAAAACAGCCAGAATCCTAAAGAATTCAAGAATGGAAACGCAACGTCACGCGCACCGATCTGAAGTGGCATAACTGCATTCATAAAAGCAAAAATTAGTGGCATAGCCGCCAAGAAGATCATCGTTGTACCGTGCATTGTTAATATCTCATTATACAATCCGGCACTTACAAAGTCATTATTTGGTACTGCAAGCTGGATACGGATGAACATGGCTTCCAATCCGCCAAGCAAGAAGAAAAATCCGCCAGCTATAAGATAAAGGATTGCGATTTTTTTATGGTCAACTGTTGTTAAGTAATCCCATAAAACCGCTCCGAAACCTTTTTTTTGTGCTAAGGTACTCACAATTTTACCTCCCTTTTCAAAAATCCCCTATTGTTCGGTAACTTTCAAGCCCATTAAGTATTCTGTAAGGGCATCAAGCTGTTCTTCAGTCAATTCGCCATACGTACCTGTCATTTTATTTCCAGGCTTGAATGTCTCTGGATCTCTTAACCAATCCTTAAGATCTTCCTCAGTATGGTCCAGGATACCAGCAATACGGTCACGATCACCGAAGTTCGTTAAGTTAGGAGCTAGACGAGCTGCTTCAGGAGCAGTGTTAGCCGGTGTTACAGCATGACAGCCGATACAGCTGTTGTTGAAGACTTCCTGACCAGCTTGAGCAAGATCTGTCTCTGCCTTTTTAGGTTCTTTAACGTCCTGCATGGCTGTTACCCATTGATCGAATTGATCACGTGGAACCGCTTTAACTTTGAAATCCATTAGAGCGTGGGAAGGACCACAAAGCTCAGCACATTTTCCATAGAAGAAATTATCAGCCTCAGCAGCCTTTTCACCATCAAATTTCAGCCAGAATTTGTTCACATTGTCAGTGTTCGTATCCAGCTTACCGCCTACAGCAGGGATCCAGAAGGAGTGCTTTACATCTGAAGCAATCAGATTGAAATAAACTTTTTCATCCGTTGGCACAACTAATTCCTGGCCAGTGATAATTTCCTGGTTTGGATATTCGAATTCCCACCAGTATAAGTTTGCACGCACATTAACAACAAGTGCATCTGTTTTACCTTCTTCATTCTTCTTTTCCATTGGGCTTACATCTGCAAGCTTAAAGGTAGCAGAAACTGTCGGTACAGCAAGAATTAGAAGCAAAAGAATAGGAATAACAGTCCAAATGATTTCCAGTTTGTGGCTTCCTTCAACTTGTTTTGGAATTCTGTCGTCCTTGCGGCGGAATTTAAAAACAACAATAAAGAAGATTACTGTTACGACCACAATTACTCCTACCATTATTGCAGTACTTAACACCATCAAATCAAATTGTGTTTGCGCCACTTCGCCGGCAGGATTCAGCGTAGATAAATACGGTTTGCCGGAGCAAGCGGAAAGAATGAGCGCCATCATTGCAAACAGAGAAAAAAGACGCCACTTTGCAAGCCTTTTCATAGCTTAATCAAACCCCTCTTTCGTAAAAATTTCATTTTTTGAATTGTTTGATCAAAAAATATGGATAAATCCTCTCTCGTTACTAGCGAAAGAAAGAATTTCCTAACTAAGTTAGATAAGTGTGATGATCACCATAGCTACAAACATGATGGTCAGATATTGCAGGGAGTATACAAACATTAATGTAGCCCATTTTATATCATTGTTAAATTTCCTAGCATATAATCCCGTCAATAACCATCCAATGTTCAAAACTGTGGCAAGGATTAAAAAAGGCAATCCAAGTGATGGCATAAGAAATGGCAGCGGCAATAATGCTGCAACCCATATGTAAATATGCCTTTTGGTAGTTTTAAACCCTTTTACAACTGGAAGCATGGGAATTCCCGCAGCCCGGTATTCCTCCACCCTTCTCATTGCTAAAGCATAAAAATGAGGAGGCTGCCAGATAAAAACGATAGCGAACAGCACCCAAGCCATGGGGTCGAGATTGCCATCGGCAGCTGCCCACCCGATCAGCGGGGGTACTGCTCCTGAAATGCTGCCTACAATCGTATTGGATACAAATCTGCGTTTCGTCCACATTGTATATAAAACAACATAGCTGATAACGCCAATTAATCCAATTACAACTGCCGCTGCTGTTGTAAACATTAAAAAGGCCGTACCAAGGCCAATAAGCAGAAAGCTCAAAAGTGCAACCTTGCCCGGGTTTACTTTCCCAGTAACAGTTGGCCTCCCTTTTGTTCTTTCCATTAATGGATCAATGTCGCGGTCAATATAATTATTTAAGCTGCAGGAGCCTGCAATAATCAATGAAGAGCCAATGACTGTATAAAGAACCAGATCAAGATTATTGAAAAATCCCTTTCCGGAAAAATGCAGTGCAAGCCAAAGACCGGTGAAGGTTGTAATCAGATTGGAATTTACAATCCCTATTTTGATGAGGGCAAGGAAATCCTTCCAAACTGTGGTCTCAGGTATATCTTTTTGAAGGCTTCGCTCACTGTCCTCAATAGCAGCATCACTCAAAGCCCGTGAGTTAGACATATCTTTTCCTCCTTTATCTCTTATCGCAGATAAAAGCTTTCTTTGCACTACACCTACTATAAAGCATAAATGCCTGCAAAGCTATGTTCGCGATAAAAAACGAGGGGTAAACCCTGGATGAATAATAATCCTAATAGTTTTCTACCATTAATAATGTATTCAAACTGTTTATTATCTAAATGAAACTAAACCATTTCTCTGTATATTAAATCACACTTTAAAACTCTTTGTGAATTTTTTAGAATAATTTATGACTAATTTGTGTCAAAAATTAAATTCACTTAAAGAATGGTTGTTTTTTGAGATAATAAAACTGCTTCAGAAAACTACAGAAGAAAAAATATACTCACTTTTATGTATTTTGTGATACTTTCCGCGACAGGGGTTATCCATTTTATACCCCTTTATATTTCTAGCAAACTCCATTACAAGTTTCAACCTTTTTACTATAATTAACTTTATAAATTTTATTACTGTTGTAAAAAAAGCTTTATTCCTGTACTATCGAAAAAGTAAAATGACGCACATTACTATATGGCTTTTTATAGAATCTTTGATAAGATAGATAACGGACAAATACTTAGTAATTCAATTGTTTCCCCATTGATAGACATAGAATATTTAAAGAAGGTGAAAGGCTTTGCAACGATCTTTAAAATGGTTTGCCGTTCTTACAACTATCGGCATGCTTTTAATTTTGCTCGGCGGTGCCCTGGTAACGAAAACTGAATCAGGAATGGGATGCGGGAAATCCTGGCCGCTTTGCAATGGCGAATTTGTTCCAAGCGACATTACTCCTGAATTGGTTATCGAACTGGCGCACAGACTTGTTTCAGGCTCAGTTGGTTTCATGGTCCTGATATTATCGATTTGGACATGGAGAAAAATGGGACATATAAGAGAAACAAAGTTTTTATCACTCACTTCGTTCTTCTTCCTTGTCCTGCAGGCTTTAATTGGAGCGGCCGCAGTAGTATGGGGGCAATCTGATTTTGTACTTGCCCTTCATTTCGGGATTTCTTTAATATCATTTGCTGCAGTACTGCTTCTGACTTTGCTTATTTTTGAAGTAGATAAGAAATTCGAGGCCGAGAAGCTCATAATTGATAAAAGAATGAGGAAACATATTATTGGAGTTTCTATATACAGCTATGCAGTTGTGTACACTGGCGCTCTTGTGCGCCATGTTAATGCAAGTCTTGTCTGCCGAGACTGGCCGCTTTGCTTTAACGGTTCTTTCGCTCTTCCGGACAATATGTACGAATGGGTGCAAATGGGCCACCGAGCTGCTGCCGGATTAATTTTTATATGGATCGGTTACATTACTTATCTTGCAATAAATCATTACAAGGAACAGAAAGTTGTTTATTGGGGCTGGATCATTTCATTTATCTTAGTATCGCTGCAGGTTGCTGCTGGTGCATTAGTTGTTTTAACCAGACTTAATTTGTATATAGCTCTTGCCCACGCTTTCTTTATTTCCTGCTTATTTGGAGTATTAAGCTATTTTATCCTTCTATCCTCACGGAGCAGGAAGAATGAGCTTGCTGTTTCAGCTGTTAGGGAAAAAGAGAAAAATGATGAATCAGCTATCCCGACCATTACTTCCATTCCATAATTGCTTTAAACAAAAGAGCTTCGGCAAATTGCCGAAGCTCTTTTGTTATATTTATCGCAGTCTTACTGCCCGTAAAGGCCGAAAAGAAGAACAAAGACTAAGAACGCCACGTCCTGTGGCAACGTCTTTGTGACCCACTTCCTCCCAAAAGCTGTCGCTTTTGGTCGTACGAAGATCATGCTGACGAAGCCTTCTTTGTCCTGTGGGCCTCAACTAACAATCAGCGGGGATAAGAACCCCCACTGATTGAAGTTTCACTTTATTTTGACAGCTCCAGCAATAAGTCTCCAGTTTGAATTGCTTCACCGTTCGAGACGTGGATGTCTTTAACTGTTCCAGAGAATGGCGCCTGTACAGTTGTTTCCATTTTCATAGCTTCTGTAATCATTAAGTGATCGCCTTTTTCGACTTTTTCACCTTTTTCCGCAAGCACCTTGATTACAGTTCCCGGCATGCTGGCAGCAATATGACTTTCATTATGCGGATCAGCTTTTGCCTTGGAGGCTACAGTTGCTTTAATGCTTTCATCTTTTATGCTTACTTCACGAGGCTGGCCATTTAGCTCAAAATACACAATTCTTGTGCCATCAGCTTGAGGCTGGCCAATAGAAACTAATTTAACTATCAATGTTTTACCTGTCTCAATTTCTATTTCCACTTCCTCACCCAGTCTTAAACCATATAGGAATGTTGGGGTGTCAAGGACAGAAATATCACCAAACTGTTCACAGGTCTTAATATAGTCCATAAATACTTTTGGATACAGTGCATAAGCAATCGCATCAAAGCTTGTAACCTGCCTGCCCAATTCTTTAAAGAGTTTTTCTTTTAAAGCATCGAAGTCCACATCTTCAAGAAGTTCCCCCGGGCGGACAGTGATTGGCTCCCTGTCCTTCAATATGACCTTTTGCAGTTCTGCCGGGAATCCTCCATATGGCTGCCCTAAGTACCCTTCAAACAATTCTACAACTGAGTCAGGAAAATCCAGAGATTTGCCTTTATTCAAAACATCCTGCTCTGTCAGCTGATTCTGGACCATAAATAACGCCATATCACCAACTACCTTGGAAGAAGGTGTAACTTTAACGATATCACCAAACATTTGATTCACACGGGAATACATGTCCTTAACTTCATCCCACTTATCTCCAAGGCCAACAGCTTTAGCCTGCTGCTGAAGATTACTGTATTGTCCGCCGGGCATCTCATGCTGATAGACTTCTGAATGAGGAGCCTTCATGCCGCTTTCGAAGTCCTGGTAGTATTTGCGCACATCCTCCCAATAGTAAGATAACTGCTCAAGCGCCTGGATATCAATTTTTGGCTGTCTGTTATTCCCCTGCAGTGCGTAATATAAAGAATTAGCACTTGGCTGGGATGTTAAGCCTGCCATTGTGCTTAGAGCCGTATCCACAATATCCACTCCAGCTTCAATAGCCTTTGCATATGTGAAAATTCCATTTCCGCTCGTATCATGAGTATGAAGATGGATCGGAATGTCAACAGTCTCTTTCAATTCAGAAATAAGGGTGTAGGCTGATTGCGGCTTCAATAAACCAGCCATATCTTTGATGGCCAGTATATGAGCTCCCTGATTCTCTAACTCTTTTGCCAGATCTTTATAGTATTTAAGATTGTACTTTGTTCTGGCAGGATCCAAAATATCACCTGTATAACACATGGAGGCTTCTGCAATTTTTCCTGTCTGGCGGACAGCGTCAATTGCGACTTCCATCCCTTTAACCCAGTTAAGGCTATCGAAAATCCGGAAGACATCGATGCCAGCGTAGGCTGATTTTTCAACAAACTCTCTAATTACATTATCCGGATAGTTTTTATATCCAACTGCATTTGAAGCACGAAGAAGCATCTGGAATAAAACATTTGGCATTTTTTCGCGCAATGTCAGCAGCCTTCCCCAAGGATCTTCTTTCAGGAATCTATACGCAACATCAAAAGTTGCACCGCCCCACATTTCAAAGGAAAACATATCCGGAAGCAATTTTGCTGTCGGTTCTGCGATATGCTTCAAGTCATTTGTCCTTACTCTTGTCGCCAGCAATGATTGATGGGCGTCACGGAAGGTCGTATCAGTAATTAAAACTTCTTTTTGGTCTTTAATCCATTTAACAAGCCCTTCAGGACCATGATTGTCTAAAATTTGTTTTGTGCCGTCCTGGTAATCTGTGCTGTATTTTAATTTTGGCACCCGTGGCTCATCAAATACCGGACGTTTTTTCTTTTCAATTCCCGGGAATCCATTAACAGTTACATTCCCTATATAATTCAGCATCTTCGTCCCGCGGTCTTTCCTTTTCGGGAACAGGAATAGTTCAGGAGTTTCATCAATAAATGATGTATCATATTCTCCTCTTAAGAATTTCTCGTGTTTTACTACATTCTCAAGGAAAGGAATATTTGTTTTAATGCCCCTGATTCGGAACTCCTGCAGGTTCCGCACCATTTTTGATGCTGCCTGCCGGAAAGTCATAGCGTGCGTTGAGAGTTTAACAAGCAGTGAATCATAATATGGTGTGATCACTGCCCCCTGGAACCCGTTCCCCGCATCAAGCCGCACACCGAAACCGCCGCCCGATCTGTAAGCCATTAACCGGCCAGTATCAGGCATGAAGTTATTTAAAGGATCTTCTGTTGTAACACGTGATTGAATGGCAAATCCATGAATATGAATATTTTCCTGTTCAGGAACACCCACTTCTTTGCTGTGCAGCGCGTATCCTTCAGCCACTAAAATTTGTGTTTGTACAATATCAACTCCTGTTACCATTTCGGTGATCGTATGCTCAACTTGCACACGCGGATTTACTTCAATGAAATAAAACTGATCACCTGATACCAGGAATTCCACAGTTCCTGCATTAATATAGTCTACATTCTTCATAAGATTGACAGCAGCCTGGCATATATCATCTCTTAATTTTTCAGAAAGGGATACGCAAGGTGCAACTTCTACAACCTTTTGGTGACGCCTCTGGACTGAACAATCTCTTTCATATAGGTGGACAATATTTCCTTCATGGTCACCAATGATTTGAACCTCTATATGTTTTGGCCTTTCTATGAATCTTTCAACATAAACTTCATCATTGCCAAAAGCTGCTTTAGCTTCCGACTTTGCACGCTCATATGATTCCTTTACTTCTTCCAGGCTCCTTACGATGCGCATGCCTCTTCCGCCGCCGCCAAGTGAAGCTTTAATGATAATCGGGAATCCATGATTTTTGCCAAAGCTAATCACTTCATCCAGGCTTTCTGCAGGGCCATCACTGCCTGGAATAACCGGAATTTCAGCAAGCTGTGCTTGCGTTCTTGCTTTAACTTTATCTCCAAACATGTCCAGATGCTTAGAAGCAGGACCGATGAATATGATGCCCTCTTCCTCGCAGCGTTTTGCGAATTCTATATTTTCAGACAGGAATCCGTATCCTGGATGAATGGCATCAACATCACTGCTTTTCGCAATATCAATGATTCCTTCAATATCAAGATAGGCATCAATCGGTTTTTTACCCTCCCCTACCAGATAAGCTTCATCTGCTTTATAGCGATGATAGGATCCGGAGTCCTCTTTAGAATAGATGGCTACCGTGCGAATATCCAGCTCTGTGCAGGCACGGAACACACGAATGGCAATTTCTCCTCTGTTGGCTACTAATACCTTGTTAATTCTTCGGCTCAAACAAAACACCCCGTCTTTATGTATTTTTTGGCAATATTCTGCCAAATTCAAGTTGAGGCCGGGTGGGTTTCCCGCTAGCCGGCCTAAATAACTTTGATTGACTGCTCCCAGATGGAAGTAATTATGTAATCAGCTTCTGCTGATTGATATATAAATAAAGCACTGAAAAGTTTTCTGTGCTTATTTACGAATGGAAAATGATTTTTCAGAAGCCAGTTCCATGGATTCCGGTTTTGTCTGCTCATTGTTATTTTTGTATTTTTGTTCATAATTTACAAACATAGATACATTTACTAAAATCCCCATTGCAATCGAAAGCTGAAGCAGAGATGAACCTCCATAGCTGATAAAAGGTAGTGTGACACCAGTCAGCGGCATAACACCGGAAATCCCTGCAAGATTGATGAATGCCTGAATACCTATCATGGCGGATATGCCAATAGCCAATAAGCTGCCAAAAGCATCTTTACACTTTAAACTAATAAAGATTCCCCTCAGGACAATATACCCGAGAAGCAAAATCACAAAACCTACTCCAAATGCCCCAAGCTCTTCAGCAATTACAGCCATAATGAAGTCTGTATGCGCTTCAGGAAGATAACCAAGCTTTTGTATACTTTCACCAAGGCCCAGCCCTTTTAATCCCCCTGCACCAAGGGCAATATAGGAATTCGAAAGCTGATACCCAAATTCTGAACCAAAAGGATCTCTAAATGCTTCGACCCTGCCCATTCGATAAGGTGCGAATATCTTATCTTTTAACAGAAGGATAAAAGGCGCAGCTAACAAAACTCCGAATAGTCCAAGTCTAAATATGTTTTTGAAATTCATGCCTGAAGTAAAAATTACGGCAGCAGCTACCAAAAAAATAATCATCGCCGAACCAAAGTCAGGCTGAACTGCAACAAGCAAAGCGGCTAGAATCAGATAAGCAAGCGGGGGAAGAACCCCTTTATTAAACTCATTAATATAGGGCTGCTTTTTTGCATAGACAGCTGCTAAATATATAATGACTGAAAGCTTGACAAATTCTGCAGGCTGAAGGCTTCTGCTCCCGATTTCAAACCAGCTCATCGCTCCTCCGGCTACTTTTCCAAAGATGAATAGCGCAATCAGGCCGAATAACGAAATGAACACCATCGGAACAAGAAATTTATTGCTTTGCATAGCTTTGTAAGGAAATAGAGCGACAATAATAAAAACAATTGCTGAGATAATTAAATGCATTTTTTGCTTATTATAAAAAAAGTCGCTTTCCTGACCATAGATCTGCACAGCTGTTACCATGCTTGCACTGAAAACCATAATGAGTCCAAAAACAGATAACAGGGCTACTGCAATAATCAGGGTATAATCATATGATTTTAATATTTTTTTAAACATCCAGCCCTCTTCCCTTATCTTCTAAGTTTATTACTTATTCTACTATAGTATTGAATATCCTGCTTTGAAGAAAAGAAAAGTTAATTTAAATGTAACACAGCAATGAAAAAAATTCTATATTTATGTCATACTAATTTTAAATTAAGTTATACAAATTTAACTATTCTTTCCTTATGGATATACTATTTCAATCCTTTTAAAAGTTCATCCGGTTATAAAAAAACTCAAACAATCTTTAAAAGATGTTTGAGTTTTTTTTTATTTTTTTACTGAGGCTTCGTGGAGCATGGATAGCTCCCTTTCCAATTCATCTAAAATAGCCTTGCCTTCAGCCTCTTCAATTAATCCAAGACGGACAGCAAAATCTATTTCTCTGGATAAGCCAAACATCTGGGTATCAAGAACCTCCTCATATAGAGGACATTGAGGCATAGTCAGGTTATCCATTTGCACCTTAATTAATTTTAATATTTTAGCAGCATCCGCCTTTAATAGAGCATTTGCTTTTTCTTTGTGATCAATAATCATGTCAGAAGCCAACTTTCAATCCCTCCATTTCCGAGCGATTATCCTATCTATAAATTTTATACTTAAGCTTGGAAAAAAGCAAGGATAATAAGGGATTCCAAAGAGAAATGATTCTGGTTTTTCTGCAGAATACCGCTATTATGGCATGTCATCAGCGCACTCCAGGATTCGTTCAGTTCATTAATATCGTCTTAACCAAATGAGCGACTGACAAGCAGCTTAAAAATCTGTATACTTAAACATACATACTTATTGCATACATGGAGCTGCAGGAGGTTCAATATGGAGAATATAATTGCCTTTAAAGGAAACGTTAAATACCAAATCACCTTAGATCCAGGAGTCTGGATATTCGATGATCGAAGAATCGATTTGACAACATACTTTACTCAAGAATATAACAGGAAAAATGAACTTGAGGAATATACCAAAGCAGTCTCAAAGCATTGGGATAGAGAAATCATGGAAGGTGCAGTATTTCCTCCAACACTTAAAACAGAAAAGAAATTTGAAAAAGAAAAGGTTCTTACAGGGACATTCGGTATCCCTTTTAAACCATTCCTTATGAATGCAGAACCGAAGGAGAATGCAGAAATCGTTATCATTGAAAGCGAAGATGGGGAGGCCCGATTAACTCTGCCTCAAGCCGAGGAATTAATATTGGGGTTCTCAAAGGATGGAAAGCCTTTAAAAGAAGATGGGCCAGTTCATGTCTATTATGGAGATGGAAGCAATCAAAACTCCCCCATAAAAAGAGTGAAGGCATTTAGAGTGGAATGACCGGAGAGGGCGATTGTGCATCGCCCTTTTTATTTTGGGAGCCAGACGGACATAGACCTCCCCCGGCATAAAGTCTGCAGATTTCAAAGCTTCTTCATGCTGGCTATAATAGGTCAGCAGCAAGCTGGGCAAGACCTGATCTCTCACCTTTAACAAGCTTGACATGGCCTGAGATAACCTGATCTTTGAATCTTTCAACGACATAGGTGAGACCGTTGTTATAAGCATCCAAGTAGGGATGATCAATTTGCTCAGGGTCTCCCATCAGGACAATTTTACTTCCTTCCCCCACCCTGGTTAAAATGGTTTTTACTTCATGTTTTGTCAGGTTCTGCGCTTCGTCTATAATGATAAATTGATCTGGTATGCTTCTGCCCCTGATATAAGTCAGAGCTTCTACCTCAATAGAGCCCATACCAGCCAATATTGCATCCAATTCACCTGGCTTTTTGACATTAAACAAGTACTCCAAATTATCAAAAATCGGCTGCATCCACGGCCTTAACTTCTCCTCTTTTTCTCCGGGAAGGAATCCCAAATCCTTTCCTACAGGCACAATGGGGCGAGCCACCAGCAATTTTTTGTACTGGCCATAATCTTCTGTCTGCATTAAGCCGGATGCCAGCGCCAGAAGAGTTTTCCCAGTCCCCGCCTTTCCGATAAGCGTAACAAGCGGCAGATCATTTCTCAGCAAGAGCTCGAGGGCCATTGTCTGCTGGACGTTCCTGGGCTTGATCCCCCAGATATGATCATGGTCAAAAATGAGCTTTTTCACTTTCTTTCCACTTTTGTCCACAATACCAAGTGCAGACGAAGATGAACCCAGCGCATCTTTCATCACCAGAAACTGATTAGGGTAGAAAGGATGGTTCGCAATCTCTGATAGCGGGAGTTCTCCTTTTTCATAAAAGCGGTTCATAATATCGAGGCCGATATAGACTTCCAGAAACCCAGGATATAAATGATCATTTTCAACTACCCGGTCACTTAAGAAGTCTTCTGAAATTAGCCCGATAGCATCCGCTTTAACTCTGACAAGGGCATCTTTGCTTACAAGAATTACTGTTCGTCCATTTTCTTTTGTCTCTTCCTCAAGTGATAAGTTTTTTGCAACTGCCAAAATCCGATTATCATTTGTTTTTTCAACAAAGATCTCTTGAAGTTCATGAAATGATCTATGATTTAACTCAATTCGCAGGCTTCCGCCATTTTCAAGAGGTATTTTCTCATGCAGCTTACCCGTCTCCCTCATGCTGTCAATCAGCCGGGATACTTGCCTTGCGTTCCTCCCAATTTCATCCATATACCTTTTCTTAGAATCAACTTCTTCCAGGACTACAGCCGGAATGACTACTTCATTTTCTTCGAATGAAAATATGGAATTAGGATCCTGCAACAAGACATTGGTATCTAATACGTAAATTTTACTCAATATGATGCCTCCTGCTCCTCTTGTGTCTTTATAAAGCAAATTACAAAAGCGAGGTCCCCTGCTTGCGGATTTGCAGCTTCATGAAAGAATCACCTTCAATCTTGATGGAATATTATCCTGTTGTTTATATTATTCATTCTTTTAAAGATGTTGATAAATACGAATAAAGGCTTTCTTATGAAGTGGACAAATCTATCTTGGTAAAAATATATGTAATGCCGAATAAAGATAGAAGAAATTTTGCACAATAACATTAAATAATCCTCATTATTCCTGAACCTGAAAAAGTCAAGTGACCACTTTCAATTTCAAGGAAAATTTTGATGGGCCGGAGGTGTCAAATATGAATAGATGGCTGCTGATATGCATGACAGGATTACTATTAACAGGGTGCGGTATGAACGACAATCAGGCGCTAGACCATCAGGAACAGCAAAATACCAACACCATAAATGTTAAAAATAGTACAATACAGGAAGTTGACAGGGAAACTGGACAGCAAGTTTCCAGGCATCTTGTCAACTTGGCTACCCGAGTTCCTAATGTGAATGATGCGACTGCTGTTGTCCTTGGACGCTTTGCTATAGTCGGAGTAGATGTGAACAAAAACCTCGACCGTTCTGAGGTTGGAACAATTAAATATTCAGTTGCCGAAAGCCTCAAAAATGATCCTCATGGTGCAAGAGCCATTGTAGTGGCTGATCCGGATATTAACGCAAGGCTGCGAGAAATAGCTGAAGACATTCAAAACGGTGAGCCCTTGCAAGGAATCATGAATGAACTGGCAGATATCGCGGGCCGGCTTATGCCTGAAGTTCCCGCCGACTTAGTTGATCCAAAAAAGAAAAATGAGAAAAACGCAACCGAAGATCCCAAGAAAAAGCTCGACAATAATCAGGAAAAACAGCTTGAACAAAAACAGGAAGAACATTCGAATTATCATAAATAAAAGGGTAACAGGCACCTATGCCATTTCAGCTAAGCGGCATAGGTGCCTGCCGCTTTTTTAGCCAAAAAAAACTTAGTTCCCAGGGGGGAACTAAGCATTTTTCATCGCTTCCATAACCTGTTTGTCCAAACGGGCTGCTGCGTCTTTATCATATGTTTTGTCATATTGCGGCTCTACAGTGATTTTAGACCCGTAAAACATGACATCACGGACTTCTTTCACAGTGATTTCCATAAGTGCAAGCTTAAGAGGTACTCCCTCCATCTTTTCTGCCTTAACCGAAGCTTCACCAGCGATGGAGTATGTAGATTCATTCGCAATAATATTCAGAACAACCTTGTTATTGCTATTTATGTTTTGAACAATCCTGGAACGGTTATCGACTGCAAAATACAATGTTTCCTCATTTTTTGCCAATACCCATGAAATCGCATTGACATTAGGTCCGCCGGTTTCAAAATCAACAGTGGCAAGTGTAACAAAACGTTCCTTTTGCAGTTCGTCATATAATGGTTTAATTAATTTCGGTTCTACCTGATTTGCCATTCTTTTCCCTCCTTTATTAATTTCATCATAGTATGATAACGCTTTTCTTTCAACCAATAACATCCTTTTCCTCAAGTCTGTTTGAAGCCTTTGCGCTTTCTATACTAATATGAACTAACACAATAAACCCAATACGGCCTGACCCTAAAAAATTTAATTTGCCGCAAAGCATTCGAATCAATCCTTAACTTATACTATAATGGTATTAACAACAGCTAAACAATAAGAGGTGTCCTATGCGAGTAAAATGTGTACTTTGTGATAAAATCGAATCAATTGAAAACGAGTCCTTACAGGCTAAACGCCTTCGAAACCGCCCAATTCACACATATATGTGCAAACCATGCGAATCAAGAATTACAGAAAAAACACAAAAAAGAGCAGATACCGGAAACTTTAACCTCTATCGAAGCAAAGTCCAGGAGGAAGAATGGTAAATCAGACGAAGAGCATAAAAAAGCCGTCCCTAACATCATTTAGGGACGGCTTTTCTTAATCCTTTGGATAATTCATATACTTTTCAGGTTCATTTTGAATCTGATTAAGCATCACTTCTATTAATTCACGGGAAAAACGGCTCTTCTTCCGTTCTTCATCCTTAGTATAATGCACAAAGTACATGACATCATCTTTTTCAACTTCGATATCAGAAATCTTATGCTCTTCTGCTAGAATGTTAAAAAACACTCTTTCTGTGTCTGCTGCTGCTGTATCATCCGGACGTTCATCACAGACAATTTTTATCGTTAACCAGTTATACAGTGAATCCTGCAAAGATTTCATCTCAGCCTCTCCCGGTTATTCCGCCTTTGCCTGTTCCTTCTTTTCCTGGTGAAGGCGGATTTTATAGATAATCAAAATTAACGCAGCAACAACAAGGCCTTCTGCTACAGGAAGGAATACCCCAAGAAATGTCAACACGGTACATCCTAAAATCAAGAAGGTATATATAACAGCTGATTTTATTATAGGAAGTTTCTTGGCAAACCCCAATTTAAAAACCAGTATGGACAGTAGAACAATTGTTATATATAGAAGCCACATTCCAGTTGTGGGATTCTCATGGACTTTGAACAAAGCAGCGAAAAAAGACAGGCGCTGTGAAACATCCATATCCTTCTCTCCTCCCCTTCTTAGCCTTAGTTAGTTTCAGCGTATTTCTTCTTCTTGGCCATTCTTTCACGTTCATTTTTATCAAGAATTTTCTTGCGTAGTCTGATTGACTCAGGTGTTACTTCAAGTAGCTCATCATCATTCAAGTATTCCAGCGCTTCTTCAAGTGTCAAAATACGCGGCTTTTTAATTACATTCGTTTGATCCTTATTAGCAGAACGGATGTTGGTTGCATGCTTCACTTTTGTGATATTGACAGTAAGGTCATTTTCGCGAGTATGCTCTCCAACAATCATTCCTTCATAGATTTCAGTACCTGGTTCAACGAAAATGGTACCTCTATCCTCTACTTGCATAATACCATATGTGGATGACTTTCCGCTTTCCATGGACACAAGCACACCTTTGCTTCTGCCTCCGATTTGTCCTTTAATTTCAGGCTGGTAGCTGTCAAATGTGTGATTGATAATACCATATCCGCGAGTAAGCGTCATAAATTCTGTGGAGTAGCCAATTAGTCCGCGGGCTGGGACGTTGAATGTTAGTCGCACTTGGCCATTTCCGTTATTGACCATATCAAGCATTTCACCTTTACGTGTACCCATTGATTCAATGATTGAGCCGGTATTATCCTCTGGCACATCAATTTGAACACGTTCTACCGGTTCACAGCGAACACCATCAATTTCTCTAATAATTACTTCCGGCTTGGAAACCTGCAATTCAAAACCTTCACGGCGCATATTTTCAATGAGTATTGATAAATGAAGTTCTCCACGTCCAGATACAACCCAAGCGTCAGGTGAATCAGTATTTTCGACACGAAGACTCACATCTGTCTCAAGCTGGGCACGCAATCTTTCTTCAACTTTTCTGGCTGTAATATACTTGCCTTCTCTTCCTGCGAATGGGCTGTTATTTACAACGAAAGTCATTTGCAATGTTGGCTCATCTATTCTTAGAACAGGAAGTGCTTCCTGATGCTCGACAGGGCAGATTGTTTCCCCGACGTTGATGTCTTCCATTCCGGAAACAGCGATCAAATCTCCAGGAAACGCTTCTTGAATTTCCTCGCGCTTAAGGCCGAAGAAGCCAAAGATTTTTGTAACCCGGAATTGCTTGACCGAACCATCAAGCTTCATTAAGGCAACTTGCTGGCCGACCTTGATTGTTCCCCGGAATACACGGCCAATTCCGATTCTTCCCACATAATCATTGTAATCTAAAAGGGCAACCTGGAATTGGAGCGGCTCTTCACGATTATCAGTAGGTGCTGGTATATGGTCAATAATTGCTTCATAAACCGAATGCATATCATCATCCTGTTTATCAGGAGTTGTACTTGCAGTCCCAGCAATAGCAGAAGCATAAATAACCGGAAATTCAAGCTGGTCTTCGTCTGCACCAAGTTCGATAAATAAATCGATAACCTCATCAACAACTTCTGTTGGGCGGGCAGATTCTTTGTCAATTTTATTTACTACTACGATTGGTGTTAATTTTTGCTCCAAAGCCTTTTTGAGTACGAAACGTGTTTGAGGCATACAGCCTTCATATGCATCAACTACCAATAAAACACCATCAACCATTTTCATGATACGTTCCACTTCACCGCCGAAATCTGCGTGTCCAGGCGTATCCAGAATGTTAATTCTTGTATCTTTATATTTAACTGCAGTGTTTTTAGCTAAAATCGTAATACCGCGTTCTCTTTCCAGATCATTTGAATCCATCGCGCGCTCTTCCACGTGCTCATTAGAACGGAAAGTCCCGGACTGTTTTAAAAGCTCGTCAACCAATGTTGTTTTACCATGGTCAACGTGGGCTATAATTGCAATATTTCGAATATCTTCTCTTAATTTCAAAAGATTTCCTCCTATTTATAAAAACTGAATCACTTTTCAACATTTTTCACAACTGATACATTATATCACAATTACTATAGAAACCTAAATGCTTTTTGTGTAAAATAATGTAGAAAAGGATTTATTTCTGATGTTTGCTGTTTTTTTTTTTCTCTTTACATATTTTTCGCCAGTATTTACTTAAAATAATCCGCTTGGGAGTGTAAAAAATTTATGAACAAAATCAAGTGGCCTTTATTAGCCTTTGCGATTGGGGCAGCTCTATGCATGATGGGCATAGGCGTTGCTATAGCTGAAAGAAGCATTATAGGGATGATCTTTGCCATCATTGCTTTAATTTTTGTAATGGGATACGGTTTCAAAACAAAGAAGAAAATGAGGGAAGACGGTTTATTATAGAAACGGCTTAAAAGCTGCAGCTCTGCGCTGCAGCTTTTTCAGATTAATGGACAGACCATTATTAAGAAGTCTTTTCCATCGGGATAAGCCTCCATTTTGAATTGCTCAAAACCGGCATCAGCTAAAAAATATATCCAATTGTGCCGGTTTTCAGGAACACCCGCAAAGAAAGACTTTTCTCCTTTTTCCTTTAATTCTGCGGCTAACAGCTCGATAACCTTAGTGCCGATACCTTTCCTGCGAATATTGTTCTTAACCAGAATGGTACCCAGCCATGGTTTCCGGTTAGAAGGAGATGAATTCACATGGAATGTGACGGCTATCCGTTCTCCATCAAGCCTCCAAATTCTCCACTCCCCATTCAGTTCCTGATACCTGGCCATATAATCCCTTAGGTTATGCCCGCTTTTTTCTTCTTCTTCCCAAGCAGCACTATCCTTGATGACCTCTAAAAAAAATGGCAAGTCTTCATCTGTGAACCTGCTGCTTGATATATTACCAATTGCCATTTTTTAAGTATTCTTTCATAATTTCCTGATGTAACCCTGGCTTAGAGACAAAAACAGAATTGTTTTCAAGATAGTTCAGCGGATCACCTTTAACGGTTGTTGCAATTCCTCCCAATTCCTCAATCATGATGACACCAGCGGCGAAATCCCATGGAGCCAGACGCATTGTTATGTATGCATCAACCCTCCCGGATGCAATATATGCCATTTCAATTGCTGCTGAACCATAGGATCGGGTTCCTCTTGCATTTCTTACGAGGGGAGCCAGGAGTGATGGATCAATTCTTCTATTTTCCGTAACCCACGTAGCATTCAATCCGATTATTGCCTTTGATACATCCGTTTCCTTTAATGGCGGAAGTTTCAATTCATTCATGAAAACACCCTGCCCCTTCATGCAATGATATAACTCATCATGGACTACATCATAAATTAATCCAATTTTCCCCTTTCCATTTTCATAGACGCCTACTGATATCGCAAAGTTTCTCTGCTGATGGACAAAATTCATTGTTCCGTCAATTGGATCAATAATCCAGACAATCCCTTCCATATCGCTTAACTTATCACCGAAACCCTCTTCACCAAGGATTCGATGGCCAGGATATTTTTCATTAATATTTTTTATGAAGAATTGTTCTGTTTCCTGATCTATATCTGTCACTAAATCGTTTGCATTTGACTTGGTGGTGATGGTCAAAGTTTTGCTGAAAGAATTTTTAATATTCTCGCCGGCCTCTCTAATCAAGGCTTTGGCATATGTATGAATTTCACTCCAATTTGTCATTGGTCCGCCCTCCGCTTGGTATATCATTAAAATATAACTAGCTTAAATGAATTAGCAAGGTTCTTCAAGTTATATACTTTCCTATGATGAGGGTTATCATTTGCAGTTAAAAATAATTGCCAAAATAATAAACGAACTCCTCATGTAATCAGGGAGTCCGTTTCTAATTATTCTTTCTTTTCATTTGCATTTTTTCTGCCTTTTCTCCTTTATTCACAATTCATCTTAAAGTGCTTTTAATCTAAGAAGTTCCTGCCTGATTTTTTCAAGCTTTAGTTTTGATTGCTTCTGGAGATCTTCATTTTTTTCTGACATGGCATCAAACAAAGTAGCTAACTCATAATCCATTTCCAGCCTTAAGACCGCTGTTCTTTCCCTATCACCATTTTTCTTTTTCACTGTATTCATAAGTTGTTTCATTAGACAGTACACCCCTTCCAATAGTGTTTAATTTTCTGATTATTTTTACTATTATCATATGAAGGACAATTCTCAGTTGCAACTAATTTGTGCGATAACCTAAAACTTTATTTAGTCTCTTCATTAGTGCTTAAAATTTTTGGATTGTTCGAGGTTATGCTACAATATTTGACAAAGCATATAGGAGGTTAGCTTATGTCTTTTTCTGGTTTTACAAACGATGATTTCGATGTCTTTAAAATAGATGGACTTGATGAAAGAATGGACAGGTTAAAATCTGTTATTAGGCCAAAGTTAGAAGAGTTGGGACGCCATTTTGCACCCTCTCTCTCAAACCTGTCCGGAGATGAAATGTTTCCTCATGTTGCTAAGCATGCGAGAAGAACAAAGAATCCGCCAAATGATACTTGGGTCGCATTTGCAAGCAATGCAAGGGGATACAAAATGCTTCCTCATTTCCAGATAGGTTTATGGGAAACGCATGTCTTCATCTGGTTTGCCATCATCTATGAAGCACCGAATAAAGCTGCTGCAGGCAAGTCTTTTGAGAACAGCCTGGATAAATTTTATAAAGAAATACCCAAAGATTATGTCTGGTCCGGCGATCACACAAAACCAGATGCTGTTCCGCATAATCAAATGTCAAAAGAAGAATTGAAATCCATGTTTCAGCGCCTGCAAAATGTAAAAAAAGCTGAAATTCTTTGCGGCTATCATATTTCACGAGAAGATGCCGTTCATTTGTCACCTGATCAGTTTATTGAAAAAGCTGAATCTGTATTTAGAAATTTATTACCCCTATACAAAATGGCATAAACATGTTTCGCATAACGTGGATTAGGCAGTTCAAAAAAACAAAACCTTCAATATGAAGGTTTTGTTTTTTTACTAAGTCTATTTCTGCATTCTTACTTTATCCCCTGCTGAACGTTCTTTGGCCAATTTAACTGTCCGGTAAGAGGAATAGCCGCTTTGTTCTTCAAATTCATCACAGATGTTTTTCTCCTGGGCTTTTCCCGGAACGATTTCCTTAAAGCGTCTATATGCATTCATGAATTGTTCCCGCTCAATTCCTTTTTCGTATGCCATTTCAATGCTTTCAAAGTATTTAATAACGTCAACTATTTCTTCTGTTGACCAATCCTGGTCAATCGGGTACTGATATTCCATTTCACTTCACCTCATTTATGATAATCATGATGCATTTTCACATTATTTTATCAATATTTAACCCATCTCCCCCTAATTGATTCTCCTTCTGTAATGATCCGCTGGAATAGTTCTTCAACAGAGGGGATATCCTTAATTAATCCCATAACTTGTCCAGCCCATGCAAATCCTTCACGGTCGTTCCCTTCATATATATATTTTTTATTAGCATTCCCGCTAATGTAGTCTTTTAACTGCTCATAGCCGCCGTTTTGTTTTTCGATTTCGAGTATTTTTTCCGACCATGAGTTAGCGATAACCCTTGCAGGTGCACCTATAGTTCTTTTTATTACTACTGTGTCATTTTCTGTTCCTTCGACTAAACGATTTTTATATAATTCAGAAGCATGGACGCATTCCTTAGTCGCAACAAATCTTGTCCCCATCTCAATGCCCTCTGCTCCAAGACTTAATGCTGCCATCAGGCCCCTGCCGTCTCCGATTCCTCCTGAGGCAATCACAGGAATGGATACAGCATCAGCCACCTGAGGAACTAGAACGAAGGTTCCAATATCATCCCTGCCTAAATGTCCGCCGCCTTCCTGCCCGACAACCATCACAGCATCGGCCCCAAGTTCCTCTGCCTTTACTGCCTGCCGTTTTGCCGCCACAAGTACAAGTTTCTTAACATTTACACCCTTTAATTGATCAAAAATAGGCGCAGGATTACCCCCTGTCATAGAAATAACAGGAACTTCTTCTTCAATTGCAACATCCAGGTAGTGAGAAAATAGCCTTCCATGCTGTCCAATAGCAAAATTAACCCCAAATGGCTTATCTGTCAATTTCTTAACCTTTTGGATCTCGTCTCTTAATTTTTCCGGGCTGCTGAGAGACATTGCGGTAACCTGCCCTAATCCTCCTGCATTTGAAACAGCTGCAGCCAAATCTGAATAGGCAAGATGGGCAAGGCCGCCCTGTATAATTGGATATTTAATTTTTAATAATTCTGTCACACGTGTGTTCCAGTTCATTTATATACCCTCCATTTCTTCCTAACTTTTTATTTCTATTTATAAGGTTTAAATTCCTGTTAACTTCTAAAACTAATGGCAAACCGAAATATGGAGGCGACTGCCCAGGGACGACAAGCATAAGACGAGCCCTGCAAGGAGGTGTTCTTTCCTTCTGGAAGGGATTGGCAAGTCCTTCGCCCCTAGGAGCGGTAACTAGACAGGCTTTAACAGAATGAATATGCAATAAAACTTTCTATGCAAAGGGATTGAATAATGCTATAATGCAAATGTTTTATAACAACATGAGCATATTGAAATATTATTATTAAAGAGGTGTGGGAATAAGTTGTCTCAATACAAAACACCGCTGTTCAGCGGTTTGCTTGCACACGCAAAAAAGGATCCGGTACAGTTTCATATACCTGGCCACAAAAAAGGTGCCGGGATTGATCCGGAATTCAGGGAATATATTGGTGATAATGCACTCGCTATTGACCTGATCAACATTGGTCCCCTTGATGATCTTCATCAGCCCAAAGGCATTATAAAAGAAGCACAGGATCTTGCAGCAGAGGCCTTTGGGGCAGATAAAACATTCTTCTCTGTACAAGGAACGAGCGGAGCCATCATGACCATGGTTATGGCTGTCTGCGGGCCCGGGGATAAAATCATTGTTCCGAGGAATGTTCATAAATCCGTCATGTCTGCAATTGTGTTTTCAGGGGCAACCCCTATTTTTATACACCCTGAAATTGATGAAAACTTGGGTATATCTCACGGTATAACAACTGAATCAGTCTCTAAAGCCCTGGAACTTCATCCGGATGCCAAAGGGGTTTTAGTGATTAATCCTACTTATTTCGGTATTTCTGCCGATCTAAAAAAAATTGTAGAAATAGCCCATTCATACAATGTGCCTGTACTTGTGGATGAAGCCCATGGTGTGCATATTCACTTCCATGACGAGCTTCCATTATCAGCCATGCAAGCCGGCGCTGATTTAGCAGCAACATCAGTCCACAAACTGGGCGGGTCCATGACACAAAGTTCAATCTTAAATATGAAAGGGAATCTTGTTTCGGCCAAAAGGGTACAATCCATTTTAAGCATGCTGACAACAACTTCCACTTCTTATTTATTGCTTGCCTCCTTGGATGTTGCCAGAAAACGTCTTGCCACTGAAGGAAAGGAACTTATTCAAAAGACTATTGATTTGGCCCAATCCATTCGCCGCCGCATCAATGAAATTGACCGGCTATATTGTGTCGGTGAAGAAATACTGGAAACAAAAGCGGCGCATGACTACGATCCGACCAAATTGATTATTTCTGTCAAAGAACTTGGCATGAATGGTTTCGATGTGGAAAATTGGCTTCGGGAACATCATAATATTGAAGTAGAAATGTCCGATTTATATAATATTCTTTGCATCGTTACCCCAGGCGACACTGAAAGAGAAGCTGATATTTTAGTTTCCGCTCTTGCCGAACTCGCTAATGAGCGCAAAGGGAATACTGAAAAGCTTGAAACTCAAGTGCTGCTGCCTGATATTCCCGTTTTATCGCTTACACCTCGTGACGCATTTTATGCTGATACAGAACTGGTTCCATTTGACGAGTCAGAAGGAAGAATTATCGCCGAATTCATCATGGTTTATCCACCCGGAATACCTATATTTATTCCAGGAGAAATCATTACTAAGGAAAACCTGCGTTATATAAAAACGAATATGGAAGCGGGACTTCCAGTACAAGGACCGGAAGATTACGACTTCAAATATCTTCGCGTTATTGAAGAGCACCGGGCCATCAGATAAAAATGCAAAAGAGCCTTCCATTTTTAGGAAAGGCTCTTTTTATTATTAGCGGCTATTTTTAGTATTCTCTGTTTTTTCTCCGTCACAGCAATTGCATTTTTTTGAATATAATACAGTTACTTTTTCATCCTCAAAGTGATCAATAGTTGAATTGCAAGCCTGGCATACGATTGTACCCATCTTTTCATTCTCCTTTTCAATGAGTTTTAGTGGTAATTGAAAGCGCTTTATCTATAAATCAATAATAATATAACATTATTAAATTATCAAGCCTAATTGTATAACATAATTATTGTTTTTTATTGGTATTTACGTTAATAGCATTTATAGACATTTATTAATAGTATGACATAATAAAAAAAACAGACCAATTCGGCCTGTTTTTTTATTGTTTAATCGTATTGTTCTTCGAAACGCGCACCAGGGATTGCTTCTATGAAAAACTCGCTTAAATCAGCCGCCTGTTCATATAAATCAAGCTTAAATGCCTTTTGCAAGTATTCGATGTCTTCGAGATCTTTAGGGTCGAGGAGAGTTGAGCGGCCGGTCTGCATACAAATAACCAGAGGCTTAGAGAAGAAGAGGTTTGTATAAACAATTCCAAAATCATAACGTGTTGACTCGGTCGTAAAGCCAACAAAACGGACATTCACGTTTTCATGCTCATCATAGAGCTTCTCAAAATAATCCATAAAATTCCTCCTTTTAAATAAGTATTTAGAATATTATTATAATTCAAAATAGGCGCTTTGACAAGTAATTTAAATTTACCTTACTATTTTAAGTTGTCATAAGATTTTATCTAATGCTAGAATGAAGGAGAATGTTCATTACCATAATTATGGGGATAATGGGGGGAAAGAAGTTGGCAGCTAATTCTTTTATCAAGCTGGTTCCTTCATCAGTTAAGGAAAATATATCAACAGAAGAGCTAAAAGAACTTTTTTTATATTATAAGGATATTACAGGCAAAACAGGCAGCCAGATTAAATGGGAATATAATGATGCTGCTTTTCCTTATGAGATTAAAGAGAAGCCTGAAGCAAAAGGAACCTGGTTTTACCTAAATTCAGAACATGACCGATATAACGCCATATTGCTTGGCATTAATAAAGAATTAGTTAGAGAGGATGACGGTTCTGAACGGGAACAGGCGTACATACAGGTTACATTGCCGGAAGGTGCAACATTTGGAGATAAAGGTAAAGCAAATGAATTATGCAAATTTCTCGCTAAAAAGCTGCAAGGTGAATTACATCTCTTCAATGGAAGAATCATGTACTTTTATAACAGAAAATAATTGATTTCAAAAAACGTTGAGAACAGCAGCTGCTGTTCTCATTCTATTTCCTGGCTGATCCGAGCGGGATCGACTGGCGTAAATCCTTTATTCTGCAGCCCTTTCACAATATCCTCTAATGCTTCTTTTGTCCATTGCCTATCATGCATTAATAAATTTGCACCATTCACTAAATAAGGTGAATTAATCATTATTTCTGCTAAAGCTTCTTTTGATTGATATTCCTTTTCCCAGTCATACCCGTATGTCCAATTCATAAGGAGCATGTTTTCATCTTTAGCAACCTCTCTGCTGTAATCTGTAATGGATCCGAATGGTGCCCGGAAGAATTTTGGCCTCTCTCCAATAATCTCTTCAACTCGATCATTAAGACCAACAATCTCTTTATATTGCTGTGCCTCGGATAAGGTTTTCAGGTTGGGGTGGCTATATGTGTGATTACCAATAGCAAAACCAAGTTCATGAATATCCTTCAAAACTTTTGCTTCTTCCGGAGTATCAATGAAATGCCCATTAACAAAAAAGATGGCCGGCGTTGAAAGTTTTTTTAAGATCCTGGCCATCTCCAATGCATTTTTATCCGGAGCATCGTCAATGGTCAGTAATACAACTTTTGGGTTGGCCTGATTCACTGGTTCTATTGTCCAATTATTTGAATTTATCTTGTATTGCGGCTTTGATAAGGTTACTGCTTCTTCTTTCGGCTCTTCTTCGGCTTCGCCTTTGTTCTTCTCCGATTTGGATTCATGAACTTTAGAATGATCATCCGAATTATTTTTTTCTTGCTTATTCTCTTCTTTTTCCAATTCAGATTGCTTACTTTCAACCGCAATAAAATCCGTACATGCAGCCAGAATTAGTAAGAAAAAAACACCTATTATAAGTCCTGTTATTCTCATATCGGCCTCCTCTAGTGCATATTCCTTTAAACTCACCCCAATAAGTGTTAGTATGTAAAATGGCCTTTTTAAAAGAGTTGTTCCCCTTTTTGACACCTTACCATTATCTACTGATTTTACCCGAAATAGGTCCGTTTTGAACATTCAAAAGTAAAATTTAGAATTCAGTTTGGATCTATACATCCTTTGGATTTTACATAGGCGATCTTTTTCGGGAAGCTGCTCTCCCCTGCTGAGCTTCAAAATGCTTTAAAAAATCAAACTATAACTGTCAGGAAAGCGGGATACTTATTTTCCTGCATTTTTAGGATCGGGAGTTTTACAGAATTATTTTATTTAGGTTCATTTTATTAAGAATTGGAGGGATTTGATGAAGAAACTGACACCCGTTTTTACGGTATCAGTCATATTCACAGCAATATTTATTTTATGGGGACTTGTCCCGGAGACCATACTGCCAAAAGGCAACCTTGATTCTGTTACAGCAACTGTTCAAGGATTCATATTGGAGAAGTTCGGCTGGTTTTACCTTTTATCAGCTTCTATCTTTTTAATTTTTTCAATCCTATTAGCATTCAGCAAATATGGGAATATTCGTCTGGGTAAGGATTCAGATAGGCCTGAATATAGCTACTTAACTTGGTTTGCCATGCTTTTCAGTGCCGGGATGGGAATTGGCCTGGTTTTTTGGGGAGTGTCGGAACCTATGTATCACTTTTATGCACCTCCCTTTCTGGAAGGACAGACACCAGAAGCAGCAAGAGCTGCCATGAGATACTCCTTTTTCCATTGGGGTCTTCACCCTTGGGCTATTTATGCTGTCATTGGACTTGCACTCGCTTATTTCCAGTTCAGAAAAGGAGCACCGGGAGTTATCAGCTCCATTTTGAGGCCAATTTTAGGGAGCAAAGTGGACGGGCCTCTGGGTGTATTAATTGATTTTATTGCCGTCTTTGCAACTGTTTTCGGGGTTGCGACATCATTAGGCCTCGGTGCCATTCAGATTTCAGGAGGACTTTCTGGAATATTCGACAGTATCGGTAATAATTTCACCACTCAATTAATTATTATTGTCGTTGTAACGATCTTGTTTATGTTTTCAGCACAAACCGGTTTAAACAAGGGAATAAAATATTTAAGTAATTTAAATATTATCTTAGCAATATCTTTATTGTTATTTCTGCTGTTTGTTGGTCCGTCTAACTTTATTATGGATCTGTTCACAACGACGATTGGCTCTTATCTTCAAAATCTTCCATCCATGAGCTTTAGGCTCAGCCCTTTTGATCAGGAGCTGACATGGTTTCAGGATTGGACCATTTTTTATTGGGCATGGTGGATTGCCTGGGCGCCGTTTGTCGGTACGTTCATAGCCAGAATATCCCGTGGAAGGACAATAAGAGAATTCGTCATTGGTGTGCTTGCTGTTCCAACTCTATTTGGAGCCCTTTGGTTCTCTGTTTTTGGAGGAACAGGTATATACCTTGAATTCTTCGAGGCTAAGCCTATCATGGAAACAATCGAGCAGCAGGGAATGGAAGTAGCACTGTTTACTGTGTTCGATAACTTCCCTTTCAGCACTGTTCTTAGCTCATTGGCTATTTTCTTAATCAGTACATTCTTTATTACTTCTGCAGACTCAGCTACTTTTGTTCTAGGGATGCAGACGACAAACGGAAGCCTGAACCCTCCGGGTAAAGTGAAATTTGTCTGGGGCATTATTCAATCAGCATCTGCAGCCATCCTTTTATGGACTGGAGGTCTGGAAGCACTCCAAAGGGCTTCCATTATAGCTGCACTTCCTTTTACCGTCATTATGCTTCTAATTGTGGTATCGCTGGCTAAATCGTTTAAAGAAGAAGTCACCCCGAAAAAAACAGCTGATAAAGCCTAATAAAAATCGGCACCTGCAAAAGGTGCCGATTCTTTATATTTTCTCGTAACTTTACCAATGAGACAAGTAGGACATTGCAAAATGGAAAGATGCATATAAGCTTAAGCTCATAACAGTTACCATAAATGTTTTTTTAGCAGACTTAATTACCCAATTTCCAATGTTTATTGCCAAATAGAAAAAAACAAAAAACATAATGACTTTATATATGAGCTGGTCATATTTTGACAGCCATTCAATGAAAGTATATCCGCTCCAAATTAACATCTGCAGCAAAAGAGCTGTATAAATCTTCATGCACTCCACCACCAAATTTTTTAATCCTTACCCTTTATTTTAATAGAAGAAACACTTGTGTATGTAATATATGTTGAAAAGGATATTCTTATTTTTCATTTCTGTAACATTTGAATGACAAGCCAAAATTTTCTTTCACTATATGATAAAATACTCATAAATATTAGGTGCTTATTATGAATTGCTCACTAACTGTTAGAAGACTGGCAAATTACCGAGACTTCTATACTACTTCAGATAAAACGATCTTATGTCATACGGTGGAATTTATAATAAAGTGAGGGCAAAATGATGAAAGGTCTGCCGCTGATATTAATTACTGCACTCTTGTTTGTGACCTCTTCATGCAATCATAAGGAAGTAAAAAAAGAGCTGAAGATAGACGATAGTGTTAAACAGCTCATTTTTTTCACGGATAATAAACAATATGAACAGGAAATATCCTATTATGATGCCATCATCGAATTAAAGAGAAGCTATCCGGATCTGATCAAGAATATGAAAGTCATAACAGCATCAGAATCCAGCCATATAAGCAATTATAATGTAGAAAACTGCCCTGCCATGCTGCTGGTATATCAAGATAAAGTGATTGTAGAAATTAAAGGCACTGTACCTAAAGAGAAGATTATTAATCCGCTTGCCGATGCAATGGATGAAAAGGACAAAAAGTAGTCATCATATACAAAAAAAATCCTCCCTGGCAAGGAAGGATTTTTTTAATTATTTTACTATATGAATTGGGCTTCCAATAGCAACTTCTGCTGCTTCCATTGTGATTTCGCCCAATGTTGGATGAGCATGAATAGTCATGGCAAGATCTTCTGCAGTCATGCCTGCTTCAATAGCCAATCCAAGCTCAGCAATCATATCAGATGCACTTGCACCAGCGATTTGCGCACCGATTACAAGGCCATCCTCTTTGCGTGTCACTAGCTTTAAAAAACCGTCAGTAGAATCAAGTGCAAGGGCACGGCCATTGGCTGCGAATGGGAACTTCGCTGCCATTACTTCGATTCCTTCTTCTTTAGCCTGCTGCTCGGTATATCCTACAGAAGCCAATTCAGGCTCTGAGAATACCACAGCTGGGATAGCTAAGTAATCAATTTCTGCGTTATGGCCTGCAATTGCTTCTGCAGCAATCTTACCTTCGTAAGAAGCTTTATGAGCCAATTGAGGACCTGCAACAATATCACCAATAGCATAAATGTTGCTTACATTCGTACGGCATTGTTTATCGATTTCAATAACACCGCGTTCAGTCATCTTAATGCCGGCTTGCTCTAAGCCCAGTTCGTCTGTATTTGGACGTCTTCCAACCATTACAAACACATAATCTGCATCAAGAGATTTCTCTTCGCCTTTTTCTTCAAACTTAACGGTAACTCCATTTTCATTCTCTTCAACACCTTTAGCAAGTGCCTTCGTAATGAATTCAACGCCTTTTTTCTTTAAGTTCCGTTTGACAAGAGATGACATCTGCTTCTCAAAGCCGATAAGGATATCATCTGCACCTTCAAGAATCGTTACTTGGGAACCAAAGTTCGCATAAGCTCCTCCAAGTTCAATTCCAATAACACCGCCGCCAATAACGACGATTTTCTCTGGAATCTCTTGAAGTGCAAGGGCACCTGTTGAATCAAGAACACGTTTAGAGAATTTAAACGTTGGCAATTCAATTGGACGAGATCCTGTAGCAATGATCGCATTTTTAAACGTATAAGTTTGTGCGGAATTATCATCCATTACACGAAGGGTATTCGCATCAACAAAGTAAGCTTCACCGCGTACGATGTCAACTTTATTGCCCTTTAAAAGACCTTCTACTCCACCAGTAAGCTTCTTTACTACACCGGATTTAAATTCTTGTACTTTTGTGAAGTCAACTTTTACGTTTTCAGCTGTAATACCCATTACATCCGAGTGCTTTGCATTTTCGTAGCGGTGGCCTGCTGCGATTAAAGCTTTTGAAGGAATACATCCAACGTTTAAGCAAACTCCGCCCATATTAGCTTTTTCTACGATTGTAACTTTTTGTCCAAGCTGTGCTGCACGAATCGCTGCAACATATCCACCAGGACCCGCACCAATGACTATAGTATCTGTTTCGATTGGGAAATCTCCTACTACCATTTGTTATTACGCCTCCATTAACAATAGTTCTGGATCGTTCAGTAAACGCTTGATGTGATTTAATGCATTTTGTGCAGTTGCTCCATCAATAATTCTGTGGTCAAAGCTTAGTGACAATGCCAATACTGGAGCAGCAACAATTTCTCCATCCTTCACTACTGGCTTTTCAGCAATGCGGCCAATTCCAAGAATGGCAACTTCAGGATGATTGATAACCGGAGTAAACCATTGACCGCCGGCAGAACCGATATTTGTAATTGTGCATGAAGCACCCTTCATTTCATCTGGAGCAAGCTTGCCATCACGCGCTTTACCAGCTAGCTCATTGATTTCATTTGAAATGGCAAATGTAGACTTGCGGTCTGCATCCTTAACAACTGGTACAAGAAGACCTTTTTCAGTATCCGCTGCAATACCGATGTTGTAGTAATGCTTCTGGATGATTTCACCCGCTGCATCATCGATTGAAGTGTTAAGTGCTGGGAATTCACGCAATGCACTTGTTAAAGCTTTTACCACATAAGGAAGGAATGTAAGCTTAATTCCTTTGTTAGCTGCAACTTCTTTAAACTTCTTGCGGTGTGCAACAAGTTTCGTAACATCAATTTCATCCATTAATGTTACGTGTGGAGCTGTATGCTTAGAGTTTACCATAGCTTTTGCAATTGCTTTACGGATTCCGCTCATTTTCTCGCGAGTTTCTGGATATTGTCCAGCAGGAATCGCCTGTGCAGCTGCCGGTGCAGTTTCTTTTGCTTCAGCTTTTGGTGCGTCTTCTTTAGCAGTGGCTTCAGCAGCTTTTGCTCCGCCATTCTGGAATGCATCAATATCATCTTTCTGGATGCGTCCATTTTTGCCGCTTCCAGCTACCTGGCGAATATCTACACCTTTGTCACGAGCGTATTTTCTAACAGAAGGCATAGCAATAATGCGGCGGTTAGGATCTACATCCGTCTCGGAAATAACTACTCCTTCTTTTGGTGCATCTTGTGCAGGAGCTTCTTCCTTCTTCACATCCTGGCCAGCTTCAGCAGTTGCCTGTACTTGCGCTTCTGTTTTTTCTTCTTTAGGAGCCTCATCTTCATGGTCTCCCTTGAATTTAAGGTCTTCATATCCTGGAGCATCAAAAGTAATCAATACTTGACCTACAGTTGCTACTGTACCTTCTTCAACAAGGATTTCTTCAACTTTACCTTTAACTGGGGAAGGAATCTCTACAACCGCTTTATCATTTTGAACTTCACAAAGCACGTCATCTTCTTGTACTTCGTCACCTGGCTTTACAAACCACTTGACGATTTCACCTTCATGGATACCTTCACCGATATCAGGCAATCTAAATTGGAATGCCAATGGAATTCACCCTCCTATTATTTCGATCGTTCATAGTAAAACACGTCAGGGGGATATTTTCCCCCTTGTGTCATCAGTCATATGCGATTAAAATTCAAGAACTTTTTTAGCAGTTACGATAACATCTTTATAGTTAGGAAGCCAAACTGTTTCAGCTTGCGGGAAAGCAAATACAGTATCTGGTGCAGCTACACGGAGAACTGGTGCTTCCAGGCTGAGAATTGCACGATCATTGATTTCCGCAACGACATTTGCTGCAATACCAGCTTGCTTTTGTGCCTCCTGAACAACAATTGCTCTTCCTGTCTTTTCAACAGAAGCAATGATTGTTTCAATATCAAGAGGAGCAACTGTACGCAAGTCGATTACTTCAACAGACTTGCCTTCTTTTTCAAGCTCTTCAGCCGCTTTTAGTGACTCATGAACCATTGCGCCATAAGTCACAATTGTAAGGTCTGAGCCTTCACGTTTTACTTCTGCCTTGCCAAGCGGAATTGAATATTCCTCTTCTGGCACTTCCTGGCGGAAAGAACGGTATAATTTCATGTGCTCAAGAAAGATAACAGGGTCGTTATCACGGATAGCTGAAATAAGAAGCCCTTTCGCATCATATGGAGTTGATGGAATTACAACCTTTAACCCTGGCTGCTGAGCCATAAGGCCTTCTAGGCTGTCCGCATGCATTTCAGGAGTATGTACGCCTCCTCCGAATGGTGAACGGATTGTAACCGGTGCACTGTATCTTCCCCCGGAGCGATAACGCATACGCGCCAGCTGGCCGGAGATAGAATCCATTACTTCATAAACGAATCCAAAGAATTGAATTTCAGGAACTGGACGGAAGCCCTGTAAACCAAGACCGACTGCCAGACCGCCGATTCCGGATTCAGCTAGCGGTGTATCAAATACACGCTCTTCGCCGAATTCTTTTTGAAGGCCTTCGGTAGCACGGAAAACGCCGCCGTTTACGCCCACATCTTCACCGAATACCAATACATTCGGATCGTTGCGCAATTCTGTGCGAAGAGCATCAGTAATTGCCTGAATCATTGTCATTTGCGCCATGGCTTACTTCGACTCCTTTTCTTTGTATATTTCATACTGTTCTTTTAGGTTGTAAGGCATTTCTTCATACATGATGTTCATAAGGTCAGTAACCTTTTGCTTAGGTGTATCATCAGCCTTTTTAATAGCTTCTTTAATATCTTCTTTTGCTTGTTCAATTACTTCGTTTTCCATATCTTCATTCCAGATTCCCTTATCTTCAAGGAACTTGCGGAAACGAACAAGCGGATCTTTCTTTTCCCATTCATTATCAAGATCAGAAGTACGGTAACGCGTTGGATCGTCACCGGCCATTGTGTGCGGTCCGTAACGGTAAGTCAACGTTTCGATTAATGTAGGACCTTCACCATTCAGTGCACGTTCACGAGCTTCGCGAACAGCTGCATAGACAGCAAGCGGATCCATGCCATCAACCTGTATTCCAGGAATACCGGCAGCCACTGCTTTTTGTGCAATTGTTTTAGCTGCTGATTGTTTTTCAACAGGAGTAGAGATAGCAAAACGGTTATTTTGCACAATAAAGATAGCAGGTGCTTTGAATGCTCCTGCAAAGTTGATGCCTTCATAAAAGTCACCTTGTGAAGCACCGCCGTCGCCAGTATAAGTGATGGCAACTTTCTTTTCGCCGCGCTTCTTCATTCCAAGGGCGACCCCTGCAGTCTGAATATATTGAGCTCCAATAATAATCTGAGGTGAAATGACATTTACACCTTCAGGGATGTTTCCGCCTTCGAAGTGTCCGCGGGACCATAGGAAAGCCTGGTATAACGGAAGGCCGTGCCAAATGATTTGAGGCACGTCGCGATATCCTGGAAGAATGAAATCTTCTTTCTCCAATGCAAAATGAGATGCAAGCTGAGAAGCTTCCTGTCCGGCAGTAGGAGCATAGAAGCCCAAACGGCCTTGTCTGTTAAGTGAAATGGATCGCTGATCAAGAATGCGCGTATATACCATACGGCGCATTAATTCCTGAAGCTGCTCATCGTTTAAGTCAGGCATTGCTGATTCATTAACAACCTTGCCTTCTTCGTTTAAAATTTGTAGAGTTTGGAACTGTTCTTCAACTGTTTCGAGCTGTTTTTTAGCATCGAATTGTGCCTTCTTTGTTTTAGAAGCCATATCAGTCACCCTTTCCTTTCATAAAAAGACGTTAATTAAGAGTTTTTATACACAAAATTTAGGTTACCCAAAACGAAGCCATATTAGATACTCTTTCAAAGGCATAAAGTTTTCTCTTTCAGGCATGTTTTATTAAGCATCTCTAAATAGCAGAACGTTCGTTTCTGCCATATGCATACTTTTAAATAGTGTTCCACAGATCACTTCTAAAAAAACGTCTTTCTGTTCATCTTTAACTATCATATTCTGTATCAGTTTATTTTGCAACATAATTGATACAGAAATAATTACGAGATTTAGTTTAATACACCTTTAAGACCTTAGTCAATTACCTTGCCTTTTGTTTTTCACAGTTTGCATACTTTTTATATTTTTTATTGATAATCAAAACTGTATTATCGGCTTTTTTACATCTGTACTATAAAAAACTCTTATATTTTGATGTGTTATAGTAAAGAAAAGCCGCCTGTCATTATCTTAAAATAAAAAGTACTGCTCTCAGGAAGAAAGCGGATTCATCATGTGCCGCCGTTTCCTTCCATTCTTTTGCTTTAAGAATAGCCAAAAAGCAAAAAAATGCCGGACATTAATATGCCGGCATTAATATTATTTTTCTGTATTTATTTCAAGACCTGCTTCTTTATAGAAATCCAGTTTAGCTTCATTATACTCTTTTGTTTTTTCATTGAACTGCTTATTTGAAGCCAGTATCTTTTCATACATGTCATTTATTTTGCTTACCTGGTCTTCCAGCTGTTCTAGAGTAAGATCTTCCTTTTTAAACATGGCATATAACTCTTTATCTAATTGGGTCGCTTTCGAATAATCCTCGTAAAGAGTGTCATGGATTTTATACCTGTCCATCATAATTTCATATAGTTCTTTGGCTTTATCTTTCAATTTTTGATCCTCTATCTCCTCTATGATCGGAGATAATGATTCAAATTCTTTTTTTGACGCCTGGATGCTTTCCTGCTCTTTCTCCATATGAGTTACCCGCTGCTCCACAATAGAGGAAGCTTCATCAGACAGCTTTTTAATTTCCTCGAAATCCTTCATTCCCAGGTTGATAATTTTATCGTATAATTCCTTTTCTCTTTTCTCCAGCTTCACGAGCGGTTCTTGCTGCTTTTCAAAATCCTTTTCTTTAGCTACTACATTCTCCAGCACATCATACATTTTTTCCTCGGGATCAGGACTGTTCATACAGCCTGTGAGGATGAAAGCCCCTATGATAAAAACAAGCAGCAGTCTGCTTTTGTTCAAAATCGACACGTTGAAACCTCCTTACTAATAACATTTTTAACTATAAAGGTACCTGCCCGGTTTGACAATAGCCCTTTGGTTTGACACTCTTCGCACCATTGCAGAGCTTGTCCTTATTTCACGTATAATTTAAATCTATTCACTTCATTTTTCCTTTATGACTTGGGCAAGGGCCTACACCAAACATCATATGAAACATAGGCTATATTAATCGTCCGATGCGGCAAGTCAAAAAAAATGGACGATAATCTTACTTTAGGGAGGTTATCCTTCATGTACGGATATGGCGGATACGGTTATGGATGCGGTTATCCAGTAGCAGGAGCCGGCTGCGGCAGTGGTTTTGCGTTAATTGTAGTATTATTCATTCTCTTAATCATAGTTGGCTGCGCTTGCTGGAAGTTTTAATTACTTGAGAAGGTGCCAAAGGCGCCTTCTCTTATTAACTTTTTTGCCCCGCTCTGATAGACTGAATATAATTAAATAGACACATGGCTTTTTTGGTCTATGCCATTTGATCTTCTTGCCAATAATTTAGCCATTTTTCTATTCTTTATTACTTAGCGGGAGTGATAATCATGCTGAGCATGAAAGATATTATTCGCGACGGCCACCCAACTTTAAGGAAAATTGCCGCGGAAGTGAACATGCCTCCATCTGCAGAAGAAATACAAATCTTAAAAGAAATGATGGAATATGTAAAAAACAGCCAGGATCCAGAGCTTTCTGCAAAATATGGCTTAAGGGCTGGCATTGGTTTAGCTGCTCCTCAAATTAATATTTCGAGGCGGATGATCGCTGTTCATGTAACCTATAACCAGGAGCTATACAGTTATGCTCTCTTCAACCCTAAGATCATCAGCCATTCTGTGCAGCGTTCTTATCTGGCTGCAGGAGAAGGCTGTCTATCTGTTGATGAATTCATACCCGGTTTTGTGCCCAGATATGCAAAAGTGACTGTAAAAGGTACCGATCTGGAGGGCAATGAAGTAAAACTCAAGCTCAAAGAGCTCCCAGCCATTGTATTTCAGCACGAAATTGATCATCTCAACGGAATCATGTTTTACGATCACATCAATAAACAAAATCCGTTTCAGCCAATTGAAAATGCAATTGCTATAGAACGGTAGATTGCTGCTGCATAGCATAACAAAAGGAAAGCCTCCAGCTAATTAAACGGATGCTTTCCTTCATTTGCTATATTAATTGAAGTTCCTTTAGTCCCTTCCAAATTCCTTCATCGTCCACGCCGGAGGTTACATGGTCTGCTGCCTTCTTAACCACATCTTCTGCATTGCCCATTGCTATCCCAGTTCCGACAGCGTTCAGCATCTCTATATCATTTAGTCCATCTCCAAACGCGTATACATCCTTCAAATCAAACCCAAGCCTTTTTATCATTTGTTTTATCCCCTCAGCTTTAGACCCGCCTGCAGGCAAAACATCAACAGAGTATGGATGCCATCTGATAAAGCCAAAATCAGGATATATAGAAGAAGAAATATACTTTTCCTCATCCTTTTCCTCACAGAACAGCAGCGATTGATATAATTCCCTGCCGCTGTAAAACTCACGATCTTCCTCAGGATGCGGAAACTTTAAGCTGCCCATGCTTTTCTCAATAAAGGCATGGTGGTGTACGGAAGATTTCATCGTTTTCTCATTCATAAACACCAAAGGATGTCCGTTTGACTGTGCATGAAGATATAGCTTTTCAATCTCAGATGATTTAAGAGGATTTCGATAAATGGGTTCGTTTTCGAATACAACATATTGGCCATTAAAGCTGACAAATGAATCAATATCAAGTTCGCTGCGAAGACTTTCAAACATGAAAGGCGCCCTGCCGGTGGCAATTGCCACGAAAGTTCCGTTCTTTTTCAGCTTGCCGATTGCCTCTTTCGTACTGTCCGGCAAGTTTTTATCGTGATCCAATAAGGTCCCGTCTATATCAAAGAAAACAATCTTTTTCATTTTAAAATTAACTTCCTTTCAAGCGTTATTTTGCTGGCTGCTATTACATGATTTATCGTAATAAAACACTAAACCCACAAAGTTAAAAAGTCAATTTCCTTGCTATTAACATATAGTGTTTCCATTTTTACCCACGAGAGATTTAACTATTTTACCATATAATATAATTAAGAAAAGCGGAAGCGCCTTGCCCTAGACAGTTATTAAAAAGAGACCTCATTATTTACAAAAATCTGTTTAAAACGCCCTTGCTGCCTTTACTTTGGACAAGGATAGTTTAAAATAGAAAGTAAGGAGTTGATCCACTATGTTAAAGAAGCTGAGAAAGAAGCTTTTAAAACAGTGGAATGAAATGCTTCGAAAAAAATCTATTGCCTGACAAATTTGAGCCCTTCAAACTTGCGAAGGGCTCCTTCCTTATTGTAAATTGGTTATCAGTATACTTTTTTACATAGATTCGGGAGCATATTAGCACTGAGAAGAATTTATTATTCATATCCGGCAGGAAAAAACATGTAATACATGTTATTATTTTATATATTAGATAAAAGATTTTTTATCGGATTAAGGAGAGATAGAAATGATTTTCAAGGTATATTATCAGGATTCTAAGACAGAGGTACCGGTTAGAGAAAAAACAAAAACTATTTTTGTGGAAGGCGATTCTGAAAGAGACGTACGCAAAAAACTGGCTGACCGCAACTATAATATTGAATTTGTAACATCTGTCCAAGGAGAATTCCTGGAATATGAAAAACAAAATGAAGACTTTAAAGTATTGGAGATTGAGTAATTTATGAAATTTGTTAAAAATGATCAAACAGCCGTCTTTGCCCTGGGCGGACTGGGTGAAATCGGAAAAAATACTTACGCTGTGCAATTTCAGGATGAAATTATCCTGATTGATGCTGGAATTAAATTCCCTGAGGACGAACTTCTCGGAATCGATTATGTTATTCCTGATTACACTTACTTAGTGAAAAACGAAGATAAGATCAAGGGATTATTTATCACTCATGGACATGAAGACCATATCGGAGGAATTCCATATCTCCTAAGAGAAGTTAACATCCCGGTCTACGGCGGAAAGCTGGCCCTTGGCCTACTGAGAAATAAACTTGAAGAACACGGACTCTTGAGACAAACCACTCTTCATGAAATCAAGGAAGACGATATCATTAAGTTCAGAAAAACTTCCGTGACTTTTTTCCGGACGACTCACAGTATCCCTGATTCATATGGCATCGTTGTTAAAACACCGCCTGGTCAAGTTGTTCACACTGGGGACTTCAAATTCGACTTCACTCCTGTGGGAGAACCGGCCAACCTGACAAAAATGGCTGAAATAGGAAAGGAAGGCGTCCTTTGCCTGCTTTCTGACAGCACAAACAGCGAAATACCTGAATTCACCATGTCTGAACGCCGAGTTGGCGACAGTATTCATGATATCTTCCGCAAAGTTGAAGGACGGATTATCTTTGCCACTTTCGCTTCTAATATCCACCGTCTACAGCAGGTGACTGAAGCGGCCGTCACGAATGGGAGAAAAATTGCTGTTTTTGGAAGAAGCATGGAAGCAGCTATAAATATCGGACAGGAATTAGGTTATATTCAGGCACCAAAAGACACCTTTATTGATGCGCATCAAATTAATAGACTTCCAGCCAACCAGGTGACTATCCTATGTACAGGAAGCCAGGGAGAGCCCATGGCGGCCCTATCAAGAATTGCTAACGGAACGCATCGCCAGATCCAAATCATTCCTGGCGACACTGTTGTATTCTCTTCTTCACCTATTCCCGGGAACACAATTAGTGTCAGCAGAACTATTGACAGACTTTCCCGTGCAGGTGCAGAAGTCATTTATGGCAAATTAAGCGATATTCATACATCCGGTCATGGCGGCCAGGAAGAACAAAAACTAATGCTTCGTTTAATTAAGCCAAAATTCTTCATGCCGATTCATGGTGAATACAGAATGCAGAAAATGCATGCCAAATTAGCTGTGGATTGTGGAGTGGATGAAGAGAACTGCTTTATCATGGACAATGGTGAAGTCCTGGCCCTCAGCGAAGATTCTGCTCAAGTAGCAGGAAAAATACCGTCTGGTTCTGTCTATATTGATGGAAGCGGAATCGGTGATATCGGCAATATCGTTTTACGGGACCGCCGCATTCTTTCTGAAGAAGGTTTAGTGGTTGTCGTAGTGAGCATCAATATGAAGGATTTCAAAATTGCCGCCGGTCCTGATTTAATTTCCCGCGGATTCGTCTACATGAGGGAATCCGGAGATTTAATCAATGATGCACAGGCACTTATTACAAAACACTTAAGCAAGGTAATGGAACGCAGAACAACTCAATGGTCAGAAATCAAGAATGAAATCACTGACACACTTGCACCATTTCTTTATGAAAAAACAAAGCGTCGTCCAATGATTTTACCGATTATCATGGAAGTTTAAAAAACCTCCAGGGCATGCCCCATTCCTTTTTAAACCTAATTTGGGAATGTGTGGAGCTTTTATATGAAAAAGGCTGTATCGCTCGTTTGAGAGATACAGCCTTTTTCAAATTAAGACATCACTTTCTTTTCAAAACGGTTGATATCTACGTCTGCTCCAATAACAATAAGGATGTCGTCAAATTGTATTTTTTCATTCGCCTGCGGAGATACGATAATTTCATTTTTTCTTTTGATTGCAACAATGTTGATTCCGTACTTTGCACGGATATCAAGATCAATAATGCTATGGCCAGCAAGTTTTTCATTAGCCACGATTTCTACTATACTATGCTCATCCGATAGTTCCAAATAATCCAGAACATTATTTGAAACGATACTATGGGCAATCCTTCTGCCCATATCCCTTTCAGGATGAACAACATGATCTGCCCCTATTTTCCTCAATACCTTTTCATGATAATCATTTTGAGCTTTAACCGTAATCTTTTTTACTCCTACCTCTTTTAAAATTAAAGTGGTCAGGATAGAGGCCTGAATATTATCGCCGATCGCCACTATAACATGGTCAAAATTGCGTATTCCCAAACTCTTGATAACGGATTCATCCGTGGTATCGCCAACCACTGCGTGCGAAGCGATTCTCGCAAATTCGTTCACACGGTCTTCATTTACATCAATCGCCATTACTTCCATGCCTTCTTCAGCCAGAGCATGGCAGATGCTTCCTCCAAAACGTCCAAGTCCGATAACAGCAAATTCTTTTTTCATCCTATCTTCCCCCAGCAAAGTTAGCAATATAGACAATAATACCATAATAGCACATACAGGAGTCTTTCCATAATATGTTCCTTCCTGACAAAATAAAACCTCCGCTCGGAGGTTTCATTTTGTTGATTCACATTGCATCAAGCATATTGAATTGCGCTTTAACCAAATGATAATATTCACCTTTTGCATTCATCAATTCTTCATGATTTCCTTGTTCTAATATATTTCCATGATCCAGCACAAAGATTTGATCGGATTCACGGATCGTAGATAGCCTATGGGCAATAATAATGGCCGTTCTGCCCTTCAGAAGTGTTTTTAAAGCATGCTGAATTTTCACCTCTGTCTCAGTGTCAATACTGGCAGTAGCTTCATCAAGTATAAGAATGCGCGGATCTGCAAGCAAAGCACGGGCAAAAGAGAGGAGCTGCCTCTCTCCCACTGATAATATATTTCCTCTTTCTTCCACTTCAGTCTCGTATCCCTTTGAAAGTTTTTCAATAAATCCGTGTGCACCAACAGCTTTGGCTGCTTCCACCACTTTTTCGTCAGTTGCATCAGGTCTGCCAAAACGGATGTTATCATAGATTGTTCCAGAAAATATGAAAGTATCCTGCAGCACCACACTAATTTGCTTGCGCAAACTTGATAAGGAAACATCCTTTAAGTCATAGCCATCTATTTTTACAGAACCTCCCGAAGGATCATAAAAACGGCTGATTAAATTCGCTATCGTCGTTTTACCCGATCCTGTATGCCCGACAAGCGCCGCGGTTTGCCCTGCTTTTATCTCAAGAGAAACCCCATTTAAGGCTGTTCTTTTTTCATCATAAGAAAATGTGACATTCTCAAATCCAATCTTCCCTTTTATCTCCTGCAAATGAAAGGCATCGTTCCTTTCTGATACGATTGGTTTCTCATCGAGAAACTCAAAGATTCTTTCAGAGGAAGCCATTCCCATGAGCAGCTGGTTATAAACCATACCAAGCCGGGAAATAGGCTCCCAGAACATCCCTAAATAAAAAGCAAAAGAAACAAATACACCGATCGAGATTGACCCATCCTGAATCAGATGTGCCCCAAACCAAATCAGTACAGCCGTACCCAGGGCATTGGTCAATTCAACCAGCGGCCTGAACATCGCATTTTTCTGGGATGCAATTCTCCAGCTTTCAAAATTTTCAGTATTCACACCATCAAAGAATGCCATATTCTCTTTTTCCTGTGTAAAAGACTGGGTAATCCTTATCCCCTGAATGCTTTCATTTAAGTGAGAATTCAATTTGGATTGTTTTAACCGGACGTTTTGCCATGATCTGCGGATATTTCTCCGCAAACTAGTGGAAATAAAAAACATGATGGGCAGGATGACCATTATAGCCAGAGTCAGTTCAGGGCTAAGTGTAAATAAAATAATAAAAATCCCTGCCAGCATGATCAGATCCATCAGAAGATTTATGACTCCATTGGTAAACAGCTCCTGAAGCGAATTTATGTCATTCATGATCCTTACCAGTATGGATCCTGCCGAACGCTGATCAAAAAAACGATGCGAAAGCGTCTGTACGTGTGTAAATAAATGTTTCCGAAGATCATAAATTACACTTTGGCCAAGCTTATTCATCCATTTAATCCTGTAATAGTTTGCAGCATATGAAATGGTGTAGAGTACCGCAATCACTGAAACCAGAATGGCAAGCAGCTGGCCGTCCTTTTCAATCAAAGCTTTATCTAACGTATACACACCGATTAAGATGGGAATGATCAGCCTGACTGCTGTATTTATTAATACCATAATAATAGAGAGCGGAAGTAAATTTTTTCTGTATGGCTCCATATAACTGAACAAGCGCAGCATCTGCTTCCAATTAAATGGCTTCTCAATGACTTCGTCGGCAGAGTATTGAAATCTATTTAGCACATTATCATTTTTAGTTTTAGTTTTTTTCAAGGAGGCACCTCCTAGCCTGCATTTGATTGGAGAACCTTATCGCGGTCCTGATATTGAATATCGTAAATCCGCTGATATGGGCCATTATTTTTAAGAAGCTTTTCATGTGTTCCCCGTTCAGCCACTCTCCCGTTCTCTAGTACAAGTATTTCATCTGCATGCTTCAGGGAAGAAATCCGGTGGGTAATGATAAAGGTAGTTCGATCAGACATTACTTCTTTCAAAGCTTTTTGTATTCTGAATTCTGTTTCCATATCCACAGCACTTGTTGCATCATCCAAAACTAAAATGCTGGGATCTGCACAGATGGCCCTTGCTATCGCAATCCTTTGCTTCTGGCCGCCTGAAAGCCCCATGCCCCTCTCGCCAAGTACTGTATCGTATTTATCAGGAAGCTCCATGATAAATTCATGTGCCTGTGCACGTTTGGCAGCTTCAATGATTTCCTCCATGGTGGAATCAGGTTTCCCAAATGCAATATTCGCTTTAATCGAAGAAGAAAACAAAAAAGATTCCTGGAGAACAAAGCCTATGTTTCTTCTCAGTGATTGAAGAGAGTATTCCTGCACATTTACCCCATCAATAATCACATGACCTTCAACCGGCTCATAAAATCTTGTCATAAGCTGTGTTAGGCTCGTTTTCCCTGATCCCGTCGAGCCTATTAACCCGATCACCTTTCCTGGCTCAGCATGAAAAGAGATACTGGATAAAGCGTCATTATCATCCTTGCTATATTTCAGAGTAACATTGCGAAATTCCACCTCACCCAGCAAACGTTCTGCTTTAACACATGATTCTATATCCTCAATCTCATTATCTGCCTCAAGGATCTCGATGAGACGCTCTCCGGAAGCTTTAGACTGCGAAAATAGATTAACGATGAACCCAAGATTCATAATAGGCCACATAATATACCAGACAAGGCTATAAAAAGCGACAAGTTCCCCTGGCTTAAGACTGCCAGCCATAACAAGATAACCACCGTAAGCCAGGAGCAATACAACACTTAAATTGCCCAGAAACTCCATTAACGGAAAATACTTAGCCCAAATATCCGATGTAAAAAGATATTTATCTTTATAGTCACTGTTAGAGTCATTGAATTTATTAATCTCAAAATCTTCCCGTGATAATGACTTCACTGTATTAATTCCGCTTATATTCTCCTGGACTTTTGTATTCAGTCGCCCAAAGGATTTGCGGATGCTCCGGAATGCCGGATGCACAGCTTTATCGAATTTAAAGGTGACTACTGCCAGGAAAGGCAGCGTAATAAGAGTGACAATCGCCAGCGGAATAGAATAATAAAACATGACAGAAACACTGATAAGGATCAGTAAAACAAAACGAATGAGTTCAGAAAATCCGAATGAAAGAAAAAAACGGAACCCCTCAACATCTGCAGTAAGCCGGGACATTAAATCGCCTGTTTTTGCATTGTCATAATATCTAAACGGCAAGAACTGCAGCTTTTCATAAAGTACATTTCTAAGTTCATAGACCGATGTGATCCCAAACAAATCACCGGTGTACTGATGGATATAAGTCGCTGCCCCTTTTACAGCCATTATGGCAATGAAGCCTAAAGCCAAATAAGGTATCCATCCATAATTCCCCCCAATGACCACCTCATCAATTGTCAGCTGCAGGATCATTGGATACACAACCGTTATCGCTGTCACAATAAACAGAAAGAATATGGACCAGATAAAGTAATGTTTAAATGGCCAGTAATATTGCTTTAACTTTTTAAATGTTTCCATCTGCATTCCTCCTTTAATTTGCCGAAAAATTAGAAAAGTTAGAACGTAATATTAAATATATCGAGTTTCGAAGTATTTTTCCACCCCTTTTTGTTTGATTTTTCCACTTTTTTTGAAGCCTATCTTTTTAATCAGTCTATTCAAACTCCTAATCTATATTTGTAATAAAGGCTAACAATCCAAAGAACTTCAGATCAGTAATCTGGTATTCCACATCCAGCGGTTATATAGGGCTTTGCCGCATGGTAGAAAGGCTAACCGTTTGCATATAAAGCCCTGTTGCGATAAAATGATGACTTTAATCATACTGAAAGGAAGCGTTAGGATGGAAAATCTAAATTTATCGCAAATAAATTGGGAAGCCCTGCTGATTGATGCCGGACTTATTCTATTAAAGCTTGCAGCTATCTATTTTGCCTTTTTAATCGTTAAGTCTGCGGGGAATAAAATCATACATAAAAGTTTCGAGGGAATCGGGAGGAAGGAAAGGATATCTCCGGGAAGATCGAAGACACTGCAAAGTCTTGCTAAAAACGTATTCTCTTACGTACTTATTTTTATTTTTGCTGTTACGATCTTGCAGATTTTCGGTATAAAAGCAACTGCCATTCTTGCCGGTGCCGGGGTAGTCGGATTAGCAGTCGGCTTTGGAGCTCAGGGCCTTGTCAGCGATGTAGTAACAGGATTTTTTATATTGCTGGAAAGGCAAATTGATGTCGGGGATTATGTTACAACTGGAAGCTACTCGGGAATAGTGGAGCAAATCGGATTAAAAACTACTCAAATCCGCGGTTTTGACGGAACATTGCATTATATCCCCAACCGGGAGATTACCAGTCTGAGCAATCATTCCCGAGGCAATATGCGCGCACTGGTTGATATAGGAATTTCCTATGATGACAATATTGATGAAGCTATCACAGTTCTTCAGGAAACCTGCGACAAGATCGCTGAAGAAAACACGGCGATTGTTGAAGGACCTAATGTCATTGGCGTGCAAACATTAGGCTCATCGGATGTTGTATTAAGGATTATTGCGAAGACAGAAAACATGGAACAGTGGGCTGTCGAACGGCAGCTGAGAAAAGCACTGAAGGAAGCTTTGGAAGCAAACGGAATCGAAATCCCATTCCCTCATCAGGTGCTCATTCAAAAACAGGCAGGGCCCGAAAGTGCTGCCGGATAAAACCGTAAGCAAAAAGCTGATTTTGCAGAACCTAAAAAGGGTCCTTGAAATCAGCTTTTTTCCCATTTCCAATTTTAAATTTTGTTTAGCAAATGCTTACTGCAAAACGGGCACCTGCTTTAACCTTTATACCTTAAAAAAGCTGCAATCAATTCAATCGCTTTCTCGATTGCCGCTTCATTTGGATTCAGCCTGGCATGATGAAGTCCGTATTCTGAATCGACGCCAAGCCAAAACATGAAGCCTGGAATTTCTTCAAGCATATATCCAAAGTCCTCACCTGTCATGGCTTCCCGGCATTCAACCACGTTGATATCTGTACTGGAGCGGACAAACTCCATGAATTCCTTTGTTAAGGTTTCCTCATTGTAAACCTGGTGATACATGCTTCCGTAGTCGATTGAAGCTTCACATTCATACCCAACTTCAATTCCTTTGACAAGTGCCTGAATTCTGCTCTTTACTTTCTTCATTGATTCTGGAGATAGAGTGCGAATGGTACCTTCAAGCCTTGCTTTTTCAGCTATAATGTTTTGAACGGTGCCACCTGTGATTTTTCCGATTGTAACGACTGCGCTGTCCAAGGGATCAATGTTCCTTGAAATGATGGACTGAAGCTGGCTGACCAGGGTACATGCTGCCACGACCATATCATTGGTATTATGCGGATATGCTGCATGTCCCCCTTTTCCTTTTAAATCAATGAAAAGTTCCGAGGTGTTTGCAAACAGCAACCCTTCTCTCAATGCGATTGTTCCAACCGGATATTCTGGAGCAATATGGAGGGCCATTATCATATCCGGCTTCCATTCCTTCATTATGTCAGTTTTAAGCATGGGTTCTGCTCCGCCAGGCCCTTCTTCAGCTGGCTGAAATATAAACAGTAAATCATCGTTAATGCGTTCTTCTATGAATTTTGTTATTAGGCCAAGTGCAATCGACATATGAAAATCATGTCCGCAGGCATGCATTTGTTCACTATGCTCGGATTTGAACGGCAGGCCTGTTTCCTCAATAATTGGAAGACCGTCTATATCAGCACGATACCCAATCATCCTGGAAGGATTCCTGCCGCTGATTTTCACAAAAATACCCGTTTTCCAAGTTTTAATTTCCATGCTGTCCTGAGGAAGGGAATACAGGTAATTTAATAGAAACTGCTGTGTTTTAAATTCACGGAACCCTAACTCCGGTATTTTGTGCAGCTCCCGCCGTAATGCAACGAATGGATTGTTTGTGACCAAAACTTTCTTCCCCCTTGTTAAAAATGCCACTTATATTTCATTCAAGCTATAGTAGTCTTGGGTAACCAAAAGATTTTCACCTTTAGAAAAAGCGCGGATCGCAATCCACGCTTTCTAAACTCTTATAATTGGCGAAGTTCCTGCTTAATTTCTGTTTTTGACTTAGTCTTTTCATCAATCTCTTTAATTACACGAGCTGGTGTTCCTGCCACCACAGTATATGGAGGCACATCATCAATGACAATCGCACCTGCAGCAACTACGGCTCCCTTGCCAACAGTTACACCTTCCAGAACCACTGCATTGGCTCCGATTACTACATCATCTTCTACAACAACAGGTTTTGCTGAAGGAGGCTCAATAACTCCTGCCAATACAGTTCCTGCTCCAATATGGCAATTCTTCCCAACTGTAGCTCTTCCGCCAAGGACAACATTCATGTCAATCATTGTACCTTCACCGATCACTGAACCAATATTAATAGATGCCCCCATCATGATTACAGCGTTATCGCCGATTTCAACCTGATCACGGATGATTGCACCCGGCTCAATGCGGGCTTTAATATTTTTCATATCAAGCAATGGAATCGCTGAGTTTCTGCGGTCATTCTCAATAACATAATCTTCAATTTTTGCCTGGTTTGATTCAATCGCCTGGCTAATTTCAGACCATTCACCAAATACAACGCCGGTGCTGCCATTTATAAAGGCCTTTGCTGAGGCTCCGAAGTCGATTCCTTCTAATTCACCTTTAATATAAACCTTTACAGGTGTTGATTTTGTGCTGTTCTGGATAAATGAAATAATCTCATTGGCATCCATCATTTTCATATTAAGAATCCTCCTCTATGTATAACATTGCAACTAGCATTACTTTAACAAACAAAAGCGCTGAAAACAAGAAAAATAAATGGTCGCGATGAAAATAGAAGTTCATGGGTGATATCATTTCCCTTCTTCTTCAATATGCTCCTTAATTAACTCAACAAATGCCTGAACCTGCTTGAGCTGAAAGGCGGATTCATATCCCAGCAGCCATGTATCACGCTTAATCGGCAAATTATTTTCATCCAGCAGCGGGATCTTAAAAATATTTTTCTCCGCACCATTCAGCGTAATGGCCGGAAGAATGGCATATCCTATTCCATTGAAAGTCATTTGCTTGCACGTCTCAATTTGATCAACTACTATAGTCCGTTTTGGAGACGTTTTGAACTGCCGCAGCCACCAGTCCTGAATTTCCTGATAATAGTTGGAATCACTCTTAAACTGAATAAACGGCCTGTCTGTTTCAAGGACCTGCTCCGGCCTTGTAATCTCTGTATCCACTAGAAAAAGACTGTCCTTAAATAAAGGGATTTTAATCCCCTTCCAGTCCGGAGTCCCTCTAATAATTCCAATATGAACCTGATCATCATAGAGCGATTTTAATATTTCACTGCTCCAGCCGGTAATCAGAGAAATTTTTGCCTGGGGATAGCGGCTGACAAACTTCTTAAGAACTTGAGGCAGCCAATTCTGCCCTACGATTGAAGCAACTGCTATTTTTAAGGTGCCATGGACCTCTGAATTCAAGGCTGTAATTGACTCCCTGACCTTTTCTTCCTTCGCAAGAACCTCATTAATGAATTGTAATACGATTTCTCCAGCGGGCGTCAGTGACAAACCCTTTTGTGAGCGGAGGAATAGTTTACTGCCCCATTCCTTTTCAATATTTACAAGACGCTGTGAAAGGGCTGGCTGTGAAACAAATAAACGTTCAGCCGCTTTCCTCATATTCATTTCCTGTGCCAGCACTGATAAAAGGTGAAATTCCGTAAGTGAAGACATAAACATCTTCCCTTCATAACTTTTTCTTATAGTATATCTTAATTGTATTAGAGTTTCATTATCATTAAAATGGACAGCAGTTCCTTAAATGCGCAGAGTTCTTTTGGAAATATAAAAATCTCTGCACGGTAAATGCAGAGACTTCTGACCGCTTAATCGGCAATTTCTTTTTCATGCTTTGGGAGAGCAATTACCAATAAGAAGCTTATAACAGCAAATAATAGCACTGCATAATACACCGAATGAAGTGAAACGGTGAGACCATTTTGCAGGAGTTCCTTCACTCCCGTATTCAGGCTGTTTCTCGCTTCTTCATTTAAAAGTACATTTGCTGAATCTAAAGATAGGCTGTCATCTATGCCTTCACCATTCTTCTGTATATATGATTTGATCTGGCTGTTCAGGATTCCGCCCAGCAAGGCTGCTCCTATCGTGTTGCCAAGGTTTCTCATAAACATATTGGCAGCAGTGGCAATTCCCCTTTGCTTCCATTCCACTGTACTCTGAATGGATACAATAAAAGCAGTGCTCGTTAATCCCATGCCTGCCCCGACCAAAAAGCTTCCCGCCGCCGCCCATACAGGTCCAGCTTCAGGAGTGAGTGTGACAAATAAAATACTCCCTGCAATTAAAAATACTCCTCCTATTACAGAGGTGCTTCTAAAACCAATTTTCAGAAGAAGCTTGCCTGCAGCTGCAGAAGCTATCGGCCATCCGATCGACATGGTCGTAAGTGTAAAGCCGGCTACAATCGGCGATCTTTCCATGACACCCTGCACAAATGCCGGCAGAAAACTGGAAATCCCTATCAGCATCACACCAGTTGTCAGTGAAGCCAAATTAGCAATTAAAATCGGCTTTTCCTTCCAAATATTAAAAGGCATCATTGGCTCAGCAGCTTTTTGTTCCTGCAGGATAAATAAAATAAAGGCAATTACACTAACCGCTAAAAGGCTGATTGCCTCAATGGAATTCCAGGCCCAATTTGTTCCTCCTTCTACAAGCACAAACATTAGAGATGAAATGGAAACCGTTAATAGCACAGCACCTGCATAATCAATCTGATGCTTTTTTCTTTCCACATTTTCATGAAGGAAAAGCCATAAGCCTGCAATAGCCATGATGCCAAGCGGAATGTTAACCCAAAAAACATATCGCCAGCTGACGAATTCAACAAGAAGCCCGCCTATTGCAGGACCCATGATGGCTGAAATTCCCCATACGCTTGATAAATAACCCTGGACCTGTGCCCTTTCCTCTTTTGTGTAAATATCCCCGACAATGGTGGTTGCAATCGGCATGACTGCTCCAGCACCAAACCCCTGGATTAATCGGAAAATGATCAGTGCAGTCATCGATTCCGCAAAACCGCATAGAATTGAACCAATTAAAAATATGATAATCCCGAATGTCAAAACGGGCTTCCGCCCAAATAAGTCAGAAAGCTTACCGTAAATCAAAACAGTCACAGCATTCATTAACAGGTAAGCTGAAAACACCCAGCTATATAAAGCAAATCCGCCTAAATCCCCAACAATGGCAGGCATTGCAGTTGAAACAATGGTTGCCTCTATAGCCCCCATAAACATGGCAAGCATCACTGAAGCAAGCACAAAAGGCTTTTTCGTAACTTTTCTCTTTCCTTCCGGCATTTTTTTATGTAAAGTTTGACTCAAGCATTTCCCCTCCAAAATCAATAAAAACATGAATAACGCCTCAAGTGACCGCAATAAAACCACCGGGACTCTCATCATTGAAAATAAAGCAAGCTCCCACTGCGGGGAGCTGAAATGATATTTAACGCTTATTTAATCGTCTGATGTGCTTATTTAATTGATCCAATACTGTTCTGCGAGTCAGTATTCCCTCAAAGTAGCCTTCCTTGTTTTCTATACATATAAAGGGATGGTCAACTAAAAGCGTGATCGATTGCTGTATGGAAGATTCAGCATCAAGCCGCGGGATATTTCTGTTCATAGCCTCTTCAACCCTTTTTTGCTCCAGCTCCTCAAATTCGATCCGCTCTAGCCCGAGAATGGAATCCATGATTATAGGTGTGCTGATTAAGCCCTGCAGCTTATATTGCGGGTCTAGTACAGGTATTGCTGTATATCCGCTTTTCGTTAGCACTAAAAGTGCATGCTCCAGGTTATTGCCAACCTGAACATGTGCTACCCGTTCAGAAGGAATCATGAAATCACTAATGTTAAATTCTAAAAATTCCTCGCTATGGAGACTGATCATCGCCGATAACTCCTCAAAAATTAGTTATACTTCTTAACCATTTTATCATAGTCTCCGGCATTTTGCCCCTATTAACCTTTGCTGGTTTGAATGTCTTTTACTTCATAGCCGCAGTCAGGACAGCGAAAAATAACATTTTGATTGGACTGTGCGGTTAAAACTGCATCGATGTCTTTTTCAGCCATGCAGCCTGGACATGTTACAACTGGCATCATTCTGCTTCACCTCAAATCAAAGGTTCCTTTTTTACTTATTGTTCTCAATGCCTAATTTTTCGAGTCCTTATTTTCTTTTAAAATTTCTTTCATTTCTTCAAGAGTTTTCCTGATCCGGATTACTTCTTTTTTTGTATTAATTAAATCTGCAAGCAAAAGAAGAACTGTAAAAAACAGCAAAATCATGAGCAGATAATACATTTCCACACCTCTGGGAGATTGATAATCCATATTATAGCACGCTTTTTCTTCAAGCTATTTTTAATAAGAAAAGAGGCCCAGAAGGCCCCTTATGTATGTGGTGGATTATTGAATCAAATCGAAAATTTCGATCGTGATCATATCAATGTTGTCGAATTGATATCTTTTTGGCTTTTCTTTATCGTAATATACTTCCAGTTCAAATGTTTCATTTTTCGGATGAAAAGTTACCTGGCATTTCCTTTCACCATTCACCTCAAAAAATCTTTGCATTGGCTCTCCGCCTGTTGCTTGTTCCTGTAAGCTCTTTAAGCGTGTTAATATACCTTGAAGCTGTGACATGCTCTCTCTCCTTTCCAAAACAAAACCCATAATTCTACATTTAGGTTTCTCTTTTGGCATGTTTCTATCCTAAAGAAATAAATTCAGAATATTCAAGCTGGATGCTTTACATACCAATATTAACAGAATAAAATATTGTCAGGTGTTTGTACAAGCAAAAGCTTAATAAAGGATGTGATTTTTTTTGTCAAAACCTGAAAAATTGGCGGAAAATCTATATTTAATTGATGATTTTGATCTTTCATTGGAAAAACGTACCGGTACATATGTCTTAAAAGAAGAAAAGCTGACTCTGATCGAAACTTCGGCAAGTCCTTCAATTCCCTACATACTGGAAGGACTAAGCCAGCTTCACATTACACCGGAGGAAGTTGAGTATATCATCGTTACCCATATTCATCTTGACCATGCAGGCGGTACAGGCCTTTTACTAACCCACTGCCCCAATGCAAAGGTTATTGTCCACCCGAAAGGCTGCAGGCACTTAGCAGATCCTTCACGCTTAATTGCTGGTGCAAAAGCTGTTTACGGAGATAAATTCGATGGACTATTTAATCCTATTTTGCCTGTTCGGGAGGATAAGATTATCACAAAAGAGCATGAAGAAGAGCTTGAAATAGGGCCAAATTGCACCCTGAAATTTTATCATTCACCTGGACACGCTAATCACCACTTCAGTATCTTTCATCCTGCTTTAAATGGAATGTTCACAGGAGACACTGCTGGTGTATCTTATCCTCAATTAAAAGAAAATGGAATTGAAATGTATCTGCCCTCAACTTCACCAAACCAATTCGATCCAGGCAAAATGCTCGAATCCATTGCCATGTATGAAAAAATGGATCTTGATTTTATTTTCTTTGGCCATTACGGCAAGAGTTCAAACCCCAAGGAGGTCTACAGGCAAATTAAAGATTGGCTAAAGATATTCATCCATGCAGGTGAAAATGCCCTATCTGAAGGCGGCTCTATAGATCAGCAGACACAGGCAGCGCAAGCCATGCTTGAAGGAAAAATTAAAGCCTATCTAAATGGCAGAGGCATCCCATCTGACCACCCTGTATATAAGATCCTTTCTGTTGATATCGCTGTCTGCTCTATGGGATTGATCGATTATCTGCAAAAAACAAACTGATTGCTTAACTTAAGATCCTGCATTATGATGTAATAACAAAAAACTCAGGGGGAAGCACTTTGAAAGAAATTGTTCTATATACACAGCCGGATTGTCCGCCCTGTGAGATAACGAAGATGTTTTTGAATGAAAACGGATATACTTATACGATAAAAGACATAAAAAAAGATGCAGCAGCCCACAAAGAGCTGACCAGGCAATATAATTCTTTTTCCACTCCAACAATTGTCATCGGGGATACTGTTATTAGGGGATTTGACCTGGAAAGACTGCAATCTGCATTAGATGATGGCATAAAGTGAAACTTCAATTGCATGGATCCCTGCCTGTCACTGCGACAATAAAATAGGAGCTTAAAAGCTAAGCTTTTAAGCTCCTACCATCTAATTGGATGCCAGCTGCCCGTTTAGTTCCTGATGTTCAATTAAAGCAATTATACCTTGTTTATTATCTGTTAAAAGCATACTGCCTGAACGAAACAAAGCGTCAAATGGATTCAGCAGGAATCCGAATTGATAGGACGGTTTGTGAATCCAAATTGGATTTTCAGGAGTTTTTAAGGAGCTTTGTTTTGCTGCTTCTTCATTACTCTCGGCTTTCTTTAAAATTTTCTCGGGTATATTTTCACCCAGGAATTTGGCAACTTTAAATTCCCCTTCTTGTTCCGCAAGCAAAAGTCCTTCATAGTGACCTTCATATGCTACTGGCCCGTCATGATTTCCCGGAAAGTATTCATATACATAAACTTTGCTTCCTTCTTTAACTACTTTTGTATGATCCGAATACGTAAAGAAGGGAATGTAATATGCAGCAGCATCAGATCCAAGGGTAAAGTACTTGCCATTCTCTGAAACAAGGTTTTCATTCAGAAATTCAGCTTTAGGTTCTTCAGAAAAATATGGGTCAAGCAATTCGTCGACTTCCTTCATGCTTCGCTCTTCCTCGCTCAGCGAAACCTGTGAATGAAATGCATCTTGCAAGAATTTGTATACCTCTTGTTTATTGTTAATTCTCTCGGCATTTGTATGGGAAGGAATCGCTGCTACCATGACTGCAATTGTGATAATAATTCCTGTTAAGTGCTTGTACATTCCACTCTCCCTTTCTTAATCGTACACTATTGTGTACCATCCATTTTACCAGCAAATAAATCTGCTGTTGCAGGTTTTCGTACCCGAAATTCTCTTATGTTTTGACATAAAAATTCTTTTCTTGTTATGAATCTACCCGTATTGACAAAGAATTAACGCAATAAGCGGAAAAGCAGATATAAATGAAGATGTAAATATTGTTAATCAGGGCATGTACCCATTTCAATAAAAAAAAGACCCTGCTTATGAGGGTCTTTACCAATTCCATGTAAGTGCAAAATAAGTGATCATAACAAGAAGAATTCCAAAGCAAATTGCATATGTCAGAAAGATTGGATTTCTGATATAAGCATGCTTTTGAACATTATCAGGCAGTTCTGCATCTATATCGCCTTTTACAGCCTTTCGCTCTTTTGCAGCAAACAGGGTGTAAGCCAGGGCGTAACCGAGAATCCCCAAACCGATAACTAATATGATCAATGTGTACATACTCATGTCTAATCTCTCCTCAAGGAAAGTTCTACACTTACATTTCCTCAAATCAAGATTGTTTATACTTCTAAAATTCTTGCTTATAATAACCCATCATGGTTGTATAAAAATTCGTACGATAAATCCACAAATAAGTAATCATTAGTGTTAAGCGGGAAGGAAAATGTCCTGATTGTTTCACCTGTCTCAATATCGGTATACAAATCAGAGAGGATACCTTTTTTATTTATTCGCATTTTCATTATATTTTCAAGAAAATATGGTCGCCAGCTCCAATTTTTGTGAAGATATTCTTCCTGGGTTATCCATTTCCCATCCTTTTTGAAGTAATTCGCAGATTTCTGGAAGCCGTCTTCATCGCAAATATACAGGCGAAAAGCCGCACCATCCAGAAGAACCGCAATCTGCTCCAAAGTTTCTTCATATACAAGAACCTTTTTATTTTTATTTGCAAAATCAATCAGCTTTTCGTTGAACTCAAGTGTAACCTGATACAATGACTCCAATTTTTTCTTTTCATGCACAATGAACCGATGGCATTCACTTCGTAATTTTTCCTTTAAAATATCTCTATCAGTGAAATTTTCAGCAGGTTTTTGCAAATAATAACCTTGATAATAACGGCCTCCATTTTTCCAGGCAAACTGAAGCTGGTAAACCATTTCAATATTTTCAAAAAGCATGCTCGCTCCTATTTTCCTGGCAAGCATGGATAAAGAATAGAGGATATCATTAAAATTATAAGCAGAAGCATTTGATTTCATGGACTCCAGATCCACCTTTAAAATGTCGGGAGCCAATTGCCCGATCCTATCGAGATGACTGCTTTCATTGCCAAGTTTATCTATTGCTAATTTGATTCCATATGTCCTGTAATAATTCAATAGATGGTCCAGATGGTCAATATCGCCCTTATAATTCCGTTCTGTAATTTCCAATACAATCCGGTCAAGGCTTATTCCGTGTTTTTCAAATTCCTGGAGGGTATTTAAAAATTGTTCCCCGTCATTATACATGAGCAAGTCAGCATCCCTGTTGACAAAAAGCAAAACATCTTTATCCAGGTCCCGGGCCTTATCCAAAGCCTTTTTTAATACTTCATAATCTACTTCAATCCGGTATTCTTCAGGAATATTCTCATCCTGGAAGAACGGCCCCAGACTGGCAACTCCATCAGATCCTCTATATCGGCCTAAAACCTCATAACCAATGACACGATGCTCATCTGCACTGAATATTGGCTGGAAATAAGGAAATACATTTTCCAAATCTGTAAGGATATCCAATGCATCCATGTCCTAGCCTCCCTATGTATATTAATGAGTTATTATACCATATTCGCTTAAAACTTTTACTATTCAAAATATAGATTCCACTTTTTGATAAAACATCATTGTTTGGCAAAAGCTTTGCATCATATTGCCGTGCCTTCTCTCACAAGCTAATATCAGGACATCAAAGAAAGAGGGTATTTCATTGAGGAATCTCCTATTTATATCCCTTCTTATTCCTTTGCTTGGCTGCGGCCATTCAGAACCAGCCAGTCCTTTGCAAAAGCCTGATATGGCCTCAAAAGAGCTGAATGCACAAATACCAGTTAAGGCAAAGAAGGTACAGCAGAAAGTAACAGCCCAATATCCGGAAACACCTGTGGCTGTGAAAAAACGATCTGTCATCATTGATGTTCCACTAATCAGACAAAACCCCGAACTGAAGTATGGATGCGAAGTAACCAGCCTGACAATGGTCCTGCGGCATGCAGGTGTGCAAGTGGGGAAAATGGATTTGTATACTGCAGTAAAGAAAGATAATGATCCGCTGATACGTTCAAAAGGTGATATTTTGAAATGGGGTAATCCAGCAGAAGGATTTGTAGGAGATATGACCGGGAAAAGTGCGGGCTACGCTGTTTTTGATAAACCAATTGAAGAATTAGTGAATAAATACCTTCCTGGAAGAGCCGTTAATTTAACCGGCCAAAATTTTGATGCGGTTCTTATGCATGTATCCAAAGGATACCCTGCTGTGGTCTGGACAACTGGAGATTATAGGCTTCCTGACCGCTGGGAGTCCTGGACTCACTCCGGCAAAACCATTAAAACTCCATTAGATCTTCATGCAGTCGTATTAGTAGGCTATGATGAACAGTTTGTTATTCTAAACGACCCCCTCTCAGGGAAAAAACAGGTAAAGGTTTCTAAAGAACGGTTCATCTCATCATGGAAAGCATTGCAATCCAGGGCAGTAAGTTACCAATAGATAATGTCAACCGGCTGAAAACAATTCAGCCGGTTTTTATGAGCATCAAAATGGAAATTGATTCAGCCACTGTCCTCCATCCATTGTGATGCACTCCCCATTAATATAACCTGCATGCTCTGAGAAAAGGAAGAATGCCAATTCTGCGATTTCTTCCGGCTTGCCGAGCCTGCCAAGGGGCACACTTTGGAGTGTCCTGTTTGCAGCATCTTCTGATTCCCAAAGCCTGTCAGCCCCTCCTGTCCTTTCAATCGGACCTGGGGCTATTGCATTCACTCTAATTCCGTATTTTCTTCCCCATTCTACAGCCAATGTTCTTGTCATGGATAATACACCTGCTTTTGCGGCAGCGGAGTGTATAACACCCGCTCCAGCATCCCATGCATATGTAGCCACCATATTAATGATGCTTCCCTTAATTCCTTTTTCAATCCAATATTTACCGACTTCACTCGAACAATAAAAAGTTCCATTCAGGACAATATTAATAACAGAATTCCATCCATTTGCACTCAGCTGCTCTGCAGGGCATATAAAATTTCCCGCTGCATTATTAACAAGAAAATCAATATGTCCAAAGACACTCAGTGTTTCATTGAGCATATGTTTAACATGTTCAATTTCACGGACATCCATTTGGATTGTCAAAACTTGTCCCTGGTATGTTTCAATTTCAGCTTTTGCTGTCTCGAGGCGATCCGGGTTCCTTCCTGTTATCACCACATTCGCTCCAGCTTCAGCAAACCGCTTTGCCATATATTTTCCCATGCCGCTGGAACCGCCAGTAACAATGACTGTTTTATTCTTCATTCTAATTCCCCTCTCAAAAAATGAATGATCATTCATTTACATTTTACCATTAAATATAGAATTTTCGAATTATTATTTACAAATAAATTAATAATTTTAAGGAAAATGAAGGATAAGAAACAAGCATAGTTAATTCTTCTTTTTAATAGGATAGTTTGATAGTATTAAAGATACTGCTATGAGAAGGCAGTGCCTTTTATCATGCCCAATACTTCAGAAAAACATTTTAATAGATAGGTTGGTATGCTAAATGCCGGAAAAAGTGTCCAGAAGATCTTTTTTAAAAAGAGCTCTCGGCTTTTTTGCTGCTGTTTTTGGTATTAGTGCAGGCGGCTATTATTATGCACGGGATATTGAGCCGCGGCTCTTGGAAATCACAAACTACAAAATTTCTGATAAGGCTATTCCACAAGCGTTCCATAATAAAAAAATCATCCAATTCAGCGATACCCATTTAGGATTTCATTATGACCTGAAACAGCTTGAAGAATTAATTGAAAAGATAAACAGCTTGAAGCCTGATATTGTCTTCTTTACAGGTGATCTGATGGATGAACCTAACAAATATAAAGAGGCAAACCAAATTGCACCCCTCCTGAAAAGAATTCAGGCGCCGCTTGGAAGGTTTGCTATTTATGGAAACCATGATCACGGGGGCTATGGTTCTGATATCTATAAATCTATTATGGAAGAATCCGGCTTTATTCTTTTGCTGAATGAAAATCGCAAACTCGAATTTTCCGGAAGCAGCATCGGGATTATCGGCATTGACGATGCGATGCTGGGAAGGCCGGACATAAAGCTGGCCAGCGAAAATTTGGACGATGCATCATATAACATTTTATTGTCCCACGCACCGGATTTAGCAGATGCAGCCTCAGCTTTCAGCATCAATCTGCAGTTGAGCGGCCATAGTCATGGCGGACAAATAAAACTGCCGTTCATTGGAGCGTTAGTTAAACCGCCACATGCTGAAAGATATTATGAAGGCTTCTATGAAATCGGCAGCCAAAGCCCTTTAACTCTTTATGTAAACAGAGGGCTTGGTACAACCCGGCTGCCCTTCCGGTTTTTATCCAAACCTGAACTGACGGTATTTACCTTACAATCAAACAGCGGGAAGTAAAGGGAAAGCAATTCTTTGCAGCTTTCCCTTTTTTGCTGCATTCGGGACACATTTTATCCAATAAGTTACAAGATCACTTTTGCAGGCATATATTTGAATAGACCTTTCAGAAAGAGGTGATTGTTATTTACCATATAGTAAAACCTGGTGAGACAATGTCTGTCATCGCAAAAAATTACCGCCGCCCTTTACGTGAGCTTCTGGCGGCAAACCCTTCCATTGTAAACCCAGGCCTGATCTATCCCGGCCAGCGAATAGTAATACCAGGGCTGCCGGAACCTGATTCCATTCCGTATACCATCAATGTTTCAAAAGGCAAAAGAAGCTTAACTCTTTTATATAACGGTGCCGTTCAAAAAGTGTATCCCATTGCCGTCGGAAAAATGCTGACACAGACCCCAATTGGTGAGTTTGTTATTGTGAACAGAGAACCCAATCCCGGCGGCCCATATGGGGTCATGTGGCTTTCCCTGTCTAAAGCCGGCTATGGAATTCACGGAACCAATAACCCTTCCTCAATTGGCCAATCTGTTTCCAAAGGCTGTATACGCATGTATAACCAGGATGTGCTCGAATTGTCACGCATAGTGCCAAATGGCACCAAGGTACGGATACAGCCATAACTGCTGCTTACAATCGTCCTTTCAACAAAACTTTCGCTGAAAAATTGCGAAAGTTTTTATTTTTTGTTGATATTTTATTAAACAAGACATATCATATTGATATATCAACATGATATATTGAAAGGAGTTTTATTTTTGTCTATAGAACATACAATTCTTGCTGTATTAAGCTTTTGGCCCAGCACAGGATATAAAATTAAATCTGAATTTGAACACAAAGCTGCTGGTCTTTATTGGGGAATGAGCTATGGGAGCATATACCCCAAATTAAAAAAACTTGAGGAAGAAGGTTTTATCTATGCAATCGAACAGGAAGATGAAGGAAGAAAGAAAAAAATGTATGAGCTCACTTCTAAAGGGTGGAAAGAGTTTGAGAATTGGCTGAAGACTCCTCCTTCTTTCCCCGTTATTAAAGATGAACTGCTAATGAAAATGTCAACCTGGCATGAAGATATGGATAATGAAGTGTTAATCAGCCATTTATTAAAAAGAAAAGAAGAAGCTTCAGATATTCTTAAATTCGTAAAGGATTGGCCGAGAAATGGATATTCCTATGTCAGCAAGCTTGGCACCCTCTCGATTCGATATGCAGAAATGAAGCTGGAAACAGAAATTAAATGGATCGATGAATCAATCGAAGCGCTGCAAAAAGATAATTTGCCAGATGGCCAGGATCCTCATGGCAATACTGAAAAGCTGCTGAACAGGCGAAGGATGGCCATAGAAAGGGATGAAGGGAATTGACAGCGAAACCAGGTATTTTTAAACCGCTCAAGCTAAAATCCTTTCGCGCACTTTTTGGCGCCCAGTTATTTTCCGACTTGGGGAACTGGCTTGATTTAATTGCATTGCAGGTTATTGTCGCTTATCACTGGGGTCTGGATGAAACGGCAATTGCCTCTGTCATTATAGTTCTCGGTCTTCCTTGGGTCATCATTGGCCCATTTGCAAGTGTGTTTGTGGACAGATTGCCCAAGAAGGCAGTTATGATCGTTTGCCTCCTTTTAAGAATGGTCTTTGTAGCAGGCTTATTTTACGCTCCTAACCTATACATTCTGCTATTATTTGTGTTTTTAAAAGGAACCGTATCAGCACTTTATGATCCGGCAAGGCAGAGTGCCATCCGGATGATTGTACCTGAAAGCATGCTGCCTGAAGCAGTAACTTTAAGCCAGCTTTCAGTCAACACGATGAAAATTGCCGGGCCGGCATTAGGAGGAGGAATTATAGCTGTTTTTGGACCCAAAAGCCCTTTTCTTTTTGAAGCAGCTGGATTCTTTATAGCTGTTATTTTCCTGCTGTTTCTTCCCAGCTTAAAGTCCTTTGAAGAGTCAGATAAAATAATGGCTGGCGACCAAGCAGTCAAAGGGGATTTTTGGAAAGATTTTTCTGATGGCATCAAACATATTTTTCATACTCCCCTTTTAAAGCTCTCGATTATTCTTTCTTCTGCAGCGTTTTTCATTATTTTCCTTTATGATGGGTTATTTGTTTTTATTGCAAAGCAGATTGGATTTAATGAGGGGAATTTCGGATTGCTGATCAGTGCAGTGGGAGCAGGCAGTGTTGCGGGCTCACTTTTGCTGGGCCAATGGACAGGGTGGAACCGGAAACCCATCCATTTAATGAGTTCTTCAGCCATATTAAGCGGCATTTTTATTGCAACTGTTGGGCTTGGAGGCTTAGGTTTTCTTAATTTACCACAATTGGGCTGGATAATCGGTGCATGTCTTTTAGGCCTCTTAGGGGCGGGAGAATCTGTTCCCTACGGCTATGTTCTTCAATCTGAAACACCAAAGCAAATGATGGGCAGAGTTTCTGCTGCCGCCATGTCCCTGCAGACCTTTTCCATGCTAATTGCACCAGCGGCAGGAGCTCTTCTTGCAAAACAGCTAGGCGCTTCTTTTGTTATGATTGCCGCTGGTTTGGCAACAACATTATTAGGTTTAACTATGCTAATGATTATATGGAAAAAATCAGGATCCTTCCAACCCATAAGCGGAAAGCAGCTGGATGGATAAGCTTTTGTAATAAAAGCCCTATCCTAAGTTGGTTTTATTGACTAAAAAGGGTATAATATGATTATACCCCTTTATAACTTGAAAGGAGATTGGAAATTGAATTCTGATAAGAAACAATATCCCCATCTGCAACCAACGGTTGAAAACCTCTCTCAAGCCATCTTCACCGTTAACCGCCATGCAAAGACAGCACCAAATCCTAAATTTTTGTATAAATTAAAGCACGATGCACTTCAAAAGTTAATAAAAGAAGGAAAAGCCCAAAAAACAGGCCTTCACTATTCTGGCAATCCAAAAAACAGCCAGCAGCAGTCAGATGTTCTGGTAAAGTGCGGGAATTATTCTTTCCACCTTCCGCCCTCTAAAGAGGATTTTTCAGAGCTTCCCCATTTGGGCAAACTCGATTCCTTCGTCAGAAATCCAAAATCTTCACTATCTCTTAATGCTGCGAAAAAATTGCTTATGTCATATACAGGGCTAAAAGAGCTTAATAGCACGCCAAACGAAAAAAAGCACCGCTATGAAAAACCTGTATTTAAGAAATTAGGAGAAAGTTACTTTTAATCACTAAAAAGCTGGAATGAAAATTCCAGCTTTTCTTTGTATGGTCCTATAATGCATGCTGATCTATCAAAAGCACCAATTCTGCAATTTCAGGCTTGCTCACCTGTGCATTGGCTCCTACCATTTGGCCCTTGTGGCGAAGATCTTCGGTAATTAATGAAGAAAAAATAATAACTGGAATTTTTGCAAGCACAGGATGTTCTTTAACTTTTTTAGTAAAGTGATGCCCATCCATTTGCGGCATTTCGATATCAGTGATCATGAGCTGCACTTCCTTAGTGACATCTCGCCCCGACTCGGCTAAGGAATGCAAGTATTCATAAGCATCGTATCCATTTTCAAAGAATTCAATTTGAGAAAAACCCGCTTCATTCAAAGTATCATTCAAAAGCTTTCTTAGGAGTGGAGAGTCTTCTGCAATAAGCAGCTTCTTGTCAGACCTTTCACGCTTTCCAAGTTTCTGCACCTTCTGGATGCTAATCCCTGAATCAGGATTTATTTCAGTAACCATTTTTTCAAAATCAAGCAGCAGCACCATCTCATCCTCAAGCTTTATGATTCCGATAATCTGGCTTTCATGGCCCTGATACATTTCAGAAGGCTTTTCAATTTGGTTCCAGGAAATGCGGTGAATTTTTGAAACATTATGAACATGGAAAACAATTTTCTGCTGATTAAACTCTGTCACAATAAACTTATCCTGCTGAGGGCTTTCTGAAGGCGCCATATTTAATGATGATGCCACATCCACTACAGGAAGAACCTCTCCCCTCAGTTCAATGATCCCTTCAATATTTCTATGCGAATGCGGGACAGGAATGACTTGTACAGGATTAATAATTTCCTTCACTTTAATAACGTTAATTCCAAATTTAATCCTTCCAATTGAAAATTCAACAATTTCCAGTTCATTCGTTCCGCTTTCCAGTAAAATGCCTTTTTTCTGTTCCACTTTTTTCGCCCTTCCTTTTTCATATGCTTATATCTAAGTTCTCAGCTCCAGTGGTATGACGCTTGTTTTAAGAGCAGCAAGACAGCGCCGAATATGCATCGTGAATCTTTTTCTCTATTAATATACCATGAATGGATAAAATTTCTTATGAAAATTTCAGTTCATTAAGAAAAAAGTCCTTATTTCTGGAACAGGAAGTCAGCTGCTTTGCTAAAACAGCAAAAAGCAAGCCTTTGGCGGCTTGCTTCTTCAATGCAATACAGAACTTAATTAGGAATGCTTTCGTCCTTAATTTTTGAATGAACGAACAGACCAATTATAGTTAAAATCATCAATGAACCTAAAGCAAGTCTGCTTGCCAGGTTTCCATAGCTGGCAAAGATCAAAGTAATGCTTCCATAAATAACCGGTCCGATTATGGAAGATACTTTCCCTGAAAATGCAAACAAACCAAAAAACTGCCCTCTTTTATCTTCTGGAGTCAATTCCACAATATAAGTTCTTGTGGTAACCCACATGGACCCCAGAGCGACGCCAAACATGCTGCCCGCAATCCAGAACATGATTTCATTGACAGCGCCAACAGCAATTGCCAGAGCAACAAGAAGAAGGATCCCAACGTACTTAACCGCTTTGTTGGGCCCTTTCGCCTTGGTAATATAGCCAAATACAAAAGAACCAATTATACTGGACACCGTTGAAGCAAGATATAACAAAATGAATTGGCCAGTTGAAAAGCCTACAATGGTTTTTGCGTACACGGCCATCATGGCAATCGTTGTGGCAATTGCATCGTTTAAGAAAAAATAGGCAATCATAAATGTGAAAATCGCCTTATAATGTTTCATATCTTTAAAAGTCTGCCAAATTTCCTTATAGCCTGATAAAAATTTTTGTTTTTCTTTTGCCTGGTAAGGCTTATCTTTTACAAAGAAAAACAGCGGCAAAGAAAACACCAGAAATAATATAGCAGTTGGTATAAAAGATTCGTGAAAACCGTCATCTCCTATAAATAAATAAACTGTCAGGCCTACAAGGGTTCCGATATAGCCAACTGCCACTCCAAAACCTGAAATCAGCGGTATATCCTGCTTTGTTCCCAGATCGGAAATCATGGCATCGTAAAAAACCAGACTGGAATGAAAAAAAAACTTTGCAATAATAAAACATATAATAACGAGTGCAAGATAAACAGGAAGCCCAAATATTTTCCCGCTAATCTGGCTTGATGCAAAAACCCCCATTAAAATGGTCGCCATTACAGTAATAAGCGTAAAGATTACGATATATTTCTTTTTTCTTCCTGTCCTGTCTATCATAACTCCAAACAATGGAGAGAACAGGACAAGAAAAAAGCTTGCCAGCGCATTAGAATAAGAAATAAAGGTACTCGCTATCTGATTTAAAATTTCATTCTCTCCTATAACTTCCTGCAGGTAAAAAGGAAAGAAAATGGTATTAATATTTGAGGAAAAAATAGTATTCGCAAAATCGTAAAGTGCCCATGAAACAATGGGCAGTGTCATATACAGCCGCCAGGAATTGAATTTCCCCTGTTTCTGCAGCTCCGTTTTTTCTATTTCCATGTCAACAGCTCCTTCAGGTAAAAAACACCTTATTCCTTATTCAAGACCTATCTGTAAAACCCTTTTATTTTACCAAATTTTATTTAATGCAATTTTTTAAAAATTTAATGAATATTTAAATAATATTTTTTATTATGCAAGAAATTAATTTAAGGGGAGGAAAAATGAAAAGGAAGGAACAAAAAGAATATACAAAGCAATTAATCTACTAGTCTGATTGGTGAAGGCCAAAATAGGGGGAATTTAATGAACAGGCAGAATCTTCCCGCATTGCCGCAATGATGGTGAATTCTTTCTTTGGCACTTTGTTTTATTGGGTGCATCATCCCGATCAGGAGCCTCTGCCTGTTTTACTGCATGACGTTATAGCATCCTAAATTACAGTTCTTAAAAGTGAGACTGTCAGCCGGTGTTAAACACTGATGCCGGCTGCCGGCATTATTTGCTTTTTATGGTGAATGTCATGTTCAATAAAATCTGCAAAATAATCGCGCACAGTTAAGCTAGTGCTGCCGATTTTAAAAGCTGTATCCAGTTTTTCTTCTGACATGCCTTCAAGCATCCGAAGAAATTGTCTCCGAACTGATAAAAGTTCTTCAATAATCTCTAATTGTGCATGCTTTTTAGCGTATTCTCCTGCAGCATCATTTACACTTTGAAAATCAGGATAGCTCTCAAGTACTGAGCCCTCTTTAAAAAATGGGAAACGCTCCTCAAGAGAATATCTATCCCAAAATAACAGATGGGCAACTACTGCCGAAACCGGCCATTTTCCAGCCGAGACAGGCTTTAGCCAATTTTCCTGGCCAAGATCTTTTAGCGACTCAAGCCATACAGAAAAAGATTCATAGTGAGTAATAATTTCTTGCTTCTTCATTTTCATCCTCCCTTCCTAAAAATATATTCTGCATGCAAATAATAAATCCTTTTTATTGCTGACCCACAAAAAAGCTGCAGGGCAACTCAGCTGCCCTGCAGCTTTTTTAAGAATTATTTCTTTAATACGACAGTGCCTGCGATTAAATCATGCAATGCCTGTTTTTTCTCTGTAAAGGCAGCAATGATATAGCCAATAAGGAAAATTCCAGACAGGATGGCCATGGCCAAATATCTTCCTAGCGCCCTCCAGAAAGAAATGCGGTTGCCATTTAAGTCAGTCACTTTTAATCCCAGCAGCTTTTTTCCCACAGTTCCCTGCCATTTGGATGCATGCAAGCCTGCAAAATAGGCAACAGCAACGACAAGATTGACAAGAAAGGTTACTCCAAGTGCGCCAAAATAAGATCCCATGAATGCAAAAGCTTCTTCATCGGTCATTTCTGTTTCCATATAAGTTGGGTCGCTTATCATCGTATTAAAAGCATCAGAAGTGCCAAAGAAAATCATAAAGATAACAATGCTTAGAATTGTAAGCGGAATTCCAACAATAATAGAATCGATTAAATAGGCCGCAAATCGGAGCCAGAACCCGCCATATTCCTTTGTGCTTTCATAAGGCTGCTTCTCTAAAGATGTCTCCACTTTAAAACCTCCTTTAAATAGTTAGCTGGAAAACTAACAAACTAAAAATGTAGTTTCCACTATCTACTAATGTTAATCTCTAAATGAATTATATTCAACTATTTGTAAAATTTTACACTCATTTATTTTTAAACAAATATCTCACTAAAACGTTTTCATCTTGACTTTTTTGTGAACAGTCTTATAACAGTGTAGACACTATTTTTCCAAAGGCATAAAATAAGTTTGTAAAGCTGAAAGTTAGTTTTACATAAAATAAAAAAGAGGTGCGATCAGGCATGAAAGGTACAGCAATCCTTTACCATGATGAACATAAAGTTACGATCCTGGAAAATGTGGAGCATTCTGTGTTTGAGGAAATGAAAGATCAATGCGGCGACAAACATTGCCGATGCCATATAGAAAATAAAGTTATCGATTTTGGTGCTGTATCCCCGGTATTATGGCATGAAGATGAAGTCGATTGGGATTACGGATACTGATTATATTTCTGCAGGCTCTGAATAGAATTCAGGGCCTTTTTTATTTTTTTTCTGTTTGCTGCCGCATCAAAGTGATAGAATAAACATTAGAATTATACGAGGTGAATACATTGGAACATTTAATCAATCAAAAAGTGAAGGACATCGAAATTTCTGGAATCAGAAAGTTTTTCAATATGGTTGCCGGCACCAAAGGCATGATTTCTCTTACAATTGGACAGCCTGACTTCCCAACGCCATTACATGTTAAAGAAGCAGCTAAACAGGCAATTGACGAGAACTTTACCTCCTATACACACAATGCGGGCGATATTCGATTGCGGCAAGCTGCAGCTTCTTTTGTAAAAGCAAAATATAACCTTACATATAACCCTGAATTAGAAGTCATTGTGACATCAGGAGCAAGTGAAGCTATCGATATTGCATTCCGTACAATTCTGGATGAAGGATCGGAAGTAATTCTGCCTGGTCCTGTTTATCCCGGTTATGAGCCAATCATAAAGCTTTGCGGTTCAGTTCCGGTTCATACTGATATTTCCAGAAACAAGTTTAGATTTACTGCGGATTTAATTGCAGAACAAATGAGTGATAAAACAAGGTGCATTGTTCTTCCATATCCATCGAATCCTACAGGTGTCAGTCTGAGTTTGGAGGAGCTTGAGGAAATTGCTGCTCTTGTTAAAGGCAAAGATATCTTTATCCTTGCTGATGAAATTTACAGCGAACTGCTCTATGATCAAACGCACCACTCAATCGCTTCCCTTTTGCGGGAGCAGACTATAGTAATTAATGGACTTTCAAAATCCCATTCAATGACAGGCTGGCGCATTGGTCTTTTATTCGCACCGGAAAACCTGGCAAAACATATCTTGAAGGTGCATCAGTATAATGTGACATGCGCAGCTTCTGTCTCCCAAATGGCAGCTCTTGAAGCGCTGACAACAGGAATTAACGACGCCCTGCCAATGAGGCATGAATATGCCAAACGCCGTGACTATGTTTATGAGCGTTTAGTACAAATGAACCTGGATGTAGTCAAACCTGATGGCGCTTTTTATTTTTTTATAAAAATACCAGATGTTTCAAAGAACTCCTTTGAATTTGCCCTTTCTCTTGTTGAAAATGCAGGAGTTGCAGTAGTTCCTGGCAGTGCCTTCTCCTCATATGGAGAAGGTTATTTCCGAATTTCCTTTGCCTATTCCATGGACACATTACAAGAAGGGCTTGACCGGATCGAAAAGTATCTGGAAGGTATTAAATTGTAACAAGATCACTCGGTCGAAAGCGCCAGTTTCCTTTTTGGAGGGATGGCGCTTTTATTTATATTCAATGCTTCTTATTTCAATCCGACAAAAGAAAAAAGGCAAGCCCTCTGCCTGCCTTTTTCACCATTACTGTCCCTGATATTGCCCGTTGTTTTTTGATGCTTTTTCCTTTTTGGCTTTATCCTTTTGAATTTTATTCGTGTCAGCACTTCCAAATTCATGGGAGAATTCAGAATCAATGACAGCGGAATCGAAGCCTTTTTTGTTCTTTTGCTGAGGATCATTTTTCTTATTTCTTTTAGCCACCTGTCTAACCCCCTATTCACTTTCTTTATTAGTTTGAAGTGAAAAAAGAGGCCTTATACATTAACAGGCGCAATTTACATATTCCAATATTTATATAATGCCTGTGTACCGCTGTTTTCTTCCCCTTTTTCAGAAAGCTCGGCATACATTTTTTTTGCAAGAGCAAGCCCTGGAGTCATCATGCCCATTGCTTCTGCTTCATCTAAGGCGATATTCATGTCCTTAATGAAATGTTTTATATAAAAGCCTGGTTCAAAGTTGCCATCAATGATTCTCGGTGCAAGATTGGATAGTGACCAGCTGCCTGCTGCACCAGATGATATGCTTTGCAGAACTGTACTTGGGTCCAAACCTGCTTTTTCTGCATAAACTACCGCTTCACAAACCCCTATCATATTTGATGCAATCGCAATTTGATTACACATTTTCGTGTGTTGTCCGGCTCCTGCTTTTCCTTGATAAACGATATTTGTTCCGAGAAGATTGAAAATCGGTTCTACAGCCAGAAATGCGTCCCTGTCTCCTCCGGCCATTATTGAAAGCTTTGCATCCCTGGCGCCGATATCTCCTCCTGAAACAGGGGCATCTATTGCATGCATGCCTTTTTTGCCTGCTTCTTCGTATATCCTTTTGGCCAATGTAGGTGTCGAAGTGGTCATGTCAATTACATATGTATTGTCTCTGCCATTTGTGATAATGCCATTTTCCCCAAGATACACTTCCTCTACATCTGCCGGATAACCAACAATCGTAATAATGACATTTGCTTTCTTTGCAACATCCAATGGCGTCTCAGCCCACTTTGCCCCATTCTCTATTAGTTCAGAAGCTTTTTCTTTGGTTCTTGTATAAACAACTAATGGATAACCTGCTTTCAACAGATGTCCTGCCATGCTCTTGCCCATTACCCCTGTTCCCACAAAACCGATAACTGTATTTTCAGGTGAAATCAACGTACCCACTCCCTTGAAATATCTGAATTTTTTATAATAATTCTACCATTACTTATCTTAGATTAAAAATATTAGATGTCCCAATAAAGACAAAAGACCAGGCAAATACCTGGTCCATCCCCAATTTTATGCGCGTAATTTATATTACCCAGATTAGATAAAAACAAAACTCCAGTCATCACATTGAATCCTTTTAAAGCTGTGAAGAAAAATTATTTAAGAATGCTCTCGCAATCACTTCATCCTCATTTAAGATTTCTACAGATACTGCATCTTCATTCACGATCATTTCTTCTATTTCGAAAACATGCAGGTCCTGTGTAAGAGGAATGGGATTCATAAAGATATAGTTTCCCTTTTCATTATTAACCTCTATATATTCCCCATCGATTATAGTGTCCTCCCCATAAACAAACTCATCCGTACCAAGAGCAGCGGCCAGTTTTTCATTATGTATGGAAACCTTTACTTTGTATAATTCCTCTTCTGAAAGGATTTTATCATTAATTTTAAACCGGAACTGCAGCTCATTGTTTTTAGTCAGCAAGGCTTCAGCATGACTATTGACGATTGAGTCCTGTGCACCCTGGATGCAGCCTGACAGAGGCAGGGCCAATAGGGCGGTAAGGATTAAGCTAATGATCTCTTTATTCATGAAGAATTCCTCCTTTTTCATTACCTTTTCCTTTCTCGGCTTACAATAAACCCCAATTACAAAACTTAAACGTTACCCTCGAAAATAAGCGCCAAAATATAAAAGAAGCCCTTTCCAGGCTTCTTTAGTGGAGGACACGGCTTAAAAATGAGCTCTGTTTTTCATATAAGTCGTTTTTCTGCTTTTCTTTAATGCATCTATATCGATCATGAAAGAGAAAGCTGATTATCATGGTAACCATTTTCCATCTCTCCTTTTTATGTTGTAGCTTAATTATAGGAGAGTTTCATATTCCGGATAACAATCATAAGATGTGATTGCTGTCATCCTTAAGGCTGAATGGCAGTTTCGCCTGAAGAAGGAAAAAAAATAAACCGGCCATCATAGGCCGGCTTAAAAAGGGGGGAAAATGAGAATGATCAGCTTACTTATGACTGACCTAAGTGCTTACTTCTTATTTACCCGGGATATTATATTTAAAACTTTTTAATTGTTTCAATTTGATTACAGTTTTGTCGCTTCTTTTACAGCTTGAACTACTTCTTCTGCTGTATTCATATGAAGTGCTTTTTCAGCCAGTGCTTCCATGTCTTTTTTGTTAAGGTGACTGATTTGAGAACGTGCTTTAAGGATCGAAGTAGCGCTCATGGAGAACTCGTCAAGTCCTAATCCCAACAGTAATGGAATAGCCGTTTCATCCCCAGCCATTTCACCGCACATGCCTGCCCACTTTCCTTCCTTGTGTGCTGCGCCAATAACCATTTTAACTAAACGCAAGATTGCAGGATTATACGGCTGGTAAAGATAAGAAACACGCTCATTCATTCGGTCTGCAGCCATAGTGTACTGAATTAAATCGTTTGTGCCTACGCTGAAGAAATCAACTTCTTTAGCAAATTGCTCAGCCATAACAGCAGTTGAAGGAATTTCAACCATAATTCCAATTTCAATGTTGTCTGCAACCTCTGAGCCTTCGCTCACAAGCTTTTGTTTTTCTTCTTCAAGGATTGCTTTGCCCTGACGGAATTCATCAAGAGTTGCAATCATAGGGAACATGATTTTCAGGTTTCCATAAGTGCTCGCTCTTAACAAAGCCCTTAATTGTGTCCTGAACATTTCCTGTTCTTCCAGACATAGACGAATCGCCCGGAAGCCCAGGAATGGGTTCATTTCCTTTGGAAGATTCAGATAAGGAAGTTCTTTATCCCCGCCAATATCCAGCGTGCGGACAACAACTGGTTTTCCGCTCATTCCTTCCAGGACAGCTTTGTAGGATTCGAACTGCTCCTCTTCTGTTGGAAGCTGGTCTCTTCCCATATATAAAAATTCCGTGCGGTAAAGGCCAATGCCTTCTCCGCCATTTTCAACTACACCCTTCAAATCTTTTGGAGTTCCGATATTGGCAGCCAATTCAACATGATGGCCATCAGCAGTAACTGATTTTTCGTTGACAAGCTTAGCCCACTCAGCTTTTTGATCCTCGAATTTGCGGTGTTCTTCTTTATATTCGGCTACAGCCTCTGGAGTTGGATTAATATGTACTAGACCTTTTAATCCATCCACGATAACCAGGTCGCCATTTTTAATTTGCTTTGTAGATTCCTTTGTTCCCACTACGGCTGGAATTTCCATGGAACGGGCCATGATGGCAGAGTGGGATGTTCTGCCTCCAATGTCAGTTGTAAACCCTTTTACAAACTGGCGGTTCAGCTGAGCAGTATCGGAGGGGGTCAAGTCTTCAGCAATAATGATTACTTCTTCAGCAATCATGCTGGGATTCGCAATTTGCACCCCAAGCAAATGAGAAAGTACGCGTTTCGTTACGTCACGGATATCCGCCGCGCGCTCTTTCATGTATTCATTGTCCATTTGTTCGAACATTGTAATGAACATATCTGCTGTCTCTTTTAATGCAGATTCAGCATTTACTTTATCTGTTTTAATTTTATCTTCAATTGGCGAAATTAATTCCGGATCACTTAATACAAGAAGATGAGCATCGAAAATAGCAGCTTTATCAGCCCCAAGTTCTTTATGGGCATTATCGCGGATGACTTCCAATTCACCTTTAGATTCAGCTAACGCTGACTGAAAGCGTTCCACTTCCTGTTCAGCATTTTCTACTGTCTTTCTATCAAAAGAGAGATCCGGCTCAACCAAACGGTAAGCTTTCGCTATAGCAATACCGCTTGACGCCGCAATTCCATTTAAAAAGCTCATTATTCAGCCAAACCTTCTTTTTTCAGTGTTTCTTCAAGGCTGTTAAGGGCATCCTGTTCATCGTTTCCTTCAGCAATAATTGTAATATCTGCACCTTGTCCAACACCTAAAGACATAACACCCATGATTGATTTTAGATTTACTTTCTTTTCCTTGTACTCAAGGTGAATTTCTGAGTCAAATTTGCTGGCAGCTTGTACAAGCATTGTAGCTGGACGAGCGTGAATTCCTGTTTCTGCAGTTACTTTAAATTGTTTTTGAACCATATGGGATCAATCTCCTTCTTATTAATGATTGTATTAAGATGTGCAAGGCGTTGCCTCACGAACTTAAAGACGGGAACTGGAATTTTTTCAGCAAAATCAGCAGCAGGATGAAACAGTAATAATGCCGGTATATTTCGTCCTATATGCTGTTTTATTTTTTCCAACGCCCTATTATTCATGTATATAGTTGTTCAAAAAGGCTGAGAAAAATTAGTAAAATTACTTCGTCTCGAAGCTTCTCTGCATTTTGAACTCTTCCATAGAATCAGGAAATATTACCTGGCTGCAATTAAGTCATCGGACAACTTACATCTCAGACAAAAGAATAGCATTTCACATTCATTTAGACAATGAAAAACCCTTAATTTTTCACGTTTGTTCACACTTTTTTGAGTAAAACGCTTTCATTTGCCAATGATTTCTACTTACTGTTTCAGATGCATTATTCCTTTTGATTTATGGCTGTGGATGATACTTATCTTGTTTTCTAACCAGTTTTGAAGTTTCTTTGTATTGAAGAACATTATAGCTGATTCGCATTTTTGAAATGGTCCCCTTTAAGGCCGCTTCATGATCGCCTTCCCGGTCCGTATACAATGTGACAAGATCCGAGACGGATCGCGCCAGCATTTCTATGACATGTTTCAAGTCTTCATGTTTATAAGAAGTGCTGTCTTCCATCAGATGCTCCAGAATATCTTTGGATAAACTTTTCACTCTGAATGCTTTTTCGGTTTCAAGTTTCATTATTTTATCCCGCCTTTTTGATTGATTTTTCCATTATATGCGGGCCAAAAGAGTGAAATGCTGTGAGCTTAAGCCAATTAAACATTCTAGTTCTTTCCATCCGGAAAAAATTGGGCATCCAGATTGAAAAAGTTCTTATAGGCAAGAAGGATGAATAAGATTACTGATAAACCTACACTTCCCAATATCCCCAGCAGAATAACAATCTGATATTCAATCGCAAGCAATGGGCTGACTCCTGATAAAATCTGTCCTGTCATCATACCAGGCAAAAATATAATGCCCATTCCCAGCATATTATTGATAGTAGGCAGAACAGCAGAATCAAAAGTATGATTAACATATGGCTTAACTGCAGCTTTTGGATCAGCACCAAGCATTAGGGCACCCTCGATCATATCTTTTTGAGATGTAAAGGAATTCAGAAGCTCCTTTACACTTAACGTAATGCCGGTCATGGAATTGCCAATTATCATTCCTGCGATTGGAATAAAGTAGCGGGGATCATACCACGGCTCAAAATTAATAACAACAAAATTAAAAAATGCAAGACAAAATGATGTACCGGCTATCATGGAAATCGCAATGGTTTTCTTAAGGTTTACTGAAAGTCTGGTTCCAGCCTGTTTATATATTGTGTAAATTGCAAAACCTTCCATAATAAAAATTACACCTAATGTTAACAGCGGATTGGAAAGTTCAAATAAATAGGTTAATACATAGCCTGCAATCACGAGCTGAAGTGTAATTCTGAAAGCTGCAATAGTCAGCTTTTTCTCACGGGCAATTCCTCTCACTTTAAAGATAATGATAAGTAGAAGCACAAATAGGTAAGCTGATATTAGCCTCCAAAATTCAATATCAATAATTGTTTTATTTTCCATCAATATCCCCCTTAAGTATTTTTCTCCACCTCCTCTCCCAACGGCAGCTGGGATAAATCAATCCTTTCTTCTGCATATTGCTCATTGACTTTCCTGGAGTGTGTAATCATGATTAATGAAGCATGTTTCTTTTTAATTTCCGGGATAAGATGATCCAAAACCATCATTTCGGTGTCTTCGTCCAATGCAGAAGTCGGCTCATCCAGCAAATAGACATCAGCTGCAAGAAGCAGAATTCTTGCCAATGCCAGGCGCTGTTTTTCCCCGCCGGAAAGAGTCCCTGCATCTTCATCAAGCTCCTTAGTCATTTGCATATTATGTATTGCCTGCTTAAGTACCCCATCATCATCAGGTTTCGTTCCGTTAAGTATATAACCCATCATCAGGTTATCTTTTATTGTGCCAGGAAAGATTAATGGAACCTGCGATTGCATTATTACTTTTCTTCTGTGCTGGACAGAATCTATATCTTTTAGCGGGGTGCCCTTATAGAAAATTTCACCAGAATCCGGGGAAATCATTTTGTTCAGCATTTTCATGAGGGTTGATTTTCCAGCGCCGCTCTCGCCAGTGATACAGGTTACTTTTCCTTTTTTTATGTCAAGATGATCCACATTCAAAATATTATTAACCCTTACTCCTCTAATTGCAAATAGTAAATCTGTTGTCATATGCAGCTCCTTTTCCAGTTTCCGTATACCCTCTAGCTTATCCCCTTAATCGCAAAAGCTTGTAATGGTTATAAAAAAGCCCTTTCCCATATGAGAAAAGACTTCCACATTATTTATTTAGCGTTTTTTTGCCTGCTTCCTTTTCAAGTGTTCCTGTTTCTAACTTATTTATCATTTTTTCACAATAAATTTACAAAGAATTCAATGCCATTTAACGAGGCTGTTTTACAATGTACTTAAGACAGGAGGCGAGAATGATGATTAACATCCTGCTATGCCTTATTTTCATTGGTGCAGTTTTCGTGCTAAATATCGTATTGTTAAGAAAGTAGACAGTTATTATTGTTCATAAATCATTTTCCTTGTCATGCCTCCATCTACTGTTATATTTTCTCCTGTTATAAAGTCATTTTCTGGATCGGCTAAAAATAGGCAGGTTCTTGCAATATCCCCGGGTTTTCCAACTCTGTTGGCAAAATGCTGACTATGATCAATCCCCCTGAGACTTTCATAATCTCCTGTTTCAATCCAGCCGGGACTTATGCAATTAACCCTGATCCCTTTTTCAGTGAGCGTGCTGGCCAAAGCATGGGTGATTGCCATAATTCCGCCTTTTGAAGCCGAGTATGCCTCTGTATTGCTTTCAGACATTACTGCTCTCGTAGAAGATAGATTGATAATACAGGATCCTTGTTTCATCAATTTGACAGCTTCCCTGCTGCATAGGAAGACACTTCGAAGGTTCGTATTGATCACTTCATCCCACAATTCCACAGTCAGTTCAAAAAATGAATGAAACTTTGAGATGCCAGCGTTATTTATTAGAATATCAATTGCTCCAAATGATTCATAAGTTTTTATTATAAGTCCCTTGATTTCTGCTTCATTCTTAACATCTGCTCTGATGAACATGCTAGTCAGGCCTTTTTTGTTCAAGCTTTCTTCTAACTTTTTTCCCCTCATTTCATCTATGTCGGCGATGACCACATTGGCCCCTTTCCTTGCGAACGTCTCGGCAATTCCCTTGCCAATTCCGCTGGCTCCTCCTGTAACGATGACCGTTTTTCCTTTAAAATTGCCCATACCTGTTCAGTCCCTTCAAACTTGTAATATTGCTTTCATACCCAGATTGCTTAGCCCTATTCAATTTTTCATGAGGGCATACAGGAAAGACACCTGAGATTTTCAAGTGTCTTCCTATGTGCTTTATATTTCAGCACCATTTCTTTTTTAGCTTCGGGGTGAATCTAAATATCGATATATAACGTGTCCGCCTCTTTGTGCGATTCCTCGGAAGTGCTTAAAATCCTCCCTTTTCACAATAACACCGCGAAAAGGAAGAAAGTCTTCTTTTGACACATGATACTCGGAGATGATTCCATTTTTTAATTGATCGAGCACTTCTTGAATTTGTTCATGATTCATTACTCAGAACTCCTTTTTACTCTATTCTTACTTTATCATAAATAAAGTGCTGTCAATTTTGAAGTATCTAATATTATATCTGTATATCAATCTTTTTTCTGAATATTAAATAATTTTAATGTACAAAAGTTATTTATCTGGTATAATATTACCAACCTAATGCTGTAATAAATTACCTAAGCAGCAGTGAATTGCAAAATTCTTTACGCATTTCATAATATAGTGCAAACTGTTATTACCAGCGAAAGAAATGGACAAAAGGAGAGATGCTTTTTGAAGAAAGCAGAGGTTGGCAATATTATTGAGTTTCGTGACGGCTTACAGGGAATTGTAGAAAAAGTAAATGAGAATTCTGTTATTGTAGATTTAACGTATATGGATAACTACCGTGATTTGGAATTAGATCAAAGAACAGTTGTCAATCATAAAAATTATAAGGTTGTAAGAGAATCCGCAGTATAAAAGAAAAAAATGAAAGCGTATTCTTTCGAGTCATAAAAAGCAGCTCTCTTGCTGCTTTTTTATTTTTTGCATGTTATCAGTTTCATTAGACATTTTGATGCTTTCTGCTCCTCCTGCCTCTTCCCTTTTCAGCTTGCATTTTTTAAATGACGCCCCCTTGGATTTCTGCACATGCGCGGCCCCCAGATTAGGGGGCCATGATTTTATTCTTTTTCCCCGGACAGTTCTTTTAATGATTTCACTTTACCATGTGGGTGCTGATCCTGCTTTCTTACCGTCCAAGCACGCTCTTTTTCTCTTTTTGATTTTGTCATTATACATACCTCCCTTCTCATGGGCTTATGATTAGCATATCTGCATTATTTTATCTTAACGTTTCCAAAGAAATCTTTTCCTTACTTTTTAGGATTGTTTTTTGTTAGAATAGTGTTTGGTTATTTTTAAAAAGATAAGAAAGTTTTTTGTACTTTGAGAACTGTCTGGCTGCAGCGCCAACCCCCCCGAGGGATCGGGCCTCGGCAAGGCGCTTCCGCTTTTCTTATTGAAAGGAGATTAAAAATTGAAGAGTGTTACCGCAGATGTCCGCTTTATTGGCGGGATATTACTCGCTCATCTGCTTATGTATTTTACATTTCAGGATAAATCAATTTTTTGGTATATCTTTTCTGCCTCTTTACTGCTTCTAATCAGTTATTCCATCATAATGGAGGAAGTGGAAGACAAGGCCTCTTTTGGAACATTTATTACCTATGGAGTCCTTTCAGGTTTTCTATTGTACGGACTTTTTTGGGCTGGATATAGTTTATTTGAAATACTCAATCTTCCCCTTGTTAATCAGGTTGAAAAACTATATGACCGTTTTTCACCTTCCCTTATCTGGCACTATATTGTGCTGATTTTAATCATTGTTCCTGGAGAAGAAGTCTTTTGGAGAGGATTCGTTCAAAAGAGATTGATGAAACTTACGACTGTTAAGTTATCCATCATATTATCGTCTCTCCTCTATTCTTCAGTTCATTTTTATTCAGGATACTGGATGCTAGCCTTTGCAGCGTTAATCGCAGGCCTCTTCTGGGGATGGCTATACGCATGGAAAAGAAGCATTCCGCTTGTAATCGTATCCCACCTGATTTTTGACTTATTGATGTTCGTCCTGCTCCCCTTTTATTAGATGGCCTCGTGCAGATTTCAATGATGATTAGACAATCCTTCATGGATTGTCTATTTTTTGGAGTCTTTGTTGAGTCTTGTCGATGTTTTACATAAATGGTAATGTACTAAATAATAGGAATTTATATGTAACACTTTTATTCCATTTACGTCTAATTATGCAAAAGCGCTAGAAGAGACAACGGGAGGATGAAACAATAATGAAAAATATGGCGAAATTCATCTTAATGCTGGGATTATTTGCTGCTATCCTGGCAGGCTGCGGCACGGCTCAGGATGATTCCGGCAATGGAGCAGATCCTGGACAAAATGAAGAAGAAACAGCTTCAGAAGGACAGGATAGACAGGAACAAACTGAAGAACAGGAATCAGAAGAAGAGGGCACTGTGGGAGAAGGAGACAGTGTTATCAGAATCCTTGAACAGAATATGACTTATACGATTGAGGGTGAAGAAAAGGAAGAGACTGCCTTCCTGAAACATAGTGATAATCAAAATTATTCTATTTACGTTCTGCCAGCCTATGAATTAACGGCCGAGGAGCCTAATAAAGATGTCTTATACCTTTCAGAAAATGATCAGGTATTCATGCGTATTGAACTTCTTCCGAATGATGCAGATTGGAACATGATCGAAGAAAACACAAAAGCACAATTAGAAGCTGTTAGCGAAAATGTGCAGACATCTGAAGCTCCTTCAGATAATTTTTACAAAGATGCTACTGTAATGAAGGCTGAAGGAAACGGTGAGAAGGTTTCAGCCTATCTTGTGAAAAACGAAGATCTTTCACTGAAGCTTACCCTATTCAATAAGGAAGAAGCTGACCATGAAGATGCTTTCCTTCAGATGGCGAAAACCATTATGAAAGAGGAGCCGCAAAAATAATGGAATGAATAAGAGATCCGTGCAATACGGATCTCTTTTATTTAGCTTTTATCAAGCTTTCTTGCCTTTACTTCCATCATCGAATGGCTTCATCCACAGAAGAATAATAAATGTCAAACTTACATATCCGAAAACTGGATATAAATAGGAAAGCAATGTTCCATAATTGATCAAACTGATAAAGTAACATACTACAAAGATAAAGCCCACAATAATAATACTCGGCACGGAAACATATTTTTTTACCTGCCTCTCGATCCCAAACACATTCCCAATAACAGAAGTGAAAATTTCACCATAGATGACAAAAACAAATATCCAATAGAAAGATGATGCCAATGTCTTAACAATTGCAGCCATTGGGATATCAAAAGCCTCCAGATTTGGGAGCATCATCAGTGTCAAATGGCTGGAAAGCAGGATGAGGGTCAATGCGGCACCTCCAAGATATCCACCCCACTTTATTGTCCGATCATCATTTATTTCTGAAGCCACAGGCACTAATACTGCTTGTGCCAATGTCAAATTCAGAGCCGTATAAGAGAACGGAGCCACAACCGCTTTCCATCCATCTTCAGCATATGGGATAAATAGGACCTGTTCTGCAAAATTAGGAAGCTTCATGCTTATGAACAATAAAATAAAGCTAAATGCAATCATCATCGGAACAACAAACGTATTCACAGCGAATAATCCGCGAATGCCCACTATCATTGTAATAATTGTTAACCCTATCGTTATGAGCAATCCTGCAGTCTTGCTGATGCCGATCTGTTCTTCAAACACTGCTCCTGCTCCTGACAGCATGACGGCGCAAACTCCCAGCAGCATAAACAGCATCAATATATTAATGGCAGAACCAAAAAATCTTCCAAATAAATATTCATTTAATTCCTGATAAGATGCGGCCTTTATTCGTGCAGAGATTCTCATTAATTTGGAGCCGAGAAAAATAAAGATATAGCCGCTCATTATAATCCCAATTAAACCGATAAAACCAAATCGGGAAAAAAACTCCACAATCTCCCTGCCAGTGGCAAAGCCCGCTCCCACCACGGTTCCCACATAAACGGCAGCGATCTGGAAAGCTGCCCCCCAATTCGTCTTCACTTAATCTCCTCCTTCCTTTCCAATATATGTAGGCTAGTACAAACAAAGACGAGCTTTTTGCAATAAGGCTAAACTTCAGTTATGGGTAAAAATACCAAAACAAAATACTTGAAAGTCAAAGAAGGTCAAATTATAATGCAGGTATAAAGTCAAATATAGTCAAAGTCAGACCAAACTTTTAATGGAGGTATGCAAAATGCTTTGTCAAAAATGTCAAACAAAACAAGCAAATGTACAATTAAGACTGAAATTGAATGGAAGTGAACGAAATCTAAACCTTTGCCATAGCTGTTATCAAACTGAAAAGCAACATAGCCTTACTTCCTTTGGGCCTGCTTTGAGTGGTTTTTCAGGTTTTGGCCAAATGCCTTTAGAGGATTTATTCAAGAAGATGGCTGCCTCTCAAGGAAATGAAAACTATGGTCTAAAAGAAGCGCCGGGACACAATCATGGCAATGGCGGATTTATCGATCAATTCGGACGAAATCTTACACAGCTTGCCAAAGCCGGTTTAATTGACCCAGTCATCGGACGGGATGAAGAAATAAATCGTATGATTGAAATATTAAATAGAAGAAGCAAAAATAATCCGGTCTTAATCGGTGAACCAGGAGTAGGTAAAACAGCTATTGCCGAAGGGCTAGCCATTAAGATTGCCGAGGGAAATGCACCAAAGAAACTTCAAAATAAAGAAGTCTATTTGCTGGATGTGGCATCCCTGGTTGCAAACACAGGCATCCGCGGCCAATTCGAAGAACGCATGAAGCAGCTGATCTCGGAGCTTCAGACACGGAAGAATATTATTCTCTTTATAGATGAAATTCATTTGCTTGTTGGAGCAGGCTCAGCCGAAGGATCAATGGATGCAGGCAATATTCTAAAGCCCGCCCTTGCACGGGGAGAGCTTCAAGTGGTCGGAGCCACTACATTAAAAGAATACCGCCAAATTGAAAAAGATCCTGCATTGGAACGCAGATTCCAGCCTGTTCAAATAGAAGAGCCTGCTGCAAATGAGGCAATTGAAATCTTGATGGGACTGAAACAAAAATACGAAGATTACCATGATGTTTCTTTTACTGAAGATGCCATTAAAGCATGTGTGCAGCTGTCAAGCCGCTATATTCAGGACCGGTTCCTTCCTGACAAAGCCATTGATTTAATGGATGAAGCAGGTTCTAAAATGAATCTTCAATCAGGATATATACCAGCAGAAGATATTGAAAAACAGCTGAAAGTAATCAGCAGGCAAAAAGAACTTGTTTTAAAAGAAGAAAAATATGAAGAGGCTGCAAAACTCCGTGAAGAGGAACTAAAGCTCCAGCAGGCACTAAACGGGGACAACAAGGCTGAACGGCCAGTTATTGAAGTTAGCCATATTCAGGAGATTATCGAAAAGAAAACTGGGATTCCTGTCGGCAAATTAGCAGAAGATGAGCAGGAAAAAATGCAGAACCTTGAGGAAAGTCTTGCAGAAAAAGTAATTGGACAGGCGGAAGCCGTGAGGAAAGTTGCAAAGGCAATTCGCCGAAGCCGTGCAGGACTTAAATCAAAGTACCGCCCAATTGGCTCTTTTCTATTTGTCGGGCCAACAGGCGTCGGCAAGACTGAGCTGACCAAAACACTTGCCCAAGAGCTATTCGGCTCAAAAGACAGCATGATCAGGCTTGATATGAGTGAATATATGGAAAAACACAGCGTATCAAAAATTATCGGTTCCCCTCCAGGATATGTGGGTCATGAAGAAGCCGGACAGCTTACTGAGAAGGTACGCAGAAACCCATACAGCATCATTCTGCTTGATGAGATAGAAAAAGCACATCCAGATGTACAGCACATGTTCCTTCAAATACTGGAAGATGGACGCCTGACAGATAGCCAGGGCCGCACTGTCAGCTTTAAAGATACAGTCATTATCATGACAAGCAATGCAGGAGCTGGGCAAAAGGAAATCCATGTTGGTTTTGGCGCAGCTGACGCCGTCATGGAGTCAAACATTCTTGAATCGCTCGGCAGCTTCTTTAAGCCGGAATTCCTGAACCGCTTTGATAGCATTATTGAGTTTAAAGCTTTGGAAAAAGAGCATTTATTGAAAATTGTCGACTTAATGCTTAATGAGCTTCAGGAAACATTAAATGAACAGGATATTGAATTGACTGTTACCCAGGAAGCCAAGGAGAAATTAGCAGCAGATGGATATCATCCTGCTTTTGGCGCACGGCCATTAAGAAGGATCATCCAGGATGAACTTGAAGACAAGATTGCTGATTTCATCATTGATCATGGCGGAAATAGCCAATTGCAGGCCGATCTCGAAAACGAAATAATTGTCATTAAGCCCCTGCCCCAATAAGCATTGAAAAGAGCCGGATTAATTTCCGGCTCTTTCTTATATTTTTATAAACTCTTATCATCCACGGAATTCAGCCAGTTTTCAATTTCTCCGATAACAGACTCGACACAGCCCTCTTCAAAAGGAGAAATCAATCCGGCATCTTTAACAAGACCTGTGAAAGGCTTGCTGCCGCCAAGCTGGCACAGTTTCAAATAATCCTTCCATGCCGCTTCCTGATTCTCCCGGGACCGTTTCCAGAATTGAAATGCACAAATCTGTGCCAATGTATAATCGATATAATAGAAAGGTGAATTGTAGATATGGCCCTGCCTCTGCCAGAATCCGCCGTTCTCTAAATACTCATTGCCATCATAATCTTTATGCGGCAGGTATTTCTTCTCAATTTCTCTCCATGCCTGTTTTCTTTCCTGAGGTGATGCTTCCGGGTTTTCATATACCCAATGCTGGAATTCATCAACTGATACTCCATAAGGCAAGAATAGCAGTCCTCCGCTCAAATGAGAAAACTTGTATTTCTCGGTATCATCTTTAAAGAAGCCCTCCATCCATGGCCAAGTGAAAAACTCCATACTCATGGAATGAATTTCAGCAGCTTCATAGGTTGGCCAGTTATATTCAGGTATCTCAAAATGGCTGCTTGAATACACCTGGAATGCATGGCCTGCTTCATGGGTAAGAACATCAATATCTCCTGAAGTTCCATTGAAGTTAGAGAAAATGAATGGGGATTTATAGTCTTCAATATAAGTGCAATAGCCGCCCCCTGCTTTTCCCTTTTTGGCTACCAGGTCCATTAGATTATTTTCTCTCATATAAGAGAAAAATTCACTGGTTTCTCTGGAAAGCTCGTCATACATTTTTTGTCCGTTTTCAATAATCCATCCCGGATCGCCTTTCGGTACAGCATTTCCTGTTTTAAATTCAAATCCTTCATCGTAAAATTTCAGCTTGTCAACGCCAATCCGCTCTCTTTGCCTTTCCTTTAGCCTTGTGGCGATTGGAACGATGAAATCCTTCACCTGCTTGCGGAAATTTGCAACCATCTCCGCGTTATAATCTGTTCGGTACATGCGGAAATAAGCCAGTTCAACAAAATTCGCATATCCAAGTTTATGGGCAATCTCTGTTCTAACCTTGACAAGCTCATCATAAATACGGTCCAGCTCATTCTCATTATCTGCCAGGAAACCAAAGCGTGCTTCGCTTGCTTTTTTTCGCATTTCGCGATCCGTAGATTCAGTAAATGGCTCCAATTGGGCAAGAGTGCGTTCTTCACCTTCAAAATCAATCTTGGCTGAGGCAATTAATTTAGTATACTCTGATGAAAGCTTATTTTCTTTTTGCAAAAGCGGAACAATCTCTGGGGAGAACACCTTCAATTGTGCTTCTGCAAGCGCAAACAGCTGATTCCCCCATTTTTCTTCAAGCTCTGCCCTGAACCTGGAATTAACCAAAGCCTGATAATACTTTGTAACAAACCCTTCTACTTCAGGCTGAATCTCATCCATATAATCCTGCTCTGCTTTGTAAAATTCATCATTCGTATCAACTGAATGACGGATATAGCAAAGGTTGAACATCGTGCCGACTTCATTGCGAATATCATTGATTTCTTTCATAGCTCGATTTTGCTGTTCTGCAGAAGCAGCATTTTCAAATTTCTCAAGCGCTGCTTCGAATTTCCCCTTTACTTTTTCAAGATCCGGACGAACATATGTATAGTCTTCAAATCTCACATTATTGCCCCCTCGTGTATATGTAAATCGATTTTAATCAAACCATTAAACTATTTCGACAATATTTGGTTAATTCCTCCCCTGAACATATCTTATAAAGCACAAAATAAAAAACAGCCGGTCAAGGCTGTTTTAATTATTGTACGCATTTTTTTCATTGGAGATAGACAGTCCAAGCTTCTTTAATAACTCAATGGCCGTACCTTTTTCTTCTGGAGTAAGCTCGGACATTAATGAATGGATATGCTTTTCATGATCAGGGAATATATTTTCGATAAAGTCTTTTCCCTTATCTGTTATTTGCGCAAAGGTAACTCTTCTGTCATTCGGGCATGCGACCCTTTTTAACAAGCCTTTCTGCTCTAGCTTGTCCACTACATATGTGATGCTTCCGCTGGCCAATAGTATTTTCCCGCCGATCTGCTGCAAAGGCTGGTCACCCTTATGGTAAAGCAGTTCCAGAACAGCAAATTCAGTTGGATTCACTCCATAAGTTTGTATTAGTTTATTTACGTTTTCATTTATTGCCCTATATGCCCTGGACAGGACAATAAACAATTTCAACGATTGGTCAATTTGTTCAGACTCCATTTTATCCAATCCCTTTACCTTTTAATTAGTGGCGTTTACATAAATTCAATTCTCAATCATTATAGAAAACAGGAAGAAAGCTGTCAATTTAACACATCCGGATCATTTGCCCGCTACAACCTCCCAATTGTGATTAAGAGTTGGAATTACCTTTTTCTTTTCAATAAAATAGTCGGCAATCAATTCGGTCATATCGGTTAAAATTTCTTTCACCACCGGCTTATCCTTGAACATATTGTAGCCTCCCCCGCCGGCAGCACGGTAATTGTTCATTACTACATGATACTCGCCATCTTCCCTGATTGGATGCCCTTTATATAGAAGCTTTGTGATCCGGCTGCCCTTTTGTCGTGAAACATCTATTTTATACTCAATACCTTCCCACATATCGTAATTATAATGCTGTGGCTTTGGATATGAAAAATCAGGATTCACTATAATTTTTCCATCACTACTCAATTTAAAATAAGCTGCTGACCGCTCCAAAGCATCTTTAATGTCCTTTCCTGTAACTCTGAGAACACATAATGAATTTGGATAAATATAGTTAGAAACAATTTCTCTCATCGTTACTTTAGACTTTAATCCGGGTGCACCCTCATGAAATAAGGCAGTACAAGAAATATCAGCACCTGACGCTTCCATCTGCACTTTATTTATGAATTCAATCAGTGGGTGCTCCCCTGTACGCGCCTCAAATATATCATCAATCAGCATATCCCCATCCATTTCACCGATCACTGTATCCAGCCATTTCTGGGTTTTGGATTCATAATACCCGGCCAGCTGCAGAACCTCATTATCAGGCGGCATTCCGTCGGGATAAATTAAGGCAGAGTGTTTTTCATCAATCAGCCAATCATTGTGTTTCTTTCTGAATTTAACGGTAACCTTTGCAAGCGCTTGGCCATTAAATCCCGGCTGAACAACAGCCACACCATTTACTTGTTCTCCTTTAATAAAACGGTGCTGATGCCCGGTAATCAGCACATCGATTCCAGGAACTTCTGTACAGATCCGATATGCTTCATTTTCTCCAGTTTGTTCTTCCGTCTCTTCACCTGTTCTGATATCCCTTTCAAAGCCTCCATGATAAGAGACAATAATCAAATCTGGTTTCTCTTCCTCCTGAATATATGAAACCCACCTTTTTAAGCTGATCACCGCAGATTCAAAAACAAGATGTTCAATATGCTGCCTTTTCTCCCAATTGGGAATATATTGGGTTGTGACACCTACTACCGCTGCTTTCAAACCATTTGGAAAAGATTTTATTTTATAGGGGAGCCCGAAATACGTTTCCTTTGTTGAATTGAATAATATATTGGCTGACAGCCATGGGAAATTGGACTCACTGACAGCTCTTGCAAGTATGTTCTTTCCATAGTTGAATTCATGGTTTCCGATTACAGCTGCATCGTATTCAAGTTCATTTAATATTTGAATCATGGGATTTTTTTGGTTATTTAAGTATCTGGAATAATAATAAGTTAGAGGAGTTCCCTGGATCAGATCACCGTTATCAATAAGAATGGAGATCTCAGATTGTTCCTTTTCTTTCTTTATTATTGCTGCAAGCTTGCCCAGCCCATGATCAGCGTGCTCACCAGTTCCATAGTAATATGGATAAACATGTCCATGGACATCACTTGTAGCTAAAATCGTGAGAAAAACTTCTGATTTCATCAAACCCCTCCTTACATATAAAATATCATTCCTTTGATATAAATAAACCTCTTTTAACACAAAATGGTATAATATTGATAATGTCAGTTAGATAAGAACAAATCAACCTAATTATGCTGGAGTTAACCTGATGAATAGTCGAAACCGAAATTTACTACTATATTTAATCGCAGTAATTATTCCCACTTTGGCCGGCAGCATCTTTTTCTTTATGAACTCTGTTAATCAAAACGATGAGGAAAGACTGGAAGAAGCAAAATGGATTGGCTCCATACACCAAAGAAGCTGGGATCAGTTTATTTCTGAAACTGTGACCACACTTGAGATGTTATCACTGACTGCAGGAAGTGCTGACACACCCTCTGATAAACTGGAGCCTCTGCTCCAAAAAGCCAATCAGCTGGATCCGCGGTATGGCGGGATTTACCTTCTTGATCCCAGCGGAAAGGTTCTAACAGGGTCAAATCAATTTTTAGCGAACTCCGATTTATCTAATAAGAAATATCTAAAAGAGGTTTCGCGCACGAAAGATATTGTTATCTCTAACTCCCCTGAAACACTAATCAATGGGCAAACAGTAGTTGGGATAGGCAAACCCGTATTCAATGACACTGGAGATTTAATCTCTATTATTGTGGCACATATGAGGGTGGATTACGTACAAAATATTATGAGACTTCTTACTCCAGAAGCACGACTTTCTGTCCTTAATTCAGAAAGGGAAACGATTATGGACATCAACATGAATGGTGACTCATCGTTTTCCAGCCATAATAGCATTTCAATCCCAATTGACAGGCTTCCCTGGAGTGTAAAAGTAGAATTGCCGCCAAGAGATATGCTGGCAATTGCCAAAGATGCTTTTAAGGCTATCCTTGTAATAATGATTATAAGCCATATTCTATTTCTCTTTATTAAGTATTTAAGGCTTAAAAAGCAGAATGAAGAGGAAAAAAAGGAAAATGAGCTTCAAAAGCTGGAACTGGTGGGTACTCTTGCTGCCAGCACTGCCCATGAAATCAGGAACCCTTTAACAGGAATAAAAGGCCTTATACAGCTATTAAGTGAAAAATATACGAATACACATGACCAGTATTACTTTTCAGTTATAAATGATGAGATAAGCAGAATTAATGAGATTGTAAGTGAATTTTTAATTCTGGGTAAACCTACAGCTCAAAAGATGGAGACAATGGATTTGAGAAATATCATAAAAGAATTAGAACCTTTGATACTCTCCGAAGCTAATTTACACAATGTCACTTTTGAATCTGCTCTTTCAGATGAACCTGTCATGGTCGATTGTACGAAAGACCAGATGAAACAGGTTGTCCTGAATTTAACGAAAAACGCATTTGAATCAATGGAGGGTGGAGGAAAGCTGACAATCAAGCTAAATAAAATGCATTCCAAGTGTCAGCTTAAAATTGCAGACACAGGCTCAGGCATCCCTGAAAATGAGATTGAAAAGATTTTCCATCCATTTTACACTTCAAAGGAAATGGGTACGGGCCTTGGCCTCGTGGTCTGCAGACGCATTCTGCATTCTTTCGGCGGTGAAATATTTATTACAAGCAAAGAAACTGAAGGAACGCATGTAGATATTTTTCTTCCTATCAAAAACGCATAAAAAGGGAAGGTGCACACTGCCGGGCACCTTCTTTTTTAAATCGGATAGATTGGATCGTTTCTCTCAATTCTTTTCTTTATCGTCTCCATCATAAACAATAGCTGCGAATTCTTGTCTTCAGGTGCGATTTTCTTATGAAGGACCGAATAAAGTGTGATATCTCTCAGCCTCAGAAATAAGGGCAGCTGCCTTTCCAAATCATCGGGAATTTCATTTTCCAGCTGATAGCCCTCCAAAAAGGAGTCCAGGAATTGCTTGCCAAAGATTTTCATTTCTGCTGGATCCGCCTCTTTGAACTTATATAAAAGTGAGTAATACAGCGGAATGGCTATATCAGATGCAAACCAATGATGGCAGCAGTCATCAAAATCAAATACTTGTATATCTTTCCCATCATAAAAGAAGTTTCCGGAATGAAGATCAGTATGAATAAGGCCAAAATTGTTTATATTTTTTGGCAAGTTTTGAAGCAGATTCAATAAATCCTTTGTATGCTTAATGACCAATTGATCTTCTACCGGTATATATTTCTCCACTAAAAGCAGTTCTTCTTCATCCCATTGCATTCTCGGTACAATTCCAGCTGATGGAACATATGATTTTGTGGCTGCATGCATTTTCCCCACCGCTCTTCCCCATGCTTGAAATAACTCCTTATTGAATTCCGGTGCCCGAACACTTATTGATTTGCCCTCCGCTTTTGAAAACAAGCTGGCATAAAAGGGAGAACCGTCCTCAGCTGTTAACCTCTCAACCATATTCCCATTCTTTGATGGAAAAACTTCTGGAACCTTTAAACCCTTCGATTTCAGATAATTCATCCAGTCTGCTTCTGATAGAAGCTCCTCAATCATTCGGTGAGATGAGTGGGTTATCCTCAAAATATGTGCTTTTCCATCTCTATGAACCTCATAAACATAGTTTTCAAAGTCACCCAGCTTTTTATAATTCCCGATATTCAAAGAATAGATCTTAAGGAAATTAGTGAGAATATCGTCCGTCATTAAAGCATCAACTGCTTTTTCCATTAGCTCTCCTGCCCTCTTATTTAATCTGAATAATGTAAATTATATAATATTTAATAGATTTCCAAAATAACTATTTTGAAAGACTAATGAATAAGGTAAACTATATTTAGCTTTACGAAATGTTCAGAAAAAAGGAGACTATATCATGAGTACTACCGCTGCTTCAGTCAGCCCAAGATATGAGCCGCAGCAGAAAACGGCCTATCGAATCTTATTCATTATTGGCCTTTGCCACCTATTGAATGACTCTATTCAATCAGTTATTCCAGCCATGTTTCCCATTTTAGAAAAATCTATGGGGCTTTCATACTCACAGCTGGGGATGATTGCCTTTTCACTGAATATCGTGTCGTCTATCATGCAGCCGGTTGTTGGAATGGCCACTGATAAAAAGCCGTTCCCTTTCGCCTTGCCAATCGGCCTGACTTCCACTTTATTTGGCATATTAGGATTGGCCTTTGCCCCGGATTATAAATGGATTATTATATCGGTATTATTCATTGGTCTCGGATCAGCTGTGTTCCACCCGGAAGGATCCAGGGTTGCTTATATGGCAGCCGGCCAGCGCAGGGGTCTGGCTCAATCTATCTATCAAGTCGGCGGAAACACAGGACAGGCACTTGCTCCTATCATTACCGCGCTCATTCTTGTTCCGCTCGGTCAAATGGGAGCTGCCTGGTTTACTGCAGTTGCTGCTATTGCAGTCGGACTGCTGATCTATATAGCATTTTGGTATACTGGACGCCTTCAGGAGGAACTGATGGCCGGCAGAGCTAAAAAACAAGCTGTTGTCCATAGAAATAATAAGATATCAAAAAAAGTATGGAGTGCACTGATCCTGGTTCTCTTTTTGATATTTGCCCGTTCATGGTATATAGCTGGGATGACAAATTTCTATGCCTTTTATGCTATAGAGAAATACTCTTTCTCCATTAGTCAGGCACAGCTCTTCTTATTTGCATTTTTAGTATCAGGTGCATTAGGCACATTTTTTGGCGGGCCGCTTGCAGATCGGTTTGGAAAGAAAAGGATTATTTTTCTGTCCATGATCCTGACTGTTCCGCTTTCCATCCTGATTCCTTTCGTTCCATCTCCTATCGCATTTGTAATGCTGGTGGCAAGCGGATTCATACTGATGTCAAGCTTTTCTGTGACAGTAGTATACGCTCAGGAATTAGTTCCAGGCAAAATCGGCACTATGGCGGGACTTACAGTGGGGCTGGCTTTTGGTATGGGGGCAATAGGCTCAATTGCTCTGGGCTATATAGCCGACACTGTTGGTCTGGTAAATATGATTATATTAACCGGCTTTCTTCCCGTACTGGGGTTGCTGACATTATTGCTCCCGCCGGATGAAACTGTTTCAAAATGGAATAAATAGGTAAAAAGGAGGGGTCAACCCTCCTTCTTAAAAAGGAATTTAGATTCTTTTTTAAAAAGTTTTCTAAAAATTTTAACAATTGTGTGCAATCTTCTCCTTTTTTGCCATATAATAAAGGTAAGATATTAGCTCTCTTTGGCGCAGCTAAATACCCTGTAAAATGTTAGGAGGGATTAAATATGCACCTGCCAAACTACTTTGATTTTTATCAAAAATGCCTTATTCCAGCAAATGCAGCTGAGCCATTCCTTACGGCTGGGCAAACCCATTGGCTAATCGCTCTGGAAGGACAGCTTAAAGAACAGGAAAAAGAATTTTACGTCTGGAAAGTAACCCTATATCCATCCAATTCAGAAGGAAGTTTTTCATGGAATGAGGCGCTTTATTCTTCAACTCTGTACGAATGCATCCATAAAGCTTTTGAACATGCTAAAGAGCTTGAAGCCAATGTAAAAGACTCCCAGTTCAATTTTTTAAAGAGACAAGAGAGAATCAGCTAACCTCAAAATTTATTCCCCTATGCGTTACTCTTTTTTTACCCTCGAATGTGAAATAACATACATATAGGTAATTTCTACTTTTAATCAAAATCCCCCAAAAATTGAATTATTAATTCATAATAAAAAAAGAGCCTAGAATTCTCTAAGCTCTCCAGATTATAGGGGGTCAACTATAATAGTCCGACCACATTTAGTTTAACAAATCCTGCCTAAAAAATTAAGATACTAAAGTACTATTACTTAAAAGCTTTAACGCGGTAATTTATAATAAAATCAGAATAACATGTATGCTTCAGGATTAATAGTTTTGATATAGATTGTTAACAGTTTGTTAATATTTCTTACCTATAATATAAATGTACCGAAAGATAAAACCTTTTTCATTACCCCCCTTTTCAAACCGGCCAAATGTGGCCGGTTTTTGTATGAAATAGGGAAGCTGCAGATCCTGAAGGGTTAACCTATGCAAGCCTGAATACTATTCCATGACCGCCTTTAGGGTATTCCCATTTAATATTCTGATATGGGCATCCAATCCTGCAGCTGCCGCACTCATGGCATCCTTCGTAACCCACCTGCATTCTCAACCCTTCCCACTTGTACACCTCAGCCGGACAGAAAATAGTGCATATTTTATCGGGGCATTTTGTCATGCAGATATCATGATCCAATACGGTAAGATGTGATTTTGTGTCTGCCTTAAAACGAACTAAATATTGCTTTTCTTCGATCGTTTTCGTTGACATTATTTCACCGCCTTCCATGCCCTGTACATGTCTTGAAGCACACGAATGGTCCCGCGCTCACTGGTGAAGCTCTTCATAATTTCCTTTTGCTTATCTTTCTTAGGAGTTCCATCAACTGTAAAGAATTTGCTCGCTGCCCTGTTCAGCATTGGAACATATTCCTTAAAATACTGCGGGTAGTGTTCAAACGTGTGAGTTGCATCTTTATATTTTTCCAGGTCTTTAATAATAAAGCTTTGATACAGTGTTTCCCTGTACTGATTCAAGCTTGTTTCGCTAAAATCACCCCGTTTTTTGGCATCAATGATGGTTTCTGCAGCCATCGTTCCGGAAGCCATTGCCATATTGGAGCCTTCGCGATGTATGGCATTAACCAGCTGTGCAGCATCACCTGCAAGAAGGACACCATCCCCGGCCACTTTAGGCACTGAATGGTAGCCTCCTTCAGGAATCAAGTGAGCCAGATACTCAGCAGATTCTCCCCCTTCTATTAAAGGTCTTACCATAGGGTGTGTTTTTAAATAATCCAGCAGGTCATAAGGCTTAAGCTTAGCCTTAATCATGCTTGACAGCGTGGTTCCCACACCAATATTAATACTCTCTTTATTAGTGTAAATAAAGGCAGTTCCCAGATTGCCTTTCGTGGAGTCCCCGAATATTTCAATCGTACAGCCCTGGTTGTCTTCCAGGTTAAAGCGGTCATTAATTTTGTCTTTTGAAAGATTAATGACTTCCATTACAGTCAGTGCCACTTCATCAGGGCGAAATTCTTTATGGTAGCCCAGCTGTTTTGCCAGCAGTGAATTTACACCATCTGCCAAAACCACTACATCTGCATATACCTCTCCATCCGGCCGGTCAGTTCTTACACCAACCACCTTTCCATTTTCAGTCAGACACTCAAGCACGACTGTTTCATTTATTAAAAGTACTCCCTGTTCAATCCCTTTTTTTGCAAACCATTGGTCAAATGGCGCCCGGAGTACTGTAAAATTATTATATGGTTCCTTCCCCCACTCAAGACCTTTATAGCCAAAACTCACTGTTGATTCTTTATCCATCATCCAAAACCGCTGCTCTATGACAGGCCGCTCCAGCGGTGCTTCTTTCCAAAACTCCGGAATGATTTCCTCCATTTGCTTACGGTATAATACTCCGCCCATTACATTTTTGCTGCCGGGATATTCTCCTCTTTCAATTTGCAGGACTTTTAGACCGTTTTTGGCGCATGTGTAAGCACAGGAAGTTCCTGCAGGCCCTGCACCCACCACGATGACATCAAACTTTTCAGACATAACTCATTTCACCCCCTCTTTCCCTTGCTTCCTTTAACTCTTTAATTAGCTTCGGCACAATTTCAAGTGCATCACCCACGATTCCGTAAGTTGCTACATCAAATATAGGTGCGTCCGGATCTTTGTTAATCGCAATAATGAACTCTGAATTCTTCATGCCTACGACATGCTGAATTGCACCTGAAATCCCAATAGCAAAATAGACCTTTGGTGTAATGGTTTCCCCGGTCTGCCCTACCTGCTGTTCATGCGGCAGCCATCCTGCCTCCACTACATCCCTTGTACCGCCTACGGTTGCTCCAATTGCGTCAGCCAGCTCATGGATCAGCTGAAAATTTTGAAAATCACCCATCCCTTTTCCGCCTGCAACGACAACATGAGCATCTGCTAAATTCACTTTTTTTGTGACATCTTTCACAATTTTAATCACCTTAGTGCGCATGTCATCTTCGCTTAGGGTAATCGCTTCTTCTATAACCTCTCCCTGCCTATCATGATCTGGCTCCAGGGCTTTCATAACCTTAGGACGGACAGTAGCCATCTGCGGCCGGTGCTTTTTACAAAGGATGGTTGCCATTATATTTCCCCCAAACGCCGGGCGGCTTGCTTCAAGAAGCCTCTTATCCACTTCGACATCCAGCATGGTTGTATCCGCAGTCAATCCAGTGCTAAGATCTGTAGCAACAGCACTGGCCAAATCTTTACCATTGGAAGTGGCCCCATAGAGAAATATTTCAGGTTTATATTTTTCTGCAAGATTTATAACTGCCTTCATATATGATTCTGTGCGGTAATCTTTCATTACTTCATGATCTATTACATATACCTGATCAGCTCCATAAGCGATTACCTCCTGGCTTAAAGACATTATTTCATACCCAAGCAGCACACCGGAAAGAGGCACATCCAGCTTATCTGCCAGCTTTCTGCCTGCACCGAGCAATTCAAGGGAAACCCCTTCGATTTTCCCATCATTTTGTTCTATGAATACCCACACTCCCCGGTTCTCATCCATCATGTAAATCCCCCCTAATTATTTCTGTTATCGGCTTACAAACAGCTCTTTCTTATCATTAAGAAGCTCCATCAGCTGCTTAACCTGTTCGTCCGCATTCCCTTCAAGCCTCTTTCCGCCTTCCGGCTTGGGAGGGGTAAACATTTTTCCCACTATCGTAGGAGACCCTTTCAATCCGAGCTGTGTACGATCCACTTCCTCGAGATCATTTACAGACCAGATAACCGGCTCATACCTGGCAGCTTTTATCATGTTAGGCATAGGGGAGTATTCTATGCTATTAATCTCCTTTTCAACGGTCAGCAGGCAAGGGACTTGAGCTTGTATTAATTCATATCCGTCCGTAATTTTCCTTTTGATCAGGATCGTTTTTTCACTTTCATTAAGTTCGGATACCTCTATAACATTTGTAACAGGCGGAATATCCAGCCTTCTTGCTATTCCTGGTCCCACCTGGCCGGTATCTCCATCAATGGCATGTTTTCCGCATATGATTAAATCCACAGGCATATCTTTTGAAATACGTTCTAATGCCTTAGACAGGGCATAGCTTGTTGCCAATGTATCTGCGCCGGCAAATGCACGGTCAGAGATTAAAAAACCGCGGTCTGCTCCAATTTCGATACTTTTCTTAATCACAGCAACAGCCTGTGGAGGTCCCATGGATAAGACCGAAATGGTGCCTTTTCCTATGGACTTTGTTATTTTCACAGCTTCCTGCACTGCATGGGCGTCATAGGGATTTAAAATGGCAGGAGCACTGCGCCTGTCAAGAGTATTGGTTTTGGGATTGATTTTAATAATTTTTGTATCTGGGACTTGCTTGACACACACAACTATGTGCATTTTTTACTTTCCCTCCTCTTAACTTAAAGCTTGTATAAGTATTGTTCGTTTTAAGAGATATAAAAAAAAGCTTTGTATTACGATATATGATTCTCGATACAGGCATAGTACTGCAATAAGGAATTAATAAGAAATGTGCAGCTCAATATCATGAAAAGAGGAAGCAGGCTTCCCAATTGCAAAAAAAGGACCCATAAAGGATCCTTTTTTTGCTTCCTTATTATAAGCTCAATATATATGCTCGGCTTTTTAATGTTATACAACTGCTTTCTTCCATGAGAGAATCATTTCCCGGAAGGAAATCCTCATTCTTTTCTTTTGTTCCTTCTCTCTTTTAATGACGCATTGATATTTAAAAATTAATTGATCAAGTTCCTGGCTGCAGCGCACAGTTTCCTGGCTCGCCATTCCATTTTTCTTGGCCGTTTCTATCATTTTTTCCCTTTTTTGCTGAATTTCAGTCAGCAGCTGTATTCTTTTATAGCGCAACGTTCTTCCTCCTACTCCTATCCCTTTATCCGATATAAATGTGTCTACTTGAAGCATTATTACAAGAATTTCTATAAATGTAAATAGATTCGCAATATTAGACAATCTTTTTCCAAATTTATTTTTATCGACATCAATTTCAATTCGCCCTCATGGGGTTTCGACACATTCTGCTAAATTAAACATGCGGCATCAACGGGATTTGATAAAAAATTTGCAAGACTAAAACATGTAAAAAATATCCAATCGTTATAGTGAGAAAATAAAAACCCAATGCCGGGGCAATGGGTCATCGAATTATTGATGGACTTCCTTTTTTTCATAAATTGGCACCCATCCTTCTGTGGTAACAAAAATCCGGATGGCTACTACTTTTCGATCATCCTGGAGGGTAAAATAATGACGGATGTTTTCAGGTACGGATATTAAATCGCCAGGATTCAGGAATACTTCAAAGAATCCCCCATCTTTTCCTTGTATAATAAAAACTCCATGGCCGCTGACAATAAATCTCACCTCATCATCAGTATGATGATGTTCCTGCTGGAAATTCTGAAGAAGCTGCTCCAAATTTGGCGTATTCTCTGAAAGGGAAATTACATCCTGTGCCTTATATCCTCTTCTTTCTGAAATATCCTTAATTTCTTCAGCAAATGCAGCCAGAATTTCTTGTTTTTCATCATCGGAAAGTAAATATTTTTCCTTCAGAATTTCAGGCAATTTGCCAATTGCCCATTGCTCATAGATAACCTCCTGCTTTTCCAGAAAAGCTGCAACCTCTTCCTGATTCCTGATTTCTTTTTTTGAATTTTTCAGTACGATATATGCCAAACTAATCATTCCTTTCTATTAAAATCTTTCTCCCGCATTGTTTAATAACAGCAGCTAATATATTAGACTACTTTAAATAGCTGATTGCGCTTATATTCCAGAAGCCTTAGCTGATAGCGGAACAGAAACTCTGAAGCCTCAAGGATCTTTTTAGCCTCAAAGGAGGTTTTGCCCCATACCGTAATTCCATGATTTCTTATTAAAACAGCACCTGCATCTTCATGTATATGGGAAGAAAAACACTTAGCCAGCGTGGGAATATGTGCATGATTCGGAATAATCGGAATCTCAAGAACAGCATCTTCCTCCCATTTATCAAATGCTTTAATCAGCTCTTGCCCTTTAAATGTTACTGCCTCCTGATCACCATAAATTTCTGAGATGACATTATTATCTACTGTATGTACATGAAGACTGCATTCAGCTTTTGTTCTTCTATATATCTCAGTATGCAGAAGTGTTTCAGCGGATGGCTTTAGTTGTGTTTCCCCTGCCGGGTGTCCGAATTCATCAACAAGGAGAAAGTCTTCATCAGTGCGTTTCCTTTTATCCTTTCCGCTTGCTGTTACGAGGAATTGAAGGGGACGTCCGCTGACCTTAATGGCCAGATTTCCGCTCGTTCCCATAAACCAGTCCCTTTCTGCGAGCTCATCCTTAATATCTGCAAGCTCATTCCATTTTTCCTCAAGTCTGCTCATACCCTCACCTCATTTAATCTTTTTAAAAGCTCAATGCAATCATAGAACGATTCAAAGGCACAATGATTAAGGTTCATCTCTTTGCTTTTCTCCAGGAGCAGGTCTCTTGCTATGACAAAGTCTGCCTGTTTTGCAGCCTCCAGATCAGTTACTGAATCTCCGACCACCACTTTAAAGGTGTCCTCACCTTCTAGTTTCCTCATAATGGAAGGCTTGCAGCAGCCGCAATTATTATTGCAATTTTCATCGCAGCTATGGGGCCATAAGATTTTAATTGTATCACCGCTAAAATCAGAACTATTGCAGAACACCTCTTCAAAGGGTCCATACTTATCCAGTACAGGAGCCACAAAAAAATCTATTCCTCCGCTGACTATATAAAGCGGTATATTTTCTTTTGCCAGATAATCGATAAATGGCTGAAATCCCTCTCTTACTCTCGCATTTTCCAAGATGAAATCGGTGATATCATCTTTCAGACTGCTTGGGAGAAGGGAAAACATCTTTCCTACTCCTTCTTGAATGGAAATTTCCTGTCCCAGAACTTGATTTTTTATCCCTTCCCATTGGGAAGGAGCAAAGTGCTTCATGATATGAATGATGTTATCATTTTCGGTAATAGTTCCATCAAAATCACAAAAAACCGCTATTTTAGCCATTCTTTACAGCCACCTCTTTGTACCCCCACAGATCAATCGCTTTTTTTAATTCAGGGAAGTTTGATGGAGCATCTGTCAAAGAAGCCCCCTTTAAAATTAAATCAATTGCCTGGCGGAATGCCAAACCGCCTCCTCTTGCCCCATCCGGATGCCCATGTACGCCGCCTCCGGCATTGATTACACTGTCTATTCCGAAGTCTTCGAAAAGCAGAGGCACAAGACCCGGATGGATGCCGGCTGATGGAACCGGAAAGGTTCTTTTGCAGAAATCATTCTTAGTCAGAGCATCCCCAATTGATAATGCCTGAGTTTTTTCAAGGGCAACCGATCCATAAGGGGAAGGGAATAGAGACAAGTCTGCACCTGCATACCTGAGGAGTTTGCCTAAAAGCAAAGGATAGGAAATCCCATAAACACTTGAAGCAGAAAGAGCTCCACTAACTGCAGGATGTGCCATGATAGGCAGCCCAATCTCATCATCTTCTCTTAATGACTGCAAAACATCGAGCCCATAAGAGAATACATTGAACAGAAGAAGATCTGCACCAAGTCTGGATGCCTTCCTTGCCTTATCTTTTAATTCAAAAGACCTGCCTGTTAAATTTACAGCATATAGGGTACGGTGGCCTGTTTCCTCATAAACCTGCCTTAGCACTTCTTTGCCTTCGGTTATCCGGGCTTCAAAAGGTGTAAGGCGGTTTTCAAATAGAATTTCATCATCTTTTACAAGGTCGATGCCCCCTAGGGCCTGTTCCCTCAGCTGCGAAGTTAAAAAATCCATGTCTTTGCCGAGCACCCCTTTGAAGATGCTCATCAGAAGGGGTCTGTCATATACATTCAGTTTTTCCCTCAGTCCGTCAATCCCGAATCGAGGCCCGGGGAAAAAGCTTTTAAGTTCATTGGAAAACTGTAAATCTAACAATTTAATCTTTCCGTCCAATGACAGTTTTCCAAAGACTGTTGTTAATATTGCCGGTAAATCCGGACTGAAATTAACAGTGGGATAGGCAATCTTAATGACTGCGGCTGTTTCCTTTCTTTCTTCATCTTTAATAAGGTCTTCAACAGAAACGACCCTGCCTTTATGCTTTTCCAGCTGCTGTTTTTCAAGTTCGGGCAAATGGGTCCATGACCCGACCGTTAAGCCTAAAGCGATCTCCCCGGCCTTTTTCTCCGGGTTATGTTTTTCATCATGAATCAGATACGTTGCAATAATTTCACTCATGTATATTCTTCCTTTCAAAAATCAAAGAATGAGAACAATAAAAAACCTCTTCAAATAAGAAGAGGTTAGCATAGCAATCTAACATCTTCTTATCTTTCAGCTATAAGCTGCAAGATTTAGCACCGTGCTCAGGTATAAGTCGGTTGCCGGGCTTCATAGGGCTAGTCCCTCCGCCTGCTCTTGATAAGAAAACGAAATGAGTATTCAGTTAATTTAGAATTAAAATTTAATTAGAATTATGACAGTGCTTCGTGTTTTTGTCAATTGAATTATGAAAAAAATTAAAATAAATCTAATTTTTGTATTCGGGCCACCGCTTCTTTAAGTCTATCCTCAGATGTCAGCAAACCAGCTCTCACATACCCTTCTCCAAAATCACCAAATCCGATGCCAGGTGCAACCGCAATATGCGCTTTGTCCAAGAGATAGTCAGCAAACTCTTCCGATGTAAATTGTTCAGGGACCTTGAGCCATGCAAAAAAGGAGCCTTTAGGAGCTTGTACATCCCAGCCAATTTCCCTCAGGCCAGAGATGAATGTATTCCGTCTGGATTGGTATATGGAATTCAATTCATTAACACAATCCTGGGGTCCTGACAGAGCAGCTGCTGCAGCTTCCTGAACAGCACCAAACAAGCTGACGTATAGATGATCCTGCATAAGATTCAGTGCTGAGATGACACTTGCATTTCCAGCTGCAAATCCAACTCTCCAGCCTGCCATATTAAAGGTTTTTGAAAGAGTATAAATTTCAATTCCGACCTCTTTTGCCCCTTCTGCCTGAAGAAAACTTTCAGGCTTTTTGCCGTCAAAACCAATACCGCCATATGCAAAATCATGGACGATGCAAATGCCATGACTTCGGCTCAAATCAACTGTTTCCTGAAAAAAATCCTTGTTTGCCACTGCTCCAGTCGGATTATTTGGGTAATTAAGGAACATCAGTTTGGCTGTATTTAGCTGGTCTGCTGACAATTCACTGTAAACTGGCAAGAAATTATTTTCTTCTCTTAGAGGCATTGTCACCATTTTTGCTTTGGCAAGTGCAACACCTGACCAATAATCAGGATATCCCGGGTCCGGAACCAATATGCTGTCCCCAGGGTTTAAAAGGCATTGAGGGATTTCAACCAGGCCGGATTTACCACCAAAAAGGATGGCTATTTCGGTTCCGGGATCCAATTCAACATCAAATTCCCTTTTATAAAAGTCTGCAGCAGCCTTTTTTAAAAACGGGAAGCCCTGGAAAGGAGAATATTTATGGTTTTGCGGATTTACGGCCGCACTTTGAAGACTCTTGACAATATGCTCTGGGGTAGGCAGATCAGGATTTCCCTGTCCAAGATTGATGACATCATAACCTTGTTCGAGTTTTTTTCCCACTTTGGCTGTCAAAGATGCAAAAAACTGTTTAGGCAGACTTTTTAAAAGATCTGATTGCGGATAATTTACCAAATTGTTCACCTGCTTAAAAAAAAGATTGAAAATATAGTCACAAATGATATAACGTAAATGGTAAGTTGTAAAGTAAAATTTTGAAAATTTCCATCTATCGGACTAATTTTACCATAAGGATAAGATGATTGCGGGGGAGTTTTATGAAATTAAAGATTGCCTGTTTGCAAATGGATATTGCATTTGGGAAACCTGAGGAGAATTTTAAAACAGCCGAAACCATGATTAAAAAGGCGCTTAATGCTACTCCGGATGTTATTGTACTGCCGGAACTTTGGACTACAGGCTATGATTTGACCAGATTGGGTGAAATTGCAGACCAGGCTGCCGGGTCAGCACTAGTTTTTTTAAAAGAGGCCGCACAGAACAACCGGGTTCATCTGATTGGCGGATCTGTTGCAAAGAAAACACCCGAAGGCATTTACAATACTTTGCTGATTGTAGATAACAATGGTGACTTCATACATGAATACAGCAAGCTGCACTTATTCAAGCTTATGAATGAACATCTCTATCTGAAAGGAGGGACAGCCAAGGGAGTATTTTCTCTGGAAAACAGGAAGTTTGCAGGGATGATTTGTTATGATATCCGTTTTCCTGAGTGGGTGCGGACCCATACAGCGGAAGGTGCAGAAGCTTTATTTGTAGTAGCAGAATGGCCATTGGCCCGGCTGGCACATTGGCGGGCGCTTTTAATTGCACGTGCCATTGAAAACCAGTGCTATGTAATTGCATGCAACCGCTCTGGCTCAGATCCTGACAATGTCTTTGCAGGCCATTCGATGATTATAGATCCCTGGGGAGAAGTACTTGCTGAAGGTTCTGAAACTGAAGAAATCCTGCATGCTGAGATAGACCTGGATATAGTGAAAGAAGTCCGCAGCATGATTCCGATTTTTACTGACCGCAAACCGGATTTTTACCGCTAATAGCATACAGGGCCCTGACTAGGGCCCTGTCTTCTTTACCCTTCTATTTTCGCCCACATTTCTGGAGGATTTAATTCATAAATGCCATTTTCCCTGTACATATAATGATTAATAATAAATTCTCTGCGTATCGTAGCATAGTCTTCATGATACTGTTTAATATATTCGTTGAGCTCTTTTTCTTCATATTTTTTTCCCATTTTCAACCCTTTGATTAGATGCTCAAAAACCATGAGTTTCTTCTTTCTCTGTGCAGGTATATTCTTAAGCTTTCCATCTCTGGTGAAGAAATTTTCAATAACCTTCTGGCTTTCTATATTTTGTTCTTCCATTTTCTTAACCTCCTCTTTATCTGCCAATTTCGCAAGAACACCTGACTGATGTTTCAGTACGGATTCATTTAAATAGAAATAAACAGTATTTTTATCTCTTCTCTGATAAACGAGGTTTATTTCCCTTAGTTTATTTAAATGATGGGTAATAGTTGGCGGGGTTAAGCCAAGCTTCCCCGCTATCGCCTGACCGTGCAAAGGCCCTTTGGCAAGAAGAAAAACAATCCTGATTCTGGTTGGGTCTCCCATTGTCTTATAAAAAGCTACTAAACGATTTAATTGCATAATTGCAGCGACCTCATTTCGATTATCATCTAATTAGATGATAATCGAATTATAATCATCCAGTCAACCACATATATAATATCCCCATAAAAAAATCACCTTAGAGGTGATTTAAGATAGAGCTATTTAATATAATTAGCCCCCTCGAGGGATAGCAGTACTTCTTTAATTTCAGTTCGGGTTCCTGCATACCCGGTTAACGAGTTATTTTTTCCGATAACCCGATGGCACGGAATAATGATCGGAAGGCGATTGGCCTTGTTTGCCTGTCCAATGGCCCGCACTGCTTTTTCTTTTCCTATTTTGACAGCAATGTCCTGATAACTTCTTGTCTCACCAAATGGGATTAGGCAAAGCTCTTTCCAGACTGCTTTTTGAAATTCAGTGCCATGAGGTTCTATAGGGATGTCGAACTCTTTCCTTTGCCCGTCAAAGTATTCCTCAAGCTGGATTGTACACTTTTTGATTAAAGAGTCGGAGGGATCAAATTGCAATGATAAAACTTCTTCCCCTTCGAGAAAATCTTCTTCCCCCATGTATAAAGCCGAAAGGATCCCATTTTCAATGACAATGTAAATGTCTCCTGCCGGTGTGTTTTTTTTAGAATAAACTCTGACTGTCATTTCATTCCCGCCTTTAAAATATAGGGCAAATAGATATGGAATACAGTTCCTTCCCCCAATTTGCTTTCCGCTTCAATTGTTCCCTTATGTTCTTCAATAATTTTATATGTAACCATTAAGCCAAGTCCAGTGCCTCTTTCCTTTGTAGTATAGAAAGGTTCACCAAGCTTTTTTATTTTATGCGCGGGAATTCCTGTTCCTTCGTCCCTAATGGATATGTGAACTTTTTGATCAAACCCTTTCTGAATGGATACAGTAATATATCCACCCTTAGGCATGACTTCAATCGCATTTTTTATAATATTGATAAAAACCTTTTTCATTTGATTGGATTCACAGAAAACATTTGGCAAATTCTTTGCATAATAAGTCCTGAATTGAACATTATGCAGCACAGCCTGAGCAGTAAGGAGATCGACTGTTTCCTTCATGATTTGAGATATGTCTTTTTCCACAAATTTGACAGCTTGAGGCTTAGCGAGTATGAGAAATTCATTAATAATTGAATCAATCCTGCTAAGCTCCGTGGTAATCACATTGAAATACATAGTATGATCTTCCTTCACACTGCCCTCAAGCAGCTGTATAAAGCCTTTAAGAGCTGTCATCGGGTTTCTGATCTCGTGGGCAATTCCTGCTGCCAATTCTCCAATGACATTCAAAGTGTCTGATTTCCGAAGCTGTTCTTCCATTTCCAGCTTCTCAGTAATGTCTTTAAATGTTGTCATACTGATATTAGAAAAAATATTCAGCTTGTTGGAAAACTCAAAAAATTTCTTTCTGCCTGATTTCAGAGTAATGGAAAGGTTACCGTCTGATTGCCCAGCAGAGTGTATGTTTTTTATCTGTTCCTTTAATTCATCATCGCTTATATTACAGTCATTCAAAATACTATACAGAGATAAACCGATAAGCTCCTCTTTTGTCATCTGAAGCATTCTCTGACCTGATTGATTAATATCGACTATTTCAAACTGATCGTTCCAGAGAAGAATACCTTCAAGGGCACCTTCAAATATCATGCGGAATTTTTGTTCGCTTTCCCTCAAGCTTTTTTCCATAGCGTGACGCTCACTGACATTTCTGAAGATAGTCATATGGTAGCCTTCAACGGAGTTCAATTTCACAGTAAACTCCAAAGATTTGAACTGGCCATTTGGCATAAGAAAAACAAGCTCATCTCGTATGCTTCCCTTAACGAACATCTCTTTAACAATGCTTCTGTATCTTTCCGATTTTTCATATACAAAATCTTTTATCTTTTTCTTGAGAAGCTCATCATGAGTACATTCAAAAATTCGGCAAGCAGCTTCATTCGCATCGATGATTTCTCCATTCCCGCCCCAAAAAATGATTCCATCCAGGGCTTCGATAAATAGGTCAGCATACAGATCTTCATTCTTTTTCACTTTCCGTTCGAGGAGCCGCTTACTTGTTACATCTCTTAATATGCACATATAAAGACCGCCATCATTAAGGATGCTGGTAGTAAAATCAAACTCTATTATCGTTCTGCCGTTATATATTGGCAGAATGCCCCTGACACTTTCCTTCCTCTTCAACAGTTCCCTTTGCTTTTCAAGCTTGAAATGCCTATTTTTCGGCACGATGTCAGACAGGTTCCTGCCAATAAGGTGCTGTTTATCCATCATTAAGCTTTCAGCAAACGATGGATTGACATCAACAATTCTCTCCTGGCTATCAAAAATTAAAATTCCATCTTTTGAGCGTGAGAATATATTATATTTAGGTGAATTATCATTGGACAAAATATTATTTTCCTTTTCCAAAGTCTCAATCCTGGCATAGAGTCTCCTGATTTCCTGATTCATAATGACCACTCTATTTCCTCCTATTGGGATATGCAATTAATTAAATATTTCTACAAAATCAGACTAAAACCTTTAAATCTCTGAGAAAACTGTCCTATTAATTTTTCATATCAAAGGGTTCTGGGGGAAAAGAAAAGGCATACCCTGTCAAGAGTATGCCTTGATTTTACAATTTGAATTTTGCAATCATCTCATTTAATTGTTCTGCCAATTCCGACAAGGACTGTGCATTGTCTGAGATTTCCTCCATTGAATGGTTAGTCTGAGCCATTGATGCACTCGTTTGTTCGATGCCTGCAGCAGATTCCTCGGACACTGCGGCAATACTGCCAATGGACTGGTTCATATGGGAAGAATTTATGGAAACCTGCTCGAGGCTGCGGGATATGTCACTGACATTAGTTGACATTGAGTTAACTGCCTCGTAAATTTTCTGGAATGTTTGTCCCGTCAATTGAATTTGCTCAGTTCCCTTTTCAACTTGAACATAGCCTGTTTGAAGTGCCGTGGCCACACTGTTTGACTCTGCTTGAATGCCCCCGACAATCTTAGTGATATCTGAAACCGAGTATGATACCTGCTCAGCCAGTTTCCTAACCTCATCTGCCACTACTGCAAAACCTCTTCCATGCTCACCGGCTCTGGCTGCTTCAATTGCTGCATTTAATGCCAGGAGGTTGGTCTGGTCTGCAATTTCCTTTATTACCTTAACTAATCTGGAGATTTGTTTTGTCTGATCATCGAGTCCATTTACCTTGTCCACAGATGACTTCATTATTTGGTTAATTAATCCCATTTGTTCCTGGGATTCCTTCATTAGCTTGTTTCCATTCTCAGTAAGCAATAGCACTTCTGTGGAAGCACTCTTTATTTCATTACCGCTGTATGAAGCTTCTTTCACTTTTTCCAGGTACTCGTCCATCATTAAAGATAAACGTGTTGCAGAGCCCGCCTGATCCTCAGCTCCTCCGGATAGTTCCTGCATGGTTGAAGCAACCTGCTGACTGGCTGCTTTCACTTCATTTGCAGCAATATTCAGTTCTCCGCTTCTTTCTGTCACATACCCAGAAACCGCATTAATTTCCTGAATCATGGTCTGCAGTTTTACTTTCATGGAATTCATGGCTCTGCTAAGCTGTGCTACTTCATCATCACCCTCATATTCCACTGAATCTGCATTGAGGTTTCCTCCTGCAATATCATTTGAGAATTGGACAATGGCAGTTAGTTTTTTAGAAATAATACGTCCTATAAAAAGGATACTTGCGATTCCCAGGATAGCAGAAATGATGATTGAAATGCCAAGTACTATTAAAGTAAGGATAAGACCAGATTTAGCAGAAGTCACAGCCTTTTGCTGATCCTCTTTCATCATGCTGCTGAGGGTATTTAATTTATCAACCGTTTCAGAAATAATATTATCTGCCTGCAATTTTCCCAGCCTATATTCTCTTGCATGCTGCAGTTTCACTTCTGGCTCGATGACATCATGAAATAAACTGGTGATTTTTTGATCATTTTCATCGATTTGCCTAAAAAGGGCTTTTAAATTTGAATCGCTCAGTTCTGGAGAAATTTCCTCTTTCAATTTATTAAAATCCTCTGTCAGCTCATCAAATGTTTTTAAATGTTTGGGATTGGAGTCAATGATAAAGTTTCCAATCGTGCTCCCTTTATGATGAAAAGTGGCCGCTGATTCAGTAATCTTAATGGCCTTTTCCCCAGAATCCTTAACAATCTCCAGTTTTGAATTGGCAATTGTCAGCAAGAAGAAAGTTAGAACGGTGGAAACCGTGAATAGTCCAATGGTCACAAAAAGCGCAACCCCGTATTTCTGGCCAAGCTTCAGGTTCTTCCACCATTTCGTACTGGCCATTTTATTTAAATACTTGGCTATGCTAAGCTTTTTTGACTTCGACGATTCTTTTCTTTCCTTCTTGCCCGGTATAAATTTTCTTACTCCTTTCAACATTACTTCCCCCTTTGTGATTTAACCAGATGCGAACAATTGAACTAGTATATATCTAATTCTTTTTTACTATTCTTTCAATTCATTATAATAGAACAAAAAGACATTTGAAGATTATTTTTCCAATTTTTCATTTTAATACAGCCATTCCTGTACTTTTTCCTTTAAAATCTTCTCTTAATAAACCTGATTGCTTCACGTAATCATCAGCTATGACATACTAATCGAACTACTCCCTTTTATCTGCGACAAAATGAATTTCTACAAATAAAATTTGAAACAGATTTACATTACACCATTCAAGCCATATAATATATGAGCTAATAAGCAAATATTTTTTGTATAACAGGAAGTTCTAAGTAGTATGACAGCAATTTCAGAGTTCGAACTTTTTACTTTTTCTGTAAATTAAACCTTCTATTTACACGAGAAAAGAAGTTTGCTTCATGTTAAAGTGGGTAAAGAAAGAAAGAGTATTTATGGGGGTCTTTAATAGAGGAGGACTTATGAAACAACGTGACTTTTACTTCGACAACACGAAGTTTATCTTAATCTTCTTTGTCGTATTCGGACATTTACTCCGCTCTTTTATTGAAGATAATGAAACAATCTATACTTTATATAAGGTAATCTACACGTTCCATATGCCAGCATTTATACTGGTATCCGGTTTTTTTGCAAAAGGCTTTTATAAAAAAGGCTATATAAAGAAAATTGCAAAAAAGCTCATACTGCCATATATTATTTTTCAGGTTATTTATTCGATTTTCTATTATTTTTTATATAATAAAGGCACCTTTGAATTGGATCCTTTTAATCCTCATTGGTCTTTATGGTTCCTGATCAGCATGTTCTGCTGGAATATCATGCTTCTATTCTTTGCAAAGTATAAAGCTGTTTATTCCCTGGCAGCTGCTTTTATCATTGGGCTTGCTGTCGGATATGCCGATTGGATTTCAAATTATTTAAGTTTATCCAGAACATTTGTGTTCTTTCCTTTATTCCTAATGGGGTATTATTTAAAAAAAGAGCATTTTTATGCGCTATTCCAGCCAAAGTTCAGAATTAGTGCATTAGCTATTTTTGCTGTAGTCTTTATAGGCTTTTATCTCTATCCTGAAGTGGATTATAAGTGGCTGCTTGGTTCAAAGCCATATACTGAAATGGGGACAGCTTCGATTGGGGCAGTCTTTACGAGATTGGGCTTTTATGTCCTAAGTTTAATTATGGTATTTAGCTTCTTTGCTTTTGTGCCCCGCAAACAATATTTCTTTACTGATTTAGGAAAAAATACACTTTATGTCTATCTGCTTCACGGATTCTTTGTACGGGTATTCAGGGAAAGTGATGTACAGGGCTTTTTCAGCAAACCGGAAAACTTCCTGCTGCTTGCCGGAATATCGCTGCTGCTGACTTTGCTTCTCTCAAGCAAACTGATTACTTCATTTGCACAGCCTATTATAGAACTGAAAACATCACAGCTAAAGAAGCTAAAAGATAGATCAAGGGCATATGCCAGATTTTATCGTAAAAAACTTACAAGTTAGTACAGAAACCGGTCATATATTACTGGCCGGTTTTTACTTTAGGCAGAACTATTGACCATTTTTGATTATGGGATTATAATAAGTAACTGTGTTATATTATTTTGTCCCAGTAGCTCAGCTGGATAGAGCGACAGCCTCCTAAGCTGTAGGTCGTGAGTTCGAATCTCGCCTGGGACGCTTTCAGAAAAAACGCCAACAAAAGTTTGGCGTTTTTTCTCGTCCTTATAAAAACCGGATGCCAGGTGCCTCACGCATTATAAATCTTCAATAACAATATACGCAGCCTTAACAGGCCCATGTACACCAACAACGAGGTTCATCTCAATATCAGCAGAGTTGCTTGGTCCAGTAATGAAATTAATGCAGGATGGTGCCTGCTGCCCTGAGTTTACCCTTTCCCTAATGATCCTTGCTGCCTGTGTCATGCGCGGGACCAGGGTGCTTTTCGGAATAAGGATGATAGAAGCAGCAGGGAGAAAGCTGACTGACCGCCCGTGATCCTTGCTGCTGAACAAGACTGCTGTGCCTGATTCAGCCAGAGTTATTTCACTGACCGTGATGCCGATGTTTGCATGTTCTGCGTATTCAATATTTCTTCCTTTTTCAGAATAATCCCATTCATATACTTCCACTTTCGCTTTTGGCCAAATTTCCTTAAATAGAGGTGTAAGCCCAAACTGTCTATAGCGATCATCCTTCCAGGTCACAACTGGCCCCCCGCCATATTGGGCTACAATTTCTTTTAGCGTTTCAGTCAAATTGGCAGCACTGGTTACAACAAGGTCAGTGTGGATTTTCGTACACTGAGTCTTTAAAGCTTCAAGAAGCTCATCAGCATCTGCTTCTTTCAAGACTGCATCCTGCGGGTTAAAGCTCCATTCCGGTCTTTCCACTCCAGTAACTCTTCTTTTCCTGCCCAATCTGCCTGCAATTTTATTTAAAAAAGCATCTCGATTCTGAATTGTTCCATTCACTGCTTTCCGCCTCCTTTTTGCCGGTTTTTGAACCAATCGCGAAATCTTTCTTTATTAGGAGCTGGAAAATCCCTGATTTCTGTCCAGGCCTTTAATGGGCCTGGTCCCTTTGTAATTTTGTCGCCTGCGGTAAATGGATTCATGGCTGCCGGTGCCAGCTTTGACCCCAGCTTATAAAGGGACGGTGAAGCTGCCCCCAGCCCAAAAGCCTTCATGGTCATCTTTTCCGATACGGGAGCCCTTCCTTCTTTTTCGACAATTACCTGCCGGTGTTTATGAAGAAGTTCATGAAGAGGGATTTTGACTGGACAGGCTTCCGTACATGCTCCGCAAAGTGTTGAAGCATAAGGCAATTCCTTATAATCATCATAGCCGCCTAAAAGGGGTGACAGGACCGCTCCAATCGGGCCTGAATAAATGGATCCGTAGGAATGACCGCCAACATGCCTATATACGGGACAAACATTTACACATGCAGCACAGCGGATACATTGGAGTATGGAGTGAAACTCCCCTCCTAAAATCGAAGAGCGGCCATTGTCCACTATAACCAGGTGGAATTCTTCAGGACCATCGACATCGAGTTCTTCTTTTGGACCAGTCAGAACAGTAATATAACTCGTAAGCTTTTGTCCAACAGCGCTCCTTGTCAGCATGCTGACAAGCACTTCCATTTCCTCGTAAGTCGGGACCAGCCTTTCCATGCCCATTACCGTAATTTGCGTTTTAGGCAAGGCAGTGACTAGATCTGCATTGCCTTCATTAGTCACTAAGGTGATTGAACCGGTTTCAGCAACAGCGAAGTTGCAGCCCGTAATGCCAACATCTGCGGTTAAGTATTCGTGGCGCAGCATTTCTCTCGCATGCCATGCAAGTTCTTCCGGCTTTTCTGTGTTCTGATAGTTCAGTTTTTCTGCAAACACATCCCGAATCTGCTCTTTATTCTTATGAAGTGCAGGCGCCACTATATGTGAAGGGGGATCATGGTCGTCCACCTGAAGGATGTATTCCCCCAAATCAGTTTCAATGACCTGGCATCCAGCCTCTTCCAGTGAGGCATTTAAATGAATCTCTTCGGTTACCATCGATTTTGATTTAACTACTTTTCTTGCATTCTTCTTTTCAATTACTTCCCGTATATAGGCAGAGGCTTCTTCTGCAGTTTCAGCAAAATAAACGTGCCCGCCCCTTTTAGCTACATTTTCGCTGAGCTGGTATAAGTAAAAATCAAGATTTTCAAGTACATGCTGGCGAATTTCTTCTGAAAGCGACCGCCATTCTTCCCAATTTCCAAGTTCTGCTGCAGCATCAAGCCTTCTTGTCTGAAGCCTTTCCTGAGCACCTGAAACTGCGCCTCTCATAAAGGAATTGCTTATTCCGGAATCTACACGATCCTTAAAGTCGTTTGTTCCTATTTTCATAGCCATTTTTATTCCCCCTCAAGAAGAGCGCAAGCGCCTAACCCACCCCTGACACCCAAGGGGGCAGGCTGCTTACGCTAGACAATTATCAACGTTCAAAACTGTCTCTCCTGCTTTGCAAGAAAGCATGTCCATTAATTGCTTAACGGCAATTTAACACTTCAGCAATATGCATAACCCTTATTGGTTTTCCCTGCCTTCCGATCCTGCCTCCAATATTCATCAGGCACCCTGCGTCAGCTCCAATGAGGATTTCTGCTTCAGTCTCCTCTATATGCCCAACTTTTTCATCTACCATTTGTTCAGATATTTGAGCCATTTTCACGGAGAAGGTACCGCCAAAACCGCAGCATTGCTCCTTGCCGGGAAGCTCTTCGAATTCCAGGCCCTTCACATTTTTTAATAATTTCACAGGTGCTTCTTTTACACCAAGAAGCCTGGTCATATGGCAGGATGTATGATAAGTGGCTTTTCCTTTTAACTTTGCCCCGACATCGTCCACGTTTAGAACTTCAACGATAAATTGAGTAAGTTCGTATGTTTTTTCTGCAAGCTTTTTTGCTCTGAGTTCCCACACAGAGTCACCTTTAAAAACATGCGGATACTCATGAAACATATAGGCGCAAGATCCAGAAGGGGAAACAACATATTCTGCATGCTCAAATGCTGTGATCATCCTTTTCATGGCTTCCTTTGATTCTTTCACATAGCCGCTGTTGTAGGCAGGCTGGCCGCAGCAGACCTGTGATTCCGGAAAATCTATTTCACATCCCAGGCGCTCAAGCAATTCAACAGCTGCTTTGCCTGCATTTCCCTGAAACATATCTACCAGACATGTTGCAAAAAGACTTACCTTCATTCATTCCCTCTCCCAGCTAAATATTATATTTTTCAACTATCTTACTATAGTTTCAATGCAAATTGTTGAATTTTTATAAATATTATAATAATTAGTATAGTTTATTTTCCTTATCATATGTCAATGTTTTACTTCCTTTTTTTCATTCAAAAATATGATACAATTATATGATGTTTAAGTTGCTAAAAAGGGAGTTCAAAAATAAATGAAAGTTATCGCCAGTACGCTTAATGCCAAATACATTCATACAAATATAGCGATCCGCTATCTAAAGGCATACGCTCAGCCTGAATTCAATGTGGAATTAGCCGAATATACAATTAAAGATCCGGTAATGAATATCGTTACAGATCTGGTCCGCAAAAAACCTGATGTGATCGGATTCAGCTGTTATATATGGAATATCGAAGAGACCATTAAGGTCATTAAAATGATAAAAAAGATTGACCCCTCCATTCATATTGCAGTCGGAGGACCTGAAGTGACATATGATGTTGCGGATTGGATGAACAATATAAAAGAATTTGATTACATTGTTATCGGGGAAGGTGAGGAAACATTCAAACAGCTGCTGACAGAGCTGAATGGCACCATGAATATGGAAAATGTGCATGGACTTGCTTTCAGGGAAAATGGCCAGGTTCGTATTAATCCGCAGCGGAATAAGCTGGATTTGCGCGAGCTGCCCTCACCATTCCGCTTTGAAGAAGATATTCCCCACCTTTCTAAACGGGTCACTTATATAGAAACCAGCCGGGGATGCCCTTTCAGCTGCCAGTTTTGCCTTTCCTCTATTGAAGTAGGTGTGCGCTACTTTGACAGGGAAAAAATTAAGGATGACATCCGATATTTAATGAAGAATGGTGCCAAAACCCTTAAATTTGTGGACCGCACTTTCAACATAAGCCGCAGTTATGCTTTGGAAATGTTCCAATTTTTAATCGATGAACATCTGCCGGGAACTGTATTTCAATTTGAGATCACTGCAGATATCATGAGACCGGAAGTAATTGAATTTCTAAACAAGGAAGCTCCGGCAGGATTATTCCGATTTGAAATTGGTGTACAATCGACTAATGACTATACCAATGAATTGGTCATGAGGAAGCAGAACTTTGACAAACTTTGCCGCACGGTCACAATGGTAAAGGATGGAGGAAAAATCGACCAGCATCTTGACTTAATTGCCGGACTGCCGGAGGAAGATTATGATTCATTCAAAAGAACATTCAATGATGTTTTTGCAATGCGGCCCGAAGAGCTCCAGCTCGGCTTCTTAAAAATGCTGAGAGGCACCGGGCTTCGCTTGAGAGCAGAAGATCATCAATATATTTATATGGACCATTCACCATATGAAATACTTGGAAATAATGTTTTATCCTTTGATGACATCATTCGCATTAAACAAGTTGAAGATGTTTTAGAGAAATATTGGAATGATCATAGAATGGATGCGACCGTTGAATATTTGGTTACAAAAGTATTTCCGACTCCATTCGATTTCTTCCAGGAATTTGGAAGTTATTGGGAGAAAAAAGGATGGTCCAGAATTGGCCATCAGCTTGAGGATCTTTTCAAACGCCTTTTTGAATTCCTGCAATCAAAAGAAATTGCTGATTTGGATATAGCAGAAGGCCTTATGAAGTTTGACTATATTTCAAAACAAAAATACAAGCCTAGAAAACCCTGGTGGCAGCCAAGCTTTGAAAAATCCGAAAGATCAAAGCTTTACCAGTCTCTGCTTGAAAATCCAATCCAGCTGGGAGAAAGCTTCTTAAGCCTTCAGCTGAATGAAAAAGAAATATACAAACATACCTTAAGTGAAAGATTATCTTTTGATATTGAACAATATATTAAGGATGGAATAATTGAAAAGAGTGACTCTGTTCTGCTTGCCTATTTCGACTCAAGCACAGAAACAGTTTCCATCTTTACTGGCCATATACATGAATGATAAAACCGGCAGGAATCTGCCGGTTTTTTAGCATTTATCCCGATCTTTTTTTTTATCTTTATCACGGTTCATAAATGGCAGCTCATAAAGTTTTCCGGCATTTATATCACCAAACTCCATACCGAATTCTACATTGGCCGAGCCATTTTGCCGGCCTTTTTTTCGTGGTTTATTATGATCCACTAGGCTCTTCCCTCTCTCCCATGCTTGGAATTGCGGTTAGCCATTTTCATGGGATTCTCTCCCTGGCTGAATTCTGCTGAAAACTCTGATTCCTGAAGGTTCTTCTTAGGCGTTTTGCTGTATTTTTCAACGGCATTATACTCAGCTTTTCGTTTGGCCATCCCAATCTCCTCCTGAAATATATTTCATAGTGCTAAATCCATTTTCAGGTTTAACACAGCTTTATTTTTAGTAAAAAACACGGTTTCATTCCTATCTGAGTCTTCCTTATTTTACAATCATAAATTTTACTGCGGTGCAAAAAATAGAGTAAAAAGGAATGAGCGCTATGACTAATAAAAATAATAAAGATAACAAAAACATTGGCATTGATGAGACACTTCCACATCAAATAGAAGCACCGAGCTTTAAAGACACAGGCATGAAACTTCAGCCGCCTTTCAAGAATTCTTTTGGCGTAACCATTGGGGACAGTTATTATTCTTCGGACAGTTCACCGCTGGAAAACTGGAGCGATGAAACAGATCCTGCAGTGATGGCAGGTGAGGAATGGATTCATCCGACAAATGATATCGGCTGGAATACATCGGAAAACAAAGAACTCCTTGAAAGCAAAAAGCCGCCTCAAGGCTACCCATTCATGCATCCTACCAAGGATGTCAGCCGCGGGACGGATTAATAAGAAAAGCCCAAGCGCATAGGCGATGGGTATAGACAAAAAAAGCAGTCCGGAATTAACTTCCGGGCTGCTTTTTATCCAATAATAACTCGCTCTTTAGGATAATGAAAATTCGGCTGTTTTTCTTTGCCGCCTATAATAAATAAGAAAGAAGTTAATCCAATTCTTCCAATAAACATTAAGGCCATTATGATACATTTCCCGATCATTGATAATTCAGGTGTGATTCCTAACGATAGACCTGTAGTACCAAAAGCTGAACAGACCTCGAAAATTATTTCAATAAGCTCCATCTGCTTTTCTGTAATACTTAGAATGACAACAGAGAGAAAACACATTCCAATTGCAAGCAATGTGATAGCAAGGGACTTCAGAATATCATCTTCATGAATTTCTCTTTTAAATATTTTTATATCCCGATTTCCTTTGGCAAAGTGATATATAAAAAGGATATTCACAGCAAAGGTAGTCGTCCTGATGCCCCCGCCGACAGAACTCGGTGATGCCCCGATGAACATTAAAATACTCATTATGATGAGAGTAGGCATTGTAAACTCATTTACATCCATGGTTGATAAACCGCCGCTCCGGGTGGTTGCGGATTGGAAGAATGCATAAAAGAAGCTTTCATGCCAGTTCATGTCTTTAAAATATTGATTGAATTCCATGATGAGCAATATAACCGTACCAAACACAAGAAGGGCGGCATACGTAACAGTCGTCAATTTTGCAAATAAGGAAAAGCGAAAAGATGGTTCCTGATCCCATTTATTCCGAAATAAATATTGCTTTAATTCGATAAGAACAGGAAAACCTATAGCTCCTAAAGTAATCAGAATAATATTGATCAGCTGCACGAAATAATCGCCGGCATATGGTTTAAGAGAGGCTCCTGTAATATCCATGCCTCCGTTGGTTGTTGCACTGACAGATGCGAACAGCGCATGCAGGAATGCGTCATCCCATGCCGGATAATATTTAAGAAAATGAAAACCCAATATTAGTGCACCAAGCGTTTCAATCACTAATATAATTTTAATGATTTCTTTTACTAAATTGACCAGGCCTGACAAAGCATATTGATTATGATCGACCATTATGAGGCGGCGCCCTCTTAATCCAATCTTGCGGCCCAGCAGAAGCCAAAAGAATGTGCCCAGCGCCATGATCCCTATTCCGCCAAACTGAAGGATGAACATGATGACAAAATAACCAAAAACACTGTATGTTTCTGATATATCAACCACAGACAGACCAGTCACACTGACTGCACTTACAGCAGTGAAAACCGTATCAATAAATGCAACCGCCACTCCTGGTTTATGTACAGCCGGTATTCTTAATAAAAGTACCGATACAGATACTGCCAATAAATAATATCCGGATATTACTTGGGCAGGTGTTAGTTTATCCAGCCAACTTCTTACGTCTTTCCACATATCATACCTGTCCCCTTCGAAATTTTTCTAACCCTTATCATAATGAATATACCCGGTTTTTAAAAGGGATATTAGAAAATTCGCAGGAAGTTTTTTATTTATATATAATAAAGTCAAAAAATCAAAGGGAGATATGACATGTTGTTGCCTGACCTGGCTGAAAAAATTATAGCTGAAGTGCGTCAGTTTCTTCAGGAAGATATCATAGTTGCCAATACCTGCGGGGTGATCATTGCAAGTACAGATGCAGGCAGAATAGGCAGTTTTCATGAAGGAGCACTTCTTAGCATGAAAAATAAGGAAAAGCTGATTATTACCAGGGAGGATCAGTCACGCCTTCAGGGTGTAAAAGCGGGTATTAACCTGCCGATCTTTTTTAAAGGGGAAACAGTTGGCGTTATTGGCATAACCGGAAATCCCAATAAAATTTCCCCATTCGCAGAAATCATCCGCAAACTAACAGAGTTATTTATCAGTGAAAGTTACTTTGCAGAGCAGCTCGATTGGCAGGCTCGTGCACTGGAAGGTTTTATGTTTGACTGGCTGGAGAAAAAAGAATGGGATCCTGCATTCAAAGAACGGGCTCATCTGCTGAAAATAAATCTGGCTGTTGACAGACAGGTTTCTATAGCAGAGTTCAGGCAAAATAGCCAATTGCTTCATCGGGATCTTTGGAATAGAATTTTATCTTGGAAAGAAGCAGGTCCGCATGATATTCTGATTCGCTGGGGCAACAATCGAATTGTGCTTTTAGCCGGGGTTTCTTCAGCAAAAAAAGAAAATAGTATAGGGGAAAAGGTCACCCGCTTCCATCGTTTTCTTGAAAACCTTCTAGCTGCTGAAGTAAGCATTGGTACCGGTAAACCATTGCCTCCCTTCAGCCTTTCCGACTCATTTATGCAGGCAGAGCGAGCGTTAAAAATCGCAAAAGACCGAGGCACCATCATATTTGATCAGGATTTGACCATTGAAATGATATTTGATGATCTATCTCCAGAAACTAAAAAGGACTTTATAGAAAGAACCATCGGCACATTCATGAATGAACAGGATCTTATGGTAACTCTTCAGGAACTGTTCAGGCAAAATCATTCCTTGAAAAATACTGCTGAGGCCTTGCATATACATATTAACACCCTTCATTACAGACTCAAAAAAATATCGGATCTTTCCGGGCTATATACATCTAATTTGAATGATTTAATGAAATTATTTATAGCGGTAAAACTTTTAGAGGAAGGCACAAAAAACAATTAAAATAGACATCAATATTTGTATAGTTAACCATAGCAGGGTGTTCCCTGCTTTTTTTATACTTAAAGAAATAGATATTGCCAGTTTACATTAAAGGAGAGGATCCATTTGGTTGATGTTCAAATAAAAGAAGAATTAATTGCCGTTGTCGGCGCTGATAATTATGATGACTCCAAAGCAGGGCGCCTCGTCTATTCATATGACGCGACACCAAATTTCCAATCGATGCCCGATGCAGTGATCAGTCCGCGAAATGCTCAGGAAGTTTCCAGCATCCTCAAGATTTGCAGCAGCTCAGCAATTCCCATCGTACCAAGGGGATCAGGCACCAATTTATGTGCAGGCACCTGTCCTACAGAAGGCGGGATTGTACTCCTGTTTAAGCATATGAATAAAGTCATTGAAATCGATGAAGAAAATCTTACGGTTACAGTACAGCCCGGTGTCATCACGCTTGACATGATTAACCAGGTTGAAGCAAGAGGGCTTTTTTATCCTCCTGATCCAAGTTCGATGAAAATAAGCACAATCGGAGGAAACATCAATGAAAATTCAGGCGGACTGCGTGGATTGAAATATGGAGTTACAAGGGACTATGTGATGGGGCTGGAAGCTGTACTTGCGGGCGGAGACATTATCAGAACGGGCGGCAAGCTTGCGAAGGACGTGGCAGGATATGATTTTACCAGACTGCTGGTTGGATCTGAAGGAACTTTGGGGATTATTACGGAAGCAACATTAAAATTAATCCCGCTTCCTGAGTCAAAAAAGACAATGCTCGCTCTATATCAGGATCTTGAACAAGCTGCAAAATCAGTCTCAAAAATCATCGCAGACAAAATCATACCCGCCACCCTTGAATTTTTAGATCAGCCTACATTAAAAGCAGTTGAGGATTTCGCCCAAATTGGATTGCCAACCGATGTCCAAGCTGTACTTCTTATTGAACAGGATGGTCCGCTTGAGGTCGTGGAAAAGGATATGCAGAAAATGGCTGAAATCTGCAAGAAACAAGGGGCTGTATCTGTACAGCTCGCAAATTCTGAAATGGAAGCAGAAGCCTTGCGGACTGCTAGGCGTGCCGCATTATCGGCTCTCGCACGCCTAAAGCCGACGACCATTCTTGAAGATGCTACAGTGCCAAGATCTGAAATTGCCAACATGGTAAAAGCAATAAATGAAATTTCCAAAAAATACGGACTTTTCATTTGTACATTTGGCCATGCCGGTGATGGAAACCTGCATCCGACCTGCCCCGCAGATGCCCGGGATAAAGATGAAATGGAACGGGTTGAAAAAGCTTTTGAAGAGATTTTTGTCAAGGCGATTGAACTTGGAGGGACTATAACAGGCGAACATGGAGTAGGGATCATGAAAGCTCCCTATCTAGAACTGAAACTGGGGAAGGCTGGGATTGATGCAATGAAAGCTGTTAAGACTGCTTTAGACCCCAATAACATTCTTAATCCCGGCAAAATTTTTGCCAAGGATAACAGAAAACGAGTGGTGGTTGCACAATGACAACATTAAAAGAACAAACAATCATTCAGGAAGAATTTAAGAACCGAATGAATGAAGATGAGCTCCTGAATTGCATGCGCTGCGGCTTTTGCCTCCCTTCCTGCCCTACTTATGTCGAGTCAGGCTTTAAAGAAACACACTCTCCAAGGGGCAGGATCGCGTTAATGAAAGCTGTTGCTGACGGATTGATTGAACCGGATGAAGACGTAGAGAGATCTCTTGATCTTTGCCTGGGCTGCCGGGCATGCGAGCCTGTATGTCCTTCAGGAGTAAAATATGGACACTTGCTGGAAGAAGCGAGAGATATTATTAATCAGAATAAGAAACACTCGCTTCCGGTCAAAGCTGTTCGCAGTTTGGTCTTTAATGGGCTTTTCCCCCACCAGAACAGAATGAGGGCAGCTGCCGGCCTATTAGGCTTTTATCAGCGTTCAGGTCTGCAATCGGCCGCCAGGAAAACAGGAATGCTGAATTGGCTTCCAAAAAACCTCACGGCCATGGAAAAGGTACTTCCTCAAGTACCAAAATTAAAAGAAATGAAAAATAGGCCATCCTATCTCTCAGCAGATAAACCTATAAAAAAAGCCGCTTTTTTTACTGGGTGCTTAATGGATACGATGTTCCTGGAAACCAATAATGCGACAATAAAACTTCTGCAGCTTGCAGGATGTGAAATCCATATTCCTCAAAATCAAGCCTGCTGCGGCGCTCTTCATGGCCATAGCGGTGAAAAACAAGCGGCCAAAAACTTGGCAAAGCGGAACATAGAGGCTTTTGAGAAACTGGACGCAGACTATATCATTACAAATGCAGGTGGATGCGGAGCATTCCTTATTGACTATGACCATCTTCTTAAAGATGACCGGGAATGGCATGAAAGAGCTGTAAAGTTTTCGCAAAAGCTCAAAGATATCAGCGAAATTCTATACGAACTTGAATTTCACAAAAAAGTTAATCTTGAGCTGCCAGGGCAGATCATAACCTATCAGGATTCCTGTCATTTGCGCAATGTCATGAAAACCTCAACAGCACCGCGTACCCTTCTGAATTCAATTAAAGGCATCGAATTTAGGGAAATGAAGGATGCAGACAGATGCTGCGGCTCTGCCGGTATTTATAATATTGTTGAATCTGAAATGTCTATGCAAATACTTGATCATAAAATGATTCAGGCCAAGTCGGCAGATGCAGCAGTAATTGTGACCTCGAATCCGGGCTGTCTTCTGCAGATGAAGCTGGGGATAGAACGGGAAGGTTTATCCGGAAACGCAAAGGCCGTTCATATTGCAGATATTCTTCTGGAAGCTGCTGTTGATAAAGAAAAGTAAAGAAACTGCTTATGCCGAAATATTACCACTTATGAAACCCCCTTTTTAATTCATACTACAAATACAGAGGGAAGATAAACTCTGTAAGACCAATAAAAAGGAGTTGAATACAATGGCAAGAAGCAGCAATAAGCTTTTAGTTCCTGGGATTGAACAATACATGGACCAGGTTAAATATGAAATTGCCCAGGAATTTGGTGTTCAATTAGGCTCTGATACTGTATCCCGGGCTAACGGATCCGTCGGCGGAGAAATTACTAAGCGATTAGTGCAGCAAGCCCAGGCACAAATGTCCGGCCAGAATAATCAATAACAACTTCATATAAATGGAAAAAGTCCGGAGCGAGCTCCGGACTTCATTTTTATCGATTTCCTCTTTCATCGTGTTTACCTTGCTTATTTCCGCTGGAATTATTGCGATTGTCCCTGTCTTGGTTTCTCTCAGGACCATTTTCGCTTCTGTTTTTCCCATTTTCTATTTCTTTAGGATTTCTCTCGGTGTTATTTCTGTTTTCATTAGCCTTATTATTTTTTTTTTCACTTGGATGATTTTGGGCTTTTACATTATTTCCTTGGTCTTTCTTTTCTATATTATTGTGCCTTTTTTCATAATTATTCCCATTGTTTTTACCGCTGTTATTTTGCTGTTTTTGCTGTTTCTCAGATTTCTTTATTTGCCCTGGAACAGCAGGTTTTTCTTTATTCACTTCTATTTGCTGCTGCTTTTTTAATTGGCTTTGCGTATTTTCTGCCGGTTTTTGCGGAGCATGAGATTCTTTATCTGTCTCTTTATCCGGAATTGCAGGTTCAGGTTTTTCTTTCTTGTCAGCGTCAGCTTTTAATTTATTTTCTTTATATAATCCAGGTGAGAGCCCTTTTTCAATAGCAGCTTCTCTTTCCTCTTCACTAGCTTCCAGTAAAGTTACTTCAAGCTGCTCTTTTTGTGCAGCCTGTTTTATATCTGCCAACTCCTCCTGAATTCGCTCATCCGCTTCTTTATTCTGTTCTGTATATACGGCAGCAATCACTACCTCTTTATTTTCCTTAAAATAGCCTTGTTTCTTTATCTGAAGAAGAATTTTGTCTGCTACCTCATGAATGCTGTTCTTTTTCCAGTTCTTGATGTTTTGGATAATTAGTTCTCCTTCTTCATTATAAGGAACGAGTTCTACTACCTGATATTTTTGATTGACCCCTAATTCAATACTCGGATTAACGTCTATTGACATATATGCATACACTTCGTCGTTTTGCAGGAACGGCAGTAAAGAAACGATTGCGAGCATTAGTGCAAAAGCTGCAGCCATTAATCCTTTTCCTCTAAATAGATTAAAAATAGTTAAAGGCGACGACTTTTTTCCGTTTTTCAGTTCTATTGGGAAGAATTCAATTTCCTGGCCAAGTGCATATGCCCCATCTTGTTTTCGGGCCCGCAGAAATTCTCCTTCCGGGGTTAATAGTGTTAAAAAACGTTCATTTATTTCCATGATAATTCCTGTCTTCACGTTTCCAACACCCCTTTGATATAATCCTTTAGAAAGATATAATCACCAGTTAATATCAGTGATATGGCAATTATATATTTCCTATTTCTCTCTATTGTTTTTCTGCTTAAGGAAACATAGCTCTCCAGCTGCTTTATAGGCAGCTTTTTTTTATCATAAAGTATGTTTTTGAGTTCATCATTTTCAACCAGAATCTTGGCTACAGTCATCGCATTTTTTCGTGCATCTGCATGCTTTGGAGACTGCTCGATCAGATCGCTGAAGGTAAGGTCGAATTCCTGCAGAATCTGTGTAAACTGGAGAATTTCTTCTTTTCTCAGTTCTTCATCCGTTTTTTTCCTGAAGTCTTCAATGGACAATTCGTCTTCAATCGCCGAACCCGTATCATCATCTTCCAGATTAGAGCCTCCATTAAAACTAAGATTCTGAAATTTGGATTGCTTGCGGATATAGTCAATAACCCGCCTTTTAATCAGCACTTCCGAAAAACTGATCAATGAACTCCCTTTATCAGGACTGTACTTTTGAATGGCTTCATTAAAAGCGATGAGACCAATGCTGAATTCATCATCTGATTCATGTATGTATCTCTTGCAGACTGATGATACTGTTTTAGCAATAAACGGCTTATATGACTCTATTAGCTCATTATTTAATGCTGTATCTCCCTGCTGTATTAACTCTACCGTTTCTTCGAGCGTTCTTTTACGCTTCTTCGCCATAAACAATAAACTTAGCAATAGCCCCACCTCTTTTCAAAACACATTATAACATACGGTGTCCAGATTATTTTTTTTAGGGTGGTTTTATTGACTAAGGAAAAGAAAGCCTCGAAGTGCTTTCCTTTCCAGCTAAAATTAGTTGCCTTTATTCTCTTTGCCTTGACCTTTTGCTTCTTCAGCTTTCTCTTTACCTTTGCCGGCATGGCTCTTTGCCTCTGCCTGCTTTTCTTGAACTTTCTTTGCCTGCTGTTCTTTTGCTGCTTTCATAGCTTCCTCACGTGCTTCTTTTTCAGCTTGTTTAGCTGCTTCGCGTGCGGCCTTTGCTTCCGCTCTCTTTTGGGCCTCTATAACTTTTGCCTCTTCATGAGCTTTTTTCTTCTCAGCTTTAGCTGCATCTTTTGCTTCTTTAGATACCTTCACGGGAACTTCAGGTAACACAGTTTTCTCTTCAGGAGCTGATTTATCAATCTCTTTCGCCGGATCTTCTGCTGTTTCAGTTCCTGAAGAAGCATCTTCAGATTTAATCGGTGCAGGCGCCATTTCTGCAGCTTGCCCAGCCTGGTCATTTCCAGTATATTCTTTTTCATCTATCACTTGTTCAGACCATTTTTCAGAGAACTTAGCAATGTTTTTTTGCATCGCTAAAACGGCAGGATGATCTTCATCGAATCTTTCTGAAAACTTAGCCAGATTTGCCTGGAGGGCAATGATATTCTGTGCAAGGATTTCCTTTACTTCTTCTTCAGTTTCCTTGTCTGCCGTGTCATTATCTGAAGAATCTTCACCGTCTGCAGAGTCTTCAGCAGGAGCATCCTCTTCAGATGCCTCATCTTCAGCTGATTCGTCTTCGCTGATTAGATTACCGTTGTACTCATCATCTGATTTAGATTCTTCTGTGTCTTCATTAGCTTCATCAACGATGGTTTCAGCGTTTTCCATCTGTTCCAATGCTTTTTCTATTGCTTCAATAGCTTCTTCTTCCTTTCCTTCAGCAAAAAGTGCTTCTGCTTCAGCCATACGCTCTGCAGCGTAACCGGCAAGCAATTTTGCATCTTTTATGTCATCAAAAGTTAGAGCAAGCTTCACTTTTTCCAATGCAAGCTTTGCAAAGTAGAAGAAGCTTCCAGGCAATAGAGATGGGGTTTCTGATTCAATTTCATCAAGCTTTTCTTTAGCATTTTCAATGGATTCTGCTGCATCTTTATTTGATTCAGCTGTTGCTTCCGCTGACAGGTCATTTTTTATTTCAACTGTTTCAAAATCTGCATCTTCCTTGTTTTCACTCGCAAAGGCTGTTGCGGCTGAAAATGTGAATGTTCCTGCAATCACCAGCGCTAGTGTGCTCTTTGCCATTTTATTCATTTCTATGCTGGATAAAAATTTCAATGATTTCACCTCAAAATTTAATTAAAGCGGCCGCTTGTTCATTACAACTGTACGGAATCATGAAAGGGATTTTTGGGGGTAATTAAAGAATTTATTTTTAAGAAAGATAAAAAGCTTTAACAATCACTAAATTGATTAGTGTGCCAAAGCTTTTTTCATTAATGATATCAAGTGCCATCTTAACTTTGCACCGGGTGCCTTCTCCATTTCAAAATGATCCATCTGATCAAAAGACCGGTTAATACACCCGGAATAACAAAGAGCATGGGAAGAAAGACCGGCCCAAAAAAGATTCCAAATAATTTCAGCTTAGTTGAGTACATAAGTCCTACTGTCACAAAATAGGCACTAAACACAAAGGGAAGGAAAGATAATTCTTCATTTTCCGGCATAGCAGTACGATATGCATCCCACATTGCAAACATGTAAAGACAGGGGTAAAACATGAGCCACTGATAATTAAGGACATGAACCGCTTTATCAATTTCTCCCATAAAACTGAGCATGATGGCTGAATTAAAATGGCTGTATACATTAATGATAAATTCAAGCGCGACAAATAAAGTTCCCTTCCACAGCTGCCCCATTAATAATTGGCTAAAACCAGGCAATGCAATACTCCAAAAAACTGCTTCTAGTTTACTGAGTTTTTTCATTTCATTACCACCAGCTACAAGTCGATACTTTTATTGTGCTCTGTTTATAGGCCAATTATCAAAAGAATTTTCCAGATATTTTCCTGAAACTCCATTAAAAAAATTAATTCAATTTTGACAACAGTATGCCAAAAGGCCCCTTCTTATAGAAGGAGCCTGCATACGATTAGGTATTTTCATCCCTGTTGCGTTCTTTTTTCTCCTTGCTATCTTCTTTTACAATTTTCAACAACTCTTCCAGCATGGCTGCCATATCATCTCTGCTGTATGATCTGGCTTCAGAGGTTTGAAGCTGTTTTTTGTCTTCTGCACCTTTATTGTGATTCCAGTCTTTATCCACTCTTTCTTCAAGCAGGTAAGCTGGCACTAAATGGCCATCCGGTGTTGCATACATTTTATTTAACCGCCTTGTATCCCTGTCAAAGAAACTATATACAACAGGTATCACAAATAGTGTCAGGAACGTACTGCTGATCAGCCCGCCTATCAGTGCAATTCCCATAGGCTGGTTAATTTCTGTCCCTTCTCCTATACCTAGTGCAAGAGGAACTAATCCAAGAATGGTTGTTAAAGCCGTCATAAGTATTGGCCTTGCACGGTCCTTAACTGAAATAATTATGGCATCGTAGGTCTTAAGGCCATTTCCTTTCTTTTGATTAATATAATCGACAATGACTATTGCATTATTAACTACAATTCCTGCAAGCACAATAATCCCGATTATTGCAGTTAAGCTAATCGGTGTTTGGGTTGCCGTGAGAGCAATTGCAACACCTATCACCATGAGAGGCACAGTAAACATAATAACTAGCGGATACTTCAGCGACTCAAATTGGGCTGCCATGACAAGATAAATAAAGATGATTGCCAGAACAAAGGCCAGAATCAGGTCATCGATAGATGATTCCAGCAATTCCCTGTCACCGCTAAAAACGATCTCCGTTCCATCCGGTAAATCAAGGTCGGCAATTTCTTTATCCACTTCTTTTGACATGGCACCCATGTTTGTTGAAGACTTGTACTTTAAAGTAAATTGGACAGCATCCTGCTGATTGATGCGCTGAATATTGACCGGTCCTTCTCCGCGTTCTATATTAGTTACGTCACTGAGAGCAGCATAATTTCCATCAGGCTTTTTTATAAGCAATTCTTTTAGATTATCTATATCCTGTGTGACTTCCCGATCGTACTCAACAAAAACACCATATATATTCGATTCTTCATCTATCATTTGTGTTGCCCGATTGCCCCGTGTTACATCATTTACTGCCATGGCTACCTGGGCTGGAGCCAGGCCTTGCTCAAGTGCCTTTTCACGGTCCACAGTAATTTGAATTTCTTCAACGGTATCCATAAGGTCAGTCGATAATTCTGTTACATCATTCAAGTCCTTCAATGCATTATAGATTTTATCTACATTATCCGTTAAGCGGTTTGGATCTGTATCCCTTACACTGAAAGTCAGTGTATTCGGAGCTGTACCGGATGAAGATTGCATGTTAAATGAGAGTTCGGCAGTTTCATTAACCTTTGATGCAGCATTTTCCAGATCCTTTTTGACATCATCGGCAAATTCAAATGTTGATCTTTCCCGCTGATCAAGCCCTTTCATTTTGATATACAATTCAGCGATATTGGCATTCTTCGAGCCCCGGAAGGATCCTTCCTGTGTAGTTCCAATGAGGCTTACATATGTATCTACCTCTTCTTCATCCTTTAATTCTTCCTCTAGAGCAGATATAACCTTTTCCGTTTCTGAAAGTGCAGTGCCGTTTTCAAGCTCCATTCGCACCGTAAAGAAGCCTTCATCTGCATTCGGAAGAAATTGCGTGCCTACTGTGGTCATTCCAAAGCTGCCCGCTGCCAATAACAGCATGGTAATCGCTATTACCACTGCGCGATTCCGCAAAGACCATTTAATCGATTTTTCAAGTGAACGCATTAAGCCTGATTCCTGCCGTTTTGTCTCAATGTTTGTTTTTGGAGACTTCAGCAGCCTGCTCGCCAGCATTGGCACAACTGTCAGTGCAACAACTAGAGATGCAAATAGGCTAAAGGAAATGGTCAGGGCAAACTCCTTAAACAATTCACCGATGATTCCAGTTATAAATACTACAGGGAGGAATACAGCGACAGTCGTCAGTGTTGAAGCAGTAATCGCACCTCCTACTTCTTTAGCTCCATCGCTGGCAGCCGTTTTAGAATCTTTCCCCATTGATAAATGGCGGTAAATATTTTCAATAACTACGATGGAATTATCCACCAGCATCCCAATTCCAAGCGCCAATCCGCCAAGTGTCATAATATTTAAGGTGAAATCTGAAAAATACATTAAAACAAAGGTAAAAATAACAGAATAAGGAATAGAGATGCCAATAATAAGCGGGCTTTTAACATTTTTCAAAAAGAAAAATAGCACAATCATAGCAAAAGCACCGCCAAGAATCAGTGAATTGGAGATATTCCCTATTGCAAGGTTTATGTAATCCCCCTGGTCAAAAAGAATTTCTGATTCAATATTTTCAAACTGTTCTTTCTCAAGAAGATCATCCAATTTTTGTATGAACTGATTTGAAACTTCTGCCGTATTAGCGTCTGATTGCTGCAGGACACTCAGTAAGACAGATGGAGATTGGTTTGTGCGCGTGATGGTGCGATCATCCTGGCTGGCCAGCTGAACCTCTGAGATCTCTTCAAGGCTTACTTTATCGCCAGTTGCGGGGTCAACTGTTACGGTAAGTTTTTTCAGCGTATCAAGGGAATCAATGGAACTAATGATCCTGGTTGTCAGCTCTTTTCCCTCAGTCAAAACCGGATCACCTGGCATTGAAATATTATTGGATTCAATTACATCCACAACATCAGCCTGGCTTAGTTTGAAATCACTTAGTTTATCCTGATCAAGTTCCACCCTTACTTCCTTAATGGCTGTTCCGGAGAGATTTACGCTTGCTACTCCTTCAACTTTGGTCAGCTCCAGATTCAGTTGTTCTGCAAGCCTTCTTAATGCTTCTGGCTCCTCATCTGCACTGAGGGATAATTGTATGATAGGAAACTGGGCAGGATCAAACTTCATAAAGCGAGGTTTATCAGCTTCATCAGGAAGCTGTGTCTGGTCCAGCCTTTGAATAACTTCACTTTGTATTTCATCTATATCTGTAGTCCAGGAAAATTGCATCAGAATGAAGTTTGCGCTCTCTTGTGAGGTAGAGGTTAGGGTTTTAATCCCCGGCAATGTTGCCAGATTTTCCTCGAGCGGCTTTGTTACTTTTTCCACAACTTCATCGGGACTTGCTCCTGGATATGAAGTTACTACTACTCCTACAGGAGGATTTAGATCGGGTATGAGTTTTAATGGAATATTCAAGAGGGAGACAACCCCTAAAATAAGCACTAAGAACATCGTAACCAATGTAAAGATTGGTCTTTTGATTGAAAAATCACTTATTCTCACACATTCTGCTCCTTTCAAAGTCAGTAATTATATGACGGCTGCAATGATTGGTTAAAATACATTTTAACTATATTAAAGCAGCAATCACTATGCAAGAAATCAATGTGCTGTTAAATGGGGAAAAAGAACATTATATTTGACTTTAAAGAGGTTCTATCATTCAAAATTCGATATAATATGGATCTTTGCCCACAGAAAAAAGCAGCATTACACAGCTGCTTTTTTCTCAATTTTTTCGATTTTTAAACCAGTGAATCCATAGATAAGAGTAATAACCGGACTTAGTATACAGAAGAACGCAAACGGCAGGTAAGCTGCTGTTTCCACCCCTAGTACACCTGTTAGAAAAACTCCGCAAACACTCCACGGGACTAACGGATTTACCACAGTGCCGGCATCCTCAAGAATCCTGGAAAGATTCTTCGGGTGCAGTCCGGCTTTTTCAAAAGGCTCCCTGAAAGCATTCCCAGTTAAGAGAATCGACAGATACTGTTCACCAAGCAGGAAGTTAATCCCGATTGCTGTTCCTGCTGCTGCCGCCACCAGAGCGGACACACGATTCAATACTCCTTTGATGCCTTCAAGCAAAGCTGGAAGAATGCCAAGCTTTAAGAATAAACCACCCATAGAAAGTGCAAGCAATACCAAAGAAATAGAAAACATCATGCTTTCCATGCCGCCTCTTGATAATAGTGCGTCAATTTCCTCTGAACCACTTTTTGAGGCATATCCCGAATACAGCAATGACATCACTTTTTCGAAACCGAAGCTGTTTTGGACAAAAATGGCTAAGATTAATGCCGATAAAATTCCGGCAGACAGCGTGATGATTGCTGATACTTTTTTAATGGCCATAATAGTCAAAATGACAAATGGAATTAGGGAGTACCAATGTACCAGCCCCTCATCCAGAAGAGTTTTTTTCAGCTGGGCAATCTTTGAAAAATCAGAGGCTGCCTCGCCTGGTGACAGCACAGCAAAGATTGCCAAAGAAATGATAAACGAAGGAATCGTTGTCCATGCCATAGTCTTAATATGCTCAAATAAATCCACCTTAACTGTCGATGATGCCAGGTTAGTTGTATCGGACAACGGAGACATTTTATCTCCAAAAAATGCGCCGGATATAACTGCACCTGCAGTAATCGCATCAGAAAGACCCAAAGCAGAGCTGACACCCATAAAGGCCACTCCTAATGTAGCAGCCGTCGTAAGCGAGCTTCCAATGCTCATGCCAATCACAGATGCTACCACAAACACAATGGCATAAAAGAACTTTCCATTAACAGCTTCCAAAGCCATATAAATAAATGTAGGAATGGTTCCGCTTGCCATCCAGCTGCTTATCAGCATGCCGATTAAAAAGAAAATGAAAATCGCCCCTAATCCGGACTGCGCACCTTCAATCAGCCCCTTTTCCAGCTGTGCAATGGATACTTTTTTTATTAAGCCATAAGCAATTAACCCCATTATCGCGAAAACAACGGGAATATGAGGCACTGCCCCTGCGAAAATAATAGAATAACTAATCCCGCCAAGGATTATTAAAGTTACAATAAGCGCCTCCAGCGGCTTCAAATTCAATGCTGCATGTTCCTGTTGCATAATGTATTCCTCCTAAAAAATACCAGAAATTCGGAAGCAAACAAAAAGAGCCCTCTCGCCTATAGGGACGAAGGAGCTCCGCGGTACCACCCTAATTGATAAGCCATTTCTGCTTACCCGCTTAAAGAGAATGTCCTGTTGAGATGCAGTTGTATTTCGACCAATTGCTGCCTGGATTTTCATCACCCATCCAGTTTCTATCTGCTGCCGGCAACTGCTCTACTTTCTTCTGCGGACAAAGTCTATATTTAAATCGAGATTGAACTTCCTGCTTTTTAACTTAAACGCTTTTTAGCACTAAAGTATGTGTGTTAATACTATATTATCTATTGATGGATATGTCAATAGGATTGACAGAGGAATATACAGGAATTAAGGCAGGAGAAGAGAGGCTCTGTCATTTACGGGGGCCAACGGCAAAAACGGCCCCTAAAGAGGCCGCATGATTATTCTGAGTCCATCGGATTATATAGTTTTACATCCGGATTTTTTTCCTGGAACCATCGGAGTGCAAAGTCATTTTCAAATAGAAAAACGTTTTTGTCGTAACGGTCTTTAACCAGGAGACTTCTTCCACTGGAAAGATTTTCGTTGACCTCATCGCCTTCTACCCAGCGGGCGATTTTTGAGCCTTGTCTTTCCATATAAACTTCTGTGTTATATTCATTTTTCATGCGGTGTTCAAAAACTTCAAATTGCAGCTGTCCTACCGCACCGAGAAGGTATTCTTCCATTTTTACAGTTTTAAACAGCTGAATGGCTCCTTCCTGCACCAGCTGCTGGATGCCCTTATGAAAATGTTTTTGCTTCATGACATTTTTGGCAGTTACTTTTACAAATAGCTCAGGTGTAAATTGAGGAAGACGTTCATATTGGAAATTATTTTTACCAGCGGTTAACGTATCGCCAATCTGGTAAGTTCCCGGGTCATAAATTCCGATGATATCCCCGCTTACTGCAGAATCGACTGTACTTCTGTCATCAGCCATGAATTGTGTGGACTGCGCAAGCTTGATGGACTTGCCGATTCTTGGTATATTCACAGCCATGCCACGTTCAAATTGGCCAGAACAAATTCTTAAAAATGCTATCCGGTCGCGATGAGCAGGATTCATATTTGCCTGGATTTTAAATATGAAGCCAGAAAATTCTTCTGACAGCGGATCAATTTCCCCTGCTGTAGAATTCCTCGGCTGCGGCGGCGGTGCAAATTGGAGATATGACTCGAGAAATGTCTGTACGCCAAAGTTGGTCAGCGCGCTTCCAAAAAACACAGGAGTCAAATCACCCTTTGCAATTCTCTCTCTTGAAAACTCATTGCCCGCTTCATTTAACAGCATAATTTCTTCAAGAGTCTGATCATATAGCCCAGTATCCTTAATGGAGTGGTTTCCCTCTATTTCGCCCTCCTCATTCAGGGAAATAAAGCGGTCCTCTTCTTCTACTCTGAATTGCTCAATTCGATTATTAAACCGATCATAAATTCCGAGGAATTCTTTTCCCATCCCGATTGGCCAGTTCATTGGATATGATTCAATTCCCATGACCTCTTCTAATTCTGCAAGGAGCTCAAGCGGTGCCTTCCCCTGGCGATCAAGCTTATTCATAAAAGTAAAAATCGGAATTCCTCTCATGCGGCAGACCTTGAATAATTTAAGTGTCTGCTCCTCGATGCCTTTCGCTGAGTCAATAATCATAACAGCACTATCAACGGCTGTCAGCGTACGATACGTGTCTTCACTGAAATCCTGGTGACCAGGAGTATCTAGAATATTAACGCGCGCACCATCATATTCAAACTGCATCACACTGGAGGTAACAGAAATTCCGCGCTGCTTTTCAATTTCCATCCAGTCGCTTGTCGCATACTTGCCTGTTTTCTTCCCTTTAACTGTACCCGCGTCACGAATGGCACCCCCGAATAACAGGAGTTTTTCAGTCAGCGTCGTTTTACCGGCATCCGGGTGGGAAATGATTGCAAAGGTGCGGCGGGATAAAACTTCTTCTTTAAAATTTTTGGACATATTCGTTCCTCACTTACTTATATGAAAATTTGTTTATCGCAGTCTAACGGGCAGTAAGATTCCCATTTTCAATACTCATAGCAATCCGAAAAGGGTAAGCGGGAGTCAAACTGCCCGTAAAGGCCCGAAAGAAGAACAAAGACTAAGAACGCCACGTCCTCCCAAAAGCTACCGCTTTCGGTCGTGCGATGTATCGCTGCCGTAGCTTTCCTTGTCCTGTGGCAACGTCTTTGTGACCCACATCCTGCGGGCCTCAACTTACAATCAGCGGGGGATGAACCCCCACTGATTGAAGTTTCACTTTATCAAGCAATCAATGTGTCACTTAATTATTGCAATACCTTCAATTTTATCGCTCCCAAGTAAAGTTTGCAACGCATTTTAAGATTGCATATTTCTTTTTATAATTCTTTTTCAGGCTTATAATAGTGAAACTAAATATAAAAAAGGATGTTAATGATGGACACAATTACTCATACATTATTCGGCTTGAGCCTTTACGGTACAGTCGATAAACGAGATATGGATAAGAATTCCAAGAGGGCGTATTTGCTTACCGCTGTCGGTGCTAGCCAAATTCCGGATATTGATGTCGTCTCCCGCTTATGGGATACAGAAGGACTTTATCAGATGTGGCACAGAGGCATTACCCATTCAGTTTTCCTTACTCCGGTCTGGGCTCTGCTGTTTTTTCTGCTGTCCTTCCTGCTCTTCAAAGTAAAGGATAAGAAGCTTTTTCTGCTGGGATGGCTTGCAGTTTTCATACATAATACAAGCGATTTATTCAATGCATGGGGCACGGGTTATTTGGAGCCATTTTCAAATATGAGGATTACCTTTGGCACGATTCCTATTGTTGATTTAGTGTTTTGGACCATCATGGGAATTGCTTACATTTTTTCAAGAAGAAACAAGCTGAAATCCCCTTATTACTTTAAAATGGCATTGGCCTTTTTGCTTCTTCATGTTATGATCCAAAGCACACAGGGATTTATTATTTATAAGCAGTATAATGATCAATATGATCAAGTTGCCCTGTCGGCAGACTTTATTCCATGGACCTTTTCTGTCATTGCCAAAAAAGATGATGAAATAACCATCTTTAATGATAACCTTTTTAAGAAAGAGGAAACCCAATATGTGCTTCAATCCAGAGAAACTGCTGATTTGGATAAATTGTTTTCTCAGCGTCCTGAAGCTAAAACCCTTTATGAATGGTCCCCATTTGTCGTTCTGGTTGATGATGATGAAAGGCTTGGCCTCTATGACCCTCGCTTTTACAGAAACGGTCAGTCTTTTTTGTTTGAATATATTGAGAAAAATACAGAAAGATGAGCATCTTGCTCATCTCAGACTGTCGACAAACTCGATGAAAATCGTGCTTGTCTTCAGTCTTTTTTATTTTAAAATAGAAGTAATACAATGCTTGAGGTGAGTAAAATGCTTTCAAAACATAATCCAATTCAACGGGATCAAATTGAAATGATTGCTTTAGACGAACTTGTACCAGCGGACCATTTGGTTCGCAAAATTGAGGCTGCGATTGATTTCTCATTCATCTATGACTTGGTAAAAGATATGTATTCAGAGGTAGGGCGCCCAAGTATTGACCCTGTAATATTAATTAAACTCTCATTTATTCAATATACCTTCGGTATTCGCTCCATGCGTCAAACAATTGAAGAATTGAAAACGAATATGGCTTATCGATGGTTTTTAGGCTATGGTTTCCACGATAAAGTTCCTCACTTCTCAACTTTCGGTAAAAACTATGAGCGCCGATTTAAAAACACCGATCTCTTTGAACAGATATTTTACCGAATCTTAAAAACTGCAACTGAAAAGAATTTAATTAGTGCTGAACACGTTTTTGTAGATTCTACGCATGTAAAAGCGAGTGCAAATAAGCGCAAATTTGAAAAGAAAGTTGTTCGAAAAGAAACACGTGCCTATCAAGAACGCCTTCAAGAGGAGATTAACCAAGACCGTGAGGATCATGGAAAAAAGCCGTTTCCACCAGATAAGTTTGATAAGGAAGAATACAAAGAAATTAAGGAGAGTACAACGGACCCAGAGAGTGGCTACTATGTAAAAGATGAGCGTACAAAACAGTTCGCCTATTCTTTCCATGCGGCCGCAGACCGCAACGGCTTCGTGCTAGGCACAATTGTAACCCCGGGTAACACGCATGATAGTCATATTTTAGAGCCATTGGTTGAACAAGTCATCGAGAAAGTTAGTAAACCAGAAGCTGTTGCAGAGCGCTTATAAAACACCTGCCATCACGAGCTACTTATTGAAAAACGATATCACACCTGCTTTACCTTACACACGACCTCGCACAAAGAGGGTTACTTCAGAAAACATGAGTATGTTTATGAAGAGCATTTTGACTGTTACATTTGCCCAGCTGGTGAGATATTAAAATATACAACGACTACAAAGGAAGGGTATCGTCAATATAAATCAGATCCGCGAATTTGTGCTGGATGCCCTTTCTTGTCTCAATGCACACAGAGTCAAGCACATCAAAAACTGATTCAACGACATGTGTGGGAGGAACACGTGGAAGAAGCAGATCACCTTCGTCACCATCAAGACGTCAAACCGATCTATGAGAAACGCAAAGAAACAATTGAACGTGTATTCGCAGATGCAAAAGAAAAGCATGGCATGCGTTGGACAACCCTAAGGGGACTTAAAAAATTGTCGATGCAGGCGATGCTTACTTTCACTGCCATGAATTTGAAGAAGATGGCCAACTGGACTTGGCAAAGTCCAGAAATGGCCTAAATGATGACCTCGGAGAGGTCTAGAATTCTCTAAAATCCCTTCAAATCCAATAAAAAATCAAAAAAGGGGTTCGGAATGAGACTATTCCGAACCCCTTTTGTCTACAAACTGAGATGAGCATCTTGCTCATCTTTTTCTATTTTCACCATTCCTCCTGCATGTATAGAAATTTTTCATTAATTTATTCCTTTTGCACATAATACAACTATTGAGCTTTACAAGCAGTTTCATTAGGGAATAGGAGTACTGCCAGAACCCTCCCTCGAGCTTTCTTCAAGGGAAAATTACATAGTTAAGAGGTGTAAATATGAATTTTATATGGGGAATATTCGGTATCATTGTCGTTTTAGGAATAGCTTTCCTGCTCTCAAGCAATAGAAGGGCAATTAGTTTAAGAACTGTTGCGGGAGGGCTTGCCATTCAGCTGATTTTCGCCTTTCTCGTTCTAAAGTGGGAAGGCGGCAGAAAAGGATTAGAATGGCTCACAATGAAGGTAAACGATATTATCAATTACGCCAATCAGGGAATAAATTTTTTATTTGGCGGCCTTTTTACAGATGAATCGGGAATCACCTTCGTTTTCGCACTTCAGGTTCTGCCTGTAGTAATCTTTTTTTCATCATTGATTTCTGTCCTCTATTATTTAAGGATTATGCAGTTTTTCATTAAGATCCTTGGCGGAGGGCTGTCAAAGCTTCTCGGAACCAGAAAAGCTGAGTCCATGTCGGCAGCAGCAAATATTTTCGTGGGCCAAACAGAGGCTCCGCTTGTTGTCCGCCCTTATATTGCCAATATGACAAAATCTGAGTTATTTGCGGTTATGACCGGCGGCCTTGCTTCTGTGGCAGGATCTGTTTTAATCGGATATTCCCTTTTGGGGGTGCCTCTCGAATATCTCTTGGCTGCAAGCTTTATGGCTGCACCCGCAGGTTTGATACTTGCCAAAGTCATGCTTCCTGAAACGGAGGATAAAGAAGAGCCTAAAGAATTTGATATGGAAGTGGATAGCGACTCTGCCAATGTCATTGATGCGGCAGCAAAAGGAGCAAGTGTCGGGCTGGAACTGGCTTTGAATATCGGAGCGATGCTTCTTGCCTTTATTGCTCTGGTTGCATTGATTAACGGTCTTCTTGGATGGGTTGGAGGATTATTTGGCCTCGAAGGATTAACGCTCGAAATCATTCTGGGTTATGTTTTCTCGCCGCTTGCATTTGCAATTGGCGTTCCATGGTCAGAAGCTGTGCAGGCCGGAAATTATATTGGCCAGAAGTTAATTTTGAATGAATTTGTTGCTTATTCTGCTTTTGCACCGGATATTCCAAATTTATCTGATAAAACGGTCGCAATCGTCAGCTTCGCCCTTTGCGGATTTGCCAATATTTCTTCATTGGGCATTCTGCTTGGAGGACTTGGGGGATTGGCACCAAACCGCAGGCAGGACATTGCACGGCTTGGCCTGAAGGCAGTTGCAGCGGGTGCCCTAGCATCTATGTTAAGTGCTGCCATAGCTGGAATGCTGTTTTAAAAAAATCACTTGAAAAATCCTCCCGTTAACAGCGGGAGGATTTTTCACTTTTATTTCTTTAAATAGTAGATAACGGATTCATATGGCCTTAAATTAATGGTCTGTGCTGCCGAAGGTGACTGATTGTAATTGGATATTAAGATCTCATCTTTATATTCATCTGCTTGAATATGTTCAGGAATGATAAATGATGTTTCTTTCCCATAGAAATTATTAACAACGAGAAGCTTTTCATTATCACCATTTCGAACATAAGCAAACACATCAGGATGATCCTCAGAAATCAGTTCATAGTCTCCATATGTGATAATATCATACTGCTTGCGAAGCTGGATCAGCTTTTTATAATGATAAAAAATAGAATTACCGTCCTTCAATGCTCTTTCGGCATTTATTTCACTGTAATTTGATGCTACATTAATCCAAGGCGTTCCATCTGTGAAACCCGCATTTTCAGAACCATCCCACTGAACTGGCGTCCGGGAATTGTCGCGTGATTTGCTTTTGAGAATATTTATGATTTCTTCTTCAGTCATTCCCTTTTCCTTAAGGATCTTATAAACGTTCAGTGATTCTACATCTCTGTAGTCTTCAATGCTTTCAAAGCCCGGGTTTGTCATGCCAAACTCTTCACCCTGATAAATATAAGGGGTCCCCTGCATCATATGAATGACTGTCGCCAGCATTTTAGCAGATTCGCGATGATATTTTCTGTCATCACCATATCTTGAAACAACACGGGGCTGATCATGATTGCACCAGAATAAAGCATTCCAGCCCCCGCCTTTGTGCATTTCAGTCTGCCAACTGGATAAAATCTGCTTTAACGCTCCAAAATCAAATTCAGCGAGTGCCCATTTCTCCCCATTAGGGTAATCCACTTTCAAGTGATGAAAGTTGAAAGTCATGCTCAACTCTTCCCTCTCAGGATTGGAATAATTTATACAATGATCAATGGAAGTGGAGGACATTTCGCCAACTGTCATACTATCGTATTTTGAAAATACATTTTCATTCATTTCATGCAAAAATTCGTGTACACGAGGTCCGTCTGTATAGAATTTTCTGCCGTCGCCCGGAGGCACAGACCCGTCATCATCGGGAAACTGCTGGTCTTTAGAAATCAGATTGATTACATCAAGTCTGAAGCCATCTACACCTTTTTCAAACCAGAATTCCATCATGTCATATACTTTTCGGCGAAGCTCTTCATTTTCCCAATTTAGATCCGCCTGTGTGACATCAAAAAGATGGAGATAGTATTGGCCAGTTGCCTCATCATATTGCCATGCATTCCCGCCGAATTTAGATTCCCAGTTTGTCGGTTCGCTTCCATCGTCCTTAGGATCTTTCCAGATATAAAAATCACGGTATGGATTGTCTTTTGACTTTTTTGCTTCCTGGAACCATTGATGTTCAGTGGAAGTATGGTTTACTACAATATCCATAATGATTTTTATGTCCCGGCTATGAGCCTCTTCAAGAAGCTTTTCAAAGTCAGCTAAAGTTCCGTATTCTTCGTGAATGCTGAAATAGTCACTAATGTCATATCCGTTGTCGCGCTGCGGAGATTTATAGATTGGTGTCAGCCAGACGACGTCCACACCTAATTCTTTTAAATAATCAAGCTTGGCAATAATTCCAGGAATGTCTCCAACCCCATTTCCTGTCGTATCGTTAAAGCTTTTCGGATAAATTTGATATACTACTGAATTTTTCCACCATGGTTGTTTCATTAGAATCACACCTGTTTTAGTTTTTTAGAAATTGAGTTTTTTTAGCTGTTAAAGAGAAGGACCTGAGCTTCATAGGGGCGCAGCTTAATGGTTCCGTTAATTTGTATATCTTTATAATTCCCAATCAGCGCCTCAAATTTCTTTTCCTGGATGTATGCAGGGAGTTCGACTTCAGGGTTTCCTCCATAGAAGTTGCACAAGACCAGAAGAATCTGATTGCCCAATGTTCTTGTATAGGCGTACACTTCGGGATGATGATCAAGTATCAGGTTATACCTGCCGTAAACAATAATTTCATTTTCCTTCCTAAGTTCAATAAGCTTTTTATAGTAATGAAAAACAGAGTCAGGGTCTTTCAAGGCCTTTTCCACATTAATGTCATTATAGTTAGGATTTACTTTTATCCATGGGGTTCCATCTGTAAATCCTCCGTGTTCTGATGGATCCCATTGCATCGGTGTCCGGGCGTTGTCACGCCCTTTTGCATAGATGCTTTCGAGGGCCATTTCCTCTGTCCAGCCATCGTTAAGAGCTTCTTTATAAAAATTAAGTGTTTCTATATCTCTGTATTCTTCAATGCTTGAGAAACGGACATTCGTCATTCCAATTTCTTCGCCCTGATAAACATAAGGAGTTCCCTTCATCATATGAAGCAATGTTGCAAGCATCTTAGCTGACTTTTCCCTATGCTCTCCTTCATTCCCGAATCTTGAAACAGAGCGCGGCTGGTCATGATTATTAAAGTAAAGACTGTTCCAGCCAACTTCATCCAGCTCATTTTGCCATTTTGTCAGATTTGTTTGTAAGTCATACAAATCGAGGGGTTTAAGATCCCATTTGCCATTTGGCCCGTTATCCAGGCTAACATGTTCAAATTGGAAGACCATATTTAATTCATTGCGTGATTCCCCTGTATATTGCCTGGCCCACCCAGGAGTTACACCGGGCATTTCGCCAACAGTCATAACATCATACTTCGATAAGACCTTTTCATTCATCTCCCGCAGGTATTCATGAATTCTTGGGCCGTTTCGATAATACTTGCTTCCAGAAGCATATTTCTTCCCAGGCTTCGGTTCATCATCAGGAAGTCCCTCCACTTTGGAGATAAAGTTGACCACATCCATTCTGAATCCATCAATGCCTTTTTCGAGCCACCAAGTCATCATGTCGTATATTTCATTTCTTAGTTCCGGATTATCCCAATTTAAATCTGGCTGTTTCCTTGAAAACAGATGCAAATAATATTCTCCTGTTTTATCATCAAGCTCCCAGGCTGATCCGCCGAAATTGCTTCTCCAGTTATTCGGCTCTTTTCCGTTCCTTCCTTCACGCCATATATAATAATCCCTGAATGGATTGTCTTTGGATTTCCTGGACTCTGCAAACCAGATATGTTCGTCTGAACTATGGTTCACCACCAGGTCCATAATGAGTTTAATCTCTCTCTTATGCATCTCTCCGAGAAGTTCTTCCCAATCTTTCATTGTTCCAAACTCACTCATAATATCCTGATAATCGCTGATATCATAGCCATTATCATCATTTGGCGATTTATAAACCGGTGAAAGCCAGACCACATCAATCCCAAGCTCTTTCAAATAATCCAGCCTGGAGATGATTCCCTGCAAATCTCCTATACCATCTCCATTGCTATCCATGAAGCTCCGCGGGTATATTTGGTAAACTACACTTTCTTTCCACCATTGCTTCTTCATACGGCGACCTCCGATATTTACATTTTTGTGCAAGCCTTATAAAATGGCGATACCATGGAATCATAGAACCCCATGGCATCAATCCTTCTGCTCTGCTTTTTTAAATTTCGAGAAAGCTAAAGTCAATACAAACGGTACGACAAGTGCAATACCCATTCCGATAAAGAAAGCACCCCAATTTTCCGCAAAGATGGAGAAGAATGCCGGCAAGCCTCCTACACCTATCGACGGTGCCTTAACTCCATTAATAGTGATGAAGATTCCTGCAATTGCTGACCCAATAATCGCTGCAAAGAACGGGTACTTAAAGCGAAGATTCACCCCAAACATAGCCGGCTCGGTTACGCCAAGCCACGCTGATACTGACGAAGTAAGCGCAAGCCCTTTCAGCTTTTCGTTCCCTTTGCTTAACAGCATCATGGCAAAAGCGGCGGAACCCTGTGCAATATTAGACAGTGCAACCATCGGCCATAAAAACGTGCCGCCAATGCTGCCGATTAACTGCAGATCAACTGCCAGGAAAGTATGATGCATACCAGTGATAACGAGAGGTGCATATAATCCTCCATAAATCAAGCCTCCAAGTGCTGGAACAGCCTCAAAAATTCCGACAACCCCATTTGTAATCCAGCTGCCGATCGTAAATGTAATTGGTCCAATGGCAATAAAAGAAAGAAATCCAGTGATCAGTAAAGCGATCGGTGCGACAGTCAGAAGCTGAAAAGCATCAGGAATTCTTTTTCGCAGAAATACTTCTATCTTAGCCAATACGTATGAAGCAAATAATACAGGCAATACTTGCCCCTGGTAACCTACCTTTTCAATTTCAAGACCGAATAAATTCCACTTCGGAACTTCTTCTGCTGAACCATAGCCCCATGCATTTAATAGATCCGGGTGCACTAGCATCAAACCTAGCACAATACCAAGAAGAGGACTTCCGCCAAACCGGTTTACAGCACTCCATCCAATCAAACCGGGAAGGAATACGAAAGCAGTATTGGCAATCAGGTTAATGATGCCAGCCAGATCAGCCCAGTTGGTATAAACTTCAACAAACGATTTATCATCAAAGAAAATATCTGGTGCGGTCATAATGTTATTGATCCCCATCAGCAAACCAGCTGTTACGATAGCTGGGAGGATTGGAATAAAAATATCTGCAAGTGTTTTAATGCCGCGCTGCAATGGATTTAAGTTTTCAGCAGCAGCATTTTTTGTTTCTTCTTTTGACGATTCGCCAACTCCTGTTGCTTCTGTCATTTCTTTATACACTTTATCAACGAGGCCTTGTCCAATAACTACCTGGAATTGTCCATTTGTGGAAAAAGAACCTTTCACGATATCTATATTTTCGAGTTTTTCTTTATTGACTTTCCCTTCATCTTTTAACGCAAAACGCAGCCGTGTAACACAATGAGTAGCCGCTGCGATATTATCCTTGCCCCCGATAGCTTCTACAATTTTCTCTGCTGACTCTTTATTTGTAGCCATTCTTCGCTCTCCTCCTGTTACCGTTTTCATATTAAAGAAAAAAACAGTTATAAGGTTCTTATTTATTGTTCTCGACCTTTACAAATCTATCCAATTCACACAATCCAACTTGTATATACATGAACTGTTTACGCTTTCATTCTATCTTGTATATACATGTTAGTCAACCATTTTTTCTTTTCCCTCTTTTCTATACCCATTCAATCGCTTCGGATGCCAGAAAATAAAAAAACCGGCTTCGAGACTAATTTGTCTGCAAAGCCGGTTCTAAACCTATTGAATAGGTTATTTCCTTTTATCATCGTCATCATCTTTTGTGAGTTCACGGGTAGATTTCTTAAATTCTTTTAATGTCTCCCCGAACGCTCTCCCTATTTCAGGAAGTTTCTTAGGGCCAAAAATAATCAGAGCCAGAACCAGGATGAGAATTAAACCTGGAATACCGATGTTTGATAACATGCTGAACACTCCTTATATATCATATCGCTTGAGGCAGTAGTAATCATGTTCATTGTCCATTATAGTGGATTGATTAAAAAAATCATAGCATGAGAGCTATTTTCATGAATTCACGTTTTTTGACTATTTAAGGCTCTATCAAGTTCATCTAGCACTTCACCAATTTTGCGTTCATGGATCACTTCATCAGCATAAATGTCGAAATCCGCAGGTTCCATATTAATAATCACCAGTTTTGCTCCGTTTTGTTTGGCTATCAGCGGAAACTGATTTGCAGGTGTTACAGTCAAGGATGATCCCAGAACAATAAAAAGTTCTGCCTTTTCTGTTTCATCTGCTGCGAAATCTAAAGCCTCCTCAGGAAGCATTTCCCCAAACAGAACTACTGAAGGACGGAGCACACCCCCGCAATTACATTGGAATTGTCCATGCAAATACTCCTCGCTCGGGAACTCTTTTTTACATTTCTGGCAATGGAGTGTCTGCAAATTCCCATGGAGCTTCGATATTTTTTTACTTCCCGCCAGTCCATGAAATCCATCCACATTCTGGGTGATAATGCTCTTAATAATATCTCTCTTTTCCCAATCTGCAAGAATATAGTGCCCTTGATGGGGATTGCACTCCTTAAGCCCGATTACCCTGTGCCGATAAAACTCTATAAACTCGTTCACATTTTCATTTAATGCGTCTGTACTGGCTATTTTTCCAGGATCTTTCCCATTCCATAATCCATTATTGGCAGATCTGAAATCAGGCAGTCCGCTTTCCGTCGACATTCCTGCTCCTGTCAATATTACTGTATAATTTGATTCTTTCAGCCATTTCTCAAGCATAGATATCAGCTCCCAATAAAGTTTTGTCACAGGTTAGATTTGATTTCCATTTATTTCTCCCAGTGAAATGTTTATGTCATGTCATGTATGCGGTAAATACTAGATTATAACTGTTTATGCGAATTATCAAATATAGGAGTGATAGCTATGCCTGAAATAGAAACGAAAGATTATAAGGACGGCTATAAAAAATTTTCTTCCAGGGCCAAACGTTATGCGGACGATCCTGAAAAAACAAAAGGACTGCTAAAAAAGGCTACACTTAAAGCAGATAAAAACAAATCTTCATTAAGTGATATATGGGAAAAGTTTCAGCTTCTGATCGATTTAGTTAAGGCATGGTCTAAAGGTGATTACCGGCATATTTCAAAAAAGTCGATTATCTTTATTATTGCTTCCATACTATACTTTGTTTCCCCTATAGACCTTGTTCCTGACTTTTTAATAGGAATGGGAGTCTTAGATGATGCAGCAGTCCTTGGTTTTGCCGTTAGCCAAATTACAGGTGAACTTGAAAAATTCAAAATCTGGAAAGAGAGCAGGACCATTGAGATGAAATAATTATTTTCTGTCCATTTTGATATTATTTGCTATAATAATGATGGAAAGTATTTATGCCTGTCAAAATTAAATAGCAAGAAATGTAGGGGAACCGGTATGCCGGTTGAGACTTCATCATTAAAGATGCTGACCCTTTGAACCTGATCTGGCTCATACCAGCGTAGGGAACATATTCTTAAACATACTAAATGTTTTTATATGCGCCCTGGTTTATACCGGGGCGTTTTTATTTTTCAGGGCAGACTATCATTAACTTTCCTTATTACATAAAGGTTTTTAGGAGGATTATTTATGAAAAAGTGGATTGCAGCTATCTGTACACTGCTGCTTCTTTCAGGCTGTGCCGGTAATGGAGCGGATAATCAGACTGGAAGCGTAGATGCAGACAGCAAACAAGATTTGAAAAAAGTTACTGTTGTACTAGATTGGACTCCCAATACCAATCATACCGGCTTATATGCCGCAAAGGACAAAGGATATTTTAAAGAAGAAGGACTCGATGTCGAAATTATGATGCCAGGTGAAGCAGGCGCAGATCAATTGACTGCATCAGGCAAGGCTGATTTCGGTGTCAGCTATCAGGAAAGCATCACGGAAGCACGTGTACAGGGTGTTCCCCTTGTATCGATAGCAGCTGTTATACAGCATAATACGTCCGGTTTTGCATCCCCTGCTGAAAAAAACATTAAATCGCCGAAAGATTTCGAAGGTAAAACTTATGGCGGCTGGGGAGCTCCTGTAGAAAAATCGGTAATAGACTCCCTAATGAAGGAGGAAGACGCCAATGTAGATAAGGTCTCAATTGTTAACATGGGGGATGCGGACTTTTTTACAGCTGTTAAAAGAGATATTGACTTCGCATGGATTTATTACGGATGGACAGGTGTAGAAGCAGAACTTCGGGGGGAAAAGATTAGTATGGTCTACCTTACCGATTACTCAGAAAAACTGGATTACTACACGCCCGTTCTCGCAACCAGCGAAAAAATGATTGCAGATGATCCGGATACTGTCAAAGCATTTGTAAAAGCAGCAGCCAGAGGTTATGAATTTGCAATCGAGCAGCCTGGCGAAGCAGCAGATATTTTGTTAAAGAATGCTCCGGACCTGGACAGCGAATTGGTCAAAAAGAGCCAGGAATGGCTATCCCCCCGCTATCAGGATGATGCTTCAAGATGGGGTGAACAAAAGCTTGCGGTCTGGGAAAACTATGCAGACTGGATGCATGAAAATGGTCTTTTAGATAAAGAATTAAATGCCGGCAAAGCATTTACAAATGACTTCCTGCCGGAATAAGGAGAGTTCATAATATGGCAAACACACTTGTAAGTATTCAGATCATACCGAAAACAAAAGATGGGGAAAATGTTATACCTTATGTCGATGAAGCAATTAGTGTCATTCAGCAATCCGGTGTTAAGTACGAAGTGCATCCCCTCGAAACAACGATGGAAGGCGATTTAGAACATTTATTGAAAATCATAGCTGATATGAACAGAAAAATGATTGAAAAAGGAAGCAGCAATGTTATCTCACAGGTTAAGATTCTATATCAGCCGGACGGAATTGAAATGAGTGATTTAACGGAGAAATACCGTCCATGATAAATGTGTTCAGAAAAGGATGGAGGCCGGCTGCGGTTCTCCTCCTTTTATTCATTCTTTGGGAATTGGCAGTGAACCTGGCAGAAGTTCCTGCATGGCTCCTGCCTCCGCCGACAGATATCGTTCATGAAGCGATTTCGGGCTGGGAGGGCTTCCGCCTTCATCTTCAATCGACAGTCATTCTTTCCCTATTGGGATTTTTCATTGGCACCGTCATAGGATTACTCACAGCTGTTATCCTGCACTTATTGCCTTTTATAAGGGAGTCGGTTTACCCTCTCCTCATACTTTCACAGAATGTGCCTATAATTGTTCTGGCTCCTTTGATGGTTATTTGGTTTGGTTTCGGGATACTTCCAAAGCTGATTGTCATCACGCTGGTTTGCTTCTTCCCCATTACTGTTGCTGCATTGGACGGCTTTCGCCAAACCCCCGGAGAACTTAGGCATTATATGCTGATGGCAGGGGCCAGCAAAGGACAGCTGTTTTGGAAGCTGGAGCTTCCCTATTCCCTTCCCTCTTTATTTTCAGGGCTAAAAATCTCCGCAACCTATAGTGTGATGGGTGCTGTAATATCCGAATGGCTCGGAGCTAAAGCAGGAATAGGTGTTTATATGACTTTGGCCTCTTCTTCATTTCGGACAGACCGTGTTTTTGTTGCCATTTTTGCGATTATGCTGTTAAGCTTGTTGTTTTTTGGAGGAATATTACTGGCTGAACGTTTGCTTATTAAATGGAAGTCACGGGAGAGTGGCAGGAAATGATACAATTAACAGTTAATCATTTAACCAAAAGTTTTGATTCAAATCAGGTTTTAGACAATTTGAGTTTTCATGTAAATGAAGGGGAGTTTGTTTCGATTCTAGGTCCATCAGGGAGCGGAAAGAGCACCATTTTCAACCTGATTGGCGGGATGCTCCTGCCTGACGAAGGCTCCATAACGCTTGGGAATGTGAAGATCAACGGCAAACGCGGTTCAATAAGCTATATGCCTCAGACACCTTCCCTGATGCCATGGAGAACCATTCTCCAAAACGTTCTGCTTGGCCAGGAGATTATGGGAAAAACCGATTCCGAAACGGCCAGAAAAATGCTTCAAAAAGCTGGTCTCGGCGACTATGAAAATGCATATCCCCATGAATTATCAGGGGGGATGAAGCAAAGGGCTGCCTTTATCCGGGCACTATTAAGCCCGCAGCCAATCATATTGCTGGATGAACCTTTTTCAGCTTTAGATGAGCTTACCCGCCATGATATGCAAAAATGGCTTCTTGATATTTGGAATGTGCATAAGCCGACAATTCTGTTTGTAACACACAATATCGAAGAAGCCATTTACCTCTCTGATCGAATTTTAGTATTGAGCAGCAAGCCTGCTGAAGTAATTCAAGAATTTAAGGTACCCTTTTACAGGCCAAGGATGGAGGAACTTTTTCTCGATGAAAATTTCCTTGCCTGCAAAAGGAGCATCCATCATACGCTGAAAAATCAATAGGAGGCAACAGCAGTGGATAAGTATATTGATGCCCATATTCATCTTGATAAGTACAGCAATAATGAATTAGAGAAAATGTTTCTTGAGTTGCCGTTTCAGCTTTCACTTATTACAGTTTCAAGCGATTTGTCATCCTGCAAAAGAAATCTTGCTCTTGCAGAGAATTATCCCTTTGTTAAACCAGCCTTTGGTTTTCACCCTGAACAGGATTTGCCTGGTGATCATGATATTTCAGAGCTTTTCAGCTGGATAGAGATTTACAAAGAGCAGATGGCTGCAGTTGGAGAAGTTGGCCTTCCATACTATTTAAAGTCTGATGGGAGCAAGCAGCTTGGCGGATATATTGAACTTCTCGAAGAATTCATTAAGCTTGCTAAAAAGTGGGATATGCCCATCGCCCTCCATGCTATTTATGATGACGCACCGATTGTGTGCAATTTATTGGAAAAGCATTCGATTAAAAAAGCTCATTTTCACTGGTTTAAAGGCGACACCTCAGCTGTTAGCAGGCTGATTGCCAATGGTTATTATATCTCCTTTACACCAGATATCGTATACGAAAAAGAAATACAGGACCTTGTACGAGATTACCCGCTGGATAAATTGATGGCAGAAACAGATGGTCCATGGGAATTCGAAGGCCCTTTTAAAAACAAGCCTACCCATCCAGCTATGATGGCCCATTCCATCAGCACCCTGGCTGAACTAAAAGAAATAGCTTTCAGCAGCGCTCTTAAGCAGCTATATGATAATACAAAAAGCTTCTATAATATTGATTGATTAAACAGCCTTACGGTCTTTTTCCATAAGGCTGTTTTTTTATTCAGATTAGATAAAATATACCAGATAAATATAATCATTTCGCACCATTCCTAATTTTGGAAATATGGGTTAATCTTATATAGGACAATACTTTTAGGAGGTATGTGATGAAACGATATATTTTCTTGTTATTGACTATTTTACTAGTCTTTTCAGGCAATGTGTCTGCAGAGCCCAAAAGCCGTTCTGCTGATTTGACTGAGAAAGATTTCATGAAAGCCGTATTGAAGGCTGATGAGTTTAAGGAATTTAAATCCTCCATTTTAAAAGATGCAGCCGCCAAGCCAAGAGCTCTTGTTAATGAAAAAGGAAAACAATATGGCTGGACAGTTCAATATGAAATTGAATACAAAGAAAAAAATGTTTTCTTAGATAAAAAAGCCCTCGTTAATTTCTCGTCACTTCTTTCATTTTCATATGAGTCCGACGGAAAAGGATTAAAAGTCCGGCTCGTCGATTACAGCAGGCTTATTGAGGACCAGGCTTTTTATGTAAAAGACCTGAAGTCAGATGAAGAAACCACAATAGATATCTCGAAAGACAGCACCTTTACTGATTATTTGACAGAGGTAGAAATGAAGAAAACGCAGCTGATTAAAGAAGCAACCAAAAGCAAGGCTGTTTCTTCCGATAAAATCACGGCATCAGGCGAGTTATGCTACTACTGTACAAAATATGAATGGCGCGGGGGTTATCCTTGCAAATCAGCAATCACTGAATCAGAGGTTTCGGTTTCATCCCAGCTTGAAGAAAGCGGGCTGAATCCTGATTCAGTGGTCATTGACTGTTATGTTCCCCGCCATAAGGTTTGTGTCGATGGGGAATGGAGAACCTATTGCCCTATACAATGAACAAAACCGGCTAAGCAGATGCTTAGCCGGTTTTGTTATCCCTTCGTGCCTGATGCGATATTTGAACCTTCTATAAAGTGCTTCTGGAAGAAGAAGAATAGCAGGACAACAGGCAGGAGAACCATGACTGACATCGCCATCAGGTAATGCCATTGTGTCTGCAATGTTCCCTTGAAGGTCTGAAGCCCGATTTGCAGTGTGTACAGACTTTCATCATTTATATACAATAATGGTCCGAGAAGATCATTCCATGCCCCATTAAATGAAAAAATGGCCACTGTAATAAGAGCCGGCTTCGTCAGCGGCAGCATGATATGCCACCAGATCTGCAGATGATTCGCACCATCAAGTACTGCTGCCTCTATCAGTTCATTAGGAATGGTCATCATAAACTGGCGCAAAAGGAAGATAAAAAAGGCACTCCCCAAAAAAGCTGGAACAATCAGCGGCAGATACGTATTTACCCAGCCAAGCTTCGAAAATAAAATGTACTGAGGCACCATCGTAACAAACCCTGGAATCAGCATGGTTGATAACACAACTATAAACAAAGCATTTCTTCCTTTAAAACGGATTTTCGCAAATGCATAAGCAACGAGCGAATTGACAAGAACATTTCCAGCCATTCCGCAAAAGGCAATAAAAAACGTATTCATTGCCCAGCGTGTAAACGGCGCTGTTTTCCAGGCTTCAACATAATTGGAAAAATGGAATTCTTTTGGCACAAAGGTAGGCGGATATTGGGCAATCTCAGAGGGGGATTTCAATGATGTCGAAACCATCCACCACAGAGGAGATAATACCAGTACACTTCCTGCTAATAAAACGATAAAAATAATCGTCTGCTTTACTTTATCTTTGAATTTTTTTGTCTCATAAAACTTCGGTGCTGCGGCAGTCCTCATTTATTATCTCCCCCCTCATAATGAACCCATTTTTTGCCGAGTTTCATATTAATGATTGTCAGTATCATTACGACAATGAACAGCAGCCAGGCCATTGCAGATGCATAACCCATGTCAAACACTTCAAACGCATTATTCCACATATGCAGATTGTAGAATAGGAGTGAGTTTCCTGGTCCTCCGCTTCCGTTTTCTGTCATGACATATGCTTCTTGAAAGATCTGAAAGGAACCTATGGTACTGGTCAGCACATCGAAGAAAATGATTGGTGAAATCATTGGCAGGGTGATATAAAAGAATTTCTGCATAACACCTGCCCCATCCAGATCCGCTGCTTCATACAGAGAAGCTGAAACTCCCTGCAGACTTGCAAGGTAAAGCAGCATCCCTCCGCCGACACTCCACATTTTCATTAAAAGCAAAGCTGGTTTCGTCCATTCAGGGTCAAACAGCCATGCTGGCCCTTCAATCCCAACCCATGCTAGGAACGTATTAACCAGTCCTGTTGAAGGACTTAGCAGCTGCATCCACAAAAAATAAACCGCAACACCTGAAAGGATAGCAGGCAGATAATAAAGTGTGCGGAAAAATTTCATGCCTCTTACTTTCTGATTTAAAAGAACCGACAGAAAAATCGCCCCTGCAGTAGTCAGCGGGACAGAGAATAAAACGTAATAAAGAGTATTCCATAAAGACGTTTTAAAAAGATCATCGATTGTAAACATGCGTTTAAAATTATCAAGGCCGATAAAATTCATTCTTGAAGTAATATTATAATCTGTAAAACTTGCAAATAGGGAAAATAAAAGAGGACCAAGTGTCAATCCCAGAAATCCGATTATCCACGGGCTGATAAATAGATAGCCAAAGATATTTTCTCTTGTTTGGCGGGACATCCGTCTGCGTGATGTCTTTACTTTCTTGCCCGCAAGATCCGCTCCCCGGCGCGCAATCGTTGTATCATATGATTTCAACCCATACACCTTCTTTTAGTTATTTATAAAGAGAGAAGGATGTATCCTTCTCTCTTTGTTCTATTTTCTCTTTAGTTTTTCAACATCTTTCTCTGCTTTTGCCAGCGCTTTTTCTGGCTTTGTTTTTCCCAGCAGCACATTGTCTATATGCGGATTGATGCGGTTCTGGTAATCAGGATACTTTACTGGAACCGGAAACAATTGCGTTTGATCCAGGTTCTTCACCGAAGCTTCATATACGTATTTATCATCGCCCTTTAGCTCTTTAACAACTGCTTCTGCAGCTTCTTTATTTGCGACATTATCATAGTTTTTCATTGCCCAGTATTTTTGTGCCTCGGGGCCAGTTAAATACTTAATAAATTTCATAGCTTCCTCAGGATGTTTGGCTCCTTTCGGTATTTCAGCTACGAAACCGCCGCCATCGCTCCAATTCCCCGAACCTTTTTCATATGCAGGAATTGGGGCCACCCCAAAGTTCATATTCTCTCCGTAGTCACGAATTTGTGTGTAAAACGTGCCGATATCAACCCACATTGCCACTTTGCCTGCAATAAATGGATTTGACTGCTCACTGCCAAATTCAGCTTCAAAAGATTGAACTGTCTTCTCACCAAGACGCTCTTTCCATCCCAGCAGCCATTGAAGCGCTTCCTGCTTTTTAGGTGTATTAATATAAAGTTCTCCATCTTGAATGAATCCTTTTCCGCCGTCAGCGCTTGTCATCCAGCTAGCGGCACCAATGCTTCCCCATAGTGGATAAAAGCCAACTCTCTCATAGCGGTCTCCATCCTTTATATCAAGCTTTGCGGCGTACTCCTCCAGCTCCGCCCATGTTGCTGGCGGCTTTTCCGGATCAAGTCCAGCTTCTTTAAAAGCATCTTTATTGTAAAATAGCAATCTTGTATCTGTATTGAATGGAACTGCATAAGGTTTGTCCTCGTACATTACAGTTTCCCATAAATGAGGATAAAATTGATCTTTAAAGGATTCATCGATATACTTGCTCAAATCTTCGGATTGTGCATTTTCAGCGCGCTGGGCGACTGAATTAATATCGTTTATAATAACATCCGCCGGGTTTCCCGCTGCAACGGATGCCAGGTTCTTTGTCCAAATATCTCCCCAGGGCAAATATGTATGCTTTACCAAAATCTCATCCTGTGAATTGTTAAAATCCTCTATGATTTTTTCTATGATTGGACGCCTCGTTTCTGAACCCCAGAAGCTCCAGAAATCAACAATGACTTTTCCATCCTTCGTTTTTTCTGCCTGAACACTTTCCTCACCCGAACAGCCTGCCAAGGTGCCAATAAGCAGGATGGCGGAAATGATAAAGATTAATCCTTTTTTCATGATGCTCCCCCTAAATAATATTTAATCTTCAGCTTAAAGCTTATGCCTATCCTCTGCGCAAAGGAAAATCTGGCCAGCAAATAAATTAATTATCAACTAAGATAGAACTACCCTGTTATTTGGGGATAAAACATTATTTTGAAAAAATTCTCGGAATATGTAAATTTTCAGGCCTTTTCGCCTAATAAAAAAAGACCCCTAAAAAGGAGTCTGAATTAAAGATTTTTTTGAATGCTTTTCGCAATGGCTTCCAAATACTCAATGAATATGGCACCCTCTTCAGAAGGAACTGCATACATGATCTCACTGTCCATTGACTTGAAATATACCTCACCATGCTCGTTCCAGACTTTCACCTTAAGTGGGTCTTTGCCTTTAATAATAAATTGGATATCATATAGTGGTTTGGAGTCGATTGCGGCCTCTGCAGGCATTGCCGAATTAATGGCAGTTCTTGCAGCCTTTTCCCACTTTTCATCTTTTACAGTCGCAGTTTCAGCAGAATACGTTCCTTCAGCAGAGAAGGAATTCTCAGTTTCTGATAGAGCAATAGCTGTTTGACTGATAAAACTATTCCCAAGCATATCTGCACTGCTGCTGCCCCTTGTCATTGAATCCTCAGAAAAAATAATGAAAGCGAACATGATACAAGCAGCCATTACAGCGGCAGCAGATAAAAATCGCGGAAAAATATTTTTCTTTCTTTTAGGCCTATCCTCTATACCACTCAATATTTTTTGCAGGCTATCCTGCTTTTGCTTTTGCGATCGCGGAATACGGTCCAATTCACGAAAAGAATTATCGAATCCGAATGAGTTCTTCATGGATTTCCCCCCTTTTCTGCAATTCTTTTTTTAGTGCTGCGAGTGCCCTGGAAGTGGTGATTTTTACTTTGTTTTCATTCCAATTCAAGATTTCGGCCGTTTCCTTGATGGAAAACTCCTTTATTTTTCTCAAAATGAGCACTTCTTGATAGCTTAATTTCAAATGGCGGATTGCTTCATATAAGAGTGTAACTTTTTCACCCTTAATCATAATCTCTGTTGGAGTATCTTCATCTGATTGGAGCTGGAATTTTTCAATTGAGAAAAATTTGAATCTGTTTTTTTTGCGCAAATAATCAATGGCTACATTTCTTGATATACGGACCAGCCAAGTAAAGATCTGGGACTCCCCATTAAATTGGCTCATATATTTATAAGCTTTTATAAAGGTGTCCTGTGTCAGATCTTCGGCGACTTCCTTATCATTCACGAGAAGAAATATGTATCCATAAATTCGATCGCTGTATTCGCTGTATATATCTTCAAAAGCTTCTGCCGATATTCTCTCCATTGTGGCGCCCCCTCGCGTATTATTAGACGAATGAAAAATAGAAAAGAAACACTTTTCCAATATTTATGTAAAATATTCAAATCAACTTTCAGGTAAACCAAAATCCAAATCCTGTTCATTTATCCTATTTTTGCCAGATGTTCTGATTCCATCGTACTAATTTAGAAAATTTCCGAAGAAAGAGTTATTTTCACTGTAACCATTCTTCCAGCTGCAATTAACAAGTAAATACAGAGAAAGTTACACTTCAAAATACCCATTTTCAGATAATTTATTTCCTATTTTCCTATTGTATTGATGAAAGGCGATCTTTTAAGCTCCCCCTCTTTTTATTCATTTTATCATTCTGGGAAAATACTGCCTCCCTCCTTTTTCTTATTTTTTCCAAAAATTATTACTATTCCAATCTTTCTGTGTAAAAATGATTCTTTTCATCTAGATATAACCAGGTTAAGTTGAATCTTTAAGACTGTAACCTTATGAATGCTCTAAAACCTTCTAGCTATTTTATTCTTTCCACAGCAGCAAACTTCATTTTTCGACAATCTCCAACTGAATCTTCAGCTAAAGTTTTTGTTAACGGAAGGGTTTTCCATTTTTGGAAAATACCCTTAGGAGGTGATTGAGTTCTTTCTGCCAGAAAACGCTTTTTAAGGAATTAAACAAAACAAGGAGGGAATTTTTTGAAAAGAAAAAGAAAATCATTGAATCGCATTCTTTATGTGATGCTGACAGCTTTTCTGATTTTGCCGCTGATGTTCCCAGGCATGGGATCAGCCGAAAGTAAGAGCTCTCCGCATACCTCAGTTAAGAAAGCTGCACCTCAGACAGCAAAAAGCAAAATAAACAGCTCATTGCTGAAACAATTTGATAAAGAAGATAAAGTAACATTCCTGATAAAGTTTAAAGAACAAGCTGATACTTCAGCAGCAGCCAAGAAAGCTGAAAAAGCGGCTGCATCCCAAAAACTGACAGCCTCTAAATCCAAGTACATGAAACGCTCTGCAGTCCTATCCTCACTAAGATCTACAGCTATTGAAACTCAAGGCCATGTCACAGATTTCCTTAAAAAGCAGGAAAAAGACGGCAAGGCAAAAGATGTTCAATCCTTCTACATCGTCAATGCCATTGCAGTAACAGCTACAAAGGACGTTATGGAACAAATCGCGGTGTTTCCTGAAGTAGAAAAAATCCTTCCAAACGAAACTAGACAGCTTCATAAGCCAGTAAAGGAAGCCGAAAAAGCTCTCAAAACACAAGCAGAAACCAGTTCAATCGAGTGGAATATTGACCGTGTCGGCGCTCCTGCTGTATGGGAAATGGGAATCGACGGATCTGGTACTGTCGTTGCATCCATTGATACAGGTGTTCAGTGGAACCACCCGGCGTTAAAAGAAAAATACCGGGGCTATAACCCTGCACAACCCGATTCTCCAACACATGAATTCAGCTGGTTTGATGCCACAGCAGGCCAGACAGCACCATATGATGATCAGGGACATGGGACCCACGTAACTGGAACAATGGTTGGATCCGAGCCAAATGGAGCCAATCAGATTGGTGTTGCACCTGGTGCGAAGTGGATTGCAGTAAAAGCCTTCACTGCAAGCGGAGGAACTGACGTAGATCTGCTTGAAGCCGGTGAATGGATTCTAGCTCCAAAGGATGCTGAAGGAAACCCGCATCCTGAAAAAGCTCCGGATGTTGTCAACAATTCATGGGGCGGCGGACCTGGGCTGGATGAGTGGTATCGCCCAATGGTTCAGGCATGGCGGGCAGCTGAAATTTTCCCAGAGTTCTCTGCCGGAAACACAACTTTGTTTAATCCTGGCGGACCCGGTTCTGTTGCTACACCGGCTAACTACCCGGAATCATTCGCAACTGGTGCGACAGATATTAATAATGGTTTAGGCAGCTTCTCATTGCTGGGACCATCACCATACGATGAAATTAAGCCTGATGTATCTGCACCCGGTGTTAACATTCGTTCCTCAGTACCTGGAAGCGGATATGAAGGCGGCTGGAATGGAACTTCCATGGCTGGCCCGCATGTTTCCGCGGTTGCCGCGCTGCTCCGCCAGGTTGACTCAAGTCTGACTGTTGAAGAGATGGAGGAAATTTTACTGACTACCTCTACTCCACTGACAAATGGTACTTATCCTGAGACACCAAATAATGGTTTTGGATATGGGCTCGTCAACGCCTTCGATGCGGTTTCTTCCGTACTTACCGGTCTTGGAAAAATTAAAGGCCAGGTTGCAAAAGAAGGAGACGACTCAGAAGCTCCTGCAGCCAATCACGAAGCACCTCAGGAAACATATGCAGGAATGAATCTGGCACTTGAATTGACGGCATCAGATAATGTAAGCGTCACAAGAGTTGATCTTGAATACTTAAAAGCTGACGGCAGCTGGGCAGTCATTGAGGCCGAAATAACAGCTGGAAACTATAAAGATGGTACTTACCAGGCAGTTATTCCTGGAGAAGACATCGCCGAACCTTCCGTAACTTATAAATGGAAGGTAAATGATTTTGGCGGAAATTTAACTGAAACTGACTCCTATGAAGTTGCAGTAAGACCTGGAATCAGCATCGGCTATTCTCAGGACTTTGAATCACAGCCTGTCGGCTGGACTTCATATGGACCGGAAAACAGCTGGGAGTGGGGTGTCCCAACAACAGGTCCTGGCAGTGCTGCTTCGGGAGAGAAAGTATATGCTACAAATCTGGACGGCACCTATGCCAATAGAGCAAACATGAATCTGCAGATGCCTCCTATTGACCTGCCGGAAGGCAATGCCTACCTTCAGTTCAAGCAATGGCACGAGCTTGAAAACCGTTATGATTACGGCCATGTATTCGTTTCAACTGACATGGAAAACTGGGAACAGGTTCTTCGCGTAAACGGTAATACAACAGACTGGGTAAATGCAGAAGTGGATTTAAGTGCGTATGCAGGACAGAGAATTTATGTAGCATTCAATATGACTACCGATGGATCTGTTCAGAAGCAAGGCTGGTATATCGATGATGTCCAATTATCTGATACTCCAGTTGAACCTGCAGGTAAAGCTCAGCCGGGCATCAGCAAAGATAAACCTTCTGCAGAACTAAAGAAAGAAAAGGTAAATCCGGATAGCATTGTACCTAAAAAGAATGCTCCTGCAAAAGATGATGATAAACAGCAGCAGCCTGCGCCTGTGCTGCTTCCGCTTACTGCCGAAGTAAGTGTGCTGGAATCAGGCAGATCCATATTTACAAATCCGCAGAATGGTTCTTATGAAATGACACATGCTTCAGGCGAGTTTACGGTAATGGCAGAAGCTTACGGTTACCGTTCTCAAACGCAAAGCGTAAATATCCCGCAGGATGGAGAAGCAACCGCAAATTTCGTCCTTGAGGAAATACCAAAAGGGACAGTCACAGGTGTTGTGACAAATGAAGCAACTGGAGAGCCTGTTGCGAATACTACGCTTCTTTTAATAGAAGATGCGGCAGTACAGCCAGTAACAACTAATGAAAACGGTGAATATACAATCACAGCCTACGAAGGCACATACACTTTAAAAGCTATGGCACCTTCCTACTACAGCAAGGAGCAGAGCATTACGATCGAAGGCGGCTCTTCACTAGATCAAAATATTGAGCTAAAGCCATTTATCGGATACCCGGGTGAAATCGGATATGATGATGGTACAGCTGAAAACGCACGTGCATTCTACGATGCCGGCAATGGCTGGGCAGTTAAAATGTCCCTTGCATCCGGCCATGACAGTGCAATGGTGACTGGCGGCTTATTCCGCTTCTGGGATACCAGCTGGCCGACTCCTGGCGGAACAGACTTCAAAGTAGAAGTATACGATGCAAGCGGACCAGATGGAGCACCTGGTAAAAAGCTGGCTGGACCATTTGAAGCAACAGCTTTAAGAAACGGTGAATGGACACATATAGACCTAAGTGATGAAGGAATCGTTACTAATGGTGACTTCTATCTGGTATATATCCAATCAGCACCGAATCCAAATGCTCCTGGTCTTGGAACAGATGAGGATGGAGAAAATGCAGGACGCAGCTGGCAGCTTGTTGGCGGAGCATGGTCTCCTTCTCCTGAGGATGAAGGAAACTATATGATCCGTGCGACAGTGAACTATGAAGTAACTGCACCTGTCATCACTTCTCCAGCTGACGGAACCTTCACAAACCAAGGTAAAGTTACAGTTGAAGGTACTTCCGCTCCTACAACTACTGTAAAAGTATTTAATAATGGAGAGGAAGTCGCATCAGCAGAAACAACTGAAGAAGGTACATTCTCAAGTGAAGTTTCACTTTCCGAAGGGGAAAATACTCTTACTGCGAAGGCAGCTACAGAGTCAGGATCTACTGATGCCTCTGAACCTGTAAAAGTAATATATGACAAAACTAAGCCGGAATTGGCAATAACAAGTCCTGCAGATAAATCTAAAACAAACAAAGAAACAGTCACTGTTAAAGGAACCGTTTCAGACGATAACCTTGATTGGGTTAAAGTAAACGGCCAGGCAGCAAAGGTTACAGATGGTGAATACTCTCTTCGCATCCTGCTGGATGAAGGTGAAAACACCATTACGGTAACAGCACAGGATAAAGCGAAGAACACCGAAGAAAAAACAATAACGGTCGATGCAAAATACACCGCTCCTGCCATAGAAAATCTTCTTCCTGCAGAAGATAAAGAACTTAAAAAAGGCGAATCGGTAAAAATCGAATTTGATAGCGAACCAGGGTTAAAAGCTACGTTTGCCATTAGAATGCCTTTAACAAATGCCGGCGGACAGCTGAATAACGCTACTGAGCTTCCAATGATGGAAACTTCCCCGGGCCATTATGTCGGCTACTATACTGCCACTTCAAATGTAAAGGCACCTGGTGCCGAAATTGAAGTGAAGGTAACGGATGACTACGGCAATGAAACTCGCAAGACAGCAGAAGGCAAACTGTGGATTAACGCGAAAAAGAAGAATAACAGCACTAAAAAGTAGTAAAAATCAGATGAAAAGGCAGGCCCATTATTATTAGGGCCCGCCTTTTTGCACTTATTGATTTAATAAATTTCTTTTTTTAGATATTAAGCCATTAAACTCTTTATCCAATTCCGCATATTTGCCGTCACCCGGAACAAGCAGACTGAGTTCTCCCAGTATCGCACTGATGCGGTTATCAATAACCATAATTTGCTCTTTCGTGGAGTCATGATCTTTTTCCTGCTTGGAAGTTCTGGATTTCATCTGATATTCCTTCAGGTCCATTTCAAATCTGGTAATTTTATTTTCTTCAAATACAAGTAATCTTGAGCTTAACTTCTCCAAAAAGTATAAATCATGAGAAATAATGATGAGCGTCCCTGAAAATTCATTGAGCGTTTTTTCAAATTGTTCCCTGCTCGGCAAATCCAAATGATTCGTCGGTTCATCTAGTATAAGCACGTCATATTCCTTTAAAAGCATGTCTGTAAGTTTGACCCTAATTCGCTCCCCCATGCTAAGCTGTTCAATCGGCTGATTTAACTTCTGTTCCTTCATCCCCAAATTCGCTAACAGGGTCCTTGCCTTGAAAATCAGCTCCCGATCGGTGAGATCAAGTGCCTCTACGGCATTTTTTGTTAAGGGCAAATCATTGACATCCTGGTTTAAATAAGCAATCTTTAAAGTACTGCTGACCCAAAGTTCTCCATCAGTAGGTGGTACTTCATCCAAAAGCATACGGATAAAAGTAGACTTGCCTGCCCCGTTTGCTCCAAGAATCCCTATTTTTTCACCATGCTTGATATAAAATTGGCTACCCTCGAAAAGAGTCCGATCGCCAAAGCTTTTTGAGAGGTTTTTAGCTTCAATGATTCTCTTCCCTCTTTTGCCTGACGAATCAAATTGAAAATGTACTTTCGCCTCTTCTTCCGGCTTCTCAACTTTATTTTTATCCAGCTCCTGCTGAAGCCTTTTCATTTTTGACTTAATCTGCTGATCCATCTTTTTGGCTTTCACTCTGTGATATTCTTTGAAGCCCATCTGCCTATTCTCAGAAGGACTTCCGCCTTTAGTTGATTCCCTGTGAGCTTTTTCAGACCATTTTTTTAAATTAGACATCTGATTTTCAATGCGTTCGATCTCTTTCTGCTGAACATTAAATTGATGAAGCTGATCATCAAAGTTTTTCTGTTTTTGCTCCCGGTAGGCTGTGTAATTCCCCTGATAAATGGTGAGGATGCCTTCCTGCAGTTCAAAAATTTTTCTGACAGCCTGATCAAGGAAATGACGGTCATGGGAAATAATCAGGACCGGGCCGCTGAAATTGCTGATTTCGCTAATAAGCCATTCGATGCCCTGTAAGTCCAAATGATTAGTAGGTTCATCCAAAATCAGCATATCCGGTTTTGATGACCAGACCTTAGCTAAAGCAAGCTTCAGTCTTTCGCCGCCGCTCAAAGAATCAAGTCTATCCGGCTTCCATTCATGGAGTTTTGAAAGGCCTAGTTTGCTTGCCCGCTGAAGAATCTCTTCATCGGGAGATTGGTTAAAATTATGAATTTCACTGACAGAATAATCTGCTGATTGATGCAGATAGCCAATTCTGCATGGCACCTTCATCCGCTCGATAGTGCCTTTATCCGCTTGAATACTGCCGAACAAAATACTGGCCAATGTAGTTTTACCTGTGCCATTTAAGCCAACAAGGCCGATGCTGTCCTGCTGATAAATATCGAAGTCCAAATTAGAAAACACCGCTTTATCACCGAATGACTTTTGAAGATCCCTGGCCTTGAGAATCGGCAGTTTATTATTGTTCTGATTGTTGAGTATACGTTTATTTGCACACATAAAAAAACCTCCCCATACCCGGAGAGGATGTGCACTCATCATTAGAAATAGTGCAAATACATAAAAAACGCGCGCCTAAATAAAATTTGATCCGCTTACAGACAAATATAAAAGATGTCAGTTCCGATAAGGGATGATTTAAAAAAGGCACACTAAATCCTATGTTCTCCGGGTTAAACTTTTTAAATATAAAAAAGATACCAGAAAAAATAAGATTATAACTTCATGCCCCTTAATCATCCTTTCAAACTATTTGATTGTAGTATATAAGCTTCTGGCTTTAATTGTCAATAGGCTAATGTTCGGCAGCTTGAATGCAGGCATCTGCCTGCTTTTCATTAATCAATTCGGATATGCTTGTTGGTAAGCTCCTTAAGCATATTTAATATCGTAGCTCTTTCCTCCAAATTAAAACCGCTTACCCATTCTGAAACAAGCTTGTACTCGCCTTTATGCATTTCCCGCTGAAGTCCGCCCTCCAATATGGAGTAAATTTCCCTCATCGTATTTTCCCGATCCTGTGTTTTAAGTTCATCCATTTTGCAAACCTCCCAATTTCGTTTATGCTGCTTCTTTTCCCCATTTGGCTTATTAGGAAACACGAGTTTGCGTGCTGATTTCTGGTCTTGTGCGCGAAGGCGGATTTTTAGGCGCGGATATTTGTCTGTTTTGCGCGGTGTATATCCTTTTGCGCGCGCTTTTTTGTATTTTTGTGCGGAAACAGACTCTTTTCGCGTGGATATTATTCCTTTTCGCGCGTAACGTGCCTGAGTACGCGGTATTCGTCATTTTGTGCGTATTTTTCTCGCCTTTCTACGCGGAGACAGATTCTTTACGCGCGGATGTTCTTCTGTTCTGCGCGGAATGGACCGGGGTTTTAGGCACTCACATCCAAATGTATGTATGCATACAAAAGAAAAGCAGGTTGCCCCTGCTTTTCTTTTAATATATTACCACTTAAAGCAAGAAGCACCTACGATGATCAACAGGATGAACAGAACAACGATTAGCGCAAAACCGCCGCCGTATCCGGCTCCACCGTATCCACAGCCGCCATATCCGTAGCCGTACATTATAGAATCCCCTCCCTTACTAATAAACTCTGTCTCCATGTTTTATTAGTAGAATCCACCGTAACCCCAAGAAGCACCGATAATAATCAGTAAAATAAACAATACAACTAAAAGGGCGAAACCGCCGCCGTGTCCGAATCCGTCTGACATAGTCAATTACCTCCTTTGTTTGATTCAATATATCCTATTCAATTCACCCAATTTGTGCGATAGACGAATACACAGTTTTCATCGCAAAAAAGAAGCCTTCCGTGTGAAGGCTTCTGATTTTTGTTGATATAACAGGATTCCAGGCAATATTCCTAGAGAAAAATAGGCAAATTCATTATTTTTTATGAGCTTGAGCGGATTGGATTCCTATAGAGGATTGGACGGGTTCTTTTTCTTTAATTTCCTCGGTAAGCTGTTCCAGGCTTTGCCGGACGTTTCCTTTGCCTGAAAAATTTTGGAGAAGCTCCTTCACGTCTATGCCAGACGAAGCTTTCAGGCTTTCCTGCATCGTAGACATCAGGTTGGTGGCATACCCGGTTACTTTATTGGCCCCGCCATTATTGCTGTCACTTCCTGTATCAACCACTGTAATCTTATCAATATTCGATAATGGGCTTGCAAGCTGTTTCGCATATTCTGGAAGCATATTAATGACCATATCCATCATGGCCGCCTGGCCATACTGTTCAAACGCCTCGGCAATTTTCCTCTTTGCCTCCGCTTCCGCCAGACCTTTGAGGCGGATGATTTCGGCTTCAGATTCACCTTGAGCGCGCTGTGAATCAGCCTTCGCCATCCCATCTGCCCTTACTCTTTCAGCTTCTGCACGTGCCTGTGATTCAATCCGATATTGGTTTGCATCCGCTTCGGCAATTTGCTTTTTCTTTTCAGCCTCTGCTGCCTGCTCAACAGCGTACCTGTCTGCATCAGCTTTCTTTTTCACTTCAGAATCATATTGGCGTTCTCTTCTTAAGATTTCTTTTTCTTCAAGCTCAATTTGCTTTTGGCGTTCAATGATCCTGATCTGCATTTCATGCTCCGTAACTTCTTGCTTTGCTCTGGCTGTCTCGAGGTCATATGCCTGGTCAGCCCGGGCTTTGGCTATATCCTGTTCCCTTCTGTAGTCAGCCATTTTCATTTGATTTTCTTTCTCAGCTTCTGCTATTTCAGTCGCTCTTTCAAGTTCTGCCTTTTGGGCATCCTTGGCTGCTTCCGCCCGTTTAATCCGGGTTTCCTTCTCAGCTTCAGCTGTGGCAATATCCGCATCCCGTTTAACCTGGGCAATTCTTGGCCTTCCCAGTGAATCCAGATAGCCATTTTTGTCGCGGACATCTTTGATTGTAAAAGAAACGATGATCAGGCCCATCTTAGCCAGATCCTGTGAAGCAACCCTTTGAACCTCCTGAGAGAATTTATCCCTATTTTTGTATATTTCTTCGACCGTCATAGAACCCAGAATTGATCGTAAATGCCCCTCAAGAACTTCTTTCGCTTCATTTTCACGATCTTCCTTTGACTTTCCAAGGAATTGTTCTGCAGCAGTAGCAATTTCTCCAATACTCCCGCCGATTTTTATGATTGCAGTACCGTCTGCCATGACAGGAACTCCCTGTTCTGTATATACTTCCGGAGTGGTAACCTCCAGTTTGCTTGAAAGAAGACTCAATGGCTCTGCCTGCTGAAAGACCGGCAGTACGAATGTTCCTCCGCCTCTGATTATTTTTATCTTATTTCCTGATTCATCTACATGGACATTTTTATTGCCCAAATAACTGCCTGTTACGATTAAGGCTTCATCCGGCCCAGCAGTCCGATATTTTGTAACGAACACACCAAGAAGCGCAATCAGCAAAAATGCGGCAATTCCAATTACCACCCAAATCATTAGCATTTTATGTCCCCCTGTCTATAATTCTTTATAATCGATAACTTCAATAACTCCATTTTCGACTTCAACGATCAGCACATTGCAGCCTTCTGCTATGAACGTATTTTCATAGCTTAGAGCAGGCTTGGAAATTCTCCCGCTTATATTTTCAATCAAAACCTCACCGAAACCATTCTCCGGTATAGGAATTAATACAGTACCTACTCTTCCCCTTAGGGAGTCATCAGTGTAAACGAGAGATTCTTCAGCAGATGATAATGGTATAAGAACAAAGATATTCAGCAGTATATCCAGCAGTGCTGCAATTCCAGCTCCTATCAAGAGAATAACCACGCTATTAAGAGAGGTTGTCATTTCAAAGATATAGCCTGCAGCGGAAAGAAAAGTGATAAATGCAAGAATCAGTACAGGATTTAGAAAGCTTCCCTCCCCAATTCCGTCAGCAATATCTCCAAAAAACATATACAAAATAATTAAGATGCCCGAAAAAATAAGTGTGCTGAGATAAATTGTCTGAATAGGAAAACCAAATAGTTCCATAACATGCACCCTATCCATTTTTTATTGTCCAGCTGTTGTATCCCGTGCCTCCTTTCCTTTTTCTCTTAACGGATTAATTTATATACGGACAAAAACCTATAATTGTTTCATTTTTCGCAGCTTTTTTCCAAATTAATACTTCTATCTGTTCAGCTTGTCTAACTTTCAGCCCATTTTTGTCATTTTTATCACTATTTCTGCATACCTTATTTTGGGATTAAAAATCGCCAATGGGGATTAAATGCCGAAAATTGGTGGAATAGACGAATATATCTAGTTAGCGGAGGGATAGGAAACATGACAAGATCTGAATTGCACATGGAGAAGCCAAAGAGCAAATTTATGCTGATGTCAATTGTCCTATTGGGCTGTTTTGCTGCTGTCTTTACAGCATTATATTTTTATTCACAAAGCCTCATTACTATAGAAGCCCCCAAAAAAGAACTAGGTGAGAAAATTATTATCCAGCTTCCTTCCGGAAAGAGTGTATTTACATACGAGAACCTGGTTGTTAAGGAAGAAGGAAAACTTTTTTATAAGGGAGAAAGGAATACTCTGGATTTGACTGGCGGTACTATTGTTTATGAAGAATGGGAATAAACAGAGATAAAATAACTCTGCTCCTCATCCCGGGGGCAGAGTTATATTTATTTTGAAGAAGTCCTCTGCAGTTGACAAAATGTTTTCAAATCCTTTAAGATGAGCAAAAAATGGCGAGGAGAAATGACTTTGAAGGTAATGAAAAATGTTTTTTTTACAGCTTTAGCTACAGTTATTTCATTTTTCGGCATAAAAAAAATGACAAGCACCACTCACAAAATGAAAAGAATCGGACATCGGGGAGCAGCCGGATACTGTCCTGAAAATACATTCCCTTCCTATGACCGTGCGATCGAAATGGGAGCAGATTATCTGGAAATTGATGTCCAATTAAGCAAGGATGGAAAGATTGTCGTGATTCACGATTCACTTGTCGACCGCACAACTGACCATAAAGGCAAGGTGTCCGATTTTACCTTTGATGAGCTTAGAAAGATGGATGCCGGAAGCTGGTTTTCCCAAAAATTCCGCGGTGCCTGCATCCCTTCATTTGAAGAGGTTTTAGACAAATATGCAGATCGTGTCGGGCTTTTAATTGAATTAAAAAAACCAGCCCTATACCCTGGCATTGAAAAGATGATCGCAGAGGAACTAAAGAAAAGAAATTTTCACACAAAAGGGGACGACCATATTATTGTTCAGTCATTCGAAACCGAATCAATGAAAAGATTCCATGAACTGCTGCCGGAAATCCCTGTCGCCATCTTAATTAACTATCCGCCTGACAAAATTGAGATTAAAAATATTGCCGAATATGCCAGTTACCTGAACCCTAAATGGACTGTGGTTAATAAACTCGTGATCGATCTGATTCATTCGAATGGCATGAAAGCAATAGCCTGGACTGTACGTTCCAGGAAAGAAGCAGAAAAATTGAAGCATTATCCGCTGGATGGGATTGTTGCCGATTATTTAGATCTTATTGAATAACAAAAAGGATGCAGACCAATAATGGTCTGCATCCTTTTTGTTATAGCACCGCCTGTTTTCTTCCAGATTCCAGCAGCAGCTTTAGGGTTTCCGAATCACTTTCAGCCGGAAGAGCAAATGGCTTTTGATAAGCTTCAGGCCCCTTCCCGGTAATAAAAATCCAGTCATTCTCCCCGGCTTCCCGCCATGCTTTCTTGATAGCCAAAGTACGGTCGGGAATCACTTCACCCTTTCCGCATCCAAATTCTTTATTCAGCCTATGCAATTGGCTAATCATCTCATCCTCAGATTCATCGTTTAAATCATCAGCTGTCAAATAAAATTTATGGCAGTATTTTGCTGATGCCTTAATCATGTCCATACGTTTAGATTGATCTCTTCCGCCGCGAAATCCATAGATTTGAAAGATTCTTTCCGCTCCCTGTTCTCTCGCTGCTTCCAGACAATATTCAAACGCATCCACTGTATGGGCATAATCCACAACGAATTTAGCTCCTGCAGGATGGAGAATAGTTTCAAAACGGCCCGGTATGCCCGGGAATGCAGCCAGGGACTTAATTATATCTGCAGGGTCTATCCCCAGATCAACGCCTGTCAAAAAAGCCATTGCTGCATTATAAACATTATGGTGTCCAGGAAGAGGAAATTCAATTTCAAAAGACTGACCTTTCATCTCCAAAATAAATACTGTTCTCCCATTAATAGCAACGTCTTTTATAGAACAGCACTTTTCATCACCAAGCATAATCAAAGGAAGATTTTCTTTTTGCAGATCCTCTGCCATTTTTTCACCCCATGAATTATAGAGATTTACGACTCCTTTACCGCCGTCTTTTAATAAGGTGAAGATTTTCTTTTTATCATAAAAATACTGATCCATATTTTCATGATAATCAAGATGGTCATGAGCCAGATTAGTAAATAGTCCGTAGTCTAATTCCAGACCTTCTGTTCTGGATTGTTCCAGCGCATGAGAAGAAATTTCCATAACGACAAACTCATCAAGGCTTTTACTCAGCATTTTTTGGATCTGTAAAGCATCTGGTGTAGTGTTGCTGGTCTTATATTCCTTGTTATTAATAATGTTGGATACAGTTCCCATGAGGGAGCATGTCCTGCCTGCAGTCTCCAAAATATGCTTTAATATATAGGCAGTGGTCGTTTTCCCATTAGTTCCTGTTATGCCAATTATTTTATGTTTCCTTGATGGACGATCATAAAAACAGCTTGCCAGTTTCCCCAAACTGGTTCTGCTGTCCGTTACTTTTATATAAGGCACATTCAATTCAAGGGATTCTTCACCCACCACGGCAGCCGCCCCATTTTCAACAGCTTGTCCTATAAAATGATGGCCATCTGCCTGAAAGCCTTTAATCGCAACAAAAAGGCTTCCTTTCCCCACTTTGCGTGAATCCATTTCAACCCCTGTAATTTCAGGATCGTTTGTAAATACATCCATCTCCCCGCTATCCTTTAGGCAATTAATAACCTGGGATAATTTCATATTTCTGTCTCCTTTAATGTTTAAACATCAAGTAATTTGGTGTATATGTCTATATTCATTATCTTTTGTTTTCCCACATTTTCAGGAAATATGCCCTCTAAAGGACACAAATAACAGGGGATCGGGAAAATCGTCTTAATATACTAGAATTGAGGATAAATTTGGGTGAATGGCTTCTGAAAAATAAGCGATTCACCCTATTGAAATGCCAGCTTACTTGCGTTTTAGGCTATAGACAATGGCCGCTTTGCAAACTGGGATAAATACTTCACATTCAACCGGCTGTGCTGTGAAATAAGATAAGCATCCCTTGTAGCACCTGGTTTTCTTAACGTATTAAGGGCTCTTATCATCCCTGCTTCGCTTTCCATGCCAACCCCATGCCCAAAGAACATACCCCCGCCCAAATAAACGGAATTCTCACCTGTCCAAACTGGATGATCATAATCAGGATTATAAAAATACACCACATCACCAGGTATGAAATTCCTGCCTCGTTTTGTAACAATCGATAGATCATAATCATAATTCCAGTCCCATACAAGAAGCCCCTGAAATAGTGTATTGAAGCGGCTGACAGAGATGGAGTCCAAGACAGCTTTATAAAAAATCAGCACAATGGCTGTTGTACATTCAAAAGCATATTCCCAGCTGTTCGTAAACACATCCATAATCGCATCTGACGGTAAAACGGATGGATCGAGCAGGTACCCATATCTTGTCCTTCTCCATATGCGCGGATTGAAACGTGATGTGTTAAAGGGTGCAAATTCAACTCGGCTCGCATAAAGCTGCCTGGCTGCTTTGATGATATTCTCCCTTAGAAGGATATCAAACAGCAGTTCATGCATTGAATCATATTGATGCTTCTCCGGACTGCTCTCCAGGGCCTGATAAATTTCACGCTGAACACCAAAAAAGCTGGAAGCCCCAGGCTTATTTTGATTATTCGAAAGGATAATCATTGTCTTCCCCCCTTCAAATGAACTTATAGTAGCTTATGGTTTGTTTTGCAGGAGGGTTCCTTCATAATTTTTCTTCTCTTTTTTACTCTCTAAAAAATGTAAGCGTTATTTATTATCGGAAAATATCTTTTTTTCTGAAATAGTCTTGCTTTTCCTTCCATTTTGCTTGTACAATATTCCACATATTCATAAGTTTCAGACTTTATCAAATAATTCATTCGCAACAGGAGGCTTGTTACATGGTGACTTTTTTAGGATCGATTGTTTTGCTGGTGGCAGGATACGCCATTTATTCCAAAGTAGTAGAGCGAATCTTTGGTATAAATGACAGCAGTCCAACACCGGCTTACACAGAAAATGACGGAATGGACTATGTTCCAATGAGCTGGTGGAAAGGCAGCTTGATCCAATTATTAAATATTGCAGGACTGGGTCCGATTTTCGGTGCTATCATGGGGGCTTTATATGGACCAGTTGCTTTTATCTGGATAGTGGCCGGTTCAATTTTTGCCGGCGCCGTTCATGATTATTTTTCAGGGATGCTCTCTCTGAGGCATAAAGGCGAACAATTTCCCAGTATTGTTGGCAGATATTTAGGAAAACCAGCCAAAACGGCCATTAATATTTTTTCTATCCTCTTAATGGTACTGGTTGCCGCTGCATTTACAGCTGGCCCGGCACAGCTTATTTCCAGCATCACACCATTAAGTTTTATGGCTTCATTGATCATTATTTTTGCTTACTTTATCCTGGCAGCTGTGTTGCCTGTAAACCGGATTATCGGAAAAATTTATCCTTTTCTTGGAGCTATTTTAATTTTTATGGCTGTATCCATTGCAGTCGCTTTGCTTTTCAGCGAAAAATCCATACCGAATGTAACGCTTTCTAACTTTCATCCCGGAGACCTTCCTATCTGGCCTTTACTGATGGTCACCATTTCCTGCGGTGCCATTTCTGGTTTTCATTCAACACAAAGTCCGATTGTCTCACGCACATTGAAAAAGGAAAGCGATGGAAGAAAGGTTTTCTATGGAGCAATGATTGGAGAAGGGATAATCGCTTTAATCTGGGCTGCAGCGGGCATGACCTTTTTCGGCGGAACAGGAGGTCTTCAGGAAGCATTAGCAGCTGGAGGCCCAGCTGGAGTCGTTAATGAAATTTCGAGCAGCCTCCTTGGTACATTCGGAGGGATACTTGCTATTTTAGGAGTTATTATTCTCCCGATTACAACCGGTGATACAGCTCTTCGCTCTTCAAGAATGATGCTGGCTGAATCACTGTCATCTTTTATGAAAATGAATGGCAGATGGAAGGTTGTCATCACCACTTTGCCAGTGGCTCTTCCAACTTTATACCTTGCTACAATCGACTACTCTTTCTTATGGAGATATGTCGGGTGGACAAATCAGGTTACGGCTGCAGTCATGCTTTGGACCGCCACGATGTATCTCTTGAAAAATAAGAAATTTCACTGGATTTGCGGTGTGCCTGCATTGTTTATGACAGGTGTAGTATCTACGTATATTTTTTATGCGCCTGAAGGCTTTCGGATGGATTATCAATTATCGATGATCATCGGTTCAGTCATTACGCTTGCTATTGCAGTGTGGTATGTTTACCAGATAATAAAACATAGACAGCTAGGCAAAAATAGTACCAGCTTAACAGCGGCTTAACTGTAAAAATGCACCTCGCTCACAAAGTGAAGGTGCATTTTTTTATTGGCTGATATCATTCAGGCCACAATCCCCTATTTTAGATTTAGTTGTTGTCTGTCTTTCTATTCGGTTGCCCTGCGCTCTGGATATCTGTCCGGTTACGTTTTACTTTTCATGAAGCGGGTAATGAACACTAACGGTTAAAGGAGGTTTTTTACAATGTCAGATAAATACAAATCAGACAAAAATAATTCTATAGAACAAGAAAAAAAGAAAGAAAACAACAAAGATATCGAGCCCCAAAGAGAGCCGGAAAAACCTCAGGAAGAGAAGCGGAATTAAGGAGGATGTCTAAAAATGGCTGACAAAAACATTCAGAACGGAAAGATGGATAACCCCGAGCAATATAAAACCGAAAAAGAAAGTTTATTTGACAAGTATGAAAGTGAGAAGAATGTAGATCCTATTCCAGTGGAAGACTTAAAACAAGAAAAAAAAGAAGAAAAAAACGGCTCAAAGATAAAGAGCAGTTCTTCTACAGAGGAAAAGTACAAAGTGGACTTTGAAACGATAAAAAAGAAGAAGCTGTTTGGCGATAAATATGACGATGGAACAAGGACATAAGAAAAGCAGGATACAATGAGTCAAAATAACCTAAAGGAAAAAATCATAAATGTACTGAAAAACAGCAAAATAGGCACCCTTTCTACCATAAGAAACAACAAACCCTATTCCCGCTACATGACATTCTTTAACGATAATCTTACTTTGTTTACACCCACCAGCATTCAGACAGATAAAGCAGATGAAATTAAAGCCAACCCAACATGTTTTAGTAGGATATGAAGGTGAAGGGTTTGGTGATCCCTATGTAGAAATTGAAGGAACAGCTTCTATTAATGATTCGGTTGATTTAAAAGAAAAACTATGGAATAAGAATATGGAACCTTGGTTCGATGGTCCGAACGATTCCAATTTAATTGTTCTTGAAATTAAGCCGGATAAAATAACGCTGATGAATACAAAGGAAAATTCACCAAGAACACTTGATTTATAAACCAAGACGCCTGGCAACGAATAAAGTGTCAGGCGTCTTTTATTTTATGCTCTCATAATCTTAGCCAGCAGCGTATTTTCTATGAAGGATTTATTTAATTATCTTATTAAAATCCTTGTAGTGACTCAAATAGTAATCTGCTCCTGGAGTATTATTCTGAAAGAGGCAGGTCCTTATGCCAAGTTCCCTTGCCGGCAGAATGTCTATTTCCCTGTCTCCTATTGCTAAATCAACCTTATGCTTCCCATGCAGAAATTCATAAGAAGCAGTGTGAGGCTTGCGGGGATAGCCGTCGTCTCCTGCTACCATATCGGTAAAGTATCCATCCAATTTATGGAAGGTTAATATAGATAGAACATCATCTCTTTCCTTGTGAGTCATGATAACATTCTTATCAGCCTGCTTTAATACATGCTCAACCTCAGGAAAAGGCGTTAAATCTTTAGGCCGCAGCTGTCTCGCCATCATCCTGATTGCTTTAATTTGTTCGTCATTCAAGCCGAAATGTTCAAATGCATCGCTGAATGAAACCTTTAACTGCCAAAAGATCTCTTCGTCTGAAATCTTTTCATCTCCCATTACTTCCCTGACAATCGCTGTATAGGCTGGGTATGTATTAAACAAAGTGCCGTCAAAATCCCAAAGTATATTCAACAGGCAATGCTCCCTTCTAATTCCTTTTTATCCCCTTATTTTAGTAATTATACCTGCAGCCAATCTATTAAACTGCTTTTCCATTGTAATTAAATTACTTTGACAAACCTATAGCACAATGCTAATTTAATAGCTATAAGACTAAAAAATCTTACCCTGATAAAATAGGGTAAATTTTTAAAGGATGAATATGAATGAACAAAGAAATTATTAAGCTAATCAGAAAAAGCTATAACATGACACAGCGTGATTTCGCAAGAGTTGTCAGCTGCAGCTTCTCTCTAATAGCTCTGGTTGAGGTAGGCAAGAGAAGAGTAACAGCTGATCTTGAAAACAAGATTAAAATTGCTTTTGACCTCGATGACCAGCAGATGCAATCACTCACTTCCCTTGTTTCAGAAATCAGCAAAGGTGTCCCCCCTTTCATGTAAAGACAGATGCGGCTGTCTAAAGACCTTCCCTTCTAAGATGATACCGATCACAAATTAGCAGCCGGCAATTAAAATAGGCATTTGCCGTGCCTCTCAGCCCATTTATGCATAAATTATAAGGAGTTATAGGATTTTTGCATAAAAGGAGAGTGCCCAATGTACCCATATGGCTATTATCAAGGTTATCTTCCTCAGCCAGCAGCCCACTTCACCCCTGAATATGATTATCAGCAGTACGAACAATATGATTCTGACAGACAGCCCCAGCAGCTCGAAAGAAGGGTTACTGCTTTGGAAAGGCAAAATCAGGAGCAATCCAGAGAGATTACCCGGCTTAACAGACAGCTGGTAAATTTGACTGACCAGGTTAGAATGCTGAACCAGACCGTCGACCGCCATACACGAAGGCTTAATCGGCTGAACCAAAGGCTAAGAGCAGTTGAGAATAGACTCAACATCCCTTTTACTCCATTTGACGGGGAATTCTAAGCGAGAAGTTTGTGCTTTGTGCTGCGAGCCTTAGGAATAACAAATTTGCCCCAATCTCATAGTGATTGGGGCTTTAATTTATCTTTTGATTTATACGCAAACTTTGTAATTTCTGTCTGGACAGTGTTTGGCCATTTTTTTTTAGCTAAACCTTGCTAGGCGCTCGTAAACATCTTTTAAGTTGGAGCATCCTAATTTATGAACTTCTTCGATCAAGCGGCACCATAAGAGAGCTGTAAGCTTTGCATCCCCCAGGGCGTGATGGCGGTTATAAACAGGGATGCTATAAAATTCACAAAGGTCTTCTAATCTCCAGAATGATTTATTAGGATCAGCTATCCTGTAAAGGAAGGAGGTATCTAATATTCTATACTTGAATGGCGTGCGGAAAAGCTTCCAGCAGCTGTGCTGCATAAAGCTTTTCTCGTGGTTCGCATGATGGGCCACAAGCGGCATATCCCTCACAAATTCAAGGAAGCTAATCAATACCTCCGAGAGGGGAGGAGCTTTTTCTAAATCACCCTCAGATAAACCTGTCAGCTCCTTTATTTGGTTTGAAAGAGGCTTTTCAAATCGGACAAGTGAATAAAAACTGTCTTCACTGACTTTCCCTTTAATAATTTTAACCGCACCAATCGATATAATCTGATCCCCTTTATCGGGATAAAATCCAGTTGTTTCAATATCAAAGACAGCCACATTCAAATTTCCGAATGGAATAGCCATTGAATCGGTATTCTCCAGTTCCCTCTGCATTTGCCTTATAAAAGCCATATGCTGCGGATTTTGACCATTCATCCCACCGAACATATTAGTTTGAAGTTTTCCTTGAATACCTCTGACAAATTGGACAAAAGGATGGAATCCCATTAACCTGCACCCTTTTCAATGGCCCGAATCACAAACTGATGAAGCTTTTTGCCATCCTTTAAAATATTCTTCAATTCATTTCTTTCAGATTTTGATAAGGATTTCAGCTGAATGTAGTGGGTATCATCATAGGTATCTGTTTGCCTGTATGACTGAAGTCTCCATTTTAACAAAGCAGCAAAATTACTTTTATATTTACCCATTTCCTCCTCATAGCCATTCATTTCTTTGAGCTTACTCATTCGGGCAATAGTGGATGTCTCCAATAACCCTTCTTTGACAGCAAGAATTCTAACCGCATTTACATAAGGTATAAATGCGGAATATTTTAGATCCAGCTCTCCTTGATGGCTCCCCTTTTCCTCTGTCAGAATCTGGCCAAATGGACCAACTGATTTTTTTATATGCATGCTGGTCTCCATCATCCTGGTCAGCAAATGGGGGCTTCTTTGAATGTTCATGTGGATTAAGGACTTCAATTCGGCTATATAATCCTCCTGGCCTGCAAGAACTCTGCTGTCATAGAAAATGTGGAGATTTCTTATCGTCTGCAGACTCTCCTCCTGCATCCATGTTTGGATCTGCCTTTTCCATTTAGAAAGCGACTTGCACCACAGCGGATTTGAACACATCACATTCCCTTCGCAATATGGATATCCCACTGCATGCAGACCTTTTGAAATTTCCTCCCCCAGCTGCAAAAAATACGCTTCTGCTTCAGCCGCTCCCTCTTCAAACACCAATCCATGATCCTGGTCACTCAGAAAGCCCTGTTCCTTTCTCCCGCCGCTTCCCATTGTAAACCAGGCAAACTTCCATGAAGGTGATCTTACTATTTTCAATCGCTCCAAAGCTATGCTAATAACAGCTTTCATGATAAGGTCGTGAAATTCATTCAAAGCACTGGCATCATAACGATATTTTATTATCTGTTCCTCTTTCCACTTTTTCAGGGATTGATAAGAATTAAATGATAATTCCATCCAGGCACTTCCTTTAAGGAAAGCTCGAATCTTTGTTACGAGCTTAAACTTTTGTTTTCATCAGCCATGAAGACTTCCGGATATCCGTAGCTTCCATGTTCACTTAAATCTAATCCCATAATTTCTTCTTCTTCTGTTACCCGAAGTCCTCCCAATACTTTCTTGGCAGCTGCCAAAATAATGAAGGATACAGCAAAAGCATAAAGACCGGAGACAGCTACACCCATGAACTGGACTCCCAGCTGTTCAAAACCTCCCCCATAAAACAATCCAGGCTTTCCGACAACTGCCAATTCAGGTGTTGCAAAGAAACCAGTGGATAATGTTCCCCAAACCCCAGCTGCACCGTGAACAGATAGTGCAAAGATGGGATCATCGATTTTTCTCTTTTCAAAGAAACGCACACTGTAGAATACAAGGATTCCTGCTACAAACCCTATGACAACAGCCGCCCATGTATCCACAAATGCACAGGAAGCTGTAATAGCGACCAGGCCTGCCAGAGCACCATTAAGCATTGTCGGCACATCGGATTTCCCCATAACCACCCAGGAAATAATCAGTGCTGCTACCGCACCTGCTCCGGCAGCAAGATTGGTGTTAAGAGCTACAAACCCAAAGAACCCATCTTCCACAGTCAATGTACTCCCAGCGTTAAAACCGAACCAGCCAACCCACAGAATCAGCACACCCAGGGCTGTATATACTTGGTTATGGCCATAGATATTGTTAGCTGAACCGTCTTTGTTAAATTTTCCAATTCGGGGCTTAAGTAGTATAGTAGCGGCCAAGGCTGCCATAGCTCCTGTTAAGTGAACAACTGTTGAACCAGCAAAGTCCTGCTTGCCGTGTTCTGCAAGCCAGCCTCCTCCCCAAATCCAATGTGCAACGACAGGATAAACAATTGCGGAAAATAATACGGTGAAAATGAGGTAAACGGATAGTTTTGCACGTTCAGCAAATCCGCCTAGTGCAATCGTGATGGCAATACCGGCAAATGCCAGCTGAAATACGAAGAATACCGAAGAAGATAAGCCCATCCCCTCAAGTTCAGCACCTGAGTAAAAGAAATTTGTAAGCCCAACGAGGATATTTGCATTACCGCCAAATATGAAACCAAAGCCCACTGCCCAAAACACTAATGATGATAAACCAAAGGTAAAGATCGTTTTTCCTGCAATATGCCCAGCATTTTTCATCCTGGTAGAACCGGCTTCCAGCATAATAAAACCGCCAAGCATAAAAATGACTAAAATTGCTCCCAGCATAACCCACAGACTGTTCATTAAAAAAGTGGCATCCAATTGTAATTCCTCCCTGTTATTGTTTTGATGTAAGAATTAATATAAATTTAATGTTATATTATCTAACATCATTTAATTTAATCCTTATTTTACTCCATTTTTTATAGAAGTCAATCTGTTTTTAGAAAATTTATAATTTTTATGTTATATAATCTGACATGAATTTTATAATTGGATTAAAATGATTGGCAATTTTATAGTTGCATCTGTCTTTCATTAATCGGTTAAGTTAACAACGAGCATTAATTTGCTCAAATAATCGTCGGGAGTGATGTATCATGGCAAGAAACAAACTTTTGGTACCCGGTGCAGGAAATGTATTGGATCAAATGAAACAGGAAATCGCCAATGAGTTTGGAGTTCAGCTTGGTGCTGATACGACCGCACGAGCAAACGGTTCTGTCGGCGGGGAGATGACAAAGCGCCTTGTCGCAATGGCAGAACAACAGCTTAAAAACCAGCAAAATCATTAGAGTATGTTTTATTTGCTGGACTTAGCCGGCCCTGTCCATGGGCCGGTTATTAAAAAAATGGTTTCACTCAACAGCAGACTTACCGAACGGAGGCATACCCATGACCAACAAAAATGACAACCGCGAAAGAAAAAACAAATATCCTAATAACAAAAAACAGGATACGGAGTTCTCAAGAGAGGGAGATATCAGAAGCGAAATTACAAAAAAAGATCTGAAAAAATAAACTGTCATACACAAAAAAAGGCACGTCACTTGACTGCCTTTTTTTGTGATCTTAAATTAAACTATATCCTTTACTTTTCATTTTCTGATTCACACATTTTACTGATTTGCCTTTTCAAAATTTCATTAATTTCTCCCTTATCACCTTTGGCATTTATAATTTCAAATATCTGATTTAATCCTTCAATGTCTTGTTTATCTTGTTCCTTCACGATTAACCCTCCCTTTATGCTTACCTTGCTATTATCTTGTTTCTACACGGATTGGAATATGCCTATAGACAGCTCTAAAAACAAAAACAGTTCACCGCAATGGTGAACTGCACCGACTTTTTTAGATAATAAAGAAAATCTTATTATTTAGAGAAGGTCCGGCTATAAAGAGTGACATCCTCTATTTTGGAACGATTAGGTTCATAGCCTATTCCAGGACTTTGAGGCACAAATATAAATCCATCTTCCATAGTGACTTCAGGATCGATGATATCTTCCTTCCAGTAGTGGGAGGATGGCGCTGTATCGCCAGGAAGCGTAAAATTGGACAGTGAAGTAATGGCAATATTGTGCGCACGGCCTATTCCAGCTTCAAGCATTCCGCCACACCACATTGGAATGTTATGATCTTTGCAAAGGTCGTGAATTTTTCTGGACTCTGTCAGTCCGCCAACCCGGCCGATTTTAAGATTTATGATTCTGCAGCTTCCAAGCTCAATCGCTTTTCTGGCATCCTCAAAGGTATGTATACTTTCATCAAGGCAAATTGGCGTTTTCAGATGACTTTGAAGCTTGGCATGGTCGATAATATCATCATGATCTAAAGGCTGTTCAATCATCATTAGATTAAACTCCTCCACCCTTTGAAGGTGATCAATATCATTAAGTGTATAGGCGCAATTGGCATCAGCCATAAGCTGTATTTCAGGAAATTGGGCACGGATGGATTTTAAAATATGCACATCCCAGCCAGGCTTGATTTTTACCTTGATCCGTCGGTATCCTTCATTTACATAACCTTCAATTTGCTTGAGCATCTTTACTTCTGACTCCTGGATACCCACACTTACGCCCACTTCTATTTTTTCCTTTACTCCGCCTAAAGCTTTTGCCAGAGATACCCCTTTCTCCCGGGCATACAGGTCCCAGACAGCACCCTCGATCGCTGCTTTGGCATTGAAATTCCCCCTGATTGGCCTGAAAGCCTCTGAAACATCATCAGGGTGCCGAATTTCTGATGCAAAAAGGATCGGTATTAAATGATCACTCATTATATGCCAATTTGTTTTAACTGTTTCTTCATTGTATATTGGCTCTATAATGGAAACCGATTCAGCCCAGCCTGACTCTCCGCTTTTTGATTTTACTTCTACCAGAATAAAGTCCTTATCCACTTCTGTTCCGACACTTGTAGTAAATGGATTCAGCAGCTCCATTTTGACGTGCCTTAAAACGATGCTTTTAATTTCCATCTTCCCATTCTCCTAGCAGTATCCCTTTTCCTTTTCCAAGAGATATAAGTATTGGTTTTCCGCGGTTACGTCCTTTTTCAGATCCGTTACAATCCAGCCTTTACTGAGATAATGAACGAATACTTCTTTCGTGCTCTCTCTCCACTTCAAAGCCAATTCAAAATCCCGCTTTTTAATATCCTGAAAATTCCCAGGAACCGGTATAAGAATTTTTTCATTATCATGGGACAACTTTGTATTTTCAGGAACATAAAAACCATCCGTCATACCTGTTTCTAATGCCAGCGGCAGAACATCTTCAGACCATTGACGTTCAGGACATTCCTCTTTAATTCGCCACTCCACTAAAAATCGGTCAGATGGTATGCCTGCATTCATATGGTCTGACATTTCACCATAAGCATTTTCAATATATTGAGTGCATACTGCCCCGAGTTTATGCAGATTGAGATTGGCATTAACCGTTTCAAGAGGGTCATATGTCCACGAAATGAGATCATAGCCTTTCTCAAGCGCTGTCTTTTTTTGAGCATTTTTCAGCTTTTCCCCAATCCCGAATGCCCGGTACTTTGTGTGAATGCCAAGGCTGTGAGAGCAAAGATATACCTTTGTGCCGTTAAAGCCGGGAAAGCTGTATTGAAAGCCGATCAGTTCCTCTTCCAGGAACGCTCCTAACACAAACCCGCCATTTTTAACCGTTGCCACTGTATGATTAACCGGCACAGCTTCTTCCACACTCCATATTCGAGTTTCAAGTTCGTATACAGCTTCAAGGTCCTTAACTGTATGAAGGTTTTTAATTACCAATGATGTTAACGCTTCTTGCTTCATAACCTTCCCCTTTCCTGGATAACCAAAATATATGCCGGCCTATATGCTGCCTTTTTTACGAATGCTATAAAGTTTCTAAAATATAATATGAGCCACAGCTGCTACAATTGGCAGCGTTATAATAGTACGCAGAAGGAAAATAAGAATTAAGTCCTTAATGCTGACAGGCAGATTTGAACCTAATAGCAGGCCGCCCATTTCAGACATATATACCAGCTGTGTTACAGAGACACAAGCAATAATAAATCTTGTCATTTCACTTTCAATGCCGCTGCCGATGACAGCTGGAAGGAACATATCTGCAAATCCAACCACCATTGTCTGGGCCGCTTCTGCAGCCTCCGGTATTTGCATTAAAGCCAGGACCGGTTCAAACGGCTTGCCAAGAATGGTAAAAGCAGGGGTGAATTCAGCAATTACCAGTGCAACCGTTCCAATCGCCATAACAATTGGCAGAACTCCCATCCACATGTCCAAAACGTTTTCAAAACCTTCTTTTACAACTGCTGCAGCACTATTATTTGTACGCGCCTTCTTTATGGCATTATTTAATCCCCATTTTATAGGTGTAGTATGAGAAGGGATATTCGTTTCCGCCTTGAGCTCTGTCCCTTCATAAGCCGTATCGGCTTTCCTTGATAAAGGCGGAATTCGAGGCATTACTATAGCTGCCACCAGACCAGCCAGGATAATCGTTAAATAGTAATGAACGAAATATTGCTCTAAGTTTAAATATTGAATAATTACAATCGTAAAAGTAATGGAAACAACTGAGAAGGTTGTTGCTACAACCGCTGCCTCCCGCTTTGTATAATATCCTTCTTCGTATTGTTTTGTCGTTAACAGAACGCCAATTGTCCCGTCACCTACCCATGACGCCAGACAATCAAGCGAAGAACGTCCCGGCAGCTTAAAAACAGGCCTCATAACTTTAATCAATAATGCACCAAAAAATTCGAGTAGACCGAAATTCAATAGAAGCGGCAGCAATAAACCCGCCAGGAGAAATGTAGTAAATAGTATAGGAATTAGATCATAGATTAAGAGCGCGCCCGTATTCTCTGAATATACCGGTTCCAGACCAAACTCAAATAATGTAATAATAGCAAAAACTGTTCCAAGCAAACGGGCTGCCACCCAAAATTTACTGACATTCAGTAATTTGTTCAGATATGGGCTGTTCAAGATAAAGCCCGGCTTAAAAATTACTGCTATCAGCGAGCCAATTACTGAAAGAGCCATGATAAAAACAGTAATTGAAGGTATGGAATCTCCCAGTAATCCATTAATTTGATTTGCTAAATAAGCAACCGGGATAGTAATCCCATCTTCTCCTTGAATCGGTACCATAAATAGTAAAACCCCGACCAGAGAAGGAATTAGAAATTTTAAATAGTCCCCGGCTGTGTAGGATTCCCTTTCCTCCTGCTGAATCATCTTCTTTGATAGACTGCTCATTCATTTTGCCCCCTTTATTTTTCTGGTTAACTCCCCGCTGTTCAGACTTATTCAAAAAACAGCTCTTGTTCAGCATACAAAACTTCCAGTTCCTGCTGTCTTTTTGCAATTCTTTCTTGGTCCCGTTCATCGATACCTGCAATCAATACCTCCAGTAAACTAATTACGGAAGCTACCGAATGATGTCCAGAATCCATTAGCTCATCTGTAGTAAGTGTAACTTCTGCCATCTGCCCGATAGGCGACAGCTGGCGGTCTGTTATGGCAATAATCCGGGAATCTTGCCTTTCAGCAAAAGAAGCAAGCCTTAACGCTTCTTTCCGATAACGAGGAAAAGAAAAAATGACAACGGCCGATTGCTCTGTTAAATCACACACATCCTCAGGAAGAAAACCGTTAGGGCTTGAGATATAAACATTTCCCCTTATTTGTTTAAGTGTGTAATAAAACCAGTATGCTGCGGCAAAAGAGCTGCCAAAACCCCCGACATAAACCCTGTCTGCGCGGATTAATGCATCAATCGCTTTCCAAATTTCCCTTTCATCAACCTGTTCAAGCAATTGCAGAAGTATTTTCCTCTCTTGATCAATGACTCTCCTAAACAGGTTCTCTTTCGCTGCATTTTCTATGGAAGAATCATTTTCAATGGCATCCTGCTGCTTCCCGGCAAGCCAGTCTTTTCTGATTCGATCCTGCATTTGAGAATAACCGCTGAATCCAAGTGCATATGCAAGCCGAATGACCGTTGTCTCACTGACTCCTGCATTTCTTCCCACTTGAAATGCTGTTAATAACACCGCTTCATCAGCATGCTCCATAATAAATTCAGCTGCTTTCCTCTGTCCTGGCGAGAGTGAGGAATAGCTTTCTTTAATCATCTGGCTCATTCTTTTCTTATCCATGCCGGCTCCTCATGAATAGTGAAGGAAAAACTTCTTATGCAAAGTATAAAGCATGAAATGCTTCTCAAACAAGAAGATTTTCTACTATTCAAAATTATTTTTATTTATATTTATCTAGAAATCTATTTTTTTCGTGAAGGGAATCCTTCTTTAAGAGAATTTTAAAGGATGAAATACTTCTTTAGCAAGATAAAAATGTATTTTTAATAAAATAAATTTATTTTTATGCACTATAAACCTTAAAAACTGCCGGAAATTTGGAGTGATCACCTGAAATTGAATAGAATCGAAAAAACCACTAAAGAGAGCCTTTAGTGGTTTTAGTGTTATAAAAACATGCTCATATTCATTGTCGTAATGACAGATTGATCTGGGAGTATTGTTCTTGATGCAATCTTCCACTGATTACTCTCTTTCCTTACGATATCATTTCTCTCGCCAAACATCTCCTCTATATCATGGGTTGATCCTCTGCTTCTTTTGAATAAAAAATAACTTCTCACTTTAAATTCTTCCGGATTTTTCGTGCTCTCAACCATGATGTTTGAGATAAAGTGACGCTGCCTGGTGGCCGGATTCTCTACCCATGCAGACTTTGTATATAGACGATTTACCCGTGTGGTTAACGACTTCTTTGTTTCCTCAAAGAATGAAGCATCTTTGGATACATTATTGGCTCCTACTCCTTCAAGTGTTTCCCTAAGCGGCATTCTATATGTGAGATCGTCAGACAATAGGTCAAGCCACTCTTTATATTTCCCATTATCCAAATAGTAAGCCTCCATGTTAAGAAGATTAGTTATCTCCATTTGCAAGTGGGCTGTAATTGGAATTGACAAATATGAACTCATTTTACAGCCTCCTTTACAAAGAGGTCTTTTGAAATTAGCTTAAACCAATTCTCATGCATACTTCTCGAAATAGCATCTAAATAAGTTGTCGGATAGGCGATTCCCGGCCCAGGGAAGGATTCATCTGGTTCAACCCTATCAAAACCCATTAAATAATTGCTGACATTATTGTAATTTAATTCTTTATCCCTCATCATTAGCCCTTTGCTGACTTCAACAATCCTTGCCCATGTTTCTGTATCATCCTGTTCAAGAGTGCCAGTAGGGCCAAAGGAACCTAAATATCCCCTATAAGCAGCTTCCTTATACTCTTCCGGGGCTGCCTTGTCTATAAGAAACCAGCACCAGACCTCTACTTTTTCAGGTCCTATAGGCCTCCACATCCTAAAATTCAAATAATTATGCAGATGCCCTTCAGTCCCATGAATGGGACTTACAAATGAAAGATTAGGATAAACTCCTCCAACAAAAACGGTTACTCCAGATAAGATTTCATCCTGTTCCGGTGTCAGATTCTTCTTAAACATCGGCCACATGGACTCAGGAGTGCCTTGATAAGGAACTCTGGCTTTACCTGTTTTAGAAGTGATAACATTTATGCCATGTCCATTTTCGGTAACTATCTGGTGCCCATATCCGGCATATAGGGGATCTTCCGGACTGATTCCAAGCTCGACTGTCGACCTGTGGGTTGTTTGGACATGGTAAGGATCTGCTGCAAAATTTTCTGCCGTTGCCTTCCAATTCGCTTTTGCTACCCAACGCTGCGGAAGGCCTCTCACTTCCATTCCGCCGTCACTCCTGCCAAGCAATATATCAAAATACCATTTCATATCACCTAAATATTCTTCCAATGGCATAGCTACAGGGTCCAGGCATCCAAAAATCATTCCCTGATAACTTGCGACTTGAGGAATTTCTCTTAAACCCCACTCTGATTTATCCATTTCTTCTCCATAAACCTTATTGCCTGCTACAATTCCAATCAATTCACCGTCTAAGTTATAGCTCCAGCCATGATAAGGGCAAGTGAAGTTTTTTTTATTTCCATGATCAGCCGTGCATAACTGTGTCCCCCGATGGGTGCAGGAGTTTAAATAACCTTTAATTTCACCTTTCCTATTCTTCACAAGAAGGACCGGGTCATTAACCATCCATCTGGTAACATAACTGCCTGAATCTTTAAGCTCTGTTTCATGAGCAAGAAACTGCCAAGTGTGCCCAAATATCTTATCAATTTCCAGTTCATAAATATCTGGATCTGTAAGCACCCATTGCGGAAACAAGCCCTGCTCCATTTTTTCCTTCAATAACTGAAATGCCTTTTCATCCAATGTTTTTTTTATCATGTCTCAGGATCCCCTCCGAGTATATTAAAATTCATTCATAACCTTTTCTCGCCTTACTTAATCATGCTCGGCAGAAATGTTACTATTTCTGGGAAAATAATGAGTATGATAGTTAACACCGCCATTGTACAAATTGCTGGAATTACTCCTCTAAAGATTTTTTCAATCGGAACATCTTTCACTACCCCGCTAATAATATAAACACTTAATCCCAGAGGCGGAGTTAATACACCAATATTGATAAGCATGATCATTATGATGCCAAACCATAAACCATCAAAGCCTAATTGAGTAATAATCGGATATACTATTGGAAGTGTTAGTGTCATTATGGCAATACCTTCAAGAAACATCCCTAATATGAAATAAACAACCAGGATTAAAGCCAATATTACGTATGGAGATACATCAAGCCCTCCTACCAGCGTAGTCAAATACATTGGAATTTGGCTTAAAGCTAAAAACTTCCCAAATAAAGCCGCCCCAATTAAAATCAAAAATAACATAACTGTTAATCTCAAAGTCTCATCCAAAGATGATAGTAAGCCTTTAAATTTCAAACGTTTAGTTAGTACAGTAAGTACAAATGCTCCAATTGCACCAATACCACCAGCTTCACTCGGAGTAAATACACCAAAATAAATACCGCCAATACTTATTGCAAATATTAGCAGAAATGGCCAGATGCCTCTTAAAGAAGAGAATTTTTCTTTCGTTGTAGAAACTACCTGCTTTGTTGGAGCGATTTCAGGATTCAATCGGACTTGTATATTAATCATCAGCATAAATAAGAGTGTCATTAGAATACCAGGCACAAGACCTCCTATTAATAATGGTCCAATGGGTTCAGAAGTAAGTGCACCATAAATTATCAGCAGGACACTCGGAGGTATCAGTACTCCTAATGTACCGCCAGCTGCTACTGCTGCAGTAGAAAAGGTTTTTTTATATTGATATTCATTCATTTCAGGAATGCATATTTTCGATAATGTCGCTGTTGTGGCATTAGATGAGCCTGAAATTGCAGAAAAGATGGAAGCTGCACCAACTGTTGCAATTGCCAATCCGCCTCGAAAATGGCCAATCCACTTATCAACAGCAACAAAAAGATCTTTGCCTAAACCTGTATTTGACATAAACATTCCCATTAAAATAAAGAGGGGAATAACACTCAAACCATAATTATTGGCAGACCCAAATGCAGAAGAGCCTAATTGGGATAAACCCACACTCCAATCAGACAGCCATGAAACACCTAAAAAACCAACCAGGAATAGTGAAAGACCAACGGATACCCTTAAGAGGATCAGAGTGAGCAACAACAAGATGCCAATAACACCAATTACCTCAGGACTCATTTTTATTCACCGCCTTTATGAATGACTGAAAAGCATCTAATAGAAAAGTCAGGGTAAAAGAAAAAGCACCAAATACTGTCAAACCTATAAAAATATACAGCGGTAATCCTAAATCTCCACTTAACTCATTTCCCTGCCAGGTCCTCTTGGTATATTCGATTAATTGCCAGGTTGTTAGGGACATTAGAGTGAATAAAATAAGAGAGGCCGCTCCACTCAATACTGCTTGAACCTTAATAGGCATTTTACTTGTCAAAAAATCAATCTCAATATGGTCTTTGAAGATTTGCCCTGAGCCAAGACTAAAGAAAATCATCAATGCAAGTGCCAGACCTGTTAATTCATATGTTCCTGTTATCGGATTATTGAAAAAGTATCTCCCTATTACATCTGCGGTAGTTAGAAACATTAATAAGAAAAGCAAGATGCTGGAGACTCTATGCAGGATATTGTTTATTGTTAGGGTTAGTTTTTCTAGAAAAAGTGTCAATTTTTGAAGAAAGGAAAGCTCGCTGGGAATTACTTTGCCCAACGATATATTTTTTTGTAATTCTTGTTCCATTTATATCACCTCGTAGTGTATTACTACTTGCTCTCTATTAACTTAACCGTTTCATCATAGATTTTTTGGCCATCAACATCATTTTTCTCCATTTCGGATAACCAATTTTCCGTTACACCTTTTGATGCATCTTTAAATTTCTGTAAGTCTGAATCTGATAAAGTAATGAACTCCGTGCCTCCATCTTTTGCTTCTTTCTCTGCAAGTTCTTTTTGTTTATCGAATGCAGCACCGGCTTTTTCTGCCATTGGAACGCCGATTAGTTCATTTATCATTTCTTGATCTTCTTTAGGGATCTTGTCCCAGCTATTCTTATTCATTGCAACATAATAAATGCTCGTATTAAAATCCCCCAGTGTAACATAATCCACTACATCAAATAAGTTAAAGTCTTTGATTGCTGCAACTGGCAGAACCCCTCCATCTATCACTCCCTTTTGCATAGCATCATAAATCTCCGGTGCAGGAAGTGAAACAGGTGTTGCTCCCCAGGACTCGATCATTTTTCCAGCTTCTACTGATGGTGTTCTTAACTTCAAGCCCTTAGCATCTTCAAAACTTCTTACAGCTTTCCCTTTTGTAATAATTGCATAAGGATCGGCAGCATGTACCCAAAGCAGCTTTACATCGTCATATTCTTTCTGAATTTCCGGGAAAGTGTCATACAGTTTTTGAGCTACAACACTTAATTCAGCACCGTTGCCGCCAGTAAGAAAGGGAAGCTGCAGAACAGAATGAACTGGGAATTTCCCTGCATTGTATCCCTGAAGTCCCCAACCTGCATCCATGATCCCTGTAACTATATTGTCATAAGTATCTTTAGGGCCGCCTAAGGCTCCGCCAGGGTATATTTTAAATTTCACTCTATTTTCTGTAACCTTTGCAACCTCTTCACTAAAAGGTGCCATAGCTAATTTGTCTTGGACATGATCTGGGGAATTCATATGTCCCATTTTAAATTCGAGCGCTTTCCCATCAGCATCAGCCTCACCGCCAGAACTGCTTGAACATGCAGTGAAAACCATCAGCATCAATATCATCAAAATCGCAAATGAAAACTTTGTTGTTTTTTTCACTTTTCTCTTCCTTTCTGCCATTAAATCTTTCATTAAAATTCTGGCATTTGTATAAATAAAACGCTTTCATTTTAATCATTAAAAATGTATAAACAGCGAACTATTTCATAGACCCCCTTCCGTTTTGAATATATTAAATTTTTTATATTTTCTTATTTTTATGTTATTTCATTGTTTATTCAGCAACAAGGGGTCAGTTGCTCTATGTGCAACATATCAAAAATTTTTTATTTTTTTCCTTAAAATAAAAGACTCATAATGAGTGCTAAAGGCGCCTCATTATGAGCTGCAAAGAAATAATTAAACTGACAAACTGGCAGAATTTATTTTAAAATTATATCCAGGAATTTCAAATGGAAGACCAACATAATTCTCAGCCAGGCTAGTCGATGCGGCAATTGAGGATGTCACATAATCCAGCTCTGCGAGTTGGATTTGATATTCATAGGATGAATGGTTGACATCTCGATGCAGCATGGTTGTCATCCAATAAGAGAATCTTTGTGCCTTCCAGATTCTGCGCAGGCATATTTCAAAATATTGGTCAAGGATCTCTTTTTTGCCTGATTGATAGAACTGCAGCAGGCCATTTGACAGGACATATACATCCGAGATAGCAAGATTTAATCCCTTGGCCCCTGTAGGCGGTACAATATGCGCTGCATCACCGGCAATAAATAAACGTCCATACTGCATCGTTTCACAAACAAAACTTCGCATCGATACGATATTTTTTTGTATGATTGGACCTTCCTTCATTTTAAATCCATCTTCACTATCAACCCTAGCATGCAGTTCCGTCCAAATCCGGTCGTCTGACCAATTCTTTATATCATCATTTGGATCTACCTGAAGATAATGGCGCTGGACTTCGGGTGAACGTGTACTAATTAGGGCAAATCCTCTTTCGTGGTTTGTGTAAATTAGTTCAGGATTTACCGGCGGGGTTTCAGCCAAAATACCAAGCCATCCAAAAGGATACACTTTCTGCTTTTCTGTACGGAGATTCTTTGGAATGGCCTGACGGCTTGGCCCATGAAAGCCATCACAGCCAGCTATGAAATCACATGTAATCTCATGCTCCATTCCTTCCTTTTTAAAGCGAATCTTAGGCTCTTCTGTTTCGATATCATGTAAACTCACATGATCAGCATTAAAAATAATTTCCCCGCCAGCCTGCACCCTTGCAGCAACTAAATCCTTGATAACCTCGTGCTGGGCATAGACAGTAATCTTTTTGCCGTCTGTCAATTCTTGCATGTTTAGCCGATGCCTTTTTCCATTGAATTGCAGCTCTATGCCCTGATGAACATGCCCCTCTTTTATCATTCTTTCTCCTACTCCGGATGCATTCAGCAAATCCACTGTTCCCTGTTCCAACACACCTGCACGAATAGTGCCTTCAATTTCTTCCCGTGACTTCTTCTCAATAACAATCGTTTCAATCCCCTGCAGATGGAGTAAATGAGATAACATTAGTCCTGCAGGTCCTGCTCCAATAATTCCTACTTGTGTACGCAAATTACCAATCTCCTTTATTTTTATTTTATATGTTAACGCTTTCAATACTCATGTTATAATATGAATATTCTGAATAGAAGAAACTTTTTCTTCTATATGGAACAACTATGAATTTTTTTGGAGTGGTTTATTTGGCTACCAGTAAATCGAAAAAGTTATTGCAATCAGTCCAGAACGGACTTACCATTATTAAATTATTTACAAAGGATAAGCCTTTGTGGGGGATAACAGAGATTTCCCGTGAGTTAAATTTACCCAAAAGTTCTGTTAGCCGCATAGTTGCAGATTTGGTAGATGAGGGTTACCTGGAAAAATCCGTCAGACAATATCGCCTAGGATTATCCCTTTTATGCTTGGCTGGCGTCCTTACGACTCATTTGGAAATTCATCGGGAAGCGGTCGAGCCATTAAACTTACTGGTGAATAGAATTGGAGAAACAGCTCACATCTCCATATTGGAAGATGACAGGATCATCTATTTACTAAAAACTGAATGTAAGCACCCAGTCAGGCTACTTTCATATATAGGTAAAGACAATCCTGCTGTGTGCACTAGTTCAGGCCTGATTATGTTAGCTCATCAGCCTATGGAAAAGACTATTGAGGTGATTAGCAAGGGGCTTCCGCAAATGGGGCCAAATAGTTTTACTAACCAGGAAGAACTTTTACAAGAGCTTCAATACATAAAAGAAAAAGGTTTTGCCATTTGTATTGATGTACTTCATATAGATGTAGTCAGTATTGCTGCACCTATCCGAGATTATACCGGTAAGGTCATTGCTGCAGTTAGTGCAGCCGGTCCAAGACAAAGAATTTCGGAAAGCAAAATGATGGAACTCGTATTAGAAATCACCAAAACAGCAGAGGCTATTTCAAAAAGATTAGGGTATCTTGAATCAGTTTTTATAGATATTTAAAGTAAGGGGGAGACTAAATGGAGATGCTGCCAACAGAGAGAGTTTCCTCACTGAGGAATGCACTAAGGCTATTAAATCTCTTCACAATGGAGGAGCCAGAACTAAGTTTAAGCGAACTTAGCGGAAAATTAGGCCTTGGAAACAGCACCATTTATCGATTGACATTTACACTAATGCAAGAAGGCTTCCTTGCGAGAGATCCTGTGTCTAAAAACTTCCGGCTCGGATCCTCAATTTTAGCTAAAGGGACGGCAATTCTGTCCCAATATGATATCTGTAAATATTCACCTGAAATTCTGAGGAAATTAGTCCAAGAGACAGGTGAAACCGCACATTTGTCTACCTTGACAGATAATAGAGTCATCTATTTGCAAAAAATTAATGCTGTAAACTATGTACACCTTCTTTCACATGCAGGCAAGCAAAACTACATCCACTGTACAAGTTCAGGACAAGCGATACTAGCTTTCCAGCCTGAGGAAGTGATTAAGGGAGTAATTGAAAAAGGACTGCCAAAGTTAACTGCATACACGGTCACTAATCCACAAAAACTAAAATTCCTACTTTCTCTGATTAAAAAAAACGGCTATGCTTTTAGCAGAGAAGAAATGCATAATGGTGTATCATCTATTGCCTCTCCTGTGTTTTCTCAACCAGGAAAAGCCTCTTATTCAATAAGCATTGCAGGTCCCTCCTCCAGAATCAATCAAGGAAGTGCTCCTGAGCTAGCGAAGATTGTAAAGAGGGCTGCAAATGAACTTTCTGAAAAAATAAAAAATCGCAACTTATGTATTTGACTAAACAATAAATGCGCCCGCCCCATTGGGGACAGGCGCATTTATTATATGATCATTGATTTTTCAAACGGACAGCTTCTTCATAGATCTCCTTACCAGGAAGCCCTTTTGCTTCCATTTCATCAATCCACTTACTATAAACAGGCTGCAGGGCTTTTTCCCATTCTGCTTTTTCATTATCAGATAGCTCATAAACTTCTATACCGGCATCCTCCGCTTGCTTCCAGCCCAGCTCACCGTCTTCATCATAGATAGCACCAGCTTTCATAGCCACTGATTCCCCCATTAGATTCTCTATAGTTTTTTGATCCTCAAGGGATATGTTTTCCCAGGTTTTGGCGTTCATAACCATGAATAAGCTGCTCGTATAGAAATCCCCTTTGGTTATATACTTTGTGACATCAGACAATTGGAAGTTTGTTATCACCGATGCAGGAGCTAAAGCTCCATCAACGACTCCTTTCTGCATGGCTTCATATACACCATCCATAGGAATGGATACAGGGGTAGCTCCAAACGTCTCAAGAATGGCTGTTCCAGCAGGAGAAGGGGTTCGAATCTTCAATCCTTTTAAGTCTTCCATTTTCATTATAGGTTTTTTCGAAGTGAAAATTTGGGCTGCATCATTCTTAAATAACCAGGCGATTTTCGTCTCTTCATGCTCTTCAGCTATTTCCGGGAATTTTTCATACAATGACCAGAAAATGCGGGTACCGTCTTCCGCATTTTTCCCCATAAACGGCAATTCTGTAACACTTGTTAAGGGGAACTTCCCTGGAGTATTAGCATGCAGTGCCATTGACATAGCTGCCGTACCTGTAACCGCTAAGTCATATTGTTCATTAGCTTTTCCCAGGGCACTCCCAGAATAAATAGTTCCTTTGACTCTTCCCTCAGTTGCTTTTTCAACCTCTTTCAAAAACGGCTCAATAACATCCGAATGCTGGGGATGCTGGCCTGGCATAAAACTGGACACAGCCAGATCAACTGGTTTTACTTCTTCCCCTGCTGTCTTTTCTGAAGAACCGCCACAAGCTGTTAATGCAAAGGTCAATACACTTGCAACTCCAAAAATACCAATCCGTCTAATCATTTGCTGATTATTTCCCACTGCATTCCACCCCTTTTTAATGGCCTGTTAAAGCCTGTCTCACCTATTGAGATTGACCGTGCTATTCTTTAGATGCCTTATCGGAAGTCTGCTTATACCCTATCTTCTTTGAATTTAGCCTTGTGGCAGCCTGACATCTACTACCGCTGACTTGCCTTCATGTTTGACGGCATGAATAGCATTTAATAGGGTATCTTTTAATTCTTCGGGCCTTCCAACAATACAAGCAAACGCCCCGCCTGCCGCTTCAGCTATATCAGCATATCTAGACGCTGGGTTGAATTTAACAAAAAATTCATCTGTTTGTTGGGCGATTCCATTTGGATGCACTCCCAATGTAGAAAATTTAGGTGCTGTCCAGCCCTCATTATTGTAAATAATCGTCAAGAAAGGCGTTTCATATTTTCTTGACATCCAGTGCAAAGGAGTTGGATTACTGAACATAAAACTTCCATCACCTGTCAAAGCAACAACCAGCTTATCAGGTTCGGCCAACTTTGCACCAAAAGCTGCCCCTCCGCTCCATCCCAAGGAACTTGCTCCCGGGCTAAAGTAAGTACCCGGCTTATTCCTTGGCAAGTGCATGGTAACTGTAGAAAAATTTGTTATAGCTTCACTAATGACTATGTCATCATCATTAAGAACTTCCCTTAAGCAGCCTGTCAGCATTTGAGGAGTAATGACTGATTCCTCTCCTGAATACTCCATTTCCTTCCATTCCAGTCTCTGTGCCTTATGAATGTTTGATATAGCTTTATATCTTTTTGAAACGGATGATTCATCTATTAATCTTTGATGTTTATTAAAGTAGGAATTAATTTGCGAGAGGGCAGTATAGGAATCCGCTTTAAAAAATCCTTCAGCTGGAATATACCAAAGCGGAATATTTTCCTTTAATGGATCCATATCAATTAATATAATTTCGCAATTCTCAGAGGGTTTATTTTTAAACGGTATCCATGGGACATCACTGTCCACTACAAGAATAAAGTCAGCTTCTTCCAAGTGTTCATTCTGATGTGGTTCATTCCATGTATAACCGATATGCATCGGATGATCAGATGGAAAATTCATATAGCTAGGCACTGATTCAAGTACAGGTATTGCCAATCTCTCAGATAACTTAACTAATTGCTGGACACTTTTCTGGTTCCTCCCTAAATAAGAAGTAACAATTAAAGGTTTTTCGGCTTTCAGCAACCGGCCAGCTATTTCTAGTATTCTATCTTCTGGTATGGCAGCAGGAGATATGCAGCCCCATCTCTTTAGAGCAATTTCATAAGGTTCTATTTCATCTTCCATTACTTCACGTGCAGCCATTAAATATGCTGGTCCTTTTGGATCACTCTTAGTAATTTGCATTGCCCGTGATACTATTTGTTTGATATTTTTACCAGTTCGTATTTCATTGTCGTATTTTGCATATCCTCTTACGATTCCCCGCTGATCAAACGAATCCTGAAGCCAATGAATATACTCATTTCGGCTTCCCTTTAATTCCCCCTCCTGGGTGGCAGGTGAAGTTCCAGCAAATATCAGAATTGGGATTCTCGCCTTTGCAGCATTATGTATAGCCCCGCCTAGATTCTGTGTCCCACAGTCAACATGGACAATAACAGCCTGCGGCTCTCCTGTAAGCATGGCATATCCATGTGCAGCACTCATAGCCACAAATTCATGAGGACAAGTAATAACTTGAGGGGTATCTTTATCTTCTAATTTAGCTTTGGCAAAGCTTTCAATAATGGCGGGATGGTCACTTCCCAAATTGGCAAAGATATATTTCACCCCAATTTCCTGTAAAGTTTCCAGCATGGCGTCCGCAGTTGTATATATTGCCTTATAGTTTGAAGCTTTGCTTGAATCTTTGTTCACTTCCTGAACACTCACATTATCTCCTCCTATCATAATCGTTTTTTTCTTAAACCTTTATTAAGCGCTTACATCTCTGTTTAATTAAATCCTATCACATGGTAAAATATATGAAAAATATTAATTTTCTAATAATTATATACTTAAAAAGTATACCTCAGACAAGGAGCAGGTTTATATGGATTTAAGGCAGCTCAAATACTTCGTCACCATTGTAGAAGAAGGACAAATTACCCTTGCAGCGAAAAAGTTGAATATGGCGCAGCCTCCCCTGAGCCAGCAGTTAATAAACTTAGAGAAAGAGCTTGGAACAAAATTGCTTATTCGTAATGGCCGATCACTTGAATTAACTGAAGCCGGGGAAATTTTATATACAAAGGGGAAAAAGCATTTATATAACTTCGATGATATTATCAATGAAGTAAAAGAAGCAGGAGGAGGATTGCGTGGAACCCTCAATATCGGGACAGCCATTTCGTGTATATGCTATCTTCCGGAACGAATTCACCACTTTCAAGCACATTATCCTCACGTCACTTTTAAAATATGGGAAGGCGATCCTTTTCGTTTATCTGATTACATTCTTGACCGAAAAATTGAGCTGGCAATCGTTCGTTCCCCCATCGAAAAGAAAAATTTCTCATATATCCCAATCGAAGAAGAACCTTTTGTTTGTATACTTCCTAAAGACTGGCCAGTTGGCAGCAAGACGAATTCTGTGACTATGGAAGAACTCTCTGTTTTTCCTTTAGTAGCTTTGCATCGGGTAAACGGAGAAGGTATTTATGAAATGCTTCTTGAAGAATTCACAAAAAGGGGATTAAAGCCAAAAATTGTTGCAGAGTCTCCAAATACCACCATCCTATTATCACTAGTTGAGTCTGGGGTCGGTGCAGCTATTCTTCCTTCATCAGCTTCGACATCCTACTCCCGAGATAATCTTAAAGTTCTTTCTATTAATGATTGCCACCTTACCACAGGAACTTATGCTATTTGGCTGAAAAACGGCTATTTATCACAGATAGCCAAACGTTTCCTAGAAACATTTAACAAGAACAGCAATCATATCCAAAATAAATTATAAAAAGGAGCTAATTCTAAAGCTGAATTAAAGCATCTAAGAAGCTGTGTAAATCTACATTTACACAGCTTCTTTATCTTTTTATTAGTTTGCATATTCTCGTTCTATGGTCTCACCATTACATGATACATTTGCTTTTTCAAAGGTAATAAGAGCATTCCAGCTTCCTGAGGATTGTCCATCCGCCAAATAGGATGGGGTACAATTATCTTCAAGCATGCTGAAAAGCATCGCCAAATGGCGTCCACCCGATTCAACCTTCGCCATTCTCGCATATTCAGGAAGCATTTGGTAAGCAGATTTGTAGTCATTATTCATGACAAACTCTACAAACTGCTTATCAAGGGCATGTTCTGCGATAGTAGGCTTATTATGCCTGCCCCTAACCAGATTATGAGATAATGCACCGCTCGAAACAAACACAATCCGCTTTTGGCTTTCACGCAGAACCTTTGCAATAACCTGTCCCCATTGATAGGTTTCCTCAATGCTTGCCGCTAATGTAACTGAAAGGTTAATGACAGGTATATCCTCTTTTGGAACAAGGTATCTCAAAGGTACCACACTTCCATAATCCCATACATAATATGGATCATTTACGCATTGCACTTGCAGGCCGGCATCTTTTCCAGCACTCACCAATTCATTCGCCAGCATTTCATCTCCTGGATAGGAGTAGGGTACATCTTTAATTAAGTCAGGTGCTTCTATTGCTGTTAAGATCCCTTTATGTATTGGTGTACCATCAACATAGTGAAAAAATGTCGACGGCCAGTGACATGAAACAAGCACAATCGCATCCGGTTTAATTTGTTCAATATCCTTGGCCACTTCCTTCATTGCATTTACCATTGGCTGCTGGAAGTCTGGAACCTGGTCTTCATGGCAAATACTTGGAACATGGGGTACGAGCACACTTAGCTCAATTGTCATTCATCTGATCCTCCTTTAAAAAGTTTTTTCACGCTCTAAGACAACTAAACGATGAGCTTTCATTGTTCTGACATTGGCTTCCCTGCTTTTCCCCAGTGCGTTTTAGGGATTTCTGTCACAATCACTCTTACGGTTTCTTTAGGGGCATCCAATGTTTCTGAAACTGTATTTGTAATATTCTGAATCACTTCGGCAACCTTTTCCTTCGGTCTGCCTTCAATGATTTGAACATTGATAATTGGCATATCTTCTCATCTACTTTCTATATTATATGTTAGACGGATTCCTCACTCTTTTACTGTGAATGTCACTTCGCCAAGACCATCAAATTTACCGCTGACAAAATCACCTACTGCCAGCATACTTGCCCCAGTAAGTGCTCCAGTTAGAATCACGTCACCTTTTCGCACTTTTTCGCCTTTTCTTGAAAGCATATTTGCAAGCATGGCAATCGAATTAGCAGGATGCCCCAAAACTGCTGCACCTGCTCCCAAATCTTTCATTTCTCCGTTGATTGATAGTGTAGCGCCTACTAAATCAAGATCCAGTTGATCAGGTTTCTTTAATGATGTACCAAATACGACACGTGATGTTGAGGCATTATCAGCAATTACATCCGGGAGGGTAAAATTAAAGTTCTCGTAACGGCTATCAATAATTTCTAGAGCCGGCAGCACATACTCTGTCTTTGCAAGTACTTGAGCACCGGTTACTCCTGGACCTTCAATATCTTCACCAATCACAAATGCGATCTCAGCTTCCACTTTAGGATGTATCAGTTCATGGAAAGGTAAACTTCCTCCATCCTCAATGAGCATATAATCAAATACATAGCCATAAATCGGCTCATCCACCTTCATTTGTTTCATCTTCGCCTGGCTGGTTAGCCCCATTTTTGGGCCAATTACCCTTCTGCCCTCAGCCAGCTTAATATCTACCAGCTCCTGTTGAACTAAATAACCTTCCTCAACTGTTAGATCCGGCTTGATTTCTGCTGTAACCTTAATTACTTCACGCTTTTCCACTTCAGCTGCTACTAAATATTCAGCAATTTCCTTATATTCTTGATTAGGCATTTAATTTCCTCCTTATCAGGCGCCGGCACCAATTTTTTTCTTTGATATCTCTGCTGCCACATCAATAATCATATCTTCCTGGCCACCAACAACATTTCTTTTTCCAAGTTCTATTAATATATCTCGTGAATCGATTCCAAATCTTGCTGCGGCACGCTGTGCATGCAGCAGAAAGCTGGAATAGACACCTGCATAACCAAGAACCAGGCTATCCTTTGTTATTTCTTGAGGTTTTTGTAAAATTTGAGCTACCAAGTTTTCTGCAATATCCATCATTTTATAAATATCCACACCAGTTTTGATTCCAAGACGGTCTAATACAGCAACAAGCACTTCAGTCTGGGCATTTCCTGCCCCTGCGCCAAGACAGCGAATGCTTCCGTCTATCCTTGTGGCCCCTGCTTCAATAGCAGCAAGAGTATTTCCCATTGCTAAAGACAGGTTATTATGGCCGTGAAATCCAATATTGACCGATAGGCTGTTTTTCATTGCAGAAATTCTTTCTGTCACTTGATGCGGCAGCAAGGCACCTGCAGAATCCACTACATATACTGTATCTGCTCCATAGCTTTCCATCAGCTTTGCCTGTTCAACCAGCTTTTCTGTTGGCGCCATGTGGGACATCATTAAAAATCCTACCGTTTCCATTCCCAAATCTTTTGCCAATGCAATATGCTGCGGTGAAACATCTGCTTCCGTAACATGGGTGGCAATTCTGGCCATCTTTGCGCCTAAACGGGCAGCTTCTTTTAACTCCGGCATTGTACCAATACCAGGCAATAGCAATACAGCTATTTTAGAATTTGTTACCGAAGCTGCAGCCGCTTCAATTAACTCCATTTCATTCGTCAGCGATAACCCATATTGTAAAGAAGAACCGCCTAAACCGTCGCCATGGGTCACTTCAATGTAAGGGACATTTGCTTCATCCAATCCACGGGCTACTTGTGTTACTTGTTCAACTGTAAATTGGTGTCCTACTGCATGGCTCCCGTCACGCAATGCCACCTCTGTTATTAGAATATCTCTGTTTAGAGTCATTTCCGGCTCATCTCCTATCTTAGACAGTTACCTTGTTGATTTTATTCTTTGCCCACTCTTCAGCCACTTTTACGGATGCAGCTGTCATGATATCAAGGTTTCCGGAATATTTCGGCAAATAATCCCCTGCGCCTTCCACCTCCAGAAAAACGGTTACCTTATTGCCGTCAAAAATTGGCTCCTGTCTCAAGCGATAACCTGGAACATATGACTGAACCTGCTTTTCCATTTCTTTAATTGAAGCAATAATCTCTTCTTCTTTAACTTTTTCTCCATCAACTAATACATGAACGGTATCTCTCATTAAAATCGGAGGTTCTGCAGGATTTAATATGATAATTGCTTTCCCCTTTTTTGCCCCGCCGATTTTTTCAATTCCTCTGGAAGTAGTCTGTGTAAATTCATCGATATTTGCCCTTGTTCCGGGACCTGCACTTTTTGAAGAGATCGTGGCAACAATTTCTGCATACTCTACAGGCTGCACTCTATTAATGGCATGAACCATTGGAATTGTCGCCTGTCCTCCGCATGTTATTAGATTGATATTATTTGCGTCCAAATGCTCCGAAATGTTTACAGGAGGTACCACAAATGGGCCGACTGCCGCCGGTGTTAAATCCAGAACCTGCTTCCCAGCTTCTCTTAATAGCTTTGCATGTCTGATATGCGCTTTTGCAGAAGTGGCATCAAATACGATGTCTGCTAATTCCGGTCTTTCAAGGAATCCTTTTATTCCATTATCAATGGTTTTATACCCAAGCTCCCTTGCTTTTTTCAACCCATCAGACTCAGGGTCAATTCCGATAACTGTCGTGAGTTCAAGCACTTCAGAACGATGGAGCTTTAACATTAGATCTGTCCCTATATTACCGGAACCCAATACAGCAACTTTAACCTTTCCCATAACGCTCCCCTTTCTTTATCAAAGAAATTGTTTTCAGGCTAATTAAACATAACTGCCCTCTCCCGGGGGCGTTTACCGGAAGAGGATAACTGATTTTTTAAAAATGTACACTTACTTGGCCAATATGAGCAAACCGTGCTGTAAAGGAATCTCCTGCCTGAGCTTCAACAGCTGCAGAAAGGGCACCTGATAGAATTACTTCACCCTTTTTAAGGGAAATATCAAAATCTGCTAATCTATTTGCAAGCCATGCTACGCAATTGATCGGATTGCCTAATGCCGCCGCACCAACACCTGTATTGGCAACCTCCCCATTTTTCGTCAATACCATTCCGATTAATTTTAGGTCTATCACAGAAAGCCTCGCTGGCTTTCCTCCTAAAACATAGAAACCGGAAGAAGCATTATCTGCAATGGTGTCAGGAAGTTTAATCTTCCAATCTTTGATTCTGCTATCAACAATCTCTAATGCAGGAACTACGTAATCTGTTGCCTGGATTACATCTAAAGCTGTGACATTTGGTCCCTTTAATTCCTTTTTTAATACAAATGCAATTTCCGCCTCCACTTTAGGCTGAAGAACCTTCTCGATTGAAACTGCTCCACCATTCTCAACAACCATGCTATCAAGCAAATGCCCGTAGTCGGGTTCATCCACACCCAGCAGCCGCTGCATAGCAAGGGAAGTCAAACCAATTTTTTTGCCGACAATTTTTTGGCCGCTCTCAACTTTACGCTTAATATTTTCGAGTTGAATTTGATAAGCCTCTTCTATAGTAAGCCCAGCGTTATCGGAAGTGATTGGCAAGACCCCAGTACCGGAAAACTCTGCCTCTGCAAGCTGAGCAGCATATTGTTTTATATTTGCACCCATAACATGCTCTCCTTCCTACAATTTAATGGTTATATTGGATAATTCGGAGTAGAAATCAATGCTGTGCATGCCGCCTGTTCTTCCAATACCGCTATTTTTCATTCCTCCAAATGGGGTTCTCAAATCACGCAGGAACCAAGTGTTCACCCAGATAATTCCTGCTTCAATTTGATGGGAAACACGGTGGGCACGCTTTAAATTGCTGGTCCAAATCGTTGCGCTTAACCCATAGTGTGTATCATTTGCCTGCATAACCACTTCTTCCTCCATATCAAATGGGGTGACTGTTACAACAGGCCCAAAGATTTCTTCACGGATACAGCGGGAATTGCGGCTTAAGTCTGTAATAATGGTAGGCTCAAGATAGTATCCTTTTTCAAGCCCTTCTGGACGCTTACCACCTGTTACAATGGTTCCCCCATCGTTTTTTGCTATTTCAACATATCCCATGACACGATCATAGTGTTCTTTGCTGACCAGTGCCCCAACATTTGTATCATCATCCAATGGGTGGCCAACTTTGAGTGCTTTAACCCTCTCAGCAAATCTGCTGACAAATTCACTATAGATTGGGCGTTCTACGTATATACGTGATCCGCAAAGGCAAACTTCCCCTTGATTAACAAAGCTGGATTTAATGGTCGTTTCAATTACTTCATCCAAGTCTGCATCAGCAAAAATGATATTAGGATTTTTGCCGCCAAGCTCATATGAAAGTTTTTTCAATGAATCAGCTGCCGACTTCATAATAGCTGAACCTGTTCCAGGCTCTCCGATAAAAGAAATGGCATCAATATCAGGATGTTCAGATATGGCGCCACCTGCAGAATTAGGTCCAAACCCGTGAACAAGATTAACCACTCCATCAGGAACACCCGCTTCTTTACAAATCTCCATTAATACTGTAGCTGTCATAGGTGTCCACTCTGCAGGCTTTATGACAGCTGTATTTCCCATGCCTAAGCATGGGGCCAATTTCCAGGTAAGCAATAATAATGGCAGATTCCATGGCTTAATAATTCCAACAACACCTACTGGACGGCGGTACGCATAATGCAGTGCCTGCTGATCCTGCTGATAAGCTTCCGTTCCGATAGAGGTAATATAATCAGCATAAAAATGGAAATTGTAAGCTGCCCTTGGTATATCAATGCTATTTGCAAGGGAAAAAGGTTTTCCCGTATCCAGGGATTCCAAATGTGCCAGCTCCTCCTGCCTTTCAAGAATCAGATCTCCAATTCGGCGAAGGATTTTTGAACGCTCTTGCAGAGTCGTATTTTTCCAAGGGCCTTTTAATGCTCTTCTTGCTGCTGCTACAGCATAATCCACTTCTTCCTTACCGCCTTCTGCGACTGTACCCAGAACTTCTTCCGTTGCAGGGTTAATATTTTCAAATGTTTTTTGATTTTTAGAATCGACAAACTGTCCATTAATAAAATGCTGACAATTAATAGCTTTAATTTTCGCTTCTGTTTGCAAAATGTTAGCCTCCTAAATAACTTTTTTTATTTTCGCAATTTTATGTTAACGCTTACTTTCAGGCTTCACAACACAGTAATTGCTCTATATGCAACAAGGGGTAAATTTTTGAAACTTTTTAAAAACCTCTAAAACCCTGGCATGACAATTGCCTAGCTTTATAAATTTCAAAATTTTTAAAACATTCTCTTTTCTTTTATAAATTTCTCTGATATATTTTCCACTATAAAGCAACCATGTTTAACATATAGCAACATAAAGGAGGTTTTGAAATGGCTTTAAAGACAAATGAGGAAAGTCATCTTTCGTCTGTAAAAAATGCATTACGTATATTGAGATGCTTTTCTATGGACGAACCAGAAAAAAAAATCAGCGACATTTCAGCATCACTTGGCTTAAATAAAAGCACGGTCAGCCGAACGATGGCTACATTGGCCAGTGAAGGATTCGTTTTTAAAGATCCTGAAAGCAAAAGGTACCGTTTGGGGCTTTCCATACTCTCCCTTGGAGGCATCGTAAACAGCCAAATGGATATCTATAGGGAGTCCCAGCCTGTTTTAAATAAAATCGTACAGGAGTTGGGCGAGACCGCCCATATTTCGGTTTTAGACAACAATGAAGTCATTTATTTGCAAAAGGTTGAATGCAATCACCCAGTCAGATTTCTGACACATGTCGGCAGAAGAAATCCCCTCTATTGCACAAGCTCAGGGAAGGCACTGCTTGCCCATGCTAAAGAGGATGTTTTCAATGCAGTCCTTGAAAAAGGGCTCGAACAGCATACTAAAACTACCATTACTGAATCTGAAATGCTTAAATCTCACTTAAAGCAAATTAGAGAACAAGGTTATTCCTGGAGCAACGAAGAGTATCTTGAAGGAGTAAATTCTATAGCAGCACCAATCTATGATTATAAGGGCAGAGTCATTGCGGCTTTAGCGATTGTAGGCCCAAAACAAAGAATTCAGCAGAGCAAGATAAAGAGTTATTCAAAAAGGGTCATCAATGCTGCCAATGAAATATCGAGCAGAATGGGATATTGGAAATAATAGATTAATAAAAAGAGAGGAGAAATTTATATGTACGATTTTCATACACACTTTATTCCACAGGAGGTGCTTGACTGGGTAAAAGACAATCAAACTGCAGTAAAAGCAGAGTGGGTTAAAAAATCACCTGATAAAGATGAATTTTTAATAGTCAATAATAAATGGGGCTTTGAATTAAAGCCCGCTTTTTATCACTATGATTTATATAGCAAAAATCAATTTAATGCCGGTGTAACTCACTCTATGATTTCCCCCATCCCCCAGTTATTTATGTATGACTTTCCTCAAGAAATTACAGCAGAGATTTCTAAGGTATATAATCAAACATTAGCTACTTTGGCATCCTCAGCACCAGAAAAAACATCTGCTCTTGCAACAGTGCCACTGAACAACCCTGAGATGGCAGCTGATGAATTGGAAAGAGCAATAAACCTGGGGCTAAAAGGTGCAATTATAGGACCTGGGCTTTCAGGGAGAATGCTTTCAGATGAATTTTTCAAACCTTTTTTTGAAACAGCAAACAGGAAAAAAGCCATTCTCTTTATTCACCCGCTATTAAGTGAAGATCCTCGCCTAAAAACAAAAATGATGCCAAATTTAATTGGAGTTCCTTGGGAAACAACCGTTTGTGCAACGGATATTTTACTGAGCGGAATGATTGATAAATATCCTGATATAAAGATTTTGTTTGCTCATGGCGGAGGCTTCCTTCCTTACCAGATTGGACGGCTTGATAAAGGCTATGAACAATGGGATCAGGTATCCTCAAACTTGAATGCGCCTCCATCCCAATATATAAAACGATTTTGGTTTGATACAGTTTTGTGGAACCCTGCAGGATTGGATTTCTTGGTAAAAACAGTTGGAGAGAATAGAGTTGTTCCTGGATCAGATTACCCTTTTGACTTATGTGAAAACCCTCCAATTTATAAGAACACCAAAGGGGCGTCATCTTTACTGGAACCTATCACAAGTTCCATTTAACCCGGTTAATAATTTTTTAATAATTTTCATATAGCGCAACTTTGCTATTCTTACAAAAAATCCATGCTGTTATACTAAACTGCAAGGAAACGTGTAAGCGTTACCATTATTAAGGAGGGGGTAATGAAATGCAGCAATCACAAAGTATTGCAAACAACCTCATCAGTGAAGAGATTAGCAAAAGCTTTATTAACGGAGTATGGACTGAAGGAAAAAGCGGGAGAATCTATGAAATTTTGAATCCTTATGACTGCAGTGTCGTCACCACCGTGAAGCTGGCGACAAAAGGTCAGCTGGCTGAAACTTTCGAAATTGCCAGCAGTGCCCAAAAGAAATGGGCTGCCTCTACTGTTGAGGAAAGAAGAGAGGTCCTTTCAAAGGCGGCGGCCTATTTAAAAGAAAACCGAGAAGAAATTACGGCAATTATTCAAAGAGAAACTGGCAGTACTATACTTAAGAGCCATATTGAATTGCATCTTGCCATCGAGTTCCTTGAAGAATCTATTAAATACGCTGATGAAGTTAATAAGGGAAGAGAAGTAGCAGGATCAGATGAAAAGCTTAACCACATCCATCGCTTACCATTAGGGGTCATTGCCTCAATTTCCCCGTTTAACTTTCCATTGAATCTCTCAATGAGAACTATTGCACCTGCCATCGCTCTAGGCAATAGTGTTGTTCATAAGCCTGATGTTCAAGTTGCCCTTTCTGGCGGTTCGATTATAGCCAAAGCTTTTGAACACGCGGGGCTGCCAAAAGGTGTTCTTAACATCGTCTTAACTGATATTAATGAAATCGGAGACAGTATGCTGACTAATCCGCATTCAAAACTAATAAGTTTTACTGGATCCTCTGCTGTAGGCCGTCATATCGGAGCTATTGCTGGGCGAAATTTGAAAAGAGTCGCTTTGGAGCTGGGAGGCAACAGCCCGCTGATTGTCCTTTCCGACGCAAATGTCGATCAGGCAGTGAATGCTGCAATATTCGGCAAGTTCATCCACCAGGGCCAAATATGTATGATTGTAAACCGGATCATCGTCCATAAAGACATATACAATGATTTTACAGAAAAATTTATTGACCGAGCGAAGTCACTGCCATATGGAGATCCAAGCGACCCTAATACTGTGATAGGTCCTCTTATTAACGAACGCCAATTGGAAAAGGCTATTCAGTATATTGAAACAGCAAAGCAAGAAGGCGCGACACTAGCTTTAGAAGGCCAGAGGATCGGCAATGTTATTACACCTTTTGTTTTTACTGATGTGGATAATTCCAGCAAACTGGCACAGACTGAATTATTTGCCCCTATTGCCACCATTATTAAAGCTGATTCAGACGAACATGCTATTGAAATGGCCAATGATACAGAATATGGTTTAAGCTCTTCTATCTTTACAAGCGATCTTGCTCGAGGAGAAGAATTAGCTCTAAAAATTGATAGTGGAATGACTCATGTGAATGATCAAACTGTAAATGACGCACCCCATATTCCATTTGGAGGAAATAAGGCAAGCGGATTAGGAAGGTTTGGAAATCCATGGGTTGTTGAGGAATTTACCGTCACCAAATGGGTATCGGTACAAACTAAAGACAGACACTATCCATTTTAATAACTCTGGAAAACGGGCATATAAATGTCCGTTTTCTACATTTTAATAATCCTTCTCCCCAATTCCACTTTGGAAATAATATTTAAGGAACGATTGTTTTAAGAATCTTCCCTATTATCACCTTCTAAACCTCCGGATGAATATTTGTACGCAAACGGTTGCATCATTTTCTTACCCGTGTTATTTTAAGATAATAATAAAGCTAAATAGCATTTTCATAGAAAATATCCATGCATACATCGAAGTTTTTTTCGTGAAATTATGGGAATGCTTCTTTAGTCCATTTAATGAAAGCCCATACAATAAGGGAGAGAAGAACGATGAAAAAATTATTTTCTTTTGATTTCTGGCAAAAGTTTGGGAAAGCATTACTTGTTGTAGTGGCCGTAATGCCAGCTGCGGGTATTATGATTTCACTTGGCAAGCTTGTTGGCATGACGGGTACTGACATAGCATTTGTGCAAGCGATTGCACGAGTGCTGGAGGATATCGGATGGGCCATTATTACAAATCTTCATATCTTATTCGCAGTAGCAATTGGCGGTTCCTGGGCTAAGGAACGTGCAGGCGGAGCGTTTGCAGCTCTTATTGCTTTCATTCTGATTAATAGAATTACAGGCGCCATATTCGGAGTAAAGTCCGACATGTTAGGTAACCCTGAGGCCACGGTAAAATCCCTGTTTGGACAAGATCTCATTGTCCCGGACTATTTCACTTCTGTTTTAGGCGCACCAGCATTGAATATGGGAGTATTCGTCGGGATTATCTCAGGTTTTCTTGGCGCCAATTTATTTAACAAGTATTATAACTATGATAAATTGCCAAATTCACTTTCCTTTTTCAATGGAAAGCGCTTTGTGCCCTTCACTGTAATTGGCGGCTCTGTTGCAGCAGCGTTTGTCTTATCGATTGTTTGGCCATTTATTCAAGGATTATTAAATGATTTCGGACAATGGATTGCTACATCACGAAATACAGCACCAGTTATTGCTCCATTTGTTTTTGGCGCACTGGAACGATTGCTTCTTCCATTTGGACTGCATCATATGCTGACGGTCCCAATTAATTATACAGAGCTTGGCGGAACTTACAAAATCCTGACAGGCTCAAATGCAGGTTCAACGGTCGCTGGACAAGATCCGCTATGGCTTGCATGGATTGCCGACCTGAATAACTTTTTGGCTGCAGGAGATACAGAAAGCTATAAGCAGTTGCTGAATGACGTTACCCCTGCCCGCTTTAAAGTAGGCCAAATGATTCTGTCCGCTGCTGCCTTATTGGGAATTGCGCTTGCAATGTACCGCAATGTAGATCCTGAGAAAAAGAAGAAATACAAATCGATGTTCTTTTCTGCTGGTTTGGCAGTATTCTTAACTGGAGTAACTGAACCAATCGAATTTATGTTCATGTTTGCTGCTCCACTTCTTTATATCGTGTATGCAGTTATGACAGGTCTGGCATTTGCAATAGTTGATATCATTAATATCCGTGTCCATTCTTTTGGCATCATTGAATTGATTACAAGAACACCAATGATTTTAAAAGCTGGCTTATGGCTGGACCTTGTAAACTTTTTAATTGCCTGTCTTATATTCTTCGGATTAAACTTTGGTGTTGCCAATTTTATGATCAGAAAATTCAACTTCCCTACACCAGGACGTAATGGAAACTATATTGAAGAAGAAAATACTGCTTCATCTTCAGATACTTCAGTCAAGAAAAATTCACTAGCCCCTGTGTTAATTGAATTATTAGGCGGAAAAGAAAATATTGAAGATGTAGATGCCTGCATGACCCGCTTGCGTGTCACAGTAAAGGACACTTCATCAGTTGCTGGTGAACAGGACTGGAAGAAGAATGGAGCTTTAGGTCTTATCGTTAAGGACAAAGGCGTTCAGGCAATTTATGGACCAAAAGCAGATGTCCTTAAATCTGATATACAAGACCTGCTGGGAGCTTAAAATGAAATTATTAACTCTCAACTGCCACTCATGGCAGGAAGATCAGCAGCTGGAAAAAATTAAAATTCTTGCTGAGGCTATTAAAGAGAACCGCTATGATGTCATCGCTCTGCAGGAAGTCAGCCAGCATATCAATGCCCCTTTGATAGACGGCCATATCAGAGAAGATAATTATGCATTGCTGTTAATTGAAGAATTGAGAAAAATAGGTGTGGAAGATTACGTATTTAAATGGGATTTCTCACATATTGGCTATGATATATATGAAGAGGGTCTTGCAATCATGACCAGGTATGAAATAGAAGAAAATCATTCATTTTTCATTACAAAAAACCAAGACCAGAAACACTGGAAGACACGAAAAATAGTTGGTATTAAATTAGTTCATCAAGATAGGCCCATCTCCTTCTATTCTTGTCATCTCGGCTGGTGGCACGATGAAGAAGAATCCTATAAATTCCAGGTTGAATCTCTTCTTGCACAAGTACCAAAGGATGAATCCGCCATTTTAATGGGAGATTTCAACAGCTCGGCTTATGTCCGCAATGAAGGTTATGACTTTCTGACAGGCAATGGGCTCTACGACACTTATGAATTAGCTTCCAGGAAGGATTCGGGTGTTACTGTTAAAGGAAAGATTGCCGGCTGGGATGACAATAACCATGATATGCGGATTGATTTAATTCTTTCGGCTCAGCCTATCCATCCGAAATATTCACGGGTTATCTTTAACGGCACACACAAGCCCATCATTTCAGATCATTATGGTGTGGAAATTGAAATATAGGCAAAAGTCCCTGACAATTCAGTCAGGGACTTCTTTTTACACTTTTAGCCTGTAGATGGGTTCAGGATGGAAGGCCTGAAAAATCTCACCTGTTGGTTCAAAGCCAACTTTCTCATAAAGAATAGCCGGCTCATTCTCCTTGATGACTGATAGGTAGATTTCATCACAAGCATACATCTCTTTCATTTCCTCTATCACAAGTTTAATAGCCGGTATACCGTACCCTTTCCTCTGAAATTGATGACCGAGCATCAGGCTAACAAGTTCATAGCGGTCATGATCCCTGTCCAATCCATGAGTTGCAAAGCCAATTAATGTTTCCCTGTCATATATGGCTTTGCATGTCCAGCCATTTACAGATGCCAGTGCAATGAAAAAAGCATTGGAACCGACAAATCTTTCGAAAATTTGAAACTTCTTTTCCTGATCTTCCTCTGATTTCAGATTAATGAGATCAAAAAAATTTTTCTCTGTTACTTGTTTCAGCTGCAAGTCCATGTCCATTCCATATCTCCCCTCTAATCATTCTCAAATTTAATTCGCAATTACCCCAAAAAATTCCTTTTAAGATAACATAAAAAAAGCCTCCCTGCTTAATAAAACAGGGAGACTTTGCAGTATTATTTTTTCTGCTTCTTTGTCAATCTGCCTAATAGGAAAGCTCCTGCGGCCACACCAATCACTGTATTGGTTTTCTTATTAAATACCTGCTTGGCAACAAGGTTTAAATTCTGCGGCCTTTCAGCCAGGCGCCTCATGAAGTAGCCGTACCAGTCATTTCCAAAAGGTACATACGTACAGAAATTATAGCCTTCACCAGCAAGCTTCAGCTGCATATCCTTGCGGAAGCCATAAAGCATTTGAAATTCAAATTTCTCTTTAGGGATATTGTTAGCCCTTACAAAATCTTTTACATGATTAATTACTTTATGGTCATGTGTTGCAATGGATGTAAATTTGCCATTCAGCAAATGCCATTCTATTAATTTTATAAAGTTAGCATCGATGTCACTTTTTTCCTGAAAAGCAATTTCTTCAGGCTCCTTATAAGCCCCTTTTACAATTCGCAAGCGGAAATCCTTATATTTCATTAAATCTTCTTCAGCATCCAGAAAATAGGCTTGAATAACTGAACCTATGTTATTATATTCTTTAGATAATTCATCCAGTAAATCAAAGGAAGGCTGCAGACGCTTAGAGTCTTCCATATCCATATTCACAAAAATACCATAATGGCTTGCTCTCTCTACTATCTCCCTAACATTTTCAAGACAGAAAGAATAGTCGATATCCAGGCCTAATTGGGAAGGCTTTAAAGATATATGTGCATCCACCTGATTTACATGAATGGCCTCTATCACTTCAATTATTTGTTTTTTCGCTTCTGCCGCCTCTTCCTTTTTATATACAAATTCCCCGAGGTTATCGACAGTACAAGAGATGCCATGAGCATTAAGCTCTTTTATGCTTTGAATTGCTTCATCTAAATTTGTTCCCGCAACTACACTCTGCGCTCCCAATTTCAACCCATATTTCTTTGCAGCGCTATTCAGAAATTCGTTTTGGGAAAGGCCGATAAACAGATCTTTCAACATAGAAATATCCCCTAACTCTTGTAATTTCACAATGAAATTATAGCATAGATTTTTAATAAAAATTATTTTGTGAATTTTTATATTTTAACGATTCCCCATCACTGTTTCGTTAAAACATTGCAGGAGTTCCCAGTTCAAAAGATAAAATCCCTGTAAACAAAAAAGTGCCTGGCTATCAGCGGCCAGACACTTTAAGTATGATTCCGACTGGGTTCGAACCAGCGACCTCTACCCTGTCAAGGTAGCGCTCTCCCAGCTGAGCTACGGAATCGTTATAACATTCCCCTATATTGGGGACAATATAAAATATACTTCTTTCTCTCATAAAAGTCAATACCTATATTTCATCCATAAACTATAAAGTTAGCAGCTTGGAAACTAGATTACATTCCCATTACAAATTCTGCATTTATGCCTTTAAGGTATCTTTTTGAGAATTTTTGCTTTATAATGCCCTCTATATGATTCTTTTGTTAGCTGAATCAAACCTTACAGGGTTACGGAAGGAGAAATTTTAATGAAAAAACTAATGTATCCCTTTTTACTAGTTTTAATATCTGCCGTTTTAGCTGCTTGTGGAGCTGATGATGAAAGCAAGAGTGCAGATAAAAAAGAGGAAGCGAAAACAGCTGAAACCGACCAGCAGGACCAGCAAAAGCAAATGGAAGAAATGCAAAAGAAAATGGACAAGCAAAAGCTTGATGAAGAAAAGACTGTCGCAATCGTTAATGACCAGGAAATTCTTGGCCGCGAGTATAACAGCGTGCTTACTTCATCACAGATGATGTATCAGCAAATGGGACAAGACCCTACTACCAAAGATGCTGCAGAGAAAATCAAGGAGCAGACACTCGACAGTCTAGTCGGCCAGACACTTCTTCTCCAGGAGGCAGACAAAAAAGGCTACAAAGCTTCTGATGAAGAAGTCAAAAAGCAGCTGGAAGAAACAAAAGGACAATTCAAGGACGACAAGGAATTCGAAACAGCAATGAAACAGGCTGGCCTTAACCCTGACTCATTAGAGAAGGAAATTGCCAACAATATAAAATATACGAAATATATTAACGGCGAGATTAAACCAGGGGAAGTTACAGATGCTGAAATTCAGAAATTCTATGATGAATATGCCAGCCAGGGCGGTGCAGAAGGACAGGAGCCACCTAAATTGGAGGAAGTAAAGCCTCAGATCAAACAGCAGCTCGAACAGCAAAAACAGCAGGATATGCTGGTTAAGCATGTAGAAGAATTGAAGAAAAGTGCAAAAATTGATATTAAGGTATAAGTATTTTTTAAACAGTTCCCATATATGGGAGCTGTTTTTTATATGTTAGAGAATTAAAAAAAGTGCTATTCCCTATACTGGACTGTTATGAATACTAAATAATTTTCTTCCTTTTCTTTCCCTTGAGAATTTATTTAAATACGGTAATATGTATTGGGGAGGATACAACATGATTAAACACACAACATTCATTCAAATAATTGCAGGTTATTTAATTCTCACTCTCGGTGTCTCATTAATTATCTTATCCAATCTTGGTGCAGGTGCCTGGGACACTGTTTATGTTGGCCTTTTTAATAAGTTCGGTCTGACAATTGGAACATGGTCATTTCTGGTCACAGCATCCCTTATATTTTTCAATGCTCTGCTGACCTGGGAAAAACCCCAGTTTAAATCATTTATTGGCACCATTTTAGCGAGTGTGGGGATCGATTTTTGGATGGAGCTTGTTTTCAGCGGCATCACAGTTACAAACTTTTCCCTTCAGATCCTTGCCTTTATTTCAGGTGTCTCATTACTGGGCTTCGGGGTATCTATTTATATCCGTCCGCAATTATTCAGCGGCCCAATTGATGGATTAATGATCGCAACTGCCAAAAGGCTCAATATCAGCATTAAGACTGCACGTATAATTAATGAATTTTTAGCATTGGCCATTGGCCTTATCTTAGGCGGTCCAGTTGGATTAGGCACCTTGTTCGTAGCCGTCTTTTTAGGCTATGCCATACAATACGGCACTGTTTTGCTTAATCACTTGAAAACTAAGGGTTTAAAGATTATTTAAAAGACTTCATTTGTGAAGTCTTTTTTTTATGCGAACAAATTTTCGCATTCCACTTGATTAAGAACAAGCGTTCGTGTATAATGTAAATAAAAGTAAGGAGGGATTTCTCTATGAAAGGAATTCTTTATCGAGCTATGGAAGAGAGAAAGCCTGTGGAAATCATTTATCTCTCCAAACGCAATTCATTTACACAAAGAAAAATATTAATCAAAGAGCTTCGAGGCAGCACGATTTTAGCCTATTGTTTATATAGAAAACAAATGCGCATCTTCAACTTGAACCATATCATGTCCATTTTGCCCGAAAATAAAGCTCGCCAGATCAGCTAATAATGAGATTTCTTTCATACTTGAACCTTCAAAGCCTGTATTTCACATAAGAAGTACGGCTTTTTTCTGTGCTTCCTTTCTTCCCGATTATCCTGCCCTCATTGGGGTATATACTTTTTAACCGGGTTTGATCCCATAAAGACATCACGCTCAGAAAGGAAGGGTTCTGTGAAAAATAAAACATTGATTGCTGCAATGTTTGCAGGAAGCCTCATAATGGCAGGCTGTAATCCGAACGAAGAACAAATTGTAGAGGAAGAAGATAAGAATAATCCGTCAACGGAAGAACAGCGGGCGGAAACAGAGGAAGCGCCGGGAGAAAACAAAAAGATCACTGAAGAAGTTGGTTTGGGAGACACACGAGACCTTTTCACAAAGGCTTATGGAGATAATAAAAACAATGATGAAATTGCCCGCTTCAACGGAGACAGTATGCTGGTAGAGTTTCAAACGCATCGGGCAGTAAATGTTGAGCTGCAATTTGAGGATATGGAACAAGATATGAATAATGAGGAAATCCTTGCTTTTGTCGAAAAGCGAATTCCGAAAGATGCCAAAGAAGTTGACAGAACCAAAGATGATAACAATCATACTGAAATTATTGAATATAAAAGCGAACTATTAAAAGAAAACCTCAGTGAAGAAGTATATGAAGGCGATGATCCCGGTACTTTTACTGTCCTATTGACGAGTAATGAAGAAGGCTATGTTAATGCTTCCCTTTCAATCGGCAATAGCGATTAGGAAGCATGACAAACAATGTATGGAAATGAAAAAAAGGAAGGATCTCAGCTTGAGTGAGCATCCTTCCTTCTTTTTTATATAAATTTATTTCTTTGTACTCCGAGAACTGTCTAGCTCCAGCGCCTACCCCCTCGAGGTCACAAGCCAATCCTCCCAAAAAGGCAAAGAACGCCTTTCGAGAGGCTCGTCTTGTGCTTGTCGGGGGTGGGCAAGGCTCTTCCGCTTTTCCTATTATGCTGTTTGCGGCTTTGCCTGATCGTCTTTTTTAATGAAAACCTGCAATGCAATCAACAGGATAAAAATAACTAATCCTACAATATCAGTAACCCCTTCAGGGTAGATAAGCAAAAGTCCCCCTGCAATTCCCAGCAGTCTTTCAAAAATATTCAATTTACGCAGCCAGTAGCCAATTACGCCAGCGCCAATTGCCATCATACCTGCCAAAGCAGTGAATACTACCCAGATTAAGTAATACCAGGTTGTATCAATCATCAATAACTCCGGTGAAAGGACAAACATGTATGGAATAATAAAAGCCCCGATGGCAAGCTTTGATGCTGTTACTCCAGTCTTTATCGGATCTCCCCCGGATACACCAGCCGCCGCAAATGCTGCAAGAGCAACTGGAGGTGTGACATCTGCCACAATACCAAAATAGAACACAAATAAGTGAGCAGATAAATCAGGTACGCCCAGAAGAATGATTGCTGGGGCGGCTATTGTAGATGTAATAACATAGTTTGCAGTTGTTGGTGACCCCATTCCCAGGATAATTGCTGCAACCATTGTCAGCATCAAAGTTGGGATCAGCAGCCCGCCTGAAAGATCAAGAAGGCCATTCGCCATCTTTAATCCAAGACCTGTTTTAACAACTACTCCAACAATAATACCTGCCGCAGCTGTTGCTGCAGCAACGCCCAAAGCCGTGCGTGCACCATCAACTAATGCATCGATAGCATCTCTGAATCCAATGCGCGTTTCCTTGCTTATCATACTTACTGCAACCGTAATTACAATTGACCAAAGAGCAGCACGTATTACACTCATTCCGCTCATTAGCAGGATGATAACTGCCAAAATCGGCAGCAGCAGATAAATCTTCTTCAATACTTCCTTACGGTTAGGCATCTCTTCATCTTTCAGCCCTCTAAGTCCTACACGTTTTGCTTCGAAGTGAGTCATTATCCAGACCCCGGCAAAATATAGAAGTGCCGGAATAGCAGCTGCCTTTGCAATATCCCAGTATGTAATGCCGCCGCCAATAAACTCAACCATCAGGAATGCAGCAGCACCCATGATTGGAGGCATAATCTGGCCGCCGGTTGATGCAGTCGCTTCAACTGCGCCAGCGAATTCTTTCTTGTATCCAAGCTTTTTCATCATTGGAATGGTAAAGGAGCCTGAAGTTACTACGTTAGCTACAGAACTTCCGCTGATTGTTCCCTGTAGAGCACTTGAGAAAATGGCAACTTTCGCCGGTCCGCCAGTTCTCTTTCCGGCGATGGACACAGCTAAATCATTAAAATACTGCCCTACACCAGTTTTTACAAGGAAAGAGCCAAATAACAAGAATAGGAAAATAAACGTGGCAGATACGCCTAAGGGGGTACCTAGGATTCCCTCAGTCGTAAAGAACATGGTCTGCACCAATCTTTCTAAATCAAGACCGCGGTGCGCCAAAAATGCCGGCATATATGGCCCGAACATAGCATAGGCAAGAAAAATGACGGCAATAATGGTTATTGGAAGTCCAACCGCGCGCCTTGTCGCTTCCAGAACCAGAAGAACTGCAATTAGTCCTACATAAAAATCAATCTCGGTCAGACGGCCAGCCCTCATGACAATTTCATCAATAAAAAGCGGCCAATAAGCACCTACAGCAATACCCAGTATAGCTAAAATGATATCGTACCAGGCAACTTTATGATTTCGTCCTCTGTCTTTCTTCCTTGCAGGGAATAATAGAAATATTAGGGCTAATGCAAAGCCTAAATGAATCGAACGCTGCAGCTGGGCTGTAAGCATCCCGAAAACCCCTGTATATAAATGGAACAATGAAAATGCTAAAAGCCCAAAAAAGACAATCCAGCCTAATACTCCTCCTAATTTCCTTGTGCCAGCCTCTGGATCGTATTTTTCCAGCAATTTCTGCTGTTCCTCAAGAGATAACGTTTCCCCTTTATTTTCCAAGGATATTCACTCCTTTCAACACCTCGAATAAGTTTATTTTTTTCGCCTTTATCCGTACCCATGTGCCAGGTTCGATATAATCTGAAAGGACATATTCTTCGCCTTTCAAAATCAATCTGTGATTTGCTCTGACCTTACCCAGCCTTAAGTCAAATGAAGGAAAAATCCTTTTCATATTTTTAATATAATATTTGCCGTCCTTTTGTTCAAATGTTTCTCCATCTGAAGCATTCTCAGGCATGCCGATGGCAAAATCCTCATACATGAGTTCGAACAATTTAATACTTCCATCCCCGGTTATAGTATAGCTTTCTACAACATCTGTAAGGTGGATGGAATGTGTATACTTTATCTTAAAGGTTCTGTCCTCTTTAATCGGGAAATAAGCAATCACCTTTCCTTTGTTTTGATACTCAAAAACAACTGCCTGCTTAATGGGTATGAAGAACATGATTGCGATGGTTATGATAACGAGGAGTGCCAGGACCGCTTTTTTATTCCCTGGCTTATAAAAGTTCATGGAACCTCCACCTAAAAAAAAGTTGTCAGCTTTTACAATTGATATTTTAAAATTAATTGACCGGCGCAATAACCTTATTAGGTTTTACAGCCGGCCAAATTTCATCATTCGATTGTTATTGAAAGATTATTCAGCTTTAAAACCTTTTTCGTCAAAGTACTTTTTAGCACCAGGGTGCAGTTCAATGCCAGTACCTTTGACAGCATTTTCAGCCTTAATCATTTTTCCTTTGGCATGCGTAACTTTGTCAAGGTTCTCAAAGATTGCTTTCGTAACATCGTAAACTACATCTTCTGAAAGGTCATTTGAAACAACAAGCATTGCCTGTACCGCTACTGTTGGTACAGCTTCTGCAAGCTTATATGTTCCAGATGGCACTTCATCCTGTACATAGTAAGGATATTTTTCGATTAATGCATCGATTTTATCCTGTTCAATCGGAACGATCACAACATCTTCAGTTGCAGAAAGTCCTTCAACAGCACCTGTAGGAGTTCCTGCTGTAACGAATGCTGCATCAATATTGCCATCCTGGATTCCGGCAGTTGACTCATCAAAAGAAAGATCCTGCTTTTGAATGTCATCCAATTTGATTCCGTGCACTTCAAGAATCTGTTCTGCATTCGCAGCAGTTCCTGAACCAGGAGCTCCGATTGAAACTTTTTTGCCTTTTAAGTCTTCAACAGATTTAATGCCAGATTTTGCAGTAGTAACGATCTGGATCGTTTCCGGATATAGCGTGCCGACTGCACTCACATTATCCACAGCTGCACCTTCAAACATTAATTTCCCTTCTTGTGCATATGAAGCAATATCTGTTTGAGAGAAAGCAATCTCAGCATTGCCATCTTTCAGTGTGTTCATGTTCTCTGCAGATGCACCTGAAACTTCAGCATTTGTATCAATGCCTGTAGCATCAGATATAATCTCAGCGAATGATCCGCCCAGCGGATAGTATGTACCGCCTGTTCCACCAGTCACAATGCTCATGAACTTAGGCTTGTCTGCGCCGCCTTCTCCATCGCCGCCGCCTTCATCTTTTCCGCCGCCGCAGGCTGCAAGAACCATAGAAAGCGCTAACAGCAGAGCTGTGGCTAGGAATATACTTCTCTTTTTCATCCTATTTCCCCCTTTTAAAGATTAGATTTTATCAATTATATACTAACATAAACCTTATCTGAATTGTCAAATGATCCCTCCTTGCTTTTAAAATTTGCTGTTAATTGTCTTATTGCATGCTGATTCACCCTCGATGTAAATTTTATCTAAAATAAAGCACCATGACCCATGAATGAGAATGCATGTAAAAAGCAATTCCTATATATATATGATAAAATCTATATGTAAACTCTTACATAACAGAACTAAACGGAGGAACAAAAATGATGGATTACCCCAGAGGATCAATACAAGATATTGTAATCGAAAGCAAGGAACTTGGCGAAGAGGTTGAGCTGCTCATTTATTTGCCCGCTTCCTTTTCACCCTTATATAAATACACTGTTGTTATAGCCCAGGATGGCAAAGATTACTTCCAGCTGGGAAGAGTCGGGCGCATCGCAGATGAATTATTAAACGAAAAAGAAATCGAAAATATCATTATTGTTGGTGTCCCATATAAAAACGTCAAAGACAGATGGAAGAAATATCATCCGGACGGTGAACAGCATAATGCTTATATCCGTTTTCTTGCACACGAGCTGGTTCCATATCTTGACCGTGAATTCCCTACTTATCAAATGGGAATGGGACGTGCCCTTATGGGAGATTCCCTTGCAGCAACTGTTTCATTAATGGCAGCCCTGCAATACCCTAATACTTTTGGGAGGATAATTCTTCAATCTCCTTATGTTGATCACTCCGTTGCAGAGGCAGTGCAGGAATTTACTCAGCCTCACCTTCTTAATATTTATCACGTTATTGGGAAAGGCGAGACATCTGTGAAAACCACAGGGGGTGCAGAGAAAGATTTTCTTACTCCAAACCGGGATCTATCCAGTTTGTTTAAGCAAAAACAATTTCCATACTTCTATGATGAATTTGATGGGGATCATACATGGACATACTGGCAGCCTGATTTAAAAAGGGCCCTAAAGTCTATGTTTTAAGTTTGAAATTGTGTAAAAGGAACTATTCTTTCGCGATAAAAAGATTACCTCGACACACTGTTTTTTATTACGAAAAAAGGTATAATTATATAATGAATTTAGAAAATTTGCTATAATAGACCAACCAAGTGTTTTTCATCTCGTTTAGCCTGCCAGTTATAAAAAATATTAATAAACATGGAGGTTGTTGTATGAGCACTAATTACGGCATAGTTATTTTCCCGTCAAAAAAATTGCAGGATTTGGCCAATTCTTTTAGAAAGCGGTATGATCCGCATTATGCTTTAATTCCTCCTCATGTAACTTTAAGATCGCGCTTTGAAGCATCTGAAGAAGAAATAAAAAAGCTGACGGAAACACTTCATGGAATAGCTGAGAAACACGAGCCGTTTCAAATAAACGCTACAAAAATAAGCTCTTTCCAGCCTGTCAACAATGTCATTTATTTCAAAATTGAGCCTTCAGCCCAGCTCGAAGAGTTACATATTGAACTGAATGATCATATTACTGGCGAAACACCTGAATATAATTTTGTCCCCCATATTACCATCGGACAAAAACTCTCCAATGATGAACATTCAGATGTATATGGGAGCTTAAGAATGCAGCCTGTGAATCATGAAGAGGTTGTTGATCGTTTTCATCTTCTATATCAGCTGGAAAACGGCTCATGGACCGTTTATGAAACATTCAGGCTAGGAAAGGAATAGTGAAAAGTGGAAGTTAGAGTTGTCTCATCTGAACAAGAATTGCACGATGCCTTCTCAGTAAGGAAACAAGTTTTTATCAACGAGCAAAATGTTCCTGAAGAAGAGGAAATCGATCAGTTCGAAGACGAAGCAGTCCATTTTGTACTATATAATAATGGCATTCCCGCAGGTGCCGGAAGATTTCGCACAGTTGACGGCAATGGCAAAGTGGAAAGAATATGCGTTCTGAAGGAGAACCGCCAGAGCGGATCAGGAAAAGCAATAATGGATAAAATTGAAGAGCATGCTAAGAAACAAGGCTTGCCTGCCTTAAAATTAAATGCCCAGACGCAGGCTATCCCTTTTTATGAAAAGTTGGGCTATCAGGTAATCTCGGAAGAATTCATGGATGCCGGGATTCCCCACCGTACAATGAAAAAAACGATATAGCGGACAAGCTTCTGCCAGGGATGGCAGGAGCTTTTTTGTATGCAATAATTTTGGGGTCTTCTGCAAACACTATTCCAGATACAGCAATTTAAGGAGTGGTTTGAATGGAATATTTACATATCATAAGTGTACTTGTTATAGGATATATTTTCTTATTTATTATGGCAAAACTCCTGGGCAAAACACAGATCACACAGATTACTCCTTTTGATTTTATCTCTGCCATCGTGTTAGGCGAGCTGGTGGGAAATGCCCTATACGATCAGGAGACTGGAATCCCAGAAATATTCTTTGCTGTTGCAGTATGGGGGATACTCATCTACGCAACTGAAGTCCTTACCCAGAAATTTAAAAGGGCACGCAAACTTCTTGAAGGTGAGCCCTCTATTGTTATAAAAAAAGGAAAAATCGTCTATGAAGAACTGAAGAAAAATCATCTCGACATTAATCAGCTCCAGCACCTCCTCCGTTCAAAGGACGTTTTTTCAATCAGGGAATGCGAATATGCCATTCTTGAAACAGATGGAACGGTCAGTGCATTAAAAAAACCGCTTTACTCGACACCAACTATACAGGATTTGAATCTCCCTATAAATATGATCGAGCTGCCTGTAACTTTAATTTTAGACGGAGAAGTGATTTGGGATAATCTCAAAAGCATCAATTGGGACGAAACAAAGCTTATTAATGAGATTAAAAACAACGGCGCAAATAATGTCAAAGATGTCTTATACGCAGAGTGGAAAAAAGGAGAGGCTTTGCACGTGCAAACGTACTGAGCCTCTCCTTCTTTATTTTATGGGTTTAGATACTTATCTAGCTCCACCAGGAACGCTTCGGCAGCTTAATCATCGCACGACTAAAAGCGGTAGCTTTTAGGAGGAGCACCTACCCCCTCGAGGTGTCGGGGTGAGCACCAAGGGAAAGCTTCCTTGGATGCGCTTCTCAGGAACAAGCGCTTTTTGCTTGTTCCGAAGGCGCTTCCGCTTTTCTTATATGCATTCACTAATATAGCGCCCTTTACCCGTCAGCTCGCCGTATGTTTCATCTGCTTTTTTTCTAGTGCTGCGTGTTTGGATGTCTGCCCGCTGCTGAGGATTTGATTTGGTTAACATTCTTTGAATATCAAGAGGAAGCTCATGACGGAAATCTTTTGAATTGGTTTGTGCCGATATTTTGGCAACTGGCACGAAACGAAATGGATCATATTTTGTGCCAATCTCTCTTTCTGCATACTGATTATATTGATATGAAGTTACAGGTAAAATGTAGCCCATGAATGCTCCCCTCTCCATTCTCTATGTATCTGATTATTAAAGGAATACGAAACAATATTTACTTTTATGTACCCGTTTACATTAAATTTTAAACAGAAAAGCACTTTAGAATCCTTTACCGGTTTGTTATGATAAAATTTGTCTTGTTGTTAGAAGATGATTAATCACTTAAACTCGGCAATTTATAAAAATGGGGTATTTTTTATGAAGACAGCAATTTTACATAATAATACAGTGAATCTGGAACAATTGAATCGAGAAAGTTTTCAGCATATTTATGAAGAAGGCAAAAAAGGAAAGCTGTTTTGCCCTGATTGCGGAGCTTCAGTCCGTTTGTATTTAGGAATTATGGATGAGCCTCATTTTTATCATATTCAGCAAAGCAGCAGAATGTGCAAGGATAAAATGATCAAACAAGAATCGGCCAAGATTGAGACTGAAGAATATATAGAAAGAAACGGCTTTAAAATTCCTGTTTCAAGGCCAATTGCTTCTGCTGCTGTAAAAGAAATAGAATCAGCCTTTAAAAAAGCTCAGCCGGCAAAAAATATCCCCCCTTATATCCAAGAAAGCACTCACAATCCAAGTTTCCCTGATGAATACCTAAAGTCCCTTTCACAAGCAGGAGTCTTTTTGGATGAACAGCAGGCATCTGCTGTATCACATATTGATGGGCCTCTGCTCGTTCTTGCAGGTGCAGGGAGCGGTAAGACCCGAGTTTTAACAACCAGGACTGCTTTTATGCTGCGCGAAAAAGATATCGATCCTACATCAATAATGCTCGTTACATTTACAGCTAAGGCTGCGGCTGAAATGAAAGAGCGCCTTGCCCAATATCCAGGAATGGATTCACGAAAAGTCAGGCAAATCGTTTCCGGCACTTTTCACAGCTTGTTTTACAGGATTCTCTCCTTCCACAATCCGGATAAATGGTCTTCCGGCAAGCTACTGAATAAAGAATGGCAGCGGGAACAGATCATTAAGGAATCCAGCAAAAACTTAAAGCTCGATGAAAAGGAATTTGCCTTTGACCTTGCCCTCCAGCAAATTAGCTATTGGAAAAATTCTCTTATCATACCTGGGAAGGTTCATCCAAAGAATGATTGGGAGGAACAGACCGCGATTCTTTATCAAAGGTATGAACAAACAAAATTAAGAAGAGAATTATTTGATTTTGATGATATGCTGACAGGCTGCCATGTTCTTTTTCATGAAAAGCCTGAAATTCTTGAACAATATCAGAATCGCTTTCATTATTTCCTGATCGATGAGTTCCAGGATATTAATAATGTTCAATATGAGCTTATGAAAATGCTGTCCGATAAAACAAAAAATGTCTGTGCAGTGGGTGACGATGATCAATCTATTTATGCTTTCAGAGGAAGCGATCCCCAATATCTTTTAGATTTCGAGAAAGATTTCCCTGGTGCTAAGGTTATAACATTGAATCAGAATTACCGCTCTGCTCACGAGATCGTATCAGCTGCAAACCAAATCATATCTTTAAATAAACATAGACGCGCCAAAAGCATGAATGCCCAATTTTCTGGCGGACAGCACCCTTTCCTCTTTTTTCCTTATGATGAGGAAGAAGAAGCTACGATGATCATGACTGATATTCAGGAGAAAATTGAAGAAGGATACGAGCCGCGGGATTTTGCAGTATTATTCCGCACCCATACTGGGAGCAGGGCCATTTTTGAAAGGCTGGCCAATTCCAGTCTTCCGTTTAAATTGGATCAGGATGCCGAATCATTTTATGATCGGTTTATTGTTCGAAGCATGCTTGCTTTTCTAAAGTTATCGTTAAATGAGGATGACCAGAATGCTTTGAAAGATATGCTGCCGTCTCTATTTGTTAAACAATCAGTCCTTCAGGATATTAAGGCAGAAAGCATCTTGCAGGATTGCTCAATGCTGGAGTGCCTAAAGTTTATAAAAACAGGATTTGCTTTTCAGGAAAGCAAGTTAAAAAAAGTGATCCCTGTTACCAGATCAATCTCAGGTCTTAGTCCCATCACTGCAATTGAAACTGTTGAAAAAGAGCTTGGCTTCCAGGACTTTTTAAAAAAACGCGGCAATGAAGGCAATAAAATGGATAAAGGCTCTGATGATATAAAAGATTTAAAGGTCGCTGCGCGTAACTTTCATTCTCTTCAAGAGTTTCTGGAGCATACTGAACATATGAAAGCCATGAACAAAGAAATCAAGCGCCTCAGCAGGAATAATGATAATGCTATTACATTAAGCACTATCCACCGTGCAAAAGGGCTTGAATATAATGTGGTATATGTTGCCGGTGCAGTTGAAGGAAATCTTCCTCATGATCATGCTCTGGAAGCTTACCGTTCAGGTGAGTCTGCCCCATTGGAGGAAGAACGAAGGCTGATGTACGTTGCCGTAACAAGGGCCAGGAAGGACTTATATATCTCTGTGCCGGAAAAAAGGCGGGGACGGAGGGCATATGCCTCAAGGTTCCTTGCCCCCATCACAAGAAGCAGCAGGAACAAAGACGGAAGATAAAAAGAAGACCTGGCTGCACCCCGGCCAGGTCCTTCTGTTATTTTTTATTCATCATCTGGGAAATTGTATTAAAGTCAAGCTGCTTTCCATCAGCAACGATCGATTTCACAATCTTGTCTTCCGTATCCTTGGAAACGGGTTTATTTGCAATTTGCGAAACCCTCTTGATTACATTTCGTACTGTTTTTTCATCTTTAAAATTTGCATTCTGCAAAGAGCCGGCCAGTTCAAATACATCCTTCATATTTACGCCTGTTTTCTTTTCAAGGTTTTTAAAAAAGTTGTTATCCATCCTGCTCAATCACGCTCCTTCATTTACTCCTTTATATCTTATGAAGGTGGGCGGAAAACGTGAAATGTATTAATAATTTATGTACCTTATATGCAAAAAAGCCAACACAAAACCTGCTGCTGGTTCTGAGTCAGCCTTTGTGAATCTAATTGTAGAAACTTGCTCCGACGATAATGAGTAAAATGAATAGGACAACGATTAGAACAAACGTATTTCCATAGCCCCCGCCATATCCGCAGCCTCCATAGCCATAGCCCATGCCTTTCACCTCACTTAGATTTCTCAATACAACATATGTAAAATCTAAACAGGGTGTATGGGCAAGCTCCCAAGGCAGGCTTGGTTTATTCAGTCAAATTGTAATAAGGGGCTTGTTTTTAAATAACTGAAGATCATTCTTGTGAATCTTTTCATTATATCTAATGCCACTTATCCCTTTGGCTTGAAAATAAGTGCACCGATAAAGCCGAAGATTATCGCTGCTGAAATACCGGAGCTGGTTACTTCAAACATTCCGGTCAATACACCGACAAGCCCATGCTGATCAGCTTCCTGAAGGGCTCCATGGACGAGGGAATTGCCAAAGCTTGTTATAGGGATTGTCGCTCCGGCTCCCGCAAAGTCTGCAAGCGGTTCATAGAGTCCAACGCCATCAAGAACAGCTCCTATTACAACCAAAAGACTTAATGTATGGCCAGGTGTTAGCTTAAAAACATCAAACATTATTTGGCCAAATACGCAAAATAGGCCACCAATTACAAAAGCCCAGAAAAACATAGGCAGCATACAAATTCCTCCTTTAAGTCATTTCGATAGAAACAGCATGAGCAATACAAGGGATGCTCTCATTCTGCTGGAATGTCAATGGGGATAATAGTGCACCCGTAGCGACAACAAGGATTCTCCTATAAGTCCCCTGTTTCATTTGATTCAATAGATGTCCATACAGGACAGCAGCTGAGCACCCTGCTCCGCTTCCTCCAGATTGGACAGGCTGATCATCTTTATAGATCATCAATCCGCAATCTTTAAATTTCTCTTTTTCTATGTTAAGCCCATTATTTGAAAGCAATTCATAAGCAGTTTCCTGGCCAATTCTCCCTAAATCCCCTGTAACAATCAAATCGTAATATGATGGATCAAGCTGCATATCCTTGAAGTGTGCAGTAATGGTATCTGCTGCTGCAGGAGCCATTGCCCCTCCCATATTAAAAGGGTCGGTAAGACCCATGTCGATTACTTTGCCAATTGTTGCGGAAGTAGTGACCGGCGTATTATGTCCTGCTGTTTTCGAGGTAATAAGAGCTGCACCAGCACCAGTTACTGTCCATTGGGCAGTAGGAGGCTTTTGCCCACCATATTCTGTGGGGTATCTGAATTGTTTTTCTACTGCAGCATTATGACTTGAAGCACCTGTTAAAACGTAATCAGCCCCATGATAGTTCACAATAAAAGATGCAAGGGCAAGCCCCTCCATAGAGGTCGAACAAGCGCCAAATATTCCGAAATAAGGGATTTGAATGGTTCTTGCACTTAAACTGGTAGGTGTAATCTGATTAATTAAATCCCCTGCTATATAAAACTGAACATCTTCCTTTTGGATATTTGCTTTATTCAAGGCCGTCTGTCCAGCCTCTTCCAAAAGAATTCTGTGGGCTTTTTCGTATGAATCTTCCCCCATCCACAAATCATCGTGCAATACATCAAAATCTTCTGCCAGGTTGCCGTTTGCCTCAAAAGGACCGCCGGAAACACCAGCAGCCGCAATTACTGGGCGGTTTTCAAAAACCCAGGATTGTTTACCCTTAAGCATTAAATAACCCCCCACATGATTAATAGTGTTTTAATAAGAGCCACTACAAAAGCTGAAAATACACCAAAGAGAATAACTGAACCTGCAAGCTTGAACATATTTCCTCCAACTCCCAGCACAAATCCTTCCGTGCGATGCTCAATGGCAGCTGAAATTACAGCGTTTCCGAAACCTGTTACAGGAACGGCACTGCCTGCTCCGCCAAACTGCCCCAGACGGTCATATACGCCAAAACCTGTCAACAGCATGGAAATAAAAATCATCGTAGCTACAGTTGGGTTTCCAGCGGTCTGTTCGGTGAAGTTAAAAAAATAAATATAAAAATACGTTATTGCCTGTCCGATTACACAGATGAGCCCTCCCACCCAGAATGCACGAATACAATTTTTCAGGACTGGGCGCTTTAGTTCATGCTTTTGCTCAAGCTGCTCATATTGCTGCTGTTCCGGAGTCTTATTTGCATTTTTGTTCATGCCCTTGCCCCTTTCTTATGTCATTTCTTCTTTAAGCTTAATGATTTTATCAAGCTTTTTTTTCGCTTTCTTGTCGGTAAAATCAGGATCTTTCATTTTTTCCTGAAGTTCCACCGCTTCAATAAAGATCTTATAGTCACTTGATACAATGAATTTCTCATCTGGATACTTTTCCTCAAGCATCTTGGTCATTTTCTTTTCAATTTTTTTCATGTGGAATCGCTGCAAGTGCTTCACTTTATAAGCAACAAGTGTATCCCCATTGCTTTTGACCACTGCAACATCATAAAGTTCTTTCATTTTTTCGATATCATGCTCAATGTTTTCAACTAAATCCAAATTTTCCTTTGTATTTTTATCAATTAATACAGCAGGGGGATCAGTCGTTTTGAGAAGTGCAAGGTCGCTGTCCGTCACCTTTCCGTCTCCGCTGCAGCCTGATAATAAGATCAGTGAAAATGCAATAAATGATAAAAGTCTATTTTTCATAATAGTCCCTTCCTATGTAGAATCTTTAATTATATTGTCCTCGAATTGTTTTGGATTTATGAATATTACTTTCCATCCTATTTTTTCCAGAAGAAACCCAATAAAAAAAGCCGGTATCCCCGGCTATTGAGCTTTCTTCGTTTTTTTTCCGCAGCCGCATCCCTTTTTCTTTCTCTTTTTCTTGCTGACCGGCTGTGATTTTTCCATTTGCTGACCCTTATCATTATTTAACATCTTTGAGGCCCTCCATTAACAATAATTTTCCTCTTTTTATTTTATGCTGAGCCTCAAAGCTTGTGTAAAACAAACGCCTACAGCATGAAGTATTTGGCTTTATGCTAATTGATCAATTTTTGCACCAGGGATTCAATAATTGCTGCAAGTCCGGCAATTGCCAAAATCAGCAGCACTGGAGCTGACCAGGATGCATAAAAATAATATGAAGCATATAAAAATAATGTACTCCAAACACCTGTACACCAATAACAGCTTAAAAGCTCCCCGAAGAATCCTCGCACTTTTCCTTCTTTTACAACCCAGTACACTTCAATTTCGCCATTTTCATCTTTTTCCTCAACTTCTTCCAGAAAAGGTTTGCGCAGGAATTCGGTAATTTTATCAAATACAATCAGTCTGGTAAGCCTGAAGCTTGCAAGTGCCAAAATTAGCAGCTCCATAGGTGATATATCCATTTTTTTCACCTCTAATGTAAAAAAATAGCCTATTTTTTTAAAAAACAAGGCGTTTGTCCGTAACCCATAGGTCACTCCGGCAATATGTTAGTAGTGTAGACCACAAGAAACAAACAAGGAGGAAAACAAAAATGGGTTGTGGAAAAAAAGACGACTTCAAAGGTAAAGGCTGTGTATGTGAAGTAGTTCGTGCTATAAAGGATATTCAAGATAACGCAGAAGATGTGTGCGAATGCCCTTCAAACTGTTTCCTGGAGCCGCTGGGAGTTATATCACCATCTGGAAGAAAACGCCATAAGCGCCCGGATACCCGCGTCTTCACACTGAAAACTGCGGACGGTTCACCATTCCATGCTTTCTTTACAGGAAATGAGTGTGCATGTGTATCCATTTTCTTCAGAGTGGAAGAAGTGTTCGATAACTGCTGCGCAGTGCTTCGTGTCCTAGAGCCAGTAAATAGAAGACCTGGCCCAGACAAAACAGTTAACCTTGCCGATGACTGCTGCATCGACTTGAAAAAAGTTTGCGAAGTTGACGACTTCCGCAGTACTAATGACTGTGTAACAGTTGACCTAAACTGCTTCTGCGCTGTTCAATGTATTGCCGATGTAGATCTTGATATCTGCGAAGACTAATGATATGGAGCCAGCCGTCCATTCGGCTGGCTATTTTTTTCTGTCTAGCTCCAGCGCTTTTCTTTTACCTTCTTAGGCCAATCATTTTGACAGCATTTAAAGATTGAAGACTAATTTGTTCAATCGATTCATCAAATAACTTAACCTCGATGGATCCTTCATTTTTTGAAACCAGAAATCCCCTTATTGCTTTCTCGCCGGTTTCAAATATACATGGTATGGGTGGAAGCTGTTCTGGGAAATCAATTAAGTAATCCAGGCGCTCAAGCGTGTCCATTTCCTTAAAACTTCGTACACGATTGAAAGAAGGCTTTCTTTTTTCCGTCGTAAAAGCAAAGGATGTATTTTCTTTTTTCTCTTCCCTGCCTGCTTCAAATTCTTCAATGGCTGCCTGCACCTTTACTTCGGTCATATTTTCGATCTTTTCTTCGGGCACCGTCTGTTCATTTATTGTGTTCGCGGGTTCCGGTACACTGTCTTTTTGTTCCTGTTTACGTTCCAGCTCTGCTTTTCTGCTGGAGTATACTGTTTGCATCCTGGTCTCTGGAAATTGAAAACTCGGCTGCTGTATATAAAATAATGGTTCCTTCTCTTTTTTCTCAGCCATTTTTTGCCCACCTCCGCAATCTTAATGTTTCGTCGTATTATATGTATGCAGAAGTTGGGCTTTCGTTTCTGATGGAAATAAAAAAAGCCCGCTCACATTGGAGCAGGCAATTTCTATTAGAGAATATGATAACCGGAATCCACATGGATATTTTCCCCGGTAATTCCGCGGGACAGGCTGCTGAATAAGAATAAAGCTGTATCCCCTACTTCTTCCGGAGTAGTTGTTTTACGGAGAGGAGCCCGTTCTTCAATTTCTTTCAGGATAGAATTGAACTCGCTGATTCCTTTTGCAGAAAGAGTCCTGATTGGACCTGCTGAAATGGAATTGACCCGAATTCCATCTTTACCGAGGTCGTTGGCCAAATATTTGACACTTGCGTCAAGGGAGGCTTTTGCTACACCCATAACATTATAATTTTTCACAACCTTTTCACCGCCAAGGTATGTGAGAGTCACAATGCTTCCGCCTTCAGTCATTAATCCTTTTGCTTCCTTAGCAATGGCAGTTAGTGAATAAGAGCTGATATTGTGAGCTAAGAGAAACCCGTCTCTTGTGGTGTTCATATATTCTCCCTGCAGTTCTTCTTTATGGGCAAAGGCGATGCAGTGGGCAATTCCATGAATTACACCAGCTTCCTCCTTAATCGTGCTAAAGCATTTCGCGATGTCTTCATCACTTGTTACATCACAAGGAAGAACTAATGAATGTGCATCCTCCAATGATTCAGCCAATTCACGCACACTTTTCTCAAGTCTTTCTCCCGCATATGTAAAAATTAATCGGGCACCAGCATCATGAAGGGATTTGGCAATTCCCCATGCAATACTTCTTTTATTAGCCACACCCATAACAACGAATGTTTTTCCATTTAGTGAAAGAGTCATTTTATAATCCTCCTGATTTATTATTACATGTTATTAGTACCTAGTACTAATTGTACATCAATTTACCTGAAAAGAAAAGCCGAAAAAATCCTGCTTTTAAAGCAGAACTATTTCGGCAAGAAAGATGTCGGAGAGCCTTAACACCATTCACAAAATTCAAGTTCCCTTTTTAATTCATCAACGTATTCCTTAGATCCTGTAACAATCAGGCGGTCATTAACATGCAGTTCAGTATCTCCGTGGGGAACAATAGAATCCTTTCCTCTAAATATACGTACGAATATTACATCCCCTGTAAACGGGAATCGCCGAAGCATCATGCCTTCAAACTGCTCATTCTTTAATCGGATCTCGTATAAAGCTGTCTCCTGGTTCGTTAAAATGTTCACCACACTTGGTGACTCGATTAAAGCACGAAGCAGTGCCTTAGACGAAAGAATGGTTGAAAATAGCTCAATATCATGTTCCCGTAGAGTTTCTTCCATATCAGGGCTTTCCATCCGGCAAATGACACGATCCACTCCCTTTTCTTTAAAAGCGATGGATAATGTGGCATTTGTCTCTTCATCCCCTGTCGAGATTACTACAATATCTGAATCAAATGCTTCTGTACCTTCAAAATTTTCAATATCAAACTCATCAACTTCAATGATATCAAACAAAGAGTCAGCTATCTGCTTTTCCGCCTTTTCCTGCTTTTTATGATACAAAGCTGGTTCGTAAAGGGTTGACTTAAGTTCATTATAGATCGGCATAGTCATCTGATTTGCACCAATGAAGGACACTTTAAGCTTTTTCTCCTCTGCCGCTTCCTGAGGGAATAGCTTTTTAAAGACTACAGGAGTAAATATACTTGTTATGACAGCAACCAGAATCAATGTTCCGCTCATTTCGGCGGTTATGACGTCCATTCTTTCGCCTATCGTTGCTGCAGCAATAACAAGGGAAAGGGTTGACGTTAATAAAAACCCTGAAGCAATAACAGTTTTAATGTCATACCATCTTTTTAAAATATAGATTGGTAAAAGTTTTGAAAGCAGCAGTGCAATCAGCAGCAATGGAATAAGCATTAGCAATTTAGGATCTCCAAACAATGTCCATACGTCGAGATCCACCCCTACCATCACAAAGAAAATAGGGATGAGGAATCCATATCCGAAAGAATCCAGTTTATGGATCATTTCCTGGTTTGGCGCCAGCAATGATACAAGCACCCCGGCCAGGAAAGCACCTAATATATTCTCTGCCCCAACTGTTTCTGATAACGCCACCAGGAAAATGATCAGTGCAAATACTGCTCTTGTTCCAATCTGAACAGTCCCAGTAGACATCGCTTCAAGAAAATTAAGGTTTTTGAACCTTCTGCCAAGAAAATACAGCAATACACCTACGCCAAATAAGACGAGAAGCAGCCAGGTATTCCCTCCGCCTGTGTCATTTAATGAAACAAACACAGCCAGTAGAATCATCGTAGCCAAATCAGCAATAACGGCGATCAGCAGAATAATTTGGCCTATGCCTGTTTTCATTAAATGAGCTTCCTTAAGTGTCGGAACCACTACTCCCAGAGAAATGGTCGAAATAATTAATGTCATTAAAAAGGCATTATCAATGAATCCTGCCCAGACAAATAAATACGATAGACCCAATGAAACCAAAAATATTCCTATAAAAACAATGGAAGAAACAGCAAAAGAGTTTGGCTCAAGCTTCCCGCTTGGGAGCTTTACTCTCTTCTTTGCCGAAGAAAAAGCTGTGAAGTCAATTTCCAGACCGCTCAGGAACATTAGAAATATAAATCCAAGAGTCGAAAGTGTCTCCAGCCACATATCTTCATGCACGATATCAAAGCCGCTTTTACCGATAATCAAACCTATAAGAATCTCTGCCACCACTACAGGGATGAAATTAATTTTCAGCCGGTGAAGTAAAATGGGCGTGATAAAAGCAGCCAATATCACAATGACCAGCGATGCTACCGATGCCCCATGTTCCATAAAATAACCCCCTTAGCCTGTTAAGTAGCTCATAAATAATGTCGCCATGCCAAAATAAATTAAAATACTGATTAGATCATTAATAGTTGTAATAAATGGACCTGAAGCTACTGCCGGGTCAATTTTCATTCTGTGCATTAGTAAAGGGATCAGCGCACCGGCAAGGGTGGCTACTATCAATGTAAACAAAATTGAAACGCCAACTAAAACACCAAGAAAGAAATTTCCTTTCCAGAAGTAAACAATGAAAGTAACAAGAACGCCGCAAATTCCGCCATTAATTAACCCAGTCCCGGCTTCCCTTATCACCAGTTTCCACTTATTTTCTTTCTCCAGGTCTCCTGTAGCAATCCCCCGGACAGCTACGGCCAATGCCTGAGTCCCTGTATTTCCTGCCATCCCTGCAATAAGAGGAATGAAAACAGCCAAAATGGCAACCTTATCCAGGGTATCCTCAAATCTTCCTATAAGGCTTGCAGTTAACATACCCAAAAACAGCAGGATGATAAGCCAGGGGAGCCGTTTACGTGCCGCAGAAACTGGATTCCTGTCAATATGATCCATATCCGATACAGCAGCCAATTTGGAATAATCATCAGATGCTTCTTCTTCCATGACATCCATGACATCATCAACTGTAATAATACCCAGCAAATGGTTTTGAAAATCCACAACCGGAACGGCTAGGAAGTTATAGTCTTTAATTTTTCTTGCGACTTCTTCCTGATCTTCGCCAACTGATACGGAAACTACCCTGTCATTTGTAATTTCCGAAATCATCGTATCATCATCACTTACTATTAAATCCCTTAATGAAATAACGCCAATAAGTTTTTTTTCGTCATTCACAACGTACACATAATAAATGGTTTCCGCCCTTGGCGCTTCATTTTTCAGGATATACATAGCAGAACGAACCGTCTGATTGGCTGACAGTGAGACAAATTCCGTCGTCATGATACTTCCTGCTGTATATTCTTCGTAATGAAGCAAATCCTTAATTTCTTTTGCCGATTCATCATCCATAATTGTCAAATAGCTGACAACCTGGTCTTTATCCAGTTCATTTAAAACATCAACGGCATCATCGGCATACATTTCTGAAAGCATATCCGCTGCATAGTGGGGATTCATCTCAGCAAGAACGTCTTTATAATCTTCTTCCTCAATCTCCAAATTTTCAAATAGAGCTGCCATTTCTTCCGGAGAGAGATAAAGATAAATTTTTGCCCGGATGTCCTCATCCAGATCTTTAAAAAATGAAGCCTGATCATAAGGGTGCATATCAAGAAATTCATTCCTGAAGATATCAATTTCTTCATTTTGTAAAGATTGGATTAAAAGACTGGTATTGATGTGGGAATCTGCCCTTTCCACTGCGTGATCTTCCATAGATTTACCTCCTCTCATACAATGAAACCATCCTTTTGAAATGTTATCCACAGCACAAGAACCTGAGATAAATGGGAACAATTTCATTCTTTCTGTGGAATCGATATCGGCAGCAGTATTTTTGTTAAACACGAACACGAGCTTCTTGCCCGTTAAAATGCATAACAGGAAAACGTACTTCACTATACTAGCAAATCTTTGTTTTTTTGTCGTCTCTGAACAATCATAACTCTTTTCTTAATTTTAATTTTCCCATTCCTTAAACTTAAAACCGTTAAAGGTTTCTCTGCATGCTGAAAAATAAACGTCATGATAAATATTATGAAAATTGATATCATAACAGTAGAACTATTAAAGGAGCCTATATATGAGACTTGATATTATTGGTGATATTCACGGCTGCTTTGCTGAATTTAAAGAACTGACTTTGAAAATGGGCTATATATGGAAGAACGGATTTCCTGTCCACCCAAGTAATAGAAAACTCGCCTTTGTTGGAGACTTAACAGACAGAGGACCAGAATCTCTGGCAGTCATCGATGCAGTATATAACCTTGCTGCAAATGACCTGGCGTACTATGTCCCGGGCAATCATTGCAATAAACTATACCGCTACTTTCTGGGAAATAAAGTTCAAATTACACATGGCCTGGAAACCACAGCAGCTGAATATGAGCAGCTGGATCCGCAATCACAGATGGAAATTAAACGTAAATTTATGGAATTATATGAAAGTGCACCGCTATACCATGTACTTGACAACAATAAACTGGTAATCGCTCATGCTGGAATTAAGGAAAGCTACATTGGGAAACATTCATCCAAAGTTAAAACGTTTGTTCTTTACGGGGATATAACTGGAGAAAAAAATCCTGACGGGACACCCGTGAGACGGGATTGGGCTAAACAGTATGAGGGTAAGGCAGCGGTAGTCTATGGGCATACTCCCGTAAAGGAAGTCAGGAAAATCAATAACACCTATAATATTGATACAGGTGCTGTTTTTGGAAATAAGTTAACTGCAATTAGATATCCTGAAATGGAATTAATGTCTGTCCAGTCAGGCATGCCTTATGCAGAAGAGAAGTTTAGGAAGATTTAATCCAAAAAGCCGGCAAATGCCGGCTTTTATAATAGACAATTCATATCTTCTGGAAGCTGCTGTTCAAACATAAGGGTTCTGTGCAGAAAGGGATGATAGAAGGAAAGGCTGCAGCAGTGCAGTGCCTGCCTCCTGATAAACTGTCTTGTGCCTCCATACAATTCATCACCTGCAAGAGGATAACCAAGCCACGACAAATGGACTCTGATCTGATGAGTTCTGCCAGTTTCAAGCTTTAATTTTACATGTGTAAATTCTTTGCACCGGCTGATTACCTGATAATGAGTACATGCATATTGTCCTGCCTCACTAACTTCCCGCTCAATAATACTGTCTTTTTTTCTCGCAATCGGCTGTTCTATAGTACCGGCATCCCGGCTGATTGTCCCTTCTGCAAAGGCTTCATACTTCCGCTGGATTTTACGGAAGCGCTGCTGCTGGCTAAACAAATGATGCACATGCCTGTGTTTCGCAATTAAAACCAAGCCAGAAGTATCTCGATCGAGTCGAGTCACGATATGTGCAGCAGAATTTAAGCCTATTCGCTGATAGTATCCAATCAGCCGATTAGCCAAACTTCCCGAAGGATGTTCTCTGGAAGGAATGGTACTCACACCTGCCGGTTTATTTACTACAAGAAGATAATCATCTTCATAAAGAATATCAAGGGGCAAGTCTTCCCCCTTCATGCCTTCACTGGGAACTTCTTCCGGGAAACCAACCTGAAGAATATCTCCTTCCTTTAGCTTATAGCGGACATTGACTTCCTGATTGTTCACTTTAATGAAGCCGCCAGCAAATTTTATGTCAGTGAGTGCAGTTTTAGAAATATCATTTTCTTTTAAAAATTCCCTGATTAACGAGCCCGCCTGCGGGGCAGTAATTTTCCATTGTAATTTAAAACGCGCCATGAGCTATAGGCTCCTGTTCTGTAAGAAGTAACGGGCTTATTAAAATAAGTGATTCTCTCCAAGGTTCCTTCTTCAATCAGCAACAAATGAATCGTGAACCCTTTTCCAGAATGGGAATGGCCTGAACCTGGCAAAACGGATTTTCTCATCTGCCACTCTGAATTGTATTGATTTTACATCTTTATGAAGAAGAGTCAAATGATCAATAGTAATTTGAAAATCTGGTTCATTCACAGGCTTCAGCATGCATGTATGGTGTGCCGGCAGTACCAGCGGAGAGCCCACTGTACGGAATACCTTGTTATTGATGGAAGCCATTTCAGCAAGCTGGATGGCAGGCAAGGAAGGATGCAGGATGGCACCACCCAGCGCCTTATTATAAGCTGTACTTCCAGATGGAGTAGAAACACAAAGGCCATCTCCCCGGAACCGTTCAAAATGCTGGCCGCGTATTTCCACATCCATTACTAAAGTACCTTCCACCGCTTTGACTGTTGATTCATTCAATGCAAGATAACGGGTTTCTTTGCCGCCATGCTGGTAGCGGATAATTACTTCCAGGAGCGGATATTCAATCACCTGATACGGGGTTTTGGCAATTGCAATGACAAGCTTTTCGATTTCCTCCGGCACCCAGTCTGCATAAAACCCAAGATGGCCTGTATGTATACCCACAAACGCGGTCTTGTCCAGACGGCTGCTGTATCGGTGAAAGGCATAAAGTAAAGTGCCATCCCCGCCTACCGATATGACTATATCAGGCTCTTCTTCATCATATGTAAGCTCGAAGTCCAATAAATAGGTTCTCATTTTGTGCATGAGTGTATTAGATTTTGAATCTCCTTTTGAGGTAATGGCAAATTTCATCTTATCCAAGCTCCTCTTTTATACGTTAGTTTTCTCCCTTTTGCTGCTTTTCCTTTTTCCTTGTAAAGAATGCCTGTGCATCCTGAATTTCACCGCGAATGAGTGACATTTCTTCATCAAGCCTGAAAGCAGCCTCTGCCGCTCTCTGGAGCCTCATCTGAATATCTTCAGGGAATTGGCCCTTATATTTATAATTTAAGGAATGTTCAACCGTGGCCCAGAAATTCATGGCAAGCGTTCTGATTTGAATCTCTGCGAGAATTTTCTTCTCTCCTTTTATTGTCTGAACAGGATAGCGGATCACGACATGGTAAGAGCGGTAACCGCTTGCTTTTTTATGAGATATGTAGTCTCTTTCTTCAACAATTTCAAAGTCATTTCTTTTTCTTAATAGTTCAACCACTCTCTTAATATCATCTACAAATTGGCACATCATTCTAACACCGGCAATATCCTGCATTTCAGATTCCAATTTGTCGAGAGGAATGCCTTTTTGGTTTGCCTTATCAAGAATGCTTGCAATAGGCTTTACCCTCCCAGTAACAAATTCAATCGGAGAATGGGTAGAATCCATTTCAAATTGGCTTCTCATGCCTTTTAGCTTTACTTTTAATTCTTCGACCGCCTGCTTATATGGCGCCAAAAATAAATCCCAATGCTTCACTTGCAACACCACCAAATATCCGAAGTTAGAAAAGCGCAAGCGCCTAGACCACCCCCGACTTCGAGAGGGGGTAACACAGCCTATTTCTTTATCCAAGTTTTTCGTAATTTAAACATTTAATTAAAATATGTTCTCTACTTTTTCTACCATTTCATTACCATAATTGCTGTTCCCGCGGATATTTTCTATTAAATCTCCTAATTCCTCATGAAAGCCTGCCAGTTCAATGCGATCATGATTACTATCAGAAGCAAATACACGCATCTGGCCATCAAGTGCCTTTTTTAGTTCCGGCCAGACTGTTTCCGGAAGAGAAATATATGTATAATCATCATTTTGTTCTGCTATGTAAATAAATGAAAGGTTGTCGGAATCAGCCAATATTTGCTGCATGGCTGTTAAGCCTGAGACTGTTCCAGCTTCTATTCCCAAGATTAATTCATTTTCAATCCATTCTGCATTTAAAACTGTAAGTTTTTGTTTCATTTTTCTACCTCCATTGTCATTACCTATTCTATCGCAGATTTTATGGACAGTAAAACCCCTGATTCATTTTTCACAGTCACAGTCCTGCGCCCCGAAAGTTCAGTCAAACATGAAGCAAACTCCCCTGATTGACTTTATCACAGCAATAAAAAAAATTTCAAAGATTGAAGTCCATGCTGATTAAGGCGATAATACAGGAAATTACTTATAGCTGAGGTGTATAGGCTTGTTTAACAAAAATATTGAAATTGAATTTAAAAACATGGTTACCAGAGAAGAATTTTCCTCATTAATAGATTTTTTGAACTTAAGAAGCGAGGATTTTTCCGAACAGGAGAATCATTACTTCGATACACCGGATTTTTTATTGAAGGCTAAAGAAAGTGCATTAAGGATTAGGCAGAAAAACGGCTCATTTGAATTGACTCTTAAACAGCCCCACCCTGAAGGGCTATTAGAGACTAATGAAAATCTTACTGAGTCCGAAGCTGCAGAGATGATCCAGACTGGGAAAATTCCCACTGAACAGATAATAAAATCCATAGAAGAGCTGGGCATAAAGACAGATAAACTTCAATACTTTGGTACTCTCGCAACAAAACGTGCCGAAAAGGAGTACATGAAAGGATTGGCTGTTCTTGATCACAGCCGATATTTAAATAAGGAAGATTTTGAGTTAGAATATGAAGTGGATAACAGGAATGAAGGTGAATTGACTTTTCTTAATTTGCTTAAACAGCTTAACATTCCTGTCAGAAAGACCGAAAATAAAATTAAGAGGTTTTATAACGAAAAATACAGACAGCAAAAGGTTTAATAGAAGTACACCTTTTGCCAAGGAGCAATACAATGAACGTAGATCAGTTAAAAATATTGATGGAGCTGCAAGCACTGCAAGGTTTTAATAGTTCTAAGCAAACGAATACTTCAAACCCTTTGTTTCAAGAGCTATTGGCCGGGTTAGTTTCGGAAAGTCCCGTTTCATCACATCAAGTCACAGGAGGACTTGGAGCAGTTGCGTCTCTGGAACCTTATATTAGCGCTTTACAAACAGATACCCTTACAGCTGCAGCTCTTCCGCCCCTTAAAATAACCAAATTTGCCGAAACTTCAAAAAGTGATTTTGATGATCTCATTCAAAAAGCATCAGATCTGTTTAATGTACCAGTTAATCTGATTAAGTCAGTCATTAAACAGGAATCAAACTTCAATCCGAATGCTGTCAGCCATGCAGGTGCTTCCGGGTTAATGCAGCTTATGCCTGATACAGCCAAGGGGCTTGGCGTTGAAAATATCTTCGACCCTGCAGAGAACATTTTTGCCGGAGTCAAATATTTACGGCAAATGATGGACAGGTATGGGGATAATGTTGAACTTGCACTGGCTGCCTATAATGCCGGACCTGGAAATGTAGATAAATACGGAGGAGTCCCACCTTTTAGAGAAACTCTGAATTACATAAAGAAAGTAACCTCATCGTTTATGGCTTAAGGTTAATTTCAGCCGCCCGAATTTACCGGGCGGCTTTTTCTATTCCTTTTCAGCGAATGTTTCGGATTGACGGCATGTGCTTAATCCATACTATAAAAATAAGATGGTCAAGGAGCGGGCAAAAGGGCTCAGTAAGCTATTTGTTTGAGATATAAATCCCTCATTGATAGAATATAAAGAGATCACATCACTCAATATTAAATAGGAAGATTTTTTTACAAACGAATTAACTCATAAAAGGAGTTTTAAATATGGCCGAGAAAATGCACACTCCCTTCGACGCTATTGGTGAGGAAAAGCTTCACCAGCTAATTGACGCTTTTTACCGGCGCGTAGGACAACATCCTGATCTCGTTCCTATTTTTCCAGATGACCTGACAGAGACAGCCAGAAAACAAAAGCAGTTTATGACGCAGTATTTAGGGGGACCTCCTTTATATACTTCAGAACATGGACATCCGATGCTTCGGGCACGGCACATGCCTTTTCCCATAACGGAAACGCGGGCAAAGGCCTGGCTTTCATGCATGAATGAAGCAATGGACGAAATTAGGCTGGATGGTCACTTGAGGGAAGACTTTTTTGCAAGGCTTGTACTCACTGCCCAGCATATGATCAATACACCTGAAAACGGCGTGAAAGGTGAAAGCTCGTGAATAAGCCAGAATCCAATGAAAACAAGCTTACATCTCCACATTGCCACGGCAGTGAAAAAAAGCCCATAGAAGTCTATATGTTTGTTGATCCTCTTTGCCCAGAATGCTGGGCTTTGGAGCCAATCTTAAAAAAGCTCCTGATTGAATACGGCCGCTATTTTTCCATAAAGCATGTATTAAGCGGCAGGCTGGCAACGTTAAATATGGGGAAAAGACAAAACTACGAAAACATTGCTGATTTATGGGAGAAAACAGCAAGCCGCTCTGGAATGTCATGTGACGGGAACGTCTGGTTCGAAAATCCGATTTCTTCCCCCCATCTGGCTTCGGTTGCAATTAAAGCTGCAGAATTGCAGGGGAGAAAAGCTGGCATCAGATTTTTACGCAAGCTTCAGGAGGTCTTATTTCTTGAAAAGCAGAATGTGTCTAATTTTGAAGTACTAAAGGATTGTGCTAAGGAAGTCGGTCTGGATGTAGTAGAATTTGTTTCTGATATTCATTCAGATAGTGCAGCAAAGGCTTTTCAATGCGATTTAAAAATTACTTCTGAAATGGATGTTCAAGAAATACCCACTCTTGTCTTTTTTAATGAAAATATAGAAGATGAAGGCATCAAAGTCACCGGATATTATCCCTATGAAATTTATGAACAGATTTTAGAGGAAATGCTTCCTGCTAAACCTGAGCGTGCTCCTCTGCCGCCCCTTGAATATTTCTTAAAATACTTTAAGCTAGTGGCCAGCAAGGAGATCTCCGTTGTATATAATATGTCCGACACCGAAGTGAACAGGGAAATGAAAAAGCTTCAGCTAAAGCAAATAGCTGAATATGTACCTGCAAAATACGGTAATTTCTGGAGATATTCAGGGTGATTTAAGGCTGTGCAAAATGCACAGCTTTTTTTTCGATGAAAAAAACCATGCTCTTCATACGCACGGTTTTTTCAGGGTTTTTAAACGAACAAAGGGGATGGGAGAAATTTTTCACGTCCAAACAAAAGGGGTAAATGTTTGCATGTGATCAACTTCACATCTGTAATATATCATGAGGTGAAAGAAAATGACAATAAGTTTGTGCCTTTTTTCACAATATTGTCAAAATCAAGTCATGACTTGCTGGACAACCGCATAAAATAATACGGATGTAAACAATGCCAAGGAGGAGAATGCAATATGAAAAAACTGCCTGTATTATTGATGCTGCTGCTCATCTTGCTCTCCTTTATTTTAAATATTCTCGGGTTGATGAAACTTATCCCCATTTTCATCACTTCACCTATTTTATTTATTTCTCTCCTGATTTTATTTTTATATTTGAATGACCGAAGGAGATTTAAGGGGTTTTGAACAATACATAAAAGGTGCCAGACAAACGCCTGGCACCTTTTATGACTAGCGCAAGCAGCCTACCCCCTCGAGGTGAGGCCCCCAGGATGGGGGTCATGCAGACGTTGCCACAGGACAAGGAAAGCTACGGCAGCGATACATCGCACGACCGAAAGCGGTAGCTTTTGGGAGGACGTGGCGTTCTTAGTCTGCGTTCCTTCGTGGGCAAGGCGCTTGCGCTTTTCTATTTAAGAAAGCAAGCTCTCCATTTCATTAAGTTTTTCTTCAAATACTTTGCAGGCATCTTCAATCGGCTTGCTGTTCGTCATATCAACACCGGCTTTCTTTAACACCTCAATTGGATAATCTGAGCTGCCGGATTTCAGGAATTCAATGTATCTGTCAACAGCAGGCTGGCCTTCCTGAAGAATTTGCTTGCTTAATGCAGTTGCCGCACTGAAGCCTGTTGCATATTGATAAACATAATAATTATAGTAGAAATGCGGGATTCTGGACCATTCCAGGCCGATTTCCTCATCTATCACGATGGCTTCTTCCCCAAAATATTTCTTATTGAGTTCATAATATTCTTTCGTCAATGAATCAGCAGTCAAAGCTTCATTGTTTTGCGCCTTTTGATGGATGAGATGTTCAAACTCTGCAAACATTGTCTGGCGGAAAACAGTTCCCCTAAAGCCTTCAAGATAATGATTCAGCAAATACAAACGCTTCTTATCATCATCTATTGTTTTAAGCAGATAATCATTTAAGAGGGCTTCATTACAAGTAGATGCAACTTCTGCGACAAAAATAGAATAGTTTCCATATGGATATGGCTGATATTTTCTTGTGTAATAGCTGTGAACAGAATGCCCAAATTCGTGGGCAAGGGTAAATAGGTTGTTCACATTGTCCTGCCAGTTCATCAGTATATATGGATTAGTGCCATATGTTCCAGATGAATAGGCACCGCTTCTTTTGCCCTTGTTCTCATGAACATCTACCCAGCGATTTTCAAAGCCCTCTTTTAAAATATTCAAATAGTCCTCGCCAAGCGGCTTCAGCCCTTTTAAGATGAGATCTTTTGCTTCATTGTACGGGATTTCCATTTTCACTTCCTTCACTAATGGAGTATAAAGATCATACATATGAAGCTCCTCAACCCCCAGAACCTTCTTGCGGAGTTTGACATATCGATGCAGCAAATGCAGATTATCGTTAATGGTATTGACTAAATTTTCATAAACACTTTCGGGAATATTGTTCGCAGCAAGGGCAGCATGTCGCGCAGATTCATAATTCCGGATTTTTGCATTGAAATTATCCTTTTTAACATTTCCGCTTAGAGTGCTTGCGAATGTATTGCGGAACTTTCCATAAGTCTCATATACCGCTTTGAAAGCATCATGGCGGACACGCTGCTCATCACTTTCGAGAAAACGGATGAATCTTCCATGAGTAATTTCGACCTCTTCACCATTTTCATCTTTAATGGATGGAAACTCCAAATCAGCATTATTCAGCATGCCAAATGTATTGCTCGAAGCCCCAAGCACCTCGGAAGCCTGGGCAAGCAGGGATTCCTGCTCAGCAGATAATACATGAGGCCTTTGAAGATTAATTTCCTCAAGAGAATGTTTATATAATTGCAGCTCAGTTTTTTCCTCTAAAAACCCGGCAATCTTCTCTTCATCTTCAGCCAGCAATTCAGGAACGATATACGCGAGTGCACTTGCAGCTTCTGAATATAAATTTTTAATTTTGTCGTCCTGGCCCTGATAAAATGAGTTTGTTGTATCCTGGTCATAACGCATATGGGCATATGTATAAAGCTTCCCAAGGTGCGAGAGTAAATGATCCTGGAACTGCAGCGCTTCATATAATGTTTCAGCACTTTCTCCAAGCCTGCCTTGATACTTGCCTGCATTAGGGATTAGCTTCTGCACTTCATTATATTCCTTGTCCCATTCCTCATCAGAAGGGAAAATATCCTCCAAACGCCAGGTATCTTCTTGTGAAATCTCATTCCTTGCTGGAAGTTTCTTTACAGTTGTCTCATTAGCCATTCATTCATCCTCCATTCAAAAGTCCCATTACACTATCTTCTCTTTCAAGAAAAAAATTCCTTCTTTTCAAAGAGCGAATGTGCAAATCTTTGATTATTTTATGTTAAATAGATCTTTTTCATTTATTGCCCTGCAAAATGCTTTGCGTAATACCCCTATAAAAATCCTCCTCTCTTTGAAGAAGACAGGAGTAATTATCAGGCTCTCCATATGACGCAGTTCTTTTGTACAGACCGTTTCCAGTTTGTTTAACAATGTTTAAGTTAATAAGGATATCCAGATATTCTTTAACTGCCAAGACTTCGGATCCGGTTTGAATTAGTGGAATTGACCTGACTTTAATATCGCTATTCTTTACCCTATTGCGAAGGGCTGCAACCATTCGCGCATGAGAAAACGGTCTTTCTTTACCGATGACATCCATGTACAAGTAGGTCTGCCACTGAATGGGTGGGGTTTCAATAAATGGAGAATGACGGACAGGAAGGCCAATTTCAGGTGGGAGAAAAGCAGGAGCAATTGAGCGGGAGTATAAATCCTGAAGAAAGTTATTTTTATAAGCACTGCTATTTTGAGCTAGGAAATTCTTTATTTTTCGAATTTCATTTTTCCATTCACTTATGTTTAAATCATTTTTAAAATATGGGTCAAATAAAAAATCTGCATCAGCATGGTTAATTGTTTTCACATCGTAATGCGCGTAGGCATTTCTGACTGTTAGGGGCTGGATTTGGCGGACATTGATAAAGGACTTTGTATGGGGGCAAAATGAAGGGATTACCCATTTGCCTGAAGCTGTTTGCCGAAGAAAAAAGTACTGGAAACCAGATAAAGAAATTTTTGTTTTGCCAATCCGATTAATATTTTTTCCTGCCAGTATCCATATTGGAACTATACCTGACTGAAAATATGCTTCTGACCGTTTTTTAAATAACTCCTCTGAGATGATTGAACATTGAAATTCAAGAGCATAATTTACGCCTTCATAATGGACACCTATATCTGGCCGCTGGGAAATGTCCGGATAGTATGGCTCCAGAATTGGATTTAACCCTTTTTTCTTTAGCCATTGAAACAAAAGCAACTTTCCAGAAATATGGTATTCAGACTCCCTTTCAAAGCTTTCTGGACATTCAGAACCCTTTTTGTGGCTAAAATGCGGGATTCTCTTATTTCCGATCTTCATAATTACTTCCGCTTTGCATTCGGGGCAGAAAAAAGTGTGCTTTTCCCTATACTGTTGTAAATCCGGGATACTGTGTGAACCTAAAAGACTTATTCGAACCCCCTTCTCTGTTGCGGCAACTAACAAATGATCATCTCCTTTCTATGCTAAACGTTCTTTATTTAATTGCTAAATTCCTTTATATCTTGCAAAATCTTTTTGAGCTTTTTTTGTGCAAACATATACATATGTTCATTGCTGCAATATACACTGCAATATATAGTGTCTGACACGAGCGCCTTAACCAAAATAAAGCCGATTCCAAAAATGAAATCGGCTTTGCTGAACTACTTAAAATGTTTTCTCAGATTTTCAAAAACATCATTTTCTATAATCAATTTACCGTATTCCATTACACGGTGAATAGTTGTGCTCGTTTCGTGCCCGTACTCCAGGAGAATACTTAGCATGTTATCTATGTCATCCTCTTCAAAAAGCTCATCAGGGAACTCTGCGAATAAATAATACTTCCCTTCAAAGGAATATAACTTTGTAGTAATGGAATCAAGAATTGACTGCTTTGATAATGAAATAACGTCTTCAAAATCTTTAAATGATAATAAGAACTCGAGATCTCCTTCAAATCCAGGATCATCATCATCGGATTTACGGAAATGATGATCAAGCATTTCCTCTATATGTTCATCCACAGGCAAATCTTTCACTTTTTCATCCGGGACAGGAAGTTCAAACTTCTGGCCATCCTTTGAAAGCTGAGCCTTTGTTACAAGAACCTCCAGACCCTTATCCAATGCCTGAACCTGAATCCATAAAGGTCCTTCAACAAGAAATTCTTCCTCCTGATGGACTTCATCCATCATTTCCCAAAAGAGTTCCTCACTCCGCTCACGATTGTACCAAATCTCTTCACGGTCAAAGCCTCTTTCTTCTATATCAAGATAAGAAATATAAAATTTAACTGTATGATCATTAATACGTTCGATTTCCATGCAGCAACTCTCCCTTCTGGCTATGATTGAAGGGACTAAATACCCCCAGCAGTCATGTGTTATCCATTTACCCGTAAATCAATTGGCTAATCCCCGATTTAATTGAAGGTAAACTGTATTTTGTACCTTGTACTTTTATTTTATGACAAATTGAGCATAAAGGGAATTAAAAAGTCATATGTTTAGAAAAACCGTTAAATGCCTATATTGTCGCAAGATTTCATCCTTATCTAATCTGACTGTAACTATATATTCTCTTATTATATCCATTTTCCTTGTTCTTTTTCACATAACAAACAAAAAGACCTTCTTCTGTTGACAGAAAGAAGGCCTCTTAATTTTAAGTTGAATAAGTTTGTTATTTCACAATCTGGACTTGAGCTAATGTTTCAGTTTTAAATTGAACCAGTGTTAATTAACCATGCGCTGTGCTTCACGCAACTGGTAGGTGCGAACTTTTCTTGGAAGGAAACGTCTTATTTCGTCCTCATTATATCCAACCTGCAAACGTTTTTCATCAAGAATGATTGGACGGCGAAGCAGCCCAGGGTTTTCCTTGATCAGCTCAAATAAATCTTGGAGAGGCATTGATTCAAGGTTTACATCAAGCTTTTGAAATGTCTTTGAGCGAGTAGAAATAATTTCATCGGTTCCATCTTCAGTCATTCGCAGAATTTCTTTAATCTCATCAATTGATAGCGGTTCTGAAAAGATATTTCTTTCTTTATAGGCAATCTCATGTTCTTCTAACCATGATTTAGCTTTCCTGCAAGATGTACAACTTGGTGAAGTGTATAATGTGACCATTTTACAAATTCACACTCCTTAAATTAGACATATATGAAACTATCTGAGATTTATATTTGTTTAATCAAATATTTCTAGAGTTTTCTAGATTAAAATAACTTTAATCAAGGAATTTATATTATTTATTATACACCAAACAATATCTATTTGGTATAACTTTTTATAAATATGATAAAAGTATTAAACATTTATTAAACAAATGGATTAAGAATTAGAATCTACTTAATAAGACGAATGAACAAGCAAAAAGTTTCATTTTTATATCTTTTTGCTATAATTTCTTCCATAAAGTTTCTTAAGCCTATAGCTCAAGGCAATTTTATGTATTAAATTATTTTATTTATACTAAATTATTCTATATATACCCTTATGAATTTTGATTAAACCTAAAATTGATATTAACATTTTCTCAATTAATAAATGAAAATGAAAACACAGCCATTTACAAAAATGGCTGTGTTTTCCCAATTTTTAAAGATCCTCCAATACATCTGTCCCATTTTTATTTTCCTCATAGGTCAGGACCTCATCTACAGGCTGATAGGACTTCCCATAGAAATGTGCATCTCTGTATGTGTGTATCATTTCATATGTTTTCCTCATGGCTTCATAAATCACTTCTTCACTTTCATTCTCAGGGGACCAATATAGAATTTCCATTGTATTGATTTCATTGGTTGCAAGAGACCGGCGGCTGTATCCAATTGATTGTGCATGCTCAAACCCTTCTCTTTTATAGAACCGAAGGCGCTTTTCTGTATCCGTGTCTTCATAATCAACCGGTTCAACTTCCAAAATGATCGGCTTGCCTTTGGCTTTCAGCTTTTGAAGTAATTTATGGCCAAGCCCCTGTCCTCTGGATTCCTTCGAAACAAACAGATAATCAATAAACACAAAGTTATCCAGTTCCACATACATAAGAACATGGTGTGGACCTTCATCTTTATGATAAATGTCTGACCGTTCCTTTAATAAGGTTTCCATATGTTCTCTGGATTTCATTTCTTCAATAGGGAAATATTGATTCAGTTTTTCATACCAATGCATGGATCTTCTCCTTTTTTGCTCACAAACGATAAACTGTTTATAGAGCATGAATATTTATTCCAGCATGATAAGCTCCCAGCTTTCCTTTCCACTCACTTATAAATTTAGCCTTTTATACTATTTCCAATCAGATTAAGTATTTGTGGAATTACCCCTTTTAATACTGGAAAATTTCGAATAAAATAAGATTAGGGATGTTTATACACTAATCACAGGAAACTGTGAAAAGAAAGATGGAGGTTTATCATGGTTGGTTACATAACTGATTTAACAATTGTTGCGCTGCTCATAATTGGATTTACTGCCTTATTAGGTGTACTAACTAATGGTATTGGAGAAAAGGTATTTGGCGGTAAAAATAAATCCGAATTCGTGGATCAATCTGCAAGGGTGCAGACTGGATGGAAAAGCGTAGGCGGAAAGAAAAAGCAGTAACCTATGCCTCTATACTATGATACCGTATTCAAGATTGGTGTCAAATGATATGTAACTTAATTAATTGATAAACAAAGCCAGAAGGAGGCCAAAATAATCGGCCTCTTTCTGGCTTTTATGGTGTATAATCCACTTTTGGCGTATACGAATTACCCGCATTCCATAAAAGGAATTCATGAATTCCCTGTTCGTTCAGTGCCTTTATTTGAGCTTCAACCTCTGCTCTTCCATACCTCTTATAATTTCCGGCTCCTAAATATGAAGCTGTAAAATCCTGCAGCCACGGTCTTGAAACAGGTGGACTATCCAACTCTTCCAACTTCTTATTCTCAAGTTTTGCATATTCAGAAACCAGCTTATAAGGTTCCAGATCTGGTTTGGCAATTCCGAAATAGGAAGTCCAGTGGCTTGGATATATCATAGAAGAAATTACATCTACATGTTCTGAGATCTTAGAAAAATTTTGACCAATTCCTGGAGCTTCAGGGAGGGTAGCCGTGTAACCAAAGATATCAACCGATACCTTTACTCCATATGGCTCAAGCTGCTTCCTTGCATACTCAACAAAGTCTGTAACTGCACTTACACGCTTCTGAACATTTTCAATCCTAAGATTTTCATATTCACCCATACTGTATTTCAAAGAGCTCTCGCGGTGTTCAAACCCTTCAGGAAACCGAACATAATCAAACTGAATTTCCTGAAATCCCATTTTTGCAGCTTCAATTGCAATTCCCACATTGTAATCCCAAACTTCTTTTAAAAATGGATTTACAAATGATTCACCTCTGCCATTCTTCCATACTGTATTTCCTTCTTTATAAGACCATTCCGGCTTTTTATTTGCCAGGACAGAGTCTTTGAAAACAACTACCCGTGCAATCGGATAAATTTGTTTTTCTTCCATGACTTTCAGGATTTTTTTTGTATCCTTTATGTAAGGTTTTCCAATATCATTATATGGTGAGCTCTCTTCCGGAATATAAGTAAGATTTCCCCAATCGTCCTTAATATCAATCACCATCGCATTCAAATCGGTATCTTCCATCAATTTCACCAGGTTATTAAACTTTGCGCCGCCTGCAGAATGTCCGGTAACATATATCCCCCTTACAGCATCAGGATATTGAAAATGATAGCCGGAATCAAATTGAAATCGGCTTATTTTTTCTGGCAGCGCCTTTACAAGCGAAACATGTTCCCTTTGCGGATTTCGGCCTGGTTCCTCGTTTTCCTGTTCTTTTGCCTCCCCCGGCTGGGCAGAAATGAATAGACCTGACACTAACATTAAGGCAGCAGCAAAATGTACTGACTTTTTCAAATGTGATGCCCCCTTTATTGAAGTTCTGCTTGTTGTTACCTCCATTATAAAATTATCTCAATGAATTAAGAACTATATTTATACTAAATTATCTTTATTAGTGTTCTTTAAACCAATATTATTAAAAAATATTAAAATGCTGTTTGATTAAACAAATTGACGGAAAAATATAAATAATCGAAAATTATAATAGTAATATTCTAGAAAATGTTGTATTATATACTAAAGCTTACATTAGCGAATAAACGTGTTAAAGAGATATTTCTACTCTCTACATATTTGACTGAGTAATTTACATCTTGGCAACTCCTTTTTATTATAAAAAAGGATTAGCATAAGTTTAGCAAACACTTACTTTTCCAGGATGTAAAAAACGATCTCAGTTGAGATCGTTTTTTGTTATTTGGCATATTGGGCTTTTAATTCGTTATACTCTTTTTCAGAACAGTAAACAAAATGTCCCGGAGTAATTTCACGCATTTCCAGCTTTTCATTGTCAGCATAATTATGAACTGCTGGATCATAGGATTTTCTTCTGCGGGAACGTTCCGTTTCTGGATCCGGAAGCGGAATAGCTGACAGCAATGATTGAGTATACGGATGCATTGGATTGTTATATAAATCTTCAGCTGGTGCCAGCTCTACCAGTTTACCGAAGTACATAACACCGATGCGGTCACTGATATACTTAACCATTGATAAGTCATGAGCGATAAACAGGTATGTCAATCCTTTTTCACGCTGCAGTTTTTTCATAAGGTTTACTACCTGAGCCTGGATGGAAACGTCCAATGCAGAAATTGGCTCATCGGCAATAATGAATTCAGGGTCAACCGCAAGCGCGCGGGCAATCCCGATACGCTGTCTCTGTCCGCCTGAGAATTCATGAGGGTAACGGTTAGCATGCTCTTTGTTCAAACCGACTGTTTCTAAAAGCTCATAAACCCTCTCCATACGTTCCTTTTTGCTCTTTGCCAAACCGTGGATATCGATGCCTTCAGCAATAATATCGGCAACTGTCATACGCGGATTTAAGGAAGCATAAGGATCCTGGAAAATCATTTGCATTTTCCGGTTAAACTTTTTTAGTTCTTTTGCAGACTTTTTGCCGTGAACATCTTCACCTTCAAAAAGAACTTGACCATCTGTTGCATCGTATAATCTGATAATGGTTCGTCCAGTAGTTGATTTACCGCAGCCAGACTCACCTACAAGTCCAAGGGTCTCTCCCTTATAAATATCAAAAGTAATCCCATCAACTGCTTTTACCATATTTGGACGTCCTACATTAAAATGCTGTTTTAAATTTTTAATTTCGAGCAATTTTTCTGCCATTATTATTTTCCCTCCTTCACTAATACAGGATTTTCAAATGTGGAGGATAATTGGCGCATACGTCTTTTTACTGCTTCCGGCGGCTCAACCTTTGGAGCATCCGGGTGAAGAAGCCATGTTTTTGCAAAATGTGTTTCTGAAATTTGGAACATCGGCGGCTCTTCTTCAAAATCAATTGCAAGTGCATATTGATTTCTGGCTGCAAATGCGTCTCCCTTTGGAGGATTCGTCAGATCCGGAGGAGTACCAGGTATCGCAGCTAATTCAGCTTTATCATCATTTTCTAAGCTTGGCATTGATGCAAGCAATCCCCATGTATAAGGATGACGCGGGTCATAGAAAATTTCATCCACAGTGCCCATTTCAACAATCTGGCCAGCATACATTACAGCTACACGGTCAGCAACATTTGCAACAACACCCAGGTCGTGCGTGATAAAGATAATGGATGTATCCATTTTATTTTGAAGATCTTTCATAAGCTCCAGGATTTGCGCCTGAATAGTAACGTCAAGAGCTGTTGTCGGCTCATCAGCGATAAGCAGCTTTGGATTGGCTGCAAGAGCAATCGCAATCATTGCACGCTGTCTCATACCGCCAGAGAATTCATGAGGATATTGATTAACTCTTTTCTCAGGCATCGGAATACCAACAAGTCTCAGTAATTCAATTGCTCTGTTTTTGGCATCAGTCTTCGTCATATTTTGATGTTTAATCAGCACTTCCATTATCTGATTTCCAACTCTCATCGTTGGATTTAATGACGTCATCGGATCCTGGAAAATCATACTGATTTCTTTACCGCGAATTTTTTCCATTTGTTTTTCTGTTTTTGGTACGATGTCTTCACCATTCAACAGGATCTGCCCGCCTGAAATTCGGCCTGGCGGCATAGGTATTAATTTCATAATAGACTGGGAAGTAACACTTTTGCCTGAACCAGATTCACCAACAATCGCAAGCGTCTCTCCCTTATGAAGGTCAAAGCTGACTCCCCGGACTGCTTTTACTGTACCTCCATATGTTTGGAATGAGACTTCTAAATTTTTTACTTCAAGTAATTTTTCCATGTTCTCACTCCTTTATTTACGCATTCTTGGATCTAGAGCATCACGCAAGCCATCGCCAACTACGTTAAAAGCAAAAATCGTTAAACAGATAAACGTAGCAGGGAAGAATAAGCGCCATGGGTAGTAACGCATAGCCGGCAATCCATCATTGGCCATTGTTCCCCAGCTCGCTATAGGCGGTGTTAATCCAAGTCCAATAAAGCTTAAGAATGCTTCAGTAAAAATAGCAGAAGGGATCGTTAGCGTCATTGTGACTAGAATAGGTCCCATTGAGTTTGGAATTAAGTGTTTGCCCATAATTCTGCTTGTATTTGCACCAAGCGTTTTGGCTGCCAGGACATATTCCTGATTTTTAAGAGATAACACCTGACCGCGTACAATACGGGACATATTGATCCATCCTGTAATGGACATTGCAATGATCATAGTAGACAATCCCTGTCCAAGTACAACCATTAACAAGATTACTAATAATAAATAAGGTACACCATATAAAATATCGGCAAAGCGCATCATACCCTCGTCTGTGCGTCCGCCCTTATAACCGGCAATACCACCCCAAAGCACACCAATAATTAAATCAATTACAGCTGCAGCAACTCCAATGAAAATGGAAATTCGTGCACCTTCCCATGTACGGGCAAATACATCACGGCCCAGATCATCTGTACCAAACCAGTGTTCAGAAGAAGGCGGCTGGTTTTTGTTGCCCAGATCATTTGATGCATAATCATATGGAGTCATATATGGTCCAAAGATTGCCATGAAGATTAGCAGTCCTAATAATACTAATCCAAACAGGGCAAGCTTGTTTTTTCGAAATCGAATAAATACATCTTTCCAAAAAGAAAGACTAGGCTTTGAAATTTTTTCGGCTTCACCAAGCTGTGTTCCGACTAACTTGAACTTATCTTTCGAAATCTGCATAATTACTCTCCTTTCTTCCCGCCAGCAAGTTTGATGCGTGGGTCGATGATTCCGTATGCAATGTCAACAAGGAGAATAGATACAAGCAACAGAATACTGTAGAAAACTGTTACACCCATAATTACCGTATAATCACGATTGTTGATACTTGTTACAAAGTGTGCACCAAGTCCAGGAATACCGAAGATTCTTTCAATAACGAAACTTCCTGTTAAAATACCTGCTGTTAATGGTCCCATATAAGTTACAACAGGTAAAAGCGCATTACGGATTGTATGTTTTACTGTAATTACTCCACTACTTAAACCTTTTGATTTAGCAGTCTTAATATAATCATTCGCCAGAACTTCAAGCATGCTGGAACGAGTTAACCGGGCTATAAATGCCATCGGTGTTGATGCCAGTGCAATGGCTGGAAGAACACTGTGCATAAATGATTCCCATCGTGCTACAGGGAAAATACCCATTTTTATTGCCAGGAAATATTGCAGGAATGATGCCATAATAAAGGAAGGTACAGAGATACCTAATACAGCTACAATCATCGCTGTGTAATCCGGCCATCTATTGTGTTTTAATGCCGCAATGATTCCTAATAGAACTCCTACTGCAATGGCGATAAAAATGGCTTCCATTCCAAGAAGAAATGAAACAGGGAAACCATCATTAATCAGGTCGTTTACAGTTTGGCTTTTATATTTAAATGATGGGCCAAAATCCCAATTGACAATTCGAACCAGATACTCCCAATACTGTGCATACCATGGCTTGTCCAACCCAAAGTGGGCATTCAGGTTTGCTTCAATTTCGGGAGGAAGTTTTTTCTCAGATGCAAAAGGGTTTCCGGGTGCAATGCGCATGAAGAAAAACGTTGCTGTAACAATCATCCAAAGAGACAGAAGCATGTACACCAAGCGTTTTCCAATATATTTCGCCATTGTCAAACACCTCCAATTTATTACAATGCCTTAATCAGAAACGAAGGTATATGGGATTGAGCATCCCATATACCTTTCGTAAAGTTAGCTATGTTTATTCGAAGTGTGCCCACTTATACTGGACATCACCTAGACCGGATACTGCAACATCTTTAAGGTTCTCAGCCTGTACCCAGTTGTTAGTATAGAAATAGATTGGAGCTACTGGCATATCTTCCATGAAGATTGCTTCAGCATCCTTCAATAACTGCTGGCGTGCTTCAGGGTCAGTTTCTGTTGCAGATTTAGCAAGCAGATCCTGGAACTCTTTGCTTTCCCATCCAGTATTGTTGTTACCGCCATCAGCGTCACGGTACATTTCTAAGAAGTTGATTGCATCGTTAAAGTCACCCAACCAGCCCAAACGAGCCACTTGGTAATCCATTTGGTCTAATTTATCAAGATATACATTCCACTCTGAGTTATCTAGAGTTACTTCAACACCAAGGTTCTGCTTCCACATATCCTGAATTGCCTGGGCAATCTTTTGATGTGCTTCAGAAGTGTTGTAAGAAAGAGTTACAGCTGGAAGTTCAGAAGCATCTTTCAATCCAAGCTCTTCAAGACCCTTTTGTAAATATTCTTTTGCTTTTTCTACATCATTGTCAGAGAAATAACCTTTTTCATTCTCTTCAAACATTGATGGAGGGACAATCGCCATTGCTGGAAGCTGTTCACCCTGAAGGATGTTATCAATTAGCTCCTGACGGTTGATAGCATGTGCAAATGCCTTACGGATATTAACGTTATTAAATGGTTCTACAGTTGTATTAAACTTGTAATTGTAAATACCTGCGATTGGTTGAGTAACTAAGCGGCCTTCGTCTTTAAGAGCCTGCATAGCGTCAGTTGGAAGGGCACCTGTTGGAGCTCCAGCCCAATCTAGTTCGCCGTTGTCAAACATAGATAATTCAGTATTAGGATCATTGATCATAATCATTTCAATGCTGTCCAGCTTAACTGTTTCAGCATCCCAGTATGTTTCGCTCTTCTCAAGAACGATCTTGTCACTGTGAGCCCATTCAGCTAAATGGAAAGGACCGTTAGTAGTGAAATTTTCACCAGCGTCAGTTGCCCATTCTGGGTTAGCTTCAGCAATCTTGCTGTTAACTGGCAGATAAGTATAGAAAGCAGTTAATTCTTCAAAATATGGTGTTGGGTTTACTAATTTAACTTCTAAAGTTTTCTCATCGACAGCTTTAACACCAACAGCATCCTTTTCACCTTTGCCTGTGTTGAATGCTTCAGCGCCTTCAAGGTAGTAAAGCTGGTAAGCATAAGTTGAGTTGTTGGCAGGATCTAATGCCCATTTCCAAGCATATTCAAAGTCTTTAGCGATTACAGGGTCGCCATTTGACCATTTAGCATCGCGAATTGTGAAAGTATAAGTTTTTCCATCTTCAGAAACTTTGATGTCTTCTGCCATTGCATTTTCAGGTTTGCCCTCAGGACTGATGCGAGTAAGACCTTCTAAGACATTTCGCAGAACAGTTCCAGAAGTTGAATCCTGTGCTAAACCTGGGTTTAAAGATGGTGGTTCAGTGTTGATATTTACTCGTAGTTCCTGCGGTACATCGGACTTTCCGCCGTCATCTCCGCCTTTGTCGCCGCCATCAGCATTGTCTCCGCCGCCGCTGCATGCAGCAAGGAACATGCTTAGCACAAGCAGCATGCTAAAAAAGATCGATAATCTTTTGTTCACGGTAGTAACCCCCTATTTAATTTCCTCAAACAATATCCTTACGCTTGCCTTTCACAAAAAACACAACTGTGCGCCCCAGATATATTGCTCAAATAGTCTGTTAATTAAATTTAAAAAATTTGCAGACTATTTAAAAGGCAACAAAAAAAGCAAGTTTATATTCTCTTAAAGATAGATTATCCTTATATTCTGACAATTCAGATCAAAAGAATGAATCTATAATATGTAAGCTATAAACTTACTCAATATGCACCATACTCTCGCTATCTGGAGTGATATAGTTTTGTTTTAAATGTAACAAATTCGTAAAGATTATGTTTGTTACGTTTATTATAAATAGTTTAAAAACTTATTGCAAGTGGCTTTTGTACATGCAATCCAATCGAGTATGACATTTTTCGTCAAAAAGTCTTATAAATTAAGATTTTTGAGATTATAAAAATTTTTTCTTTTAAGATTTTTGCTATTTTAATAGGAATTATCACCCATATATTGTGAAATACAGCTTTGAAATAGAGGCTATCGATGACTTTCATTTTTCCTTTTATTAGCTTGATTTTTGTATCCGGATAGTTTAACTTATTATATAATACAAATATAAATTAATTATCTAGTCGGCAATGAAAAAAGAGTAGTACATTTACTGAGGGTTTAACAGAGAGTCTGTGGAGGGTGCAAACAGGCAGCCCGGTAAATCGAATGGACTTTTGAGCTTCTGAATTTTTCAGGCGTTTCCCTGCGTTATCGGGGACCTATGCATTATTCTGCATAGGGCAGAGTGACTCAGTATTTGAGTAATTAGGGTGGCAACGCGGACCATTCGTCCCTATTTTATAGGGATGAATGGTTCTTTTTTATGCTTTTTTATGCTTACAGCACAAATATTGCTCTTCACTGCCTGTCAATTCATGATCTTTTAAGCCGATTAAAGGAGGAAAAACATGAAAACTATATTTTCCGGCATCCAGCCCAGCGGGACAATTACCCTTGGAAATTACATCGGTGCCATGAAGCAATTTGTTGAACTGCAGAATGACTACAATTGCTATTTTTGCATTGTTGACCAGCACGCAATAACAGTACCCCAGGACAGACTGGAATTAAGAAAAAACATCCGAAGCCTGGCAGCTCTATATTTGGCTGTTGGAATCGATCCTGAAAAATCCACCCTATTCATCCAATCGGAAGTTCCAGCCCATGCCCAGGCAGGATGGATGATGCAATGTGTTTCTTACATCGGTGAGCTCGAACGCATGACCCAGTTCAAAGACAAATCAGAAGGTAAAGATGCTGTATCTGCAGGACTGCTGACCTATCCCCCTCTGATGGCTGCAGATATCCTTCTATACAACACTGACCTGGTTCCTGTTGGAGAGGATCAAAAGCAGCACCTGGAATTAACTCGCGATCTTGCAGAAAGATTCAATAAGAAGTACAACGACATCTTCACTATTCCTGATGTAAGAATCGCCAAAGCTGGCGCTAGGGTTATGTCCCTTCAGGATCCATTAAAGAAAATGAGCAAGTCTGATCCCAATAAAAAGTCATTTATATCATTATTAGATGATCCAAAACAAATTGAAAAGAAAATAAAAAGTGCCGTAACAGATTCTGAAGGCATTGTTAAATATGATAAGGAAAACAAACCGGGAGTATCCAATCTCCTTTCCATTTACTCAATCCTTTCAGGGAAAACTGTTGCGGAAATCGAAAAAGAATACGAAGGCAAAGGATATGGAGATTTTAAAGCCGGCCTGTCAGATGTTGTTGTTGGAGCAATTAAGCCTATTCAGGATAAATATTATGCGCTAATGGAATCGGAAGAACTTGATCTTGTTCTTGATCAGGGAGCTGAAAAAGCGAATAAGTCTGCATACAAAATGATAAAAAAAATGGAAAGTGCCATGGGACTCGGCCGAAAGAGATAAGAAAAGCGGAAGGCGCCCGCTTATCGGCTTATGACCTCGAGCCGATGGCGCCTGGAGCTAGACAGTTATCTAAGTTTAGAATTTATACATTCCTTTCCTTAAATAAAAAACAGCCTTTTGGCTGTTTTTTATTTTAAACTAATTCACTTTTGGACCATGCTCCATTTCCCACAACTTCTCAAAAAACGGCTGTCCTTTTATTAAATTTTCACAAAACTTTTCGTGTTTACCTGACCAGCCGTATTTACTTTCATCGTAAAGTTCATACCATGCCTCTTCGAAATTCATTGACTGTATTTTCGAATAGCGTTCCGGGCTCCACTCCGTATACCAATAACGGATCTCAGCATCATTTTTGGAGGAGTGAAGCTGATCCAGCGCCATAAACAGCAGCTGCTTAAGCTGTCTTTCTTTTCTCGTCAGGCCTGCCATCAAATCCGGAGATGGAGAAAGGATATGAAATTCCTTTAATGCTGTTTGATCATTAAATGAGTAGTTTGCCGCTTCGTGATTTTCAAGCATTTCATATGCCAGCTGCTCCTGCCGGGGGATAAGTCTGCTTTTCCTGATAGGGATATTGTAGCCGATCGTATCGACTGCCAATATGCCTGTCCCATCTGATACAACAAAGCAATACTCCAATTGAATGCGTTCATGATTTTTCCTTAAGTAAGCTTTTTGATAAATATCATCTAGCAGTTGTTGTGGCAGCTCAGAAAGATCATTTTCAATATAATTAAAAAGAACCGGGTCAAGCTTCAGCAGCGGAACCTGATCAAGCAGTTCTACGCCGTCATCTTTTCTCCATTCATGAAAATGGCATACATTGTATCCATTCTCTTCTCCTTCAAACCAATTCACCCAAACATCATGAAGATACAACATTTTTCAACCCCCACTTCAACAAACTATTTGTCACTCAGTATGGGCAGTAAGCAGTAAATTTATTCCTATATTGCACTCGCAATCCATTTTTTGTAATAAACTTTGAAATGACATTGCTGAAATAAATACCTTCCCTTTATTCATTCACACTTGAATAGGGAAAATATATGCTTAGAGTTATAATAATGATTCCGATCGGAAGCAAATAACATTCTGGACGCGAGATAATAAAATTGAAATATTCTTTAAAGGTATGTCCAGTTGTAAGCAAATTTAAATACCCTATTACACTGACTCCTCCTGAAACAGAAATCCCAAACCCGGTTAAAAGCCAAAATGCCCTAAATAACATATTCTTTACTATATGCGTGAGTCCCAAAAGGATTTAATGCTGCCATAAACTCACTCCCAGTCTTTTTTTACATATATATGAAGGAATTTGTTCGGATATGTACAAGCTATTGTCCTGTAGACAACAAAAAAAACGCCTGATTGTAGGCGTTTCTTTGCTATCTGTTGGATTTAGGATTGAAGGCATCTTTTAAGCCTTCTCCAATGAAGTTGATCGATAGGATGGTAAACGTTAAAACCGCAGCTGGCGGAATCCATATCCACCATTTACTGGTTAAAACATCCGGACTTCTTGCTTCCTGAAGCATATTCCCCCAGGTAGGGATGTTGATCGGAACACCGAATCCCAAGAAACTTAGGCCTGTCTCAGCTACAATCATCGCTGCCAGTGTAATGGTCGCCTGAACGATAATGGTTGACATTACGTTCGGCAGCAAGTGTTTAAAAATGGTCTTTGGTGCAGAGCATCCGATGGAAACCGCACTCATAATATATTCATTTTCCTTCTCAGCCATGACCTTGCTTCGCACAAGACGGGCAGTTCCTGTCCAGCTGAGTACACTTATTACGAATATAAGGGTTCCTGTACTTGATTCGATAAAAATTGATTTTAATACGATAACAAATAGCAGGAATGGGAAGTTCATCATAAAGTCTGTGAATCTCATTAGGGCATTATCGACCCAGCCGCCAAAATATCCCGCAGTAGCACCAACAAGAGTACCAATAGTAATAACAGCAAGCGTGATAGAGAATGCAAGCAAGAGTGAAGTCTTGCCGCCGTGCAGAGTTCTGGCAAAAACGTCTCTGCCTGACTTGTCGGTGCCAAAATAGTGATCAGCAGATGGTTCTTTGCTCATTTGTGTTAAATTGATCTTAGCTGTCTCCTCAACCGGCATAGTTAGCGGCTCAGCCAATATGGACATTGCACAGACCAGCAGCAGGAAGACCAGACTGATCATTGCCACTTTATTGCGCAAAAACTTGCGGCGGGCGAGAGCCCATGGTGATTGACTCTTCGGCGGTTTAACAGGTTCTGCTAAACCAGGCGAAGTTTGCTGTGAAATTGATGGTTCCATACTCTCACCTACCTAACTTAAACGAATACGCGGATCTACTAGACCGTATAGTAAATCTGCAACTAAATTTCCAATCAGGGTCAAAATTGTAAGCATCATGGCTATAGCCATCATGACAGAATAATCACGTGCATTAACTGATTCTACGAATAAATAACCGATGCCAGGGTATGTGAAAATAGTTTCTGTAATAATTGCCCCTCCAAAAAGATTGGCAATATCGAATCCAAGTAAAGTAACAATAGGTATGATTGAGTTTCTTAGAATGTGCTTATTATAAATCGCAGATTCTTTCGTACCTTTAGCTCTTGCTGTACGAACATAATCCTTGCGAGAGCTTTCGATCATATCATTTCTTAAGAACTGTGTGTATGCGGCTGTAGCCATGGCTCCCAGGACAATAGCCGGCAATACTGTATGTTTTGCTTTACTTAAGTAATATTCCAATGTTCCTGCTTCTACCCCGCTGCCGATACTTCCACTGGCTGGAACCCATCCAAGATTGATGGCAAAAACATAAATGGCAACCAAAGCTGCAACAAAGCTGGGAATTGCAAGTGCTAGATAGTTAAAAGCTGATATTAAATAATCGCCCATGCTATAGGCAAAACGCCCAGAGTATCTTCCCATTAGAAAGGCCAATAAATAAGTGATAATTAGTGCTGATATTCCTAAAATGATTGTGTTCGGCAAACGGTCACCAATTAATTCCATAACCGGGCGCTTATGAACAAATGAATCTCCAAAATCTCCTTGGACCACACCACTCATCCAGCGGACATACTGTACAGGAATAGGATCATTCAATCCCATCTGCTCACGCATTTCTTCAATATACTCCGGATCTGAGTTTAAAGGGTCAATTTTTCCAGATAGTGCATCACCAGGCATTAGCTTCGCCAGTGTGAAAACCACTACTGAGATAAGGAAAATTATTGGAATCATACCTATGAGTCGTCGAATTGTGTACTGTAGCATTTCCATTCCCCTTACCAAACAAAAATTTATTCGCTGGTTAAACCTGTATTCCTTGGGAGAACAAAATCCCTCAAGGAATACAGGTTCCTTTATCCTATTACTCTACAATGTGCCACTTGTGGAACTCATCAGTTCCAAATGGAGTTACTTTAACTCCGCCCACACGCTTGTTGATCGCCCATGGATCTACACGCTGTTCGAAGAAGATGATTGGCAATTCTTCGTTAACAAGCTTTTGCCATTCATTATAGATTTCCTGACGGTGCTCTTGAACATCTTTACTGGAGTCTTCAGGGAATGTTACACCCTTTTTAATAAGAGCATCAGACTCTTCGCTGTACCATCTCCACATATTCCATTTGTCAGTAGACAACCAGATGCCAGCTGGATCTGGGTCATTAGCAAGTCCCCAAGCACCCATAAATGTTTCAACAGATGGGTCATCTGCTTCAATAGTGTCATAGAATAGGTTGAAATCTTTTAATGAACCGCCGTTTAGCTTAGCATTTAAGCCAACTTCCTGCCAGGATTGAAGGATGAATTGAGCACGTGCCTCTGAAGTTTCAGCACCCGCCATTGCATCAAAGTTAATTGTGAATGGCTTGCCTTCTGGATCTTCACGGAAGCCGTCGCCGTCCTTGTCAACATATCCTGCTTCGTCAAGTAATTTCTTTGCTTTTTCTGGATCATATTCATATGGATTGATTTCTGAATCATCAATTTTTGCCCATGATACTGATGGGAAAGGAGTGTTTAATGGTTTTCCTAATCCGTTTGCAAAGCCATCGATAAATGCCTGACGGTCAATTGCATGTGCCATAGCATGGCGAAGGGATTTATTTTGGAACTTCTTGTTATCTGAAACTACTACACCTTTTTTAGTGTCATAATGACCCCAGTCAAAAGCGATATAGCTGTAAGACATTGCATCAGCTTCTACTGGATTTACATTGTCAAGAGCTTTAATAGCTTCCCACTGATCCTTTGGAGCTTCAATAACATCGATTTCTCCGTTTTGCACTAAACCTTGCGCAAGAGAACCATCAATAATTTTGTAAACTACACCATCCAATTTAGCTGGTCCTTGCCAGTAATCATCAAAACGCTCAAATTCAATCATTTCACCAGGTACGATGTTTTTCACCTTAAAAGGACCTACACCGATTGGGGTTTTACGGATTTGATCCGAGTCTGGAAGCTCTTTAGAAGAAATATCCCCGTAATGATGCTTTGGCTCAGGATAAATCCAAATATTTTCCAATAAGTTAACAGAAGGCTCAGTTACTGTCACTTCAATTGTATAATCGTCAATTACCTTGATACCTTCAATTGTCTCAGCTTTTCCGTCTTTATATTCTTGAGCACCTTTGATCATTGCAACGTTAGCAAAACGAGCACCTTCATATGTTGGATCAGCAATTAAATACCATGCAAATTCCATATCTTCTGCAGTTAATTCTTCACCATCATGCCATTTAACCCCTTGCTTAAGCTTGAAAGTTAATTTAGTCTTGTCTTCAGATAACTCATAATCTGCCAGATTCGGTTCAGATACAAGCTCATCATTTACTTTAAGCAAACCTTCATGCATAAACTGAAGAGCATTAACATCATCTTCACCCTCATAATAAGCATAAGATAAAACACCTTTAAATGGCTGAGTATAACCGAATGTTACTGTTCCACCCTCTTGAGCTTCTCCTGATGCTTTCCCATCATCCTTTGGTTCCTTTTCAGTGCTGGCTTTCTCCCCCCCGCCGGAACATGCTGCCAGGAATACAGACATGACAAGCAGAAGCGAAAGCAGCCAAAATGCTGACTTCTTCATTGGTTTCCCCCCGAAAAATATTTTTTGACAAAGCCTTATTTATATAAGTGACAAGCGACTCTATGCCCAGGCTTCACCTCCTTTAAGTGCGGTTTTACACTCTGGCACTCCGGCATTGCATGTGCGCAGCGCGGATGGAATGTACATCCTTTTGGAGGATCAATCGGGCTTGGCACATCGCCCTCTAAAATGATTCTTTCTTTTTTCTTCCGCGGATCCGGTTCTGGGATTGCAGATATTAGAGCTTGAGTATAAGGATGCAAAGGCTCTGCATAGAGGCTGTCCTTTTCAGCGACTTCTACAAGGCCTCCCAGATACATAACCCCTATCCGGTCACTCATATGTTTAACTACACTCAAATCGTGGGCAATAAATAAGAAAGTAAGATCAAATTCATCCTGAAGCTCTTTCAGCAGGTTCAATACCTGAGATTGGACTGATACATCCAGGGCGGAAACAGGCTCATCCGCAATAATGAGCTTTGGTCTTAAAGCCAGTGCCCTTGCAATCCCGATACGCTGTCTTTGCCCGCCCGAAAACTCATGCGGGTATTTATAGTAAGCGTCTTCAGGTAGCCCAACTTTCGCAAGAAGATCCATTACTTCCGGCTTCAGTTCCTTTTCGGATTTACTGTTATAGTTCCTGATTGGCTCTGACACAAGGTGCCCAACCATCATCGTGGGATTTAATGATGCATAAGGATCCTGGAAAACCATCTGGAAATCCTGGCGGATTTTCCTCAGACTGGTCCCTCTCACATTTGTGATATCCTGTCCGTCAAATATGATTTGTCCGTCTGTAGGTTCTAGAAGTCTGAGGATTGTTCTGCCTGCTGTTGATTTTCCGCAGCCTGATTCTCCAACCAGCCCCAATGTCTCCCCTTTCCTAATTTCAAAGGAAACATCATCAACAGCCTTAACGACCGCTACCGTCTTTCTAAGGATTCCGCCTTTTATTGGATAGTACGTTTTTAGGTTCTTAACCTCTAAAAGTACATCATTACTGCTTTTATCCTTTTTTATAACAGCTGTATTATTATGCTCTGTACTCATTATGCGTTCACCTCTTGTTTCGGCTGGCTTGTCTCGTAAAGCAGACAGGCTACCTCATGTCCTTCTTCATTTTCTGCCAATCGAGGTGTAACTGTCATGCATTCTGGCATTGCCTTAGGGCAGCGCGCCGCAAATTTGCACCCTGTTTTAGGCATATTTTTTAATGAAGGCACAATTCCTTTTATTGTGCTTAGCTTTTCCACTTCTTCATCCATTTTTGGAATGGCTCCCATCAGGAGCTGAGTATAAGGATGTTTTGGATTGTGAAATAAGGAATCTACATCTGTCCGCTCTGCTATCTTCCCTGCATACATAACAATTACCTCATCACACATCTCAGCCACAACACCCAGATCATGAGTAATCAGAATGACGGACATATCATTGACTTCCTGGATTTCTTTTAGAAGCTCCAGAATTTGGGCTTGTACAGTTACATCCAGGGCAGTTGTCGGCTCATCGGCGATCAGCAGCTTCGGCTGGCAGGCAATGGCGATGGCGATCATGACCCTTTGCCTCATGCCTCCTGAAAGCTGATGCGGATATTCATCTACAATTTTTTCAGGTCTTGAAATTCCCACACTTTTTAGAAGTGCGATACTTTTAAGCCGCGCTTCTCTTTTGGAGATTTTCATATGATTGAATAATACTTCCTGCAGCTGGAACCCGATAGAGAAAACAGGATTTAAAGAAGTCATAGGTTCCTGGAATATCATTGCGATATCTTTTCCCCTGATTTTATTAATCTCTGAATCTGTCATCTTCTCCAAATGAATACCGTCAAAGATGATTTCTCCGTTTCGGATTTGGCCAATTCCTTTAGGCAGGAGCTTCATGACAGAGAGGCTCATTACAGATTTCCCGCAGCCCGACTCTCCTACTATTCCAACTATTTGTCTAGGTTTAACTCTAAAAGAAACATTATCAACTGCGTTATAGTATGTACCATCTATGGAAAAAGCCGTTTCTAAATTCTTCACCTCTAGTAATGGTGCGTCTTTATGTTGACGGGGATTTGCGCTCATAGGACACCTCTTACCTTTTCGAATTATTCTGTTAATTCATTCTATTTGTCTAAAATATTATTACAAAGTTATTACAATTGCAAGATTTTTTTAAAATTTGTTAAGATTCATTTTTCTATACTAAAAAAAAAGCCCACATTTTAGGGCTTTAAAGCGATTACGACTTCAGTTTATATAAAGTTTGGTCCACAAAATATTCGGATGGCGCACTAAAAGATAGTTTTGTAGAAAAACTTTTTTTCTCTCTAAATCCCCTTACAATTTCGTAGCCAGCAGCATAACCAAGTAATGGAGGGTAAGGTCTTTCACCATACAGTATCTTCTGATGAAGCCTCTCATCCTTTTTTAATTTCAAATGAGCTTTAATCAATTTATCCCAGAAATTCCTGATCTCTTCCTTTGAATATCTGCTGCACCAGGATCCTCTGAATTTCTTACCACAGTGTATTTCTACCGCATGTTCGGCAAGCCCCTCCAATATGATGGAATCAAGCAGCGTAAATTCTTCAAGGCTTTTTTTCTGTGAGTTAATTCTGCAAGAATGGTGATATTCATGTACAAATAAAGCCTCTACTTCGTCTTCTTCTATATCAGAAGGAAGAAACAGAAAGAGCATATTTGCGAATGAAACTCCAGATTTTCCAGAATGCCGCGAAAAAAGACCTCCTCCTGCCGCCGGGAAGATATAAACATCAATATTAGGACCGCCCCATTTCTTCCTATATTTTAAGTATATTTTTTCTGCTAGATCCCATGTTTCTTTTTCTTTTAATTCCTTGAAATCATTCCTGCTGAACCGGTCAGGTTTATACATGCCGAAATCCATTAAGTATTCGTATATTTTTCGGGGATTATGATCATTGAAGGGTCCTGTAAGTTTTTCACATATTTTAAGCGGATCATTAAAACTTTCTTCGAGCCATAAATCTGTTTTGACTATCCCATTTCCCCACCTCCATATACTCGATATTTAATAAATTTTATGTAAGTAGCAGCATTTTGTTCTTCAAAATAAAAAGCCGATTCAAAGGAGGTTCATCTTCCATTGAATCGGCTTTGGTTTATTTTTTATTCATATCTTTTAAAAACAATGGTTGCATTGTGGCCGCCAAAGCCTAGTGAATTGCTCATTGCGGCTTTTATTTCTTTTTCCCTTGCCTTATTTGGAACATAATCCAGATCACATTCAGGATCCGGGTTTTCGAGATTAATGGTCGGCGGCAGGATCCCTTCCTTCATTGCCAGAACTGTGAAAATGGCTTCAATTCCGCCTGCAGCTCCCAGAAGATGTCCCGTCATTGATTTAGTCGAGCTTACTGCCAATTTATAGGCATGCTCTCCGAACACCTCTTTGATAGCCAATGTTTCAAATTTATCATTATAATCAGTACTTGTACCGTGGGCATTAATATAATCGATATCTTCCGGCTTTAAGCCGCCGTCTTCAATCGCCATTTTCATGGCTCTTGCTCCGCCTTCTCCACCTGGAGCAGGTGCAGTGATATGATAAGCATCCCCGGTAGCGCCATATCCGACGATTTCAGCATAAATTTTTGCACCGCGTGCAAGTGCATGCTCCAATTCTTCAAGTACTACAATTCCCGCACCTTCTCCAATAACAAACCCGTCACGATTCTGATCAAATGGACGGCTGGCTGTTTTTGGATCTGGATTGGTTGAAAGTGCGGTGTTGGCACAAAATCCAGCTACAGACATTTTTGTTATTGGCGCTTCTGCTCCCCCTGAGATCATCGCATCGGCATCGCCGCGCTGAATAACCTTAAAGGCATCGCCGATTGAGTTTGTACCAGTGGCACATGCAGTTACTGTACAGGAGTTAAACCCTTTTGCACCTAAATAAATCGAGACTTGACCCGTTGCCATGTCCGGAATCATCATTGGCACGAAGAATGGGCTCACCCTTCTGTACCCGCGTTTCATAAATGTTTCATATTGATTTTCAAAAGTTTCCATACCACCAATGCCTGAACCAATCCAAACACCGATGCGATGAGCATTTTCATCTGTAATCTGAAGGTTTGCATCCTTTACGGCCATAAAGGATGATGCAACAGCATAGTGTGTGAAGCGGTCCATTTTTCTGGCATCTTTTTTGTCAATATATTCTTCAGGATTGAAATCCTTTACCTCAGCAGCAACCTTAGCGGGATATTCATCTGCATTTAATCTAGTCAGAGGGCCAACACCTGAAACCCCTGATTTAATATTATTCCATGTCGTCTCTGTATTATTTCCAAGCGGTGTTACAGCTCCGATGCCTGTAACTACAACTCTTCTTTTATTCATTTTGATGCAGCTCCTTTTAAATTATCATCATATTTAAAATGAGGTATCTTATCTTCCCCATCTCATCGCAATGGCTCCCCAAGTCAACCCTCCGCCAAAGCCGACCATCACGAGCAAATCATCATCTTTAATTTTACCCGCTTCCAGTTCTTCCACCAATGCAATTGGAATAGATGCAGCAGAAGTATTTCCGTATTTATCCACTGTTTTCGACATCTTCTCAACCGGAAGTTCCAGTCTTTGACGGGAAGCTTCCATAATGCGTATATTCGCCTGATGAGGTATTAGGAAATCTACATCCTCTTTGGATAGTCCAGCTTTATCAAGTACGTTGATGCAGCTTTCACCCATTTGGCGAACCGCAAATTTGAACACTTCGCGTCCATTCATAATGATATATTCATCCTGATATAGATGTTTTGCGCCTGTGCCATCTGCACCTAATTCAAATGATAATATTCCCCGGCCATCTGAGACTGGCCCGATTACAGCTGCACCTGCTCCGTCTCCAAATAAAACAGCAGTATTACGGTCATTCCAGTCTGTAATTTTGGAAAGCTTTTCAACACCTACTACCAATACATGTTTATATGTCCCTGTTTCAATAAACTGTTTTCCCGTTATGATACCATACATGAAACCTGCACATGCAGCGCTAATATCCATTGCCGCCGCCTTTTTTGCATTTAATCGCTCCTGAAGCATGCAGGCAACAGATGGAAACGGGTGATCCGGTGTAACCGTTGCAACTAAAATAAGATCTAAATCCTCTGCTTCAATGCCTGCATTTTCCAATGCTTTAAGTGCTGACTCATACGCCATATCAGATGTGTCTATGCTGTCATCCGCAATTCTTCTTTCCTCAATTCCAGTCCTGGTCCGAATCCATTCATCAGAAGTATCAACTATTTTCTCCAAATCTGCATTTGTTACCACTTTTTCAGGAAGATATCTTCCGATTCCTATAATTCCAGCATTCATGGAGTCCCACTCCCTTTCATATTTACAAACCCATAAGCATTCTCTATTTAAATTGTTATCAATTATTATGACTTGGTACTAATTTTATCAAAAGTATATATAATAACGCAACACTTTTTACCTTCCCTTACTTATTACTGCACAAATGTCTATACCCAGTTAACTTTTCTTCATATGCTGTTATATAGGGATCTGAAAGGAGGAAAATAGCTTATGCTTGATAAAGATGATAAAGTCAAAGAAAATACAGAAGACCCTTTAACCCATTTTCTGTTTGGTGAAAGAGTAAGAAGACATGAGCCAGCTGAAGGTGAAACTGAATCGGATAGAAGAGCTGAAGAAGCTCAAGGGATAGATGACTGGCTTTTCGGGGGCAGGAGCAGAAATGCACATGAAGCTGACGAATGGCTTCTTGGCGGAAGAAGCAGAGAAACTAATGAAAGAGACAATCCTCCTAACGAAAATGGAAACAATATCCTGAACAATATCAACTTGGAGGAACTAATGGGCAACATTGACACTCTTATGACTTCAGCTCATCAGTTAAAACCATTGCTGAAAAATGCAGGGCCTTTGCTGGAGATGTTTTTGAAGAAGTAGGGGCTGGGGCTACTCTGCATCATTTTCTGTATAAACCCTGGATTTAGTGACACCTTTATTTTTAAGCTTCATTGAAGATAGTAATTTATAGGTCATGTGCCTGGAATTAATATTAAGGAACTCGCGGCAACCCGTATTCGATATTTGATCGTTAATAAGAAGGAAATAGTCATAGATGGCTTGTCGATGAGCAGTGTTGGAAATGTTTTGACATATAGAGCATGCCACTTCCGATTTTTTCTTTTAATGTTAAAAGAGTTGCAAGAGTTACATTGAACACCTCGTATTAGTTCTTTCTCCGCTATTCCATATATTTCGAGAATTTTCTTGTTGGATGGGGTATGTTTTACAAGAAGTCTTTTATTAATTTCTTTTATCTGATGGGGATAAAGTAATTGTTTTTGATATTGATTTTTGGCTTCCAGCAGCCTGTCTATTATTTTCTCAGCATGGATCACTGTCTTTAAAATATCTCTATTTTCCTTCTCGGTTTTTATATAGGTTAATTGATTAGCCATTACTACAAAATGTTCAATAGGTACGGCTGGCAGTTTTTCGTTATGCATCCATTCTATGAACTGTGCTGCTTGCCGTTTTACCTGTGAAATAGGATTAGGAATAATGTATTTGAATCACTTGATCAGAAAGAGGTTCAAAGTATAAAGTACCGGTATAATTCTTCACTTCAATAATAGCTGTGAAAAAAGGAGTTATTAGAAGGGTATCGATTTGAAAGGCAGTGTGGTTTTTAAAACGGAGATCATTATATACTTTAAATTCATTTGGAAGGAAACCTAAAAAGTAATCAAGCTGCCTTTCTCCTTTATATCCACTAATTCGGTTTCGGTTATCTCTTTCAATTTCATGCCTCTTTCGATGAAATTCGGGCAATCTTCGCAATAATGCTTCATTTTGCAGAATTCTTCTTGGAATAGTTCTTGGCTTCATTATCATTACATTACCTCCTTTAGTTTACGTATTTAAAATTCGCAATCGATCAGTAAATTCCCTTTTGGATTTTTGTATGTTATGTATATTTTTGTCTCTCGAAATCTGATTGCTTCGTTATTTTCTTGATTAGCACAAGTTCTTTTTTTCTGCGCCATTATCTAGGTTATTTGCGTTTTCCTCTGGTTTTTACGCTCTCGAGACCTGATTGCGTCGTGAATTACTTTAATTGCGCTGTTCTTTTTCTCCTTTGCGCCATCATCTAAGTTATTTGCGTCTTCCACTTGCTTATTTGCGCCCTCGGGACCTGATTGCGTCCTGATTTACTTTAATTGCGCTGTTCCTTTTCTTTATTGCGCCGATATATAAGTCATTTGCGTCTTCCTCTTGCTTTTTTGCGCTCTCGGGACCTAAATTGCGTCGTGATTTATTTTAATTGCGTTGTTCATTTTCTCCATTGCGCCATCATATATTTTATATGCGTTTTCCTCTGGCTTAATTGCGCTCTCAAGACCTGATTGCGTCTTGATTACTTTACTTGCGCTGTTCTTCTTCTTTATTGCGCCGTTATATAAGTCATTTGCGCTTTCAGCTAACTTTTTGCGCCATTTTTATAATCATTCAAATCCCGCAGAGGTAATACCCCAAACAAAAAACCAGCCCAAAGGCTGGTTCCCCATTACTCACTCTCATTCAAAGCATCCGCTTTGCCCATTTCGTAGGCTTCGTTCATGACTTTGGTGAATAGGTTCATGAATGGCTGGATCATTTCCATGGATAGTTCAATGCCTGCTTCGTCGAGCTGCTGTTTGGCTTCTGGCAGATATTTCATGGCGATTTGCATGAATTCCATGTTTTTTTCGTTTAGCTGCATCTTGTAGTACCTCCTATGTATATCAATTCTTGGTGGGCAGTTTGCCTGTTTTTTTGTAATTCTCAATGGCGGCGTTTAGTTCTTTTTTGAATTCTTCGTCGACGTCAGGGCTGAATTTTCCCAGTGAAATAACTTCATCCTCGAAATCGAAAGTTAAATTTCCTGACTCCAGTTCGCCTTCGTTGAATTTTTCTGCAACTAGTTCATACAAAACATCGACATGCTGAACAGTACTGGTCAGCACAACTGATTCACCCAGATCAGACTGGTCGGAAATATAACCGATGGCGTAGAGCCCTTCTTCTTTTAGTTTCTCGATGACAGGAACATTATACCCATCTCCAGCTGGATAGACAACATCTGTCTTATTGGCAATCATTTTTTCCAAGAGAGCTATGGCTTTATTATCATTGTCCCAGTTGCCGACATATTGAATTTGCACATTTATTCTTTCATCAATTTGGCTTACACCTTGATAAAAACCTTCTACCTCCGGCTGCCATTCAAAAGCTGCGAGTATTCCTATATTATTGGTTTTCGTCATATGACCAGCAACCATGCCGCCAAAGAATCCCATTGCATAGGCTTCAAAATTCAAGCTGGTGGTGTTGTCATTTTGGGCATCGCCATTAAAGCTGACAAAATGAATGTCAGGGTATTTTTTAGAAATGTTATTAAAGTATGCCGCGTATTCATTGCCATGTCCAAAAATCAGGTTTACACCTTTTTGATCTAACTCTTTAACAGCTCTTTCAACAACCATCTCAGAATTCATGCCCTCTTTATAATAAACCTCAACATTATAATGGGATTGAATCTTTAACATGCCTTTATAGCCTTTGGTCCCCCATACCTGATCATTGACGGTATCGGGCACTAATAATCCAGCTTTTTCAAGTTTTCCTGTAGACATCGCTTGTCCGCAGGAGGCCAATAAAAGAAGGCACAAAAGAAGGATCCCGAATTTCACTAATGTCTTATGCATCTCCTTTTTCTCCGCCTCTCTGTCTTTTGCTTCATACTAATGGTATGACCGGTTTATTTTACCAGACTAATTCAATTCTACCTTGTCTATATGTTAATTGAAAAGATTTTTTTCTAATTTACAAACCATCCAGGCTCTCTAAAGAAAGAATATGGCTTCTTTGCTTCTCAAGACCTTCAGAAAATTTCACGGAACACTTAATCGCTTTTTCAATTACTTTTCCTTTTGCCAGATCGGGACTGCGCCAATTTTCATTATAGTCAAGTGAAAGGTATTCTGCGCATTTTTGCCAATGTCCGGTGACGCTGCTCATTAATAGGCAGGAATCGCCTAACTTATCTGCACAATCCGATAAAAAACAGATGAGATCATCAATGAAAATAGCGTCATGTATCCATTCCCTTTCACTTATCATTACTCTTTTTCCATTGGCAAGAGCCTGGTGGAAACTAAATTCCTTTGGCTGCCAGGGACCGTATATGACAGGAAGGTAAAAGGATGAAACTGAAATATTGTTTTCTCTAAGGATTTCAATAGCATCTTCCAAGCGGCTGTGTGTTCTGCTGATGTCTTTAAGCCACTGAATAGGGAGAAGGAATGTAATTTTCACTTGAAGTTCTTTGAATTCAGCCAAGTTTTTTATAAGAAATTCCTCAATAAGCTCCTTCTCCCTTAAAGAGGCGAGCTCATTCTTTATATATAAATCGTATATATCTATAAAGATTACGTCACTTTTTATTATCTCTCTTTTAGATTTAATCCATGATGAATAGTTTTTTTCATAGAAATTGGCATTCCGTCCGATTGCCAGGCGTTTTTCGCTGATTAAAGCATTTTCTTTTTCCTTATTGAAATGAATTCCATCTATCTCACAGCCCTGTTCAAGAAAATGCTTGCACAGGCTGAATCCTATAAATTCAAACGTCCCTATTATTACTGCCCTGTCCATCTTTACTCCTCCTTAGAAGCATATTAATGTATACTATGCTTCAGGGATTGTCTTTATTTCTTTGCGGAATGGCAGCAGATTTTTATAGGACTTTTTCATATTTTCTAAAGAAGTTTGTCATTTGAGAAGACATTCGCTGTTTTTTATCTGGAAGGATATAAAACACAGAGATAGGGCTATTTTCATTTTCCCATTGTATTGATCGTTTCTTTAAATAATCTGATTGCTTGTAAGCTCTTCCGCCCGCCAGTACCTGAATGATTCTGACTGGCACTTTAAGGCCTGTTGTGAGGTTTTTTTCATGCTTGCTGAGCAGATCCGCTATTTTATCCGTTTCTATTTCATATGAAAATGCCAGTTCTTTTAATAGTTTCTTGTAAAAAAACTTATGCTCTTTTTCCTGATCGAGATGGTGCTTTAGTGAAAGAATGGGATTGATTAATACGGCTGAACGGATTAAATCGCTCATTTCATGCAATAATCTAAGGGCTACCAATGCTCCCATGCCCTCAGCAACAATATGGATCTTTTCGTTAATAATTTCCGTTCGCAGAATATGTTCATACAAGTATTTTGCCTTATCGACAGCCCGATCGCTCCCCCAGTGCCTCCCGTAAAGATTTGAATAAAAAATTGTATAGCCATTTTCCCTGAGCTTCTTTATTAGTGAATGTTTCCCTTCATTTTGAGTCCAAAAACTGCAGTTTCTGTCAACAAAGTGCCGATCATCCCCAATAATCAGGATACCGAAACCACTAGGTTTATCTGGGTAATGAATCATGCACCATTCTGTATCCAGCTGGAAGTTCCGGCTTTCCATAGTAAAACTCCTTTGCAAGTTTGTTCATAATAATGTATGTGAGTAAAATTAAAATGAATGGGGGATTTGCCTAGTTTTAGACAAGTTCATTATGAAGCAGGCTGTATACAATCAGAGAGCTGAAAAGTACATGTATAGGATGTAAAAATAAATTTATTTCTTTAATAGCTTATGCTAATATGAAAAGGGATTAATTATGTTAGAGGTGAAATAGATGAGATACTTTTGGACATTTTTCTGGACTTTCCTTCTTGTTCAAATGTTAACGTACGTAGTTTCTTCAATGCTTGGAGCGCCTTATGATTTTGTAACCGGCACCATTCTGGCGGTTGGGACAACTGTTTTAATTTTTGTTGTCGCTTCCATCATTCCTGAAGGTCCTGTTGAGAAAGAAGGACTTCATTAATCTGCAGCTTATGCAGGAAATGAAAAGAGTCATCCTGATTGATTCAGGATGATTCTTTTCATTTGTGGCCTTATTTTACCAGCAATTCAATTTTGCCATTATCTGCGGATATGACAACTTCACTGTAATCTTTAATTTCACCTGCTATTATTTTGCGGGCGAGTGCTGTTTCAACGTTCCTTTGAATAAAACGTTTGAGCGGCCTGGCTCCATAGACGGGATCAAATCCGTTTTCTGCAATATATTCTTTGGCATTATCATTTATACTCAACTTAATATGCTGATCAGATAATCTTGCTTGAAGGTGAGTAATTAATTTTAAAACAATACTCTTTATTTCATTAAGAGCTAGAGGCTTAAACAGAATAATTTCGTCCACTCTGTTTAGAAACTCTGGACGGAAATGGCTCCGCAGCTGTCCCAGTACATTGTTTCTGGTTTCTTCAGATATATCTACCTCACCAGCAGAACGTTCCAGAAGAAAATGGGAGCCAATATTGGAAGTCATAATAATAACGGTATTTTTAAAATCAACCGTGCGGCCCTGTGAGTCAGTGATTCTTCCATCATCAAGCATCTGCAGGAGGATATTGAATACTTCAGGATGTGCCTTTTCAATTTCATCAAGCAGGATTACTGAGTATGGTTTCCTTCTGACAGCTTCTGTCAGCTGACCGCCTTCCTCATATCCTACATACCCCGGAGGAGCACCAATCAATCTTGACACAGCATGTTTTTCCATATATTCGGACATATCAACTCTGATTATTTGTTCTTCACTATCGAATAGTGACTGTGCAAGTGCCTTAGCCAATTCTGTTTTTCCCACTCCAGTTGGGCCCAGGAAAATGAAGGAGCCAATGGGGCGATTCGGATCTTTAATTCCTGCCCTTGCCCTAAGGACAGCATCTGACACAAGCTCTACAGCTTCATCCTGGCCAATCACTCTTTCATGAAGAATGCTTTCAAGACGAAGCAGCTTTTCACGTTCTCCTTCAACAAGTTTAACCACTGGAATACCTGTCCACCTTGCCACAATGCCGGCAATTTCTTCTTCTGTGACTTCCTCTCTCAGCAGCCGGTCCCCTTGATTCTCGTTAACTGCACTTTCAAGCTCTTTCAATTCCTTTTCCAAAGAAGGGATTCTTCCATGGCGCAGTTCTGCAGCTTTATTCAAGTCATAATTATTTTCTGCTTCTTCCAGTTCACGGCGCATTTTCTCAAGCTGCTCCCGTTTTTCCTGGACTTTCTGGATTCCTTCCTTTTCAAGCTGCCATTTTGCTTTCATGCTGTTAGCCTGGTCTTTTAATTCAGCCAGTTCTTTTTGCAGGCCTGCAAGTCTCTGCTTGCTCCCTTCATCACTCTCTTTTCGTAAAGCTGCTTCTTCTATCTCAAGCTGCATGACTCTTCTTGTAACTTCATCCAACTCTGATGGCATTGAATCGATTTCCGTCCTGATCATGGCACAAGCTTCGTCAACCAAGTCAATCGCTTTATCTGGAAGGAACCGGTCTGTAATATACCTGTCTGACAAGGTTGCGGCAGCCACTATAGCGCGATCGTGGATATTGACTCCATGATGGATTTCAAAGCGCTCCTTCAGACCTCTGAGAATTGAGATTGTATCCTCTACATCCGGCTCCTGCACCAATACCTGCTGAAAACGCCGTTCCAGGGCAGGGTCTTTCTCGATATATTTGCGGTGCTCCTCAAGTGTGGTAGCTCCTATGCAGTGCAATTCTCCCCTTGCAAGCATAGGCTTCAGCATATTCCCTGCATCCATTGCTCCTTCTGTCTTGCCCGCTCCAACAATGGTATGAAGTTCGTCAATAAAAAGAAGAATTCTGCCTTCGCTTTTCTTAACCTCATTTAATACAGCTTTCAGTCTTTCTTCGAATTCACCCCGGAATTTGGCCCCGGCAATTAAAGAGCTCATATCCAGAGCAAAAATGGTTTTATCCTTGAGGCCCTCAGGCACGTCTTTACGTACAATTCTTTGTGCCAAACCTTCGACAATAGCTGTCTTTCCTACCCCAGGTTCGCCTATTAAAACTGGATTATTCTTGGTTTTCCTTGAAAGGATGCGAATGACATGCCTGATTTCACTATCCCGGCCAATTACAGGATCAACTTTCCCCTGTTTCACCTCTGCAACAAGATCTCTTCCATATTTTTTTAGTGCCTCATATGTTGATTCCGGATTTTGCGATGTCACCCTCTGATTCCCCCTAATCTCCTTAATCGCCTGCTCCACTAGTTCTTTATTGATTCCGTATGACTTTAAAACTGCTGCCGTTTCGGTTTCCTCTGCTGCAGCAGCCATGAAAACATGCTCAACTGACATGAAATCATCCTGATAAATCTTCATATAATTTTCTGCTTCCGCCAGGAGCCGCTGCAGTTTACTGGTTATATACAATTTTCCTTGTTCTGTACCTGAACCGGACACTTGTGGTTTTTTCCTCAGTGCTTCCTGCATTTTATTATTAAAAGAATCAGCCGGAATCTGCATTTTTGACAATATTAATGAAATCAGGCTGTTTTCCTGCCCCATTAAAGCCAGGAATAAATGGGCTTCATCCACCTCCTGATGCTGCTCGCGCAACGCTATGGACTGTGCATTTAATAACCCTTCCTGAAGCCGCTCTGTCATCCGATTTAGATCCATTATGCAACCTCCTTTTTGACCTTTTTTGACCTTTTAGTTTTATTATAATCCAATCTTTTCATATGTAAAGTTTCCAGCAGTTTATTCTCAGTCGAAAAAGCCATCCGCAATTGGGATGGCTCTATTTTTTATACTATTTCCCCATCTTCTTGGTAAATAATCAAAATCAAGGCTTTCTTTTATACGTCCAAATCCGGTTATGATTGGATGTTTCCGGAAATTGGTCTCCAGCTCTCATTTTAAGCATTTGAGGATTATTCACGTTACTACCCGTTTCGCCAATTTCTATATAAATTCCATTATTAGGTGCTTTCTGGCCAGGCTTAAATTGTCTGTTTTGCCCCATGCTGAATACCTCCTTTAATCGTAAATCACTTATTATTATTTCCACTCTTGCATCTCTCATGAGGGAAACTATTGGCATCGCGTAGAAGCAATGAAAAGGATATCACTTTACTCTGCCGTCCTTTTTATAGTTAAATGGGGAGGTATGAGATTTCATTATGGGGGATTTACTTGTGACTGATTTTCTGACATTGCTTAAATACTTGTTTTTGGGATTGTTTCAGGGATTTACAGAGCCTATTCCCATTTCATCGAGCGGGCACCTGGAGATTGCCCAGCATTTTTTCGGCCTTGACATCAAAGGGCTTAGCTTTGCCCTCCTGGTAAATACAGCCTCATTATTGGCTGTACTGCTTATATACAGGGAAGATATTATGAGACTGATCCGAAATGGCCTTGCATATATTACCACCAAAGATAAACAGGCGGAATCAGACTTTCGGTTTATCATTTACTTGATAATTGGAACCATTCCTGCAGGAGTCATCGGAATTTTGTTCGAGGATTTTATCGATACCCACCTTGCAAATATAAGAACTGTTGGGATTACTCTTATCGTGACTGGACTTGCGCTGTGGCTGATCCGTAATTTACGCGGACGGAAAAATGATGCTGAATTATCTTATAAGGATGCAATCATTGTAGGACTTGCACAGGCAGTTGCCCTGATACCGGGAATCAGCCGTTCCGGTGCTACCATTGTAGCCGCAATGGGGCTTGGGATGAAACAGGAAACAGCTTTAAGGTTTTCTTTCCTTTTATATATCCCGGTAAGTGCCGGCGGAATGATACTAGGTTTTAACGACATAATAACGGATCCCAATTTATCTAAATATGCTTTGCCCTATACAATTGCCTTTATTGCCTCACTGGCTGCATCTTACTTTTCGCTGAAATGGTTTATGAATATTATGGCTAAAGGGAACCTGAAGTATTTTGCGATTTATTGTTTTATTGTTGGGCCGCTTGTTTATTTCCTATCTTAATGAAAAAGCCTTCTCAGCGCTGAGAAGGCTTTTTCATTATAATATCTCTGAAAGAATGGCTTTTTGAACATGAAGTCTGTTCCCAGCCTGCTGAAAGACAGCGGAATTGTTTCCATCAATGACTTCCGCTGAAACTTCCTCACCGCGATGAGCAGGCAGGCAATGCAAAAAGACGTAATCTTTTTTGGCTTTTTGGACAAGATATTCATTAACCTGATAATCAGCAAAGTCTTTCAGCCTCTGTTCATTCTCAGCTTCCTGTCCCATGCTCGTCCAGACATCTGTATAGACGGCATCGGCATTAGCAACCGCTTCTTCAGGGTTAGATGTTACGATTACCTTTGAACCGCTTTGTTCAGCAAACTCTTGTGATTGCTGGAGAACAGATTTATCTGGTTCATACCCTTCAGGACAGGCAATCGTGATATTTACCCCCATCTTGGCAGAAGCAATCATTAAAGAATGGGCCACATTATTGCCATCGCCTACATATACGAGGGTTTGGCCTTTTAACTCCCCATTTTTCTCTTCGATTGTAAGGAGATCGGCAAGAGCCTGGCATGGATGATAAAGATCGGTCAAGCCGTTAATAACCGGAATGTCCGCATGATGAGCCAGTTCCTGGATCTTCGCATGGGAGAATGTGCGGATCATAATCGCATCAACATACTGTGAAAGCACTTTAGCTGTATCCGCAATGCTTTCTCCTCTTCCCAGCTGCAGATCCTGGCTATTTAAATATAAGGCATGGCCCCCAAGCTGCAGCATCCCTGCTTCAAAGGAAACTCTTGTACGTGTAGATGACTTTTCAAAAATCATGCCAAGAATTTTGCCTTTTAGGATGGAAGTTTCTGCACCCTGCAGATGAGCTTCTTTTAATTGCTTTGCTTTTTCCAGCAGCCCCTTAATCTCCTCTGATGAAAAGTCTGCAAGTGTTAGAAAATCCTTTCCTTTCAAATTTAAAAGCTTATCAGAGGCCTGAATTGAAATCATAAGACGCCCACTTCCTTTTCTCCAATATTATTTTTAATGCCCTGCCAATCTTCAATGGATTTAACATCCCATTCGCCTGCTGACATAGATTTTAATAATGCAATAAGCGTTTCTTTTTCACTGAAAGTCAAAATTCTGTTTTTGGTTCCCATTTCTCTCATTCTCTTATCTTCTTCACTCATGCCAGGATTATATAAAGCGAAGGTTTCCTGGGCATTCCAGTCCATATTTTCTTGAGTCAGAAAAACAGGCACAACTTTAGCCTGATTAATATAATGAGTTAATTCTTCTGTTTCTTGAGAGTTTGCTATTACGACACATTTGCCTTTAGCACCATTTAAACCAGCATGGAAAGATTTTCTGATTGCTGCCTCATAATTTGGTGCCAGTGCAATCCCCTCTCCTGTTGATTTCATTTCAGGACCTACCTTGCTGTCCAATCCCTTCAAAGCATAATTTGAGAAAACCGGGAATTTCACACATATAAATGGGAGTTTCGCCGCAGCCGGCATTTCATCTTTCGACAAATTATATTTCCCAAGCAATATTTTTGTCGCAATCTCCACCAGCTGCACGCCTGTGACCTTGCTGATAATTGGTACTGTTCTGCTCGCACGAGGGTTTATTTCAAGAATAAATACCTCTTCGCCATTAACGATATATTGAATATTCATGAGTCCTTTATACTGGAGCTTTTGCACAATGGCTTTTGCATAGGCTAGCATTTTATTCTGGACATTTTCTGAAAGATTTTGCGGCGGGAGAACGGACATGCTGTCGCCAGAGTGAACACCCGTTTTTTCAATATGCTCCATAATTGCAGGTGCACAGATATGATTTCCGTCTGCTGCCAGATCAAGCTCAGCTTCTGATGCATGAACGAATTGATCAATTAAAATCGGATAAGGGACATCACCTTTCGTTAAATAACTCTCCAGCTCAGATGATGAAGCAATACGTTCCATCCCTCTGCCGCCTATAACATAGGATGGGCGGACAAGAATCGGGAATCCAATATTTTCGGCTGCTTCTTTTAGCTCTGCTTCTGTGTGGACAACATCTCCTTTTATCCTCGGGATATTCAAATCATCCAATAGCTGATAAAAAAGCTTCCGGTCCTCTAATGCATCAATGGTATTTGAGTCAGTTCCAAGCAGGGTAACGCCATAAGCTTCAAGATCGGATGCCAGATTCAGAGCTGTCTGCCCGCCAAGCTGCACAATGACTTCTGAAATTCCTTCTGCTTCAATCACATTCAAGATATCCTCAAGAATTAACGGTTCAAAATAAAGCCTGTCAGCGGTTGTATAATCCGTACTTACCGTTTCAGGGTTGTTATTGATCATGATTGTCTCAACGCCTTCATCTTTCAGAGCAAACACTCCCTGAACGGAGCAATAATCAAATTCAATGCCCTGGCCAATTCTGATGGGGCCGCTTCCTATAACCAGGACTTTCCTCTTTTCACTCTTCACTTGTTCATTTTCGCCAAAGTAACTGGAGTAATAATAATTTGATTGTGCTTCAAATTCAGCAGCGCATGTGTCAACCATTTTATAGGCTGGAAGAATTCCAGCCTTTTTGCGTTTATCTCTGACTGCTTTCTCCGCAACTTTCCATTCCAATGCAAGAAACTTATCACTGAAGCCCTTTTCCTTAAATAGCTGCAGCTCTTCTTTTGTTGCTTCATCAAGTGTTAAGGCAGAAATTTGTTTTTCCATTTTTACCATTTCATTGAGTATATTGAGATAGAAATAATCTATTTTCGTGATTGAGTGTAAAGCTTCCAATGAATAATTTCTCCGGAGTAATTCAATCACGGTAAAAAATCTTTCATCAGTCTGCTTTAACAGAAGTTCCTCAAGTGAGGCATTCGATTTAGCTGATAAGCCCGGTGATTTCAAATCATTTCCCTTTACTTCAAGTGAATGGATTGCCTTTAAGAGAGCGCGTTCCAGATTCCGGTCAATGCCCATTACTTCTCCGGTTGCTTTCATTTGCGTTCCAAGTTTGCGGTCTGCAGAAGGAAATTTATCAAAAGGCCATTTTGGAAACTTAACGATGACATAATCCAGAGCTGGTTCAAAGCTAGCAAATGTATCTCCTGTTACAGGGTTGATAATTTCCGATAAGGTATACCCGACGGCTAGCTTTGCAGCCATTCTGGCAATTGGATATCCTGTTGCTTTGGATGCAAGGGCAGATGACCTGCTGACTCTGGGATTTACTTCAATCAAGTAATAATTCTTACTATGCGGATCAAGGGCAAACTGAATGTTGCACCCGCCAATAATGCCAAGCTCTGAAATGATCTTAATTGATGCTGATCTCAGCATCTGATACTCATCATCTGTTAAGGTTTGTGAAGGTGCGACAACAATTGAGTCACCAGTATGAACCCCAACGGGATCAATATTTTCCATATTGCAAATAGTGATGCACGTATTCTGTGAATCCCGCATGACCTCGTATTCTACTTCCTTAAATCCTGCTATGCTTTTTTCAACCAGGCACTGGCTGATCGCACTCTCTTTTAAGCCGCCCTGAACCAAAGACGTCAGTTCATCGAAATCTCCTGCTATGCCTCCGCCTGTTCCGCCAAGAGTATAAGCTGGACGGACGATAATAGGAAATCCAATTTCTTGGGCAAATTGGATGGCTTCTTCCACTTCATGGACAATGATGCTTTCAGGAACAGGTTCGTTAAGCTCGTGCATCAGCTTACGAAAAGCTTCCCGGTCTTCACCTTTCTTTATGGATTCAATACTGCTTCCCAAAAGCTTCACTCCATAACGTTCAAGCACACCTGATTCACTAAGTTTAAAAGCAAGATTCAACCCTGTCTGGCCTCCCAGTGTGGCAAGCAGGCCATCGGGACATTCTTTTTTTATAATCTTCTCAAGGCTGTCAGCTGTCATTGGCTCGAAATAGACTTTGTCTGCAAAAGCTTTGTCAGACATGATGGTAGCCGGATTGTTATTCACAAGGATAACCTTATAGCCTTCTTCCTTTAATGCTGCACAGGCCTGTGTTCCTGCATAATCAAATTCTGCTGCCTGGCCGATGACAATCGGGCCTGAGCCGATTACTAATATGGATTGGATACTGGTGTCTTTAGGCATAAGCGAAAACTCTCCTATTCTCCTCTTGAATCATGTTCATAAACTCATCAAAAATATAATCACCATCCGCAGGTCCCGGATGGGCTTCCGGATGGAATTGCACCGTATGGATTGGCAGCACCTTATGCATTAGTCCCTCAATTGACTGGTCATGAAGGTTTACATAGCGGGTTTTAAACCCTGTATCTTTTATGCTTTCTTCATCAACCACATAGCTATGATTTTGTGATGACATAAAGACAGTGCCCTTCTTCATGTCCGCAATCGGGTGGTTGGCACCCCTATGGCCAAAGGACAGTTTCTTTGTGTTGCCTCCAAATGCTAAAGCTGCCAGCTGGTGGCCAAGGCAAATTCCCAATGCCGGATACTGCTCCAGCACCTTTTTTAATTCCGGGAGGATGCTTTTTAATTCTTTTGGATCTCCAGGCCCGTTTGAAAGCACCACGCCGTCTGGATTTAGTTTTTTTATCTGTTCAAAGCTTGTATTATAAGGAACAGATGTAACCTTGCACGCTCTTTTCAGCAAAGAATCCACAATTGATTTTTTAGCTCCAAAATCCATGACAACTATATGAATGCCGCCCTCTCCAAAGCACTCCATAGTTTGTGAAGATACTTTACAAACTTTTTCATCCTTTGGAAGCAGCAATCCGGCGGCTGCCGTTTCCGAAGAAGACATTTTTGCCGGCATGCTGCCTTCTGAACGGATTTTCTTTACAATGGAACGGGTATCCATATGCCCTAATAATGGAATATTCCATTTCTGAAGGTATTCCTGAAGCGAATAAGCCGATTTGTAATGCGAAGGATTTCTGCTTCCTTCATATACAATAACCCCGGCCACATGAGGTTTCTTGCTCTCAAAATCAGACTCATTTATTCCGTAATTTCCGATTAAAGGATACGTAAATACAATAATTTGGTCCTTATAAGAGGGATCTGTCAATACTTCCTGGTAGCCTGTCATTCCTGTAAAAAAAACGATTTCCCCTTCTATATCCTTTTCAGGCTGATCCGACAGCCATTGGCCCTTATAGGAATGGCCGCTATTTAAATGAAGGTATCCTTCCATTATCAACACCTCGAAGCTATCTGTATATTTATATAACTTTGTTAATTTTTATTCATCCATTTGAAAAATAATACAGCCTACACAGCTGATTTTGAAAATTCCATTAATGTGGATTGCAGAATTTGTACCGCTTCATCTATTTCAGATTTTGATGCTGTCAGCGGAGGCAGCAGCCGCAAAACATTTTCCCCTGCAGGCAATGCCAGCAAGAAATTGGCTCTTAATTCCTTTAACAATGATGGAAGGGGAACATCTGATTCAATACCGACCATCAAACCAAGATAGCGAATCTCCTTAACAGCTGCAATCTGTTCAAGCGATTCTGCCAATTTGTCAGCAAGATATGCACTCTTTTCCTGAACGCCTTGTAAAAAATCATCATCAAATATTGTGTTCATGGTAGCAATAGCTGCTGCAATGCTGATCGGGTTCCCGCCAAATGTTGATCCATGGCTTCCTGGTCCAAATACTCCTTCTAATGCTTTTTTTCCAATCACAGCGCCTATTGGCAATCCGCTTCCCAGGCCTTTAGCTGCGGTTACGATATCGGGAGAAAGGTCAAAATGCTGAAATCCAAAGGCTTTACCCGTTCTGCCAATGCCGGTCTGAATTTCATCTACAATCAGCAGCGCTCCATATTCTTTGCAAAGCTGCTCAGTTTTTGTTAGAAACTCCTGATTCCCAATGTGAATCCCGCCTTCACCCTGTACAATTTCCAGCATTACGGCCGCTGTTTCCGCATCAATCTCATCCTTCAATGCATTAATATCATTAAAAGGAACATACTTAAAAGTCTCAAGCATGGAACCATAGCCTTTTTTAATTTTTTCCTGGCCCGTTGCAGCCATAGTGGCGAAGGTTCTCCCGTGGAATGATTGTTGAAAAGTAATGATTTTTTTCCGTCCCGAAGCTTTTCTTGCAAGCTTAATCGCTGCTTCATTTGCTTCTGCTCCGCTGTTGGCAAAGAATACGAGGTCCATGCCCACAGCTTCAGAGAGAGTCTTTGCTGCAGCCTCCTGCTGATCCTGCATAAATAAATTGGAAACATGCCAGAATTTATTCAGCTGTTCATTGATTGATTTTTGTACTGCTGCTGGGCGGTGACCAAGATTGCAGACTCCGATCCCTGATGTGAAGTCCAAATAGCGTTTCCCATTTTTATCAAAAAGATAGCTTCCTTCTGCTTTTTCCGGCTCCACTTCCCACCGGGCATACGTTGGAAATAGATTACTCAAGTTAAGACCTCCTTCTTGGCAGATACATTCGTACCGATCCATATGCCTTCCTCATAAAACTTTTCTTTTCCTGATACAATCATTACGCTATTTAGCCCTTTGCTGATTAGGTTCAAGGCAGAGGTAACTTTTGGAATCATTCCGCCTGTAATTTTTTTATCGTTAATATGCTGTTCAATTTCATCCGCGTCAAGCTGGGGAGAGAGGTTACCGTCAATGAAAATTCCTTTTACATCCGTTACAAAGATGCAATGTTCAGCTTTAATGGCATTGGCAACAGCTGCCGCCGCATAGTCGGCATTGATATTCAGTTTCGTGCCGCCTTCTGCAGCTGCAATAGGAGTAATGACAGGGACCAGGTCTTCGTTAAATAACATTTCCAGTACTGACTGATTAACAGCCGTTATTTCACCAACCAGTCCAAGCTCATCCTGATTGATATATTCTGCCTTTAGTAATCCCGCATCACTTCCATTTACGCCAAACCCTTTCAATCCATGCAGTTCAATCATTGAGGTAAGTTTGCGGTTGGATTGTCCTGACAAGACCATCTCTGCTACCTCCAGAACTTCCGGAGTCGTCTTTCTTAGCCCATTGACAAATTCATGAGGGATATTATAAAGTTCCAGCATGCTGTTAATTGCCGGGCCGCCTCCATGAACAAAAACAATCTGGTATCCTTCATTCTTCAACACTAAAAGACTATCAAAAAAAGCCTCTCCCAGCTCTTCCATTACACTGCCTCCGCACTTAATGACTATACTTTTCAAATGGCATCCCCCTCAGGTACGATAGCTTGCATTGATTTTGACATAATCATAGGATAAGTCACATCCCCAGGCCTTCCCTTTGCCTGCTCCCTGATGAAGATCCACAGTAATCTGAATGGCGGCATTGGATAAGTACTCTTTTGCTTCTTCTTCAGAAAATGCCAGTGGAACACTATTTTGCAGCATGGCTATAGGTCCGATTGCGATATCTACCGAAGACGGATCAAAAGCTGCCTGGCTCTGTCCGATTGCCCCGATAATTCTGCCCCAATTGGCATCCGCTCCATATACAGCAGTCTTAACAAGGTTCGAGCCGACAATCTGCTTAGCAATCATTCTTGCATCATCATCAGTTTTTGTTCCCGATACCACCACTTCTATCAGCTTTGTTGCTCCTTCACCATCTTTTGCAATCTGTTTGGCAAGACTCTCACTTGTTTGGGAAAGCATCTGTATAAATACATCCCAATCTGGGTGATCCGGCGAAAGTTTATTTATACCGCTGGTTCCATTGGCCATGACCATTACCATATCATTTGTTGAGGTATCTCCATCAACGGTTATCTGATTGAACGTTCGATCGGTAACCTGTTTTAAAGCAAATTGCAAATCGCTGCAGTCTATATTTGCATCTGTTGTGATAAACGCAAGCATTGTTGCCATATTGGGATGAATCATTCCAGAACCCTTTGCGGAACCGCCCATTGTAACGGTTTTCCCATCGATGACTGCCGAATAGCAGCACTTCTTCATCACTAAATCCGTTGTTAATATGGCTGTTTGAAAATCCTCTGAGTGTAATGCCTCATTGCCGGGCTTCAGCATCTTAATGCCCTCTTCTATCTTATCCATCTGCATATACTCCCCAATGACACCAGTAGAGGCAACCGCCACATGCTGTTCCTTTAAATTGAATTTATCTGCAGCTGATTTTCTCATTTGATAAGCATCTTTTAGCCCCTGGTCCCCTGTACAGGCATTGGCACATGCACTATTTACTATAACAGCCTGAATGAGGCCTTCTGCTGCAATGCTTTCCTGTGTAACTTTTAGAGGGGCAGCCTGAAAATGGCTTGTAGTATAGACAGCTGCACATTGTGCAGGCGTATCGCTTAATATAATTCCTAAGTCCTTTTTTGAATATCGCAGCCCTGCATGAACACCAGCTGCTGTAAAGCCTTTCGGTGTTATGATGCTTCCGGTGGGCAGTTCGGTTACTTCAGTTTGAGATACTAATTGCATTTATCTTTCCTCCTTATGGATAGAGCGGAACAAATCCGAGACCCGCTGCTTCATCCAATCCGCTCATTATATTGGCATTTTGTACAGCCTGCCCGGCAGCACCCTTCATTAAATTATCAATCACTGAAACTATTGTCAGTCTGCCCGTTCTGGAATCCACATGGACACCTATGTCGCAAAAATTAGAGCCTGCGACCTCTTTGACGGAAGGAAATGAATTTTCGGGACGAATTCGAATAAATGGCTGCTTTTCATAGACTGATTGATAAAGTTCAAGAATTTGAGAAGAAGTGTATTCTTTTGTCAGCTGAACATAGCTGGTTGTCATAATGCCTCTTGTTATAGGAAGAAGATGGGTCGTGAATGTGATCGGCTTTATTGCGGAATTCCAATTCATCAGCTGCTGCTCGATCTCTGGTGTATGCTGATGCTGATTTACCTTATAAACCCGCAGGTTTTCATTTGCTTCTGCGTAGCTTGTTGTTCTTGAAAGTCCCCTTCCTGCCCCGGACACCCCGGATTTTGCATCGACAACAACACTATCTGGTTTTATTAAATTTTCTTTTACAACTGGTGCAAGACTTAGCAGAGCAGCTGTTGGATAGCACCCAGGATTAGATATGACTTCTGCGGAAGCTATTTCGTCATGATGCCACTCAGGAAGCCCATATACTGCTTGTGCAACAAGAGATTCGTTTGCAGGAGCGTGTTTATACCACTCCAGATATGCTTGAGCTGGGATTCGAAGATCACCGGAAAGGTCAATTACCTTTATATTCTTGCCTGAAAAATTTTCAGCAAGTTTCCCTGATACTCCAGATGGCGTTGCCAGAAAAACAATATCAGACTGTTCTGCTATTTGAGCTGAATCAATCCCCTGTAATTTCTTGTCAATGATTCCATATAGATGGGGATATTCATTCCAAATGGGGAGATCTTCTTTCGTTGAATGGATCGATTTAATGTTAAATTCCGGATGCTGCTTTAGGATACGGAGCAATTCCGCACCCCCATATCCGGTTGTTCCGATAATTGAAACGTTCATAATTGCTCCTTCCACACTCTTTTGTATATTTAATCATTTATATACATATTTATGAATTTATGTTTCTCTTATTATAGAAACTGGGAGGAAAAATTGCAACCTATTTTACTGAAGTTTTAAAGATTTCTAATATTTATTTTTTCACAGCACAGCTTTATTGCATTTCTGGATAAATTGAAAAACCGGCCTGGTCAGGCCGGTCCTTAAGTGTGTATGGCAAGTAATAATATGAAAAAGAATATGGCTGCATTAGCAATTTCATAAATTCCAATTTTTTTAGGTGTAAATGATTTCCCATAAAATGCAATGGACCGAAAAAGGCTGGGAAGAAACGCTGCAGATACAATCCATCCGCCTGCCAGCAGCCAGAGGATCGGTACCGCAGCATGAAAGATCCACGAAATCCATTTGAAGGAAATATTTTTCTTTTCTCTGATCATTGATTTTACATAGAAGGTGCTTCCGGCAAAAAACAAAATGGAAGCTGCAAATACTGTCCAGGCCAGCAGTGTAATTTCCCCATGCGGCAAGTAGCTGCTCGCAAGGCCTGCTATTGAAAATGCACAAATGGCACTAAAGTCGTTACCTAATGCCCTATCTCTATTTTTAGACGAATAGCGTGCATTAATAATAAAAAAAGGAATCATAAGAAGTCCAAATATGATAATCGATGGCCTTACCAGTAAAGGAATTAATAGCAGTAAAATAGCCGGAACCAGATAAATAGTAGTCCACTTCGCATAAAAAGCCATTCTTTTTCTTTTAAAAAGAAGAAGGCACGGATAAGTAGCCAGATATAGTAATATCCATCCTAAAAAAAACGGGATATGTGACCAAATAATATCAGATGCAGCCGCTCCGAGCCAAAATGGCAGTATTAGCATTGCCCAGGCTCCATGCTGTTTCGGCGTAAATAACTTCATCTATAATACCTCCCCGCTGATTTCTGCCTATAATATATAATATTCCCGGTAAATACTAAGTGAAGATTATCACTGATAAACACATCGCCACAAAAACGTTCATTTTTTTAGAAATTATAAAAACAGCCCAAAATAGATTGGACTGTTTTGTATATTCTTATCTCCTTTTCTTACTTTCGCTCACTAAATACTCAATAATCCACTCAGGGCCTTTAGGATCACGGATGCTGAAAAACGGAGTTTCCAAATCTGCAGTCTTGTGCTTAATCACTTTATCTTCCCAGCAGAAGAGTGCACAGATATTTGTCAGTTCCTCCATAAGGTACAGATCTTCATCACTTCTGAGCAGGACTGCTTTAGGAAATGAAGCCTTTTTATGACCTTCAATAAGCACGACGTCGGGCTGCAGCTGCAAGGCAATCCTGATCTGCTCCTCCAGGCTCCAGCTTTTCTTCTCAGCTTGTAAAAGCAGTCTGCCGCCACCTTCAACAAGTGAAGCGGCTGCTCCAGATTCAACATGACTGCTGGAATCCTTTCCTCCTGGGGTTTCGGGTTTGCCGCCATGTCCATGATGCTTAATGGTAATGACAGAAAGGCCCTTCTCTTTTAATCCAGAGATTAATTTATTTACCAATGTTGTTTTTCCGCTGTTTTGATAGCCGGATACCTGAAAAATAACAGGTTCCTTTACCATGGCCATTTGCTTCCTTCATGGTCCTCAAGCAATAGCACTTCAACAATGTCGCCCTTGCCATAGCCTCTAGTTCCGCCTGGCAGGATCATTAGCGAATTCGCTCCTGCAAGACTCATCACAATGTTTGATTTATCCACTCCGCTTGGCGCCGCAACCAGTCTGCCTCCTGAATAATTCACAGCCGTCCGGACAAATCGTGTAAATGGGTTTGCTTTTGGAAACTCGGCCACAAGCTCTGCTGTTTCTTTTCTTAAATGCGGTTTCTCAGAGAACAGCATTTTCCGGATGATCGGTCTTGCAAAAAGCTCAAACCCGACATAGCAGGCAGAAGGATTTCCGGAAAGTCCAAACAGCAGCTTCCCTTCATGCTGGGCAACTGTAGTCACACTGCCGGGCCGCATCGCAACCTTATTGAAAAGGACCTCTGCCCCAAGCTTTTCATAAATGCCCGGCAGATAATCATAATCGCCCACAGATACACCGCCCGTAGTAATCAGCATATCCACACTGTTCAATGCTTCTTTCACAGCATTGAAACAAGTATCAAATTCGTCAGGGAGCTTTCCATAATAAACAACTTCCGCCCCAGCCCTTTCAATTTGCGCTGTAATCATATGGGCGTTGCTGTTTCTGATTTTCCCCGGCTGCAGCGGTTCGTGTACTTCCAATAACTCAGTGCCTGTTGCAAATAATCCGATAACAGGCTTCTTTGCAACCGGTACTTCGGCATAGCCAAAAGTAGCAAGAATAGCCTGAATTCCAGGATTGATTTTTGTCCCCTTCTTAACCAGAGAATCTCCTTCTTTCGCATCTTCGCCCTTGAAGGAAACATTGTCTCCAGGATTATAGGTGCGTTTAATGGACATAAAATTCTTACCGTCTTCTTCAAATGCTTTTGCCAGTTCAAGCATTACAACGGCATCACATTCTTCAGGCATTTGCGCACCAGTCATAATTCTAACGGCCTGGAATGGACCAATGTTTTTGGATGTCATATGTCCGGCGCCAATGTGGTCTACTACCTCAAATACTGCAGGATTTTCCATTGAAGCTTCCTTTGTATCTGCTGAACGAACAGCAAATCCATCATATGGTGATCGATCAAAATGAGGGACATCATGGGTCGCTTTTAAGTCTTCTGCCAGAAAACGGCCGTTGCTTTTATTAATGGATATGTATTCTGCACTTCCTTTTAATTGATAGGCCATGATTTTTTTTACTGCTTCCCCAACAGGAATGGGAGTTCTTTTTTCCAGCATTATATCAGCTCCTATGTACTTTTCTTAATGCCTTTTCTATTTCAATTATTATAAACGTACATGAAAATCCATAACATGACAATCATCACACATTCCGTTTTTTGCATGTGCATGATTTCCATAAAAATTTTAAATAAAGGCTTCAAGTGTGATGCCCGTCACCAAATTAAAAAAGATATTCATTTATTCTAAAGATAGTTCACAAGATAGAAGGAGGAGAATTCAATGACTATACATCTTACAGAAAACCGTCTGGTAAAAGATATTGTAAATGAATTTCCAAAAACAAGTGATGTTTTTAAACGTCATCGCATTGATTTTTGCTGCGGTGGAAATATTCCGCTGGTGCGTGCAGTTTCAGAGCAGTCTGCCGATATGGACGTTCTGATTAAAGAATTGAAGGAGGTTATTCAGAAGGAAAACCAAACCGATGATATAGAGGTTTGGACAGACAGTACATCAGAAGACATTATTGAACATGTCATCAAACGATATCATCGTCCCCTTGAGGAGGAACTTTCACTATTAAGCCCATATGTAACAAAGGTTTCAAGAGTTCATGGAGAAAGCCATGAGGAGCTTTTAAAAGTACATCAATTATTCTTTGAGCTGAAGCACGAGCTTCTTGAACATACTTCTAAAGAAGAAGAGTCTGTTTTTCCAATGCTTCTGAAGCTTGAAGACCCTCAGGTTGAAAATCGTGAAGAAATCATCAGCTATATCCGGGAGCTTGAGAAAGAGCATGATCATGCAGGTGCAATTTTAAAGGAATTGAGGGAAATTACATTTGATTTTACTCCTCCAGCAGATGCATGCGGCTCTTACCGTCTTGTGTATAAGCGGCTGGAAGATCTGGAAAGCCAAACCTTCATGCATGTTCACCTTGAGAATAACATTCTATTTCCACGATATATATAAACATTACGATCTGCAGCCAATAACGGCTGCAGTTTTTTTGCATTCTAAAAGACAAAATAAAAAGCCTGCCCCGCTATGTCCATTACTCATGACACAGCAAAGCATGCTTTTTTTATCCTCCAATATAGGACATTTCAATTTTTTTCCTGCTGGCAATAGTTTCTTCAGTCCGTTCGTCTGAATATCTGTCTTTTCTGCCGTTCCAAATATTAATAATCCGATCGGTAATTTTTTCATCCGTGGCGCCTTTTCTCATAAATTCCTTCAGATCATGCCCTTCTCCATTGAATAGGCATGTAAAAATTTGGCCGTTTGCTGACAATCTTGAACGTGTGCAGCTTGAACAGAAAGATTCAGAAACAGATGTAATAAACCCAACATCCACATCCGTGCCCTTATAACGGTATCGCTTGGCAACCTCTCCGAAATAATCCGGATCTACCGGTTCCAATAAATAATGTTCCTTTAAAATGTCATAAATTTCTTTTTTGGTAACAACCTCGTCCATCTTCCAGCCGTTTGTACTGCCGACATCCATGTATTCAATAAAGCGGAGCTGTAAACCGTTATCTTTGCAGAACTTAGCCATCGGGACAATTTCAGAATCATTCAGGCCTTTTTTAACGACCATATTAAGCTTGACGCCAAGCCCTGCTTCTTTTGCTGCCTCGATCCCTTCAAGAACTGGTTTGACACCCACATTGCGTCCGTTTATTTTTCCAAACAGCTCATCATCCAGGCTGTCAAGACTGATGTTAACTCTCACCAGTCCTGCTTCCTTTAAATCTTTCGCATGCTTGGGCAGCAATACACCATTTGTGGTTAGCCCTATATCTTTTAAGCCCTCAATGTCTGAAAGCATTTTTACAAGTTTAGGCATGTCCTTTCTCATAAGGGGTTCTCCGCCTGTTAACCTGATCTTCTCCACTCCAAGGCTTACAAAAATTTTAGCCAGCCGTTCAATTTCTTCATAGCTCAGGAGCTCGTTTTTTGGAAGGAAAGCAAAATCTGGCCCAAAAATTTCTGCTGGCATGCAATATTGACAGCGGAAATTACAGCGGTCAATGACAGAAATGCGAAGATCTCTTAAAGGTCTATTCAATTTATCTTTAACGATTGTTTTAGCCATTTCGTTCAACTCCATATAAAGAGTGACTTAAATAAGCTTTCTATACAGATGTATATTTTAGCCTTTCCCTTAAAATAACAGAAATAACCCAGTATCTCAAATTAAGGGCTTCTACTATTAGAACATACAATCGTTTCAATGTTAATAGGGAATTGTTTGTATCATAGCAAAGACACACCATTTCAATAGAAAATGCCACAATAAAGACACAAAAGCCGGCAATGTTTTCACTATACAAATGATATTATTGTGAAAAAAGACAGTTGTTTTATGAAGGAGGATTAACATGGCTCGTACAGCCATTAAACCGACACATTCCATAGAGATTAAAGAGCTTCTTCATTTCGCAGACCGGCGTATGAAAACCCCTAAAGGGGCTTACATTTTTCAGGAAGGTATGGATGCTGATGAGCTTTATATTATACTTTCAGGCAAGATACAAATCAGCAAGATAACAGCAGATGGCAGAGAACTCACCTTCAGGTTATGCGGAGAAAATGAAATCATTGGTGAGCTGACCCTATTTACCAGTGACCCTAAATATTTATTGAATGCTTTAGTTCTTGAAGCTGGTGAAGTGGCTGTGATAAAAAAAGATGTCCTGGAAAGGGAGATTTTTAAAAATAGTACATTGGCTTATGAATTTATGAAATGGATGAGCGACCACTTCCGTAATACACAGACCAAATTTAGAGATCTCGTCCTTAATGGAAAAAAAGGTGCCCTATATTCAACCCTTATCAGAATGACTAACAGCTATGGCATAAAGGTTAAGGACGGCATACTCATTGATCTGCCCCTTACGAATCAAGAGCTTGGGAATTTCTGCGGCACCTCCAGGGAAAGCACCAACCGGATACTGGGTGAACTGAAGAAAGACGGCATCATCACCATTCTAAATGGAAAAATCACAGTCAAAGATCTTCAATATTTAAAAAATGAAATAGGCTGTGAAAACTGCCCTGCCGTATATTGCAGCATTGAGTAGGAGTGCATCCGAACTGCACTCCTCTTTCTTTTATGATTTTGCCTCTTTCTTTCTAAGTGCTTTTGGAATATAAACACAAAACGGCTCGCTTTCCATATAATCCCCTGTCATGGCAAATGCACGTGACCTTGATCCCCCGCATACATAACGGAACTCGCATTGTCCGCATTTCCCTTTATATTTATCAGGATTTCTAAGGTCTTTAAAAATTGGCGATTCCCTGTATATTTCAGAGAGTGGCTGTTCCCTGACATTTCCTGCTTTAACAGGCAGAAGCCCACTGGGATAAACATCCCCAATATGTGAAATGAAAACAAATCCATTTCCGTCATTTACTCCTTTAGGAGCCCTGCCTAAACCATCTATAGAACCAGTTAGCCCTTGCTGTGTAAGTGCATCGAGATATTGAATGTCCTTATTTTGAGCCTTCGCTTCCTTCATTTTTTGCTGAATGACCACTCGGCGGTAATGCTGGGCAGCTGTTGTCTTAATATCGAACGTAACTTTTTTGCTTAAGTTATAGAGCCATGTAAATACCTTCTCATGTTCAACCGGAGAAATCATATCTTTTTCCTGCCCTCTCCCTGTTGGGACGAGGAAGAACACACTCCAAAGAACACATTTGAGATCTTCTACAACCTTAGCCATTTCCTCAAGATAATCGATATTATAACGCGAAATAACTGTATTAATCTGGACTGGAATTTCAAGCTCGTGCAAATATTTAATCCTTTCGATCGTTAAATCAAAGGAACCGGCAGTACCTCTAAAATGGTCATGGATATCCGCATTTGGCCCATCAAGGCTGAAAGCCCATCGAGCTAAGCCGACCTCTTTGGCTTTTTCAATAGCTTCTTTTGTTACATTGGGTGTCGCACTGGGCGTCATCGAAACACGCACGCCTTTTTTTACAGCATATTCGGCAATGTCGAATACATCCTGCCTCATTAATGGATCTCCACCCGTAAAAACAAGCATAGGGTTGTTCATTTCCTTAATTTGGTCAATCAAATACTTCCCTTCTTCAAAAGAAAGTTCTCGCGGATCTCTCCTGTATTGCGCTTCCGCACGGCAATGCAGACATTTTAGCTGGCATGCCCTTGTTAATTCCCATATCACAATAAAAGGGTCTTTATTAAAATCTCTATCAAATCCCATTTGAAATGCCTCCTTAACAGGCTCAATCCTGGCTGTTTCATTAACGCAAAGCAAACTATATTTTGTCTTTCCATCGTTATTATAGGATAATCGGCATGTTAAATAAGTGAACTACCTCACATACAAATGATCATTTCTGGAGAATTTACAGAGTTGTGTAAAAAGGCATCAGGACAAGGGCACAAAAAAACAGCAGGGAAATACCCCTGCTATTTTTAAGATTCAATCTTATTGTACGCCAAGTGCAATTTTTGCATACCGGGACATTCTGTCCTTAGACCAAGGCGGGTTCCAGACAATGTTCACTTCAGTGTCCTTTACTTCAGGAATATCAGCCAACGCTGACTTTACTTGTTCAACAATTGTTCCTGCCAAAGGGCAGCCCATGGAAGTAAGAGTCATATCTACAATGGCTTTCCCTTCCTCTTCCATTTTCACATCATATACTAATCCTAAGTTTACAATATCTATCCCCAGCTCCGGGTCAACGACAAGCTCAAGTGCGCCCATGATGCTGTCTTTTAAATCCTGGTCCATATCTGCAGCACTCCTTCAATATTTACTTTATCTCTATCTTAACAAATATTTAAATGAATTGAAAAAATGTTGGTTATAGATGTTCGTCAAACCATTTAACCGTTTCCAGCAGCCCTTCCCTGCTTACTTTATGCCCCGCCTGTTCATCTGATATAAACATGAGATTTTCAGGTGACTCACTATATAAGGACTGGATGGTCTCATAAAATTGGTATGTATAGGAATAAGGCACAACCGGGTCTTTTTTGCCATGCCAGAACATAAGCGGTCTTCCTCCAAGCTTTTCAGGCTGAAGACTTAGATCCCGCTCCCTTAAAGTTCCCAGCAGATCTGCTAGTTCTTCATTGGAAAGCGGAATTTTTATATTATTCTTCTTCAATTCATCCAGCTGAAGCTGAGCAAATTTTTCATAATACGGCATACCCATAAGGCTTACTGCAGCTTTGACCCACTCAAACTGGGTCAAGGCGCCCAAAGTGACTATTCCTCCCATGGAGGTGCCCACAAGCCCTATTCTTCCCTGGTCGATCAAATCTGCATCCTCATAGGCATTCCTGATTATGTTCAATTCCGCAATGGTATTCAGAACAATATCCCATAGCTTGAAATTTAAATCGCTGCCTGATATACCTTCAGATCTTTCCCCATGAAATAGGGTATCCGGAAGCACCACCCTGAACCCTTTTTCAGCAAGCAGATAGGCATAATGCAGATTATGTTCTTTGGCACTCGTAAAGCCATGAACGAAAATAATAAAAGGCAAGCGTTCCCCTTTTACTTCCTGTCTGGCGAGTTCAAGAACAGGAATTTCTTTGATATGCTTATGTTCAATAACAACCACAGTTCTCCTCCTAAATCTGTTAGGGCAAAAGTGAATTTTTTTTACAAAATTATAATAATATTGATAACATATATGTATAAAATGATTTTGTAAAAGCTTACGCTCTTGTCTTAATGTTAATTCTTTCTATTTTTTCAGTTTAACACGTAGATTTTTTTTTTCCAAAACCTTTACACTTAAAAGAAAAGCGGGGCATACTTCAAGATAAGCAATTGGCTGCAGTCCGCTAACTGCAGTTTTATTCTTATTAAAAAGTGCTGAGCGCTTAAAAGGAGATCTTATGGCAGAAAAACATTTAATTGCACTGGACCTTGATGGCACATTATTAAAAGATGACAAAACCATCTCAGCTAAAACTAAAATGATTATTCAAAAGGCACGGGAACAAGGACACGAAGTGATGATTGCCACCGGAAGGCCATTTCGCTCCAGCGAAATTTACTATCGTGAAATGGGATTGACTACGCCAATTGTCAATTTCAATGGTGCATACATACATCATCCTAAAGATCATAATTGGGGAGTCTACCACACACCACTCCAAATGAATGTAGCAAAAGAAATTGTCGAAGCCGTTAATAGCTATACAGTTCATAATATTGTAGCAGAAGTTATAGATGATGTTTACCTGCATTACCATGATGAAAAGCTTCTGGATATCTTCGGTTTTGGCGATCCAAAAATTACGACTGGTGATTTGCGCAATTATCTCAATGATAATCCGACAAGCATGCTGATCCATACAGATGAGGAACATGTAAAGACCATTAGAAATCATCTTTCTGAAGTTCATGCCGAAGTGATTGACCACCGTCGCTGGGCGGCTCCATGGCATGTCATAGAAATCGTCAAAACCGGGCTGAATAAAGCCGTTGGCCTTCAAAAAGCAGCTGATTACTTCCAAATACCGCCTGAGCGGATCATCGCTTTCGGTGATGAAGACAATGATCTTGAAATGCTTGAATTTGCAGGCTACGGGATTGCCATGGGCAATGCTATTGACCAGGTGAAAAATATTGCCAATGAAGTCACCTTAACCAACGAGGAAGATGGAATCGGAATCTATTTAAATGAATTATTAAACCTTAAAGCACTATAAGCAAATGAACAAAAAGAATTAAATAGTAATCAGGCCATTAAATACCCTTTTTAAATCATTCCTTTAGAGCATACTAAAGGATGGAGCAGCACAATGCTGCTTCAAACTCTTTCATGGAGGGGATTCGAATGGGTAAACGTAATAAATCAAAACGCTTCGTACAACAGGGTGTTGATACTGTTAGTAAGCATGATGAACGTATCCCGTACCACATGACCTATGCAGAGGCGGAAGCCCAAAAATTAGCTAATGTGAAAGAATCATCCCTCGGAGGAATATAACGATGGGAAACAGATTATTTCAGGAAGCCAGAGAATATGTGGAAATAGCTAAAAATTCTGCAGGCGAAGAAACTGTTTCCCGCGCGAAAAATGCTTTAAGTTCCGCGTTTGCCAACTCCACTGCGGCTGAACAGGCACAGCTGCGGGAGATGCAGCAGGAGCTGGAACAATATTCGCAGAATCGCTAAAAAGAAGCTGGCAGCCTCGATGGCTGCCAGCTTCTTTTTTACCTCCTTTCCAGGATAACAGGAAAGGAATTAATAATATGTCCGTCTTCATGGCTTTTTTCATATAAATGCAAAATCACTGATCCGTTTTCAGGCAGTTTATCAGCAGGAATGTTTATTTTTAACTTAAAGTTCTCCCAGTCATTTGAAAGTGCTGATACGCCCTTTTCACCCTGCAGTTCATTATGGCCATCTTCAACTGTATACCATAGCTTTCCGCTTTTTAGACGCCCTTCTATTGATATTGTATATAAGCCGTTCTCTCCAGAAACCTCAACATGGCGAAAGGCAGGATTTTGTCCTGGGATAAATACTGAGGCTTCTGATTCCGCTTTGGTCTCCAATCCTTTGCCATTTAAGTTTGATGCCAAAAGCTTGGCTTTTACACTGTACTTCCCTTCCTTAACTCTTTTGCCATTATGCCGATAATCCCAATGCTCTTTCCATACCTTGATTTCATCCGGTTTGACGGCAATGGTCTGTATAGCTTGTAAAAACGCTTTACCTTCTGAAGAGGAATATACCTTTTCGCCTTTTTGATTGAAAATTTCCACTTCGTAAAATTGGGACGTCCTAAACTCAAAGCTCAGCGGGTAATTGGCAGTATTACCCAGAAGCAGTTCTATCTCCATGCTTTTCGTTCCTGCTTGAGGTATTACTTTAAAATCAAATGGCATTTCCTGTTTAGAAGCTTCAAAACTTTGCAAAGGCATAGTGAAAATAATTAGAGCAGCAGCAGCCAAAAGCCGAAGCATTCTTCATCCCTCCATTCATTTAATCCCTGCGGAAGAAACCATAGACACCAGCTGTTTGGACAATATTTGTAAAGGCATTCGGATCCACTTCTTTAATAATTCTTTCAAGGTCAAATAACTCGTAACGGGTGATGACAATCATCATCATTTCCTTGTTTTCATTTGTAAAAGCCCCCTTTGCAGGAATGGTTGTAATCCCCCTGACAAGATGGTCATGGATGGCTTTTTTCATTTCTTCCGATTTTTTCGTTATAATCAGTGCTGTCAGTTTTTCATGTCTTGTATGAATGGCATCAATGACCCTGGTTGAGGCATAAAGGGTAACAAGAGTGTATAAAGCTTTTTCCCATCCATACAAAAAGCCGGCTGTTATTATAATAATGGCGTTAAGTGTGAAAAAGTATGTACCGACAGGCTTGTCTTTCATTCGGGACAATACCATCGCAATGATATCCATTCCTCCTGTGGAAGCCCCCCATTTAAGTGTTATCCCTACACCAACAGCCGCAATGACACCTCCAAAAACTGCATTAAGCAAAATATCTTTTGATACATGAATTACCGGTATAATTTCCAAGAAAAAAGACATTAAGAATACGCTTAGAAAACTATAAATGGTAAACGACCTTCCAACCTTTTTCCAGGCTAATATGGTGACAGGAATATTTAGAATGAAAAGCAGGATCCCTGTTGATCCAAAATCCCCCAGAATGCTTGATAAGAGCTGTGCCACACCTGTAAAACCGCTCGCATATACATTGGCAGGTATCAGAAAAAAATTCATCGCAATCGCGTTCAATATCGCCCCAATCAAAACAATAAATACTTTCTTAGTTTCTAACCAAACCATTTTTTACCCCCTGAATTATCTTATTATTTTCTTTACCCAGTCAGTGTCATTTTCAACACAATTCATTGTTTTTTCTCCTTGATTTCTATAAACTTAATTCATATAGTTTGAAAGCAGGTGAAAGAAAATGTCAGTAAAAATTCTAGCTGACAGTGCGTGTGATCTGCCGCTAAGCTTCTATGAAGAAAATGGCGTCACACTTTTTCCATTAAAGGTTCAACTGAATGATACAGAATTTGAAGATTTAGTCACCATAGAACCTAAGGATGTTTATGATGCTATACGTGAAGGCCAGGTGCCTAAAACATCTCAGGTATCCCCTCTCCTTTTTGAGGAAACGTTCATGAAAATGGCAGAACAAAATGAAGACGGCATTTATATTTCTTTTTCCTCCGGACTTTCAGGTACATACCAGACTGCTGTAATGATTTTGGAGCAGGTAAAAGAGAAATACCCGGATTTCAAATTATCCATTATCGATTCCAAGGCTGCTTCATTGGGATATGGATTAATTGTGAAGGCTGCTGCTGCTAAAGCTCAATCAGGCTCATCCAAGGTCGACATCCAGAAAGATATCGAATTTCGCTGCCAGCATCTCGAGAGTTTATTCACTGTAAATGATCTCGAATATCTGGCAAAAGGCGGCCGTGTTTCTAAAGCTTCCGCATTTCTAGGCGGACTTTTGAACATTAAACCTCTTTTAACAGTAGAAGATGGCAAACTTGTACCGATTGAGAAACTGCGCGGCAAGAAAAAGCTTCTTCGCCGCGTTATTGAACTGATGAAAGAAAATGGGACTGCGTTTGAGAATCAGACTGTCGGCATCAGCCATGCTGATGATGAAGACACAGCTCTTGAAATGCAAAAATTAATCCTGGAAGAGCTTAAAGCCAAAGAAGTCTATATTACATCCATAGGCTCTGCAATCGGGTCTCATACGGGTCCAGGAACAATTGCAATTTTCTACCAAAAGCAAAAATAAACCTTAAGTGAAGAATACATACTCCATTTCATTCTGACAGACAATATGATTGTACTTCAGTTATATTCTGAAGGATAAACCTATCAGTATGAAAGGAGTATTTTTATTATGCCGCATACTTCCGATAATGATAAAAAAGCAAAAGACAATAATGCGCTTCTTCACGAAAAAAATATGATGCGGGAGAAAAACCGCAAAGCCGGGAAAAACCAATATTCCAAAAAGACAGACCATTTATAATAATAAAACGGGCAAGCAATAGCTTGTCCGCTTTAGATTGTTATTCGAGTGAATTAGTCTTTCTTTATATATGTCCATCCTTCTTCCTGATAAACCTTGCCTTCCTTCATAAGCCTGCCCAAAGCCCTTTTAAAAGAAGCTTTGCTTAGCTGAAAACGCTCCTGTATATCTTCTGGCGCGCTTTTATCGCCAAATGGCATTGCACCATTGCGGCTTTCAAGATAAGATAGGATTTTTTCGGAATCATCGTCCAGTACCTCATGTTTTCTTGGGATAAGAGAAACATTCACTGTTCCGTCTTCTTTCACATCAACAATTCGCCCTTCAATTTTTTCGCCAAGACGGGGCTCCCTTTTGCGCTGGGATTCATGGATAAAGCCTTTAAAGCCCTCAGCTGTATAAATCCAGCTCCCAACCTTTGCAGTTCTATATATATGTCCGTGGATATTCTTATTAAAATCGCTTTTGGCTGCTTTTAGTGATATATCTGTAATCACAGGATCAGTAGCCATTTTTACATAAATTCTGTTATTCTTATTCACACGGAGCGTAATGTATAATCTATCTCCTTCAATCGGCCAGACGGCTTCATGTACAGGCAGATCCTCCTCCCCAAGGAGCATGTCCTTCTGAATGCCAATGTTGATGAATACACCGATGCCGGGCTTTACATCACTTACTTGCGCCCATCCATATGTGCCAACCTGAACCTCCGGAATCACTGTCGTTGCTGCGATTCTTCCCTGTGAGTCCATATAAAGGAAAGCCTCGACTTCCTGTCCTTCTTCCAGCTTTTCATCCGTCTCGTTCTGATGAAGAAGAACATCTTCCTCTCCATCCGTCAAAAAATAGCCAAATGCCGCTTCCCTTGAAACAATCAGCTTAGCAGCACGGCCTAAATTCTCTTCTAAAGCCATCCCTTTTCCTCCTTCTTAGTTTCCAGTAAACAAATATTCATTATATTAAATCTTTCCCAATTAAGATCACATAACTCCTAAAGTTGTTTGAACTGCTATATTTTACTATAATAAGGACAAGAAGTGAAACTTAAAATGTTATCTCCAAGGAGGCTGTCATGTCTAAAGAAAGCTCATTTGATATTGTATCCAAAGTTGACTTTTCTGAAGTAACCAATGCCATTAATATTGCCATGAAGGAAATCTCCACCCGCTATGACTTTAAAGGCAGCAAAAGTGATATAAAGCTGGATAAAGAAGAGCTCGTGCTTCTATCTGATGACGAATTTAAACTGGAACAGCTTAAAGATGTTTTATTGGGTAAATTGATAAAAAGGGGCATTCCTGTAAAAAATCTTGATTACAGCAAAATTGAAGGGGCATCAGGCGGAACAGTACGCCAAAGAGCAAAGCTTGTTCAGGGAATTGATAAAGAAAATGCCAAGAAGATTAATACCCTTATTAAAAACAGCGGTTTAAAGGTGAAGAGCCAGGTTCAGGATGATCAGGTCCGTGTAACCGGCAAAAACCGCGATGATCTTCAGAAGATTATAGCTGCAGTTAAAGAGGCTGATTTGACTGTTGATGTCCAGTTCGTTAACTATCGTTAAATCCTAAAGCAAACGGATCCGTTTCCGTTTGCTTTTTTATTGTTTAATAATGCAAGCAGCCATCGTCATACATATAAAATAGGAATTCCTGTTATTAAATAGGTATTTCATTATGGATCCTAGTGGCATATCAAAAACGGTTAACATAAATGGTAATGTTTCAAAAAAAATAGAACTCGCCGATTGACGAGTTCATAAGTTTGTTTTATAAGGAGCAGGTTAAATTTCTGTATTCAGGGTGATAGATTCTGACTCCTTTTGAATAATATCTCTGCTCCTTTTTTATAATATTCGTCCATTATTTCTTTCGGAACCATACTGCCGCCAGTCGCCCACATGAGATGGACAGCATTTTTCATTTGATCTTTTAAGTTATGATTTTGTACATATTCTTTCCCTTGCTTCTCAGTCGATAACTTTACTGGACCTATTACACCTGCCAATGCGGAAGGCTCAAGATGAATATTTTCTGTATCGGCCAATGCGCTTAATAGTTTAAATAATTCATGATCACTTACCGTATAGCTTCCGCTTAATAAAGGCTCAATCGTTTGACCAACGAATCCTGATGGTCTTCCAACGGCAAGGCCGTCAGCTGATGTGATGTTGTCAATTCCAAAGTCTTGGACCGATACTTTATCATGCATTCCTGTTACGAGTCCAAGCAGCATACATGGAGAATGAGTAGGTTCTGCAAAGAAGCAATGTACTTGATCTTGATACATTAATTTTAAACCAAAAGCGACTCCCCCCGGTCCGCCGCCTACTCCGCATGGAAGGTAAACAAATAGCGGATGGTTTTCATCTACTGTAACATTCAGATCTTCTAATTGTTTTTTTAAGCGAATGGCTGCCACTGCATATCCTAAAAACAAATCGCGAGAGTTCTCGTCGTCAATGAAGTAGCAATTCGGATCACTATCAGCCTGTTTGCGCCCCTCTTCGACCGCTTTGCTGTAATCTTCCTTATATTCGATCACCGTTACTCCTTTGCTTTTAAGGAGATCTTTCTTCCATTCCTTTGCATCTGCAGACATATGGACTGTTACTTTAAAACCTAATTTGGCACTCATTATGCCTATACTTAACCCTAAATTGCCCGTAGATCCGACGGCAATGGAGTATTCGGAAAAGAAGTTTCTGAATTTCTCCTTATCAAGGATCGAATAATCATCCTCTATTGATAATAAACCATGTTGAATCGCCAATGTTTCTGCGTGTTTCAATACTTCGTAAATGCCGCCGCGTGCTTTAATGGAACCTGAAATCGGAAGATGACTGTCACATTTCAGCAAAAATTCCCCTTCTAATGGATGATCATACAACTGTGATAATTTTTGACGCATCGCCGGAATAGAGACAATAGGAGATTCAATGATACCTCCATGTTTTCTAGTTTCCGGAAAAACCTTTGCGATGTAAGAAGCAAAACGCTTCAGCCTTTCCTCTGCATCTTTTACATCATTCTCATTAAGCGGAAGTTTCTTAACTCCTGTTTGAAATGGTTCCTTTTTCGGGTTTGCCCAAAATACCTCCTTTACAGCTGCCAACTCGCCTATTAAAGGATATTCTTTTATCCAATCTTGAATCGATTTCATCTCTCTTCTCCCCTCCAAACGGGACCTTAATGCCCTGAAGTTATTTTAACACCGACAGCTCCTGCAATAATACACATAATCCATATCGTTGACCTTAAACTTCTAGGTTCATTAAAGAGGATCATGCCGGCTAAAACACTGCCGACAGCGCCTATGCCAGTCCATATTGCATAAGCAGTCCCCACTGGAAGGGATGTTACTGACAAAGAAAGAAAATAAAAGCTTAAACTTCCGCAAACAAGACAACTGACCGTAGAAGGCCATTTTTTAAACCCATCTGCACGCTTCAGACTGATCACACTTCCAATCTCGGCAATGCCGGCAATAAGAAGAAAAAACCAATCCATATAATCATCACCTCACCTAACCCTTTACCTATCATATACTTCCTTTCATGTTTTAGGTTTCGCCTGGCTTATTTTTAGTCCAATGATCCCTGCGATCATTAACGCGACAAAAAATAGTTTCAATAGATTAATAGTCTCTCCCCAAAAAAGCATCCCGGCTGCGACTGTTCCCACCGTTCCTAATCCAGTAAAAACGGAGTAGCCAGTTCCTAAAGGAACGGAATGGAACGATTTTGAAAGTAAAAAGAAGCTTAAGAGTATTAACGCAACTGTTATGATACTAGGGATCAGGATGGTAAATCCATGTGAATATTTAAGACCGATTACCCAAACAATTTCTAAAAGCCCTGCCATGATAAGATAGATCCATGCCATATCTAGTTCTCTCCTTCCGGCATTGACATCTATTTTGCAGCAGCAAAACTTTCCATATATCGACTGATTGCATACGCTACCCCATTCTCAACGTTCGAAAGGGTTGTCATTGTACAAACCGCTTTGATCTCATCTTTCGCATTTCCCATCGCCACATTGTATCCAACTTTTTCGAACATGGATATATCATTGTTGCTGTCTCCTATGGCCATAGCCCGCTCTAAGGTGCCATTCAGCATGAACGCCAATTTTTCAAGGGCCATTCCTTTTGTTGCTCTTTTATTCGTAATTTCAATGTTATGATTGGCAGATGAAACAACCATTAACTCACCATTCATCCTAAATTGATTCCATGCTTCCTCCAATTTCATTTTGTCAAAAGAACATGCCAAAATATTATTGAATTCTTCCGCTTGATCTAGAATATCCTGGTAGCTTTCAACGATTACATATCCAAACTGATCAAATTGCCTCTCCGCTTCTGCAACCAATTCTTTCATATCCTTATCTAAATCCGAGCTTTTCAAACTATGAATCTCATTATAGAAATCCTGTCTTCTTTTTTTAGGTGCATAAATTGCTTGATCCGTAAACACCTCGTAATAATAATTTCGTTCATCCAGCCATTGAAGAATAGATTCAACACAATCTTTCGCTAGAGCAATAGAGGAAATACATTCTCCATTTTTCGCATGAATGGTTGCTCCATTTGTCCCGATGACAAACGGAGATATTCCAGCTTTTTCGCAAATCATTTGAACATCAAAATAGGCACGCCCTGTTGAAATCACTACTTCAAAACCTTTTTCTTGAGCGGATTGAATCGCCTTTATATTTTCTTCACTAATTTCATTCTGGTCGTTCAATAATGTTCCATCTAAATCTATTGCAATAAAACTCATAAAATAATGCTCCTTTGCTTAAGCATACTTCTCTACTTAAAGGGAGGACATGGATCAAGCTTGAATCCAATTCATCTTCCCTAATTCTTGATGATCCTTCCATACCTCTGGAAAAGGGTGTTCACAGACAACTACATCAATTTTTTCTAAAGGACAAACTTTACTAAAAGTATCAACGCCAATTTTGGAGGAATCCGTTAGCAATATCACTTGCTTAGATACTTCAACCATCTTGCGAGAAACCAAAGTTTCATGTAAATGATAATTACTAACTCCTTTTTGAATAGAAAAACCGCCCGCTGAGATGAAAGCTTTATCGATATTAAATTGATTCAGCATTTGTTCAGTAAAACTTCCACAAATCGATTGGTGCTTTGGATCAATTTGTCCGCCAAGCAATAACACTTGACCTGTGAACATATTTTGATTGATAGATTCCGTCAACACGGATGATACAGGAAGAGAATTGGTGATAATGGTAATATCCTTTTTCTTTTCAATCTGCTTAGCAAATTCGAGCATGGTTGTTCCCACATCAATGGAAATCACATCTCCGTCAGAAATGAGTTCCACAGCTTTTTTGCCAACCTTCACTTTCGCATCTTGATTCACAGTAGTACGCTGGAGAAAAGGGGGCTCTTCAGATTGAAAAACGGCATGAATCGCTCCTCCGTAAACCCTTTTTAATAATCCTTTTTCCTCTAAGATCATCAAATCGCGTCGAATCGTTTCTTCAGAAACCTGAAATTGCTCAACTAACTCCACGACTTTTACTTTTCCAGTCTTCTTAAGTTCTTTTAATATTTCATTTTTCCTTTCTTCAGGCAAAACGGACATAGCTCATCCTCCAAGAAAAATTATTTATAGAATAAGGCATTCTTTCTTTGGTAAAATAATTTGAATGGGTGTTCCTTGTTCAAGCATTGCCCCTCGGTGGTGAAGATCATCTACATGGAAAGAAGAATCCTCTGATTCGACTTCATATCTTAATACATTGCCTTTCATGGAGACATCTTTAATAACTCCTTTAAGCCGCCAATTCTCTTGTAAACCCAGGCTCTCTTCACCAATAGGAAGCAGTTTTAGCACTTCAGGTCGAAAGGCAACTTCATCCCCTTTTAATTCCGTGCTGCGAACGAGTTTACAGAACGTTTCCATTTTAAAGACATTATAATTCCCAATGAAATTTGCAACAAATGTATTGACAGGAGATGTATAAATTTCCGTTGGAGAGCCGGATTGTACAACATTTCCTTTATTCATTACAAAAATTCGATCAGACATCGTCATTGCTTCTTCCTGATCATGTGTTACAAAAATGGTAGTAATGTTTAATTCCTTTTGAATTCTCTTTAATTCTTTTTGCAAACTTTTTCTAATTTTAGCATCCAATGCGCTTAACGGTTCATCTAAAAGCAGTACTTTCGGCTCCATAACAAGCGCGCGAGCCAAAGCAACCCGCTGCTGCTGTCCGCCTGATAATTGGTGAGGATAAGATTCTTCTTTTCCAGCTAAGTCAACCATCTCAATCATCTTTACCACTTTGGATTTTATATTTTTAACCTTTTTCATTTTAAGGCCGTATGCGATATTATCAAAAACATTCATATTTGGGAAAAGAGCATATGACTGAAACACCATCCCGACTTCACGCTGACGCGGAGATAAGTTTGTAATGTCTTTTCCATCAATTAAGATTTTTCCTGCATCAACATCTTCAAGCCCTGCAATCGAACGCAGCAATGTGCTCTTTCCGCATCCGCTTTGCCCAAGCAAAGTAGCAAATTCTCCTTTGTTTAAGGTAATAGAAATATCGTTTAATACCACTTGATTATCATACTTCTTAATTACTTGATCGATGGTTACATAGCTCATGAGTTTTCACCTTCTAATGCAATTTTTTTATCACGGCTTTGTTTTCTTAATAATGAAAGAACGCGGCTCTTTTTTGACTCGGCTGGATTCTTTTCGTTTTTAAAAGTAAGTTTTAATACAGTCCCCGTTAAAAGCAAAATCACGGAATAATACGTAATAACAATTGCACTTGTTAAGTGACCGCTGCTATTCAGTTTATCTGCAAGATAGATTTGCAGCGTTTCAAATCTGCCTCCAACAAGCAAATTAGCCAAAGCAAATTCACTAAACAAAAGTGCGACTGATAATAAAGTAGATACTAAAATACCAGAGATAATATTTGGAAACACTACTGTACGGAACGCCTGAAACTTTGTGGCACCGAGTAATTCGGCAGCATCAACAAGCTGTACCGCATTAAGTGTTCGTAGGCTGTTGCGAATACCTTGATACATAAATGGCAGAATGGTTATGAAGTAAGCACCAATTAATATCCAAGGTGTTCCGGCAATTGGAATTGGGCCATCAGAATATAACTTGATTAATCCTACAGCTCCAACAATGGGAGGTATTCCATATGGAAGCATTGCTGCTGCCTGAAGCAATCGTTCCCACTTACTGAAATATACTGTGATGATAAAGATCGTTGGAAGCATGATAACAATACTAAGACCTACTGACATCACGATTAAAAACAGCGTTCGCTGAAAAGCATCAAAAAAGCGTTCATCTTGAAATAATTCAATATACCATTTCATTGTATAACTCTCAGGTAAAATCGTATGATCCCATTTACCTGCGATCGAGAACAAAAATGTTCCTATAAGCGGAATTAATAAATAGATAACCAGAAGTCCAACGACTGCTTTATGAAAAGACAATGAAGCTTTCATCGTAAATCCCTCCTAATGCGGCGCATCATTCGTTCATTGAACCATAACGCACCTATCATCGTCGCTGCTAAAAGAACTCCCATCGCACTGCCCAGCTGCGGCTTTAACGCTACATCACTTGCAACCAAGGAGGCGATTTGCAATGACAATAAATTATAGTTGTTTCCGACCAAGGCATAGGCTGTAGCATAAGCTCCCATCGCATTGGCAAACAAAATACTGAACGTACCTACAATACTAGGCAGCAGAACTGGAATTCCGATACGGTGCCAAAATGAAAACTTTGAACCGCCTAATAGTGAAGAAGCTTCTTTCCATTGTTTTTTAATTCCTTGATAAGATGGGTAGATGAGCATAACAGCAAGCGGAATTTGAAAATAGATATAAACAAGTATGAGGCCTGTCCAAGAGTATAAATTAAAGTCCGCAAACACATCCAAACCCATTTTAGAAAAAAGCAATGTAAACAATCCGTTGTTTCCAAGCAAAATAATGTATGAAAATGAAAGGGGGATCCCCTCAAAATTCGAAGTCATATTCGTAATCATCAGCAGCCGATTTTGTATTTTTTGTGAGAACATTGTAATTGAATACGCTGCAATGACCGCTATAATCACAGAAATCACAGCAGATATTAAGGAAATTACAAGGCTATTCTGAATGGCTTTCATGTAAAAATCACTTTTGAAAATGGTTAAATACTGATTTACCGTAACTTGAATTCCATCGTCTGCATAAAAGCTATTTTTAATCATTGCTGCTAATGGCCCGATTTCAAAACCAATGACAAACAAAATAAATGGCAGTAAAAGAGCTAATAAGTAAATTTTTTGTTTTTTAATTGTTCGCAAGACTTCTCGCTCCTCTATGTTCTCTATCAATATCGGAATTGGTTTAACCAAGCGTACGTTAAACCAATTCACAGTCATTCTTCATTTTACTGATTTAAATAGTAATTTTCCCTTTAAGACCTGGAAATTGATAGTAAATCATTTTATTGGATGGCTCAATATTTAAAAGTTCACATACGAGCGGTGCGAAAGCCAATTGCGGAACCACTTCACTATAAACGCCAGGCTCAACTTTTGGACTGACAATAAAGAGTGGTACATCACGCTCACCATCAGTTATGCCGCCATGATTGCCCGTTTCACTCATCCCATGATCAGAAGTTATTAAAATGTGGTAGCCTTCTTTGAGCCAAATTGGCAGAAGCTGAGCCAAAATGCTTCCCATTTTTAAGATCTGTTCACGATATTCTTTTGATTCCGAACCATAGATTTCTCCTTTTACATCTACACCAAGCGGATGGATATATAAGAAATGCGGGTCATACTTCCTGCGCAAAGCTTCTGCATCCATGAGCACATGACTGTCTGGATAATCATCATCCCAATAAAATTTTCCGTATTGAATTGGCTTGGATGGATCCTCTTGCTCACGGTCTTCAATAAAATGGAACGGAGCACGATTATAAAGTTCGCTTACCCAATAATACGATACCGTTCCGTTTCTTAAACCATTCTCTTTCGTCAGATGAAAGAGACTTTTCTCAGCAGATAGCCGCACCGCTTGATTGGACGTAATGCCGTTCACTGATGCTGGTGTACCTGTTAACAGCACTTCATATAATGGACGGGAAAGACTAGGAAGCTCCGACTTCACTTTGTAAAGGGATGCCTGATTCGTTTCAACTAAATGCTGAAGAAATCCTAAGGCCTCACATGCTTTATCGTATCTCATACCATCGACAACAATGGCGATTACTTTATTTGACATGTACTAACACCTCTTCCTGCCAAACCTGCGGCAGCGTTTTAACGGTTTCTTCCCAAGCTTTGGAGTCTTCGATAGGTTTTGCATTTTTGTACTGTTCTTCTGGAACCATTTTTTCAGCTACTTCTTTTGGAAGTTCCACGTCACGAATTGGGCGGGCGAATCCTTTAGCCAAGTTAATTTGTCCTTCATCGCTTAAAATATATTCTCTAGTCGCCATCGCTGCATGAGGATGCTTTGCATATTTGTTAATAATTGTTGCATAACCGCTTACTACTGAACCCTCACTTGGAATGCTTACATCAAATTGATCACGATTGATTTGTTCAGCGTAACCAAGAGCATTGAAGTCCCATACTAATGCAACCTCCACTTCCCCTTTTTCGATATTAGCTGGTTTTGCATCTGTTAAGCTTAGACGGCCTTGCTTAGCAAGCTTAGTAAAAAAGTCAATTCCCGGCTGAAGGTTTGTTTCATCACCGCCGTAAGCGATCGCAGCAGCAAGAACAGCCATTTGGTTCTGTGCACCGCGTTGTACATCTCCAACGGTTACTTTATAATCTCCATTTAAGATGTCATCCCAAGATTTTGGCGGATTTTTTACTAACTCCTTATTCGATAAGAATGCAATCGTTCCTTGGTAGCCAACAACCCAATCTCCGTTATCATCTTTTGCCCATTCAGGTAACTCGTCCCAATAGGAAGTTTTATAAGGAAGTGTTAATTCTTTTTGTTCTGCGATTGGTCCAAATGAAACCCCAACATCACCGATATCAGCAGTTGCATTTTCTTTTTCAGATTCCATTTTAGCGATCTCTTCGGCACTGGATAAATCTGTATCCGTGTGTTTCAATGAATATTTACCTGTAACCTCTGTCCACGTTTCACCCCAGTTAGCCCAAGAATCAGGCATACCAACACTATTAATTTCTCCCTCTTCTTTTGCTTTTGTTTCGATTTCTTTGATGGTTAATGATGTTGTATCACTTACAACTGGAGCAGCTTTTTCTTTATTTGCTTCACAAGCAGCTAGTCCTAATACACTTACACCTAACATCATAGCTTGAATAAACTTGTAACCTTTTTTCTTAAATGAGCAATTCATTAAAAGTTCCTCCAATTAATGTGGATTTTTTAATATTTATTACTGTTTGTTACGGTTTCATCATAATCCGACAATATTAACCCCACATTAATCAAATATTAAGCTTTTGTAAAAACACTCTTTATTCGTCAAATTCATTCTGAGCTTTGTCGAGCGTGAAGCACAAAATGCTGGGGGAGGAGTTCCATTCTCGTTCTTTGATGACCATAAACCCCACAAAATACCAACAACAATCCCCATTCTCATCTTAAGTTACGTGCTTTTACCTCTCCTTTCCCACCTTTCAGGCATCTCTTTTAATAGAAAACCAAATTAAAAAGAGAGAAACAATTTGCGTTCCTCTCCTTTTATTAACAATAATAGCCTTTAAATATCCAAAGTCTTACGACACGATAGTTATTCCCCAATTATGTCAACCTGTTAAGAAAGAATTTCTTCTTTTTCTTTTCCGTAGTCTTTTTTCTTTTTTTTCTCTTTTTCCTTTAAGACATAGCTGAGCAAGTCCAGTAATATACGGGCTGCTACTTGTCCGGTCATACCGGTTGGATCATATGGAGGAGCTACTTCAACTAAATCAAAACCGATGACTTCTCCTCTTTTGGCAATCCCTTCGAGCAATTCATTGACCTCATCGTAAAGCAGGCCGCCCGGTGATGGTGTACCTGTTCCAGGAGCGATGGACGGATCGATTCCGTCGATGTCAATCGTTACATAATATTTTTCTCCTACGGGAATTTGGTTAAGCACTTCCTTAAGTCCCATTTTTCTCATCTGACGAGGTGACAAGATCACACTGCCATATTGTCTTGCTGCGTCGACGTCTTCTTTTTTGCTGCTGCTGATCCCTCGAATGCCAAATTGAAATATTCTCTGAACATGATCCAGCTCAGATAAGCGGCGAATACAATTTCCGTGGCCATACCTCATTCCCGAGCGATGATCCGCCCAATCTAAATGGGCATCAATTTGAATTACATGAAACGGACCCAGGTCTTCCAGTCCTTTTCCAACTGCTGCTGTGATTGAATGATCACCACCCAATACTACCGGCATAGCGCCTTTGGATATAATTTTACGAATCGCTCCTTCGGTATTCTCATGACATTGCATAATATCCCCATGTACCATGTCTACATCACCACAGTCGACAACTTTCCAGTCAGGTCCAAGGTACATTATATCGTTTTCAATATCATAGGCACCATCCAGCCCGAAACTATATAAAGTAGAACCTTCACGGATTCCTCTAGGGCCCATTCTTGCTCCCGATTTCCATTGTGTCCCCATGTCATTGGGCACCCCGATGACGGCTGCATCTGCGTCAAGATGATCCAGGTCCGGACACATCGGGTATTTTCCAAAAGTACAGATGCCTGTAAAAGGTAAATTTAAAAGTTGCTTTTCATCACGATTAGACATTTGCTGCCCCCTTTCCGCTTTATTCCTTACTTTTTCTCCAGGTAAGTTTGTATCAGCCCAAGGTGTCTTTTTTAACAAGAGATTTTGAAAACTACCAAATTATACATTTTCAATCAAGCTGATGTTTTTTGCTTCATATGTTTTTTGAAATAAATTCAGATAATCTTCTTTTGTTAATTCTCTTGAATTCACCTGTGTACACAAATGTTCAAAAGCCCCTTCTGCCAAGAACGGGAAGTCGTCAGGATTTACATTCCCTAAATCTCGAAGATTAGGAATCCCAATTTTAGCTGCCAGCTCTTTTAGCAACACAACACCTTCACATGCCAATTCCTCTGTTGTTTTACCTTCTTTATTGGCACCAAGCTTTGTCGCTACTATTGCGTGCTTTTCTGGATTTGAAGGAATATTAAATTCAAACACATATGGCAGAAAAATAGAATTTGCTACCCCATGCGGTGTATCATAGAGACCTCCAAGTGGTTCAGCCATAGCATGTACCGCACCAAGATCTGTGTTATCAAATGCGACACCTGCAACTAAACTAGCTAAAAGCATATTTTTCCTGGCATCCAGGTCATTGCCGTTTTCTACCGCTAAAGGAAGGTACTTAGCAATTAATTCAATTGCATAAAGACTGAGTGCATCTGAGATCGGTTGAGAAACTTTGCACGTATAAGCTTCTATAGCATGTGTTAATGCATCCATTCCTGTAGCAGCGGTAATAGATTTAGGGAGCGTTAAAGTTAATTCAGGATCCACAAGTGCCAGTTTTGGAGCGATTTTCAAATCTAGTATAGCCATCTTCTGTTTCGTAACTGTATCCGTAATGACAGAACCTCGTGTAACCTCACTACCAGTGCCTGATGTTGTAGGAATACAAATAAGCGGGGGGATTTCTCGATCCAATAAATTTACACCGTAACGATCTCTTAACTCCCCTTCATTCGTTATAAGTGTACCAATTGCTTTAGCTGTATCCATGGAGCTTCCCCCGCCTAGACCAATTAATAGATCTATTTCCTCATCTTTAAACTGGTGATAGGCTTTCTCGCAATCTACATCTTTTGGATTCGGAGAAAGTTCATCAAAGACAATGTAATGGACACCTTCTTGCTCTAATGAATTTGTGACTTTTTCCAAAATTCCCGTTTGCGCCAGCCCTTTGTCTGTAATAAGAAGAGCTTTTTTTCCACCTAGCTCTTTTGCCCTTTTTCCAATATTTTTTACTTTCCCGTTTCCAAACTCGATAGAGGTAGGAAGATTGAAATTAAAATCCCATAACATAATGTATTTCCCCTTTCCTTTTTCAAAATATTAAGAATATAGTGTGTTGCTTAATCGCTTTTTAGCTAAATTTTTCACTTCTTATTTTTAATCATTAAACCATTGTGTTGGCTTAACATCTAAATTAATGTTGATTTGTTTTACCTCAGTAAACGTATCCAAACCAAAAGTTCCTAACCCCCGGCCAATCCCGCTCTGCTTGTAGCCTCCCCAAGGTGCTTCATTGTAAGCAAGGTTATATGCATTAATCCACGTAATTCCTGCTTTTATTTTTTTGATTACCCTTAAAGCCTTGGCACCGTCTTGTGAAAATACACCGGCTGCAAGACCGTATGGAGTATCATTTGCAAGTTGGATTGCTTCTGCCTCATCTTTAAACTTTTGAACAATAAGAACTGGTCCGAATATTTCTTCCTGAACAATTCTCATGTCAGGTTTCGCATTAACAAATATCGTTGGCTCAACAAAATAACCATTTTCAAGCCCATTGCCAGTGATCCGCTTGCCGCCGCAAGCTAATTTCGCCCCTTCGTCTAAGCCAATTTGAATATATTCCAGTATCTTATTCATATGTTCCTCACTTACAAGGGCGCCCATTTCTGTAGAAGGATGATCCCCAGGACCGACTTGAATCTTGTTCGCTTTTTCGATCAGCCGTTCAATAAACTTGTCATGAATGCTTTCTTCCAGCAGCAGCCGCGATCCTGCATTACAAACCTGGCCGGCGTTGAGAAAAATCCCATTCAGCGCATAATCGACTGATGTCTCAAAGTCTGCATCGGCAAAAACAATGTTAGGTGACTTGCCGCCTAATTCGAGAGAAATGTTTTTGATATTCCCAGATGCTGATTTCATGATGCTTCTGCCCGTTGATGTGCTTCCCGTGAAGGAAACCATATCTACTTTATCGCTTTCTGCGATTTTATTTCCAACAGCTGCACCACTGCCCAAAACTAAGTTTGCAACACCATCTGGAATTCCCGCTTCTTTTATGATCTCGAATAATTTATAAGTAGTAACCGGAGTAATCTCGGCTGGTTTAAACACTACGGTATTTCCTGCCGCAAGAGCAGGGGCTATTTTCCAGGCTCCGGTCAGTAATGGGAAATTCCATGGAGCAATTAGTCCGCATACACCGATAGGTTCCCGAACAACCATAGCCTGGACAGGATCGGAAACATGATACGTTTGCCCGCTTGGTTTTGTCACTAAGCCCGCATAGTAACGAAAACAGCCTACTGTATCAGCAATGTCAAACTCTGATTCTTTCAGTGGTTTACCCGTGTTCTCTGTTTCAAGCTTGCTAAGCTCAGCTGCATTTTCTTCAATCTTATCCGCTATTTTATATAAATAAGAAGCCCGTTCGAAAGCTGACAAATCCGACCAAATTCCGGAATCAAAGGCTCTTCGTGCTGCATCAATCGCCATCGTGGCATCTTCTTCATTACCGCTTGGAGCCTCTGCAATGATCGTGCCGTTTGCCGGGTTTATAATATGACTTTTTTGTCCATTTAAAGAATCCATCCACTCACCATTTATAAACATTTTTAACTGAAACATTTTGACAAACCTCCAATACATTTTTCTTGCCTGATCATTAATAAAGTCCTTACTTTTGGTTTTAGTGAGTTACCGCTTACATAAGAAGTGGCACCACCTCCTAATTAGAACTCAAAACTTGTTATAAGTAATCAGCCGTTTCCTTGATAATTAACAACAACTGTTTAACAGCGAAATGAAAAATTGTAATAGATGATTAAAGATCTCCTACCTGTTGGGGCATGGACTCGCTATCAATACACGGTACATTTTGTGGATTCTTTTCACTATCAGCGTCCTTTTGAGGAACTGACTCTTCATCAAAATGAAACTCAGGAAGTGGTTTGCGAAACCATTTAGTCATATAGACAAGATATACGAAGCCGCATCCCATCCAAATGCCCCCGAGAACAAGTGCCTCCATTTCTAAATGTGACCATAACCATAAAGTAAAAGCGGCACCAATCAGCGGCAAAATCAGATAACGGATGAAATCGTTAAAAGAACGTTTGTGATTCTTGATAAAATAATGGGCAATGACTGATAGATTAACAGATGTAAAAGCAATAAGTCCTCCAAAATTGATAAACTTAATCACTTGTTCCAATGTCAAGAAAATAGCTATTAATGAAACGGCACCGATCACAAGGATGCCACGTGAGGGGGTTTTAAAATTGGGATGAATATATCCAAATATTTTTTTTGGCAAAGCGGAATCTCGTCCCATTGCATACAACACACGGGATGCACTTGTAGTTGAAGCAACACCCGAAGAAAAGTTGCCAATAATCACCGCTGTAATAAAAATGGATTTAAATAAATTGCCACCAATAAGTAAAGCGATTTCAAGTGCTGCAGAATCAGCATGTTTGAATGAGAATCCCGGATGTACCAACTGTGCTAGATAAGAAGAACCGATATACAAGACTCCGATAAACACTAGCATGATGATAATCGCTCTTGGGATCGTTTTCTCCGGATTGATTGTTTCCTCTGACAAGGTGGTGAGTGAGTCGAAGCCAAGAAAACTAAAACAAAGGATGGAAGCACCTGCTAGGATTACGGACAAGGAAACATCTGGATTAAACAATGGTTTACTTGAAAGAAAACTGCCTGTTCCTACTCCTTCTAATAAATTCTTGACGGTTAATATCCAGAAAAGACAAACAAAAATGATTTGAGCAATAACAAAAATCTTGCTGGCGAATGCAGATATCTCTACGCCAAGCATGCTCGGTGCCACAATGCTGGCAGTTAAAAGAATGATCCACACATAATGCGGGATATCTGGAAATACTGCATTTAAAAAGACCGTAGACATCAAGCAAGTAACCATTGGCGTTAACACATAATCTAGCAAAATCGTCCAGCCGACAAGGAACCCAATTTCAGGATTAATCGATTTTTGTGTAAAGGTATAAGCTGACCCTGAGATCGGGTATGCTTTTGCCATTTTTCCATAGCTGAGTGCTGTAAACAAGATCGCTAGAAATGCAATCGTGTATGCACTCGTAATAACCCCCTGTGATGTTACTGCAGCGATTCCATAAGTATTAAAAAATACCATGGGGTTATTCCATGCAATCCCTAAAAAAACAACCTGTGACAAAGTAAGTGTTCTTACAAGAGCTTTCATAAATCAACTCCCTCCCTGTCAATAAATTTAATTCTCAGAGGATTATGAAAATTATGTGTTTTCATTGTAAACCTTGTTGTTACACAAAGGTCAATAGCTGTATACTATTTTTTAAGGAGGTGGTTCAACTGGGGGTTAAGGAAAAATTAACCATCGGCGAGATGGCAAAATTACGAGAAGTAACAACGGAAACTTTGCGCCACTATGATCGGATTGGCTTATTCAAACCGCAATATGTCGATCCCCAATCAGGATATCGCTATTATTCTATTTTTCAGTACGAAATTTTGGGAACCATTAAAGAGTTACGGCAGCTTGGGATGAGTACGGACGAAATAAAGGATTATTTCAAGGAACGTAATTTTAGTAAGTCCCTGGATATTTTAAAAGCAAAGCACTTCGAACTTGTGTCAAAACTAAATGAGTTAAATGACTTGGAGGAAAATATTCGAGTAAAAATTGGATACTTGGAGCACGTAGCAAAAGAGAAAGAACTTCAAAAGGTGTTTTTCCGTGAAATAGGAAGAAGGAAATTAATAACCTTACATGAAAAAATAAATAATAATTTGGAACTCAGTTATGGTGTCATCAGGCTAGAGAATATGCTCACTGAGAAAACACCGATTCTGGCCAGTAACAGACTGGGCATTATTATCTCAGAGGCGGATCTGAGAGCGGAGCGGTTTGAGGAACCATCCGTTATTTTCGTAGTCGCAAAAAATAAAGAAAAAATACCAAAGCAGTACCAAAAGACAGTTCCCTCTGGGTTATTTGCGTGCATCCGTTATAACGGAGAATTATTGTGGAATCGAAGCGAGAGTTTAAGTAAAGTGTTAGAAAATATAACTAAAACGGGATATCGAATAATCGGCGATGCCCTGCAAATCATGCATGTTGATATTACAATCACAGACAAACCAAATGAGATTACATTTGAAATACAAGTGCCTGTTGAAAAGTCTGATTCGATCTAAGAACTCAGAAAGTAATTCATTAAAATAAAAACTAACAGATTGGCAAGACAATTTGAGACTGGCTGAGTTTATACAGACCATCTAAAAAGAGGGGATTTATCAACCTTTCTTTACTCTGCTATTCTTATTTTATAAAAAGAAAGGGAGAAATGCTTTTGCATTCCTCCCTTTTTCATCATCATCCCTTGTTATTGCTTCGGCTCAAGACCGACAAGACGCAGGAAGTATGCTAAATCCTTCTTGCCATTGCCAAGTGATTCTTTTGGCTCCTTTTTAGCAGGTGCATCCGGTCCCTTCGTTAAGAAGTTTTTCTCGACGAAACGAATATCTGTTTCGTCTACCACGCCGTCTTGATTGATATCTTGCGGCACGATCGATGGATCATTCGTACCATAGGCCTCTGTGATACTTTGAATATCGAGAATATCAATCATGCTGTCGTCATTCACGTCACCTGCAAGACCTTTACCGCCTAATCTAACATGTTGCCCGCGCATCTCACCGTTTACAGAATATCCAGGAATGAATTTCTTCATCACTTTGAGATGTCCCGGAACATCAATAACAACTGTGTGTGCTTCAGTAGAAGCTGGGATACCATGAATAGTGTAGAAACCTCTATTATCAATTGTTCCCTTATATTTTTTACCGCTTGGGGACATCGCATATACTTGGGCACCGATTTTTGTATAATCCGCTTTTCTCAAATACTGAGAGTTCTCAGGCCCAATCAAAAATGCTTCTGGCTGGATAGAACCCTGCACTCTCGAATGCGTTGGAATAATATTAAAGTTTTCTGTTCTGAAATAAGGAATGGCAGTAGCTGCTGTTTGTCCCGCTTTCATATAAGAAGCCTGTTGTACATTAAATCCGATAACATTATCGAAATATGCATCACTTACTACTTTGAACGTAACATCAAGAAAAGGCATATCTCCATCCATACCGCTGAATGCATCCCCTTTCATAGATGCGCCGACTTTCACTGTATTATTGTGAGTTCCTTCCTTCACGACAGGCTCTTGCAACGATACCTCCAAGCCTCTTTCCTTTGCATACTCATTTACCGCATTGTTCAGTTTCACATTCTCAAACTTAAACAGATCATTCATGAATTCGACTTGGTATTCCCCGGATACAAGCTGCTTCACATTATTGAGGCTAAGTGTCATTGTTACAGTATCACCGATTTTTACATCTTTCTTATCATAACTAGAAGTCGTATATTCCGTACCTTCTTTTACAAAGACATAGTTTTGCTTACCCATTGCCGTTGCAATATCATACGTAGTCAAAGTCAAATGTAAAGGTTTTGTTGCAATATCACTTTCCTCAATTCCGAATTTCACATCTCCATTCGCTTGGATTGGGAAGTATCCATCTATGAATCCGGAGTTTGCAGAGTAACCCATTGTGTTAGACGATTGATCATAGTTTAACCCTTTGGATTTTAATAGATCCACTGTCGCATCCTTTGCTGTTCCATGCAGCCATACCGCTTTTTGGCCATCCTCTTCCGTAAACATGGAGTCATTAATCTCGATTACACCCGGTTTTTTATCCAAATTTACTTCCGGTGCTGTATTGTCCACAATCAGTGGATTATCGACCACATATGTTTTTCCTTCTTCGTCATGCCCGATCAGTTCCAGTATATAATCGCCTGCCGGAAGCTTCACAGGAAGATCACCAATCGGCTTGGAAGGATCATTTGTAAATGGATAGACCGTACCGGCGAACGCATTGATTAAAAAAGTTTCCACATCAATTGATAATTTACTCGTGTTTGCTGTTCCTATGAACCCTACAGCTTTTCCTGTTTTACTGTCCTTAACAAGCACATCAATGGTTTTCACCGGGCTATTCAGCTTCATGATGACATGGACAAACGGGTACATATATTGCCAGAAAGGCGTCGTATTTGTCACGGATGGACTGCTTGTTTTCGCATAGTCAAATCCCTTTTCCGTCACCATGACAGCAAATGGAATTTGATAGGATTCAGCAGGATTGTTCACATTGGTTACATGAATATACCCTTCATATCTTCCTGCCGCTGCGCTGGTTGGAATCGTTATTTTTGGCTGGAGCTCCTGTTCTTGGCCGCCTCCCACTGTAATCGATGAAGGCACTGCCACTTTTACACCGTTCTTCACTGCATCTTGAATGCCTTTACGCTCGCCATGATACTCCACTTCTAGGTTAAAAGATTTTTCTTCCTGGCTGTTGTTTTGAACCGTCACCTTTTTGCTTGCTTCAATTGGTGCATCACCTTTTTTATAATATCTGCCGAATACGATGGAGCCGGTTTGTTCGTCAATTTCTACGACGTTTCCATTTTCGATATTTTTTGTCTTATCCCATACTTTGATGGATGTATCTGTATGAACCGCTTGATAGGCATCGATTCGTCCTGCACCCACTTCGTATACAGAATAATCGCCTTTTAAATCGTCTGAAGTATTCATGAGTGCCGATTTTACATCGAAAGGAGTGTATTCCGGATGCTCCTGCAAAATCAATGCTGCTGTACCTGCTGTATGAGGAGCAGCCATAGACGTACCCGATAAGCGCACATAGGCATTGCCATAATTAATGCCATCCTGCGGATCATTGATAAACTCCGGTGCTGTTGAGAAAACCGACACACCTGGAGCGACAACATCCGGCTTAATATCATAATTTCCATTTACCGGCCCACGCGAACTGAAATCTGCTAAGTGATCACCTTCCGTTTTTGTGTTACTTAACGTTTCAAATGTGAAGGAGCTTTCGCCCAGTCCCTTTAATCGCTCACCATCCGCTTTTGACAGGCGGAAAGAAGGGATTAATCCGACGGATTCGCCCAAGTAGGCAGATATTTGCCCATCAACATTGTTGTACACAATCACTGCTTTAGCCCCGGCGTTTTTAGCATTCTTGATTTTTTCATCAAACGTAATTTCCCCACGCTGAATCAGCGCAAGTTTCCCATTGACATCTTTTCCAGCAAAGTCAGCAGCTTTACCAAGCCCTGCAAATACAATTGGTAAGGATTGCCCCTGCAATTCTGCTAATCGATCAGAAAAATCTTTACCCAGCAGTTGCATATTTTCAAATTTTTCTCCGGAAGCGCTTCCATTAAATGTCGGAATGGACATCGAAGCATCGCTTGCTCCTACTGATATCCCGAGAGCAGCCGTTCCTGGAGAACCGAGGGTTTTTTCGCCTGGTCCGGAGTTTCCTGCGGCAACAACCGTCACCACTCCTGAAAGCATGGCGTTATTCGTTGCGACAGAAGTAGCATATAACGGATCGTTGGTTCTGGCACCGAGCGACATATTGATGACATCCATGCTATCTGCAATCGCTTGATCGATTCCAGCAAGGATTCCCGCTGTATCTCCCCCTCCCCAAGGTCCTAATACTCTATAAGCATATAAATCTACTTCAGGTGCTACCCCTTTTACAGCGTAATCGACATTGTTTTTCTTTTGGGCTGCAATCGTCCCCGCGACATGTGTCCCGTGGTTTGTGTAATACACTAAACCAGGATATTCTGGCTTGCCGGCATTGATCCAATCCTCGTATGTCGTTTCCATTGGATCGGCATCATTATCGATAAAATCATATCCGCCTTTATAAGCTTCTTTTAAGTCAGGATGATTGTAGTCAACACCTGTATCAAGAACACCGACTTTTATTCCCTTACCGGTAATGTTCTCGGCATGTAGCTTGTCCACACCAATTTGCGGAATACTGTCTGCCATTTTTGGATCGATCACTTCTTTTGTTTTTACCGGCGGTTCCACTTTTACTTCGTAATCTTTAAAAATACGTTTCACTACTCCAGATTGCAGCAAATCCTGCACGGCCACGCCAGGCAGCGTCATCGCTACACCATTAATGGCGTTTGTATACTCTCTTGTGATCTTTACATCTTCTGCTTTGTATTTGGTTACGTTTTTCTGTGATTTCAATGATTGCACATGTTCTATAAAAGCCTTGTGGGATTCTTTTACTTTTTCATTCGCATCAGCAGTAGATAGTTTCGTTCCTTTCGCCGCTTGTTTCATCACTTCAATTTTCGCCGGTGCCTGTTCAAATTCCACGATGACTTTGACTAATTCCGGACTATTCACATTAATATCCTGAGAAATCGTAAAGTTTGGTTTGGCATCCAATTGCTCTAACGCTTTTCTTTGTTCTGAAGACAGGCTCTTTAGAATTTCTTCCGCATGATCCACTGGATTCAGTTCATAGGTGCTTTTCGCCAATACGTTATATGGAGTGCCTTGAGATAGTAACATGCCTACAGCCAATGTTCCTGTAAGGATCTTCCTTATTTTTTTCCTCTTCATATCGCATCCCCTTGTCCTATTTAATTGTTTTTTACATACAAGTCATATAAAAATAAATGTATGCAACTAGCAAACTATGTTTCGACATTTATCATCCCACATTTCTACTTTTCTGAAAATTAAACATAGGACGTAAATTTTACTGGTATTGGTTCTATACCAACATAAAACAAAAGTACTATTCCAAGAGTGAAATAATCAGGGAAAGTACTTTTTTAACATTTAAGTTATTTTTAATTAAGAAAAAGGAACAAGTTGATTTCGAACGGCATATATGACTGCCTGTGAACGGCTTTTCACATTAAGCTTTTTGAAAATCTTATTGATGTGAATTTTGACGGTCTTATCACTGATAAATAAGGCTTCAGCGATTTCTTTGTTGCTAAGACCTTTGACCAATTCAAACAGTATTTCTTTTTCACGCTCTGTCAGCGCATTTTCAGTTGATTCGGATTTCGTTTGCTGGTGATGATACGTGATCAGCTTTTTGGTCATGCGGGGATGAATAACCGAATCTCCTTGTGATACCATTCGAATCGCTTCCACCACTTGTTCAGATGACGAGTCCTTCAATAAATAGCCATCTGCCCCCGCACGAAGTGCTTCCATTAAATATTCATCATCTTCAAACATCGTCAAAACAAGAACGCGGCAATTCGGATACTGACTTTTCACGAGGGACGTGACCTCAATGCCATTTTTTCCTGGGAGATTGATGTCCATCAAAATACAATCAGGTCGATACTCTTCTACTTTCTTCAATACCTCATTCCCGGAAACGGCTTCTCCTGCGACTTGGATGTCAGATTCGAGATCTAATATGCTCCGAATTCCATCACGCAAAACTGTATGATCATCCACTAATAATACTTGAATCATGATACCCCTCCTTTATTTCTGAATCTGGAATTAATAATGTAATTTCTGTACCTTTTCCTATGGAACTATCAATCTGAAGGGTAGCACCCAGCTTTTCAGCTTGTTCATTCATATTCAAAATGCCATAATGAGGCTCATGCTTTGTTTTAATCATGGATTCAAAAAGGGAAAAACCAACCCCGTTGTCCTTCACTTTTAAAAGCACATGTTCACGCTGATAGCTTAGAAGAATATCAACTTCGTCTGCTTTTGCATGCTTTACAATATTCTGCAGGCTTTCCTGTAAAGTTTCGAAGATAACTCTTTCTTTTGTAAAACTGAGTGGTCGTGAACGGCCCCTTTCATGATATTTAATCGCCAGATCATAGTCTTGTTTGATCGATTGAATTTTATTTGCAATGGCTTGTTTTAGCCCTAGTCTTTGGGTAGGATATGGCTTTAAAGCATAGATAGAATAGCGGACTTCACCTAAACTGTTCCGTAATTTTTTTATACTTTTGTCTACCGTTTGCTCCATGTTTCCTGATTGATCTGCGGACTGCCTCAGAGATGATTCCAGCTGAAATATGACCCCGGCTAATACTTGTGCAATTCCATCGTGAATTTCCCGGGCAAGCCGATTTCTTTCTTCCAGGATCATTCGTTTTTCCTGCTCCGAGACGAGCGACCGTGTTTTAAGCAAGCTGCCCAATTGATTGGCAAACGTAGATAAGGATTGTATATCTTCGGGAATAAAACTCGCCCCCCTGCTTTTACCCGCAACAAACATCCCTACCAATTCATGATTTACTTTAAGGGGCAGATAGACAAGGGAACGTATGACATCTTCAAATATTTCATCACCCGGAGCCATACCTGTTTTCCAATCAGCAGCAACAAAGGTTTCTGAGATCTCTTCAAAATTCGGATTAGAAGAGTTTGAACGATTGGAATGCACCTTTCCATCCTTTAACAGAATCATCCAGTCTCCTCCTTCTTTTGTCCATAATGCATAGGCCTGTATCCCCAAGAATCCTTGGAGTGTTTGTTTCATCTGATGTAAGTTTTTGGCAGATAGCCCGTGACTTAACTCTGTCGTAACAGAAAATAGGTTATATAATCGTTCTTTTTCAATCCGTATTTGCCGCATGAAGGAGCTAATGATGCAGATTGCTACAAGCGGGAAAAAGAAGAACAGAACGGTAATTCCATCCAACTCTCCGAGATATCGGTGTTCTAGAATATAAATAAGGGAAGCGTAAATCAGGCAAAAACTTCCACTCAACAATAGTAATATATTTTTCTTGTACCACTGTTCCAGTGAATATGGCTGAGGAAGAAGAACCATTAAAAGATCGTATAAAAGGGTGTTGATCAGGCAAAAAAATATGGTAAATATAAGGAAGCTTATTAATTCTTCATATAAAACCGGGAGGTTCATCTCCGTAAAAAAAGAAATACATTTGTTGGAAACCCATTCTGCCAAAATGATACTAAAAGCAAATTGGGTGCAATTAAATAATGTCCTTTGCATTGGCAAGCGACGAAGTGTATGAGTGAATACCATTGCACATACACAAGCAACAACCGTTATATGTATTCCAAACTCCCAACTCATTGGATAAATAAGCGTCAGGCTGAGTGTAACACCTCCTCTTCCAATCCGGATCGGAAAATACTCAGTAATCCCCATAAACACTGCTAACAGCAAAAGAGTTATGGGTTCAGAAGGCATTTCACTTTTACATATAGAAAAGATAACAGCAATCACACCAAGAAAAGAAATAGAATAAATATAAAAACTTGCTATTCGTTCCCTCCTAGTAATAGAGTCTATCTTTTTCAAAACGCCACCTTCCTTTATTTCAAAGAATCTATTTATCCATTATTATCTAACAAAAAACCGGCACTGGCAAAATGGAAAAATATCCACTAGCCAATAACCGGCTGTCGCTCACCTCATATGGCGGGACACAATACTAGTATAATATTTAATCGTTCATTTGCCTGTTCATCTAATGTTATAATTTGTAAATATCTTATGCTTTAGATGTATAGTACAAAGGATATAGTCGGCATTCCGTCAAATGCCATTAATTATAACCGCCTGTCAGGTTTTTCACTTTAAAGCCATGCTGTGTGGCTCCATTCGGATGATGCACTATTATTTTGAACACGCATCTTTCCAATTGATTCTTTTTGAACCTTTCCCACAGGTCTTAATCGATTTTCGGCTTTTAATGCTTTTTCCGTCCTCCCAAACTTTTTTTGCGTCATTCTCACTGCTAATGCGTCGTCCTTTCCCAGATTTGCACCTTTGCACTCAACACACCTTAATCCCCTACCTGCTTCACAAATTTATACATCATTAATTCATCGGCATACGTTCCATCCGTTCTCTTAATATGCTTAATTTTTCGGCCTTCCTCTAGGAATCCTAATTTTTTATATAGGTGGATAGCACGTTCATTGTAGGAAAAGACTTCAAGGCAAACTTTTTCCAAACCGGGCTCTTCTTCCGCCCATTTAAGGAAATGGTTCATCAATTTTCCGCCAAGTCCTTGATTGCAGTACTTTTCCTGAATCGTAATCCCAAAATAACCAAGGTGGCGCACCTTCTTTCTTTGCGAACGCCTAAAATTAAGCATCCCAATCACTTCATTGTCAATTTCCGCTAATAAAATGAGGTCCCCGGATTGAATGCTCTGCTCAATCCATACTTCCTCTTCCTCAATTGTCATATTAAATTCTTCGGATTCAGTCATTAAAAAATCGCTTTCCCCAAAAGCCTTCCGGCAATGTTCCAAAATTGCTTCTGCATCCTTTTTGTAAGCTGTACGAATTTGCAAATTCTGCTCCCCCACTCTTTTTTAGAATCTATTATATGGAGCAATGCAAATAATTTCCATGTTTTTTTACCATAATAAAATGGAATTAAAAGAGTATTAATGATTTGGAGGGATTTCGTAATGTCTAATACTCAAAACAATCCAAAGGAATTTCCGCCTCAGCATCAGGATCATCAGCCCGGCACAGAGGCGCCAATGCAGCCTGAGCCCCAAACTGTTGATCCAAATTATAAAGGGTCTGATAAATTAAAAGGAAAAGTTGTTTTAATAACAGGCGGAGACAGCGGCATCGGAAAATCAGCCGCCATTTATTTTGCCAAAGAAGGAGCCAGCGTGGCAATTGTCTATTTGGAAGAACATGAAGACGCAGAAAAGACTAAAGAGGCCATTCAGGCTGAGGGACAGGACTGTCTGCTGATCTCCGGTGATATCGGAAGCGAAACATTCTGTAAGGATGCAGTCAAGAAAACACTTGATAAATTTGGTCAAATCGATGTACTGGTTAATAATGCAGCCGAGCAGCATCCTCAAAAAAGCCTGCTTGATATCACTGCTGAACAGCTTGAAAAAACATTCAGAACAAACATCTTTTCATTCTTCCATCTGACAAAAGCAGTACTTCCTCACCTTAAAAAAGGAAGCTCAATTATCAATACTGCTTCCATAACAGCTTATGAAGGCAACGAGCAGCTAATCGACTATTCTTCAACAAAAGGTGCGATTGTCTCCTTTACACGCTCATTGGCCAAATCGCTGGCTGAACAGGGAATCCGGGTAAATGGAGTTGCTCCTGGACCTATTTGGACACCGCTTATTCCGTCTACATTCACCGCGGATAAGGTATCGAAATTTGGATCAAATACTCCAATAGGCAGAGCAGGACAGCCTTATGAATTAGCTCCGGCCTATGTCTATCTTGCCAGTGATGATTCATCTTATGTGAGCGGCCAGATGATTCATGTAAATGGCGGCACAATTGTAAATGGTTAAACGAAGAAGGAAGCCTAAAGTAGGCTTCCCTTTTTTTAAGATATAATCAATGGCTCTTCACTATTTGGACTGCTGCATGAGCAGCGTTTTATTATTTTATGAGGAATAATAATTCGCTTTACAGGCTCCCTCGGGTTTTCAATTCTGTAAATTAGGCTTCGTGCAGATTCAAATCCCAGATCGAATATATTGATGTCGACAGAAGTTAGAGGAGGCCTGGACATTTCAGCCAACAGCACATTATTAAAGCTGATGATAGACATATCTTCAGGAACTCTTATACCCAATTCATCCAACGTATTCAAGACACCCAATGCCATTAAGTCGTCGGCAACGACAAGGGCGGTTGGAGGTTTTTTCAGGGAAATGAGTCCTCTGACAGCTTCCTGGCCTCCTTCTTTTAAGAATTCTTCATGAACAATATATTCATTTACCAGCTCAATGCCAGCATCCCTTAATGCTTTTTCATAGCCAAGCAGCCGTTCAACTGTAACGGTTAGATTCAAGTTTCCGCCGACAAACGCAATTTGCTTATGGCCAAGCTTAATCAAGTATTCCGTTACTTCTTTGGCTGCACGGAAATTATTATTATCCACGTAAGTGATTTCTTCTTCATCTGAAAAAGGCTTGCCTATAACAACAAATGGGAAATCCCTTTCCTTTAAGAAGGCCAGAACTTTATCCTCCACTTTTGAATACAGCAATATCACTCCATCTACCCGGCCGCCCTGTACCATCTGGACAACACCTTCATAAATCTCATCATCCGTTTTCCCGGTTGTCATATGGAGGGCATATTGCCTTTCATGAGCTCCCTCGCTCAGACCCCTAAGGACAGTTGGAAAGAAGGGGTTCTGAAATACAACATCCGTAGAACTGGGCATTATCAGTCCAATTGCGCGGGTTGACTGGCTTGCAAGGCTTCGGGCAATAAAATTCGGATGATATCCTAATTGTTCCATTGCCTCCCTGACTTTTTGCTTGGTTTTCTCGCTGATGCGAGGATTGTTGGCAATTACCCTTGAAACAGTAGAAGGCGCAACTTTTGCCATCTTTGCTACATCTTTAATTGTGACTGCCAATAGAATCACCCTCTCCGTGAGGTCTCTGTTATTAATATTATAATCAAAACAGGTTTGATTTTCTTTCCTTTTTTAAACAGTTAACAGGCATAGGAAGAAGGGGAGGCTCTAAAGCCAAAATTACTCGGATTTCTTCTTTTTTGACCGCTTCCATAAAAGATAGATAAAAATCATAAAGGCTGAATAAACTGCTGCGAGGGCTGCAATCAGCGGAATATTCAATCCTGATTTTTCTGCCAGAACATATACTTCAGCCTCTTCCCGGTCAATGATTAACTCATACTTGCCGTCTTTACCTCGGATAAGATCATCAGCAATCATGCCGCGAAGCTCTTTTCCTTCTTCTAATTGAGAGGATTCAAGTACCGCTTTCTGTGACTTTGTTGAATTATTGATCGCAATCACCGTTGTTTCATCTTTGTAAGTCCGTTTATAAACGGCAAAACCGTCCTTTTCTTCCAGCAGTTCCATGTCGCCCCTTGTTAAAGATGGCAGCAATTGCCTAACTTCCCCAAGTTTTGCGATATAATCTATCAGTTCTTTATCTGTACGGAAATCCATTTGTCTGCGGTTGTCTGGATCCTCACCGCCATCCATGGCTATTTCACTTCCATAATAGACAATCGGAATCCCAGGTGAGGTATACATGTATGTTAATGCAAGTTTCCATCTTGGGCCCGGATGATGATTTTTTGTAATGGCATCCCGGGTGAACCTGACAGTATCATGATTATCCATGAAGCTTCCCATAAGATAGGGATTTTCATAAAATGCTTTATTTCGGTCCCAGTTTGTAAAAAGCCAGCTTAACGGCTTGTCAGGTTCTGCAAAGGCAGTTCTTAAATGTTCATGTAAAGGATAATCAACAAAGCCGTCTATCCCGGTTTTTTCATACTCGGCAATATATTTAGGATCATCCGACCATACTTCTCCAAGCAAATAAAAGTCTTCTTTAACTGACTTTACATTTTTGGCGAAATCGGTCCAGAATGATTTTGGAACATGCTTTACGGTATCAAGACGATATCCGTCAATATCCGTTTCTTCGATCCACCACTTTGCTGCATCAATTAAATAGTTTTGTACATCAGGGTTTTCCTGCTTTAAATCAGGGAGTCCATAAATCCAGCCATTTTCAATCTCAGATTGATTCGTCCAATTCACGATATCTTTTTTTTCATGGAACCAATCCTTTTTCCCGGGGTCATTAACCCATTCATGGTTGGAGCCCACATGATTTACTACGAAGTCCAAAATCACTTTCATATCTCTTTTGTGAGCTTCCTGGACTAACTGCTTGAACTCATCCATCGTGCCAAAGTGTTCTTCCGTGTTATAAAAATCTTTAATCCAGTAACCGTGATAGCCCTTCTCTTCATTATCGAAAACGGGAGTCAGCCAAATTGCGGTAAACCCCATATCTTTAATATAATCCAGGCGTTCTGTAATCCCCTTAAAATCTCCGCCATGATAAGCCTTTGGGTCCTGAACATCGACTTTAAAGTCATTGTTTGGATCTCCATTGCTAAATCGGTCAACCATTAAGAAATAAAATGTTTCATCTTGCCATTTACGCTCTTCTTTTTCAGCTGCTCCTGCCGGCAGGGCATAAAAAAGAAGAAACGGGATTAAGATGAAGGTTATGATTCCTTTTTTCATCGCCGCTCCTCCTTCATTTTTCAAGCCGCTGAGAGACTGCAATCAAGTTCGCAGACTGCAGCGGCCAGTAAAGTTTCAGCCCTTTAAGATTAGCCTTTTGTTCCCCCTGCCGTCAAACCAGATACAAAGTATTTTTGGAACATAAGGAACAGTGCAGCAATCGGAATCGCAATTAAAACAGAGCCAGCTGCAAACTTTGTAAATTCATTTCCAAATTGCTTCGCAACCATTTCATACAATCCTACAGCCATTGTAAACTTTTCATCTGTTCTTAATAAAATTCTGGCAAGGATGAAATCCCCAAAAGGAGCAATGAAAGAAAATAGGGCAACTACCGCAACAATTGGTTTTGCGAGCGGCATAACAATTTGCCAGAAGACACGCAGATGGCTCGCACCATCCATTTTCGCAGATTCATCAAGTTCTTTCGGAATCGTATCGAGATAGCCCTTCATCAGCCAAGTATTCATTGGAATCTGTCCGCCGACATACACAAGGATCAATCCAAGATGAGTATCAATTAAACCAGTTCTTGTCGCTAATACAAAAATGGCAATAAGTGCTGCAAAGTTAGGTATCATTTGCAGTATCAGGAAAGTTAATAATCCATTTTTCCTTCCGATAAAGCGGTAACGTGAAAATGAGTACGCAGTGAAGGATACTGTAATAACCGTTAATATCATGGTCAATGTACTTATTTTCAAAGAATTCCAGTACCATTTAACATAATTGGACTTATCTGAATCAAAAAGATATTTGTAATGATCTAATGTCGGATTTTCAGGAAACATTGTGGATCCCGACAAACTTTGGCCTGGATTTAAGGAAGAACCCACTACCCACAAAAGCGGATAAATCACAATAAAGCTCATTAAGGCAATGATTACATATGAAAAAGTCAGCCGGATTATTTTATTTTTCTTCATGCTCATAACTACATCAAATCCTCTTCTTGGAATGATTTTGTTCTTCTAAACTGCCAAAGAGCTACCGTGATGACAATGAGTGACAGGATCATGGTAACCGCAGCTGCTTTGCCGTATTGGGCAGAAGTCATTGTCAGTTTATAAATCCATGATATAAGAATATCCGAACCGCCGGCATTTTGGCCCGGAATGGCCGGTCCCCCGCCATTGAACAAGAAGATTACATTAAAGTTGTTGAAGTTGAATGTATACTGAGTAATGATTATGGGTGCTGTTGCAAAAAGAACCAGCGGCAGAGTGATCTTTGAAAATTTCTGCAGAATCGTTGCACCATCAACTGTTGCAGCTTCATAAAGCTCATCCGGAATGGACTGCAGCACACCTGTTGTCATGGCAAAAATGAACGGGAATCCAAGCCATGACTGAATAAAAATTAATGCTAAACGTGTCCAATTTTCCTCTGTCATCCATGGAACGGGACCGATGCCAATCGCATCTAGTATCGTTTTATTAATTACACCGAATGTCTCATTGAACATGCCTGAGAAAATCAGGATCGAAATAAATGCCGGCACTGCCCAAGGGAGAATGAAGATTGTTCGGATAATCGCTTTCCCTTTAAGATCCTTCTGGTTAACAAGAATTGCCAGGAAAATACCCAGAGCTACCTGCAAAGTGGTAGCTACGAAAGTCCAGACTATTGTCCAGCCCATTACGCCAAAGAAGGTTTTTCTCCATAAATCCAGCTTGAAGATATCGATAAAATTCTGAATGCCAACCCAATCTACCAGTTTTGCAGGCGGAGAATGATATAGATCATAGTTTGTAAATGCAAGAAGAACTACGAATAAGATAGGAAAAATAACAACGAAAACTAAGAGAAAAAATCCTGGTGATATCATTAAGTATGGAAAACCATTATCAAGGAGATTGTGGTACTGTTCTCTTACACTGTTTAATTTCAGACCCAAATCACGCTTTTTTCCATTATTATATGCATCATAAATATTGAAAGCATAAATGATAAGTCCCAATGCTGTTACAATCAGTGCGATAATTCCATCAATCAGGAGAAAAATCGAGTGGTCCAGAACTGGAATTTCCCCCAGTGTAATAAGTCCCCAGAATCCCCAATTGAGTGTGTCATAGAATGCTGCAAAGAACGAAACCGTAAGTATTAAGAATATGGCACCTTTTACGAACTGTTTATTATAAAACTGTCCAAACCCAGGCAGGATGGATAATAGAGCAGCATTTCTTCCATGTTTGGATGTCATTTTTTTTGCGTCCATATGGCTGTGGCCTCCCCTTTCTTTATAGGAGAAAGTATTTTCTATTATTATAATTCATTTCCAAAATAATAGTGGCTGTCTTTTTTGTGCAAACGGTTGCTTTAAAGAGGAACAGGAAAGCGGCCTCTGCCGCTTCTATTTTCTTTCTATAAAAATGAGGGGCAATACCTCCTGGAAGGTACCGCCCTTTGTCTGTCAAGAATTACTTGGCAGGGTGATTTGTTTCAATATTTGTTTTAATGGTTTTTACTGCATCATCAAGTGCTGCTTTTGGCTCCGCTTTTCCTGTTGCAATTGTTTGAAGTGCAGAGGCCATCGGTCCCCAAACTTCAGCCATTTCAGGAATGTTTGGCATTGGAACAGCATATTGAGATTGCTCAGCAACTGCTTTTGCAGCTTCATTGTCTGCAATTACAGGGTCTTCAATAAGAGATTTTACAGGAGGGATTTCCTGAGTTGTCTCAAAACGGATTTTTGAGTTTTCTTCATTTGTTATATGCTCAACAAATTTTGTTGCCCAATAAGGATTTTTAGTGAATGCAGTTACATGCCAGCCTTTAACACCCATGAATGTTTTAACAGGCTCACCGTTTGGAAGCTTTGGCATTACAGAAACGCCAACCTCAATTCCTGCATCCTTCATACCTTGAAGTGCCCATGGACCATTCATAACAGAAGCAGCTTTTCCTTCATTGAATAGGCCATCCATTGCTGCTCCACCGCTTTCCCCGATGATTCCTTTAGGGAATAAGCCTTCACCGTACCATTTTTGAATGAACTCTGCACCTTCAACAGCGCCTTCGTTGTTTAAGCCTACATCTTCACGGTCTAATGCACCGTCATTTTCCTTAAAAACATATCCGCCCATGCCAGCAATAGGTCCGTGTGCGAAATAGAAATTGTCGAATAGAGCCAGGAATCCATACTGTCCGCCAGTCGTCAATTCTTTAGCTTGAGTATAAAGCTCATCCATTGTTTCAGGAGCTTTTTCCATTAATGCTTTATTATAGATGAAAACTGGTGTTTCAGTTGCTTTTGGAAGACCATATAGTTTTCCGTCAAACATTTGAGCAGTGATGGATGATTCTGTGAAAGTATCAAGAACGCTGTCTTCTACCTGGATTTCCTGAAGAAGACCTTCAGTTACAACCTGGCCAATTTGGTCATGAGGAAGTGTAACAACGTCAGGTGCATTTCCGGCAGGTCCATCAAGTCTTAATTGGTCACGGATCTTATCTGCCATGCCCAACTCTTTAAATTCAACTTTAATTCCATATTCTTTTTCAAAAGACTCAATGGCAGGCTTTAAAGCTACGCCTTTATCTGTGTCTTCCCATACTACTAATTTTTCCGGTTTTGGCTCTTCAGCCTGGTTTTCGCCTGTGCCGTTATCTTTATCTGTGTTTTCCGGCTGTGCCTCACGCTGAGGACCGCAAGCTGCCAGCATTCCGATCACTAATACCAGCATCATAAAGAAAGATAGTGACTTTTTCATGATATTGCCCCCTTTAAATAGATCTGTTGAGTAATGTAAAAAGTACAACCGTTTGCACAAAAGTGTAAACGCTTTAATCTATTTCTAAAAAAATGAGCGTTCACTTAAACTATTACCCAATGAAACCGCTTAATGAAAACGATTGCACAATTTCTAATTTTTATTATACAAGGTTTTTGGGCTTTTACAACTACTTTTTCTAAATATTTTTAAGCGAAAATTAATTTTAAAAGATTGATACTCATTTCTCTTCTATATTTTCATTTCTTTCATATGGTATAATGCAAGCGATTGCACTTTTGAAAGGGGAATTTCAATGGAAAAGGCAGCTATCATACATTATCCTGCTGATCATTATGTTTATCCTATCAACAAGAAAACCTTACATATTAGACTGCAAACAAAGAAAGATGATGTTTCTGAAGTCACATTAATACACGGTGACCAATATTTTTGGGCGGATGGAAAATGGCAGTATGAAAAAACGGATATGAAGAAATCCGGATCTGATGGCATTCATGATTATTGGCATGTCTATATTGACCCGCCATATAGAAGATCCAGATACGGCTTCCAATTAAAATCTGGTGAAGAAGAATTAATCTTGACTGAAAAAGGTTTTTACGAGGAGGCTCCTTCTGATTCAGGTTATTATTTCAACTTTCCATATCTGCATCCTGAAGAAGTATTTAAAGCTCCTACCTGGGTGAAGGATACGGTATGGTATCAGATTTTCCCGGAAAGATTTGCTAACGGGAATCGAGGCAATGACCCCGAAGGAGTTCTTCCCTGGGGCAGTGAACATCCCTCTAAGGATAACTTTTTTGGCGGTGATTTTGAAGGTGTCATTGAACATCTGGATTATCTTCATGACCTTGGCATTACCGGCATCTATTTCACGCCTGTTTTTAAGGCATTTTCCAACCATAAATATGATACAATAGATTATCTGGAAATTGATCCCCAGTTCGGTTCAAAGGATACATTAAAAAGACTTGTTCAAGAATGCCATAAACGGGATATTAGAGTGATGCTCGATGCCGTTTTTAACCATAGCGGGTACTACTTTCCCCCTTTTCAGGATTTGCTTGAGAAGGGAGAAAAATCACAATATAAAGATTGGTTCCATCCGCATAGTTTCCCGCTAAAAGGCGGGGAGTACCCTAATTATGAGACCTTCGCTTTTGTTGAGCAGATGCCAAAGCTGAATACAAATAATCCCGAGGTAAAAAAATATTTGCTCAAAGTGGCCAGTTACTGGATTAAAGAGTTTAATATTGACGGCTGGCGGCTGGATGTGGCCAATGAAGTTGACCATCAGTTCTGGCGTGAATTCAGGCAGACTGTTAAACGAATTAAGCCAGATCTCTATATATTAGGGGAAATCTGGCACAATTCCATGCCCTGGCTGCGCGGAGACCAGTTTGATGCTGTCATGAATTATCCTTTTACCACCAACTTGCTTAATTTAATTGCAAAAAAATCCATTACCGGAACTGAATTCGCCAATAATATGACCGCTGAAATCCACAGCTATCCGGCCAATGTCTATGAAGCTGCATTCAATCTGGTCGGAAGCCATGATACACCCAGAATTTTAACGGAATGTGACGATGATAAAAATAGGGTAAAACTTATTTATACACTTTTATTTACCTTTATGGGTTCACCATGCCTGTATTACGGGGATGAAATTGGGCTCAGCGGTGAAATGGATCCAGGCTGCAGAAAATGCATGGAATGGGATGAGGAAAAACAGGATCGTGATTTGCATTCTCATATTCAAAGGCTTATTAAGCTGCGGAAAGAAGAAAAGCTGCTGGCAAATGAAGGCCATTTTGAATTTATTCAAACAGATTCTAATATAGTTGCCTATCGCAAATACGATGATTTTAAAACAATCATTGTGCTCGCCAATCCTGCGGATGAAAGTGCGGAAGTTACTTTGCCTTATCCGCTGAAGGGTGTAAAGATTACGAATATGCTTACAGACGAAGAATTTGCAGCAGAAGCGGAGAACCTTAAAGTTCAGCTTGATGGATGGGGGTTTGAAGTCCTGTCCTTCCCCGTCACCTTCAATAAATAGGGAACCTGATGGAATAAGGAAAGTTCTTAAGGGCAAGACCTTAAGGCTTTTCTTTTTTCAGTTTTACATTGTCGTCGGCCCCTCCTATTTACATGAAAATTTATTTACAAACAGGGAGAATAACCATGACTAAGAACCAGAAAAAATTGACATTATTTGCATTAACCTGGCCGATCTTTATAGAAATATTGCTTCACATGCTTATGGGGAATGCTGACACGCTTATGCTCTCGCAATATTCGGATGAATCCGTGGCTGCAGTCGGTGTGTCAAATCAGATCCTTTCGCTCGTGATCGTCATGTTTGGATTTGTTGCAACTGGGACCTCCATCCTTATCGCTCAAAATTTAGGCGCAAAAAATAATAAAACAGCTGCTGAAATTTCAATTGTCTCCTTAGGGGCAAACCTTGTATTTGGAATCATCTTAAGTATCCTTCTATTCGCATCAGGCAAACCGCTGCTTCGGATGATGGATTTGCCGGAGGAACTTTTAAACCAGGCAAACGCCTACTTGGTCATCGTTGGCGGCTTTTCCTTTGTCCAGGCATTAATTATGACAATTGGAGCCATCATCAGAAGTTATGGATTTACCAGAGATGTTATGTACATTACCATCGGCATGAACATTTTAAATGTTATAGGCAATTACTTATTCATTTTTGGCCCATTCGGTTTTCCTGTATTGGGTGTAGAAGGAGTGGCCATCTCCACTGTCGTCAGCAGATTGATCGGATTTGCTGCTGCTGTCGCCGTCCTGCTTAGAAGAACAGAAAAAGCACTTCCGTTCCGCTTACTTTTCCGCTTTCCAAAGGAACATATCAAAAATCTTTTAAGAATCGGGATCCCTTCAGCAGGAGAACATTTATCCTATAATGGGTCGCAAATGGTCATTACCATTTTCATCGCTGCTCTGGGTACAGAAGCTCTGACTGCAAAAGTTTATGCACAAAATATTATGATGTTCATTTTCCTTTTCAGTGTCGCCATCAGCCAGGGCACTCAAATTCTGATTGGCCATATGGTAGGTGGAAAGGATTACGAGGCAGCCTATAAAAGGTGCATGAAAAGCCTGCGCCTTGCCATCATGATTTCGTTCGGAACTGCCGTTCTTTTCTCCTTGTTCTCAGAAGAATTGATGGGCATATTCACTTCTAATCCAGACATCATAAAGGTTGGCAGTGTTCTCATTCTTCTGACCATCCTCCTGGAGCCCGGCAGATCGTTTAATTTGGTCGTCATTAACTCCCTCCGTGCAGCCGGCGATGTAAAATTCCCCGTTTATATGGGGATCCTGTCCATGTGGGGCGTAAGCGTCACCCTTTCCTATGTTCTTGGAATTCATTTTGGACTGGGTCTTGCCGGCATTTGGATCGCCTTTATTGCCGATGAATGGCTTAGAGGATTGCTCATGTTATGGCGCTGGAGATCCAGAGTCTGGGTTAACAAGTCGTTCGTGTCTTCAAAAGCTGTCTAAACAATAAAAACTGCAGCCCCCTGCAGACATATTCTATAAAACCATAAGGAAAGCGGCAGTAATGACTGCCGCTGCTTTTTCATTCTGCAATATTTATATTATAGTCTTTAAACCAAACATGAATCTGTGCAAGGTGTGCTAACAGTTGAGGCCCAGTCATGAGCTGCCCAAACCATGGTTTCTGGAATGAGTCACCGCCCGATTCAATTATATTCTTCAGCTGGCTGTAATCAAAGAATTCATACAGAGCGGATGACCGGTCTTCCAGGTATCCAGTGAGCATCTTTTGGACTGCACCCGTATATTCCGGATGATGCGTTTTGGGGTACGGGCTTTTCTTTCTGTATAAAACTTCATTCGGCAGGATGCCTTCGAGTGCTTTGCGCAGGATTCCTTTTTCGCGGTTTCCATGCATTTTGATCTCCCAAGGAATATTCCAAACATATTCCACCAGGCGATGGTCAGCAAAAGGCACCCGGACTTCAAGGCTCGCCCCCATACTCATTCTGTCTTTACGGTCCAATAGGGTCGTCATAAAGTAAATCATATTAATATAGAAAAGTTCTCTCCTGCTTGCGTCTGCCCTGCTTTCCCCGTCTAAGGCAGGGGTTTCAGAGATTGCCTGAAGATATTTTTCCATGGCATATTCATGAATATTTAGTTTCTTACTCCAATCTTCTTTCAATAGACCCTGTCTGGCTTCGAGCGACCTCATCCATGGGAAGCCCTTGCGCTTTAAGTCTTCCTCTCTGTGGAACCATGGATAGCCGCCAAATATTTCATCCGCGCATTCCCCTGATAAGCTTACAACAAAATCCTTTTTTATTTCCCTGCAAAACCATAGCAGGGAGGAATCGACATCAGCCATGCCCGGAAGATCCCTTACATGCACGGATTCGATTAAATCCTCTGCCAGCTGCTGCTGGGTGATTATACAGCTGTTATGTCTCGTATTAAAGGTCTGGGACATCTTTTGGATAAATGCTCCGTCTGAATTGGGCTGAAACTCATTAGCCTTGAAAAACTCCTCATTTCCCTCATAATCTATCGAATAAGTGTTCAACTGGCCCTTTCCATCTCTTTCGTAAGCTTTTGCCGCAATAGCTGTAATCGCACTCGAATCCACACCGCCGGATAGGAACGTGCATAACGGGACATCCGAGACCAGCTGCCTTGTTACAGCATCCGTAAACAATTCTCTGACTCGTTCAGCAGTTTCCTCAACGTTATCCTCATGAGGCGCACTTTTCACATTCCAATAACGCCATACCTTCAGTCCATTTCTTGAAAACGTCAGCGCATGTGCAGGCCTTAATTCATCAATGCCTCTGAAAACTCCTGAACCCGGGGACCTTGATGGCCCCAGTCCAAAGACTTCTGCCAGGCCTTCCCTCCCGATTTCAGCCTTAACATCAGGATGGGCCAAAATGGCTTTCAATTCAGATCCAAATATAATGCCCTGCTTCGTTTCTCTATAAAATAAAGGTTTTACCCCTAAACGGTCCCTGCCTATAAATAATTGTTCTTTCTTCTCATCCCATACAGCAAAAGCATAGATGCCATTCAAATATTGAAGGCAATTTTTTCCCCATTCTATATAAGAAGTCAGCAAAACCTCAGTGTCAGAATGGCCATCAAACGAATATCCTTTTATAAGGAGTTCTTTACGGAGATCCTCCGTATTATAAAGCTCTCCATTATAGCAAATAGTATAGCGGTTTTGATATTTTCCCCTAGACATTGGCTGTTTTCCGCCTGCCGGGTCTACAACGATTAACCTTTTATGGCCGAATCCAGCATGCACATCTGTCCATATGTTTGTTTCATCTGGACCCCGCTTTGCCAGCGTATCCGCCATTTTGCCAATTGCTGCCGTTTCTTTTCTCAAATCCTTTTGGAAATCAATCCAGCCGGTAATTCCACACACTTTACATCATCCTTTCAAAGCGGAATCGCATGGGCACATTTTTCATGATGCTATTGTATGCACAGCCTAGAAAAAAGTTAATTGTCCACATACAGCGGTTATAAAAATCGCCAAAACTGTCTAAAAAGAAGTTGAGGAAGTTAATGGAGGTTTTATATGAATAGACAGCAGCGAACAAAGCTTATTGAATATCAATCCCGTGCTTTTACAGAAGGCACTGTAGAGTATATTAATGAACAATGGGTTTTTTTCGACAATGAAACAGATGAAGCATCATTATTGGATGAATTCCTCCATCAGGAAATGGAAGTATTCCGCTTTAAACGCTGGAAGAAAGGCATTTTATTCGAGGATGGCAAAGTGGCCTTTGATGATGAAATATTTCACTTGAAGAATCAGGACTCGATCCGAATCCGAAAACATCTTGTTTTCTCCCTCGAGAGATTACTGGAGGAAATGAATGATGATGCTTTTTACCAGTTCGTAACCACTTTAAATTCCATGCAATTCTCGGTTTATGACTGCATTTATTGCTATAACCAGCTGGCATTTTTCAATGATAAGGACAGGAAAAGCGGTGTGAACTTCATCGTTTTTGATAACCAGGATCATATTTGCAATGTACAGCACCATTTTTGCTATTATGAAAAAATGAGTGACCGGTTTGAATTTACCTTAAACAGCGGAAAAAGGATGGTTATTGAAAAAATTTCTTCATAAGAAAAGCGGAAGCGCCTTGACCACCCCCGACAAGCACAAGACGAGCCTCACGGAAAGGCGTCCTTTGCCTTTTTGGGAGGCTTGGCTTGTGACCTCGAGGGGGTAGGCGCTGGAGCTAGACAGTTATCGACGTTCAAAATCTTATACTATTTTCATGAAAAAAACAGCAGCCTGCCTTTAATGGCGGTGCTGCTGTTTCTTTATTCTAGCTGTGCGTTTGGGCATATTTAGATAAGCCTTCCTCAAACTCACGGGTCATAAGCGGCTTATGAATATAGAAGCCCTGTGCATAATGGCATTTTAATTCTTTTAAAAGCTCAATCTGCTCCTGTGTTTCCACCCCTTCTGCCACGACTTTCACGGCAAGCCCGTGCCCCATGGTGATGATGGCTTTTACAATGGCAACATCGGATGTGTTTAATCGCAGATTATTAATAAACGACCGATCGATCTTTAATGTATTGATTGGAAGGTCCTTTAAATAACTTAAAGAAGAATAGCCTGTGCCAAAATCATCAATGGATACTTTGACTCCTATACCCTGCAGCGACTTCATAACTTGTATACTGTACTCAACATTTCTCAGCATCGTGCTCTCCGTCAGCTCCAATGTTAAATATTGCGGCTCCATACCGGAAAGTTCCAATGCCATCTTAACTTCTTGAAGAAATCCCGGCTGCTGGAATTGATAGGCCGATACATTCACAGAGATGGAAAGAGATTCATAGCCAAGCATTTGCCACCGTTTATTCTGCTTACAAGCCGACCGCAATACCCAGCCGCCGATATCCTCAATGAGACCAGTCTCTTCTGCAAGAGGAATAAATTCACCGGGTGAAACAAGGCCAAGTTTTGGATGATTCCAGCGGATCAGGGCTTCGCTTCCGTATAAATTGCCTGTTTCAAGATCAATTAAGGGCTGATAGCATAAATAGAATTCATTTTTCTGCAAAGCTTTTCTTAAGTAGCTTTCAAGCTCAAGTCTGACCATTGCCTGCTGATTCATTTCCATCGAGAAAAAGGTGACCCTGTTTCCTCCTTGTTGCTTGGAGCGATTCGTGGCAATATCCGCATTTTTCAGCAGCAAATGCTCATCGGACCCATCATCTGGATGCAGGCTCGCACCAATGCTGGCAGTGACAATAAATTCCTGATTCGACTGAGATATAGGATGGGATATTTTCTCTAATATCTTTTTGGATACTTTCATAACTTTCTCGATAGTTGCTTCCCTTGATAATACCAAAGTAAACTTATCCCCGCTGAACCTTCCCAAATAAGAACCCGACGGCAGAACCCTTTCTATTCTTTCGGAAATCTCCTTTAACACCATATCCCCGGCAAAGTGCCCCAGACTGTCATTTATGATTTTAAAGCGGTCAATATCAATAGAAAGAACTGCAATTTTCTTCTGTTTTTTTCTGGCTCTCTTTAATTGCATTTCCAATTGTTCGGTAAACTTCATTCTATTTGGCAACCCTGTATCCCGGTCAAAAAAAGCCAGTTCTGTTATCTTCTCTTCAATCTTTTTCTGTTCTGTAATATTTCTGCCAATTCCATAAATGCCTACACATTCCCCATTAACAGTAATCGGAATATTTTTCAGCTGAAAAAGATTTGTTTCGCCAGATTTTGTATCGATATAAACGTTATAATATTGCTCTTTCCCTCTTAATGCCCGATAAAAATGCATTCTGACCCTTTGCACATCCCCATCACGAACATATGAAAGAGCTGTTTTTCCGATTATTTCATCCCGTCTGTACCCAAAAGTTTTCTCGAATGCAGGGTTAACACTTGTGAAATTCCCCTTCAAATCGGTTGAATAAACAAAATCTGCATTGTTATCAAACAGAGATTTATAATATTGTTCAGACATTTTCAAACTGCTGTTTAATGCATTAATATCATCCTGAGAAGCATGCATTAAATGAGTCAAAGAAGTAATCGTTTTAAATTGGGCCGTTTTTTCATAAGTATATAAATTTGGCCGATTCTTTTTTGATTCAGCACTATTTTCTGATAGAGCAAGATATGTAAGAGAATGTCCGACCATCTGCGGAACTCCGCCTTTTCGGGAAGATATTTCCCCGTAAGAAAAGAACCCATTCGCTGGGGCAATCCCCTGGAACATTTCCAGTTCTTTTTCCGTAAAATCTCTTGCAAACTGTTTTCGGGCCATACAATTGTATATAAATATGCTTTCAGGAGCTAGATGGTCAAGCTCTTTTAATTCCTGTAAAGACCGCTCAATGATGTCTTCCAGATTTGCATAAGCAAACGTGAGTGTGTCTCCTTCTTCAACCCTTCTGTTTACTTTAATAGCACCATTTCCGAGTGATTTAATAATAAAAACGGATACTTTTTCCCCGCGGTACTTTAAAAGGAATGGGAATTCAGTACCTGATTCCGGCAAATCCTTAATAAAAGCCTCTCCCAAATAGTGCTTTAGAATATTTAAGGGCTTCTTATGATCTAAAGAATAGATGATAGATCCTTCGGCCTTTGTAACAGTAAAGCTTTTTCCGATCTCCTGCCACTGATAATTTGCAAACGGACGGACTGAAAGATGGCCGCTTTGAAGAGCAACTGCTGCAAGCCCATCGCACGTGATTCCACCTTGAGTAAAAGAAAAGCCCTCCTGAAATAAACCATTATCTCCCGCAAGGCCCCCTGAAATCACAATATCCGGATAGGTTTCATTTATCCCCTCCAGCAAGTCAGTGGAATCCACATCAAACCCTGCAGGGAAAATGATTACAGCTTCTGTATTGAAGATAGCAAGTTCCCGTGCCAAGGTTTTGCCCATTTCATAACTATCCTTAAAATCACTCCTGTTGAAAAGGAAAGATTTTAATTCTGTTTTTTCAAAAACAGTAAAGCAGATCACTGTTTGTTTTTCCGTTATGCGGCCTTTATAAATTTCACCAGAAGTCGAACAGCCTGCTATATGTGCAAATGGAAGCTTTTCTGCCAGTTCTTTTTGAAGTTTCGCGATATATAGACTTTCAGGGTTTCCTGTAAAAACCTGCACAAGCAAATTGGGGTATTCATCCAATTCATTCAAGTCTATAAATCTATTCAGCTGGCTAGTATTCTTATATAAACATGAAATTGTCTTTGCCATATAAACCCACCATCATAGTAAGATCATTAGAAAAATGCCAGTTACCCGCTAAAAGGGACGCTCCTTGTACGGCTGAGGCTCCAATTTCTAATTTTTATCACATAGTTAGTTATATTTTTAAATTACCATATTTAGTGAAGTCATGACATGACAAAATTAGAAAAAGCTGCCTTTTTGGCAGCTTTCTCAAAAAATATCCTTATTTACGTCATAAATGTTAATGGCAATTTAACAAAGCCTAAATATAAAACCAGAATTAAAGCAACAACAAACTGCCCCCATAAAATAGACGTCTTTTTCCCTTTGACAGTACGGATAATAATCATTTCAAACATAGCTATAACCCAAATGCCTACCAGGGACTTCAGCACATAAAGAAGGTCGATGCTATTAAGGCTGCTTAAAATCCAAACCCCTGTTCCAATAATCAGCAAATAGAACAGTCTCAAGATCATGTGAACGACTTTTAAACCTTTTTGCTTGCCGCTTTTATGCATCATAAGGGCAATAATAAATAAAACTAGTGCCAAAAACCATGTTGTTATATGGGCATGTATCATTCCAGTGCCTCCTATTGTAAAATTCGATACCATCATACCATATTGGAATAGAAAATCCTAAAATTATGGTGCTGCAAAGATCTCAATATGGATAACTTTGTGAACTATTTAAGGCAATATGTGATATATCTCATTGACAATCTGATAATCTAAATTAATATGTAAAGGCCTGTGCTTTTATACACAGGCCACCTTTTTATTTTTCTATAGAATTTGTTAGAGTTCCTATTTTTTCAACTGTAATTTCCACTTTATCTCCCGGCTGAAGAAAGCGTGGAGGCTTAAAGCCTTTGCCTACACCTGCAGGAGTTCCAGTAGCAATAATATCTCCCGGCTCAAGGGTCATGCCTTTTGACAGGACCGAGATGATTTCTTCGATTGGGAAGATAAAGTTTTCAGTATTTGAACTTTGTCTCAATTCTCCGTTTACCTTTGTTTGAATATCAAGCTGATTCGGGTTTTCAACAGCAGATGAATGGACGATCCATGGACCCATCGGGCATGTGGCATCCAGGCTTTTACCGATAAAAAATTGCTTATGGCGGGACTGCAGATCCCTAGCTGTTACATCATTAATAATCGTATAGCCAAAGATGTGTTCCAGTGCTTCTTCTTTTGGGATAGTCCGTCCTTTTTTTCCGATTACAACGGCAAGCTCTCCTTCATAATCCAGCTCTGCTGTAACATTATTATGATTTAATACCGTTTCATTAGGTCCTATTACCGTTGTTGGCGATTTCGTAAAGACCATTATGTGCTCAGGAATGTCTTCTTTGCTTCCCATTTCAATTGCATGCTCGGCATAATTCTTGCCTACACAAAAGATATTCTTATCGGGACGGGGAATCGGGGCTTCCAATGCAACAGAAGCGAGCGGGCGGAAGAGTTCTTCCCTGCCAGGATTGATGCTTAGCCAATCTTTTAAACTATGTACCTTTTCAATGAACTTATCCCCTAAGGCAATACATTCCTTCAAAGTCGCTGGCAAATCACTTTTGCCTTCCATTTTTTCTAAAGCTGCATTCAGCGGAAGAACCTTTGTGCCGGTGTCGTCTAATATACCAGCCACACTTCCGGTGCTATCCTTAAAAGTAACAAACTTCAATCCCATCACCTCATTTTATTATTCACTTTTTTAGTATAATATAAATTTTCAGATTTTTGGACTATTTATAAGAGAAACCAGATAATTAACCCTTTCTCTTCCAATTAGGGATCCTCAAATAAGTGAAGCTCCTCCATAGCCATTCAACGGGTCCATAATAATAGCGGGCAGCCCAGAAGCGGCTGATTATTATCTGAAAAGCGAAAATGAAAATAACCAGAAGTGTCCCCCAAAAAACAGAGACCTTTCCATAGAAGCCTAATCCATAACTGTAAAAAATAAAAGTCGAGATAGTGGACTGGAAAAGATAATTTGATAGCGAAAGTTTCCCTACATATGAGAGCGGCAGCAGAAAGCCTGGTCCTTGGCCATTTTTTATCATCACTGCTATCCCTAAACCATAAGCAATAGCCAGCAGCGGTCCTCCAAATATATCCTGCACGTAATCCAGTCCCAGGTTGCTTTCTGCCAAGTAAGGCAGCAATTTAAACAATAACCCTGCAGCCAAAGAAACCAGCATGATTTTCTTGAAGAATACCCGGTTTTTTTCAGGTTCCTCCAGCCATCTCAGCTTGGCGGCTCCTCCCCCTATTAAAAATAAAGGAAAAATAGATGCCAGCATGATAGGCAGTGAAGCAAGATTATTAACACCTGACCAGTCCTCTATCCGCTGTGCGGTAACCTCGGAAAAGCTTCCATTTTGATATGCCTGTAAAGAAGCTAATGCCGCTTGAGGGTCATAGATAGATAGCTCATCAGCAGGAACAAACAGAACCGTTGCAAATAATAAAAGGGCAAATAGCAGATTGGGAATAATGTAAAGCAATATTCCGGTCAAAAGCATATTTCTTCCGGACATTTTTACAAACAATAAAAAGATAAAGCCAAAGATTGCATAGTTAATTAAAATATCCCCATGCCATATAAGAAAAGCATGAATGATGCCTATCAGAAGCAGAAGGGAAAATCTCCTTGCAGCCATTCCTCCAAATCCAAGGCCTTTAGCCATTGCCCTCTCCCTTAGAATAACTAATCCATAACCGAACAGCATGGAAAATAAAGGATAAAAACTGGCCTGCACAAAGATATCAATAAAGGCATAGGCAGCATTATCTGCCCGGCTGTCCCACCATTCAAAAGGATCAATGTATAGATATGGCGAATGGAAAGAAAGCATATTAACTAAAAAGATCCCGAGGATGGCAAATCCCCTCATTATATCCAGCGAAATGATCCGATCCTTCTCCAGGACCGGACTGACTTGCCTGTCCATAAAACGCCTCCTTCTTTTGGAAAGAAAATCTAACCTTAATGATAGAGAGCAGAATTCTAATTGTCCAGAAAAGAAATGCGGAAGCGCCTTGCCCACCCCGACAAGCACAAGACGAGCCTCACGGAAAGGCGTCTTTTGCCTTTTTGGGAGGATTGACCGAAATGTGTAGGCGACTGCCCAGGGACGACAGGCATAAGACGGTTCCTGTAAGAAGGTGTTTTTCCTTCTGAAGGGAAACGGCTTATGACCCCGAGTCCCTAGGAGCCGTAACAAGACAAGCTAGTGACCTCGAGGGGGTAGACGCTGGAGCTAGACAGCTATCAACATTCAAACTTTCTTTTTTTGATAAAAGGACCCCAGCAAATGCTGAAGTCCAGCTTCCAGTTAATTAACAAAACGGCCTTTTTTCCCTTTCGACTCCCAGTAATCATTCCGAAGATGGATTTTTTGAATTTTCCCCGAAGCTGTTTTCGGCAGCTCTTCGACAAAAGTCACTCCCGTAACGGCTTTAAAGTGGGCAAGTTTCTCCCTGGTAAAACTGATAATTTCCTGCTCAGTCAGTATTTTTCCACTTCGCAGGACTACAAATGCATGCGGAGTTTCCCCCCACTTTTCGTGAGGCACAGCTATAACAGCTGCTTCCAGGATGGCAGGATGCTCGTATAAGGACCCTTCAATTTCTATGGATGAGATGTTTTCTCCGCCGCTGATAATGATATCCTTTTTTCGGTCAACGATATCGATATTGCCGTACTCATCTACATTTGCCATATCACCGGTATGAAGCCAGCCGCCACGAATAGCTTCCATCGTTGCCTCTTCATTTTTCCAATATCCTTTCATCACTCCGTTGCTGCGGACAACGACTTCACCGATTTCCAAGCCATTATGGGCCACTTCTTCGCCCTGTTCATTGATTACCTTGACTTCACAGCCTATCATCTGGTGTCCTGCCTTTGCTTTCATCCGGTATTGCTGAGTAAGGGGAAGTTCTTTAAGATGAGACCGAATCGTCGATACAGTGCTCAATGGAGATGATTCAGTCATTCCATATACCTGTATGAACTCCCACCCAAGCTCCTTTTCAACTCTTGTTACAAAAGCTGGCGGTGGTGCGGAGCCAGCTATAACAACTCTGACATCCTGCTCAACTGGCGGTACAAATTGTTCATAATGCTGCATCAGCGAATTCAATACAGTAGGGGCCATATGCATGACGGATACTTTATGTTTTTGCAGTGCATCAAAAATCTTTTCCGGAGTGGCTTTTCTTATACACACCTGAGAAGCGCCATTTGCCGTGTAATAAAAAGGAGAACCCCATCCATTCACATGGAACATCGGCAGGACATGCAGCAATACATCCTGATCGCTGACCCTCAAATGATGCATAGTTGACAACGCATGCAAGTAATTGTTGCGATGGGTCAGCATGACACCTTTTGGATTGCCTGTTGTACCGCTGGTATATAATAGGCTGCATAGATCATTTTCGTCGAGGACTTCCCTCTGATATGGACTGCTGTCCTGACTGCTGAGCCATGAATCATAATTGGTCTCTTCAGTCTCTTCCTCTTTATAATGCACGAAGATTTTTTCCACAGTTCTCAGCTGATCTTTCACAGGAAGTATAAGGTGATAAAGGTCCTGGTCTACAAATAGGATTTTGGATTCGCTATGATTTAATATATACAGATAATCTTCCGGTTTCAGCCGTATATTCAGAGGGACTATGATTCCTCCCAGCTGAAAAATACCATAAAAGCCCTCCAGCATTTCGACTGAATTAGGTGCAAGATAAGCCACCCTGTCCCCTTTTTCAATCCCTGAAGCTTTTAAGCCATGGGAGAGCTGATTAACTCTCGTGTTCAATTCCTCATATGTAAAAACTCGATCATCTGCAAAAATGGCTTTTTTAGAACCGTAAAGAGACACAGCACGATCTAAAAATTGCGTTACTATTAATGGGACATTCATCTTATGGCCACCTCACTGAAAATTTAGTTAATTCTATATTTTTTATATTATCATAAAAATTATGACAGTTTCACCTGAATTTTGTCTGTTATATAACATTTGCAGGCCTTCTTATTAAAGTGCATTTTAGATATTTGGGCTAATTAATCACAATCAGCTAGTAGGCACATACGATATACAAGAAATCAATTTAAAGGGTGTTATGTATGCCAGCTATTGTCGGAGTCGCACAGGTCATATCAATCGGAAGCAGTTCTGTCTTCAACATTGGGGATGTCTATAAAATCATGCCTGTTTCTAACGCTAAGACCTTTTCAGGCGCTGGATCGTTTAACACGGGGGATGGCCTGAATGTTTACAATCATCGGAGCACAACAAACACTTATGATTGTGATGGCGTGGATCAGGGCAATTATTTCAATGCTTAAAACGGGTGATCATATGAATTTTTATATACAGCAATCCATTCATATTAATTTAATAAAGATCGGCGGGATTACAAACTCTTCCGTCTTGCAGATTGGAAGTGCAGGCATTATAAAGCCAGCGTCTTATTTGTATAACACTGGCGGCTTTACTGAGCCTGCACCTGAAGCGGAATTGCCAACGCCGGCGGGACCAGCAGGAGGGAGTGTTTTTCTGGGGCCATCTGTACCCCTGACCCGAGCGCAGAAACGATAAGTTCATTTTTAATAAAGCGAGGTGGTGCGCTTGAACCAGCAATTAAATACCTATCTTCAGCAATTGCATGCTTTTGTAGAGGCACAGGAAAAACGAATACACAGCCTGGAAGCAGCGGTCAAAAAACTTCAGGAAGAGACTGAAGTTCTGAAAAGCCGTCCGCCGATGCAGGTCGATCGGATTGAATATAAATTCGACCAGCTTAAGGTAGAGTCTCTTGAAGGCACTTTAAATATTGGCTTAAATCCTTCTGAGCTGCAAAACATTGAAGATTTTGCCGTAGATAACAAAAACATCAAAGCACCGATTTCGCCTAAGAACCAAATGAAGAGAACAATGGAAATTGAAGATGCCATCTATCAATATTTAGAACGGGAACTTCCTGACATTACAGCTTCTGTACAGAAGAAGTTAAATGTCAGTGTAGATGATTCCTATATTGCGTTTATCAAAGAAGATATCAAAAAGCAGCTGCCTAACAGGATTGACTTCTATATTAAACAGCAGCAGGCTTCGAATCGATCCGGGCAGGAAAATGATAACGCAGAGATTATTGAGCTTATAAAAAAGGAAATTCACAATGGAGTCCATGCCTTTATCTCGCATTTGCCAGAGAATATGAAAGGGATGAATAACGAATGAATTATCAGGTATATAACAGAGATTTATGTGTTGGCAGCATAAGAGTGCTGGGTGTATCCAGCTCATCTGTTTTAATGGTGGGAGATACGCATACGATCCAGCTGGCAGCCACTTTTGATACACCACCTGAATCGCTTCTGGTTGGGCCATTTGTGCCTCTGACACCGGAGTAAGCTGCTATGCTGCAAAGAACTTCATCCGTAGACAGAATCAATATTGACACCATCGCCTTTTCTTCTGTATTTGAAATTGGGGACTCCTGTTTTATTAAAGGATTCTCCAGAGCAATTGCTGCTCAGCGTGAAGCTGAATATTTTAACGCAAAGGAAGGGAATTTTTCAGTCTATCCCGTATTCAGGGAACCCATTCCTTTAATCCCTATTGAAGAAGACATAACCATGCAGACAACACAGCTTAATCCGATCATTCGGGTTCAGAACATTGATATTATCGGGGTTTCCTCCTCATCTGTCATTCATATCGGCAACAGTGGAAATATTTCAATGGAAGCCCGAGTCAAGCATATCCGTCAGGTTTATCCCAAAAACAGCACTTCTCAAGGATGAAAAAATTTTTTCATAAAGGATGTTTTACATGCCAGCTATAATCGGACCGGTACAAATCATCAATGTCGGCGGGGGGATTGTGCAATTTGGAGACTCCCTGTACATCTCTCCAAAAAGCAATTCCAAATCAACGACCGGACAGGGTGCCGCAAATACGGGCGGCTTAATCATTACAAACAATGGCCTGAGTGCCAGCAATGTACTGGATACCAGTCTGGTTGATCAGCCAAATGTCGGCAATAACTAATTTTTTATCAGTAATTCCGGACGATAGCACATTTGTTATCGTCCTTTTGATTTCCTGTCATTAGACTTTTTGGCTTTCGTTATCTTAGATGAAGGCTGCTTCCTGATCCATTTCAAATATTTTCCAATTTTATCATCCTGCTGTAATAATTCTATTGAATTCAGTCTTACAGCTAGCTCTGCATTCGTATATAAAGCATGAATCTGCTTATGACAGGGTATGCATAATTTCGCGGTCGGCATGAAGGTGCCCCCCATTTCTTTCGGCGTTAAATGATGGACGGTTATTTCAGTATCCTCCCGCAGGCATAATTCGCAGGTTCCCGTCTCTGTTTGCTTTTTTCCCATTGTAAGCCTCCTTTATATTTAAATTACCCTCTATATTGGGGCTGTAATAATGCACGGATTCTCTTTTTTGTGCGCGGGAACTCTCTGATTGTGCGCGCTTTTTCAGCTGGTGCGCGCGCTTCACCTCGTTCTGCGCGGATTACTCCCTTTTGCGCGCGGGAATATTTCGTTTGCGAGCGGAACTCTCTGATTGTGCGTGCTTTTTCAGCTGGTGCGCGCGCTTCGCCTCGTTCTGCGCGGGATTCTCCCTTTTGCGCGCGGAAACACACTGGTTGTGCGCGGCTTTTCGGCTAGTGCGTGCAATACCATTCCTGCTAATACAAAAAAACCGGCAAGTTCCCTTGCCGGCTTTCCCTATAACTTAATTGTATGAGCCCCGTCAAAGAAGAATAGGCATCTTTCATTGACTTCTCTCTTTAATATTTGTTCCAGTGCTCTGGTGTACATATCAATTTGAACTTTGTACCTGTTTTCGAGAACGGGTTTGGCTTCAGCAAAGCCTCCCTTAAATCGGCCGGTGATTCCATCCGTTTTATAATCCAGAAGCACCAAGCCCTGCTCATCTTCAAATACACAGTCCACAATCCCCTGAATGAGAACTGGTTCAGCTCCTCCCTTCCAATCTGAATAGATTTCCCGGGCTGGGAAAGATAAACTGAATGGGATTTCTCTTCTTACCGATTTAGCCTGAACAATTCTTTGTCCCAGTTCGGTTTCGAAAAACTGTACAATCAGCAGCGGCTCAATGCTGGCATGCTGCTCTTCTGTCAGCAATTCGTTATGAACCATCTCTGCCATTTTGGAAGATATCGTTTCCACAGTTGCAGGCCTGCTGAAATCAATATGCTGCATGACAGCATGCATAGCAGTACCCCGTTCAGCTGGAGAAAGTGATTTTTCCTGCATAAATCGAGGCCTTCCTAGCAGGGGTTTATTGATTTTACGGATTAATTCAGTACCGCTGTCTTCTTCAGAAAAAATCTCCCGCTGCCTCTTCACTTCCGAAACGGATTGTTTAGATCGATGCTGTGCTGCTTGCTTATAGGAATATTTCCAGGAAAGCTGTTCCTCTACTTTATCCTTATAAGTCGATTCAGCCGGAACAGGTTTACCTTCATAAACCAATGGCAGCAGATCCGTTTCGCCATCTTTGGCTTCTTCTGAAAGAACAGCAGCTTCTTCGCTTTTGATTATGGTTATATTCCAGCAGGAAGGGTGTTCAAGTATGTCAGCCGGAACGAGAGGATACACCGGCCCTTCCCCTCTCAATGCCTCACAATCTTTATGTCTTACAAGCGATGGGCCAATCCAGTCCAGGTAACTGTTTGCAGAAGCCCTGTCATACTCATTCAGGAGCCACTCTTTATGCTCAGATGCCTGCAGCCACTGATTTATTTTTTTGTCTGCACTCTTGACGGACGAAACAAGGAAAAGCTTTTCCTTCGCCCTTGTTAAAGCAACATATAGGACCCGCATTTCTTCAGCAAGCATTTCCATTTTCTTTTTTCGTTTAAAGGCAATCTGCGGCAAAGAGGGATAAGAAATTCTTTTCTCGGCATTTACATATTTTGCCGCGAATCCAAATTCCTTATCAAGCATGTATGGCTTTTTCAGGTCCATCGTATTAAAGGTGCGGGCAAGCCCTGCAATGAAAACGAAAGGAAATTCCAGTCCTTTGCTGCTGTGAATCGTCATAAGGCGGACAACATCTTCCTGCTCACCCAAAGCACGGGCAGCGCCAAGATCATCGCCTCTGTCCCGCATTCGTTCAATAAACCTTAAGAAGCGGAATAATCCTCTGAATGATGTTGCTTCATACTGTCTTGCTCTGTCGTACAATGCGCGAAGGTTTGCCTGCCTCTGTTTTCCGCCCGGCATGCCGCCCACGAAATCAAAAAACCTGGTTTCTCTATACAGATGCCAAATCAGCTCGGAAAGAGAACCCTGGCGCGCCATCACACGCCAATCTTTAAGCTGATCAAAAAATGGCCGCACTTTTTCATATAATTCTCCTGTTTCCAGGGTTGGGTCATTCCGGCAAAAAGAAGTCAATGCTTCATAGAAAGATCCTCTTTTATTATGGATCCTGATTTGTGCAAGCTCTTCTTCGGTCAGCCCCAAAATAGGAGATCTTAGAACAGATGCCAGCGGAATATCCTGATATGGATTATCAATCACTTTTAGAAGTGACATCATAATCGCTACTTCCGTTGCTTCAAAATAGCCGCTGGAGAGATTGGCATAAACAGGGATTCCCTGCTGTTTGAACTCCTCCATTATTTGCGGAGCCCATGTCATGGAACGTAGCAGGATGACAATATCCCTATACTTGGCAGGCCGCCCAGATTGGGTCTTTGTGTTGTAAACTTCTTTCCGATTCTCAATGATTTCTTTTATTTTCGACGCCATAAATCTGGCTTCGAGCTGTGACTGGGCTAAATCTTCGCTGTCAAAACCCTCATCCATTGATTTAGGCTCAGGTTCGTTTTTTTCATTTCCTTCAAGGTCAATAATGGCAATTTCTACAGGGTGTTCCTGACTCTCTGAATAAGGAGCTCCTTTAACAAGCTCAGCTGCCTGATCATACTCAATTTCACCGACAGATGTTCCCATAATTTGCTTAAAAATATAGTTGGTCCCATGCAGGACTTCTTTACGGCTTCTGAAATTGCGTGCCAAATCAATTCTGAGCCCCGCCTCTTCTCCGTCCCGGCCAAACCGGGTGTACTTACCCAAAAACAGATTAGGCTCTGCAAGGCGGAAACGGTAGATCGACTGCTTTACATCGCCTACCATGAAAAGATTCCCGTTTTCTTCTGAATCTGCCGTTACCAGCTGCAAAATAGCTTCCTGAACCATGTTGGTATCCTGATACTCATCAACAAGAACTTCTCTGAACTGATTTTTGCAGGCAAGAGCTGCTTCTGATGGCAAAAGCCTCCCCTCTTCATCTGATGATGAAAGAATTTCAAGGCAATAATGCTCAAGATCGGCAAAGTCAACCAGCCCTTTTTCAGTTTTAACCTGGTCAAAGCGAATGGAAAATTCTTTAACTAACGAAACAAGCGATTCTATATGTGGCTTCATTTCCGCCATGTCACGCATGAAGCTTTCCTGTCTGCGGAAAAACAATTCTTCCTGCAGGCCTGTTATGATTTTCTTGGCCTGGTCCCTAAGTTTCTTTGCTTTTTCAACCAGCCCTTCATCATAATCATCACCCTTACACGTTTTGGCTCTGCCAAAAGACCATGATTGCATCGCTTCATATAGCATCAGCCAAGAATCATTTTTCGCTTCAATTAGAGTATTTACGACGTGCAGATCTGCGATAAAGTTTTCTGCTCTCGGAGCCGGTCCTCCTGGAAGCTTGGTCAGCTCCAGCCCATATTCCAGCAGCTGCTTGGCCCCTTTCAGCTGAAGATCTATATCTTCCAAAAGGGAACGGACAAATGGAAGCTGTTCAAGACTGTTAACTCCATCCACGTTATACATCTCAACAATTGAATCAAGATATTGATCAGGTGAAGGGTTGGAGCGGGCAAAATCGTATAAGTCCCTAATTATATCCTGAAGCGCAGTGTCACTCCTGTCATTTGTAAAAGTGTCAACAAGTGCAAAGAATGCTTCATTTCCCTCTCTACCGTATTCCTCTTCAAAAAGCTCTTCAAGTACTTCATCCCTTAAGAGCTGTGCTTCTGTTTCATCAGCGATTCGAAATCCGGGATCAATATCGGTCATGTAGTAATATTTTCGGATCATCTCTAAGCAAAATGAATGCAAAGTCGAGATGGATGCCCTGTTTAATAAGCTTACCTGCTTTCTGAGGTGAGCTGACTTCGGATCGGCATTTATCGCTTTTTCAAGAGCCTCGCCGATTCTGTGCCTCATTTCGGCTGCCGAGGCATTTGTGAAGGTCACAACAAGCAGTTCATCGACATTAATAGGATCTTCATCAGCGATAATCTTATTGATAATCCTTTCAACCAAAACAGCCGTTTTCCCTGATCCGGCTGCAGCAGCCACCAGGATATCCTGGCCCTTGGCCATAATCGCTTTCCATTGGTCATCAGTCCAGGTTGCATCTTCCGGCTTAGGCGGTATGGCCATTTTCATCGCCCTCTACCTCCTTCTTGATGATTTCAATCATGTCTTCTTTTGGCTTAGGCACAAATAATCTGTAATCATTTGTATCGAGCGATTCGTCAAATTGGCATACAGATTTATAGGCACAAAAAGTACAAGGTGTTTTGTCTTTCATTTTATACGGGGCAATATCGACAGCCCCCTCTGTAATCTTATTGCCGGTATTTGCATACATTTTCCGTACATAACGGCGCAAATAGTCAAACTCCTGCTTGCTTGCCACTTTAGATCGCTTCGAGAGTGTCCCGTCCTTCTTGAATCCTGCAGAGATGATGGAAGAATCTCCTGTCTCAAGAGTCTGATCCATTAATCTGATAACATTTTCATTCCCAAGCATCAGACCATTCATTTTAAATTTCTTATAAAGTTCCTGCTCAATATCTTCCAATGTAAGCATCTTAGATGTGCTTACAATTGGATTGTGGACATGGAAATAAAGTACTCCAGCTGGATCTGCTTCTGTTCCGATTAAGGCATTGGAATGGGCAATGATAATATCAAGATACGTAAGCATCTGCAGAGCAATGCCATAATAAACCTCACTGACATTTAAGTCTTTGGAACTGGATTTATAGTCAATAACCCGTAAAAATGTTCCGTTTGTATCCTGAGCCTTATCCACCCTGTCAATTCTTCCGACAAGTTCCATTTTCGTCCCGTTTTTAAGCGGGAAAACAAGCGAAGGAAGTTCTCCTTTTGGACCAAATCCCAGCTCAAGCCCCACTGGCGAAAATCCGCTTGATTTGGCATGCTCACTGATTACATAGGAGGCCCTGCTGATGATTTGCTCAAGCTTTCTCTTAATATAGTGATGTCTGTTCGAGCTTAAAAGAATTTCATTTTGCAGTTTAGGAGCAAGCATTTCAACTGCTTCTTTTGCAAGGATCTCACACTGTTCCCTCGTCATATCTGTCCATGAAAGCTTCTGAGTCATAACTGTTTCTGCGATAAATTTTAAAGCAGCATGGAATAAATCCCCGATATCCGGTGCCTCCAAGCGGTATACCTGTCTTTCCCGCAGCCTTAGTCCATGCTGTGCAAAATGGGAAAATGGACAGCTATGGAATAATTCCATTCTGGAAACACTTGCCTGAATATGATCGCCGTACAATTCTTTACTGATGTCTTCGCCAAGCTGAAGTGTCCTGTTTTCATAATTCAGGCTGGAAAGAACCTTTAATGCTGGCCTTCTCCACTGCTCATTATTAAGGTAGCAGTTATAAACATCCCACCACAGGTCATAGATTGGGTAGCTGCGTTTTTTCAGCTGAAGCTGTGAAGTCAAATACGAAAGTGCTGTATTAAGGTTATCCGCATATTCCAGCTGCTCCGTTTCCGGCAGCTCTGCCGGATCCGACATGAAGGAATGCTGCCTGCAATCAGGGAATAAATCTCCCAATCTCTTAATATAAGGAGAAGGCATAAGAGCCTTACCTTCTTCATTTGACAGCGGATAACTGATAAAAAGTTTTTCTGATGGAGTAACAAACGCTTTATAGGCTATAAATTCTTCATCAAGAAGTCGTGTACGGCTTCCTGGCGCCAGTTTCATTCCGTTGGTGTTCAGAATTTCTCTGTCGTCATCCGCCAGCACACCGTCCTCTGAGAATTTGGCAGGAAGTACTCCCTCATTCAGACCAATGACAAAGGCAGCTTTAATATCAGTTAGCCTTGACCTTTCCAAATCGGCCGCCATGACCTGATCGATGGCAGGCGGAACAAGCGTAAATCTCAGCGACTCCAGACCGGCATCCAGAATGGAAGCAAAGCGCTTAAGCGTCACTTCTTCTTCACCAAGCATTTCTACATACTGATCCAGAAGCTCCATAATGGCATTCCATGCTTGTCCATGTTCCCTTGACTTAACAAGGTTCCCTTTTTCCTCTTCAGCTGTTTTCCACTTTTCAATCTTCACAGGCACATCCATTTCTTCCATGTACAAAAATAAAGCTTCACAAAGTCCGCGGCCATCAGCAGCCTTTTTCAAGCGCCTGTGCAGCCTTAATATTGGGCCTGTAATCATTTTGCGCAAATCACTTAACTCATCTTCTATTTTCTTCTCGGCATCAGTCTGGGCAACCGCATCAAACTCCAGCCCCCTGATTCTCCTGTAAATCCATCTCTTCTTCTTCGTCCATTTGTCTCCTTGAATGCCATAGGCAAGAACATAGTTCTCAAGTCTGTCCATTTGCTCACGAAGCTTGCCGGCGTTTAACCTGGACGGAAAAATCAGCTCCGTTTTTACTGCCCTGAAGATCGGTTCATAGCGCCAATTCCCATTGATGATTTCAAGAGTTGACCGAATTAACTCTACGAGGGGATGATTCAGCATAGTTCTTTTTTGGTCAATAAAAAATGGGATATCATAGTCATGGAACACTGTTTCAATCATGTCATGATAACCCTGTCCGTTTCTTGCAAGTACTGCAATATCACGATAGCGATAGCCATCTGTACGAACAAGCTTATTTATTTTTCTGGCAACGCCCTCGATTTCAGCTCTCCTGTTAACAGCCTGTCCGATATGAATGTCTGCTTCCCCTGGCAATGCCTCAGCAGGCCTGCTGTCAAAATGGTCCTCAAGATGCCTAAGAGAAGGGCTGCTCCACCTTCTTTGCTCAGTAAGGATCATTTCTTCAACATCCAGACTGTTGCGGGAAGCCATTTCTTTGATTGTCTGATAGTTTTCTCCAGGCATTCTGAATAAATGAAGATCATCAGGAGCACTATTTTTAAACGGCTGGTCAAGCGTCAGTGTAATAGTGACGTTTTTACACTGCTTCATCAGCTGTTCAACAATCGAATATTCCTGTGGTGTAAAGCTGTAAAAGCCATCTATATAAACCTCGGCATTTTTTAGATACTCTGAATTGGAGGCTTTTTCAGCAAGCAGGCGGAAATAATCCTCTGAATCTGTATATTTGCCGGCAAGGGATTCTTCAAAATTTTTATAGATTAATTCAAGATCATGCAGCTTGTCCTGAAGTGCCTTATTCGATTTCCCTGTTCCTGAGAGCTGCTGCTGCCTTTCAGCCAGTTCATCGGGAGCTACACAATAACGTTTGAATTCAGTCATTATTTGTTCAATTTGCTGAATAAAACCATTTTTATCTGCAGCCCTCTGGAAAAGCTTCAGTTCATCCTTTTTATCTTCGATAATTTTGCGGATTAGCATGCTGATGCCAACACTGTTAAGATGGTATCTGCTCATGCCTCCTGTTTCCTGAAGAATTCTCCAGGCAAGGCGCGTGAAAGAATATACCTGGCTGCGTATCATTCCGCCAAGGCCTGGCGTGGTAATTAATTTATATTCTGAAAGGAACGTCATTTGTTCCGGAACTAAATAAATGATTGGATCTCCATCCGGATTAAGCCGCAGTTCATCGCGGATTTCATTTAGGCAGTGTTCCGTTTTGCCGCTTCCGGAACGGCCTATCAATAAACGTACGGTCATATTTTTCCTCCTTAAAAAAAGCTCTCTCTCTATCATTATTTTATCATATAAGCTGTTCAATTTTTTGAATGGGGTTTTTCAAAATTGTGGAAATGACAACTTTCCTATACGGGGTTTCGTGCATAAAGTATATCGGCAGGTGATAAGGATGATGTCAAAACCGGTCCTGATTGCAACTTCAGTCATTCTGACAGTTACAGGAATTTTTGTGGCCAGCAACATTTATACACTAATCCCTATTTACGGGGACATTGCTGACTCATTTAAAGTAAACGAAAATTATATTGTCGGCGGGGGAAGCCTTTTTGCATTTTTTTATGCAGCCGGCCTGCTATTCTTTGGTCCTGCTTCAGATACATTTGGCAGGCGCAGAATTATTATTACGGGTTTGTTTGCTTCTGCTTTATCCACTTGTGCCGTCGGGCTCTCTCCTAATGTAGAGGCTCTCTATATAACCAGGTCGATTCAGGGGCTGACCCTTGGGAGCTTTGCTCCTGTTGCCTTCGCTTATTCTTTTGATCTTTTTCAGCCCAGGAGCCGCACCCTGCTGCTTGTTTTTATCAATACAGGGTTCCTTGTCGCCGGCATTCTTGGACAGCTGATCAGTTCGACAATTACTTTTTATTTTAAATGGAACTATGCTTTTTATTTCTTTGCGTTTTGCTATTTTATTCTTTTCCTTGTATCGTATAAAATACTTCCAGGCACTTCTCCTCCTTCCAAATCAGGGGTTTCCGTTATTTCTATTATGAAAAACCTATTAATGAACGGAAGCCTGCTCCAAAGCTATGCTATTACATTTACTTTGCTGTTTACCTTTGTAGCTTTTTACGATGCAATAGGAAGGAATTTCGAGGGAACCATGGAGGAGCTGTTCACATTAAGAGCTGTGGGACTAATCGGGGCGCTGCTGTCTCTCTTTACGGGAAAATTAATTGAGCGGATTGGTGCCCATTCGACATTAAAGCTTGGTTTACTTTTAGGAATCTTCAGCATCATTAATATGTTTTTCTTCAGCAGCACTTTTGCCTTAATGGCTATTTCTATAATGTTCGTGGCTTCCATATCTCTTCTTGTTCCCACTGTTATCACACTGATTGGCATGATTGCAGGGGCTGATCGTGCAAAAGCGCTTTCTCTCTATTCTTTTTTTCTATTAACCGGAGCAAGCCTTGCCCCGCCGGCAGTCATGATTCTTGAATATCATTATGTACTGTATCTGCTTCTTGCCTTTTTCCTGACGAATATCGTTCTTAGCTATTTCTTGTCAAAAGAAATTATTTTTGTCAGTCAGCCAGAATAAATCTTGTAAAGCGCGGAATCATTCCGCGCTTCTTCACTCTTTCCACTCCTTTCTCAGGAGCCCGTATAGATACATATCATGCCGTTTTCCATCGCGCTCAAGAAACTCTCTATAGCAGCCTTCTCTCTGGAATCCAAGACTTTCATAAAGAGTTTTTGCTCTAGTATTATAGGAAAATACAGTAAGCTGAAGCCTATACAGATTAAGCTCCATAAAAGCATAGCGAATCAGGCATTGCACGGCTTCCTTTCCGTACCCTTTTCCCCATTCGGTTTCATCTGCAATGGCAATGGTGATCCAGCCTGTTCTGTGGGGCCATAAAATGCCGTTTAACTCTGCATAGCCTATCAGTTCATTTGCTTCTTTTAACCTGAGGCGAGAATCTGAAGGTGTCTTGCGGACATTCATCAAGCCATTTCTTAATTTCCGTTTCCTGTTTGGGTTTTACCGGAAGAGCACCCAGGTTTCGCATGATTTTTTCGTCTGAATGCCACTGGATTATCTTTTTAATATCTTCCTCAATAAACGACCCCAGAATGATACTCCTTCCAGACAATATCGTACTGCTTATCACTTTCTTCACCCCCGGAAAAATCAATTCTGCAGAAGATGGGATCCACTTATTTCGGATAAATAAAGAGCTCCCGAAGGAACTCTTTATTCGTACGTTTCCACAAATACTGTGGCCCCCATCCCGCCTCCGACACATAGAGAAGCTATTCCTTTATGGCCGCCTCTTCTTTTTAATTCATGAACGAGACTCACAACAAGGCGCGCACCGGTACATCCAATAGGGTGTCCCAGACTGATTCCGCTTCCATTTACATTCACTTTGTCCCGGTTTAAGCCTAACTCTTTCTCCACCGCCAAATATTGGGCTGCAAAAGCCTCATTGACCTCAATCAAGTCTGCATCATCAAGCGACCAGCTGACATTAGCAAGACCTTTTTTGACTGCGGGCACTGGCCCTCTTCCCATTACTTTTGGATCTACTCCAGCCACGGAGAAGCCAACAATCTTTGCCAGAGGCTTCAGTCCCTTTTTCAGAGCCAGTTCTTCCGGCATCAGGACAAGTGCTGCTCCGCCGTCATTCAGGCTTGATGCATTTCCTGCTGTAACGGAGCCGCCCTTTCTAAAGACAGGCTTCAAGCTTCGCAGCTTTTCGGCTGTTAAATCTGCACGTGGGTTTTCATCTTTTGTAACGGTTACTTCCCCTTTCCTGCTTTTCATAGTAATTGGAACGATCTGAGAATCAAAGTAACTGTTTTCAATTGCGTGCAAGGCTCTCTTGTGGCTAAGCAAGGCCGCTTCATCTTGTTCTTCTCTTGTAATGGCATGAATTTCTGCCAGGTTTTCTGCCGTTTCCCCCATCATAATATGATGGATTGGATCTTCGAGAATTTCCCATACGGTGTCGGTTACCTGCCCATGCTGCATGCGGGCGCCCCAGCGATGCTGTTTTAATACATAAGGGCTGGAGCTCATGGCTTCCACTCCTCCAGCAATCACGATATCTGACATCCCTGACTGAATCTGCAGCGCTGCAGAAATAATTGCCTGCATACCGGATGCACACTGCCTCTGGACTGTGAACCCTGTTGTTGTATCATCAAAGCCTGCAAGCAAAGCTGCTGTCCTTGCTGTATTCGGTTCATCTGTACGTTGAATGCAGTGTCCCAAAATCACTTCATCCACCTCATTGCTCTGCAGGCCGCTTCTCTCGGCAGCTTCTTTTAATACAGGCACAATCAAATCTGTCGGCAGAAGATCCTTAAAGGCTCCGCCAAACGTTCCAACCGGTGTTCTGACTGCTGATGTTATTACAACATTTCTCATCTTTTCCACCTCATTTTATCTTCTGATTATCGAGCAGGCGCTCGAAGTCAGGTCATTACATCATGATGCCGCCATCTACATGAAGGACCGTGCCATTCACATAATCCGATTCATCGGAAGCCAGAAACAGGTATGCATTCGCAATATCTTCCGGTTTTCCAAGTCTGCCCAGCGGAACCATGCTTTGCATTTGGCCAATAACCTTTTCCGGTACTTTTGCTGTCATACCGGTTGAGATAAATCCTGGGGCAACGGCATTTACGTTGATTCCTTTTCTGCCGAGTTCTTTTGCCCATGTTTTGGTCATTCCCACTACACCCGCTTTGGCTGCAGCATAGTTTGTCTGTCCGACATTCCCATAGACTCCGGAAACAGAGGAGGTATTGATAATTTTACCGCTTCCCTGTTCCAGCATGACTGGAAGCACTGCTTGTGTACAATGGAAGACACCTGCCAGATTCACGTCCATAACCGCCTGGAAATCGTCTGCAGATAACTTTGCCAGCATCCCGTCCCTTGTTATTCCTGCATTATTGATAAGGATGTCAATTTTTCCAAATGCCGCTTTTACAGCTTCCGCCATACTGTCTATGCTTTGCCTTTCCGCGACATTCACCTGAAAAAACTCAACCTGAAGACCTTTTTCCTTCAGCTCTTGAGCCCTGGTAATTCCCATGTCTGCATCATAATCTGCCATGGCTACCACCGCTCCTTCACCTGCAAACTTTTCGGCCGCAGCCAGACCAATTCCATTAGCCGCACCAGTAATAATGGCGACTTTATCCTTCAGCCTCATCAATTGCACCTCCATGATATATTTAAATATTCCGACATCAGATACTGAAACGGATCCTTTGACGTGTACACAAGCTATTATTCGACAAAGCCTGCAGTTTCTCCTGTGCCCCTGCAATATATTCTCATTGTTTAAAAAGCTATCCCGGTCTTCCAAGGGAACTCATGGTAATTTTTTGAATCGGTTTAATCGCAGCCAAAAAAGGCTAAGAAATATAAAACAAAAGGACAGCAAAATTGAAAGGAGCATTTATCATGAAAGTTGTTTATGGCTTGATGGCTCAAAACGGAGACGCCCAGGAGCTGTTATGGGATTTGGGATTTTGGGAAAGTGAAGAATCCGCAAAGGAATATTTAAATGCCGAAATGGCCAATACACGCGGAATTACCGTAGAGCCCATTACTATTAATGACGCTATACCAATTCCCCCAGAGGAAATGGCAGAAGAAAAAATGGTTGCCTGCTCCCTTTGCGGAATTGAATACAATCGTGAAGATGTCAATATGACTGACTATGATGAAAACGTATGTGTAAACTGCGAACCTGAATATAGGAATAATCCTAATTTGCATGTTATCTGAGATGTCTTGCCTGCAATTTGAAAAGCGCAAGCGTCTTGCCCACCCCCCGACACCTCTAGGAGGGGGCAAGACGCTTGCGCTAGACAGTTTAAATAAAAGGGACTCGAATAATTGATATTATCGAGTCCCTTTTTCGCAAAATAAGTTTGTTTAGAATGACGCATCCATTTCATCAAGCGGCCAATAGCGCAGGTTTACTTTTCCTACAACCTGGCCGGCTGAAATAAATCCAAAATGCCGGCTGTCCCAGCTTCCGTGGCGATTATCTCCCATAACAAAAAGTTTTCCGTCCGGAACCGTTTCTGTGCCCGTCATCTCCAGGAGTGTAAAATCACCTGTCAGTTTGCCTCCTAATGTTTCTTTCCGGTACTTCTCCAAGTAAGGTTCATCCACTTTTTTGCCATTTATAAATAATTCATCATTGCGGTATTCGATTTCATCCCCTGGCATCCCTATTATTCTTTTTACAAAATCCTCTTCATCATTATGATGAAAAACAATTACGTCAAAGCGCTCTAAATCGCTGACCTGATAGCCGATTTTATTGACAATCAGCTTATTTCCATCCTGAAGGGTGGGCATCATGGATTCACCTTCCACAACATAATTGGAGAAGAAAAAAGTCCGTATAAAAGCAAAGATGATGATGCCAATTGCAAAAGCCTTCAGCCATTCCGCTCCTTCTTTTCTCAAGCCTTCCTTCACATTCCATCTCCCCCAGTACTGCATTCAATGCTTTTTATTCCCGCGGTCTTTTTCTACGCTCATATTCATCTTTATTTCAATGATTTTGCCGACATACCAAAGAATGAAAATGACCAATGCAACAATGGCTGTCCGAATTGGCTGTGTTATTAATGATTTGATATCATATCCGACAAAGCTTATTGTAAAAATCATTACTATTTTGCCAGTCAGAACTGCCAGCATATATTGAGCAATGCTGATATTTGAAAGCCCGGCGACAATATTTACAACTGCCGAAGGAGTAAACGGAAAACAGAGCAGGATGAACAATGGCCCAAACCCATGCTTTTCCACCCATTTCATAAGTTTCTGTACCTGCTTATGCTTCTTCAAAAAACGGAGTATTCGTTTCTGGCCATATTTCCTGACCAGCAGGAAAACGAGCAGCGCTCCTGCCACCGCGCCGAGCCAGGAGTATAAAAAACCCAGCCAGAGACCAAATGCACTCGCATTTGCCATTACAAACAAAACCAGGGGCAGAAAAGGCAAAAATGCTTCTAGCATTGGAAGCAGAATACCGGGAAGGGGCCCAAATGAACGATATTCCCGGATTAAATCCATTATATGATCCAATGTAAACCAATCTTTGAACAGTTCAAAATCCATTTAGTATCTCCTTGTCCAATATGCAGCAAAGTCCTATTCGTTCGATTATCATTAAAGGGAAGTTTACCCTAGTTTTACCACTTCCCCTTTTATTGTACACCTAATCCGCCAAAAACAGTGTTTCTAACTTTTATTTCGAAAGAAACTCATGGATTGCCGCTTTGTTCGCCTCTTTATCTATGCCTAAAACAGCAGCACCATTAATTCTCTGGTTTTCAAATGTTCCATCAACAGGAACACGAAGAGTCTCTACATTCCTGTTATCCTCAGATAAGAAATCTTTCCCAATATACAGAATATCGCCCGTATTCATATTGGTATTTACAAAAGGAGTTACCACCCCGATGAGTTTTGGAAGCTTTGTAATGGTCTGAAGGCTTGTAAACTGGCTTGCTACTTCTTTCATTACCTTCTGCTGGCGTTCTACTCTTCCAAAATCCCCTACGGCATCCTGCCTGAACCTGACATACCCAAGGAGATGCTCACCATCAAGACGCTGCAGACCCGGTTCCAGAGTAACGCCGATATTGGCAGACATTCTTTTTTCCACATCAATTTCTACCCCTCTTGGAAAAGCTTCATCAATTAAATGGACAAAGCCTTCAAAGTCAACAATAGAGTAATATTTTATATCTATATCAAAGTTTTCCTTGAGCGTCTGCCTTAATAATTCAGGACCGCCATAAGCAAGAGCTGAATTTATTCTGTTTTGCCCATGGCCCGGTATGTCAACGTACATATCTCTCATAAAAGAAATAAGTTTATAAGTTCCCTTTTCAGGATGATACTGGGCAACCATAATGGTATCTGCCCTAGATTTCTCTTTTCCCCTTGCGTCACTTCCAAGGATCAGGATATTCGTTCCTCCATATTTATCTTTTTCACCGTTAAATTCAAACTCTTCTGTCTGTATATTTGCCTCTCCCTCTGTCTGGGAAACACCTTGCTTGAACTGAAAATACGAATAGCCAAGAGTTCCTGCAATCAGGAGAAACAGGACTAAGAGGACGGATTTCCATTTACTTTTCTTTTTTTTCTTTTCATATCTATCTGATCTCATAAAAATAAGTCCTTTCTTTACAGTTAAATTATAATTCGGCCGCGGGTATGGAAATACCTTCACCTATATTCGACTGCGGTTTCCATAAAAAAGTTTCGATATCACTGCTGGTATATCCTGTATACCCTTATACTTTGCAGATGAATTGGTTTCGTTGCAATTTATTTTAAATAGTTTCTTTACGCTAATATGAAAACTGATTTCATTGATATATCGGCGATTTTGATGTTACTTTACAGCTTTATTCAAAAAACCGCAAACCCGAAGGCCTGCGGTAACTGTTTAGAGATATTCATCAAACCAGCCGGCAATGTAGTTAAGGCGGCTGATTCTTAAATTCGGTTTTCCGCTTCTGGAAAGCTCATGGTTGGCTTCAGGGAACCGCACAAATTTTGCTGTTTTCTTCCGATGCTTTAAGGCAATGAATAATTGCTCTGCCTGCTCAATTGGACAGCGATAATCTTTTTCGCTGTGCAGAATCAGCAGGGGTGTATTCATATCATTCACATAAGCAAGCGGCGAATGTTTCCAAAGCTTTTCTATATCATTCAAATCACTCTTGATTTGCCAATCAGTAAAATAGTAGCCGATATCACTTACACCATAAAAGCTGATCCAGTTGGAGATGGAGCGCTGAGTGACTGCTGCCTTAAAGCGGCTGGTGTGTCCAATAATCCAGTTGGTCATAAAGCCGCCATAGCTTCCTCCCGTTACGCCAAGCCGGTCTTTATCGATAAAATCGAAGTTTTCCAGCGCGTAATCGACTGCATCCATAATATCTTCATAATCCTTGCGCCCGTAATCTCCTCTTACAGCGTCTACAAAATGCTGGCCATATCCATGGCTTCCCCGTGGATTGATAAATAAGACCGCATAGCCTTTTGCTGCGAGACATTGAAATTCGTGGAAATAAGAATTGGCATACATGGCATGAGGCCCGCCATGGATTTCGACCACAAGCGGTGCTTTTTCGCCCTCTTTCAGATGGATTGGTTTCATGATCCAGCCATGCAGGTCCCAATTATCCGAAGATTTAAACTGAATTGGCTCCGCATCTGCCAGTTCAACTCCGTTCAGGAACTCTTCATTCACTTTTGTGAGCTGTTTTAATTCCCCTGATGGGACATCAAGCAAAAATAAATCCCCTGGATATGACGGCTTGCTAATGGCTACAACAGCTTTATTGATACTTCCTCCTGTTGTCAATCCATATACATGCTGCTGATCCAGCAGTGCAGGATATAATTCCCCATCTAAAGAGCCATAATAAACAACTGTATTGCCATGATCAGTTGCCAGGAAATAAAAGCTTCTGCTGTCCTCTGCCCAAAGAATTCCCGGCGTTACTGCACCCTGCTGGAAATCTCCGATGGCATAATCACCAGCCAATATATCTGATTCTGCAGTCAGGCACTGCAGATTTCCAAATTCGAGATTATACACCCAGACCTTTGTATGCGTAGCATTTTCGTATTCCCTTTCATGCCCGAACAATCCTATGTATTTTCCATCCGGCGACCATGTGGCGCTTCCAAAATAACCTTTTCCATTTGTGATCCTTTTCATGTCTTTTGTTTCAGGATGGATGATATACACATCGCTTAGAAAAGAGAAATCTTTGTCTTCACTTAAATCTGCCGTAACAGCAATCCATTTTCCATCAGGTGACCAGTCCTGCAATTGGTAGTCATGTTCTCCGGATGTCAGCTGCTCCATCCCGCCAGTTTCAATATCTATTAATGCAACCTGGCTGTACCTTCCGCTCCAAAAACCCTGGGCGTCTGATTTATGCTTCATTTTTTCAATTTCAAGCGGAACGGGCTTGTCTGCCTGTTTTTCCTGATTTTCCTTTGTTTCTGCATCTTCACCAGGTTTTATTGAAAGATTGAAAACAATCTTCTTCCCATCAGGTGACCAAACAGGATTTGAAGCGCCATTTGCACAGTGTGTCAGCTGTCTGGCTTCTCCGCCTGCTTTGCTCATCACATAAATCTGTGATTTTCCATCTCTGTCGGATACAAATGCGATTGACTCCCCATCAGGAGACCAGCGGGGTGAATGATTACGGTGCTTGCCGTAAGTCCACTGAACCGGCATATTGCTTCCAATGGTATTTAAGTAAAAAATATTTGAACTATATGTATTTTCCTCATCAAGCATTCTGGTCTCAACAAAAGCTAAGTCATTTCCATTCAAGGATAGCTGCGGATCAGCTACAGATTTTAACTGATAAAGGTCTTCCGGTTTAATTGTTCTTTTTTGCGTCATTGATTCCATCCTTCCTAACTGTGCTGTTCTACTTATTTCGACATCAGAAATAAAATCCCTTCTCAATAAGCTGCTGGCTGAAACTTTTTTTAATTATTGGAAATGATGAAGAATAACAGCGTTTCGACAAATATAGGCTCTTGCAAGAAAAAACATTCCTTTGTAAAATTGAATGAGAACATTTGTTCTGTAACACTAACAGGATACTATTGATTAAGGGAGCAGAAAAAATATGACCAGAATTCCTGAGGAAGACCGTAATATCATGGAGCAGGCTATTTATTTGCCAATGGTGCTAACCATTTTAAATCGGGACTCCATCGTCATTAATAAAAGCCCGTTTAAACTAAAACAGCCTTATCTTGATTTGGTAGAAGAAACAATGAAGGTCATTCAAAGTGAACTCTCTGAGGTAAAACGCTATATGAATAAACACCAGCTAAAGGTACAGGAAATAAAGAGAGATGAGGCATTTACTATGTTTATGTTCCTTTACAAAGGATATGAGGAGCACCATAATTACTTTAACCCCCGCATCCGCAATAAAGTCCAGGAGCTGATGACATATTATCTTATTAAAAAACCTATGCCTGGGCCAGGAAAAAATCTGAAGGCAAATTAATATTTGTAATAAGAAAAGCCTGCAGCTAATAAGGTAATATACACACGGAAAACAGAAGCATGAAATTCCGCATGCTTCTTAGTTATCCTTTCCCTTCTCTATTGGTAGGCTCCAGTTCTCTCCGAAGCATTCATTATTTTGGAACCATTCACAAAGTACAGTGCTTTTCTCTCTGAATCTTCTATCCTTCTTATCAATGTCGTTTTTAGTAAAGCTGTTCTGAGCACCTGATTATTAAGAGTAGTATAAGATACTGGAATGATGAAGCTTTGCTTATTCTTGAAAACCACTTGAGTATGTGCGTTTTCCGCTCGCTTGAAATAATTGATGTGATCCAATGCAATCCAGATGCATTCAGGATTGTTTGGAGAGGCCGTCGGGAAAAAATAAATGAAATTTGTGGGGTCGATCGTTATCGGAGCTTTATGGGTAATGCCGGTTAATTGGCGTGTACCCTCTTTTCTGCCTTCATAGCTTGATCCAAAATATCTGCAGCTGCTTTTAATTATATCGACCGGCTTAAAAGGGGAAGTCACCTCATCATCAAGCTCCCAGATTTGCGAATAAACTTTTAGCCCATAAGAAAGGGGTTTGATAATCATTGTATTTGGATTGACTTCATACTCTTCGATCATTTGGGTTTTATGGTTCATATGTTTTCATCTCCTTTTCTATTTCGCTCTTGCTTTTCCATATTAACACCAATTTATCTAAAAATTACTAATTTATTCAATAGTTTTTAAATTGTTCACAATTTCGACATTCTGAAAATATTTTCTAAAAATTTAAAAAACTCAGTTGAATATTCAGAGGCAATTCCATATAATATTAAAAAGCTCAGGGGTGATTTCCATGAAGGAAAAATCATACACCGAATTAATGAAAACCAGTGGGATGAAGCGGAAAAATCATAAGGATTCTTTTGTTCTTGACCTTTATATTGATATGCTTGTTTCCGAGATTCTGCTGAATACAGAAAAAGAAAAGCTGATGAAAAAAATAGACGCAGCAATTGATGAAGGAAATAAACCGTCATTTATGCATTTATCGAAGCAGTACAAAGAACTTTCCAAACGTTTTGGCACTTAGTATACTAGTTTGCCCCCGCCAATCAGCGGGGTATTTTATTTTTAATAAGGCAGGAGAAAATTAATGGAAAGCAGGCATTTATTTTTAATGGGCGGAAGCCCTCCATTCGGGCAAAGGCTTGGAAAAAAGTTTACAGAGCTGGCTTCCGGAGCGGCTGGCAAAATAGCTATCCTCTTTTTGGAAAGGGAAGGCTGGGAAGGCTATATGAATAAGTATACTGCTGGCTTAACTCAAAATGGCGCAAGGAATTTCTGTTATCTGCCGCTTTCCCCTGCACCATCAGAATCTTTTCTTCAAGAATTGGCGTCCTGTTCCGGCATCATCATTGGAGGCGGTGAAACGGAAAAATACAGAAGTTTTATTGTGGATACTGAAGTGGGAGAATACATTGGCAAAATGTACATGAACGGTATTCCTGTAGCAGGCTTTTCGGCAGGTGCCCTAATCATCCCAGAGCATTGCATAATTCCCCCTATTGATACACCCGGAAAACAGCATCTCTTTCTGAATGGCATCGGGTTAATCAGGGATTGTGTCATAAGTGTCCATTTCACTAAATGGAATGGAGGGGAAAATTTAAAGAAGGCAGCCGGGAAAACCAATGTCACGACTGGTTATGGAATTGATGATGATGCAGGCATTTATTTTTATAATGAAATACAGACTGATATTGAAGGCCGCATACATATTTATAAGAATGAAACGTAAAAAAGCAAGCCACATGGCCTGCTTTTCTCTCATATTATTGTCAAATCAGTCTGCCGCCTGCTCCCGTTCTTTTTGCCTCTGTTCCACTTCAAATTCTTCAAGCATGGAAATACGCTCCAGCATGGTTGGATGTCCATACCGGAATATTTTTACGAGAAGCGGCGGATTAACCTGGCTTAAACCGGCACGTGTCAGCTCCTGAAATGTTCCTATTGCTGCTTTTGAGTCCTTCGTCATTTCGATGGCATAATGGTCTGCCCTTGTTTCCTGATACCGTGAAACAAGATTGGATAAAGGGCTTGAAATAAAGAGCAGCATCGAAAGAATCATCAAAAACAGCGGCAGGGACCGAATATCATTTACCGCAGGAATTTTTAGCGCCCTTCCCCATTTATCGACTGCTTTCTCCATTAATTTGGCTGTCAAATAAAGTCCCAGCAGGGAAAGCAGCAAGTAACCGCCAATTCCGATGTATATATGCTTTTCCACGTAGTGGGCCATTTCATGTGCCATAATAAAAAGGATCTGATCTTCAGTTAATTTATTCAGTGTTGTATCCCATAGAACAATTCTTGAATTTGATCCGATACCTGTCACATATGCATTCAGCGCATTTGTTTTCTCTGCCATATCGACTTCAAAGACATGTTCCGCCGGTATTTTAGCCTGACTGGCCAAATCAAGAATTTTTGTTTCAAGTTCCTTGTTTTTCAAAGGATAGAAATCATTATACAGAGGGTCAATGACAACCGGCTGCAGGAACATCATAAATAAGGTAAATGGAACAGACAATAGCCAGGCATAAAGCCACCATCTCTTCCTGCTCTTATTAATCAGCCAGTACAGTACAGACACAATTAGAACCATCATTCCATAATTAACCCAAAAATCAATGAGCTCATCCTTCATCCATCCGCTGAAGCTCTGAGTTGAGATATTATACGTTTTTGAAAGTGAAAAGCTGATATAGCTTAATGGCATCGTGGCCATAAACGCGAAAAAAGAAAGCCAAATCAAATAGATCGCCGTTTGCAGGAATTTATAAGGCGCAGTCTGCTCAGCCCACTTCTTAAAAGCCTTCGATAAACCAAATAAAAGAATGAATAAATAGAAAATCCATTCAAAAGGTGTAGAAATAAAAAACAGCAGGTTTCTTATTTTAGAATATTCCTCACTGAGCATCAGTTCCCTGCCGTTCAGGAAAGTTTCCGGATCTGCACGTGAGCCTTCATACTCAAACGGCAGACTGCTGTCAGCAAAATAGAATAAATACCAATAAAAAAATAAACCGTATACGAAAAAGGCCAGCGCCCCGTAAAAGCCTAATTTCCGCGCCATCTGATCCCCCCTTATGGTACAACCTTTCTATATTTAGTTTAGTATAAAAATCTGTAATTAGAACTATTTTGGTGGGACAATCATTAATTAAAAGTTATTAGCCTATTCCAGCAGTTCTATTGAAAAAGCCGGTTCTAGGAGGAACCGGCTAAAGAACATCAATAATAATCTTTTCTAAAACAAGAAAGAATATACAGATAACACAGCAATCGATCCTAATACAACAATAATCACATTTGCACCTAAAAAGGCTGCGAGAAAAGCAGCGGCTGCCCCGAGCAGCCCAAACCAAATATCTTCATTTATAAACAGAATGCCTGGAAAAATGAGTGCCCCTAATGTCGCATACGGCACATTCTTTAATATCCCCTGAACAAACCCGGGAAGCTCCTTCCCCTTAAAAAGCATAAAAGGCAGCAGCCTTGGGATATAAGTAACTGCTGCCATCCCAACAATCATCCACACGATATGGCTACTCATGCCCCTGCCCCCTGTGCCTGTTTTTTACACTTTCAATCCATTCTACTATTACAGCCGATAAAAGCGTAGACAGTACAATTGCCCAGCCTGTCGATAGCGTATTAGTCAAAGTGAAAATTGTGTTAAAACACGCTGCAAGTATCGCAAGAAATACAACTTTTGCACTCTTTTTCATCGACGGAACGAGAAGGCCGACAAACATGGCATAAAGAGCAACAGACATGCTTTCCTGCAAGGTTTGCGGAAGGCTCGCACCAATAAGGTGCCCAAGCCCCGAGCAAATGACCCAGCTTGCATAGGATACCGAGATAAGCCCAAGCATATAACCGCTTGTTACCTTTTCTTCACGTACTGCTGCAACTGAGAAAGTTTCGTCCGTAATCCCAAATGATAAAATTACCTTGTTAGCAGCCTGTTCATCATCCCACTTTTCATTAAGAGAGGTTGACATTAAGAAGTGCCTGATATTCACGATAAAAGTTGTCAAAACAATTTCAAATATGCCCGTTCCCAATGAAAGAAGGCTCAGGGATATGTACTGTGCTGCCCCGGCAAATACAAGCAAACTCATTAAAGCTGTTTCACCAATTGAAAGACCAGTTGTTTTGGCAAGCAGCCCAAATGTTAAAGCGATGGGTGCATATCCTATCGCGATGCTGATACCCGACTGCACCCCTTTCTTATATTCCCCGGAAGGTTTGCCGACTGCAAGTTCTGCCATAATGCTCACCGCCTTAAAAAATATAATACTAGGCCTGAAAATTATACTATAATAGACTTAATATTGAAGAATGATGCTTTGATATAATATATTATACATTCGTGCGTTATATTACACAATAAGCTTGGAGGATATAATGGAGAATATTCAAAAAAGTATTGGGGAAAACCTAAGGAATATTCGAAAAACAAGAGGCTACAGCCTGGATGCAGCGGCAGAAATAACCGGGGTCAGCAAGGCGATGCTGGGGCAGATTGAGCGGGGGGAATCCAACCCGACTGTCACCACCCTTTGGAAAATCGCGAGCGGCCTTCAAGTTTCATTTTCCTCACTTATTCATGAGGAACCATCAGATGTCCAATTCATAGAATTGAAGACTCTAACTCCAATAATGGAGAGCATGGGCAACTACAGGGTTTATCCCGTGTTCCCTTTTGACCCCCGCAAGAAATTCGAGATCTTCACAGTCGAAATTGAACCGGGCTGCCAGCATACATCTGATAAACATAATGAGGGTGTTGAAGAATATATCACTGTCATGTCCGGAACGCTTGAAATGGAGATCGGAGACCAGCGAATCACTGTCCGCCCCGGAAATTCAATAAAATTCTCAGCAAATAAAGCGCATACGTATAAAAATCTCGGAGACGAACTGATTCGCTACCAGGCAGTCATGTATTATCCATGAAAAAGTTGGCATATCGCTGCGGGCGGTATGCTTTTTCACTAAAATATTTCCAAAACAAACAAGCCGGACAAAGCCAAAAGCCTTTGTCCGGTATCCCTTTAGATTAATACAGCCTTGTCGCTGCTCATTTTCTCTCCGCGGATTTTTTGGAATTCTTCAAGCAGTTTTTCTACAGTCAAATCTTTCTTTTGGTCTTCATTTGTTTCAAAAATGATCTGGCCCTTGTCCATCATGATCAGCCTATTTCCCAGGTCAAGCGCCTGCTGCATATTGTGGGTCACCATTAATGTGGTAAGTTTATATGTTTCCACAATCTCTTTCGTAAGGCTGGTAATCAATTCTGCACGAGCCGGGTCCAAGGCAGCGGTATGTTCGTCCAAAAGCAATATTTTAGGCTCTGTAAAAGTCGCCATCAACAGGGATAATGCCTGCCTCTCCCCGCCTGACAGCAGTCCGACTTTTGCTGAAAGCCTGTTTTCCAATCCAAGATGCAGCATTTCCAGCTTTTCCCGGAAAAAGTCGCGGCGTTTCTTGGAAACTCCTTTGCGAAGGCCGCGCGCCATAGTTCTCGAATAAGCAATGGCCAGATTTTCCTCTATCGTCATGGAAGGGGCTGTTCCTGCCATCGGATCCTGGAAAACGCGTCCAATCAGCCTGGATCTTTTATGTTCCTTCACAAGAGTGACATCAGTGCCATCAACCAGCACTTCTCCCATATCAGGAATCAATTTGCCGGAAATCATATTCATAAGGGTAGATTTTCCCGCTCCATTACTGCCGATAACCGTCATGAAGTCGCCTGGCTTTAAATGAAGATTGATTCTGTGAAGTGCTGTTTTTTCGTCTGGAGTTCCCTCATTAAACACTTTATGAATCTGATTTAATTGCAGCAAGATGTTCACCACTTTTCCCGTAAGCATTAGTTTTTTTCGCTTCCGCTAATCTCCGCCGCTTTCTCTGCTTTTCTTTTTGCTGCTGAATAAGCTTGGGCAGAATCAGCGCACCAATCACGATTACTGCTGTGATTAGCTTCATATCTCCTGTTTCAAGGAATTCAACTCTCAATGCAAGAGTTACTATAATACGATATAAAATGGCTCCTCCGATGACAGCCAGCGTTGCTCGGACAATTGTTTTTGCACCAAAGATTGCTTCTCCAATGATTACGGATGCAAGTCCGATGATAATCATCCCGATTCCCATTCCGACGTCACTGAATCCGTTATACTGTGCCACTAATGCTCCAGAAAAAGCAACCAGTGCATTTGAAATGCCCAAGCCAGCTATCTTCAGAAGATCTGTATCAGCCGAAAAGCTTCGGATCATCGTCTCATTGTCGCCTGTTGCACGTATAGCCAGGCCAATATCTGTCTTTAAGAAAAGATCAATCAATACTTTCACAGCAAAGGCTAATATTAGCATTAAAATGAGAATACCCCAGGTCTTTGGGATGAAACCCATTCCCAGTGCCCCAAACAGGCTTTGAATAGCCTGATCAATCCCAAGCCCCTGCCAGAATGCTGTAAGCTTTGTGATAGCCGTTTCCTCTGACAGCAGAGGAACATTTGACTTGCCCATAATCCTGAGATTGATAGAGTACAATGCGATCATCATTAATATTCCGGACAAGAGGGCATTAATTTTTCCTTTTGTATGAAGAAGGCCTGTAAGGCAGCCTGCTGCAAAACCCGCAAGCAAAGCTGTCATTGTTGCCAAAAATGGATTGTATCCTCCTACTATCATGACAGCTGCTACAGATGCGCCCGTTACAAAGCTTCCATCCACCGTCAGATCGGGAAAATCCAGTATTCTGAATGATAGGTAAACCCCCAATGCCATTAAGGCATAAATTGCTCCTGCCTCAATGGAACCAAAGATCGCTGTTGGCATAGTAATCTCCCTTTCTATTAGAAAAGCGTAAGCGCTGGTGGTTATTTGCTGGTATTACTCCACAAACTCGGCAAGATCGCTCCATTCCTCTTTTAAGTCAATTCCCATTTCTTCTGCAGCCTTTTTATTGATTACCAGCTTTAGATTCTGCGGATATTGGACAGGAAGTTCGGAGGGTTTCTTGCCGTCTTTTAAAATTTTTGCAGCCATTTCCCCGGCTTCATACCCGATATCTTCATAGTCAAATCCGTAAGCAGCAAAGCCCCCGCGTTTAACAGAATCCAGCTCTCCTACGAATAGCGGAATGTCATTGTCGTTTGAAACCTGAATGACGGATTCCAAAGCGGAAACGACAGTATTATCCGTAATAATATAGATGGCATCTGCTTTTCCGACAAGTGATTCTGCAGCCTGTTTCACTTCAGAAGAATTGGATACGGTAGCTTCGGCCAATTTCATATCTGAACCTGAAAGAGCTTCCTTCACCTTTTCAATCTGCACCTCTGAATTTTGTTCTCCAGAATTGTAAATAACACCCACCGTTCCAGCCTCAAACTGTTCATCTATAAATTTAACCATGTTGGGTATCGCATCAGGATGCGTATCTGTTGTACCAGTTATATTTCCTTCAGGTGAATCCATTGATTTTACTAATTGCGCACCCACTGGATCAGTTACTGAAGTAAATACAATTGGTATATCCTTCGTTGCATTCAGTGCACTTAATGCACTGGGGGTAGAGTTGGCAAAGATCAGGTCTACTCCATCACCGGCAAAATTATTGGCAATGGATTGATTATTATTCTGGTCCCCCTGAGCAATCTGGACATCGTAGCTTGCTTCAATACCAGATTCCTCTAATGCCTTTTTAAAGCCCTCCAGTGCCGCATCTAACGAAGGATGCTCGACAATCTGCGTAACTCCTATTTTAAATGATTCTTCCTTTTCTTTATCAGAAGAACCTGCATCTCCATTTGTGCTTTCACTGCCGCAGCCGCTTAGCAGCAATGTTCCCATAAGACCTGCTGCAGCTATTGCTTTAAATGATTTTATTCTCTCTAACATACTAGATGATCCCCCTTTTATCTCTATCTTTCCACTTCAACACTTTTATGCTTTTATGCTTTTATTCACTAAATTATATAGTTAACATCCTGACTATTCAAGATGTTTTTTAATAATTTTCTAAAAATTATTATTTTAATAGAAAAGACACAGCAAAATTCTGCCGTGTCCCATTACTTGCTTATTCATTTTATTTCCCTTTAAACTCAGGTTTTCTTTTTTCAGCAAAGGCTGAAAGAGCTTCAACTCTATCTTCTGTTGGGATAATGACTTCATATGCCTTCCTTTCAATCTGAAGCCCAGTCTGCAGATCGACGCCCATTCCATGCTTTACAGCAAATTTAGCCTGCTGAAGGGCAAGCGGGCCGTTATTAAGCATTTGTCCGGCAAATTCAAAACAATCATTTAAGAGATTTTCTTTTTCAGTCACTTTAGTAAGGATGCCGTATTCAAGCGCTTCTTCAGAAGTAAGCCTTTTAGCCGTCAAAATTAATTCAAGGGCTTTGGCCTGGCCAATCAATCTTGGGAGCCTTTGGGTGCCGCCTGCTCCTGGTATTATGGCTAAACTTGTTTCTGTAAGTCCCATGGAAGTGCCTGAAACTGAGATGCGGAAATCGCAGGATAGAGCCAATTCCATCCCGCCCCCGAAGGCAAAACCGTTTATAGCAGCGATAGTAGGCTGCGGAAGCTGATCAACAAGCGAGAATACCTCACCTATTTTATATATATTTCTGCGGACTTGTTCTTCAGATAGGGTCCTGCGCTCTTTTAAATCTGCTCCCACACTGAATGCTTTTTCTCCAGCCCCTGTAAAAATCACGGCACGAACATCAGGGCTGGTGCGCAGTTTCTCAACTGATTCCTGAAGCTCCGATAAGGTCTCAAAATTAAAAGCATTCAATGCATCAGGGCGGTTAATCGTTACGACCGCAATATGGCCTTTTGTTTCGACTGCAATAGAACTCATATGTATCTCTCCTCTTTCCAGTGCTATCTAATAATTCGATAAATTCCGTGAAAACCCTTTCAAATTTGTTAATTTGAAATTAGAAAAGTAAAGGACAGACACATCCCATGCCTGTCCTTAAAAGCCTATTTAGTCTGAAGAACCTGATTCCTCAATGCTCTCCGCAAAATTTTACCAGTTGTGTTCTTTGGAAGCTCCTCTAAAAACTCGATCGATGTCGGCACTTTATATTTAGCCAGATGCTCAGCACAGTATGCAAGCAGCAATTCTTCTGTCAGCTGAGGATTTTTAGTTACTGCATAGCACCTCACCGCTTCTCCCAGATTCGGGTCAGGCACGCCCAATACAGCAACTTCAACTACATCCTCGTGATTATAGAGCACCTCTTCTACTTCCCGCGGATACACATTATATCCGCCGACTAAAATAAGGTCCTTTTTACGGTCAACGATATAAAAGTAGCCTTCCTCATCCTTTTTTGCGAGGTCTCCTGTATAAAGCCAGCCATCGCGAATAGTAGCCGCGGTTTCTTCCGGCAGCTTGTAGTACCCCTTCATCACGTTGGGCCCGCGTACAATCAGTTCACCTACTTCACCAACAGAAACTTCCTCTCCCAGTTCATTTACGACCTTATTCTCAACGTTCATAATGGATTGCCCGATCGAGCCTGCTTTTCGCGGCTTATCAAGCGGATTAAAGCAGGTAACCGGAGAAGCTTCTGAAAGACCATATCCTTCTGAGACAATGACATTGAATTTTTTCTCAAAGCCATGAAGAAGTGCAACAGGCATGGCAGCACCGCCCGAAATGCAAAGCCTTAACGATTTCAGATCTTCCGGGTTGCCATCATCATACTGAAGAAGGAAATTGTACATGGTCGGAACGCCGGCAAAAACAGTAGGTTCATATTTTTTAGCGAGTCTAAAAATCTCTTTCGGGCTGAATTTTGGATCTATTAAAATAGTAGCCCCATTCATCAGCGGTGCATTGAGAGCAACCGTTAAACAGAAAACATGAAACATCGGCAAAGTAGTGATAACCCGGTCATTTTCGTTCATGTGCAAATAGTCGCTGACATCCTTTGCATTGCTGTAGAGGTTTTTATGTGTCAGCATGGCACCTTTTGGCTTGCCTGTTGTACCGGATGTATATAGGATAACGGCTGTTTCATCTTCTTCGAGTTCAGGGCCTTTAAAATCCAAATCTCCTGAAGCTATCACCTGTGTAAACGATTTCATTTTTAAGAAAGCTGATAATGCAGACGAGTCGACTTTTGAAGCCTGTCCCTGCGGGGTTTCACAAATAATAAAGTTCTCCACCTTTGGAAGAGCCTGATGCATCTTCTCAATCAAAGGCACTAATAGATCAAGCGTAACAACCGCTTTTACATCACCATTATTAACAATGTAGCCAATTTCATCAGGTGTATAGATTGGGTTGATCGGTATAACAGTTGCTCCAAGCCGCAGTGCTCCATGCAGGCCGATGACAAAATGCGGTGAATTCCCCAGTAAAAGAGCAATATGATCTCCTTTTTTCACTCCCAGCTTTGAGAGCCCATCCGCAAATTTGGTCACTGCACCATCAAGCTCCGCATATGTACTGGACTGGTCCAAAAAATAATAGGCAGTCTTATTGCCCATCTTGATCGCCGTTTCATGCAGCTGCTCTGTTAAATTCATTTACACTCCCCCTACAATGAATGAATAGTCATTCATTTTTATTAAAAAAATTTTCTAAATATATTATATTGAAAGAAATTTTTGTATTCAAGTAGGAAAGCGAATTGTTCACAATTTCTTTTTTACAGCGAAACTTCCTTTCGCAAGACTTTATATAAATATAAGAAAAGCCGGCATTATGCCAGCTTTCAAATAAATGACCGCATTAATAAATCAGGTTGATAAATTCGGTCTTTGTCACATTTCCGAAGTAATGCTTAATGTCCACTTCTTCAAGGGCATTTTCAATCTCTGACTTTTCATAGCGAATTCCTGTAAGCTTGTTTTCAATTTCGCTGACATCGCCAACCCCAAAGAAGTCTCCGTAAATTTTACATTCCTCAATTTTCCCTTTTGTGACATTAAGTCTAATATCAATTTGCCCCACTGGGAAACGATGCGAGTGCTGTAGATCAAATTTGGGAGATTTTCCATAATTCCAATCCCAGTTTTGATAGCGCTCCTTGGACAGCTGGTGAATTTTTTCCCAATCATCATTTGTGAGCTTGTACTCTGGAATTTCATCTAAATCACCAAAAATATTCTTAAGCAGCAAATTGCGAAACTCTTGAATTGTGATTTTTTTATCCAGGAACTCTGAGATATTAGCAACCCGGCTTCGAATAGATTTAATGCCTTTCGATTCAATTTTATCTTTCTTTACCTTTAGTGCCGAAACTACACTTTCTATTTCGGAATCAAACAAGAGGGTGCCATGGCTAAACATTCTGCCTTTAGTAGAAAACTGGGCATTCCCGGATATCTTTCTGCCTTCTGCCATCAGGTCATTTCGGCCGCTCAATTCAGCATTAACACCAAGCTTCTGCAAAGCTTCTACAACTGGTTCGGTGAACTTTTGAAAGTTATGGAAGCTTTCTCCATCATCTTTTGTGATAAAGCTGAAGTTGAGATTGCCTAAATCATGATAAACAGCCCCGCCGCCAGAAAGCCTTCTGACCACATGGATGCCATTGTTCTCGACATATTCAGTATTAATCTCTTCAACGGTATTCTGGTTTTTTCCAATAATTATGGAAGGTTCATTAATATAAAAAAGCAAATAGGTTTCTTCAATATCAAGATTCTTTAGTGCATATTCCTCAATAGCAAGGTTAATTCTGGGATCTGTGATTCCCTGGTTGTCAATAAAAAGCATCTGTTTTCCTCCTCAAAAAGTATGGGACCATTGATAATCCGCAATAGAAATAGGACCGGTATATTTTGTTGAAGCCTCTTCCTTCAGTTTTCGAAGTTCACCATAATGAGGCAAATGAGTCAGCAGCAAATTTTTGACATTTGCTTTGCTGGCCAATGTTCCAGCATCCAAGCTTGTCATATGCCCTGCATTTTTTCCATTTTGATGACCATAAAAATTGCATTCGCAAACTAATAAATCAGCATTTTCGCTAAATGCAACCAGCTCTTCTTTATATGAGGTATCAGCCGTATAAATAAGCGTTTTGCCGTCTGCTTCAATTCTCATTGCATAGCATGTCACAGGGTGATTAGTCTTTAAAAAGCGAATTTGAAACGGCCCTGCAGAGAGAGTGCCATCAGGATCATAGCAGACTCCTTTTGTGATATCCTTGTATGTAAATTTGGCAAATTCATGCTGATCAAGGGAATGACCATAAATCGGGAGTGTATCTGTTTTCCTGCCCAAAAAACCCTGAATGAGCCTTGCATGCTGCAGAACCCCTATATCCGCAATGTGATCTGGGTGGTAATGGGAGATAATCAATGCATCCAATTCTTCTGGCTGAAAAAAATTCTGCATTTTTGAAAGGACGCCGCTTCCGCAGTCGATCAGCAAATGAAACCCTTCATGCTCCAGCAAATACCCTGAACTGGCCTCATCTGCTTTAGGATAACCGCCCCAGCTCCCAATAACAGTTAACTTCATCACGTTTCCTCCTTATAAAAAAAGCGCAAGGCGCCCGCCTTTTCCGGCTTAGACCTGAAAGGCGCTGGCGCCTGGAGCCAGACAGTTATCTAACTTCAGAGTTTATAGCTTATCACTTTAGAAAAGCGTAAACCTTACGCTTTGACTTATAACAAACTCTCAAGAAAGACCCAGCTTTCCTATGTCCAATATACTCGATTATGCCTATTTTTTCACTTTTTTAAAATTGTATTGAAACAGAAGTTGACATATGAATTCTGTTATAATACAATCAACTTAAATAATCAAACTATTTAGAACAAATTCACAAATTAGGAGGCTTCAACATGATTCAAAACATTATGGAGTTTTTCAGAAACCTGCCGGCAAAACAATGTTCAGAATGCGGGAAGTCGATCGAAGAGCAGCATGAATGCTACGGAAACAAGTGTGATAAGTGCATGGGAATAACAGATTTATAGAATAATATATTAAAAGCCAGCCCTGTGGGCTGGCTTTGTTTTTTGCTTATAATCAATCAGCCTGCCCTGCAGCAGCTGCAAATTTTTTCTTGTGCATTGCAGTAAAGTAAACAAAAGTTCCTGCAATGAACAGGGCAGCAAAACTCAATAGAATGACTGCATTCTCCCACATGAAATCAAAATTTCCGCTAGAAATGACAGCCTTTAGTCCGGAAACAGAATAGGTCATAGGCAAGTATGAACTGATTGGCTGAAGTGCATTAGGAATCAGCTCAAGCGGGAAAGTACCAGCACTTGTTGTCAGCTGGAGAATTAATATGATTATTGCAACAAACCGGCCCGGATCACCCATGACGGTGACAAAAAATTGAATCAGCGCTATGAAAGTAATGCTGGTTATGATTGTAAACAGAAGAAACAAAGGTACACTCTGCACTTCCAGGCCAAGTCCCAGCAATAGAATCATGGCTGCAATGAGACCCTGAATAATGCCTATTCCAGCAAGAATCCCAAACTTGCTTGCAAACCAGCTAAATCCTGACCGCGGAACGCCAGCCGGCTCCCGAAGCGGGAATACAATAGAAAGAAGCAGAGCACCTACGAAAAGGCCAAGAGACAGAAAATAAGGCGCGAACCCTGTACCATAGTTAGGAACTTCTGTAATCTTCTCATTATCTATTTCTACCGGGTTTGCCATCATATTATAAGTTTTATCGCTGGCATTTACAGATGAAGCATTTTCAGCGCCATCCGCTAATTTATTTGCTAACTCTGAAGATCCTTCATAAATTTGTGTATTACCTTCAGCTACTTTGCCTGCGCCATCTTCAAGCTGCTTTGTGCCATCTGCAAATGCAGCTGAACCTTGGGTCAGTTTGCCAAGCCCGCCTGATAAATCTGCTGCACCGCCTGCTAGCCTGTCTGCTCCGGCTTGTGCTTCACCAAATTTCTGAGCAAATGTTTCCATTCCAGCACCGAAATCTTTATGGCCCTGTACTAGCTGCTGAGAACCAGTTTCCAGCTCGGATGCCCCTTGGGCAAGCTGATTTATTCCCTGCTGGAGCTGCAGCTGTCCTTCATTTAGCTGCCCCATTTTTTGGGACAATTCGGCTCCTCCCGCAGATAGTTTGCCAGCTGACTCAGCAAGCTGGGCTGATCCAGCCTTCAGCTGGGCAAGCGCAGTCTGAAGCTCAGCTTTTTCAGGAGATCCATCCGGAAGCTGCGAAATAAAGCCCTGCAGCTTTTGCTCTAAAAGAGCAGTGCCTCCGCTTAGTTTTTGTGCCTCCGTTTGCCATTGTTCCAGAGATGAAGATAAGGTTTTCGCTCCATTTTCAAGCTGCTCGGTTCCATCAATCATAACAGGAAGTTTTTCCTTTACAGTAACAATCCCTGCCTTTGTTTGTGTAACACCTGCAGAAAGCTTTTCACTTCCAGATTCCAGCTGATCAGATGCTTTACTTAATTCTGATTGGCCTTCAGCCAGTTTGCCTAATCCTTCTGAAAGGGATTTAGCTCCTTCTGCCATTTCCTCTGAACCTTTGCTTGCTGAGCTTACGCCATTATTGAATTCAATGGATTTATCGGCCAAAAGCTCCAGCTTCTCATGCAGCGTTTTAGAACCATCCTTTAAACCTGCAGCTCCTTCGCTGATTTGAAGAGCCCCATCACTTGCCTGTCCAATGCCATCTGCCAGTTCCCCTACCTTATCGAACATTGTTTCTGCATATGTTTCAGTCACTTTTTCTGACAGAGACGCTTTAATTTTTTCTACAGCTGTTCCGCCAATTTGAGCTGATAAAAAATTGTAGCTCTCATTGGGAACGTAAATCAGGTTCATTTTCTGCGGATTGTCTTCCAGGAGAGTGGTTGCATTCTTGGAAAAATCCTTAGGGATTTCAACAAGCATATAATATTGCTGATCATTTAGATCTTTGTATGCTTCCGCTTTATCAACAAATTGAAAATTAAAGTCCTTGCTTTCCTTTAATTTATCAACAAGGTCATCGCCCAGATGCAAGTCATTTTCTTCAAATGCAGCACCGGCATCCTCGTTAACGATAGCAACAGGCAGATCATCTAAATGATCGTATGGATCCCAAAATGCCCAAAGAAACATTCCGCTGTATAAAATAGGAATAAACATTACTGCTATAATAGGAATCAGCAGCTTTTTGTTTTTTATAATTGCTGAAAACTCCTTCAAGAAAAGTTTGTTGTTCACCGTAAATCCCTCCGTTATAACTTAATGACTAAATTCCTCATTTGGTCATTTTTCTGAAAAAATTTAGGACTATCTAATTCGATAATCCTTTCATAATGTATTGTTCAAACAGCATAGCAATTTTTTCTTTTTCTAAAGGTTCATGACGCTGCTCCCAATCAAATATGAGAGCAATATAAAGCTTCAGCATCACAAAAGATGTCAGTTCCGGATCGCATTGACGGATTTCTCCTTTTTCAATCGCTTGTGCAACTTTGTCTTTTACATAATTTAATATCGCATCCTCTACTTTCCCAATTACATCTGTAACAGCAGGAGTTCCCATTTCCTTTGCTTCTTGGAAAAGCTTGATTGTCAGCTGATGCTTCATACGGAATTCAAGTATTTTATACAATCCCCGATGAACATTTTTATGAAAGGGCAAAGAAGGATCAAGCGCTTCATCAGCTGCGCTTTTCATTTCTACGATGAGCGTATGGATAATTTCATCAAACAGCTCTTCTTTATTTTTAAAGAAATTATAAATAGTGCCTTTTCCTACATTTGCAAGCTTTGCAACCTGATCCATAGTGGTTGCTTTATATCCAAACAGAGAAAATGATTTAGTGGCCGCCTCAATAATTTGCTGTTTCCGATCTGCTGACATAAACTCACCTCTTAAAAATGACTAAATGAACAAATTGGTCATTAGTACAAAAAGTAATTTATCATACTCTAATTGAAAAAGCAACCTGAAATGATGCCAATTTAAAAAGCTGTCACAAATGGACAGCTTTTTGCTTGTTGCTTTGCAAGTATTCAACTGCATTTCGAACTGCCTCTTCTGCCTGATCTATGCAGTCAGGAACGCCAAGACCTTCAAATGAACTTCCTGCCAGAAAAATGCCCGGCAGCTTTTCCTGTGCCTGTTTCTTTGCCAGCCCGACGCGTTCTTTATGTCCTACAGTATACTGCGGCATAGAATCCTTCCATCTTGTTACATAAACAAAGTCCGGATTCATTTTTATATTCATTGTTTTATTTAAATCATCAAGTACAACTTTAACAATTTGATCATCTGACAGATCCACCACAGCTTCATCACCGGCTTTGCCAACGTAACAGCGCAGAAGCACTTTTCCTTTTGGGGTCGAATGGGGCCATTTCTTATGTGTCCAGGTACATGCAGTAATGGTGTAATCACTATGGCGTGAAACAACAAAACCGGTTCCGTCAATATCCCTTTCGATCGCTTCCTCAGGAAAGGCCAGCGCTACAGTTGCCACTGAAGTGGACGGCATTTCTTTGAACTGCTCAAAAAGTCCCCAGCCAGAGAATATGCTGCACAGAGCATGGTGGGGAACAGCCATAACCATGCAATCTGCCTGAAGGTTTTCTCCGCCATTCATTTCAACTGTATAGCCTCTGCCAGCCTTCATAATCGATTCAATGCGATGGCCTTTCAGTACAGTTCCAGGTTCAAGCTTGCTCTCGAGGGCATCGACAAGTGATTGAAGCCCTGATTTGAAAGTAAGGAACATCCCTTCTTTGCTCTTGCGGTTTGCGGCTTGTTTCGGCTGAGATCCTGTGGACTTTTTCATTCCCAGAATTAAACTTCTATACTTCTGCTCAACCTGGTAAAACTGCGGGAAAGTGGCCATAAGGCTTAATTGATCAATATCGCCAGCATATATGCCAGAGAGAAGCGGTTCAATCAAATTATCGACAACCTCATCACCAAGCCTTCTTCTAAAAAAGGCACCCAGTGACTGATCATTGGAAGGATTGGAGCGCGGCAGCACAAAATCTGCAACAGCTCTTGCCTTCCCTGCGGGAGAGAATAAGCCGGTTGTAATAAAGGGAGCAATTTGTGTCGGGATCCCCATGATGGATCCGCCCGGCATTGGAAATAGACGCTGCCTTACAAGCACATAGGACTTACCGGATGTATTTCTCACAAGCTCTTTTTCCAGGCCTGCTTCCTTGGCAAGCCGGGACGCACTTTGTTTACGGGCCAAAAAGGAATCTGGCCCTCTTTCGATCACAAAACCGTCTCGTGTTATCGTTTGAATCTTGCCGCCAAGACGATGTGAGGCTTCTATGAGCTTTATATCCAGGGCCATTCCTTTTTCTTTTGCTTCCTTCTGCAGATAGTAAGCTGCAGCAAGACCAGTAATTCCTCCTCCGGCAACAACAACTTTCTGTCTCTCTCCCTGCACGGTAAATCGCCTTCTTTTCTAATTTTTTGCTTATCTATTCAGCAATTTAAAAATGGCATCTGACATCGCATCAATAAACTCCGGCTTAGAATTTGGCATTTCGGGACGGTAATAGCCTGCACCAAGCTCATCAGTGACAACTTTGCATTCATAGTCATTGTCGTACAGCACTTCAAGATGATCTGACACAAAACCAACAGGAGTATACACAAATGCCTTGTAGCCCTTGTTTTCATAAAGGTCTCTTGTCAAATCCTGCACATCAGGACCAAGCCAAGGCTCAGGTGTGTTTCCTGCACTTTGCCAGCCAACGGCATAGTTTTTGACACCAGCCTGTTCGGCAATGAGGTCAGCTGTTTCCTGCAGCTGATGCGGATATGGATCCCCTGATTTCAGAATTTTTTCAGGCAAACTATGTGCAGAAACAATTAACACTGCAGAATCTTTTTCTTCAGCAGGCATTTTATCGAATGTTTCCTTTACACGATCGGCCCAATATTTGATAAACTTAGGCTCTTTATACCAGCTTTCAACTGATTTTATTACAGGACCACCAAGCTTTTCAGCCTCTTCTTTGGCTCTGCCGTTATATGATTTTACGCTAAAGGTTGAGAAATGAGGTGCAAGAACAATGCTGACAGCCTCTTCAATCCCATCCTCATGCATTTGTTTAACCGCATCTTCTACGAAAGGCTCAATATGCTTTAACCCTAAATACATTTTGAATTCATAATCGTCCTGAATTTCATTTAAATGCAGTTCAAGTTTTTCAGCCTGATCTTTAGTAATTTCTGCAAGCGGTGATATTCCGCCAATCGCTTCATATCTGCTTCTTAAATCTTCAAGCATTTCCTCAGAAGGCTTTCTTCCCCTGCGGATATGTGTATAGTAACGCTCAATGTCTTCTTCCTTATAGGGAGTTCCATAAGCCATTACAAGTAAACCCATTGTCTTTTTACCCATGTCATCCACCTCAAATTCTTTCTGTCTCCAGTTTTTATTGTGCCAAAAAACAAATCGATTACAAAACAAATGCTCATAGCAATATGCAAATGCAGCCTGCTATCGCATAAAGCAAACCGGAGGCTACTTGCTTAATTTTGAAGCAGAGTATTCATGAATAAAAGTTGTTAATTTTCTTAAGGTGTCCGGATTAACCTCCGGGAAAACACCATGCCCAAGATTGAATATATAACCCGGCTGGGCCATTCCCTGATCGAGAATTGCTTTTGCCTTTTCCTCTATAACCTCCCATGGTGCAAGGAGAATAGCCGGATCAAGATTGCCCTGAACTGTTTTGGAGATGCCTTTTGCCCTTGCTTCCTGAATCGGAAGTCTCCAATCCAGCCCAACTACATCAAGCGGCAGATCGTCCCACTCCAATGCCAGGTGGCTTGCGCCTACACCGAACATGATCAGCGGGACATTCTCTTCTTTTAAGGCAGAGAAAATACGATTCATTACAGGCTTAATAAAATAGCGGTAATCCTCCACATTTAAGGCGCCAACCCATGAATCGAAAATCTGGATGGCTTTTGCACCTGCTTTGACCTGGGATTTCACATATGTAATAGTCATTTCCCCAAGCTTATCCATTAAAGCAAACCAGGCTTTAGGTTCTGCATACATGAATGCTTTCGTTTTGTTGTAATTCTTTGATGGTCCGCCTTCAATCATATAACTGGCAAGAGTAAATGGAGCCCCTGCAAAACCGATTAGAGGCACAGTCAACTGCTCTTGAGTAAGAAGCTTAATAGTATCCAGTACATATGGAACGTCCTCTTCCGGATTTATTTCCCCAAGCTTCTCTACATCTGCTATGGAACGGATTGGATTTGAAATAACAGGGCCGATACCTGATTTAATTTCCACATCAACCCCAATGGCAGGAAGCGGTGACATAATATCTTTATAAAGAATGGCAGCATCATTGTTATATTGCTCTACCGGCAGCCTTGTAACATAAGCACAAAGCTCAGGCTGGTGTGTAATTTCGAATAGGGAGTATTTTTCTTTTATCGCTCTATATTCCGGCTGCGAGCGGCCAGCCTGGCGCATATACCAAACAGGAACATAATCTGTCTGTTCCCCCCTTGCTGCCTTCAGAAATGTATCATTAAATGAGTTTGTCATTAAATTTTATCCACCTTTCAAGACTTGTCTGCGTATTATTGTAATATATATATACCAAAATTAGAAATCGCCAGTATCTATCCTTTATGACTATATCCTTTTTTCTCTGTTTTTGTATAGATTTGAAGGCCAAATGTCAAAAATTTGACGTTTTTAACTGTCTAAATAAGGGAAAATTAAAGAATGTAAGGATATTAGCACATTAAAAATTTAAATTTATGAGTGAAGTGTTTATGATGTAGATTCTATTAATAGCATGATGCTTTCACTAAAATGACCTTTAAAGAACACTATAAAACTTTTCCAAGTGGAGTGAGAAAAAATGAAGATATATATGGCCAGAGGAACTTACGATTTTTTGAAAAAAATTGAGGAAAAGCACTCCGATGAAACCATGGTTGCAATGCAAAATACTGAGAGTGCCTTATTAATCCACGAAACTGCAGGCGCCTCCATTTTTAAAGAACCTCGTTCCTATGAAGTAATTGATTCTTCCGGGACATTCACGGATGCAGGATTTGCAGTTCTGAATAATATACCTGTTACAGATGAAGGCAGGCCGCTTTTTGAGCACCGGTTTAAAAACAGGGCGGGACTTATCGAAAATGAACCGGGATTTGCGGCTATCCGGGTTCTGCGGCCTCTTGAATCAAACACATATATCATTCTAACGCTATGGCGGGATGAAAAATCCTTTAAGAACTGGCAGAATTCCAAAGCATATGAAAAAGCACATGAAAAACGCGGGACGGAAAGCGGCATCGATAAGACACCGAATATATTCTCCAGCCCTTCATATGTGACCCAATATTATATCCCTGAAGAAGAGTAATAGAAAAGGATGAGCTGCATCGGCTCATCCTTTTCTATGCCTGCTTTTTAATTATGCCATTTCGATTGGCATAAACCGCTGCCTGTGTACGGTCAGTAACGCCCAGTTTACTGAGGATATTGCTTACATGTGTTTTGACTGTTTTGATGCCAATGAACAATTCTTCACTTATTTCCTGGTTTGTCATCCCTTCCCCAATGCAGAGCAGGACATCAAACTCCCTTTCAGTTAAATCGTCATGAGGCTTTTTCTCTTTTTCTCTAAAACGGCTTACCATTTTCCCTGCAACCTTTGATTCAATAACGGGCTCTCCTTTTGCAGCTTTCTTAATTGCATTCACAACCTCGGCAGCATTTGCTGTTTTAAGCATATAGCTGAACGCACCCGCTTCAATTGCCGGGAAAACTTGTTCATCATCGTAATAGCTGGTTATGATTATAATTTTGCATCCAGGATAGCTTTTTAAAATCTCCCTTGTCGCTTCAATTCCGTTCCCATTTTCCATCAGCAAATCCATCAGAACGATTTCCGGCCGTTCTTTGAGTACAAGCTGTACAGCATCATTTCCGCTTTCTGCTTCCCCAATCACCTCTATGCCAGCTTCCGTTGCCAAATAAGAAATAATGCCCTTTCTTACCATTTCATGATCATCTACTACAGCAACCCTGATCATTTCAGCATCTCCTCTTTTGCCGGTATTTTGATATCTATATAGGTTCCTTCGTTTTTTTTAGAACGTATTTTGAATATTCCGCCTACTTCTTCACAGCGTTCCCTCATTGTCTTCAGCCCATAGGAGGTTATCCTCTCTTTATGAGGATTAAAACCTTTACCATTATCAGCAATAAAAAGATAAATGTAATCTTCTTCTTCCGTTAAAGTTATTTTTATATTCCCTGCATCAGCATGGCGGAGCACATTGGATAAGGCTTCCTGCACGATCCGAAACAAATGCTCTTCCGCTGCTTTCGAAAGATTTTCGATCTCATCAATGCTTGCGTGAAAATGGATGTTTGTCTTTGCCTTTAACTCCTGTATCAGCTTAATAATTCCATCGCATAGCCTGTCATCACTCAGTTGCACTGGCCTCAAATGGAGAAGAAGAGCCCTCATTTCCCCCTGCGCTTTCGCAGCGATTTCAGAGATTTCATTTAACTGCTCCCTTGCTTTATCACTATCCAAATCAAAAACTCTTAGGGCAGCTGAAGACATCATACTCAAAGCGAAAAGCTGCTGGCTCACAACATCATGCAGATCCCTTGCCAGGCGCTGTCTTTCTTCCATCACAGCAGCTGAATGGGCTGTTTGTGCCAGGATAGACTTTTCATCAGCAAGCCGCTGCATGGAAAAAACCTGCTCCTGGATATTTTCCGCCAGCTGATTCAGTTCATCTGAAATTAATCCTATCTCATCTTTTTCATAAGATTCCATCCGATCAGCATACTTGCCGCTTCTTAAAGTTGAAACAAATAATAAAATATCACCGAGCCTGCCTTTTATTAAATAGCTGCCCTTAAGCCCAAAGTAGGCTCCCGTAAGGAGTAAAATGGTTAAAGCGTACAAAAAAAGCCAGAAGGTGCTCTTTATCGTCATTGGCGATTCAGGATTATAAAATAGATACACCTGTAAGCCGACAAAAAAGATTAATGAACTTATAATGGCCATCATAATGAAGCTCTGTACAAACCAATACCTGATTCCGGTTTTTCTCATCATATACCCCTATACTTTATCGATCCGGATGGATCCAATTTTTACTTGTACAGCGATTCTCAGCTTTCTTGATGCTTCATCGTAACCTGGCGACTTATATTGAAGACTGCGGTTAATGTCACCTGTCTTTTGATCAAAAATACGAATGTCTCCTATATTAATATTTGACTGGATCATCACCGGAATATTTTCAGGGATGATCATTTTTACATCCCCAATCCACCCTCTTACAATGACAGGTGTCTCTTTCTCCGGGATGAAAGCCTTGCTGAAATCAATAAAATAATCACCGATCATTGTATATAAATCCATTGGCTCCAGAGACCAATTTGGCTGTTTAAAATCCACATCGCCAATCGAAAAACCTCTTATATTTTTAAGCGGCTGCGGGCTTTCGTATTTTGAGATATTAATAACCTTCTTCTCCGCTGCACCTTTGTTTTTTTCATAAATATCCGCCGGGAAGTCCTGTTCAAAATGAATCTTTAAACGATCTTTTTTTAATAAAATATTAATGCCGAAAAAAATAAGAAACAGGGGCCAGAGTTTCCATATTTCCATAAACCTAAATTCAATTACTTCGAAACGATCAAGGATTAATAGAAATGAAAATACTATTAGAAATAACCCGGGAAACATTCCGCTCCGGCTTTTCTTCAACATGTATGACAGCAGGCAATGGAATCCTGCAGCCAATAGAATAAAGGGGTAAATTACGACAAATACCTCTTTTATTTCCAAGGAAATGACACCTATGTTCATAAGGAGAAGCAAAACTCCAACTGCTGATAAAGTTACCGCGAAGATTATCTGATTAACTGACCTGTATCTCATAGGCGTTCCCTTCCTTCTTTTCTCCTATTCTTGTATTCGCTAAAATAGAAACCTTTTCCTCCAGTATTTTCATTTTATCACTCAGCTTTTTTATGGAAACATTCCGCAGAGTGGTTCAGCCTCCGCCTCCGGACGGATGCAATCCATATCACCATTTATTTCTTTCCATCATATTCTGTACTACATTCCAAATCGGGTGATTCGCCTAAATCGGCGCTTCTCTTATGGAATTATGAAAGGGGGAGACTATAGATGGGAGTTGAACTAACAGCCATCCATTGGATTTATGTTCTTTTTATTCTGTTTATTATTGGTTTCATGATTATGAGGAGAGATACAACCCTTGTCTGTATTTCAGGAATCTTTATAATTGCCATAACGGCTACCGGCTCCTTAAGCAGTTCAGTCAGCAGTATTTTTACCAGTTTTATATTTGCCATTACAGAACTCCTTTCCACTATACTGGTCATTTCGATAATCGTCGCCATGAGCCGGACACTGACCACAACTGGAATCAATGATGTCATGATCTCTCCTTTTACCAAATTAATCAGAACACCAGCACTTGCCTATTGGACTATTGGGATTTTGATGATGGTCATCTCATGGTTTTTTTGGCCATCTCCTGCAGTTGCATTAATGGGGGCAGTACTTCTTCCAGTAGCCATTCGAGTTGGATTGCCTGCTTTGGGCGTTGCAATGGCCATGAACCTATTCGGGCACGGAATTGCACTATCTGGCGATTTTATAATCCAGGCTGCACCGAAGTTAACTGCCGATGCAGCCGGGCTTCCTGTCGGGGAAGTCATATCAGCCAGTATTCCGCTTGTTATTATTATGGGAGCAGTGACAACTATTACAGCTTTTTATCTTATAAAGAGAGACATGAAAAGCGGAAAACTGACTGCAGCAACAGGACTCACCGTGGATACCCCTGCTGAACTTCAGTCTGACGACAGTCAACAACATCTGCTATCACTTAATCAAAAGCGTTTTTTTGCACTATTCATACCTGTTTTATTTGCTGCTGATGTTGCTGCCATGTTTGCACTGGACCTCCAGGGCGGTGACGCTACAGCTTTAGTAGGAGGAACATCGATTTTCATCCTTCTGATGATTACGCTATCTGCCCATCGCAATAAAGGCCTTGAAAAAACAACTGGCTATTTAGTTGAAGGCTTCCAGTTTGGTTTTAGGGTATTTGGCCCTGTAATTCCAATAGCAGCTTTCTTTTATTTGGGGGACGCTGGATTTACACAAATGATAGGAGACTTTCTGCCAAAAGACTCTCATGGAATTGTTAATGATCTTGGAGTTGGTCTGGCTTCTGCTGTCCCTTTAAGTAAAGAAGCAGGCGCCATTACATTAACAGTGGTTGGCGCCATTACCGGCCTGGACGGATCTGGTTTTTCCGGCATATCACTTGCCGGCTCGATTGCAAGCCTGTTTGCTGCAGCCATAGGCACAGGTGCGGCAACCTTAACAGCTCTAGGCCAGGTAGCCGGAATCTGGGTAGGCGGCGGTACGCTTGTTCCCTGGGCCCTCATCCCTGCAGCAGCCATCTGTAATGTAGACGCTTTTGAACTGGCTCGCAGGAATTTGCTTCCGGTGACAATTGGTTTAATTGTTACAACTATTGCAGCCATGTTCCTCATTTAAAAAGCAGCAAAGAGACTATCTGCGATAGTCTCTTTGCTTTTATGCCGATTCTCTTTGGTGTGAATTTCTTCTGAACATTGACTTTAGTGCCGCGTAAAGGGAAATGGAAATGAATACCCAAATATAGCCTGCTGCAAATCCCGCTGCAATATCTGACGGATAATGTACACCCATCACAATCCGGCTGATTCCCATTAGGAAAATCCAAATGCCAGCTAAAATCGCCGTCATCCATTTTGCAGAACTGGACTTTAATTCGTTAATGATAAAATAGGCAATAACCGTATACAGGATCATCCCAATCATAGCGTGTCCGCTCGGAAAGCTGAGACTCGCCACATCAACCAGCTGTTCCTGATCAGGGCGCGGCCTTCCGATAGCCTCTTTAAGCCACTTATTTACTTCATTTCCCGCTGCAACAGCAAAAACTACTGATGCCATCGCTTCATAATTCCTATATTTAAACAAAAGCAACAATAAGAATGCCAATGTGATGATTCCAACACCGGCTTTATCCCCCAAACTGTCCATAGCTTCAAAAAATGGATGGGTGTTTTCTGAAAACAAACCTGTAAAAAATTCCGAAAAATAACGATCAAATATCAGTGATGTTCCGATATTAACAGAAGTCAAAAAATAAAGAAAAACTGCTGCTGATACAGCCAGGAAAAAGTATGCCCATTTAGATTTATGCATTTCCAATCTTACAAATACCTCCCATTCAGCACTTTAATTTATAGTATCATCTCTTCTTCCCTTTTATTATGTTAAGTTTGAGAAAAAAGAAGATTTTCTCCTTTAACCTATTAAAGAATGTTATAATAATGAAAAAATTATGCAGTTAGGAGAGGGAATCATGTCCGAAACATTATTTGAAAAACTGGAAAGCTATTACGATGAAATGGTCTCCATCCGCCGCTATCTTCACCAGAACCCTGAAGTATCCTTTAAGGAAGAAAAGACGTCTCACTATATCAAAACCTATTATAAAAATCTGGGTATTGAAGTCCGGGGGCATGTAGGAGGAAATGGAGTAGTTGCTAAGATCCATGGCAGCAAACCAGGAAAAACCATCGCTTTAAGAGCCGATTTTGATGCACTGCCTATCCAAGATGAAAAGGATGTCCCATATAAATCATTGGTACCGGGTGTTATGCATGCTTGCGGACACGATGGACACACAGCAACTTTGCTTGTGCTGGCAAAGGCACTCAATGAACTTCGCGATGAATTAGAAGGTACATATGTCATGATTCACCAGCACGCCGAGGAATATGCCCCAGGCGGAGCGAAATCGATGATCGAAGATGGCTGCCTTGATGGAGTAGATGCCATTTTTGGAACTCACCTATGGGCATCCGAACCAACAGGGAAAATTCAATATCGAGTCGGTCCATTTATGGCAGCAGCAGACAGATTTGAAGTTTCCATTCAAGGAAAAGGCGGGCATGGAGCACAGCCTCACAAAACAAAAGATGCGATTGTAACTGCGTCCCAGCTGGTCGTCAATCTTCAGCAAATCGTCAGCAGAAAAGTAAATCCAATAGATTCTGCTGTTGTAACAGTTGGATCCTTCGTAGCTGATAACGCATTTAATGTAATTGCCGATAGAGCAAAATTGATCGGTACCGTCCGCACATTTAACGAAGACGTCCGAAATAATATCGAAGAGGAAATCGGGCGCATAGTAAAAGGAACATGCTACACAGCAGACAGTGCTTATGAGTATCAGTTCCATAGGGGCTACCCTGCTGTTGTGAATCATAAAAAAGAAACCGAATACCTGGCTGAACTAGCAGGGAAAATTAATGAAGTCAAATGGGTGGAAGAGACAGACCCTGAGATGGGCGGAGAAGATTTCGCTTATTACCTGCAGCATGTGAAAGGCACCTTCTTCTTTACAGGTGCAAGACCGGAAAACACAGTTGAAAATTACCCGCACCATCATCCAAAGTTTGATATCGATGAAAAAGCCATGCTGATCGCAGCCAAAACATTGGGAGCAGCAGCTTTAAACTATCATAGCTTTCAGGAAAGCAAGGATTCTGTTGAGGTAGGATAGTAAGGAGAAAGTCCGTAAAAAACAGCCCCAAGCCTAATCAGGCCTTGGGGCTGTCTTTAATATCCGCAGACGATAAGCATTTTTAGCGGTTTCTCCTAAATGGTCAAGCAAATTATAATTCGCATACGCCCCAACAGCAGCACCTATACCGGGCACCAGCTGGAGCATCTTAACGAGGTCGATATAATCACGGTATTCCTGCTGAAACACCTTCCAGTCCATTTCTGCTAATGCTTCCTTACGGTCATCCCATTCTTCAATCAGCTTCAGTGTTTCTTTCCTTTTGTCATCGCTGGAAAATGCGAGCTGAAAGACGTGCAGGAGAAACAGGCGCTCTTCATAATCATTTGTATCAAATCCATATATGGCAGCAGCCTCAAAAAGAAATTTCATCTTTATGCTTAGCAGCAAAGGAAAATCAGCCAGGCCAAGGAGAATTCCCCCTGCCCCAGTTCCGGCACCTTCGACCGCAGCTGTTTTGCGGTAGGTCGAAACCTTCTCTTCAAGCATGTGATCCATCACTTCAAGGCCGCGGCCGGCAGATTGTTTTTTTCTGGTGGTTGCATTTGATCCAATCAGGGTTGCCTTCACCATATTTTTTATGCTGTCTGTAATAATTTGATGAGCTTTTTCAGGTATTATACTATTTACCTTTGTTTGAGCTTTTTTTGAAAGGCGAGTCAGCATACTGGAGCGCTTATTTATTCGCATCTTCCATTCTTCAATTTCGTGATATGCATTTAATTCATACTCCCTCATTTTCATACCTGCCTTTTTTCAGGATGACTATATATACGCATACCAGACAGCAATGGTTTCATTTTATGCCCGGCTGCCCGCCAGCCGTTTCTGAATATAGAAATGAGTATATATATATGCAAATAAAATCCCTAATGCCAAAGACAGCAGTGATGCCATCCAGCCGCCATTGGCCAGGACAGCCAGCGATAAGAGGAATGCCTGAAAATATAGGATGCCTGTAAGCAGCTGTTTAAAGGACTTCTCCTTTATGTCCCCTTTAACCGGGTATAAATTCACCCACAGCTTATCCTGATGATGATTCCATAGAGGCAGGAGCTGAAAGCCTGTTAAGTACATGAATAGCGGTACAAGCATTATTTGTCCCATTCCATACGAAATTAAATAAATCGCTCCAGCACCAATGAACGTTAAACGAATGAATAGACCGAAGTAATCACCAGAACGGAGAAACGTTCGGACAAAAAGGTTTTTAAACGTCGCATCCTGTTTGAAAGGAATGCCTGGTAGCAGCCAATCAAGCCATTTCCGCCTTTTTACGCGATCTTTCAGCTTTGGAACATCTGTAAACATATTGGCGAGCCTGTAGAAAGACGTCATTCTCCTCTCTTCCTGGTCAATCAAAAACTCCCATTTTAGTCCTTTACCCCTGGATTTCATACTAAAGAACAAGTACAGCAGAATCAGGAGCACGCCTGCCGCCAGCATGAAAATGGGGGAAGCACCGCTAAAAAGAAAATATAGGAACACAGCGTTTACTGCGTAACGCACACATGCATCAAAGATATGTACGCTTGTTTCGATGTAATATTGTATCTTCCAGCGGATCAGCAAATTGATAATTTTTAACGACAGCAAGATAAGCAGAAAAGGTAAAAATGTTCTAAAATTGCCATCATTCACTCTGGCATATAAGGGCATAAAAACCCCTAGCCCCATTACCAGGATGTATGCATGCACAAAAAAGCTGACTGCCAGCGAACGCCTAAAATAACCTGAAAGCCTATCTTCAAGCGGCAGAAGAAAAATTTTGTCTGCCTCAGAAAAAAATGTATAAATCGGGCTGTATGTAACCAGAAGAGCTAAAATAATTGCCATTACCGCTGCAGCAGGAAAATGACCGGGAAGCGTCTTTATCCATTCCTGATAATAAAAAGCGGCAGTGCCCAGAAGGAACACCATGACTATGACAATATGGCCATTAAAAATATACCGGAGATAGCGGGAAAGCTCTTTGACTGTCCTCCCGAATCTCTCCTTCCATAATTGTTTTTCATCAAACATAATCTTCTTCCTTTGTGAGCTGGATATATAAATCATCGAGGGTAGCTCCCGGCATAGCAAATTGCTGCTGCAGCTCTGCTAAAGTTCCCTTCGCCCTCACTTTTCCTTCATGCAAAATCACAAAACGATCACAATATCTTTCAGCAGTTGCCAGTATATGGGTGGACATAAGAATGCCTGCACCGCTTTCTTTCATTTTCTTCATCAAATCAAGAAGTGATTGAATGCCCAGCGGGTCAAGACCTACAAACGGTTCATCAACAATGTATAATGACGGCTGCACCAGAAAAGCGCACATAATCATTACCTTCTGTTTCATCCCTTTAGAAAAATGGGCTGGAAACCACTTCAGTCTTTTTTCCATTCTGAATTCATTTAGGAGTGTTTTCACTCTTGATTTATACTCTGCTTCAGGCAGGCCGTATGCCATGGCTGTAATACGCAAATGTTCTTCCAGTGTTAATTCATCATACAAAATCGGCGTTTCCGGAACAAAGGTGAATTGCTTGCGATACCCTTCCTTATCATTAAGGAATTGCTTGCCATTGATTGTTATTTCACCTTCCTTCGGTTCCATTAAGCCAATTACATGTTTGATGGTCGTACTTTTTCCGGCTCCGTTAAGGCCAATCAGGCCGACTATTTCGTTTTCTCCCACATCAAAGGAGACATCCTTCAAGACCGGATTTCTTGTATAGCCGCCGGTAACGTTTTTAATTTCAAGCAGCGCCATTTTCAACGTCCTTCCTACTATATATGTAAGACCATTGTAAAAAAAGCCAAAGGATATTGTCCAGTTTGGGGAAAATTCCTGTATATAAATCCCGAATCCGGACATTCTAATCTATGAAGGGGAAACAAATCATTTGAACAACATTCAGATGATCAAAACTTGAAATGAGGTGTCTGTCGCAGACAGTTTCCTTTCAGTATAAGCTTCAAACGTTCCTAATAAGGGGATGGTTGCATTGCACATGAAACCTGATGATCTTAAACACTTGATCGCTTCATCCTAAAGTGGTCACTAAGTCATTTTTTAAATGAGGTGTTTGTTAAAGACTATCATCCATGCTTTATACGCCCGTGAATGCATATAAAGAAATAAGGGGATGGTCCGATTGAACAAAGATCGATTTTCTCTAGATATGAACACAATTCATTCATAAATGAGGTGTTTGTTAAAGAGAATTTACCTGAAGTAGAAACGTTCCGATAGAAGCTTCCCCTTCACCGGAGGCAGGATTCCAAGTGGATCCTGCCCTTTTATTTTAGGAATAGAACAATGCAATACTCCTTATCCCCAATAATATGTTTCACTTTTTTGTTTTTTGGCGAATATGGTAGAATTGTGTAAAAGGATATTTGGTTAGGAGCTGACATAATGAACGATTGTATTTTCTGTAAAATAATCAATGGCGAGATTCCTTCAGCGAAAGTTTTCGAAAACGAGCATGTGATGGCGTTTCTGGACATAAGCCAGGTCACTAAAGGGCATACACTTGTCATTCCGAAAGTACATAAAGAAAATTTATATGAAATGGATGCGGAAACAGCCCGCTGCTATTTCGAAGCGGTTCCGGAGATTGCAAGAGCTATCAAGGCTGAATTTGATCCCATTGGTTTGAATTTAATTAATAACAACGGCGAACATGCCGGGCAGACCGTTTTCCACTTTCACTCCCACCTTATTCCCCGCTACGGCGAAGGTGATGGCTTAGGAGTTGTATGGAAATCACATCAATCGGAATATTCAGCGTCCGACCTTCAGGAAATTTCTGAAGCTATAAAAAAACATTTATAAATTTCCCTTCCTCCTGTTTCTGCAGGAGGAATTTTTTTGCCTCTTTTACCCCCTAATTTTCAAAATGTTCATTTTTTTCTCTGTACAAATCAGTAAATTTTGTTAACATATTAAATATCTTTATTTCTTTACAGCATTATAGTGCATTGATTTTATATTTTTGGAGGGAGAAAAATGTACCGTGCTCTAAATTTTAATGCAGGTCCCGCGGCCCTGCCGGAAAAGGTATTAAAAGAAGCGGAAAAGAATTTACTGAATTTCAGCAATACCGGAATGAGCATAATGGAACTAAGCCATAGAAGCAAAGAGTATCAGGCAGTACATGATCAGGCAATAGCACTTTTGAGAAAACTGCTGGCCATTCCGGATGATTATGAGGTGCTATTTATCCAGGGAGGTGCAAGTCTCCAGTTTTCAATGGTTCCGATGAACCTGCTGGGAAAAGATCAAGAAGCCCATTATATCCTCAGCGGCTCCTGGTCGGAGAAAGCCTTAAAAGAAGCAGATAAAATTGGCGAAACCGTTATTTCTGCCTCCAGCAAGGATCAAAAATACCGCTTCATCCCAGCATACAATCAAGATGATATTCCTGACAATGCCGCGTATCTTCATATTACCAGCAACAATACAATTTACGGCACACAATGGAAAACATTTCCTTCTAATGAAAAAACACCACTTGTAGCAGATATGTCCAGCGATATTTTAAGCCGTCCATTGGAAGTGGAACAATTTGATATGATCTATGCAGGCGCCCAGAAAAATCTCGGCCCTTCCGGTGTAACAGTAGTCATTATCCGAAAAGAACTATTACAAAGATCATCAGAAAAGCTCCCTGCAATGCTGAATTATAATACGTTCGCCAATAATAACTCTTTATATAACACACCTCCCACTCTGGCTATTTATTTGCTGTCACTGGTGCTTGAATGGGCGGATAAGAAAGGCGGCCTTCAGCAGATTGAAAAGACCAATGAGAAGAAGGCAAAAATCCTTTATGATGTTATAGATGAAAGCGAAGGCTTTTACATAGGGCATGCTCATAAAGACAGCAGATCCCGCATGAATGTCACTTTTAACCTTCACAATGAGGACCTCTCCAGGGAATTTCTGCACCAGGCAAAAGAAGCAGGGTTTGTTGGGCTCGGCGGACACCGTTCTATAGGCGGCTGCCGCGCTTCCATTTACAATGCTGTGCCAGAACAGCATGTTGAAAAACTGGCCGCATTTATGAAAGCCTTTAAGAATAAAAATTAATAATATAACACCTTTTCATCCCGGGGATATGTGTTATAATGAGTTAAAGTTTTTCGCTGCAGGCAAAGAGAGCACTGCAGGAGAGACGAACAGAGCTTAGTCAGAGAATAGCAGAGGAGAGATTAGAAATGAATACAAAAAATTTAGTGGCCTTATCCCTATTAGTCGGGATGGGCGCAGTGCTTCATGCCGTTGTTCCAGGGTTCTTTCTTGGGATGAAACCGGACATGATGCTTACCATGATGTTTTTGGGCATAATCCTTTTTCCAGACAGCAAAAGCGTTTTGCTTTTAGGTTTGGTTACAGGCCTGATATCCGGGCTTACCACAACTTTTCCCGGAGGATTAATACCGAATATTATTGATAAGCCTGTTACTGCATTCACCTTTTTCGCTTTGTTCCTGATCTTAAAGAAATTCCGGAAGAATATCGTCAGTGCAGCTGTCTTAACAGCAGCAGGAACAATTGTATCCGGAATTGTGTTTTTAACTTCCGCATACCTGATTGTCGGACTGCCAGGGCCATTCACTGCATTATTTGCAGCAGTTGTACTGCCCGCAGCTGCAGTTAACACGGTGGCAATGGTTATCCTTTATCCAGTAGCACAATCAATTGCAAACAGAACAAAGCTGACTCAGCAGACGATCAGCCAGTAATAGACAAAGCCCGCAATATAAGCGGGCTTTTTATATTTACATTATTGGAAACTCCCTACAATCATTCCCAGCAGGAACAACAGTGCACCGCCTGCCGCTAGAGCAGCTGCCCTTTTTTTCAGTACATACTTCGGAGGATAGACTCCGGGTTTCTTTATAGAAAGAAAAAAATGAATACCTCCTAAAAACAGCACCACACTCAATGCAAAAATTCCAGCCGCCGCTCCGGACAACCTATCTCCCCCTTTCGCTTTATATCCCTCTACTGAATTGTATGCCTGTATGCCGGGAGCTATGAGGATATGGTTTACCCTTCTATGTTTTGTGATATAGATATAGAAACGGGAACTTTTCATTTTCCGCTTTAGAAAAATGAGTAATGTAGTAAAATAGACATATAAACAAGATTTTGAGGTGATGGTTATGAAAGCCAAATCGTTATTGCTTGGACTATTAGCAGGCGGCGCTGCAGCCGGCATATCAACCCTGCTGACCGCACCTGCTTCAGGAAGGGATACAAGACAGCAGTTAAAAGAAACCACAAACACCCTGAAGGAGCAGCTGAGGGAATTTAAATCCGAATTGCTGGCCATAAAGGACTCAGCATCATTTGCTTCGAAGGAAGGAAAAACCGCCTTTAAGGAATTCTCAAACGACATCAAATATTCCATCAGCAATTGGAAAAACGAAATCCTTCCCCATCAGCACAAGCTGCAGAGAGAATTGCAGGAAATTGAAGCAGCCATCCATGAACTTGAAACAAATTTAAATAAAAAGTGAATAAAAAATCCTTCTTTTTCTTTGGTTAAAAAGAAGGATTTTTTTATTTTTGAACGAAAACCAATATATTATGAAAATGCTTCAAAATTTTATTAAGCTTTGAACAAGCTCTCATCCCTTGCCCTTAAGCCTTTTATAGAAATATCTAATTATATTTCTAAAAATTTTGTAAATTTATATCTTTATTAATTTTTGTTTTATTGGCATAATGATACTATGAAAAGAAAAATGAACTTCTGGGTGTTTGACCAGAAATAATTAATTTTACAAAGTAGGTGAATTTTTGAATGTCGGATAAACCAATTTCTATGAAGGAAGCAATGATCTTCAGCCAGCGAGTGGCACAGCTGAGTAAAGCCCTGTGGAAGTCTATAGAAAAAGATTGGCAGCAATGGATAAAACCCTACGATTTAAATATTAATGAACACCATATTCTATGGATTGCCTATCATTTAAATGGAGCATCGATTTCCGATGTTGCCAAATTTGGCGTAATGCATGTTTCTACTGCATTCAATTTCTCCAAAAAGCTCGAAGAACGAGGTTTTCTTCAGTTTTCTAAAAAAGAAAGCGATAAAAGAAATACCTATATAAAATTGACTGCGGATGGCGAAAAGGTATTACTAAGTCTGATGGAAACCTATTCACCTGAGAAAAATGCCGTGTTCTCAGGTGCGATGCCATTAAGGGATCTGTATGGGAAGTTTCCAGATATCATTGAAATTATGGCGATAGTCCGCAATATATATGGTGACGATTTCATGGAGATTTTTGAAAAGTCCTTTGCCAACCTTGAAAATCAATTTGATGAAGATGATGGCAAATTAAAGAAAAAAACAACAGCTGAAAAGGAACTTGTTTAAATAGATAAAGTTCCTTTCATCATTATGTAAACCCTTACAAAGCGAAAGCATGCTATTCGCTTTGTATTTATGAATTCGGTTGCTCACAGTTTCACATTTGTTTCATTATATTAAATTTTTTTTCGACAAAATGTGTTAGCTTTCCCTATTGATTTTTTTATTTATTCATCGTAAAGTATCTTAAGTGAGTTTGAAAGATTACTAATTTACTCCATTTGGAGGTATTTTTATGATGAATTGCTGGAAGACGATTAACTTCACGAAGCAATATGGATCGCAAAGACTTTTTATACTGTCTTCCTTAACCATGCTGGCTACTTTCATATTTACATATGTTCCTGCAACGTATGTATTTTTGCCAGGTTCCTTTTACGATAATTATTTCATTTTCTTTGCAGCCGGTTTATGGCTGATGTATCCTGTGCATAAGCTACTTCACTTTCTTCCTATTGCACACCTTGGAAGTATCGTTAAAAAACAGCTGACAATTAAATATGGCTTTATGCCAATTATATATATTCGAATAACGGAGCCTATTTCAAAACGGCTTTTCCTGACTGCCACTTTGGCCCCTATATTTATCATAAACAGCCTGCTTCTGGCTGCTTGCTTTATTTTTCCGCATTATGTTCATTATTTAATAATTCTGTTTGCTTTCCATGCAGGCTTATCTTTTTCTGACATTGTGTGCGCCAAAAATGTGCTGAATGCCCCAAATCAATCTTATGTTGAAGAAAACGAAGATGGGTTTGAAATATTGCTTCATTCGAACCAGTAGCATAAGCATAAATCCCGGGTATCCTGACAAAGGATACCTTTTACTTACCGGACAGGCAATCTTTAATACTATCTTTTTTTTGTGAACTTTGATATTGTAAATAACAGACAAAACATGTAAAAGCAATAAAATGACTGCCCAAGGAGGGAATCTTGGATGATCTCCATCTTTATTATTTTTGCCGTTTTTATTTTATTTTATATCAACAAGATGACAAATTCGCTTTGTCTCCAAAAAGAGATTCCTGAGGAACGGCAGCCCAAAGTATTTAGAATCATTAACATTCTTATTACCATATTGCTAATCTCTTCTTTTGTAGAAATCTTGTATGCTTAGGATATCCTGAGAGCTCATAAACATGAGCAAAAGCGGCGGAAATTTTCCGCCGCTTTTATATATACATTAATTTCAAACATTAAAAGCTTAGCAAAAACAAGAAGCTCCAATGATGATTAACAAAATGAACAGCACGACAACTAACGCAAAACCTCCGCCGCATCCATGTCCTCCAGACATATGGTTGCCTCCTCTCAAATTCCGGCACAGGGCCCTGTCAAAAGACCCTATGCCCACCTTAGATTTACAGCCACGCGCAGCCTACAATGATTAATAAAATAAACAATACAACGATTAACGCGAAACCTCCGCCGTATCCAGCACCCATGGATAACACCTCCCCTTCAGGTTGCTACCATATCCTATTCATTTGCCTCTGTGGTCGGATAGGCTTCTATCCCGGCTATCCTAACTTTTTTAGGCTGCTTTGAAACCTCCCATCAGAGGGTTCCATGTATCATATGTACAATTGTCCTGAATGGGATGGGCGAATACCCAATTTTTTCAAAAAACGCTGTGTTAATAAACCAAGCATTACTTTCTTCTTTTGTTATTTTTTACATTTATGGTATAGTAGGGATTGTGATAAATGCAGGCTCTGTGAAGACAAATGCTGTTATTAAGATGTATAAAAATTCCAGCTCCAGCTCACCAGAGTCGAATTGAAAATTAATTTAGGAGTGTTCAACATGAAAAAATGGATGCTATCCCTCTCCATTGCAGCCGGAGTAATTGGATTAAGCGCATGCAACAACACCGGCGGCGAATCAGGAGATGTTGTCGTTGAAACAAAGAGCGGAAACATTACGAAGGACGAGCTTTATGAAGCAATGAAGGAAAAATACGGCGAACAGGCGCTCCAGGAGCTCATTTATGAAAAAGTTCTTTCTGATAAATACGAAGTAACAGACAAGGAACTTAACGAGAAAATTGATGAACTAAAACAGCAGCTTGGCGCTAATTTTGAGATGGCACTTATGCAATATGGTTATAAAGATGAAGAAGATCTAAGGGAAACTTTCAAAACAGGCTTGCTTCAGGAAAAAGCAGCTATTAAAGATATTGAAGCAACAGAAAAAGAGGTTAAAGAATACTATGATAACTACAAGCCAGAAATTAAAGCACGCCATATCCTTGTAGAGGATGAAAAAACTGCGGGCGAAGTAAAGAAAAAGCTGGACGAAGGCGGAAAATTTGAAGACCTGGCCAAAGAATATTCAAAAGACCCAGGATCTGCTGCCAATGGCGGTGATTTAGGCTGGTTCGGCCCAGGTAAAATGGTTCCTGAATTCGAGGAGGCTGCTTATGCCCTTGATGTGAACGAAATCAGCGCTCCTGTTAAATCAGAGCATGGTTTCCACATCATTCAAGTAACAGAGAAAAAAGAGAAAAAATCATTTGATGAAATGAAGAAGGAAATGGAATATCAAGTGAAAGTCTCCAAGCTTGACGGCGAAAAAATTCAGCAGGCAATGGATCGTGAATTAAAGGCTGCTGATGTTGATATTAAAGATAAGGAACTAAAAGGAGTTCTTGAAGAACCTGAAGCTGGGGCTGAAGGTGAAGCAGGAACTGAAGAAAAATAATGAATAACGGGGCTCCAGGCTGGAGTCCCGTTATTTATGTTTTTTAGAATGATTCAAATCAGCCTGCCGATTGCTGAGCAGATTTCCGCTCTTCTTTTTCCCTTTCAAGACGCTTCATATAAATTTCACCCTCACGTTCAATGCTGTCTTGCTCCACCTTTTTCTCTTCCCTGCCCGTCGTTACCGCCATATATGCACTTACAACGATTCCGGCTGCAACAAAATATACCCAAATTGGAATCATCAGTTTCCCCTCTTTCTTTTCATAATGGTTGTCCATTTACTAAAAATGTATGCTAAACCAGGAAAAATATGATAGACAGGAATAAGAAAAGCGCTGGAGCTAGACAGTTATCTAACTTCAAAATTTTTATGGATATCTATAAAAAGGCCATCCTTTCCCATTAGGAAGGATGGCAGTTATTATTTATGAAAACTGGGCTTATAGAATGAACGGTTATCCAGAGCAAATACCCGCTCCGAGAACTCTCCCGGTTTCACCCTCTCAAGGGCTCTATCAAGCATATTCATTTTTGCATCAATATTATCAATGTAATGAAGAATTTCTGCTTCCTTGATAAGCGGCGGTTTTGGACTGCCCCATTCCGCTTTACCGTGATGGGATAAAACCATATGCTGAAGGATCATAATCTCTTCACCGCTGATTCCCAGTTCCTCAGCAGCTTTTCCAATTTCATTAATCATAATGGTAATATGTCCAAGCAAGTTTCCTTCTATTGTGTAAGATGTTGAAATCGGTCCAGACAGCTCTGTAATCTTTCCTAAATCGTGTAAAATGACTCCAGCGTACAATAAGTCCTTATCCAGGCTTGGATACAAACCGGAAATTGCCTTTGCCAAATCCAGCATGGAAACTACATGATAGGCAAGACCGGATACAAACTCATGATGATTCTTCGTAGCGGCCGGATATTCAAGAAAGTCCTTTTGGTGCTTCTTCAATAAATGGCGAGTAATCCTTTGGATATTCGGGTTTTTCATTTCAAATATATATTGAGTGATTTTACTCATCATTTCATCTGTACTTAAGGGCGCTGTTTCGAGAAAGTCTGCCAGCTTGACCGGGTCTGTTGGGGACGCCGGCCGAATTTGGCGGATTCTTAGCTGATTGCGTCCACGGTAATTTAAAATATCCCCTGCGACTTTTACAATGGTTTCAGGGCTGTAGTTTTTCGCATCATCATCAGACACGTCCCAAAGCTTGGCTTCAATTTCTCCGCTTTGGTCCTGGAAAATTAGGGTCAAGAACGGTTTTCCATTACTTGCAATCCCTTTAGCTGCACTTTTGATAAGCAGAAAAAGCTCGATTTGTTCTCCTACTTCGTAATAAACAATTCCTTTTGACATACGCGCACCGACGCTCCCTTCACGAGGTTGTTTAAAAAGGGTACTAAGAAACAGACAGATCTTTGGCAGCCTCATTAAACATGCAATTCTATTAACCTAGTATACCACACAGATCCTGCTCTCTCCTAAATTAATCATGTCTTTTATCCGCCATAAAAACCCATTCACTTTTTCATGAATGGGTTTTTTTGATATTTGCTGGTTACAGCAAAAGCAGCAATATTGGAATGAATAACGAAAGGATAATTGCAGAAGTTGTCATGGCTATACACCCCATGGCACCTTCTTCCTCTCCCCACATGAGTGAACGGCTGGCTCCCAGCATCTGTGCTGAAGTGCCCATTGCCAATCCTTTGGCAGCTTTACTATTTATTCCAAGCCATTTCAATAAGTTTGGTCCCAGCATAACGGAAAAAAGACCAGAAAATAGCACAAAGAAAACAGTAAAGGCTGTGGTTCCTCCCAGGCCATCCGAGACCGTTAAGGCTACCGGGAGTGTTACCGAACGCGGAATAAGAGAAGCCATGATCTCCTGATTAAAGTGAAAAACCTGTGACATGATGTAAACCGAAAATATGCCTAAGGAGGTCCCGGCAAAGACTCCTGATATTATTTTCTTAAGATGTCTTTTCATTAAGGGCCACTCCTTATATAAAGGAACAGCAAAAGAGACAACCGAAAGCTGGAGGAGCAGTTCAAACAGACTGCTTCCTTTTTGATAGACTGATAGAGGGATGTTGCACAATAGAAGAATGATAATTAAGAGCGCAGTTCCGGTGTATAAAGGATTTAACCAGCTCTTCTTAAACTTCCTGAAAACTTGCAGGCTTGCGATATAACTGGCAAGAGTCATCAAGATGCACCCTATGCTATTGAAAAAAACAGAACTCATTTTTGGCTCCTCCTTCTTATGTTCTCATACAATTGAACAGAATACGCTGTGCCCAATAAACAGCAAAAGCTGCTTAGAATCAGCACCAAAAGGAAATGAAAATTTAATAGAGGAATAAAATTGGGAGATAAAAATAATCCAATGACAAAGGGGATAAACAGCAGGGTCATGTGTTTAATTTGAAAAGATGCTGCTTTCTCTATCCATTCTAATTTAATTAAGTTGGTTACCAATAGGATTAATAACATAATCATCCCTATGACACTTCCAGGAAGCGGAATATGAAAGAACGCAGCCGCAAAATTCCCTGCAATCAGAAAAATAGCGAGAAACAATATTTGAATCAGCCAGGGCAAATTATTTTCTCCTTCCTAACCGCTTTTTTTCATCTTACTGGATAAAAAAAGAGAAAACATGATATTTGTAAGGTTTCTTTACACACTTTTTAAAATGCTTGTGTGTTATTGTAAGATTTGCTTACAACACTTATAAAAAAGCTGCCTGTTATAATTACACAGACAGCTTTTCCTTTGCAACGGACTGTATTTGTTCTTCCTGAAAATGCGTCAGAAGATGCTTATGACAGGTAAAAAATAAAATTTGCCTGCCTGTTAGGTTCTTTAACAGGTTAATCATTCTTTCAGTTCGGACATGATCAAAATTCACGAAGCTGTCATCTATAATAATGGGGAAGGGGTACTTTCCATAAATCGTCATGGTGAGTGCCAGCCTAAAGGATACGTATATCTGTTCCGCAGTCGCCTGGCTCAGTTCTTTTGCTTCAAAAACTGCCCCTGTCTTGCTTTCTATAAGAAACCCGCTTCCTTCTTCTTTAGGAAAAATCCGTACATAGCCGCCATTGGTTAAAAAAGAAAGAAATTGCTCTGCTTTTTCCAGCATTTTGGGCAAACGCTCATTTTTAAAACTGTTTATCGTTCTATCTAATATATCCTTGGCAGTAGCATATTTTGCCCACTCTCTTGCTTCTTCTTCAAACTCAGATTTCAGCAAGGCGAACCTATGAAGGAGTTCCGCATAGGTTCCGCCCTCTTCAAGTATTTGAATTTCATATTTGACCTCTGCAAGTTTGCTCTGTAAACCAGGGATGCTTTCCTGGAGGAGAGCAGCTTCATCGCTGACAGCTTGGACCTCTGCTTCTGGATTTGTCACATTGGAATATTTATTGATTTCTTCCTGTGAAAAAGAGTTAAGATTAATTTGCTTGCGGACCTGTTTAATCTGTTCTTCAAGTTCTGTTAATTTCTGTGCTTCAGCAGCTTTTTCCCTGTACTCTTCGGCTGCATCGGTTCCGGCAAGGGAAAGCAGATGCTCGTAATCTTTTTGAAAGTGGCTAAGTTCGGCCTGCACTGTGCTGTGTTCTAGCTTTAACTCATGAAGTGCGGCTTCCCTTTCACCCTGCTTAATATGTTTTTCCGTTTCTTCTTTTAGCCTTTTTTTCAATTGATAGCCGATTTCCTGTACACTTCCCGGCTCGCTATTCAATAAACCTTTTAGCTTATGAAAAGTATGAAGCTTCTCATTGATTCCCTTTTCTGCTGATGCCTTTCTTTCAGTAGTGTATTTCTTTTCCCTGTAGAGGGCTTTTAGCTGTTCAATCAGATTAAAAGCTTCACTCAAAAAGGTTTTGGAGATATCATGAGGGAGAAATAGCTGTTTACCCAGCTCCAGCAGTTCATTCTCAAGTTCGGCACATTCATTCTCCCATTTTTCAAAAGAGGCAATGATCTTTTCGTATTTTTCATTTGCCTGTTCAAGCTGAAACTGCAATTGGATAAGCTGATATTGCCGGTCGCTGTCTTTCTTCAGCTGTGTCTCCAGGCTGGCTGCATGCTGAATGTCAGGCTGCTTTAATTTATCAAGCAGTGAGCGTTCTTTTTCACTCAGAGCTTTTATCTCATTTTTAATAAAACTGTCTTGCCCCTTAGGCTCCTTTTTATTTGCCATGGCAAAACAAAAGGCTGCGCCTATAAATCCTGCACCTGCAATCACCCATGATTGGCTAAAGATTCCCCAGCCGAACAAAGCTGCAAAAAGAACTCCCAAAAACAAAAGCTGCCTTTTCTCCTGGTATGTTTTTTGCCGTCTTTTTTCCTGCTCCTTTTTTTCTGCTCTCTGAAGGAACTGAAGCCTCTCCTGTGTATCCTTCAGTTCTTTTTCGATATTACGCCTATCTGCAGTGAAGCTTAATGTTTCCTTAATGGCTGAACGTTCCTCTTCCTTAAGAAGCTGTTCTTTCAATTCGCCAATTTTTCGTTCCGTGTTCTCCAGCACTGACTTTTCATCGTTAAATCGATCATCCAATTCCTGTTTCAGTGCTTGAAGACGGTTTCGGCGAATGTGCGCATTATTAACCTTTTCCTTCATAAAAACACTCGTATCAACTTGTTCAAGCTGCTGTTCGTCAATTTGGAGATGAAGTCTTTCCTGAAGATTTAAGATTTCTTCTATAATATTTTCCAGCTTAATTGATAATTCTTTTTCTTCTTGGTTTAACTTTTCCAAAAACGGCAGCCCTTCAACCGCTGCATTGATGTGATGCTCATTGCTAAGGAGCAAATGATCCGGCTTATTATTCTGCAGCTCTTGTTCAAGGATAATTATTCTGGATTCCAGACTAGCTCTGCGCCCTTCCAGGGGCTTAATCATACTTTCGAGCTTCTCCAAAAGAGCAAGCCCATTTGCCGGGAAAGAAATGTCTGTAAATTTTCCCCTTTCTTTGATCAGCTCTTGCTCCTCTGCTATTAATGGAGATAGGTCCTGCCATTCTTTTAAACGGAAAAGCTCCTGCTGAGCTTGGTCCAGTCTCTGATGTATTCTGTTTAAATCGTTTTCAAGATTTTCTTTTTCACGAAGCAATGTCCAATACTGCTCATTATTTTGCTCCGCTTTTTTCAAATCCTGATGCAGCTGCTTCATCTCTTTTAGCTTTACATTCAGAGATGGCTTTTTTCCGTTTGGCTTAAAGCGGCTTTCCAATTCCTTTTGAAGTATATTTTCCGCAGAAACCAGATGATCCGTTCCCAGTGAACCTGCTGAAAACAAATACCTCCCCAAATCTTCACCCTTCATTTGATTTACATTTTGCAGCCCATGGATATTAAAGGAGAAAATAGATTGATACAGCCCTTTATCAATGTGGTGAAGGAGATCGTTTAAAAGCTCTTCCCCTCCCCTTGTTCCATCCTCAAGCAAGACACTGACATCTCCGGATGCTTTTCCTTTAACACGCTCTATGACCGCCTTCCCTCTATCAGGAAAAATCGCGGTAAGCCTGCCGCCATATTTTGCTCCTTCCTTGGGCTCATACCTTAATTCCGATTGGATCTTTGCTGGAAAGCCAAAAAGAATACTATGGATAAAAGACATGATGGTAGATTTGCCTGCCTCATTTTCTCCGTAGATCACCTGCAAAGATTGAATATCGGTTAGTATAAAGTCAGTAAGCTTTCCGTATCCGTAAATATGTATATCTGTAATTTTCAAAGGTCCACCTCCATTCAATGTCCTTCAGCTTTGTATAGAAGATCCACAAGCAGTGCTTCGGCTTCATCTGCGATTCTCCGTTTTTCATCCTTATCGAGCTCGCCCAAAAATCTTCTTGCCAGGGGATGTGCATACAAGATCAGAGCACTTTCATTTCCTTCTGCAAAATCACCCGCAGTTTTAAAAAGCTCATTGAAAAAATCCGATTCATGTGCCAGCTTTTCTTTATTCCACATTCTTTTTTCAATCACCGTGAGACCGGAAATCCATACAAATGCTTCCTCTTCTGCCTCTTCCTCCTGTAAGGATTCGAGCAGCTCACCATTCGTTATGCTTCTTAATTCATGATCAGGCAAGCCTACATTTTTGAGCGTCAGATTTATGATAGTCCCCTTCCTGTTTTGGCGCTTTTCTTCAATCAAACTTAAGCAAATCTCATAAATCTCCTGATAGCTTTCCGATTTTGAAGCATCTATTTCTGCATTCTCCCATATAACAGGAGCAGCTTCGAGAAACTCCGTCTTTGCACCAGAACTATCCAGCTCAACTAAATAGTAACCTTTGGGACCAGTTTCTTTCCGGTTCCTTCCCTGTATATTACCAGGGTAAATGACGGGTGGCTGGGAGATTATGATTTCCCGTTTATGTATATGTCCGAGAGCCCAGTAATCAAAGTCCTTTTCAAGCAAATCATTTATTCGGAATGGGGCATATTGAACATGATCACTGCTGCCTTCAAAAGAGCCATGAAGGATTCCAATGTGCAGGTCAGCTCCATTTTCCCTGCTAAATTGATCGATCATCCGTTCAGCCACATGTCTCTTAGGGTAGCTGAAACCATAAAGGTGAACGGATGTACCATTTTCAGCAATATGCTTTACCACTTCAACTTCATGGGAAAAAATATGGACATTTTCCGGCATTGGCAATTGGGCCCATCGCCCATCCATATGATCATGATTTCCATGAACTGCATAAACAGCAATCCCGCATTCAGCCAGCCGCTCCATCTCTTTCCGAAAACGTGTTTGTGCCCTTATGCTCCTGTCTTCACCGTCAAATAAATCTCCGGCTAAAATGATAAAGTCCACAGTATGGAAAATGGCTAAGTCAATTATTTTCGTAAATGCGTCAAAAGTACTTTCCTGGAGCTTTTTAAAAATGGATGGGGGCAAATGCTTCAAGCCGGACATTGGACTATCCAGGTGCAAATCAGCTGCATGAATAAACGTAACCCTTTTCATGTAAACTTCCTTTCATTCCTTTTCTCTCATTTTACCTCATCCAAAAAACGAATGCACGTTCCTATTCGAATTAAATTGCTATATGTTCCCGTCTGAAAATTTTCCTGAAGTTTGTTTTAGACTGGGAAGCTTGTGCATAAAAATGTACAAGGACTCTTTCCTTGAGGACGGGTTTGCAGCTTCAAGGAAAATTTAAAGGGCGGAGTGGTATATTGGGAATTGGAATTTATTTAAGTTATGTGTTTCTCGGACTATCCCTGGCAGCTCCAATCGGGCCGGTAAATGCTGTCAGGCTTGAAAAGGGGATAAAAAATGGATTTTGGCATGCGTGGATTGTTGGAGTTGGCTCCATGTTTGCTGATGCCTTTTATATGCTGGTTGTATACCTTGGACTTGTCCATTTTTTGGACACCCCTATCGTACAGATCTTCCTGTGGCTTTTTGGAGGATTTATACTCTTATATACAGGGATTGAGAGCATTGCAAATGCCAATAAAATTTCCATAAGCTATGTGCGAAGCCGGGATTCATTGTTTAAATGCTTTCTTTCCGGATTTATTATGTCCATATCCAGTCCTCTTTCCATTTTGTTCTGGCTGGGCATCTACGGATCAGTTCTTGCAAAAACAGCAGCAGCCTATGGAAAAACAGAGCTCTTTTTATACAGTACAATGATTTTTCTGGGTCTCATGCTCTGGGATTTGTTTGTAGCTGGACTGACCACAGGGTTTCGCCGATTCCTGACATCCAAAGGAATAATCATCATCTCGATTCTTTCAGGATTATCCCTAATTGGATTTGGGATTTACTTCGCTTTCGAAGGCATAAAGGCATTATTTGCTTAAAGAAAACCCCATTGAAAAAAGCTCCGTCTCACAAAGACGGAGCTTTTTTTCGCATTATTCGTTTTTAGTAAGCTGTAATGCTTTTTTGATATCTTTAAAGGAATTCGACTTCCCATACATCAATACTCCGCCCCTGTAGACTCTTGCTCCAAAGACAGCCAGTAATATAATGGCAGCGAGCAGGATCACGATCCCGAGAATTGGCTCCCATACAGGCAGTGACAGCATCCCCACTCTCATGAACATGAGCATCGGAGTGAAGAATGGAATATAAGAGGTGATTGTTATAAAAGAAGCTTCCGGCTGGCTTAAGCCAAACATAGCAATCATAAAGCCTGCCACAACCATCATGGTCATTGGAGTAATCATCTGCTGGATATCTTCAATCCTGCTTACCAGCGAACCAAGAAAAGCAGCCAGTGTGGCATAAAGGAAATATCCCAGAATGAAAAAGATGAGTGCATAAGCGATGGTCGAAGCCGGAATGTTTCCAAAGCCAAAAAATTCAAAAAAGCCGCCTTCCATCGAATCAAGATTTTGTTTGACTGAAAAATAGCCTACTAATAGAATGAGTGCCATCTGTGTAAGGCTAAGCAGCCCGATACCCAATATTTTTGCGAACATCTGCTTGATTGGAGAAACACTGGATATTAAGATTTCCATGACACGGGAAGACTTTTCTGTTGCTACTTCCATGGCAATCATATTGGCGTATAAGATGACGGCAAAATATATGATGAATAATAGAACATAAACAAGCCCTCTTGCCTGATTCAATTCTTCTTCAGTTTTAGCGTTTTCTTCAAGAGCGGTCTTATCAAAAGGTACCGGCTCATATAGCTTGCTTAATTGCTCTGGACTAAGGTTAATTTGAGTGGCAGCCATCTGTGTTTTCAGCTGCTGCAGTCCGCCCTGCAATTCGGATGGGATGGCTGAATCGGCTATGCTTCTGGCTTTATAGGCTGCTTCAGGGAGCTCTTCTGTGCTAAAGGATAACAGTAAAAGCCCTTTATAATCTCCATCTTTAACAGCAGTTTCCCCTTCTGACTCAGACCCTTTGTATGCAATTAAAGTTATTTTGTTATTTAGGGCATCCATTTGTTCCTGAAGAGGAGTTAACAGCACACCTGTCTCATCGATCACTGCAATTCTTTCTTCATCATCCTTATTAAAATAATCAATAATACTTGATAAGTTGGCAAGCCCTGCAACAATCACCACAGTAATGATGGTCGTTGCAATAAATGACTTGGTTTTCAGCTTGCTTAAATAAGTATGAAGAAGGATCGTCATAAAGTTACTCATAGGAAGCACCAGCCTTTTCTATAAAAATATCATTCAGGGACGGCTCTTCCAGTACAAATTTACGGACAAATCCCTTTTCTGCAACCTCCCTGAAAATGGCTTCAGCTGCTTCTTCTCCGGAAATCTGCAGCTGAATTCCCTCAGCTGTCTGTCTGGCTTTCACCACTCCCCTGCTATCCGCCAAAAAGCTTAAATCATAGTCTGCATGGATAACAAGATTCTTCCTTCCAAAGGAACGTTTAATTTCTTTTAGAGACCCGTGCACAACAGGCCGTCCTTTTTGCATGATGCATAAATGCTCACAAAGTTCTTCTACATGTTCCATCCTATGGGAGGAAAAAACAATCGTTGTGCCGTTATCCTTCAAATCCAGCACAGCATCCTTCAGCTGTTCTACATTAACCGGATCCAGCCCGCTGAAAGGTTCATCCAATATTAATAGCTTAGGCTTATGTATAACTGCAGTAATAAACTGGATTTTTTGCTGATTGCCTTTTGATAGCTCTTCAATTTTTTTATTCGCATATTCGGGAACCTTAAAGCGCTCAAGCCAATATGTTAATTCCTTTAAACAGTCCTGCTTTGCCATCCCCCTCAGCTTAGCTAAATAGACCACCTGATCCTTTACCTTAAGCTTTGGATATAAGCCTCTTTCTTCGGGAAGGTAGCCTATCAGCGGACTAGTTGAATAATCGATGGGATTTCCATTCCATGTAATCTTTCCTCCGCTGGGATCCAATAGCCCCAGTATCATTCGGAAGGTAGTCGTTTTACCGGCGCCATTCGCCCCCAGGAACCCAAACATCTCACTTTCGGGAATAGATAGAGATAAATCATCAACTGCCGTAAACTTGCCAAACCGCTTTGTTACATGTTCAAGCTCTAAAGCCATATCGAACTCCTCCTTTGCCTAATTGGTAATACGGCCATAACGTAAAAAAGGTTCACTATTTTTAAAAATTTAGCATCTTAATTTACGGCATTTCTTTTAAAAAATATTTTGCACATTTATAAAAATTATGCAAGAATAATAGTAACTATCTGAATTTTATAATAAAGGAGTATCTTATTATGAAAACGTATAAGCTAACTGCATTTGAACAGGACGGGGAAAAGATATTGGATGAATCATTCCAGGCAGCTACAGATAATGAAGCTAAGAGTGTGGGAGAAAACCTCCTTAAGGAAAAAGGGTTGGATGAAAAAACGCACCGCTGCACTTCTCCGGCCGGCAAACTGATTTTGTTTCATAGATAGTAAAAAAGCAAAGGGCTTAGCTCTTTGCTTTTCTTCTTTCAATCTTTATTTCCCCTTAAACACAGGCTTTCTTTTTTCAATAAAGGCCTGGATACCTTCTTTGTGATCTTCCGTTTGCCTCATTTTATGCTGTCCGAGCTTTTCGAGCTCAAGCACTTTCAGCAGGAGCGGCCGGTTTTTATCAGCAAGAATTTTCTTTGTCTTAATCATTGCTTCAGTCGGGCTGTTAAGCCATTTGCTTAATTTCGCATCAACAGCTGTACTTAAATCATCCCCGGCAATTTCGTGAATCAGCCCCATTTGTAAAGCCTCATCTGCAGTCAGCACTTTTCCTTCCCAGATTAAATGCTTAGCTTTATCCTCGCCAATGCGCTGCTGCAGGAAGAAGTGCGACCCTCCATCAGGAATTAATCCAATTCCAATAAAATTCATGGCAAGCTTGCTGCCCTTGTCTGCCAAAATATAATCAGTGGCCAATGCCAGGCTTAATCCCAAACCAGCAGCTGCACCTGTTACAGCACTGATTGTCAGCTTCGGCATGCTATAAAGAGTTACAACCAGCTCGTTGATGCAATCCATCACAACTGGGAAATCGCTTTCATTTGTTTCCAATAGCATTGTTTTAATATCCCCGCCTGAGGAAAATGCGCGTCCCTTTCCTTTTAATACAACGATATCCACCTCATCCATTTGGCTTATATCCTTCATAGCAGCCAAGAGCCCCTTAATCATTTCCACATTCAATGCATTCAGTGATTCCGGCCTGTTCATCTCAACTGTGGCTACTCGCCCATCAAGCTGTACGCTGACAGTATCAGTTACAAAATCTGTTGCCAAATCCTTCCCCTCCTTTTTGTGCTCCTTTTATTATAAAGATTATTATTATATTTAAAAAGTGTTTTGTCTAAAAATTTTTAATTTTGTCACTTATTCAAGTTTTTTGCTGTAAATCCAAACTATAGCAGAAATTAAGTAAGTTTTAACGTTCCAAAACCTGCACTAAAAAACAGCATCCGCAGAAGGATGCTGCACTTGGCCGATATTTACTTGGTATTACCTGTATATTCTTTTTGGACCTGATCTCTTAATGCCATTTTGAGGAATTTTCCTACAGAGGTTTTTGGTATTTCTTCAAAGAAAAGAATTTCATCCGGAAGCCACCATTTTGCAAATTGCGGCTTCAGGAATTCATAAAGCTCTTCTTTAGTTGTCTGCCCTTTAAATGGCTCTTTCAGAACAACACATGCCACCGGCCGTTCCTGCCATTGCTCGTGCGGGACAGCAACAACCGCTGCCTCAAATACCGATTCATGAGCCATTAAGGCATTTTCAATATCAACAGAAGAAATCCACTCCCCTCCGCTCTTAATCAAATCTTTTGTCCGGTCAACAATTTTCATAAATCCTTCTTCATCAATGGTTACGACATCACCCGTGTAGAGCCAGCCATCACGGAACGCCTCATTGGTCCGCTCATCCTTGTAATATTCAGAAGCAATCCATGGTCCTCTAATGGCGAGTTCCCCCATTTCCTTTCCGTCCCATGCTGCTTCCCCATCCTTGCCGGCAATCTTCATTTCCAATCCGGGTACAAGTATGCCCTGTTTGGCTTTTATGTCCAGCTTCTCTTCTGCTGACAACTCTTCCTGATAGCTTTTTAAAGTCGAAATAACAACAAGAGGGCTTGTTTCGGTCATTCCGTAAGCATGCATGAATGGAATTTTGTGCTTTTGCTCGAAAGCTTTAATCATGCCTTTTGGTGCCGCCGATCCTCCGCACAGAACCGATCGGAGTGAACTCATGTCATATTTATTTTCATCAAGTTCTTTTAATAGTCCGAGCCAGATTGTCGGGACTCCGGCTGTTATCGTAACTTTTTCTGATTGGATAAGCTCAGCAAGAAGCTTAGGTGTAAAATATGGTCCCGGTAAAACGAGAGTGGTTCCAAACCAGACAGCAGCAAAAGGCAGCCCCCATGCATTTACATGGAACATCGGCACTACCGGAAGGGCGATATCTTTCTCGCTTACCGCTGCACTATCTGCCATTCCCAGCGCCATACTGTGAAGGACAATGCCCCTGTGGGAATAGAGGACACCTTTAGGGTTGCCTGTGGTTGCTGAGGTATAGCACATTCCAGCTGCTGAATTTTCATCCAGATCATCAGGATATTCATATGCACCGCTTGCTTCATTGATAAGCGTTTCATAGTGATAAACCGGCGAAAGAGAAGTCTCAGGCAATTCATCTTCATCAGTCATAATAATGAACGCCTTGACCGTCTTCAGTTCATCCTTAACCTTCTCAATTAGTGGTACAATGTCAAGATCGATCAGCAGCACCTTATCTTCAGCATGGTTAATTATATAAGTAATATGCTGAGGTGACAGACGAATATTAATCGTATGGAGAACGGCCCCGCTGCATGGAATGGCAAAATAAGCCTCCAGGTGGCGATGATGGTTCCACGCAAGTGTCCCGACCTTGTCCCCTCTTTCCACTCCTAGCTTTTGCAGGCTTTCTGCCAGCTTCCTGGTCCGTTCTGCAATCTCCTTATATGTAAATCTCTGAATTCCGCCGGCTGTTCTTGAAACGACTGTCTTCCTTGGAAAATACTTTTCTGCACGCTTTATCATTTGCGTCATAGTCAAAGGTGTCTGCATCATCATTACAATTCCCCCTTTTTAGAAAACGCTTACATTTGAATTTATAGAATTCTATGATTTATTACCTATTTCATTCTCTTTATTTTCAGGAAATCCTTTAATATTTTTCTAAATTTTCTAAAATATTTCTCTAAAAAAATCCCCGCCTATTCGGCCAGGGATTCGTGTTTATTAAAAAGTTCTTTTAATATTTTCAACTTCTCGTTTGCATAATGCTCAAAACTGTCATTATACGATTTAGGATCCTTTGGGTTTGCAAAATGAGTGATTTTCCCTGTCTGAGGATCAATGAACTTACTGGAAGCTCCGCATCCTAGCCCGATGATTGTCTGCTGTTCTTCCATTATCATGATGTTATAGATGCTTTCCTGGTTCGGAAGGGCATAGCCGACATTTTCAAGATTGCCGAGAATATTTTTCTGACGGTAAAGATAATAAGGATGGTAATTATGCTCTTTTGTCCAATCCTCAGCCATGTCCATCATTTTTTCAATTTCTTCCCGCTCGGCAACTTTATATTTTTGCTTGTTCTTCGTCATTTCCGAAGCTCGTTTAAAGGATAAAGTATGAACTGTCAGGGATTCCGGCATTAATTTCTCAGTTTCATCCAAAGTATGTGAAAATTCCGGCACACCTTCTCCAGGAAGCCCAATGATCAGATCCATATTGATGTTATTCATTCCCATATTGCGAGCCAGATGGAATTTATCCACGGTTTCTTCCACTGTATGGTGGCGGCCAATGGCTTTCAGGGTCTCCTGAATATAGGACTGAGGATTGATGCTGATGCGGTCAATATTCCATTTTTTCAGCACTTCAAGCTTTTCAGGTGTGATTGTATCCGGACGGCCGGCTTCCACAGTGACCTCCCGTATGTTTTCTACTTCTGGAAAAGATTCATACATTTCTTCATAAAGCATATCCATCTCTTCCGCCGTAATGCTTGTCGGAGTACCTCCTCCATAATAGACAGTAGTAATTTTTACATCATTTTCTTTCAGCCACTCGCCAATTTTGCGCATTTCGTAATGCAGGCCGCCAAGGAATGAGTTTACAGAACCCTGCCTGCCATTAATCGCATATGCAGGAAAAGTGCAATATGCGCATTTTGTCGGGCAGAATGGAATGCCAATATATATGCTGACTTCATTTTTTAAGTCATAAAGATCCGGTACGACAGCAAGCTGCCTGTCTACGATATTCTGCATAAGCTGGATTTTTTCATCTGTAATCAAATACTCTTCCTTCAGCTGCTGATGGGCTTCATGGAGAGGTGTCTGATGCTGGATGGCACGGTGAAGCAATTTTGTGGGACGTACCCCAGTCAGAATTCCCCACTTTTGAATAATGCCTGTCCAATCCTGCAAAACAGTCAGATATACATGGGATACTGCATTTTTTATTTGTTTGAAATTCTCTTTTTCTGACTCAGCCGGAACGAATTCCTTCTCAAAATTGGCTGAAAGGTTCTTGCCATCTTTATCAGTAAGCTCTGCAATGGCTTTAATGTGTTTTCCATGTTCAAGCTGAAAATTAATTGTCAGATCAGCTGCAGCATTCTCACCCAGCGTCACCGCACATTCTTCAAAAAAGAGGTTCCCGATCAGCCGGAGCGGCCGATGGAACCGTTCATCCTGTATACCTAAAATTGAAATATTCAAATCGATCACCTTTTTTAGAAAATATATTAAATCTGCCGATGTCTTTGTTTTCTTAAGGCAGCTGCAAAGTGTCTATTTTTCATGTTGACAAACTTCTTTTAGTGTACAGAAATGGGGAAACAAGGTCAATATAAGGGGAATGATTCCTAATGGATTGTTTATATTATTCATGGTTCTTTTTTCTTTCTCCTTTGGCAATTTCACAAAGCAAAAAAAGAGCCGATTACCTAATCGAACTCTCTTTCATTGATTTTATTTTAATAGATTCATTTTCTTCAGGAAATCGATTGGATGCTGCTTCCGGAAATGTTCTTTAACCATGTAGCTTACGCCGTTCTGGTCATTGGATCGGGTCAGCCAGTCGGCTGCTTTTTTTACTTCTGCAGGGGCATTGCCCATAGCCACACCGAGACCGGCGGCTTCAATCATTTCCAGGTCATCTGCCGAGTCGCCTATAACGACCATTTGGTTTCGGGAAATTCCGAGATGTTCACATAAATAAAGCAAACCATTTAGCTTTGAAACTCCGGAAGGAACGATATCCATTCGCAGATCACTCAACTTAATGACTTCTACATTTTCAAACATGCCCCTAATGGCTGCCTTAGCATCCTCAAGGTCTTCTTTATCTTCAAAATACACTTCGATTTTTGGCGGTGTGACCGGCTCATCTAAAATGGTGTCACTTAATGAATCCACAAATTGCTGCGAGTAAAAAATGGGATCCCCGGTTGTAAAAACCGTTTTAGCAAGCATATTGGTATTTAGCTTGGTTTTGTTGGCAAGGGAATATTTTTCGTGCACCAGCCTGATTTGACAGGTAAAGCCTTCAAGCAGGCGCACGATTTCAAACGTTTCATCTTCCTGTATCCTTTTTACATATATCGGCTTTTCCTGAGAAGCTGCAATATAAGCCCCCCTGTGTGTGACCAGCAAAGAATTGATTTTCAATGCTTTGGCCGCTTTTTTCGCAGATGGAAAACTTCTGGATGTGACAAGTGTTACATAAATTCCTTTTTGCTGCACATATTCAATCGCTTCTTTTGTTGATTTATGAAGTCTTCCATTTGATTGGAGCAGTGTTCCGTCAATATTTAAAGCAAGCATTCTGTATATCATCCAATTTGCCCCCTATTCTCGGTGTAAAATTGTCCTATTACACTTTTATGAAGGGAAGGATTGGAATAGAACATGACATGGACAATGTAAAAATATTTTCATAGCATATCTGCTTAGTGACGGCGTTTATCTGTTTTCATAGATCATTTGATTTAAAGAATTATAAATTATTCATTTACAATTTGTATGCTCCGTATTAAGATGGAGTCAATAAAAACTGCATATCTTATTTTGCACTAGGGGAGCTTTAATGGCTGAGAAGAACAATCCGTTCTGACTCTTATCACCCGATCTGGATAATACCAGCGTGGGGAAGTGCAGGTGAACGGCTATCATTTCTAGTGTATTGATATCATTCAACTGCATTTCCTTATGGGAATGCAGTTTTTTATTTTTATTTAAAATAGGAGGATGGCAAAATGCAGGAAAATTTCTTATGCGGAACAAGTGAGATTACAGGTTGCAGGTTTTCAATTTATCCAATGACTGACAGGTTTGTGGATGTTATTTTATCTGCTCTAAAAGAAGTGGATACAAGCAAGGTATGGATGGAAACAGATGATGTAAGCACTTGTGTGAGAGGCAGGTCCATTCATGTTTTTGATGTGGTCAAAGCTATTTATCTTGAAGCTGTTAAGCATGGTGACCATGTAGTATTTAATGGCACTTTTTCAAATGGATGCCCTGGGGATACTGCCGGCGATGCTTATCTTGCTGAAAATGAGGAACGGGCGAATGAAGAAAAATCAGCAGGAATCAACCAGGAAGTCGCTGTACAGTTCGCACTTTATCCGATGGGGATTCCTGCATATATGAACGTCATTATGGACCAAGTCGAGCTCGCAAAGGATCAGGGAACATTTACTGAAGGTGTCCATTATGCTTCAAGATTAGATGGAGATGCACACGCTGTTTTTAAAACGCTGGAAGATGCTTTCGAAAGCTGTAAAAAAAGCGATTCTACTCATATTGTCATGACGGTGAATATGTCTGCGAACAGTCCTTCCAAGAAGGGGGCTATGTAATATGCTCGAAAAATGGAAGCTTCGTGAGGTCATTGTCCTGTCTGTTCTCGCAGTTGTGTTTGCAGTTGTGTACCTGGTGTTCATGCAATTTGGCAACGTGCTATATGGGATGTTCGGCTTAATTGGCTATGATCTGATTTTTGGCATTTGGTTTATTGTTTCGATCATCGCAGCGTATATAATCAGAAAACCCGGTGCAGCCTTTTTATCGGAAACCATCGCTGCAGCCATTGAAGTCATGATTGGCAATGCAGTAGGCCCTCGCCTGATTCTTTCAGGTATGATTCAGGGGATTGGAGCAGAAGCTGTTTTTGCGGCCACAAAATGGAACAATTACCGTACATGGGTTTTAATTGCTGCCGGCATGGGCTCTTCTGTTACAAGCTTTATTTGGGGCTATTTCATTTCCGGCTATGCTGCCCTCTCACCGGGTTATGTAACTGCCATGTTTTTTGTGAGACTGATTAGCGGAGCTTTGCTTGCTGGATTGCTAGGGAAATGGCTGAGTGAGAGTCTTGCTAAAACTGGGGCATTAAACAGCTTTCCTATCGGAAAAGAGCTGAGAAGGGAAAAATCCAAAAATGGCATTACAGCATAACCAGCCTTTATTAATAACAGAACAGCTGTCCTTCCGGCATGAAGATGTGAAGAATCCTGTTTTTAAGAATGTGAATTTCTGCCTTTATCCTGGGGAAGCTGTTCTATTATTGGGCCCCAGCGGCTGCGGAAAAAGCACGCTTGCTTTCTGCTTAAATAAATTGTATCCGGAAGCCGTTGATGGCGAACTGGATGGCACCATTTCTTTCAAGGGAAAGATGCTGGAGGAATTCCGGCACGGTGAAATTAATCAGCACATCGGCATTGTGTTTCAGGATCCTGAAAGCCAGTTTTGCATGACAACAGTTGAAGAGGAGCTGGCATTCGGCCTTGAGAATATGAAAACACCTCCTGAAGAAATTGAGAGCAAGATTGATGAAGCACTCGAACTTGTTCATCTTCTGCCATTTAAAAACGCCTTAATCCACACCCTTTCGGGGGGACAAAAACAAAAACTTGCCCTTGCATGTGTATTGTCATTAAAACCGGATATCCTTATTTTGGATGAACCGACAGCAAATCTTGACCCGGCTTCAGGCTATGAACTTACCCGCATCATCAAACAGCTTAAAGAGGAGCAATCCTTTTCCCTTCTAATAATTGAGCACAAGCTGGATGATTGGGTTGATTTGACCGACCGCTGCGTGGTGCTAAACCGGGATGGCGAAATTATATTTAATGGAAGCACGGCAGACTGCTTTAATAAGTATGCAGAAGAACTTCTGCTTGAGGGTATATGGCTGCCAAGCGCAGTAAGAGCAGGCCTATTAGGAAAAAAGGCAGGGATTTACAGTGGGCAAAAGCTTCCGTTAACTGATCGGGAATTAATTGCTGGATTTGTAGATCCCTCTGCTGCACTTCAGATATTAGATAACAGGAAAACTATACATCAAGGCTTTGAAGAGCAGATCATCCTATCGGCAGAGAATCTCTCTTTTCATAAAGATGGGAAGGATTTGCTTAGAAATATTAGTTTTTCTGTTAAAAAAGGTGAATTTGTGGCAATAGCTGGTTCAAATGGATCAGGAAAAACAACGCTTTCCAGACTGCTGGCAGGATTATCTGCTCCATCCAAAGGCAATATTCTTTTTAATGATCGCTCCCTTTCCCAGTGGAAGGAGCAAGAGTTAAGACTAAAATTAGGATACGTTTTTCAGAATCCCGAACACCAATTTATTGCAGATTCTGTATATGGTGAAATTGCCTTCAGTTTAAAAATTCAGCGAATACCAGATGCCGAAATACAAAAAATGGTTCATGCTGTTTTGGATCAAGTGAACTTGCTTCAGCACGCTGACATGCATCCTTTTTCCTTAAGTCAGGGACAAAAGCGGCGGCTTAGTGTTGCATCAATGCTTGTGAATGAACAGGATTTGCTGCTCCTTGATGAACCAACATTTGGACAGGATGCCAGGACCTCTGCGGAGCTTATGGCGCTTTTGGAAACTAAGATCCATAACAGAAGCTCCGTGGTGATGATCACTCATGACATGGAAATCCTGCATTCCTATGCCGATAAAGTGATTGTCCTTTCAGAAGGAGAGAAGATTTACGAGGGATTGCCTGATTCATTATGGAAGAAACATGAGATTATGAAGATTGCTTCTCTAAAAGTCCCTTACACTGAAAAACTCAGGAACGAACTGGGTGCCGTGGAAGGGAGGAACAAGTTTGCTCTTACATGAATTTAACCCAAGCATAAAGGCTCTGACTGTGGTTGTCTGTGTATTGATTTTGTCAGTTTTCTTTGACCCGGTTACTCCTTTTCTGACCTTAGTGGTGACTGCAGGAGCCACCTTTATTTTTGGTAAGGTTTCATTCAAAAGATGGATTTTGCTTTTCTCGCCGTTTATCTTCATGGCTATAATATATATTTGGTCAGCTCTGATTTTTTCAAAGACTATTGAAGGAGAAACCATCCTATGGACATGGGGGATCTTCACATTGACTGAGGAGGGCTTTCAGCGTGCCCTATCTCTTGGAATGAGGGTTTTAAGCTTTACCTCGCTGTCCCTTCTGTTCATTTTAACCACAAAGCCGACAGAATTCCTGCTCAGTCTCATGCAGCAATGCCGGCTCTCTCCAAAGCTTGCATATGGAATCATGGCAGGCTATCGGTTTCTGCCATTAATGAAAGAAGAATTTGAGATTATCAGAAGCGCCCACCGGATTAGGGGAGTACCCAAAGCCCGGACACTTTCTGAAAAAATGGCAGAACTTAAGAGGTATTCAGTTCCTCTTCTTGCCGGAGCGATCCGTAAAGCCGAGAGGACGGCAATGGCGATGGAATCAAAAGGGTTTACCGGAGATGGAAACCGGGATTTCTATCAAAAAATCTCTGTTTCCTGGAAGGATTGGGCATATTTCGCCTTTTTTATTGGAGCAGTGCTGGCAAGTGCCTATATTTCGTGGCTTTTCGGATTTCTGCAGCTTTATAATGGCGAACTTTAGAAAGTTATGTGCGGATGGCATTTATTTATGTGCGGATGGAGGAAATTTATGTGCGCATAAGATTTTTTCTGTGCGTTTAGGACCAATTTATATGCGCAAAGCTGATTTCAAGTCAAATCCACATTAGAGTCCGTCAAAAAATACCTTATATTACCATATACACCTATGAATAAATCTTATTTTCTCTCCTAAAGCTATGAGTGTAACAATCAAGAAAACTACACCAAAGGAGATGATTTACATGGCAAGAAACAGCAATTCTAATCAGCTTTTAGTATCAGGAGTCAGCAAGGCAATTGATCAAATGAAGTATGAAATCGCAACAGAATTCGGTGTGAACCTTGGCCCGGAAACATCTTCAAGAGCAAATGGATCAGTAGGCGGAGAAATCACAAAGCGCCTGGTGCAAATGGCTGAGCAGCAGCTTGGCGGAGCACGCTAGTCCTTCCACGCAATCATAGTAAAATAAAATGCCGCTTCCAGCCAATCCTGGAAGCGGTTTTTTACTCTCCTATTTAAGCATTTCCAAAATATCTTCCACTGCCTCAAAAAGTGATGAAGCCTGGATATCTGCACTTGTTGGATCAGAGCCGATAAAAACAGTTTTACAGCCAGCCTTCTTGCCTGCCTCAATGTCCCGCTCGTGATCGCCTACCATAATGCTCTTAGCCAGATCAAGATGGTGCCTTTCCGCCAAATCCACCAGCATGCCTGCATTTGGCTTGCGGCATTCACACCCAGCTTTCGGTTTATGAGGACAATAGGCCACCTCTTTAATATGTCCGCCTTTTTCTTTAACAAGCTCCTGCAGCCTTTCATGAATTCTCCTTAGCTCTCTTTCTTTCAAAAAACCGAGTCCCACGCCGCCCTGATTTGTCACAACAAAAATTTCATATCCTGCTTTGGTCAGCTCTGCCACAGCTTCTGCCGCCCCTTCAAGTAAATATAACTGCTCAGGCTTGTTAACGAATTTCACCCTGTCAGATAAAACCTCGTTCAAAACGCCGTCCCGGTCAAGAAAAATGGCTTTTTTCAATTTGCTGCCCCCTTACTGTAAATCAACATCTATCCTAAAGGTACCCAAACCTCGTTCAGATTAATATGGATAATGCTTTTTCTTATTAAAAAACCCCCGAAATCAATTCCGGGAGTTTTCCAATGCTAATTATTCAGCTGCACCATAAAGCTCTTCAAGAGGCTTCATGATGATTTTGTTCATTTCTGCAATCATCATGCTCATGCGCTGTTCTGCTTCCATAAGCTTTGAGATTTGGGCGTGCTGCTGTACAAGGGCGACTGTCTTTTGTGCCTGTTCTACTTCTTCCTGTGTAATATCCTGGCCCATCATTTGTTTTTGCTGAAGTTCCATCTGGATTTTGCGGAAGTTATCAAACATTGCTTTGGCAGACGGATCTGCATTCACATCATCGTATGCTTGTTTTAAAGCCTTATATTCATCGCTTTCCCGCACTGCTTTTTCTAATTCATAGGCTGAATCATATAAATTTACTGCCATAAAAACACTCCTTCCGATTCTCGTTCAAAAAGGAAAATTCATCTTCCTCATTTTGAACATCCACTACACTATAACAAACTATGTCAGTAAACGCGAGGCGATACCCTTAATTAATCAATATGGCTATGAATCCCTGAATGAGCCCGATAATGCCCCCAAGCAGGACCCCTAAATTAGTAATCATTTTCAATTCGCTTTTAATTATGGAAAAGACCATTTCTTCCAGTCGTTCCACCGAAAAATTGCTGACCTGTTCACGGACAATTTCAGCAAGACGAAGCCTTTCCATGAACATTTCAGTTTTTCCTGAAAGCCAATCAGAAAGCATTTGAACACTTTTAGGAGCCAGTTCATCTATTAATACAGGCCTATAAGGGACCATAAAAGATGAAATAGGCGTTTTAAATAAATTCTCCAGATTAATGACTTTATGGGCAATATTCTTTAATACTGAAAGAATCTGTTCTTTTTCGAGCTGCTCTTCAATAACTGCAGCGTCCAGTTCAAGAACTTTACCCCACTCTCTTTGTAAAAGTGCTGTAATCAGATCGGACGTTCCCTCATTATTTAAAAACTTTATGATTTCCGGCTGAATTTTATCTGCAATATTGATGTTCCCCATAAACATCTGCAGCATGTTGCTCAGCACGCCGCTGCGCTCACGAACAAAATCATCTGCCATTCTTTGTATCCTCATTTTGCCTTCAATGCTGGAAAAATAATCAGTCCCCTTTTGAAGGATCATTGAACTGATAGCCGGGATTTTTTCATCCACTTTATCCAAAAGAGCCTGAGGAATAACTTCTTTAAGGGGCCGGCTGCGATATTCACTAATGATTTTTTCATACTTCTGCTCAATTAATAAGTTAATGCGGTATTCTGTTTTCGCTTGCCCATCCGTGATTCCAAACGCTGCAAGAATGTCATCTGCTGATTTTTCCGACAGCAGGATAGTTTCAAGCTCTTTTTGAACCAGCCCAGTCATATCACGCTGAAATTGAGCATTGATGAACTTTTTCTTGATGCTTTCTGGTGTCAAAAGATGATTAACAACAAGCTTACCCATCTGATCAGCCATTTCATCTCTTCTTTTAGGAATCAGCCCCGGGGTAAATGGAACCTTCCATTTGCCTATATAAACGGCATTATAAGGTTTAAAGAGCATTTTAATAGCCAGGTAATTAGTAAACCCGCCAATGAGAGCCCCAATTAACATCATCAAAATTATTGTTATTGCAATATCCATAGACATCTCTACCTTCCTTAAGTTACAAGCGCCTCTCTAGACGCACCATTTTATTGCCCAGAACATACGATATGGTATCAGCTTTTGCCTATTTTTTCATTATACAGTGAAAACTTCATCAATGGGAGTTTTGCACTTTCTGCCGCAGGTAAAATTCAGCATTCATTTTGCACCCTGCATTCGGCTACCCAGAATAGGCTCAAATAAAGATAAGCAAATGAGGAATGATCATGTCAGTTTCTTTATTGCCTATTACGATTGTTCCGGGAAAGAAGTTTCAGGAAAATCAATTTCGCATTCAAATTAGCCATTCTCTCGTCCATTACTGGAATATTGATCTGCATATGCCACATTTGCTGCAGATCGGCAAGCACACCATTCAAATAACCATTGAAGGAGCAAACATTACGAAGGATGAGGTTATTTTCAGTGATCGGCTTTTTCAGGAATGCTGCTTGCCAATGGACGATCTCCATTTCGTTGCCAGTTACTCCAGAAAGGACTTTACTATTACTGCCGGACCGATTATAGGGCTGATGACAGATTTCAATGATAGCGGCGAAGAGCCTTACTTCCGCTCTATTCATTCTTTTTGCGAAGAATTGCATGAGGTTGTTTCAAATATGGGGGGATTTTTTTATGTGTTTCACTTTAAGGACTTCATTCAAGGCAGTCTGCAAGGGTACTGCCTGCAGGATGGAAAGTGGATAAAACGTCCGGTTCCTTTGCCGAGTGTAATCTATAACCGGATTCACTCCCGAATGCTTGAAGCAAGTTCCGCATTTCAATCATTTAAAAACAGCCTAATAAAATATAATATCCCTGTGTTTAATGACCGTTTTTTATCAAAAAAGGAAGTTCATAACCTGCTTTTTTCTGAGGATCATATGCAGCCTTATCTCCCTGATACAGCCATAGCAGATGAACAAACCATCAAGGATATGCTGGCCAGACACAGATTAATATTCCTAAAGCCCATACACGGCAGCCAGGGCCGGAATATTATCAGACTGAGTTTAAACGGCGAAGAAATCATGACAGAACTATCGACCGGAAACGGCAGGGAGAATACACTCATTTTCAAAAATTATACCCGCTTTGAACAGTGGTACCAGCAATACCAAAAGAATACAATTTTTCTGACCCAGCAGGCCATCCCTCTGCAAACCTATAAAAACAGGCAGCTTGATTTCCGTGTGCTCTGCCACAAAAATTTTCAGGATATCTGGAAAGCTACTTCAGCAGTTGCAAGGATTTCTGCTGAGCAGCAATTTGTTTCAAACATTGCAAGAGGCGGGGAAATCATGAAACCTCTAAGAATTTTCTCGATGCTGTCTGATCAGAAAACAGCGGTTCAGCAGCTGGCATTATTGAAGGAGCTTGCAGTTGAAACAGCAACGATTATCAGCCAGAAATGCGAAGGGCTTGTCGGAGAACTCGGAATTGATATTGGTTTAGATGTAAATGGAAAACTATGGATCATCGAAGTGAATTCTAAGCCCTCCAAAAATTTCGAAGACAAAGAAAAAAGAGTCAGGCCCTCAGCCAAGGCACTGATGGAATATGCAACGGCATTATCATTCATCCAAAGAGGAGGATTACAACATGCTTTCATTCGGAATCATGACATTGAATAAACGGAGTGAACAGTCATATTTTATGGAATTGGCCAAAAGAGCTAATGAATGTAATATTAACTGCTGCCGGTTTGTGCCTTCAGATATCAATCCTATTACAGAAAGAATTACAGGTGATTTCTATAACCCTGCTTCAGGCGGATGGGAGCCAGCAGAATTTACAGTGCCTGAAATCCTTTATGACCGCTGTTTTTACGGAAATGATTCCCACTCAAAACAATGCATGTCCATCGTGAATTGGCTCAAGGCAAGAAGTGACATCCAATTCCTTGGCTATGGCTTGCCTAATAAGCTCGAATTATATGAAATCCTGTCCTGCACAAACATTTCACCCTATTTGCTAAAAACAACACCCTTTACTGGCGCTGACAGGTTCATAGGCAGCCTCCTGCCTGATCATCCCCTCATCTTAAAACCCGCAAGCGGCTCACAGGGGCACGGAATCTATTATATTGAGAAAACAGGCAAAAACATTCTTGTTAAAACAGATAAAAAGAATGCTCAGGTTACCCGCAGCTTTGAAAGCGCTGAAAAGGCAGCGGGCTGGCTTAATAACTTGACCACGAAACGGCAGTACCTCTTCCAGCCATATGTGAATCTATCGAACAAGGAAGAACAGCCCTTTGATATAAGAATTTTGCTTCAAAAGGACAGGAATGGCACCTGGAAGGAGCTTGGCCGGGGCATTCGGACGGGCAGAAATGGCAGTATCGTCTCCAATTTAAGCACTGGCGGCAGCAACATTTCTTTTGAGGACTGGATTACTGAATACCCATCTTCATTGAGGAGTTTTCTTTGCGATGAGCTTAATGACATTATCGATACACTTCCCGCTGCGCTTGAACGAAAGCTTCCTCCGCTATTTGAAATGGGAATCGATATAGGAGTGGAAAACAACGGCTCCATTTGGATTTTGGACATCAACTCAAAACCTGGCAGAAAAACCATCCTAAACAGCCAGCCTGAAAAGAAGGAAGAATTATATACTGCTCCCCTTCACTATGCCAAATTCCTGGCAGCCAAAAAGGAATTGGAAAGGAGAATGAATCATGAGAAAACAATATCAAATTGAAATTTCCGATTCAGCCTCCAAAACAGTTTATATTCCGAATGAGCTTAACCTTCATACTCATTTGACGAAACTGGCCTTTGGCACACATTCTGCAGATGCCGCTTTCTTACTTCAGAAAACAAAGAAAAACTCCATCATTATAAGTAAATGTGTGGCAGATGCACTGCATTTCCCTGACCTTAAGATTCCTCTGCATGCATTTGCCAATAAGGGGACACTGTACCTCGGCCCGCTCGTAGGAATCTTCACATCAGGATTCACCTCCTTTCCTTTGAGGCCAGTCGGGGATCGGACCTTGTTTTTTGCCAAACTGCTTTCAGTCAAAAAAACGGTTGGAGCAATTCCGTATTTGTTCGGTGACCAGCATATCAACTGGGAACAAGGAACAATCAGGGGGCTTTTTTATCATGAGGAAGGATGGGAAACCTTTGAAGTGCCTTTTCCGAATGTCGTATATGATCGGCTTCCCAATCGAAAAAGTGAAAGAAGGATCGAACTTAAAGAAGTTCGTGACCGTCTGCAGAAAGACTATTTAATTCCTTGGTATAATCCTGGTTTCTTTAATAAATTGGATGTTTATGAAAGACTGCAGAACGATGATGATATTAGTCACTACTTGCCGGAAACCCACCCTTTTTCTTCATTTTCTGTAATTGAAAGAATGCTGGCTGATTATGGCCATGTTTTCCTAAAACCGATTAATGGAAGCCTGGGGCTTGGTATTCATCAAATTATTTATGATAAAAAGGATGGTCATTATTATTGCCGATATAGAGTGCGGGATGACAACCGGCTGAGAAAGTTTAACAGCCTGGAAAATTTGATGGGGAATGTTTTTGCAGGACGGAGTTTAAGCCGGATGCTTGTTCAGCAGGGAATCCATTTGCTCCGTCATGAACAGAGGACGATTGATTTCAGGATTCATACGAATAAAGATGAGAATGGGGAATGGAAAGTAACAGCTGCAGCCGCAAAAATGGCGGGACCTGGCAGTGTTACAACCCATGTTAAAAGCGGCGGTGAAATCAAAACCCTGGAAGAAGTGTTTGAATCGGAGGCTGAAAAAGCAGCAGCAGTGGAAAAGTTGAGTGAGGCGGCACTAAAAATCAGCAAGGCTCTAGAACGAAACATGGAAGGAATTATCGGTGAAATCGGCTTTGACTTTGGATTGGACCGAAATGGCCATGTATGGCTTTTCGAAGCAAACTCCAAGCCTGGCAGATCTATATTTAAACACCCTCAGCTCCGTGAGTTCGATTTTCTTACCCGCAAGCTTTCGCTTTCATTTGCCGTCTTCCTTGCCGAAGCATCCATTATGAAACCTCAGGAAATATTCAGATGAAGATTTATTATGACTGGGCCAGCAGGAAATGGTTCAGCAGCACCAGCTGTACCCTGGGAAGGGATCCGCATCCTTTAAGCACCATAAGCCCGCAGGCGGAACTAAATTCGATTTCCTTTTCATTGACAATGCAAAACGATAATGCAGGACCGGTGATAGGCATTCTGACCGGAAAAGGAAAGGACCAGTCTATCGCCGGCAATGGCCCCTTATTTAAGGCACTGCAGAAAAACATACTTCAGCAAAATGGCGTTTCCTTTGTATTTACGGCAGAAGACCTGAAGGAGAATTCCGTGAACGGCTATATTTATTTTCCCCAGCAGGATAAATGGATTGAGGCAAGATGCCCTCTTCCGCATCTTGTCTACAACAGGGTGCCTTTCCGGAAACTTGAAAAAAAAGAAGCCTTTCATAAAGCGAGCCGTTTTTTTAAGGAGCATAATATTCCATTTTTCAACCCGGGATTTCTGGACAAATTCGAAGTTTTCCAGCTATTAATGGACTATCCGCCCTTGCAGGAGTATATTCCTGAAACCATTCTTGTCTCCGGTCCAAAAGAGCTTAAGGATTTTATCCGCAAATATAATAATGTCTACTTAAAGCCAGCAAACGGCTCCAAAGGCAAGGGGATATACCATTTAAGCCAGCTGGGAAAGGGAATACGATTGAACGGTCTGCACGATTCTTTCAGTTACGCTGATTATGATAATTTCTGGAACCAATGGGATATTCTCCTGACGAATAAACCTTATTTGGCACAGAAAGCGATCAGCCCTGCCAGAAAGGAAGGCAAGAGATTTGATTTTAGAATTCTAGCCCATTTCAGCGAAGGGAAATATTCTGTTACAGGGATTGGCATCAGGCAGTCTAAGGAACAGGATATTACAACACATATACCGAATGGCGGGGTAATGATTCCATATGAAAGTGTCCGTACGAAAGAACATGATGCGTTTATTCATACAGCAGCAGCGGAGGCAGGAAAGCTCCTTGAGAAGAAGAAAGGTTTTTATGGAGAATACTCTATTGATGCAGGATTAACTGACCAGGGCACTTATGTGATTTATGAAATAAATTCCAAACCGATGAGTTTTGATGAAGTTTGGATAGAAGAAAAAAGAATTGAAGAACTGACCCGCTTATTTTTCTCGCTGGCGGGGTTCTAGCAGATCAATAAAAATAGCCGTACACCCATAGCGTGCACGGCTATTTTTATGCGATTTTTTACAAGTGCCAGGTCCAAAACCGCAAAAGGATTAATAAGTCGTTACAGGGCTTTTCGCTGTCTTCACTTTATCTTTTTTAGAGGCACTTCCGGAGAATGATTTAAACTGGTCTTTAAGCTTTTGGCGTGCCTCAGGGTTTCTCATTAAATAAGCTGCTCCAAGTGCCATGGCTGACATCATAAATTTATTGTTTCTTTTCATCATCTTTGCCTCCTTTTAATGTTAAAATGTTTCTACATCTATTCCATTCCCCTTTTCAGGAACATTAAACGGGATATTACAACATCTGGAGGAATCCTAATGCTGACACACTTTCAATTCAAACCTTTATATGAAAATAAACAATTGCCGGGATGGACATTTTCTTTTTACTTTAAAAAGCAAAAAATGACTGGCATCTATCATCCTGACGGTAAAATTGAATGGACATCCGGAGACCCTGCTGCCCAGGAGGAAGACTTAAAATCCCAAATCCATGAATTAATGTTATTTCATGTGTATGAATGAGAAAAAAATTAGAGGATTCATGCATGACCCTAAAGCTCTTTTGGAAAAATAACCCCGCCAGGATATTTCATATAAAGGAGCGATTCAAACATGGATAAGAAACGCCAGGTTTCAGAGGACATGAACTATGAAGGCAGGGACAAAGCTTATATGGATATAGACAGAATCATAAACGAAGGTCTTTCCGGAGGCTCCGTTCATGGACGCGGTGATGATGTTAATATCGAACAGGCTAGGGAACTGCATGAGGAAGAACCTCCAAATCAGGCAGAATAACTAAGAGGCACCTGATTTCAGGTGCCTTTTAATAAAGATTAAATTGTATTAATTCTGAATTAGATAACTGTCTAGCTCCAGGCGCCTTCCGCTTTTCTGATCATCTGCTTTTCACAATCATATTCACTGCTTCCTGGATTGCATTCTCCGCATTTTTGCCTTCGTCATTAGCTTCCCGAATACATGTCTCCAGATTTTTAGCTACAATATATCCCATTGCACGGTCAACTGCAGAACGGACAGCAGATAATTGTGTTACAACATCCTTGCAGTGTTTTTCTTCTTCCATCATTCGGATAACACCCCGCACCTGGCCTTCCAGCCTCTTCAAGCGGTTTTTCATTTCCGGTGTATATTCCATGAGTCTCACCCCTTATACTTTCATTTCACCTTTATAGAAACATTCACAGATTAAGTTAATTTTTTCAATTAAATTATAACTGCTATAATATAAGAAACACAAAAATTTATCAAACTAAAGGGTAATGATATGTTAAAAAAATTACATGACCAATATCCGGGCTCTCTGCTTGAAAATGAAAGACCTGATTTTAGCTGTTATTCTGATATGTACTGGCTTCATCATGAGGATTCGGGCCAATGGCTTGGCATCCCATCTCAAGAGGTATCTGCAGACAGTCTGATGGTCTTAAAAACTTTATTTGAATTCCATGACTGCTCCATTCACCATGCCCCCGCTGCGCAAGCCTGGTTTCAATACCTATTTTCAAATGGGGAATTTCCATCATTAGCAAAAGATGTTCCGTACAGGCTTGTTCAATTTAAGATGTCTGAGGGCGAATGGATCCGCGAGGATATGGAAGCTGCTTTTAAAGGCTTTTTTGAAAAGGACATTATGATCTTATGGAACGGGCCAGCTAGAGGAGTCATTGTTGAGGAAGCTAACGACCCTCTTGCCGAAGAAGAATTCCTTGCTATTTCCAACGCTTTTGAAAGTGATTTTTTTGTAAAAACATCCTTTTACATTGGCATTCCGAATAGGCTGGAGGCACATTTGCGCAATTATTTTAAAGAAGAACAGCGTTTTTTTGAGCAAGCCTCCTCCTTGCTTCCAGCCGAAAGGGTGCTGAAATTTGAAACGCTATTTCCCTCCCTTGTCACCGGGAGTCTGGATGAGAATTTAAAAATGAGCCTGCTTTCACGCCTTACTTTACTGGAAGAAGACCCAGAACTCCTGCACACCATAAAGGTTTTTTTACAGAACAGCTCCAACGTTTCATTAACGGCAAAAAAATTGTATCTCCACCGCAATACTCTGCAATACAGACTGGATAGGTTCACAGAGAAAACCGGCATTCAATTAAAAGATTTCAACAGTGCGCTGACTGTTTATTTAGCTTGTTTGCTGGTTGAACATAAATGATTTGAGCACATTGCATAAAAACGCTTTCAGATTTTTTGTGCAGTTTGGCCATATAGGAAAACCCACATATCCATTAAACTGTTACTAATAAAGAATACTGGGAGGTTACCCTGATGGCAGAATTAAAACTCGATAATATTTATAAAATTTATGACAATAAAGTAACAGCAGTAGAAGATTTTAACCTTCATATAAAGGATAAAGAATTTATCGTATTTGTCGGTCCTTCCGGCTGCGGTAAATCCACAACTCTCCGTATGATTGCAGGCCTTGAGGAAATTTCAAAAGGCGACTTCTATATCGACGAAAAGCGTGTCAACGATGTCCCTCCAAAAGATCGTGATATTGCAATGGTTTTCCAGAACTATGCACTTTATCCGCATATGTCTGTGTACGATAACATGGCTTTCGGCCTTAAGCTTCGTAAATTTCCAAAAGACGAAATCGACCGCCGTGTAAAGGAAGCAGCTAAAATTCTTGGTCTGGAGCCTTATCTTGACCGCAAACCGAAAGCATTGTCAGGCGGTCAGCGACAGCGTGTAGCCTTGGGCCGTGCGATTGTCCGTGATGCAAAGGTATTCCTGATGGACGAACCTTTATCAAACCTTGATGCAAAGCTTCGTGTTCAAATGCGTGCAGAAATTGCCAAACTTCATCAGCGCCTTCAAACTACAACCATCTATGTAACCCATGATCAGACAGAGGCCATGACAATGGCTACCCGCCTGGTTGTTATGAAAGATGGAGTGATTCAGCAGGTAGGCGCACCGAAAGAAGTTTATGAGAAGCCTGAAAACGTATTTGTAGGCGGATTTATTGGTTCACCAGCCATGAACTTCTTTAACGGAAAGCTTGAAGACGGCAAATTTGTCATTGGCAAAACTCAGATTGCTGTCCCAGAGGGTAAAATGAAAGTTCTTCGTGAACAAGGGTATACAGGCAAAGACATCGTCCTTGGCATTCGCCCAGAAGACATTCACGATGAGCCAGTATTTATTGATGCTTCTGCCGGTTCAAAAATTAATGCCCGCATTGACGTTTCCGAACTGACAGGTGCTGAAACAATGATTTACTCAAGCGTCGAAGGCCAGGATTTTGTTGCACGCGTGGATTCCCGCACAGATATTAAGCCTGGCCAAAACCTTGAGCTGGCTTTCGATATGAACAAAGCACATTTCTTTGATGCAGACAATGAAAGAAGAATCCGTTCTGAAAAAGAATAATATCGAAGCCCCGTCGATGACGGGGTTTTTTTATACTGTCTAGCTCCAGCGCCTACTCCCTCGAGGTGTCGGGGGTGAGCAAGGCGCTTTCGCTTTTCTATATTTCCATTCTACTCTTTGATTAACTTTACTGAATCCTGACCGCATGATGGACACTTTAGCAAATGCGGACATTCTTCCCTTTGATAATCCTGGGGATAGCCATCTTCCATTTTCATCTGGTCGATTGGCATATAGGCACTGTAATCATCGTAAAAATCCATTACTCTTCCACTGTCCTCCATACTGCTTCCACAGGAGCTGCAGGTTGCTTCCAGTTTCTCAAACCCGTTGCAGACAGGGCATATCGCCATTTTCAATCCTCTCACTTTCGTTAACTCAGCTGATATTAAATATGGTTTGTTTGTATAAGCTTCCTTATGTAAAGCTCTTAATCAGAAAGTCCCTTCAGGAAAAAATTCCCGATTCCCAAAAAGAATAAACTCTTATAAATCAAACATAATAGAGAGTAAACACAGCGGCATCAAGCTCCCGCACTAAAAAACGATGGGTTACGCCAGGCAGTGGAGCAGGATAAAATCCTTGTGCTGGTGCAATTCCAGCTAACCCAACCAATAAACCAACACTTATATTTCGAGGAGGAAATCACATGAACAACCAATCATCTAGCAGAAGCAATTCCTCAAACCAATTACTAGTACCAGGAGTAGCACAAGCACTTGATCAAATGAAGTACGAAATCGCTACTGAATTTGGTGTAAACCTTGGTGCAGAAACAACTTCCCGCGCTAACGGATCTGTTGGCGGAGAAATCACAAAACGCCTTGTACAAATGGCTGAACAACAGCTTGGTGGCGGTTCTTTCTAATAAAGCAATATAACAATTGAATAAATATGGCTTGGCCCTCCTTTCTGAAAGGAGGGCCATTTAATATTAGAACATTTTTTCGGGTACAACCCAATTCTCATATTGTTCCTCAGTAATATAGCCTGTTTTTAATGCTGCTTCTTTCAAAGTTGTATTCTCCCTGAATGCGAGTTTTGCTATTTCCGCTGCTTTTTCATAGCCAATATGCGGATTAAGTGCTGTTACAAGCATTAGTGACCTCTCAACATGGCCATTAATCACTTCATTATTAGCTTCCAGTCCCCTCATGCAATTTTCATTGAAAGAGGCCATTCCATCTGCTAGGATTCTGATGCTTTGAAGAAGATTATAGATAATAACAGGCTTGAACACATTCAATTCGAAATTCCCTTGACTGGCAGCGAATCCAATCGAGGCATCATTACCAAAGACCTGGCAAACCACCATCGTAAGGGCTTCACTCTGTGTCGGATTTACTTTGCCTGGCATGATTGAACTGCCAGGTTCATTTGCAGGTATCGATAATTCCCCAATTCCGCTGCGCGGCCCGCTTGAGAGCCAGCGGACATCATTGGCAATTTTCATTAAATCGGCCGCAAGCCCCTTCAATGTGCCATGAACATGGACAATTTCATTATGGCTGGTCAGGGCCTGAAATTTATTTTCAGAAGATCGGAATGAATAGCCTGTAAGTCTGGATATTTCGTTTGCCATTTCAGATCCAAATGACTTATCTGCATTAATGCCTGTACCGACTGCTGTACCTCCAATGGCTAAGTCAAGCAAATATTGCTTTGCATCCGTCAGCATTTTTTCATTCTTTTCAAGCATGGCACGCCAGCCGCTGATCTCCTGGCCCAATGTAAGGGGAGTTGCATCCTGTAAATGGGTCCTGCCTATTTTCACGATTGTCTTAAAGGCCGCCTCTTTCAATTTGACCGTCTTTATTAAGTCCTTTAACGATGGAAGCAGTTTTTTCTCCACCTCGGTATAGGCTGCGATATGCATGGCAGTCGGAAATGTATCATTCGAGCTTTGAGACATATTGACATCATCATTCGGATGAACTTTAATTTCTTGCAAACCCTTCTTGGCCAGCAATTCATTTGCCTTTTTCGCGACAACCTCATTTACATTCATATTTGATTGTGTGCCACTCCCTGTCTGCCAGACAGCCAGCGGAAAATGACTGTCAAACTTATGATCAAGAACTTCATCACAGGCCAGTGAGATGGCATCCTTTTTGTCATCAGACAGTTTCCCAAGTTTATTATTGACCACTGCAGCTGAACGCTTTACCTTAGCAAAAGCATAAATCACTTCCATCGGCATTTTTTCAATGCCGATTTTGAAATTATCCTTGCTCCGCTGCGTCTGGGCTCCCCAATATTTATCCGCAGGCACCTTCACTTCGCCAAGTGTATCCTTTTCAATTCTGAAATCAGCCAAATTTCATACCTCCTTAAATGATCACTATGATTCATATTTATTCTTTTCCCTTATTTTTAAATTTTAATGATATAACTTGGAATAAAAAAACTGCCGGGCGGTAAAGCCGGCAGCTATGCTTTCACAATTGTATATCCTATGAAGTATCCAAGCACCATAATACTTGCAATCACCAAAGTAATAGAAAATTCCTCCATTTGAACTCCTCCAGATATGTTTGATAATATCAAAATACCATGAAATAACTTATCAGAAATTCTTTGCCCGGTACTATTTTGTGTCCGAAAAGTGAAAATTAATTGAACAACAAAATGTTTATGTTAATTCCTTGGGATGGCGATTCGCGGATAAATTTGATTTTCTGCAGTTATATCGAAATTTTCGCGGATATGCTCATCATATCAATGTAAAAAACCTCAAAAACCTAAAAAGAAAGCGCCATCCGGCGCTTCCCTGCTATCCTGCAAGTGTTGATCCTTGCTGGAGCTGATACATTTGATAATATTTACCCTTTTGCTCCATTAATTCATCATGGTTTCCTTTTTCAACTATTTTGCCTCTATCTAGAACGAGGATTTGATCAGCATTTCGGATTGTCGACAGCCGATGGGCGATAATAAAAGTGGTTCTTCCTTTTTTCAGCACATCCATGGCTTCCTGGATAATCAATTCTGTCTCAGTATCAATGCTTGATGTTGCTTCATCGAGTATCAGGATGGCCGGGTCAAAAGCAAGGGCGCGCGCAAAGGAAATGAGCTGCCTCTGCCCGCTGGAGAGCGTACTTCCCTTCTCGATAACCGGCTCATCAAAACCTTTTTCAAGATGCTGAAAAATCTTATCTGCTCCGACATCCCTCAGAGCCTTCTCCACTTTGTCACGCGTTATTTCAGGGTCATCAAGACTGACATTGGAAGCAATGGTCCCTGTGAACAAAAAAGGATCCTGCAGGACGATGCCCATATGTTTGCGGAGCTCCTGCCTTGGAATCTGTTTTATATCCATTCCATCAATCATAATTTTGCCTTCCTGGCAATCATAAAAACGGAAGAGAAGATTCATGATTGAACTTTTACCTGATCCGGTATGGCCTACCAGCGCAACTGTCTCTCCGTGTTTTGCTTCAAAATTTAGATCCTTCAGCACATATTCCTTCTCTTTATAGCCAAAGTGCACATGATCGAATGTAACATCCCCTTTATAGCGGGATATGTTATTATCACTAATATCAATGCCCTTTTCATCAAGCAATTTGAAGACTCTTTCACCGGCAACAAGTGCCTGCTCAAGATTGGCCAATTGATTAACAATGCCTTGCACCGGCTGAAACAGGCGGTTAATGTAGTCTACAAATGCATAAAGCATTCCGAGTGAAATGACAGATGATGCATGTAGCGATTCTCCCCCGAAATACCAGATAAAGGCAACAAAGACCACATTTCTCAGCACCCCCACTAAATTATGTGAGGTCAGGGAATTCAGGCTTAAAAGTTTATTCTGGAAAGTAAAATGCTCTGTATTCAGCTTTTCAAAATCCTTTTGTGTATCTTTTTCGCGGCCAAACGCCTGGATAATGTTCATTCCCTGAATAGATTCGTTAACCATGCCATTGATATCACTCACCCTGGAACGGATTACATGGTTGTATTTCGATGCATACTTACGGTACACAATCGCCCATACATATAAAATCGGGAGCAGGATTAAACAGATTGCAGCAAGCTTGGCATCTAAAATAAATAAAGCGATATAAATACCTGAAATATATATGGCACTTGTAAAAAAGGTTGCCAGTACTGTCACATAAAGCTCCCTTATGGCTTCTGTATCATTAGTTATACGGGCAACCACCTTGCCTGCCGGCAGATTGTCAAAGTAACTGATTGGCAGTCTTTGAATCTGCCCGAAGACATCCTCTCTCATTTGCTGAATGATCCTATTTGCCGACTTTTGCAGAAAAAACCGCTGGCCGTACTGAAAAAATGCAGCGATAACCAGCAATCCAAAGTAAAAGGCCAAAAGCTGAACGATCTTAGGAATCTCAGGTGAATAAAAGAGCATCAATTCTTCACCAGTCAATGCCTTCCCAGCATATATTTCGGTTTGGCCGCTTTTTTCAATAAACAGTTTGCCATCTTTATAGGTTCGCTCTCCATCAAATGCAATGTCACCGCTGATAAAGACGAATTGGCTTCCTGCCTGCAGAATGCGGGCCTGATTTATTTTCTGCTCACCCTGATCAAGGTTTTGCTCTTTTTTGTAAAAATGTCCATCAAATTCTACAGCATCTTCTCCGCCCTCTGTCTGATACCAGACAGATTCTATGCCAAGGATATGGTCATCAATCATTTTCTTGGCTATGAAAGGCCCAGCCAGATCTGCCGTTACAGCTATCGTAAGCATCAGCAGTGCCGCAATAATTGTTTTTTTATAATGAAGTGCATACCGGAATAAACGCTTCCCAGTGGTCATGAAAGCACCTCCTCTTCCTCAGAGAATTGAGTTTGCTGCCTCAAAAATTGTTCCTTGTACCATCCATTCGCAGCCATTAAGTCCTCATGAGTGCCTTCTTCTGCAACTCCTCCTTCATCAAGGACGATAATATGATCAGCGTGCTGGACGGCTGACATCCTGTGTGTTGTAATTATTGTCGTTTTACCCTTGCGCTCAGTCCGGATATTATCAATGATCTTTTTTTCCGTTTTGGCATCAACGGCTGAAAGTGAGTCATCAAGGATCAGAATTTCCGGATCCTTCACTAGTGCACGTGCAATGGAAATCCGCTGTTTTTGTCCTCCTGATAAGGCCACTCCCTTTTCACCGACCAGTGTTCCAAGCCCTTCAGGCAGCAGTTCAAGGTCTTTGCGGAAAGCTGCCAAATCAATTGCTTTTTGCATATCTTCTTCAGTCGCTTCCTCTTTTCCAAAAAGGATGTTTTCCCGGACAGTTCTGGAGAAAAGAACATGATCCTGCGGAACGTAACCGATCCATCCCCTCGTTCTTTCAAGCTCCTGTTCTTCAATCGGAACATCTGCAATTGCAAGCATCCCGGTGCCTGTTGGGTATTCTCTTAGAAGCTGCTTAATGAAAGTGGTCTTCCCGCTACCTGTTTTCCCTACAATCCCCAGCGTTTCCCCGCGCTCGATATGCAGCTTAATCCCTTTGAGGTTAGCCGTTTTTGAGGAAGGATATTGGAAATGAACATCCTTAAAGGTAACACTGGCAGGGGTTTCAACGATAGATGGGTTTTCAGGATTCTTAATATCCTGCTTGGCGGACAATGTTTCCTGTACCCGATCAAGGGACGCATTTCCCCTTTGCATAACATTAATTAATTCTCCAATAGCGAACATCGGCCAAATCAGCATGCCCAAATACACATTAAATGACACGAGCTGGCCCAGGGTGATGGTTTGATGGAAGACAAGATATGCACCGTACCCAAGTCCTATAAGATAGCTTAGACCCACAATCACCTTTATGGTTGGCTCAAAAAGAGAATCAATTTTGGCAACTTCTATATTTTTGTTGTAAACATCTTCAGTGAGTTCATGGAAACGCTGCTGATCCGCTCTTTCCTGTACATAAGCGCGCACCACCCGGACTCCCGAAACGGATTCAAGAACTCTGTCATTAAGTTCTCCGAAGGCATCCTGTGCACTCATAAACCGTGTATGAATCTTCTTCCCGTAAATCTTTATCAGATAAGCCATGATAGGCAGAGGCAATATTGCTGCAAAGGTTAGTTTCCAGCTAACCAGAAACCCCATTGTAAATAATATCGTCAGCATAAATACGCTGGAATCCACAAGTGTCAATATGCCAAATCCGGCTGTAACCGAAATAGCTTTCAAATCATTTGTAGCCCTGGCCATTAAATCACCGGTCCGGTTTTTCTCAAAAAATGTTGGGGTCATTTTCAATAGGTGTCCCATAAACTGTGAACGCAGTTTCCTTTCTACCAAAAATGCCCCTCCGAAGAGCTGATACATCCAGATATAAGTTATTGCATAGGACACGATTGTGATGATTGCCAATAAACCAAGGTATTCCATTATTTTAGCACTGCTCATTTCACCCAGATGGATATCATCAATTGCCATTCCTACAAGCCTTGGAGGCATTACATCAAGGATTCCGACAATGATCAGCAGAGCAATGGCAATTGTATACCTTTTCCAGTTCTCTTTAAAAAACCAGCTTAATTTCCCTAAAATAGAAAACAACGATCTCTCCCCTTTCCCGCATGAAGCTCAAGTTTCAATCAAGAGCTTTCATACATAAACAGCTGCAAATCCATAACTAGCCTCCATCAAGATCTTCCGGCAAAATTGTTTTTCTTTTCATCCTTAAAACATTCATAAAATTATCCTCCTTTTTTTCTATTGCTGCCGAAAACAGCCGCTTAATAAAAGCGTAAATATATGGAAACAGGCTATGCCTGCAATTCCTATTGGAACTTCTGTATAATCGGACAAAAAAAGACATACCGCGGCATGCGATATGTCTTAATAGACAAAAGAGCCCACGTTACAAAAAGTAACCTGTGCTCCTTCAAAATGTACAGACAGATCCTGTTTACATTTTTATAAGCTTTAAAGGAGAGGTTACAGATTTTCTTTTTTGAGTTGTTTTTTGATGATGATGAATTAAGATCATTTCGTAACCCTCCTTTTCATTTTTTTCCATATTGGTAAGATTATCACCGCTCACACCAAAAGTCAATCCGCCTTTTTCCTATTCTTAAAAATTTTCTGTCATCAACTCATTTAAAAAAGGATCCTATGGGATCCTTTATGAAGCCAATCTTCTTTTTTGCCTTCTGATGAAGTCGATGGTTATCTGGTTAAAGGCATCAGGTTTATCAATATTGCATACATGCCCTGCACCTGTAATGACTTTGACTGTAGCTGTTTTTGCTTTTTGGGCAATGCTTTTTACAGACTTAATAAACAAGTGGTCTTCCTGCCCCATGATGAAAAGGGTAGGGATGTGGGATATGCTTGTCTGGATTTTTCCAAGGTACGGATTGACTGACTTTGTTAAGGACAGCCAGTTGATGAATTCTTTTTGGCACATTTTTGCTGCCTGACTTACAAAGGCATGTCTTGATTCAAGATGATTTCTTTTTGGCATGATAATCCACGCAAAAAGCTGATAAAGAAGCATATATGGCAGCATGTACTTAGTCAAATTGGCAATGGCTATCAAAAATCTTGTACGCCAGTTCAATTCTGTAATGGCTCCGCCCAAAATCATGGAAGCCACTCTTTCCGGATGATCCTGAGCAATTGTCTGAATCACTATTGTCCCCAACGAGATACCTACAAAGTGGGACTCGGTGATATGGAGATGATCGAGCACCTCAACTATTTCCTGAGATACTTCTGAAAAATGATCTCCTTCTTCCCAGGTGCCTCTTCCAGATTGACCATGTCCGCGCAAATCTACCAGCAGAACATTGAAATGCTTTTTGTACTCTCTCATTTGTTTATACCAAATTGCAGAGCTGCCCCCTGCACCATGAACAAAGGTAACCCATGGCAATGATTCATCTTTCACATACGTACGGTAATATAGCATATAAACTCCAATCCACATTCAAGTGTCATTTTCATAGTGTTGTTTTTTAAAGAAGTTTCACTCTATTGTAAAGGATTTCAGTGTAAATTGCTTTTAAAATCACAAAAAATTCACTAGTTTCTTTTCAAGTATTTTCTGCCAAATATTCACCTACAAATCTTTCCCTATTTATCACATTGAAAAACCAGTACTATCTAAAAAAATATAAAAAAACCAGCTAATGTTTTCAGCTGGTTTTTCCCCCTGTTATTCTTCAATTATAGCTGCGGTTCCGTATGCAATGATCTCTGCAGCATTCTGCATAACAGCTGATGTTTGCAGCCGCATTCCAATAATTGCGTTGGCCCCTTTTGCTCTTGCATCTTCAACCATTCGGCCTATTGCCTTCTGTCTTGCTTCATCCATCATTTCAGTATATTCGCCAATTTCTCCGCCGACAATTGTTTTCAATCCTGCAAGGATATCTTTTCCTATATGTTTTGTCTGTACTGTACTTCCTCTTACAAAACCTTTAATTTCTTTAATCTCTTTCCCAGGTACCGCATCAGTAGTCACGATAATCATTTTGTTCTTCCTCCTCTTTTTCTTTTTTTCTCTCAGCTATCAGCACAATAAATATCGCAAAAATCATTAATGCATATAATATATAAAACATAATCGCTGCCTTAATATTGATGAACAGCATCGCGATTCCAAGCAGCTGGCCGCCAGTGGCTGTAAGCAGCAGCATCTGTTTTAACTTTTTCATCCTTCCATCCCTCAATTAATCTTTTTTCTGCCAAATCTTTCTGACGAAAATCAAGTAAAACAGCGTCGGCATTGGCGCCTGAATTAAACCGATAATTCCCCATAGCCAATAATTGTGGCCGTGCTTTCTTGCATCCAAGAATAAAAACGTACTCTGTGCAATTAAGATAATCCCCACAGCAATCAGCAAAGGGAGGGAAATTTCTTCGCTGCTCATGTGCCATTCACCTGCTTAACAAAGCTGACTGTACTATAAGCCATAATAAAAACAGTGACAATTCCCTGCATAATAAAAAATACAGCTGGAACCTGATACAGCATAAATAATACAGAAGTTACAATGAGGAGTGCTGCAACAGTGAAGATAGCTAAGTCCCTGATCAATTTCCTTTTCATCGACTGTTTTTGCTCTGCAACTAAGTGTTCAAAAAATTGCAGATCAGGTGTATAAACCGGGACATTTTCTTCCAGCGATTCCAATCCGTCTTCTATCTTCTTTACAGCAGCAAGAAAATTCTCATCTTGATGATCGTGTTCGAGCTGCAGCACTTTCCTGTTCGCCATGAAGCTTCAACTCCTCTCTTACAGACATGATTCCATTGTGCACTCTTGATTTGACAGTGCCTGTAGATATCTTCATCATTTCTCCTATTTCCTCATATGAGTAGCCATAATAATGCTTAAGAACGATAGGTATCCTCATCTCGTCTTTTAGTTTTCCCAATGCCGATAAGGCATCATTCCATTCTTCATTTCGGCTTTCAAGATGCCACTTCATGCGTCTGGATACTTCTTCCTCTGCTTTCCAGTTCCGCTCTCTTTTCGACTTTCGCTTCTGATCAATATACAAATTCGTCGCAATAGATATCAGCCAGGAGGAAAATTTCGATTTGCCATTAAACAGGCCGATTTTTTCAACACATTTGGCCATGGTTTCCTGAGCAAGCTCTTCAGCTGCATCAGGATTCATGGTGATTTTGATTAAGTATTTAACCAGAAAGGGATAGTTATTTTTAAAAAGCATAGCAAAAGCGAGCTGATCTCCTCGTTTGGCGCTTATTATAAGGTCTTTCTCCTCCATCAGCTTCTTTCCTCTCTTCCCTATCATCCCATTGGTAACTGTTTATTTCACTCATTAGACGCTCAAGAGATGAAAACGTTCAAAATTTATTTAAAAAAATTTTTATACATAAAAAGCCCCTATAATAGGGACTTTTAGTCTTTTATTACATTATACTGCACCAGTTTGTTCCAAGGAATGTGCTTCACTGCCTTTTTCTGACTTTTTCGTTAATCCTGGAAGGACGAGGCTGTAAAAAACACCCACAAGTGCTAAACAGCCCCCTACCATCCAATAAAGCATTTCTACTTTGAGGAGTCCAGGAAAGCTGACAGCAATAAATCCGAGTGTTAATGATTGAGAAAGCATCATCAGCGGGCTAATCCATCCCTGTACCCTTCCCATCATCTTCGGATCAACAATGCTTGGCATCCACCCGCCAATGGCAATGTTCACTAAAGGAAGGCCAAATGCTGCAGCAAATAATAAAGAAAGGAAAATGAACGTGTCTTCTGCAAAAGAGGCAGCAATGATGAAGCTTCCGGATAATAATAATCCGGCAATGATCAGCTGATAAAGTTTGAATTTTTGAGTGAGCAAAGAGGCAGCAAAGCTGCCAATCAGAACGCCAATCCCAAAGGTTATTCCGAGCAGGACTGAATATTCCTCATAGGCGTGCGGCTCCAGCTTATATTTCAGCATAAAAATAGGCATTACTGAAAATCCGCCGTTTACCACTCCGAAAACGAAGAAACCAACAAGCAAGGCTGATAATAACTTGTGCTGGAGAATATATTTCATCCCATGATTAAAGTCCTTGAAGACAAGCGCGATATTTAAGTCTTTCAGCTTATGGCCGCCATTTGGCAGGCGGACTTCTTCGGGGATACGGCAGGATCTTATTAATAATGCACTGATGATAAAGGTAAGTGCATCAGTCATAATTGCGCCGTATACTCCCACTGTCCAGTATACAAAAATGCCAAGGCCATTTCCGAAAAGCATGAAAAGACTCATCACAACCTGGTTAAGGCCCGCAGCAGTGGTATAATCTTCGCTTTTTAATATCCCTTGGATCATTGCATGCTCAGCGGGAAAGAAGAATTTCTGGATTGCACTCCTCAGGAACAATACTGCAAATACCAGCGGCATCCAGCCGATGATAACAGTCAGCAAAAGTACAATTGATAATAATGAGCTGATCCAGTCACAATAATAAGCAATTTTCTGGCGATCCATCCTATCCGCAAACACTCCAACTAAAAAAAATACCGCCAGGGTCGGAACTGAGAACATCAATTCAGTTAATGTAGCATAAAAAGGCTGTGCCGAGAAACGATCAAGCAAATAAAACATGAATGCAGTTAAGCCAATCGTGCTGCCCATTTGAGAAGTAAAGTTGGCGAAAAACAATTTCACATAATTGGCATTTTGAAAGATTTCTTTGAATTTTTTCATCCGTTTTACCTCAGTTTCCCTGTTTATATCACTAGTTTAATTATAGATACACAATTGATTAAGCGGCTTTTGATGGTTTTTATCTCCTTCTGGAGACTGATGGTGCCTCAACCCCGATATATTTAACGACTAAAAAAAGGTAATTATTCACACTTTGATTCATGATGGTTTACGGTTCAGATTACATGGGTAAATCCCTAGTACAACCGCATCATTAAACGATTAATATATAAAATACTTTTTGAAAGGGAGATTTATAAAATGAAAGAAATTATTTCTACTAATGTTTTAGTCCAAAATAGGTTCACAATGAAGAAGATGCTTGAAATTTATCAGGGATCAAAACAATTTGAAGGCACTACATACCTCTATAGCAAACACAAAGCTGTGGATGCCTCAAACCTGTCTAAATTAGTGTCTTTCCTATTAACGGTGAAACCGCAAACGACCCTAAAGATCATTGTTGAAGGAAATGAAGTTCAGAACCATCTGGAGCACATCAAAGAGATGTGCAGCAACCATGTTTCAGTGCTTCACATGTCAGAAAAACGCTTAATCAATTCAGCTGAAACATTTCAGCTATAAATGACCATTTTTATTGCAAAGTGATTGGAGTGAAGATAGATGATACGTACAATTTTTATGGTAGTTGGAGCGATTGTGGTAATTGGCGCGATAATCAGCTGGTTATTCTAAATAATTTCTATTTAAAAAAAGGCCGGATGGCCTTTTTTTATTTATAAGCAATGGCAATTGGCTGATAAAAACCAGATTCTTCAGGGTGAAGCCATTTTACCTGCCGGAAACCAGCTTCCAGCAGCAGCTGCTTTAGGTCTTCCCTTTTATAGGCCCTATACTGGGAATTTCTTTCCGAAACATCCCAGGTTCCGTCTTTTTCCGCCATTGTGAAATGCCGCAAATCATATACGTCAGAATTTTGATGCCAATCCCACAGCTGAAAGGTTATAGTTTTTTTCCTTCTTGCAGGCAAGGTAGACGAAGGCCTTTCCTTATGTATTTCATCGTAATTTCTGGTAGAAAAAAGAAAAATACCTTTCTGGCTGAGGGAACAGTATACCTCTTTAAGTGCCTCTAGGCATTCCTTATCGGTAATGAGGTGCGGCAAGGCGTTATCCATAGAGATGATTGCTTGAAAATAATCGCTGTGTACAGATGACAATGCCCTCATGTCTGCCTGAAAAAATTGGATGTTCAGGTGTCTCAGTTCTGCTTCCCTTATTGCCCTTTCGATAGACTTTCCGCTAATGTCAGACGCTGTTATTTTATATCCTTTTTTAGCTAGTCCTAAAGTCTGGGTTCCAATGCCGCAGGAACAATCCAAAATAGATGAGGATTTTTTTATGCCTTCTGCCGTTAATAAATTATCCAGCACCTCTCCCTGTCTGGCAATGGAACGATCCCAGTCCTCAAAAATCAAGTGATAATCTCCTGCTAATTCATCATAAAATTTCTCTGCCATGACGGCGCACCTCCTAAAAAAAGAGTACAGATTTTCACTGTACTCCTTAAGTGTATATTGTTAATCATCCTCTTTTTCTTTATCTTTCTTTTTATCTTTTTCCTTCTCTTTCTCTTTGCCTTTTTCCTCCCCTTTATTCCATTTATCTTTCCATTTTTCCTTTTCTTTTTCAATTTTTTCTTTTATCTTCTCTGTTTCTTTTCTTATGTTTTCCTCCCATGCTTTTCTTTGCTGCTCCCTTTGCCTCTGTTCCATCAGGCCAGCAATTTGAGGGACATTAAATGATTCTGCTTCCTGGTTTTTCAGGGCTTCTCCCATGATTTCGCGGAATATTGGAGCCGTGCCTTCACTGCTGGAGGTTGTAAGATAGTTTTTTGCATCTGTCTTATCGTGGCCAACCCACACAGCACCTACCAGCTGTGGTGTATAGCCGACAAACCATTGATCTTTAACGCCATCTATGCCTTCAATGGTCATTTGTGTACTTCCTGTCTTCCCCGCAACTTCTCTGCCGGGTATTTGGGCAGCCTTCCCTGTACCATGCTGAACTACCCCAAGAAGCATGGTTGTCACTTTATCTGCAACATCCTTTGAAATGACCCTTGTGTTTTCACCTTTCCATTCTGCAACTGTCTCTCCATCTTTATCAACTATTTTTGTAATGGAATGGGCTTCCGGCCTCTCTCCGCCATTTGCAAACACAGCATATGCCTGTGCCATGGTTAGCGGTGAAACTCCTTCATTTGTACCCCCAAGGGCGAGTGCCAGATTATGATTAATGGCATCTTCAGGTATGCCAAAACTCTTCGCGGCATCCACCCCTTTTTCCACACCAATCTCATCCAAAAGCCATACAGCAGGAACATTCAATGAGTCCTTTACTGCTTCATACATCGGCACATTTCCTCGGAACTGGCCATTATAATTATTCGGCTCATAATCTTTGCCAAATGTCATTCTCTCATCCTTAAGTTCATCAGTGATTTCCCATCCCGATTCCAGTGCAGCTGTGTATGGTACAATCGGCTTCATTGTCGATCCAGGCTGGCCTACTTTATGGACAGCGCGGTTATGTCCCAGAAGAGTGTGTTCACCTCTTCCGCCTGCAAGAGCACGGATTCCGCCATTCTGAGGATCCAGAAGTATGGCTCCGCTTTGCACCGGCTGATCTCCAGTACCTTTAGGGAATAATTGATCATTTTTGTAAGTATCTTCTACACTGCCCTGCATATCCTGATCAAGCTCAGTGTAAATGTGATAACCGTTACTAAGAAGATCGTCAAGGGAAATATTATACTTATTAATAGCCTCTTCAAGAACAACATCTACATAGTAAGGGTATTTCCCTTTAAGGGGATCTCCCCCGCCATCTTCAAAAACAAGCTTTTCATTTTTAGCCTTTTCCCATTCTTTTTCTGAAATTAAGCTGTGTTCCTTCATGCGATCAAGCACGAGGTTTCTTCTTTCAATTGCTTTTTCTTTATTTTGGTAAGGATTGATCGCTGAAGGGGCTTTAACCAGCCCAGCAAGCAGTGCTGCTTCGCTAATTGAGAGATCCTCAACATCCTTTGCATAGTATTTCATCGCTGCACGCTTTATGCCCCAGGCGCCTTCTCCAAAATAAACCTGATTTAAATACATCTGAATAATTTCGTCTTTGCTGTATTCCTTTTCTATTTCAAGCGCAAGGAAGAATTCTTCCAGCTTCCTTTTATATGTTTTCTCTGCAGACAATAAGGCGTTTTTAGTCAGCTGCTGGGTAAGCGTACTGCCCCCCTCAACAATTCCGCCTGCCTTCAGGTTTGTAAAAAAGGCTCTGCCTATTCCTTTTAAATCTATTCCTCCATGTTCATAAAAACGGTGGTCTTCAATGGCAATAACAGCATTCTTCATATGATCAGGAATTTGATCAATTGAAATGCCTTCATTTTTGTTTGCAGAGATCTTGCTGGCTACTTCCTCATCAGCGTCATAAATGACAGTAGATTGTGCAAGCCCTGCTTCAAGCGCACTTATATCCGCATCCTTGTATGAAAAATAAACGAAGCTTAAGAAAGCCAAGACTAATGTAGATGCAAGCAATATGGATACCTGTGTCAGGTGCAGCTTTTTCCAAGTTGACTGAAACTTTTTAATAACTGAAGTTCTCTTTCTCATATTTCCTCCAATACCTCTTGCTGAATATCATTTTGCTGGTTTAACGGCAGCCTCTAGACTATACCGATATCAGCATACCTGCAAAGAATATGTTTTCATATAGTATTTTGTTCCCAACTAAAAACTATAATTCTCCCAGACATATACATGTACCCAAAAACTCAAATTTTTTATCATCTTTTGTAAATTTAATTTTTAGTCTGTATGACCCGGAATTTACTATCCAGATTAAATGGTGACAAAACTCCCAAACGCAGCATCAATGAAAAAAAGCAATCGTAGACCGAATGCTTTTTTTGATAAGAATGGAATTTTTTGCAGACGCTGGAACTGGACTAATCCATAGCATTCCATATGAGTTTTGCTTCATTTTTATTAATACTAGAATCTACGAAGCAATAGCGTTTTTTGTGGGGGTATGAACAAATTTTCAGGAGCCATTTGATTTACAATGATTGATTTCTTGCAGTGAAGGGTATATGTACAATAAGTTTCCTTACCTTAAGAAGGAGTGAACTATTATGTTCTTTGAAAAAATTGTAGTTGGCTATGATGATACAGATGGAAGCAGACAGGCTTTAAATATGGCGATCGAATTGGTTAAGCAGCATCCTGAATCCCAGCTTCTGATTGCACAAGTCTTTGAGGAGACAATTGAAAATGTTCCCATAAGCAATGAGAAAGCGATAGAGCCTGTAAGGACAAATGGCTATCTGCTGGAAGGAATTCAAATACCTCCCCTGCCGGTATATCATGATGAATCCTCAGCCAGGACTCACGCAAGAGTGAAACATAGTGTTGACAATGCTTTTTTCAATGCGAGGGAAATTCTCGAGCCGTATAACATTAATGTAAAGTTCGATGTTATAGAAGGAAGTCCCGCTGACAGCATATGTGAATATGCAGCTGCCGAAAATGCCGATTTAATTATAGTGGGGAGCTCAGGCAAAGGCGGAATTAAAAAGATGTTCCTTGGTAGCACCAGTTCAAAAATTGCCAAGAATGCTCCTTGCCCAGTGCTTATAGCTAAAGATAAGGAAAGACCGCAAATCCCTTAAAACAGGAAAAGCAGCCCGGCGGCTGCTTTTTTATATTTAATAGTATACACCTATTATTAAAGAAGGCCTTTATTCTCTGCAGCCAGCTCTTCAAACCGTTCTTTAGAAGACACTTCATCAAAACTGCTGTAAATTCTAAAATGGTCCTGATCAATAATCCTGTAATGCTGGCTGATGATATTCTGCTGAAGGATCAAACCGTTGCTTCTCTTCAATTCCCTCCACCAGAGCTTTCCGCCAAGAGTCTTTTCCTTCCTATAATCGATTCCCTCTCTTGCAATAGTCTCCAGAACTTCAAGGGGTTCGTTTCCAAACAGAAATCGGACTGTTTCCGTTTCCCTGAATAAGGCACATACAGCCACCACTGTCGACCATCCTGCTTCTGCCCGCCCTTTCTCAATTTGAACCAGGGTCTTCTTTGAAACTCCAATAATTTCCGCCATCTTATCCTGTGTGTATCCTGCCTCTGTACGGATAAGACGGATCTTATCTGAAACTTTCAGTATAATTTCATCTCTAGTCAATGCAGCTTCATTCCCTTTTCGTTGTTGGTGTAAATTTACACCTGTTTCTATATTATAAAAGAAATAGTGACAATTTTACAAATAAAAAACTGCCTGGTTATTTAAATATACCAATTGTCACAAAAAAATGACTGTGCTTTTTGTCACAAGTATGGCCATAATCCATAGGGTAAAATTACTGTTATTTTCCATTAAATTAACAGAGGATTTTGCTGTAATCTATCGAAATCTATGGGATAACTGTTTTAATGAGAAAAAGTGGAGGGTAAAATGACGATTGAAACAAATAATGCCATATTGGAACTTCTGCTAACTGAAAAAGAAGACCTTTTAAGTGAATGGAATGAAAAAATCCTCATTAATAAGGATGATCCTTTTAAAGATAAAATCAAAGATAATGGCAACGCCATGTTCCAATTAATTATTCAATTTATGATAAAAGACGGCGATGAACTTGAAGAATATATTCAGAAACTTGCCTACTCTGTCGCTGAACAGCGAGTGAAAGCAGAAATTAATATTGGAGACTTTGTTTATAATGTCAATTTGGGAAGAACGATTTTTCTCGATATATTGAATCGTTCCGAAATACATTTTCATGAACTGCAGAGCCAGTACGAAAAAATCGGTTATTGCTTCGATAAATTCTTATACCACGCTGTATCCAGATACACGGATGCAAAAGATCAGATTATTAAGGAAAAGACACAATTTATCGATTCCACCCATAAAGATAGATTGACGCTGCTCGGCCAGATGACTTCCAGCTTTATTCATGAGTTCAGAAATCCGCTTACATCTGTACAGGGGTTTATCCAGCTGTTAAAATCCGAAAATCCCTCCATGAAATATTTGGACATCATATCGAATGAACTGGAGCAGCTGAATTTTAGAATTTCACAATTTTTGCTCCTCTCAAAAAAGGAACTGATTGGAAAAGAGAAAATCACTTTCTCTCTAAATGAATTAATAGATGAAGTCCTGATATTTTTATATCCCAGTATCCTGGATGGAAAGGTTAAGATTCTTCAGGATATGAACGAAGATATATATTTGAATGGCTATGCTGATGAAATCCGTCAAGTATTCATTAATATTATTTTCAATGCAATTGATGTGCTTACTCAGTACCGCAGCGACCCTGTCATTCATATTAAAAGCAAATGGACTCCAGATGGACACATAAAGCTTGATATTGCTAACAATGGGCCAAGAATTCCAGAGCATCTCGTCAGTTCCATTTTCGAACCGTTTGTTACAACAAAAACACTTGGAACAGGGCTGGGTTTATTTGTATGCAGAGAGATAATTGAAAAACATCAAGGGACACTGACCTGTGATACAGAGTCGGATTGGACCGTTTTCAGCATAATCCTGCCAACTGAAAAACAGACAAAAGTCAAAGGCTGACTCCCAATTGAGGAGCAGCTTTTTCATTTTCTGGCTTAAAAGCTTACATGATTTTAACCAAAAATATATATTTTTATTTAATTTCAGATTATTATTAATATATTTACAGATTATTGGAGGAGATTGTCCCATGTTTTCCTTAAAAGCAGATGAAGATATAGAATTGCAATTGTTCCAGCTGCATCATTCAGAAGAGCTTTTCAACCTGGTGGACAGAAACCGCAGTCATTTAAGAGAATGGCTTCCATGGGTAGATAATATGGCTTCACCTGTACAGTATCACTCTATTATTCCAATATGGCTGAAACAGTTTGCCGATAACAACGGCTTTAATGCAGGTATCCGTTATCAGGGAAAGCTTGCAGGCTCTATTGGTTTTCACCAGATCGACTGGAACAACAGACAAACCAGCATTGGATATTACCTTGCAAAGGATTTTGAGGGAAGCGGAATTATGACACGAAGTGTGCAGGCCATGATTAATCATGCTTTCTTTGATTTAAAACTGAACAGAATCGAAATACGCTGCGGGATCAAAAATGGAAAAAGCCGCGCGATACCGGAGAGGCTCGGCTTTCGTCAGGAAGGAATCATCCGGGATGGCGAGTACCTTTATAATCGATATCACGACCTTGCCGTATATGGACTTCTGGCAAGAGAATGGAATTATTGATAAGAAAAGCGGAAGTCGCCTGGAGCTAGAAAGTTATCTATCTTTAAAAATTATACGTGTATCTTTAGAAAAAGCCTGCCTCAGGCTTTTTTATTTTTTACTGACAGGAACATGCATATCTTGAATCCTCAATTTTTATTTTTTCTGGTTACCTTCCTCCTAATTAAGGGTAATTTCTTATTAAGGAAATCCTTTATTCATGGTTTATTTGTAAAATTCATGAATAAGGGAAAAGTACTTATAATAAAGGAGGTGCCAGCCCCTTACATATCGTGTAGGGATTTTATATGATCACCCTTAACCTATTCTTATTATTTTTCTTAATTGCATTAACTGCTTTTTTTGTTGCATCTGAATTTGCGATTGTTAAAGTCCGGACTTCACGAATTGACCAGCTTATTATGGAGGGAAATGCTAAAGCCCGTTCAGCAAAACAAGTTATAAGCAGTCTGGATGAATACTTATCTGCCTGTCAGCTTGGAATTACGATTACAGCACTGGGCCTCGGCTGGCTTGGTGAACCGACTATTGAGAGTCTGCTCCATCCCGTATTTGAAAGCATTAACTTACAGGCTGCCCTAACTCATATCCTCTCTTTTGTCATTGCTTTTTCTGTTGTGACATTTCTCCATGTGGTCATTGGAGAACTGGCGCCAAAAACCTTTGCCATACAAAAAGCAGAGGCAATAACGTTATCTTTTTCAAAACCATTAATATTATTTTACAGGATCATGTATCCATTTATTTGGATTTTATATGGTTCAGCAAGAATTGTTACAGGATTATTTGGACTGAAGCCTGTATCAGAAAGTGAAATGGCCCATTCAGAGGAAGAGCTTCGGATTATCCTATCTGAAAGCTTAAAGAGCGGAGAAATCAATCCATCAGAATACCAGTATGTGGATAGAATTTTTGAGTTTGACAATAGAATTGCTAAAGAGATAATGGTTCCGCGAACCGAGATTGTTACCCTCCCGGAAGATTCATCATTGGCAGAAATCCTGGATCTCATATTGAATGAGCGATACACCAGATATCCGGTTACGGCGGGTGATAAAGATAATATTCTGGGGATTATTAATGTAAAGGAAATCTTAACTGACTGCGTTAGAAAAAAGTGTGAAGGCAAACACCCTTTACGGCAATATATTAAACCTGTCATCAGGGTGATTGAAACCATTCCCATTCACGATTTGCTCCTAAGAATGCAAAAAGAGCGGTCCCATATGGCAATTCTTCTTGATGAGTACGGCGGAACAGCTGGAGTGGTCACAGTTGAAGATATCCTCGAAGAAATTGTAGGTGAAATTCGAGACGAATTTGATGCCGATGAACTTCCGTTTGTTCAAAAGTCAGGAGAAAATCATTATATCCTGGATGCAAAGCTGCTGATTTCAGAAGCAAATGACCTTCTGGGGACATCATTATCTGATGATGATGTAGACACCATCGGAGGCTGGATAATGACGCAGAAGTATGATGTGACACAGGGAGACTTTATCGAAGAAGAAGGATTCAGATTTATTATTAAGGACATGGAAGGGCACCACATTTCCTATATTGAAGTTGTGAAAATATGACCTGCATTTTTAATGACCGGGAGCGATTTTCTTGCTCCTGGTTTTTGTTCGCCTTCAGGCTGCTTATGCTAAAATAGTCACCTGCCTGTCATAAGCTGTCTTACCTTCGGATGGCATAAGTCAAAAAGGTGCACACCGGGCCCTGAAAAAAAATAATTTTTCCGAATCTTTTTACTTCATATTTAATGCATAATTTCATAAAATAAATGTAACCCTTTTTCCAAAACTACTACGTTTGACTGTATGGTTTGTGCTAACGTATAATTGATTCTAACTATATCTCTTGATGGAAAAGCACATTTTCATGAGATATAAGTATTCAAAACAGAGGTGATATGATGGGGCTTACTATCGTATCGGCGAATTAGCCAATATTGCTAATGTTTCTAAAAGAACTATAGATTACTACACTAGCATTGGCCTAATAAAAGCGAAACGCTCAAAATCAAATTATCGCATATACTCAGAAGAAGTATTGTCTGATTTAAGATTCATTGAGGAATGCAAACTGCTGCATTTTCCGCTTGAAGAGATTAAGAGAAAACTAGAAATGAAAACGAAAAGGGAGATTCAGACAGGGGAAGTTGAAAAGCATATTAACGCAGTCACATTGCAGATTAAACAGCTTCATCAGGAAATAGCTGTTCTCATGCCGCTTATTAATACACTGGATGATGAACAGAAAGATGGCTTTTCCAAGAAGCTGACTATTGAAAGCACTGCATTGCTCCGTTCCCTTTCCGACTTAACCAGCTAATCCCATTTTTCACAAAATCAGGAGGTGACACCCTGCCCGTTTAGGCGGGATAAGGGGAACTTATTTGGACATATTAAACTTGGTTTTTATAGCCATTTTAATTGCTTTAACGGCTTTTTTCGTTACATCGGAATTTGCCATTGTTAAAATACGAAGTTCCAGGATTGATCAGCTAATTGAAGAAGGCAATAAAAATGCAATTGCTGCGAAGAAAGTCATTTCGAATTTGGATGAATACCTTTCAGCCTGCCAGCTGGGAATTACCATTACAGCCCTCGGTCTTGGCTGGCTGGGTGAACCGACAATTGAACACCTGCTGCGGCCAGTGATCAACAGTTTCGGATTGCCGTCTTCCATTTCGCATATTATCTCATTCAGCATTGCTTTTGCTTTTATCACGTTCCTGCACGTAGTTGTGGGGGAATTGGCTCCAAAGACCCTGGCGATACAAAAGGCAGAAGCGGTTACGCTGTTAACAACACGTCCTTTAATCTGGTTTTACCGGGTTATGTATCCGATTATCTGGGCGCTGAATGGTTCTGCCCGCCTATTGACCAGCATGTTTGGATTAAAGCCTGCTTCTGAACACGATTTGGCACATTCTGAAGAAGAACTTCGCATTATTTTATCAGAAAGCTATGAAAGCGGCGAAATCAACCAATCTGAGTTTAAGTATGTAAATAAAATCTTTGAGTTTGATAATCGTATCGCGAAAGAAATAATGGTTCCGCGTACAGAAATTGTCTCTCTCTCAAAAGATGATACACTTGAAGACTTCCTGCAAATCGTTCAGGAAGAGAAATTTACACGATATCCCATTATAGATGGAGATAAGGATCATATCATTGGCATGGTCAACATTAAAGAAGTCATGACAGATCTCATTATGAACAGGGAATTATCATCAAGCACCCTTGAATCTTACATTCGTCCCATTATCAGGGTCATTGACAGCATACCTATCCATGAGCTGCTGCTTAAAATGCAGAAAGAACGCATTCACATGGCCATCTTAATGGATGAATACGGCGGTACCTCAGGCTTAGTCACTGTTGAGGATATCATTGAAGAGATTGTTGGTGAAATCCGTGATGAGTTCGATATGGATGAAGTGCCTATGGTCAGAAAGACGGAAGAAGGCCAATATATCATTGATTCCAAAGTTCTTGTCAGCGAAGTTAACGACTTGCTGGGTACCGGTATCAATGATGAAGATGTCGATACCATTGGCGGATGGATATTGACTGAAAACTACGAAGCCAAACAAGGCGACATGATTGAACATGAAAATTACCGGTTCAAAATTCTGGATATGGAAGAGCACCATATTAAGTATATTGAAGTAACAGCAGTACCAGAAACAGAAGAGCCGGCACCCGCAAAAGAAGTGCCTTTTACTGAAACAGAGGTATTGTCATAAATGAACAAAAGGAACAGCCTATCAGAGTGCTGTTCCTTTTTTTTGCCTTATTGCAAAGATGCTTTTTTCCGTGGAAACCTAATCGTAAATTTAGTCCCTTCCCCTCTATCACTGCTGACAGCAATCTCTCCGCTGTGCAGCTGAACAAGCTGTTTAACAATGGAAAGTCCAATGCCAAATTCACCAAAGGAATGATTGGTCCTGGATAGATCAGCTTTATAAAAACGCAGCCAGATAGACTCGATTTCTTGAGGATCGATGCCAATTCCTGTGTCTTCTATTTCGATCACTGTGTGGTCAGGATCTTCTCTTCCCCTTAAAAATATAGAGCCTTGATCGGTGAATTGTATGCTGTTCTTTACAATATTAACCAAAATTTGAATAAGCCGGTCATAATCTGCATGAACTGAAACCCCTTCTTCAGCCTCAAGATAAATCCTGTTGCCTTTTTCCCCTGCCTGAATTTCCAGCTGTTCCTTAACAATTTCAAAGGCTTCCATAAGATCAATATCCATTTTATTCAGCTGCAGCTGATTGGACCGGATCTTTTCATAATCCAGATTTTCGTTTACCAGACGAATAAGTCTCTTTGCTTCCCTGTCAATCAGGACCATCCCTTTTTCTTTTTCCGCCTCCGGGATCAGCCCTCCTTTAATGCCTTCAGCCAAACCGCTGATGGTGGTCAAAGGAGTCCGCAGCTCGTGCGAGACATCAGCAATGAATTTCCTCCTTCTATTCTCCAGTCTTTTAATTTCTTCATTAGATTCCCTCAACCTGGCTGCCATATCGTTAAAGTCTTTAGCCAGTTCACCGATTTCATCCATATAGGTGTATGGAACATTTACATCATAGTTCCCGGATGAAATCATAGAGGCAGCATTCCTGAGGTCCGTTATCCTCTTGATCAGATTTTTAGAGAGAACCAGGCTTAACAGGATGGTCGCAGAGAGCGAAATAAAAATGGTATATAATAAAAATCGATTTAATTGGCTGACAACCTCCATAGCTCCAGTTATAGGAGACAGAAGCAAAACTCCGCCAACCAGATTGCCCCCCTGCATATAAGGCATGGCAACCAATGTTACCTCCTGGCCAAAGCGTTCTATATCATGCTTTACAGTTACTTTACTTCCTTTCGAAATTTCTGCCCACTCAGATTTGGTCAGCTGAATCATCGGATCTGATTTAAGCTCCGGATACAAGACCCTCCCTTTATGATCAAAGAGTATATATTTTATATTCCTCGCATCAAGCAGCTGGCTGTATTCTGTTAAAAATTGTTCATCCCCCTCTATCCTGACTGTTAAATCAGTCAGGATCTGTTCCCCATAGGAATCGAGCTCTTCCACTTTATTTTCAAAAATATAATTCTCAACAAACTGGGAGAAAAGAAGGCTTAATAACAGGAATGCCAGAATGAGGATGCTGACATGGCTAATCAGCAGCTGATAAAAATATTTAACTTTCATTTTCAGCTGCCGTTTCATCAAATTTATAGCCCACGCCCCATACTGTATGGATAAAAGGCTGCTCATCCGTGCCTATTTTTTTCCTGAGCCTTTTTATATGTACATCTACCGTTCTTTCATCTCCATAAAACTGATAACCCCATACACTATCAAGCAGCTGCTCTCTTGTAAAAACCTGTTTTGGATGTTTTACAAGATAATACAGCAAGTCAAATTCCTTTGGGGTCAAATTCTTGAGAAGCTGCCCATTATAATAGGCCTCTCTGGAATCTTTGCTGATTTTGAAGTATTCACTGGCAACATAGTGGGGGTCATCCACTGATCCTGCTTCAGCCTGAAACCTGCGTGTCACCGCTTTGATCCTGGCCATTAGCGTCAGCGGACTGAATGGCTTGGTCACATAATCATCAGCACCCATTTCAAGGCCCAGAACCTGATCAGACTCGCTATCTTTAGCCGTCAGCATAATGATCGGGACCTTGCTCAATTCCCTTATTTTACGGCAGAGAGTCACTCCATCCATGATAGGAAGCATCCAATCGACGATAATTAAGTCCCATCTTTCTTTATTAAAATGCTCAAACCCCTGCTGCCCATCATGGACAAAGACTCCTTGGTATCCTTCTTTCATAAAGAACATCCCAAGCATTGAACAAACACTTTCATTATCTTCCACAACAAGTATTTTCATTTTCCCATCACCGTCCCCGAACAGTCTTCTTTTCTTAATGTAATCGAAATGAGTGTTTTTTTTCAATGAATATCTCTGTCCTTAATGTTTTCGTGAAAAAGATAGCCAAATTTATTCATGCTTTCGCTTTATCTTGGGAAATGCTATATACGAATTATAATTTTGAAAGGAGTGCAGTGCAGCATGAATAAAAAATTACTATTAGTATTGTCTTTTTGCATTATTTTAATGGGGGCCGCTTTATCCGTTAACGCCGAAACAGCACCAAAGGAACAATCACCGGCACAAGAGCAAAAACATGAACACCATCACAGAATGATTGATGAATCCCAAATGAAATCCCTTCTGGAACAAGGATTCACCAAAAAGGAAATCTTCATAGCTGCCCACATTGCAAAGTTTTCAAATAAACAGGTTGCAGACGTATTGGCATTTTATAAAAAAAATAACTCTTCCTGGGAAAAAACAGCACAGCAGTATGGAGTGGATTTAGACAAAATAAAGAAGCATCATCATCACATGGATAAGTTCCTTGAAACTAATAAGCAAGTTGTTCTGCAAAAGGTCTCCGAGTATTCCGGCAAGTCCCCCCAAGTGCTGCAGGGGTATCTTGACAAAGGAGTCCCTCTTCGTTTCCTTATTTCCGGGGCAGCCATCGCAAAGGCGGCAAATAAGGATCTGGGCGAAATAATTCAAATGAAGGAACAAGGAAAATCAATGCCTGAAATAAAAAAGGAACTGAACCTTGAAAAAGAACAAATCCATGCAGAAATAAAAAAACTGGTTGATGAGATTCACAAGGAAGTCAGAAAGACAAAATAATATGTAAAACCGCAGAGGGCACACCTCTGCGGTTTCGTTTTATTTAAAACAGAATTATAATGAAAGGCAGAGGTGAACAAAATGACAGAAGAAAACACGTCGTACCCAGCCGATCTGGATGAAGAAACCTTATTCATGGTTTCCCAGACATTCAAAGCTTTGTCAGATCCAACCAGGCTTAGAATTCTTCATTTATTATTTCACGGAGAGTATTCGGTAAATGAGATTGCCGAATACCTATCACTGCTTCAGTCTACGGTTTCTCACCAGCTTCGCTTTTTGAAAAACCTGCGGCTGGTAAAATTCCGCCGTGAAGGAACCACTCTTTTCTACAGCCATGATGATGAACACGTCATTAGTTTACTGAACCAGGCAATCGAACATAGCCAGCATTCATGAATAAGCTGTCCTTTGGCCCCTATTAATTGCAGCTTTCATTATGGCCGGGGCAGCCTTTTCTTTCTCCTTCCACTTGAATTGTGCTATGCTCAATGCCATATTCATCATGCAGTACCGATTGCGCCGCATGAAGGACTGCATCGTGGCCGCCGTTATGTTCAATCACAAGATGGCAGCTAAGAGAAGGGAAACCAGAAGTAATCGTCCAAATATGAAGATCATGAACATCTTTTACATGTGCAAGGCCAAGGAGCGCACTTTTAATATCCTCAGGATTCAGGTGGGAAGGTGTCCCTTCCATTAAAATATGAAAGGACTCTTTTACCACCCTCCACCCGCTTATAAGGATGAGAATTGCTACCATTACACTTGCAATCGGGTCCGCAATGCCCCAGCCGAAGAAATAAATTAGAAGCGCAGCTGTTATAGCTCCAACGGAACCAAGCAAGTCACCAAGAACATGCAGAAAAGCGCTCCTAACATTTAAATTGTGATCCTTATCCCCACTCATTAATATTAATGCCGCTGCGATATTTACGAGCAGTCCGATCGATGAGATCACCAGCATCCCCATACTTTGAACAGCCGGCGGCTCAAGAATGCGGTGGTAGGCTTCATAGAAAATATAGAGAGAAATCAAGAGAAGTGTAATGCCATTAATTGAAGCAGCAATAATTTCAAATCGTTTATAGCCAAATGTTTTTGAATTTGTCGCCTTTTTTTCCCCTATTTTGATTGCCAGAAAACTTAAGCCAAGCGCAGCTGCATCACTCAGCATGTGTCCGGCATCCGATAGGAGCGCAAGGCTGTTAGTCCATATGCCTCCAATTACTTCTACAATCATAAATGAAGCAATCAAAATAAATGCCCACTTTAAAGCCTTTTTATTGCCTGTGTGATGGTGATCATGTGAATGCCCATGTCCGTGCCCATGACTGTGTCCCATACATTACACCCCTTTATATGAATATATGCTCATATATATTATGTATGACATTGGCTTATTGTTCAATGATTTTATATTGTTTCCTTATAATTTAGACTAAAAGAGCGGGGTCAAACATTTTATGATAATATTCAGCAGAAACAGCAGAAAAGTGAATCCTGCAATTTCTCAAAGCAATTATAGGATTCACAAAAAGGCTGCCTGACTATACAGGCAGCCCTTTTCCTTATGCAAGATAAACAAAATAACCCATAAATGCAATACATAATCCATACATGATCGGATGAATTTCTTTTGGCCTTTTCAATGCCAGCATTGTGATTGGGTATAAGATGAAGCCGAGAGCAATCCCAGTTGCTACACTGAAAGTCAGCGGCATCATTAAGATGGTCACGAACGCCGGAATGGCGATTTCCAGTTTGCCCCAATCAATATGCTTCACTTCCATAGCCATCAGTGCTCCGACAATGATAAGTGCCGGAGACGTAACTTCGGCCGTAATAACACCGAGCAATGGAGAAAAGAATAATGCAATAGCGAAGCATGCAGAGATGATAACTGAAGTAAAGCCTGTCCTTCCTCCAGCCGCAATCCCAGAACTGGACTCAATCATGGAGGCAGTTGTAGAAGTTCCAAGCACAGAACCGACTACAGTAGCACTTGAATCTGCCAGAAGCGCTTTTCCTGCATTAGGGATTTCATTATTCTTCATCAGGCCTGCCTGGCTTGCAATGGCTATTAAGGCTCCAGCCGTATCAAAAAAGGCAACAAATAAGAAAGTGAATATGACTGCCAGCATTTCCGGCGTAAAGATTTGATCAATATTCAGAAAAACTTCACCAAATGTCGGTTCAAGGCTCGGAATGGCCCCAACAATTTTTTCCGGTTTATCAATAAGGCCAATTAACATTCCAGCAGCAGCTGAAATGACCATACCATAGAAAATGGCACCTTTAACTCCCCTTACCATTAAAACGATTGTTAAGATAAAACAGAAAACAGCCAGCAGCGTGACTGGGGATTTAAAATCGCCAATCGCAACAAATGTCGCGTCATTACCTACAATCAGGCCAGCATTTTTCAATCCGATAAAAGCAATAAAGAAGCCTATGCCGCCTGCTATTGCATGTTTTAAATCCTTGGGTATAATGTTAATAATTTTTTCCCGTATTTTTAATAAGCTTAAGATCACAAATAAGATCCCAGAAACAAATACACCAGTTAAAGCCGTTTGCCATGGTATGCCCATGCCGATGCAGACAGAAAAAGTGAAGAAAGAATTGAGGCCCATGCTTGGTGCAATCCCAATTGGGTAATTGGACAGCAAGCCAATTAATAAAGAGCCAATAATTGCTGACAGCGCAGTAGCCGTAAAGACAGCTCCTTTATCCATTCCAGCCTGGCTAAGTATAATTGGATTTACAATTAATATATATGCCATTGATAAAAATGTCGTTAAACCTGCGATTGTTTCCTGTTTATATGATGTTTCTCTTTCACGAAACCGGAAAAAAGATGACATACCATTCCCTCCTTATTTAGTAACCAATAAAAAAAGCTCCGCAATATGCGAAGCTGCCATAAGAAAACAGAAGAAAATAGCATGCCGATTCGAACAAGCTATATCCCCTGTAGTCAAGCTATTTACGGCAGCCCGGTAGAAACGCTCAGACCCTATCTCTGAACATATACAGGTTAAAATGAATGGCCTCAGCAAACCAATCGATCAATGTCCTGAGCCAAACAAAATAATATATTGATATAATGAAAATAATTCTAGCAAACTCAAATATGAAGGTCAATTCTTTAATTTATTCTGAGAATTCCCCTTTATATTAAGGATACAGGGGTTTAATGTTAATTTTTATTTGTAATGGGTAAACAATAAGAAAAACCCAGCATGAGGAGGCAGGTCACAATGTTCATTGTATATGCAAGCTTGATTCTTATTGCAGCATCCCTGATCTTTCTGGGCATCTATGCTTTTAAAGCTTACAAGGATGCCAAACCGGCAATTAAGAAACTGACAGCTATAAGCACTATCATGCAGCTAAAAGCTGATCAATTGAAAAATGGGGTTGACGAACTGAGAGCAACTCAGAAAGAAATTCAAGGAGATATCAATTATAAAAAACAGACCTTTAATAATACGGTATCCGCTGTAAAGGAAACACCGAAGAAAATAAAGAAATGGTGGAACATTAAGATACCTTTTATCCACCAAATCAAATAAAACGAGGGCTGAGCCCTCGTTTTATTTTGTCCTATTTTAATGAAAGTGTACGATATGCTTCTGCATCTGTTTGTACCTTGGGATTTTCTTTGTCATCTTTCATTCCGCTGCCCGGCTTGAATGTATTATTTCTGTGATAGAGGGCACTGATTTCCCCGCCAATGACAAGGACAAGTCCGGTTAAAAAGAACCATAGCATCAAGACAATGACTCCGCCAAGGCTTCCATATGTGGCGGAATAATTCCCAAAATTGCTTACATAAAAGGACAAGCCAAAAGATATAAGCTGCCACATAACCGTTGCGGCTATAGCACCTGGCAATACCTGTTTGAAAGGAAAATGTTTATTCGGTGCCACCTTATAAAGGATAGCCAGGACTGTAACCATGATCACAAAAGCAATGGCCCATCTCAATACATTGATCAGTATCTGCATCCCATCAGGTATATTAATAAAATTCTCAACAAAGTTCATGATGACTTTTCCGAAAACGGGAAGAACCATAGCAATGATGAATGCTGCGAGCAAACCCAGAGTCAAACCTATGGATATCAGTCTTGATTTTATAAATGACCTCGTTTCCTCCACATCAAAGGCGTCATTCATGGCTCTTATGAAAGCCTGCATTCCATTAGAAGCTGACCATAAAGTACCTATGATACCGAACGTCAGCAGTCCGCCGTTCGGCTTCGTAATGATATCTACTACATTATCTTCAATAACATTAAATGAATCTGACGGCATTACACTCTGTAAGTATGATAATGCTTTTTGAGGATCCAGTGAAAGATATGGAACAATGGAGATAAGCAGGATTAACAAAGGAAAAATGGAGAGCATATAATAATAGGCTTGTTCGGCTGCAAGCCCGGTTGCCCGATCATTCTTAAATTCCTTTCCGAGCTTCTTGCCAAATTGAATAACCTTATGCATTTTACTACTCCTCCCTTAATCAGCTTATAGCTTGTATGTGTTTATTTCCCCGAAGATCTTTGAGCTAATCGTATTTTAATAAAATATTCATTCCATTTTGATAAACAAATAAAAAAGATGCCTTTCCATCAGAATGGAAAATTACCCTTATAAGGGCACACACCTTATAATTGTGAACTCGGTATCCCTCATTTAATATAAGTAATGTTATAATTAGATATAGTCTTTATCAGACTTATCGAATAATTAATTTAAGCTAAAAATGGCACAAGCTATCATATAATGCTATTAGCTCATTAAAGATGCTCGTTCAGTCTGACAGCGTTTTATATATAAATTTATTTTTTACCACTTAAAAAATGGGGGTCATTTATGAACGTTTCACTCGAAACTGCTGTTGAAGCAAATGTACATAAAGGATTGACTAAAGGCAAGCTTGCAAAAAGGATTTTCTTCATCATACTTGGAGCCATACTTATGGGTGTCGGAATCGAAGAATTCCTAGTGCCCAATAAAATTCTGGATGGCGGAATAGTAGGAATCTCCATTATCCTCTCTCACTTGTCCGGCTGGAAACTCGGCTGGTTTATTTTCACCTTAAATATTCCATTTTTTTACATAGGGTATAAACAGATAGGGAAAACCTTTGCATTGTCTACATTGCTGGGCATTGCGGTATTATCAGCCACCACCCTCCTCTTGCATGATGTTCCCGTATTTACAGAGGACTTGCTGTTAGCAACAGTATTTGGCGGCATTGTTCTTGGCGTTGGGGTCGGAATGGTAATCAGATATGGGGGATCTTTAGATGGAACTGAGATACTGGCCATTCTGGTAAATAAAAAACTCCCGTTCTCTGTCGGGGAAATCATTATGTTTTTCAATATCTTCATTTTTGCTACTGCAGGCTTTGTTTTCGGCTGGAACCGGGCCATGTACTCAATCCTTGCATATTTCATTGCTTTCAAGACAATTGATGTTGTCATCAGCGGACTGGATGAATCCAAATCCGCCTGGATCATCAGCGACCAGCATAAGGTAATCGGCGAAGCGATTATGGCCCGGCTGGGACGAGGCGTTACCTACTTAAATGGGGAAGGCGCATACACTGGGGATGACAAAAAAGTAATTTTTTGTGTCATAACCAGACTTGAAGAAGCAAAATTAAAATCCATTGTCGAAGAAATAGATCCGAGTGCTTTTTTAGCAGTTGCTGATATTGCTGAAGTGAGAGGCGGCAGATTTAAAAAGAAAGCCATCCACTAAGAATGGTTTTAATGGTCTTATGAAAACCTCTATTAAGTAAACTCCGTTGTTGCAAAACCGGCTTGGAGCGGCAGTTAAATTAAAATAACAAATAAATATGTTAGTAATAAGATAAATCTCAAAATGTTAAACTTAAAAGGGAACAGCGTCCGCTGCCCCCTCCCTATTAATTATAAAATATCCATCCAGATTTTGATTGATGTTGCCAGAATTAAAACAGCCAAAATGACTTGGAGGATTTTTGTATTTACTCTTTTTCCTGCAGCAGCTCCTAATGGAGAAGCAATTAAGCTGGCAATTATCATTATGGCAGCAGGAATATAGTCCACCTGGCCGGTTGCCAATTTGCCAGCTGTAGATCCAATCGATGAAATAAACGTGATGGCCAGTGATGTCGCAATCGTCATCCTTGTAGGGATCTTCAATACAACCAGCATAATAGGAACCAGTAAAAATGCACCTGCTGCACCTACGATTCCAGCTCCGATGCCGACAATCAAAGCAAAAAAGGCTGCAAGCCATTTATTGAACTTTACTTGATCCAAAGGTATATCATCCAAGCCTTTTTTCGGCACGAACATCATGACTGCGGCAATTAAAGCTAATACACCATATACAAGATTGATGCCGCCCTCAGTCATAAACCTTGAACCATAGCTTCCGATTAAACTTCCGATTAGTATTGCTGAACCCATATAAATAATTAGTGTTTTATTCAGGTATCCACCTTTTCTGTAAGCCCAGACGCCCCCGATTGTTGCAAAAAACACCTGTACTGCACTGATTCCGGATACTTCGTGAGCAGAAAAAGCAGCTAATCCAAATAATGGCGGAATGTATAAAAGCATAGGGTATTTAATGATTGAGCCGCCAATTCCTACCATGCCGGAAATGTAAGACCCGATAAAACCAATTAAAAATATAACGATTAAAAAGGTTAAATCCATGTGGCTATCTCCTCCTTTTAGCGATAAAAGGGAGTAGAAACCCCCTTTTACCTTTCAATAGATTAGCCTTTTTTTATCCAGAACTTTAAAATTCCGTTGTCATCCTCATGTTTTAAAAGCTCATGTCCTGTTGACTCTGTCCAGGCAGCCAAGTCTTTAACTGCGCCTTTGTCGGTTGTATGAACTTCAAGCACCTGGCCTGATTCGATTTCCCCAATTGCTTTCTTTGTTTTTACGATTGGCATTGGACAAGCTAAGCCTTTTGCATCCAGTACTTTTGCTGCGTTCATGTTTTCATTCCTCCAATTTTTTAAATTATCTAAGCTAAAGTTTTTTGAATTCAGGTAATTATCTTACAGCACAGCGGTTAGGACCGATTTCCATCTCTCTCTGTTTTTCTTCATCCGGGCTGATTTTACCCATATTTGTTTCACGGATTTCCTGATAAGCATTTGGCTGAGGAGGAAGGTTCTCAGAAACTAATTTTCTGAATTCTCCTTCGTCATCAATATTTAATCCATGATTCTCAGCAAATAATGTGCCAAGTTTCTCAGAAACACTGCCATCTTCATTTAACTCATCAATGATCATGAAGTGTGCAGGCATAACAACTAATTCACTTGATAGCTCTTTATAACGCTTATAAAGTGTCTCCCTTAAATCGCCAGCCCAGTCACCGGCTTTTCCTGCAAGGTCCGGTCGGCCAATTGAATCGATGAATAGAATATCGCCTGATAGAAGGTATTGATCATCTACCACAAATGATGTTGATCCAATTGTATGGCCTGGTGAATAAATAGCTTGAATACTGATCTTAGTAGAACCAATCATTACTTCGTTTCCATCATCAAGACTTTTGTAATCAAATGTTACTTCTTCAGCATCCTTAGGAGGAAGCCAGTATGAAGCACCAGTTTTTTCAGCAATTTTTCTTCCCCCTGAGATATGGTCAGCATGGAGGTGTGTATCAAAAACATGCTTGATTACAGCATTCTTTTCAGCAGCAAAGTCAGTGAATACCTCAGTCATTCTTGTTGCATCGACTATCGCCGCTTCCCCATTAGAAATAACCATATATGATAGACACCCTTTACCAATGCGGACAAATTGGTACATTTCGCCCCCGTGCTTCAAGTCTCCTACTTTAACAGGCTCAAGGTGTTCGCTCCATGCTTTCATTCCGCCCTTCAGGTAAGATGCCTCTCGTCCAGCTTCCTCAAGCATTTCTGCAATCATGACAGAAGATCCTTCTTTTGCACAAACGATTAAAAGTTCTTTATCAGCTGGAATTTTATCCAGAATTGACTCTACTCCATCAAGAAGATCGAAGTAGGGAACATTCATGTATTCAAAGTTTTTTCCTTCAATCTTCCAATCATTAAAGTCACTTTCATTGCGCACATCCAGTATAAATAGCTCTTCATTTTGAATAACTTTTTTTGTTACTTCTTTAGCAGTCATTGCTTTCATCGTTTCATACCCCCTAATGTATATTTTTTAAAAAAATTTTTTAGTTCACTTTAGTTTCTGTCGGTCCATTCCAATCAGACATTCCCGGCACTACATTAATTATGTGGGAGAAGCCTTTTTCGGTTAATGCCTGTGAAGCCATATCACTGCGGCTGCCTGTACGGCATACTACATAAATCTTTTTATCTTTATTCAGCTCGCCCATTCGTTCTTCAAGTTCGCCAAAAGGAATGGAAATAGCGTTTGGAATATGTCCAAATGCATATTCTGCCGGTTCCCTTACATCAAGAACGACAATCTCTGTATTTGATTCAAGTTCTCTTTGCAGATCTTCGTTAGAAGCAATAATCTCAAAATTTACTGCTTCGCGCTCTTCATTTTCACTTGCTTTGCGGATATAGTGCTTTAGCACATCCCCTTCTTCAATTGTCCCAAGATATTGATGTCCTGAACTTTTTGACCAGGCCTGAATATCTGCCTTTGAACCTTTATCAGTTGCAAGGACCTCAAGTACTTCACCAGCGTTTAAATTATTAATTGCTTTTTTTGTTCTTACAATTGGCATTGGGCAAGCAAGGCCTTTTGCATCTACCGTAAAGTTTGCTTTTAATGTTTTCATTTAGAAATCCCCCTATTTTAAAAATTTGGTTTAGATGAATAAGTTTACATTTCCATCTTCTGCATCTGCCAGGTACGCTGCTACACCAGCATATTCAACGCCATCAATAATTTCATCTGGTTTGAAGCCTAGAAGATCAACTGTCATCTGACAGGCTACCAGCTTAATATCCTGTTCTTTTGCCATTTCAATCAAATCTTTTACTGGCATCGTGTTGTGCTTTTTCATAATATCTTTAATCATTTTAGGACCCATGCCAGCCATATTCATTTTTGAAAGACCCATTTTTTCAGGACCTCTAGGCATCATTTTTCCAAACATTTTTTCCATAAATGATTTTTTCACTTGGATAGGCTCATCTTTCCTTAGAGCATTCAGTCCCCAAAAAGTGTGAAAGATCGTTACCTCATGGTCATAAGCAGCTGCTCCATTCGCAATGATATAAGCTGCCATCACCTTGTCATAATCTCCGCTGAATAGAACAATTGTTGTCTTCTTCTTTTCCATTCCTTTTCCTCCTTTTACCCCAATGGGTATTCATATAATCAAAAAAAATAAAGTTTCTATTGTGTTATTAGTAATCAGGTTTTAATACCTCACGGGGTATACATTACAGTATGTTTTACTTTCTGTCAATACCCCTTTTCTTTTCGAACATCAAGTTTTATTCTATGGGGCCTTCCCAGTTCATCATACCGCCGCTCATATTGATCACGCTAAAACCCTGGCTTTCTAGAAAGCGGGCAGCTAGTCCACTGCGGCTGCCTGATCTGCAAACCATTACATATTCTTTATTTTTATCCAGTTCATGCATGCGGAATTCAATTAATCCAAGCGGAATATGAATGGCTGATGGAATCTTCCCTTCCTTAACCTCATCCACCTCACGCACATCGATTAAATTCAAAGGTTTCCCGGCAGCTAACTTCTGCTCTACATCCTTTGCAGTCATAGTTTTCATATGAAATATCCCCTCTTATCTCCAGGCGCTCAGTCCGCCTCTGATATTTGTTATATTTTTAAAGCCTTCTTTCTTCAGGATTTTGCTCGCTTTGCTGCTTCTCATTCCACTTTGGCACATGACAACTACTTCCTGATCCTTTGAAAGCTGGCTCATTTTCTGGGTAAGCTGATGAAGAGGCATATTGACAAATCCCGGAACATGGAATCGTTTAAACTCTGCAGGTGTTCTAACATCAATGCATTGCTTGTTTTTGTCCTTTATTTCGTTTTGCAGCTGAGCAGGTGTCATCTGCCTGACTCCTTTAACTGGAATCAATTTTCGAACTAAAAGGATAATAAGAAGAGCAATAATAACTCCATTTACAATGGTCATTTGATTACCTCCGATTATAGATCTTAATACCCTGTAGGGTATATAATAACTAAATAAAATGAGGAAGTCAACTGTCTTTTATCTGCTTTTAACAAGTAAGTTGACGGCCTCTTCAATAATGCTTGAATTTGCTGTACCTTTTTCAGCATTTTCTATAATACACTGTTCAAGATTTTGACTAACAATAACCGCGATTGCTTTATCAATCGCAGAACGGGATGCAGTTAGTTGAGTAATAACAGATTTGCAATCCTTCTCATCTTCCATCATTTTTAAAATACCCCTTAGCTGTCCCTCAGCTCTTTTGATTCGGTTTTTTGATCTTTCATCGTATACCAATATTTCCCACCCCATTTATTTTGCGGAATGACAACCAGGCATTGAGAATGGCTGCAATTTCAAAACCCTTTTTGCACAGCATGAAAGTAATCTCATATGCATTATTAATACAATTACAATTCATATAATATACCCTATAAGGTATATAGTCAATACCTGATTGAAATTTTTTTCAATAGAAAAAACACCCAAACGGGTGTTTTGTTACTTGCCTAGCAGCATTCGCTTTCGTTGCCCAGCAAGACTAGTCTTTCATTTTCCTTGTCATGGTCCAGAATCATACTTTCTGTATGCGGTTTGATTTCCGGGTCAAATGCAACCTGGATTTCATTGATTGTTTCGATTAAATCGTCTGCTTCCGGCTCATCCAGAGCCAGTCCAATTTGTGGGCCTCCTCAGCCAAAGCCTGCGAAGTAAACTCTAATGCCGCCCGCATCTTTCTCTTGAAACACTTGCTTCAATAGGTCCCGAGCTGAATCTGTAATTTTCAAGAATTATCATCCTTTCTTAGTTTATAAATGGATTCAAGCTAAATATCAGTAACTGGTAAGTCATCAAATAAAATAACCTATTCCAATACCCCCGCCTGTACACGTTAATATTACTGCAATACTCCTTAGGAAGAAAGTATTTAGTTTATATCCTGCCCATTTTTTAATAAACCGGTTTGTAGCTCAACCAAAAAAAGACGAACCACTTCAGATGTGGTTCGTCCTCCATTCTTATAAGTATTTTCTATGAATGCTCTTCCCATCGTAAGTGAAAAGCATATTTTTGCCTTCAACAATGGTTTCCATGTGGACTCCTCTGCCCCAAAGCTGGTATACGTATGGGAGTACTTTTTCAAGATATTTAAGATCAAGCTCCACTCCTTCAAACCAGTGCTTTAGATACAGCTCCCCATTCTTCATATAATCGCCGTCATTAACCGTCAAATACGGGAAACCTCCATTTACGCGCATGCTGACAAGCTGATCACGAACATGCTCCCACTGTTTATCAACAATCTTATAATCCTTTCCCTGTTTTTGGAATAGATACATGTCTTCTCTCATGACAAGGTCTTTTGTTAAATAATTTCTTAAAAAAGATATATCTGACTCGATCTCACGGACCTCAAACATTTTCTCCCTGCCCGAACCTGGCACTACACCGCGCCTCTTCATTTCCTCCGTCGGATTGTTATACCTCTCTTCAATATCTTCGAAAATTTTCAGGCCCAGATAATATGGATTGATTCCGGTTCTGGACGGCTGAACCACTCCTGCATTCAATTTGGCAAATTCAAGCGCTTCTGCAGATGTCAAATCCATTTCCCTTAAAATACGCTGATGCCAATAGGAAGCCCATCCCTCATTCATGATTTTTGTTTCGAGCTGCGGCCAAAAATAGAGCATTTCTTCCCGCATCATAGTTAAAATATCCCGCTGCCAGTCGGTGAGCTCCCTGCTGTAGCTTTCAATAAATAACAGTAAATCCTTTTCGGGTTTTGGAGGGAATTTCTTTTTCTTCTTCTTTGGCTCATGCTTTTTGTTCCTTTCATCCAACCCCCATAAATCATCATAAGGGCTAGATGCTGCCGTATCACCGCTGCTTTCATATTCATCTTCCGTACTCCAGGCTAGCTTCGGCCTCATAATAGACGGATCAATATGTTCTTCAATTGCCAGCACTGCATCAAGGAAAGTTTCCACTTCCTTCTTCCCAAACTCAATTTCATATTGCCTGATTCTTTCGGCAGTTGCAGCCATGCTCTCTACCATGTCCCTCTTTGTGTTTTGAAAACGGACATTATTTTTAAAGAAATCGCAGTGTGCTAAAACATGAGCAACAATTAATTTGTTCTGAATAAGGGCATTGGAATCGAGCAGAAACGCGTAGCAAGGATCCGAATTGATTACGAGCTCATAAATTTTTGATAATCCTAAATCATAATGCAGCTTCATCTTATGAAACTGTTTTCCAAAGCTCCAATGCGAAAACCTGGTCGGCATGCCATAAGCCCCGAATGTATAAATGATTTCTGCAGGACAGATTTCATACCTCATCGGGTAATAGTCCAAGCCAAACCCATTTGCAATTTCAGTAATTTCCTGAATGGCATATTCCAATGACTTATTTTCTTCTTCTCGCATTGCCACTCCCCCTTTTAGTCCTTACCATAATCTATGAACCAACAAGAGGATTGATGAGTAGTCTCTTCATAAGCTTGTAACAAATTACAGCAAAAAGCGGAGCATTCCGCCCCGCTTTCCATTTGGAATTAGTCACCCAATTCGACTTTTAATACTTTTCCTGTTTCAGCATCAATATCAACATCTGCTTCGCCTTTATTTGTTTGCAGTTCAACTTCATATAGGATTTGACCATCGTCTTCATCTATTTCAATTTCTTTCATCGTTCCATTAACCTCTTTTTCAGCTATTTCAATAGCCTTTTGTTCGGAGATTATATTTTCTCCATTTACCTCTTTTTCGGACTGATCATTGTCATCATCGTCGTCTCGCTCTTTATTAAATGAAATAACTTTACCATCTAAGGCATTAATTTTAATATCGAAATCTTCTTTCCCGTTCTCAATATCAATTTCATAATACTGATTGCCATTTGCTCTTTCCAATTCAATGCTCTCTACTCTTCCCTCTGCTTCAGAAAGAGCAATCTTTTTCGCTTCTTCAACAGTAATCAAATCCTGTACTGCTTCTTTTTTACTCCCAGTGCTTCCTTTTCCATTCGTATCTGCTGCACCTGCTGCAACAGCACCACCCAGCAATACAGCTCCTGCCAAAGAAATAACTGCAAATTTTTTGTTCATTTTATTCTTCCTCCTTTTTCTTTTCTACATGTTCAATATAACCGGCGAAAATGAGAGAAAAAGGATAAGAAAATTAAAATTTGATGAGAAAGGGATTAATCATCCCAGGTAACCGACATCACTTTTCCTGTAATAGCATGGATCTGGACAGCTGCCTCCCTGCCATCATCCTTTTCTATCTCAACAAGATAATAAGATCCGCTGTCTGTTTCCTCAAAGCTGATATCATCCACTTCCCCAGGTTCATTTTTTAAAGCAATTTGGACAGCTTCCTCTTCGGTTAGATTTTTGACAGGGACCTTTGTTTCTTCAGCAGCACGGGATAAAATTTCTCCATTCAGAGCATCAACTGTAATCTTAATCTTCTCTTCATCTTTCTGAATGATTGCCTCGAAGGCTGACTTTTCTTTATGGGTCACCCTTTTGAGGGAGAGTAATTCACCAGATTCTTTAGCCTGAATAATTTCCTTTATTTTTTCTTCATCAAGCTGCTTCTGTTCACCATTTGAAATCCGTTCTTTTTTTTCAAAAGAAAGAATTTCTCCTCCGTTTTCACCCAGCTTTATTTCATAGAACCCTTCTCCTCTTTCCATTTCAATCAAATAAGTGCTGTTCACTTTTTTCAAATTCAGAATTTCTCCCTGATATCGGTCTTTTATTAGTTCCCTGGCTTCACTTTCAGTAATGGATTCAGAAGCAGAGACATTAGTGAATTGTATTACTGCAAATACAAGGAGCGCAGCCAGCAGAAGCCCCGAAGCTGCAAATATTATAGGTTTATGCTTCATTTCCTTACACCTCCCACTTAGCTTATTTCCCTATTATCTGATAATAAAATGAGAAAAAGATGAGAATGGTTAAGTCATTTTGATGCTTATGGATGCTGCAGTTCCTAATCCTTCAGTACTTTCGAGCGTGATTTCAATCCCAAGTGCATCTGCGATTTCTTTGGCAAGGGACAGTCCCAGTCCCGATCCTCCTGTTTTTCTATTTCTCGCCTCATCTACCCGGTAAAAACGGTCAAACACCCTTGGTAAATCCTTCTGAGGAATACCCATACCGCGATCTTCAATCCGGATATAAACTTCACTTTGCTCTGTCCCAGCAGTAACCCTTATGACATCATCACTGTATTTCCTGGCATTATCCAGAAAAATAAACAGGAGCTGCTTTAATTTATTTTCATCAGTATGAATAAATGTATTTTCAGCCAGACCCGATTCCAAATGCACAGTCCTTTTAAAAGCATCTCCATATGTCCGAATGACTTGGGTTAAAAAACTGTTTAGATCCATCATTTTCAAATCGAGCATCCACTGGTCATCATGCCGTGCAAGCAAAAGAAGCTGTTCTGTCATTTCCTTCATTCTTAACGCCTCTGAATGAATGGCTTCTATTGATTCATTAAATAATTCAGGTTCTTTCAACCCCCTTCTCTTAAGCAGGCTTGAATAACTTTCTATAACAGTTAATGGAGTTTTTAATTCATGGGAAGCATTTGAAATAAAAAGTTTTTGCTTCTCATAATTGGATTCAAGAAGATCTATCATATGGTTGAAGGTTTCACCCATTTGTTGCAGCTCATCCTGGGATTTCCCCTCCAGTTCAAGACGCTTGAATTGGCCGCTTTTTCTAATTTCTTTCATGGTGGCTGTCATTGTTGCAACAGGCCTTGTAATAAACTTACTAAGGATAGCGCTGGAAATTAGAACGGGAATCATTGCCAGGACTGTGACAATTCCAAGAACGAAGCGCAGAGTCCTTAATATTTTTTCTGCACTTTCCATGCTTCTGGTCAGCTGAAAGCTTCCTATTTCACCATCTGGAAGGATCACAGGAGCAGACGCAAACATATAAACCTTCTTATCACTTTCCATTGTTTTTATAAATTCACTGCTGATATACTCTGCAGGGATTTCACTGAGCGCCTTTTCATCGGGGGATGTGGAGGTTACTGCCTTTTTATCTGGCTGAACCAGTCTCACCATTCCATTTGAAGGAACAAAGGCCCTAAGCAGTTCAGCTTCCGGAACATTCCCGATTGATTTCTGGGCAATCTTTGTAATATTAGCCATTTCATTTGAAATGGATGCCTGCTCATTTTCATATATTAATTTGCTGAAAACAGCATACACAGTGATATTCATGATAAGCAGAAGTACTGCAAAGAGAACGGTTGTATACAAATAAATTTTCTTCCTAAGATTCATTTGGTCTCCTTTAATACATACCCTACTCCGCGGATTGTGTGAATAAGAGAAGGCATCTCAGGCAAGTCTATTTTCTTGCGCAAATACCTGATATAGACATCAACAACATTTGTGTCCCCCAAAAAATCATATCCCCAAACTGCCTCCAAAATTTGTTCCCTGTTCAGGACCTGTCTTTTATTTGTCATTAAATACACAAGCAAATCAAATTCTCTGGGCGTCAGTTCTATTAACTGATCTCCCCGGCTGACTTCTCTTGTTTTTTCATTGAGCTTTAAATCTGACACTTCCAGACAGTCATTAGCTGCAGTTTCTTCCGCAGCTGCTGACTTAATCCTTAATGCCGCCCGAATCCTCGCAAGCAGCTCCTCAATCTGGAAAGGTTTTGTTATGTAATCATTCGCACCCAAATCTAAACCAGATACTTTGTCTTCCACTGAGCTTTTAGCCGTCAGCAGCAAAATGGGGGTCTGTTTATCCTTGCTGCGAATTCTTCGCAGAATTTCAATTCCGCTAAATCCCGGTAGCATGATATCCAGAATAATTAAGTCCCAGCTTCCAGTTCGATATAACTCCATTGCCTGAAAACCATCCATTGCCTTTGTCACTTGATAGCCCTCGAATTCAAGTTCAATTTCCAGAAGCCTGGCGATCTTAGCTTCATCCTCCGCTACAAGAATTGATTCCTTCAAAAAACTCACTCCCCATATTTGACGGTTATATTCTTAATCCAAGATTATCAGAAAAATATCTTTTTATCATTATTTTAAATAAGGGGTTTGCTGGCCAAATACAATGAAAAAAGCCCCCGAAGGAGCTTACTGTGTTTTTCTCTCTACAGTGAGGCTAACCGCTTTGTTATCTTTAAGGTTATGTGTGACCATAACCAGCACGGTTACAGGCTTCCCATTTTCTTTTACAGTAAAAGTGAAGGTGTCTGTTACATCTGTTTCAATAGCTTTTTTCCTTCCTCCATACTGATAATCCACCACTTCTTCCCCAGGATAGTCTTCCTTTACAACTGCGATGGCAATTCTCCCATACTTTTCATAATCCGGTTTTTGGACAGCTCCTGCCAATGAGCCTCCCCCGGTTAATAAACAAATCAGCATAAACATCGATAAATACTTTTTCATATTGGCCTCCAAAGCATGTGTCGTTAATTATATTTTTGGCCCAGTCTTAAATTTTATGTATGGAATTGTCTTATAAATGAATGTGGCCAATATACAGGTAAATGATGAAAACCCCTGTAAATCAACAAGTCCAAGATTTACTTCGAAATAAAATTCTGCATCATCATAAACTATAATCAACTCCTGAAAGAGGAGGAGAGGACAAATGAATAAAGTGGATTATGACCGTGCGCTATATTATACGCACCGGTCAGAATGGGATAACCTGCTGATCCTGATGGTCAGAACAGATGATCAATTTCTTTCGAAGAAGATCGAACATTTTCTTCATGCCTACAACTTCGAAAAAGACTATTCTGTCATTGAGAAACATTTATATTCACTGCTGAGATATATTGACCATGCCAATGAATTATCAGAAAAACAGCTGCCAAACACAGTATTTTATGAACTAACTTAACAAAAGAATTCCACCAATAATAAAACACGGATTTTTGGTCCGTGTTTTTGTATTTTTATTATTTTAATTCCTGCTTAATTTGACCATATGCCTTCATATATACCTGAAGTTCTTTCATTAAACCCTCAACAAGTTGGGCAGGTTCCTCAAAAAGGCCATCATTTTCATAATCAAAACAATGTGGGTCCAGGACTAGCTGTTTGGGTATAACATTGGCATATACACCTCTGCCGGCAATTCTTAAATTATTCAGGGCATTGATGCCGCCTTTTCCGCCTCCTGCCACAACCAGCAAGCCGACTGGCTTATGGGCAAATTGCTCACTTCCGAGAAAATCCAGCGCATTTTTTAGAGCTCCGCTCATGGCACTGTGGTACTCAGGGGAAGCTAGAATGACCCCATCAGAGTCTGCAATCTGCTGACGCAGCTTTTTAACGGCAGGCACCTGATATTGATCTTCTGTTCCATTATATAAAGGAATTTCTCCAAGACTTAAATCGATCAGTTCAGCATTATATTTCCTTGCAATATAACGAGAGGCTATTCCCGTTCTTCCCTTCAATCGCGGGCTTCCATTAATAATTGTAAGCTTCATCATAAACTCTCCTTTTAGTCCTATATTCTTTAGTATATAGAAACATGCGATTATAAACATCGTCAGTATGGCTGAGTTTTATAAAGCTTATCTTAGGTCTAATTTAGTAAATATCTTCTGCAACTTTTGGATGAGTTTTTTAGTCTTCCTCTGCAATACCATGACGCACTGCATAAAGTGCTGCCTGTGTTCTGTCTGCGAGATCCAATTTGGACAGCAGGTTGGAAACATGGGTTTTGACTGTCTTTTCTGTTATATAAAGGGATGAAGCAATTTCTTTATTGCTTTTCCCTTTTGCAATCTCCCGCAGAACCTCCAGTTCTCTCTTTGTCAGTTCTTCCAGCGGCTGTTTTTCTGTACTGTTTTTATTCGTTAAATGTGTGAGCAGATGGGAGGTCGCTTTTGGATGCAGCTGGTTCTCCCCTTTCATCAGCTGGATAATTGCCTGAACAAGAATATCCGGCTCAATGTCCTTCAGCTGATATCCTGAGGCCCCGGCCTCAATTGCTGGAATCACATGATCCTGGTCTGAAAAACTTGTGAGTATCATGATCTTCACTTCAGGGCAGCTCGCTTTAATTTGCCTTGTGGCTTCAATACCATTCATAACAGGCATATCCAAGTCCATTAATACAACATCAGGCTGGCTCGTTTGCATCATCTCCACAGCTTCACGGCCGTTCTTTGCTTCTCCGATGATTTCTATTTCCGGCTGTGTTTTGAGAAAAAATACAAGACCCCTTCTTACAACATGATGATCGTCCGCTATTAAAATCTTGATGGCCATCTATTTCCCTCCCTTTGTAATTGGAATAATAATTTCAATTGCAGTTCCCTGGCCAGGCTGTGTTCTTAATGAAAATACACCATTCAAGGCTTCTGTCCTTTTTTTCATGCTTTTTAGGCCGAGTGAAGGTATGTCTTTTTCACGATAATGAAACCCTCTGCCATAATCGGAGATAACCATTTTTACCGTTTTTTCATCCACTGCCAGTGTTAAATCCGCTGTTGATCCACCAGAGTGTTTTTTGCAATTGGCCAGTGCTTCCTGGCCAATTCTCCAAAGTGTCTCTTCAACTTTTCCGGGCAGACAGATTACACCTTTTACTTTTGAATCGAGCTTCAGGCCAAGCATTTGGCTGTAGGTCTGCATAGCACATACAATTCCATTTTCCAGCCCGCGGGGTTTCAGCTGCCAGATAAGCGCCCTCATCTCGCTTAAAGCTTCCTGTGCGAGATCCTGCATGTAGGAAAAGGTTTCTTTAATTTCAGGGTTATCAGTCATTTCAGCCCCTCCTCTCGCCGTTAAGCTTAAGGAGAACAAAAGCTGGTTGACCGAATCATGCAGGTCCCTTGCCAGCCTGTTTCTTTCCGCAGCAAGAGCCGTCTCCTGTTCCAGCTGTGTCAGTTTGATTCGTTTTATAGCCGTTCCGATTTGAAAAGCCACTGATTCCAGTAAAGCCAATTCTTCAGGTGAAAAATGGGTTTTATCAGGTGAGCCAATATTAAGGATCCCAAACTTTTCTTCCCCTGCTCTCAGCGGTACGGAGGCATGATGGGTAAGCCCATTGGTATCCTTTCTTTGCTCGGCAATGGCATCTTCTATTCTTTTGCATTCAATAATGTTCGAAGCTTTGTTTAATCTGCCGTCATTATAGCGGTCAATACACCAGCAGTCTCCCTTGCACATCGGTCTGCAGTTATCCGCGGAAAGGGCAGGGGGCAGTTTCTCTTCTGCTGCCAGGCGAAACTCCCCTTGGCTATCGATTAGAAATACCCATCCCGTTTCAAGACCGGTAATATGAAGCAATTTCTGCAGAACCTCCTTTAGAAGGGAATCAATTTCCGTTCCTTCATTCAATATTTCTGCTATTTCTTTTAAAATTCTGATTTCAGATTGCCTTTTTTCCCCTAACACCCTTATCCCCCTTGGAACTTTCATATTATGTACTTTTATTATATAACTTTTATTCCCTTTCTTCCTTGGCATTTGGGAGGAAGCGGCCTGCGACTAAAGTTGCAGACAGAAAAAACACCGAAGAGCATGACCCTTCGGTGCATCTATTATGCAATTGGATAGTTTTGAACAAATGAATGACTAAACAGCCTTAGTTTATTACTGAACTGTCCATTCTCTCTTCTACGATTTGCATAAATTCTTTTTGGACCGATTCCAGTTTTTCCTTGCTGCTGGCTAATGAGGAGGCACTGATTCCAAAGTAGAATTTAATTTTCGGTTCTGTACCTGATGGCCTTAGGCAGATCCAGGTCCCATCTTCGAAGAAATACTTAATAACATTGGACTTGGGCAGGTCCATTACTTTCTCCATTCCATCTGCTTCAGTTCTGATTCCTGTTAAGTAATCTTCAACAGCCTGGACCTTCATTCCTTGAAGGTCTTTTATCGGATTGGCACGGAATGATGCCAGGGTCTGCTGGATTTTTTCTGCTCCTTCAATTCCTTTTAGAGTCATTGATTTTAACCCTTCAAGGAAATAACCATACTCGTCAAACAAGCTGAGCAATGCATCATAAAGGGACATGTCTTTCTTTTTATAAAAAGCAGCCATTTCCGCAGCAAGCAAAGCCGCCTGGATAGCATCTTTATCCCTTGCAAAGTCGCCGATAAGATAGCCATAGCTTTCCTCATACCCAAACAGGAAGCTGTATTTACCAGTCTCCTCGTATTCCTTGATTTTTTCTGCAATAAACTTAAAGCCTGTTAAAACATCGATGGTTTCTACACCAAAAGATGATGCAACCCTGCGTCCAAATTCAGATGTAACGATCGTTTTTAGCATGATGCCATTGTCAGGCAGTGTATTCTTCTCTTTCTTCTGAGAAAGTATGTAGTGAAGCAGCAGCGCACCTGTCTGATTTCCTGTCAAAAGAACATAGTCACCATCTTTGTTTTTTGCAGCGATGCCAAGACGATCAGCGTCTGGGTCTGTAGCAATTAATATATCTGCATTTGTTTCTCTTCCATCTCTCATGGCCAGCTCAAATGCAATTTTTTCCTCTGGATTAGGACTCTTTACTGTTGAAAACTCAGGATCCGGGAGCTCCTGTTCCTTCACTACATGCACATGTTCATAGCCCAAAGCAGCCAAAGCCTCTCTAACTGGCTTGTTGGCTGTACCGTGTAGAGGTGTAAAAACTACATGAACATCCGTTTCATTTGCGGCATCAGGGTTTTCGGAAATGGTAAGGAGCTGCTTCTGATAGGCCTGATCAACTGTAGTTCCAATCATTGTGATAAGGCCTTTTTCCTTTAAACTGTCCTCGTCCATCACTTCAATAAGCAGTTCGTTTTCTATTTCATTTACTTTGCCGATAACAATGTCAGCTTCAGCAGGAGTCAGCTGAGCACCGTCCGATCCATACACCTTATAGCCATTGTATTCCGGAGGATTATGGCTTGCTGTCACGACTATCCCTGCATACGCATGCAGGTACCGGACTGCGAATGAAAGTTCAGGTGTTGGGCGAAGTTCGTCAAATACATATGTCTGAATGCCCCTGCTGGCAAGTGTTTTAGCCGCCTCCATTGCAAATTCCGGGGACATGTGGCGTGAATCATATGCAATTGCCACACCTCTGTTCTTTGCTTCCAATCCCTTTTCTTCTATGTATGCGGCAAGTCCCGCAGATGCCTTGCGGACTGTATATATATTCATTCGGTTTGTTCCCGGTCCTATTTCCCCGCGCATACCGCCTGTTCCAAATTCCAGTCCCTTATAAAACGCTTCTTCAAAGAGCTTTTCATTTCCCTGCAGACGTTTTAGCTGTTCCAGTAATTCACTGTCCAAATTCTCATGGTTTATCCATCGTTCTGCCGCTGTCTTCCATTCCATTGTATGACCTCCTAAAAAAAGCTTCTTCATATCCTTTTCGAGTTCCAGGCGGATATTCCTCTTAAAAACATCCGAGTTATTTTGACAAAATTCACCTTAAGATTATGTATGCTTCCGCTGAAAAGCATTGAGCGCCAAGTGAAAGGCGCTCAATCTGCAACTATATATTACTTCTTATATCTAATGCTGTAAATATCATGCCTGCGGTCTTTTAGCTGGCGCACCGTGCCATCCTGTCTTTGCCGGCGGAGAATTTCCAGATCAACATCACCAATCAGGACCATTTCAATATTTGGATTGGTCTCTCCCACAATGCCATCCCTTGCAAACTCAAAATCAGATGGTGCAAATATGGCTGACTGTGCATACTGAATATCCATATTCTCTGTTTGGGGAAGATTGCCCACCGTTCCTGAAATAACCGTGTATATCTGATTTTCAACAGCGCGCGCCTGAGCACAATAGCGCACCCGCAAATATCCTTGGCGATCTTCAGTACAGAAAGGTGTAAATATAATTTTTGCACCTTTATCAGTCGCAATTCTCGCCAGCTCAGGAAATTCGATGTCATAGCAAATTTGGATGGCTATTTTTCCGCAATCCGTATCAAATACTTTCACTTCGTCCCCGCGGCTGATTCCCCACCATTTGCGCTCATTTGGCGTAATGTGGAGCTTATACTGCTTTTCAATCGTTCCATCGCGGCGGAAAAGATAAGCGATATTATAAATCTCATCATCATCTTCTTTAACAAAATGAGAACCGCCAATTATATTGATATTATACCTGACTGCCAAATCCGTAAATAACTCGATATATTGCTCAGTGTATTCCGTCAGCTTCCTGACCGCAAGGCTTGGTGACCGTTCGTCCAGAAAGGACATTAACTGGGTGGTAAATAGCTCGGGAAATACTGCAAAGTCAGAACCGGAATCAGAAGCAACATCTGTAAAATATTCCACCTGATGGGCAAATTCATCGAAGGATTTAATCTGCCGCATTAAGTATTGCACCACGCATATACGGACCGGGTAACTTGTTTTATAAAAACGCTTAGTCATTGGCCTGTAATCAACATTATTCCATTCCATCAGCGTTGCATATTTATTTGACTGAACATCATCAGGCAAATAGTTCGGGTTAATCCTCATCAGAGTAAATCCATTCAGGAGCTGAAAGGATAAAACCGGGTCATAGATTTTATGAAGTGAGACCTCGTTCACATACTCACGGGGGTTCATTTCTTTGGCGTATTTATGATAATTCGGAATGCGCCCCCCTATGATGATACTTTTTAAATTTAAAGATCTGACAAGCTCTTTTCTCTCCTCATACAGGCGATGGCCAATTTTCATTCTGCGGTAATCCGGATGAACCATTACTTCTATTCCATAAAGGTTATAGCCTTCCGGATTATGGTTCGTTATGTATCCCTTATCTGTCACATCATCCCAGGAATGACGATCATCATACTCATCAAAATTGATAATAAGGCTCGAACAGGAACCAATGATTTCTCCATCATATTCTGCTACAAACTGGCCTTCAGGGAAAATATCCAGATGGCTTTCAAGCTGATCCTTCTTCCAGGGTATCATGCCGGGGAAACAGAGCTCCTGCAGGGCAATGATATGATCTATATCTGAATGCCGTGTATTTCTGATAATCATTTTTTTCTCAAACTTCTTTAAATCAAGCTTTGTCAATGGTGGTGCACTCCTTTTGGAAATAATAATTATCCTGGGAGCTGTTACGGAAAGCTCAGCCGCTCCAGTGATATACAGGTCTTTTCCCTTTTTTACTGCATTCATAACACCCTCTGAATTTTCTTAGCCAATTTCCCTCTTATTCTTATCTTGCTTCTTTTCCTTCATATATATTTCTATAAAGGTGATTGAATATCTTCTTTTAATTTATTCTCTCCGGTAATTACCCCTGTCCCTTGCCTAATACCATTTCAATATAACAAATGCCCTATTTCTGATGATCCTTTGAACATGTTAATTTACAAGGGATGCCCAATAGCTTTATAATTTTTAGAGTACATATTAATAAGGAGATAATTATGGAGAAAACACAAACAGACCGGCGGGAGAATTTGCTGTTTTTTGCCTGGGCAGCATCGATTCTGGCCATGTTCGGCAGCCTTTATTTTTCGGAAATCAGGCAATACGAGCCTTGCGAGCTTTGCTGGTATCAAAGGATTATCATGTACCCATTTGCTGTCATATTAGGCTTGGCTGTTATTAAGAAAGATTATCGCATCAGCCTTTATACAATGGTGTTATCTGCAGTTGGAGCAGGGATTTCCATATACCACTATTCCATTCAGAAAATTTCATTTATGGCAGACCATGCAGCAGCATGCGGGAGAGTTCCCTGTACAGGGCAATATATTAATTGGCTTGGATTCATCACGATTCCGTTTTTAGCATTGACAGCTTTTATAATTATTTTTATTAGCAGTTATCTTGTCTGGAAGAAAACCAAGGAGGTAGCAGAATAATGAAAAAGGTCATTATTTTTCTTGCCATTATCGTTGCGTTATTCGCAGCGGTTGGAATCTTAACTAAAATGCAAAATGAAGAAAAAGTGTCTGGGAATAATCCATATGGAAAGGATTCACTTCATCCTGAAACAATCAAACAGCTTGAAGACCCAAATTATCAAAATCTGATCCTTCCTGAAGAATTGGACAAAAAGTTAAATGAAAATGAAGATGTAACTGTGTATTTTTATAGCCCTACATGCCCTCATTGTCAGAAAACAACTCCTGTTGTGGCTCCACTTACAGAAGATATGGGCATTGACCTGGTTCAATTCAACCTTCTTGAATTTGAAGACGGGTGGGACAATTACGGAATTAAGGAAACTCCAACAATTGTTCAATTCAAAGACGGCAAAGAGGTTAACAGAATTACTGGTTACCAGGAAAAAGAAGTCTTTGAACAATGGTTTAATGAGAATTCGAAATAACCAAAAACGCCTGCGGCTCAGTCAGCTGCAGGCGTTTTTTTATACAAGCATTTCATTTGCGGCTTTGGCGTAGACACTGAACAAATTATTCCGCGGCATCCTTTCTCCGCAAAAATGACTGTAGTCAAATGGGAATGACAAACCGAATTCTTGAAGTATTTGAACATTTTTGACGAAAATCATTTCATATTTGTCATTCATATGACGGGATTCCAGAATAGCCATTAGCGTCTGCAGTCCTGCTATAACCTGGTAAGCCTCCTTTAATGTTCCGAAGTATTCAAAGTGCCGTGTAGAAGTATGTAAAATCTTCTGCTGTTCAAATTCTCTTATGTCATCATCTGTGAAATAAAGAGGAAACACATTTGAATAGAATTTTCTAATTAATTCTTGAATTTTTTGTTCCTGATCAGGAGTTGATGCGAATACAACTTTCACTGATAACCCACCTTTGTAATCCTTGTAATCAGTTCGTAATATATACATAAGAATATCATATTCTGAAAGCCCTTTAGGGTGGTAATTATACCCATAGAGAAGGGATTTGTTGACATTTATTCCTCCTGCGGAAATAGATGGAACAGGCATAATGCTTTATAATTGGTCCTAAAGTACTATATTAACTCCATTTTCAGCAAAATAGAAGGTGACTTTAAATATTACAATAATATTTTGTGAACACCTATTCCTTTTATCAGCTGTTTTTTAAGACTAATATATTATTGTAATTAATTTATATGTATAAAAGTCACGATTATTCAATCAGGATAAGGAGCAATTTATGGTAAAAATACAAAGGTTTGGCGAATGGTGTGAAATAGAGGTGCCTGTTCACTGGGAAGGGTATTCCCTCGAATATATAGTCCGGACATTATGGGGAGCACCCAAAAAACAGACACACAATATGAGGATGAACAAGCAGGTATTAACCAATGATGAACCAGCCAATTGGACAAAGCCGCTGCATGCAGGGGATAAATTAAAATTCCATTTCTTCAAGGAGGAAGATTTGGGCCTAATACCCTCTTATTATGACATCGAAGTACTCTTTGAAGATGATCATTTACTTGTTTTGAATAAGCCTGCAGGCATGGACACGCATCCTAATTCTCCAGAGCAAAATAATACCTTAGCAAACGCTGCAGCCTTTCATATGCAGATGCAGGGTGAATCCAGTAGCATAAAACATATACATCGCCTGGATCGAGATACGACCGGTGCCATTTTATTTGCGAAACATGCATTGGCAGGAGCAATCCTGGATAAAGAATTGGAGGAACGAACTATTAAACGCACATATTTAGCATTGGTTCATGGCAGGATTTCAAAGATCAAAGGAACCATCAGCGAACAAATTGGGCGGGACAGGCATCATCCAACCAGAAGAAGAGTATCCCCCAGCGGCCAGCCTGCTGTCACGAACTATGAACTAATTGAGTACTTTCCTAAGCTAAATCTTTCACTTATTAAATGCCTTCTGGATACAGGCAGAACACATCAGATCCGTGTTCACCTCAGCCATATCGGACATCCTCTTGCAGGGGATATTTTATATGGCGGGAAACCTGCTTTTCCACGGCAGGCACTGCACGCCGTAAAACTTGAGATTCCACACCCATTCTTAGAGGAAACCATAGTCTGTCATGCGCCTTTTTTAGATGATCCTGAGATTTTTAAGGGAATTGATCCGTATTCCTTTTAATAACGATTTAGAGCTGCCGTTCAGAGGCAGCTTTTATTTCACTAAAACTTAGAAGCAGAGGCTTTCAGCGCAAAAAAAGAAGCCCCATATGGGACTTCTTTCAAATGATTCTATTAGTCATGAGATTTGCGCATAGCCTTCATGATGAAGCCTACGATGAATACAAGCACGATAGCACCAATTAAAGCAGGAATAATAGCAAAGTCAGCTACTACAGGACCCCAATCACCAAGGATTAATGAACCTAACCATGCACCAATGAAACCAGCGATGATGTTCCCAATAATTCCTCCTGGAATATCTCTTCCCAAAATCATACCTGCTAACCAACCAATGATACCACCTATAATTAATGCCCATAAAAAGCTTAACATTGAAAATCACTCCTCGTTTTGATTTAATTTAGTTTCTGTTCAGATTAAGAATTTCATTCAGTAGCTGCGCAGCTTTTGGTGATCTTATCTGCTTGTACAATTAAATTACCCAGGATTCTCTATCTAAAACCAAAAATTTAAAAACTATTCTTCTGGAAAAAATTTATAAAAACAAAAAACACCCCTAAGGATGCTTTTTGAATAGCTTAATTAAAAATCAAATTTGTCCGGGTCGGCCCCAAATCGCTGATCTTTATTTAATGTATTCATTTGTTTCATTTCTTCTTCAGTTAATTCAAAATCAAAAATATTTGCATTTTCCCTTAATCTTTCTTCTTTAACTGATTTGGGGATTACGATCATACCGTTTTGGAGATGCCATCTTAATATAATTTGGGCTGATGATTTGCCGTGACTTTCGGCAATTTCTTTTATGGCAGGGTCCTCCAGCACTCTGCCCCTTGCAATTGGAGACCAAGCCTCCACTTTTATATTGTGATCATCACAAAATGCCTTCATTTCTACCTGAGATAGAAGAGGATGAAGCTCAACCTGATTGACTGCAGGCTTTTCAGCTGAGTTTTCCATTATGTCCTTTAAATGATGAATTTGAAAATTGCTCACGCCGATAGCTCTTACCTTTCCATCCCAATAAAGCTTCTCAAGCGCTCGCCAGGTTTCCAGGTATTTCTCCTTAACTGGCCAATGGATTAGATATAAATCGATGTAATCTAAACCCAGCTTCTTTAAACTCTTATCAAAGGCATCTAAAGTTTGCTCATATCCCTGGTCCGTATTCCACACCTTTGTCGTTATGAAAAGATCTTCCCTGGGAACACCGCTTTCTTTTATTGCCCTTCCAACACCCTCTTCATTGTCATAAAAGGCAGCGGTATCAATTAGCCTGTAGCCTATGTTTATTGCATTTTTCACCGTGTCTTCAACCTGCTGGCCCTCTTCTACTTTATATACTCCCAGCCCGAATTGGGGCATTTCAACTCCATTATGCAAGGTTAAAGTGCTGCTGATATCCTTCATATGATGAAATCATCTCCTTCCATGTTTTTTACTTCATTTTATCATTTGCATGAAAAGGAGACCTACTATTTACACTTTCAAAACAAAAGCGATTGCCCGAGGGATGCAATCGCCCATCTATATAAACGGCAAATGCCGGGATTGTGATATCGCGGATTTTTCGCTATCCCTTCTTATGTAAGATTGATTTTCCCGGTGAAAAAATGTCCTAAACAATGGACATTAAAATTATTTTTTTGAAGTTCGAAGTGCTTTTAGGCAAAAAAAAGCAGCCTGAAAAATCAGCTGCTAAAAGTTTTATCCTATAATAAAATTGTTTTTTTCCAGTCCATAGAAATATAATCGGTGCAGAGGCCGTGTCATGGCGACATAAAGAAGCTTAATATCCAATTCATATTCTCTGGAAAATTCTTCTTCAAGTGATAGAATCATGACCGCATCAAATTCGAGGCCCTTTGCCAAGTAGGAAGGTACGATAACGATTTCATCCTTTGGTATACTTTCCTGCTCCTGCAGCAGTTTAAAAGGGAGTTTGGCATGCTCTTCAAAAAGGCCATGAATGAGCAGGCAGTCTTTCATCGTTTTCCCGATCACCGCAAACGTTTTATAATTTTCTTCTTTCAATGAAATTACCAGTTCCTCAAGCTGCTGTACAAGACCGTGGCCATTCTCTCTCTTGATAAATTCAGGACTTTTCCCATGGCGGACAACCGGCTCCACTTCGGGGAATGAATAGGGAAGAAGCTTGAGCAATTCATTCGCCTTTTCCATGATTTCCACTGTGGTACGATAGCTTTTTTGAAGCTCTGTATATGTTGCACGCGGAAAAATAAAGTCAAGAACCTCTTGCCAGCTTGTTAGTCCCCTGTAGGAATGAATTCCCTGTGCAAGATCCCCCACTAATGTGAACATATCCGTTTCAAGTGACTTTTTTAAAGAGAGGAGCTCCATGAAACTGTAATCCTGTGCTTCATCAATGACGATATTTTTTGCCTTCAGCTCTTTAGGAATGCCAAAAAGGCTTTCCTGCAAGTAAAGCATTAAAGCTAAGTCTTCTCTCTCATAAACTTTTTTTCTGAACAATTTCTGGCAGTATTTACATAGTAGATCTGCATCTTTTACAGGCAATTTCCCGCCTGATAATCTTGATAGACGGATGGAGTCTTCAAATAGGTCTTTATAATAACGGATCAGGCTTTTTTTCGGAAATTGCTTCATGTATCTTGGCACAGCAGTTCTGAAGCTTTTCTTTAATTCTTCCAGTCTGGCTGCTTTTTTATCAAGCGCATCTGAAACATACAGTCTTCTTTTTTCAGGGTCTTTCCCTCTGTAAAGGGCCCTTTCGATTCTCTCGTCATAATACGTTTCAATTTTCTTTATGATATTTTTCTTTTTCTTAGCAAGATCGTTTTGAAGCACAGCCTTTAATTTTTCGAGTCTTCGATAAAGAGGCAGATAATTGTAATCCACCAAAAAAAGCTGGAAGAATTTCTTATGGCTGAACAGCCTGAATTTATCTACCATAAAATCATCACTAGGGCAGAAGCTATTATAAATTTCTTTTAGGTAATTGCCGAGGATTACTTGAAAAACAGGCGATCCTTTAATGGATGATGCCCAGGCTGCAAGGTTTGCTTCTTCACTGCCATGGCCTTCGAGCAAATTCACCAATTTACTGTCATCAGCCATTTTAAGATCTTCGCCAAGACATGCCAGCACATATTCCTGGTAGGTAGTCTGGCGGACTCTTTCTACCCCAAGCTCTGGAAGAGCTTCTGAAATATAATCAATGAATAGCCTGCTCGGTGCCAGAATCATAAGCTGTTCAGGGGCAAAATTTTCTTTGTACTGATAAATGAAATAACTTATCCTGTGCAGGGCAATCGTTGTCTTACCGCTGCCTGCTGCCCCCTGAACAATGATGGGCTTATTTAAATCAGCACGAATTATTTTGTTCTGTTCTTCCTGAATGGTTGAAATAATTTCAGTGAGGCGGTTGCTTGAGCTTTTAGACAGTGATTCCTGAAGCAATTCATCTGTAGTCGTGAGGTCTATATCCCGGATTTCATCCAGAATCCCGTCTTCAATCAAATATTGCCTTTTCAATGACAGATGACCCGTAAAGCTTTCTTCATAGGAATGGTATTGAACCTCACCCAGCCTGCCTTCATAGTATAAATTGGCTATCGGAGAACGCCAGTCAACAATAATCTGCTCTTGATTCTCCCTTGAATACAATGAAGTTTTGCCTATGTATAAAATCTCTTTTTCGTTTAAATCTTCCCTTAAGAAATCAATTCTGGCGAAATAAGGCTTTTTCCGGGCTTTTTTCAATTGTTTTAATTCATCTTTGGACATCTCAAAAAAACGGGCATTTGTCAGTAAAGAAGAGTAACTTAAACTGGATTCAAGCCAATCAACGTCTTCGAAAGCTTCTTTCATATTCTCCTGAAACTTATCTTTGCTGGATTCTGAAGTTTTAATCACGACATCAATATAACGTTTCGTAAATTCCAGCCGCTGAGTCTCCTGCTGAAAATCGGGGTGTTCAAATTCAGATGGCATATGTTTCTCCTTTCAATTGTTTTTCAGCCGCAATGGAGAAGGACATATGAGCAAACGCGTGGGCAGAAAAATATATTATCAGAAAAATCTGCAAGAATCAAGTGGTGACAAGGACTGATTAGATTTTGTCGGATTAGTGTGTTAAATGCAATGGCAATCATTTTTATTTATAATATAGAAAAACACTTTTTAGGAGGTGATGAAAGTGGCCATTGCAGTTGCAATGCCTGATAATGCAGCGTCTCATGCAAAGCCTGATATTGGTGGCGATACTTTGCATGAGGCGGTAATAGACTAATTATTATCGCCCATTCAGCTAAAACCATTTCTGATATCGGCTTTGCACCTTATTCATTTTTTATTGTCAAAAATAAATAAGGAGCTGGCAGAAATGAGTTATGTAAAAGCTAATGCCGTTTTACCGGAGAATTTGATAGCAGAAATACAAAAATATGTTCAGGGTGAGGCTATATATATCCCCAAGCCTGAAAAGGACTACGAAAAATGGGGCTCACGCTCTGGAGCGAGAAAAGCTCTGGATGAAAGGAACTGTTCTATTAAAGGTGCCTTCCAAAACGGCAAAACAATTAGCCAATTGGCGGAAGAATATTTTCTTTCAGTCGAAACAATCAAAAAAATAGTTTATAAAAAGTGAAATCTTCGCACTGGACCTTGTTCAGTGCTTTTTCATATGCCGTGTTCATTTCCTAATTGTTTTATACATTTACATTTTTATGTAATTCTTTTAAAGTGAAGGTGATATATAAAGGTGCTAAAGGTATAGGAGTGAGTATAATGGATCCTTTCATCAGAAATGATCAATATAATTTTATTAAATATCAGACGCAAGTGCTTATTAATGGCCATGCATCTGTCAATGATACAGGAGTGCTGAATGCACTGAAATCTCTTTCTAGCGAAAAAGTGTTGGGGCTTTTTGAAGAACTTAGCGAGGAACAAAAGCAGCTTCTTTCACCGATCATTGATATAAAAGAAAGAGATCAGGCTGATGCCTTCTTGGCACAAATAAAGGAATATGTAATACCGTTTGCATCTTTGACGGAACAATCCATCAAAAAGCTGTTCCCTAAAGCAAAAAAATTAAAGATACCAGCACTTGAAGATATCGATTTCAGGGAAATCAGCTACTTGGGATGGGACGACAAAGGCACAAACAGGAAGTATATGATCAGCCTGCTCGATGGCAAACTGACTGGCATATATGGAACATTCAAACCGCTGAGCAAAAAAGGAATCTGTGCCATCTGCAGCAAATTTGAAGAAACAGGCATGTTCTTAACTGAAACCAAGGGTACTCAGTTGGGCACTTATACAAAAAAAGGAAATTACATTTGCCATGACAGCCAGAAATGCAATGAAAATTTGAATTCACTGCAAAAACTACATGATTTTATTGGAAGGCTGAAAGGATAGATGGTCATCCATCCCATAATTAAGGCACCGCCGAGTTTGGCGGTGTCTTTCTTTCAGTTATAAATAGTCTCTTCGTTTATTCTCATTAAACTGGGGAATATTACTGTAATAAAAAAAACTATCATATTTTGTCGATTTCGTATAAAATAATTACGTTTGATTGAATTTTTCCTAAAATAATTGGGGGTAAAAAAATGGTTTTTAAGAAGAAGGACAAGTTTAACACATTGTTAAGCAATATTTCTGTGAATTTAAAAGATAGTGCAATTTACTTTGCCGACTATAAGATTAACAATGTCAGTGATTTAAAAACCTTTTCAAAAACAATGAAGGATTATGAAACAAAGGGCGATTCCTATGTTCATGAAGTCATTAAAGAACTAAATAACGCTTTTATTACGCCGATTGAAAGAGAAGATATCCTCCACCTCGCTATGAGCATGGATGATGTGCTCGATGGCTTTGAAGAATGTGCTGATTTATTTGAAATGTATTCCATGACACAGGCTGATGAATTTATGCTGAAGTTCGTGGATGCGATTAAGAATTGTGCAATTGAAATTGAAAAATGCGTGGTACTTCTTTCAACTAAGAAATTACTGCAGATCAGAGAGCATGCAATCAAAATTAAAGATTACGAATCCAAATGTGATGGAGTCCGCCGTCAGTCAATCAAGCATCTTTTTGCCACAGAAAAAGATCCTATTCGAATCATTCAGTATAAAGAAATTTATGAAACGCTGGAAGAAATTGCTGACAGCTGCCAGAATGTCGCCAATACGCTTGAAACCATCATTATGAAAAATGCTTAAGGGGCGATCACAATGGATGCAATATTTATTATAACGATCTTAATTGTCATTGGGGCCCTGGCATTTGACTTTATCAATGGTTTTCACGATACAGCAAACGCAATAGCTACCTCGGTCTCCACCAAGGCGCTTAAACCAAGGCACGCCATCATATTGGCAGCCGTCATGAACTTTGTTGGTGCCATGACATTTACTGGAGTGGCTAAAACCATTACCAAAGATATTGTGGACCCTTTTACCTTGCAGAATGGTTCTCTTGTCATCCTAGCCGCTTTAATCGCTGCGATATTCTGGAACCTGCTGACCTGGTATTATGGCATCCCAAGCAGCTCTTCTCATGCGATCATAGGGTCGATTGCCGGTGCTGCGATTGCGGCAGCAGGATTTTCAGCTCTAAATTATCAGGGATTTTTAAAAATCCTTCAGGCACTTATCTTTTCGCCGTTAATTGCATTTGCAGTCGGTTTTATTGTTTACAGCATTTTCAAGATCGTTTTCAAACACAACAACCTGACTAAAACTAACCGGAACTTCAGGCTGATCCAAATTTTCACTGCTGCTCTGCAATCCTATACACATGGAACAAATGACGCACAGAAAGCAATGGGTATCATTACAATGGCTCTGATTGCAAACAATTATGTTACAACAACTGATATCCCTTTTTGGGTACAGTTCTCCTGTGCATTAGCCATGGGTCTCGGAACTTCTGTCGGCGGCTGGAAAATCATTAAAACAGTCGGCGGAAAAATCATGAAAATCCGTCCTATAAATGGAGTGGCAGCAGACTTAACAGGCGCTATGATCATCTTCGGTGCAACGTATATCCATTTGCCAGTCAGTACAACTCATGTTATCTCCTCTTCTATCCTGGGTGTAGGTTCTGCCCACAGGCTAAAAGGAGTAAAATGGGGAACAGCGCAGAGAATGCTTATTACATGGGTAATCACCTTGCCAATCTCGGCCACCCTGGCTGGCATTGTTTATTTAATATTGAATGCCATTTTCTAATAAAAAAAGGAGCAGGCTGTGCCCGCTCCTTTTTTTCATCCTAAATATTTTCTTTGAAAATCTGAAAGACTTTCATATTCATTTTCAAACAAACGCGATAAGCGTATATAAATCGGCATTAACTCCCTGTATACTTTCGCATCCTCTTCCTTCGGCTGATGGCTAAACGTTGCACCTACCATATCCGAGACAACATTTAAGTCTTCAACCACCCCTAAAGCATATAATCCAAGAATAGCCGCTCCCAGGCAAGAGCTTTCATAGCTTTCAGGCACAACAACTTCCTGATTGAAAATATCGGCCATCATTTGGCGCCATAGATCTGATCTGGCAAATCCGCCCGTTGCCTGAATCCTCTTTGGCTCCCCTGTCAGCTCCTCTAAAGCAAGCAATACAGTATATAAATTATAGATAACCCCTTCAAGCACAGAACGGATCATATGCTCTTTTTTATGGTGAAGGCTCAGACCAAAGAATGAACCCCTTGCATTGGCATTCCATAAAGGTGCGCGTTCCCCCGTCATATAAGGATGGAAAATCAGGCCATCTGATCCAGGTGCAACTCCTGATGCAATCTTTGTTAATACATCATAAGGATCAATTCCCAGACGCTTGGCCGTTTCAACTTCTGATGCAGCGAATTCATCGCGCACCCAGCGGAAAAGCATGCCTCCATTATTTACTGGACCGCCAATAACCCAGTGTTCTTCTGTAAGGGCATAGCAGAAGATCCTGCCTTTTGGATCGGTTACAGGCTTGTCGGTTACAGCACGGATCGCTCCGCTTGTTCCGATCGTTACGGCCACCACACCTGGATCAATCGCATTAACTCCAAGGTTGGAAAGGACTCCATCACTGGCACCTGCAATAAACGGAGTATCCGAGCTTAAACCAGTCAGCTTTCTGAATTCCTCTTTCATCCCTTTTACAGAAAAAGTAGTTGGGACAGGCTTCGACAGTTTTTCGGATGTAATTCCAGCAGTCTCTATAGCTTCTTCATCCCAGTCCAGTTTCTTCAAATTAAACATTCCAGTAGCTGATGCTATTGAATAATCAACGATGTACTCACCAAATAATTTGTGAAAAACATACTCTTTAATGGAAATAAATTTGTAGGTGCGCTTGAATATTTCCTCCTTCTCATTTTTCAGCCAGAGGATTTTCGATAGCGGTGACATCGGATGAATAGGCGTTCCAGTCCGTAAGTATATTTCATGGCCATTCAGTTCCTGTTTTATCTTTTCAGCCCATTTTGCACTGCGGTTGTCAGCCCAGGTAATGCTGTTTGTCAATGGCACTCCATCTGCGTCTACAGCTATGACACTATGCATGGCTGAACTGAAGGACACGCATGTAATATCCTCCGCTCTAACATTTGATTCCTTTATGCAGCCTCTAAGGGTACCTAGAACAGCTTGAAAAATTTCTTCCGGGTCCTGTTCTGCAGTCGAAGGATTAGGAGTATAAAGAGGATACTCAATAGTGTATTTTCCAAGAACCGTGCCGTTATGGTCAAATAATACTGATTTTGTGCTTGTTGTTCCAATATCCGTACCGATTACATATTTTGTGGCAGACATTGATAATCTCCTTTCAAAAACAAATCTGAAAAAGCGGTCATTTAAAACTGAAGAAAGAAGCGGCTTTAACAAGTCGCCACTTCCCTTCTTCTTCATATTAATTTTAGGCAATAAAGAAGCCAAGTATAAATACTGTCGCAAATCCGACTAAAGCAATTAATGTTTCCATCACGGTCCATGATTTCAGTGTATCTTTAACGTCAAGGCCGAAATAGCGGTTCACAAGCCAGAAGCCAGAGTCGTTAACATGTGAGAATATCGTTGCTCCTGCTGCAATGGAGATAACAATCAATCCAAGTACCGGACCTTCAAGTCCCATTGTTTCAATAAGCGGGGCAATTAATCCTGCAGCTGTAACCATTGCTACTGTTGCCGAACCTTGTGCAACACGTACAAAAGTGGCAATTAGGAAGGCCAGAAGAATTGGAGGCAGTGCGGAAGCAGCCATCATATCTCCCAAAACCTGTCCAACACCAGAATCAATCAGAACCTGCTTAAACACACCGCCGGCACCCGTAACTAGAATAATGATACCAGCTGGCTCTAAAGATTTTGTAGCAATATCCTGTACTTCCTGGCGGGAATAGCCGCGTTTTGTTCCAAGACTGTAGAATGCCAGTAAAGTAGCTAAAGTCAGTGCCACAAACGGGTGACCCATGAATGTGAAGAATGCTCTTAAACCATTTCCTTCTTCTAAAAGAACACCTGAAACAGTGTTTAGAAGGATCAGCACCAGCGGAATGAAAATGATGCTTGCAATTAGCGCAAAACTTGGAAGCTCTTTGTCATATTCCTTTTCCTCAATTTGCATGTAATCTGGAACCGATACATGTATTTTTTTCGCGATATACTTACCAAACAAAGGACCTGCGATAATCATTGAAGGAATACCGGCAATAACACCAAATAAAATTACCCAGCCAAGATCAGCACCAATTAAATCTGCCACTGCTATCGGTCCCGGAGTCGGCGGAATAAAGCTGTGTGTAACAGCCAAACCTGCTAAAAGCGGAATCCCATAGTAAAGCAGTGACTTTCCTGTTTTCTTTGCCAGACCATAAACAATCGGCACAAGAATGATAAAACCAACATCAAAGAATACCGGTATTGCGACAATAAAACCTGTAATACCAAGCGCCCACTGCGCTTTATCTTCACCGAATTTCTTGATCATTGTCTGTGCAAGACGTTCAGCACCTCCAGAAACCTCAAGCATACGGCCAAACATTGCACCAAGACCCACAACAACAGCTACGAATCCGAGAGTTCCGCCCATCCCATTCTGAACTGATTGAATTACGCCATCAAGCGGCATCCCTGCTGCAATCCCAACTAGCAAACTCACAAGCAATAAAGCTACAAAAGCATGAAGCTTTGTTTTCATAACTAAGAATAATAGCAAGAAGATACCAGCCATCGCTACTAAAATTAACATTGAGCCTGACATTTCATTTCCCCCTTTGTATTTGAAGCGTTTTCATTTATGGATACAATATATATTTGCGGGATTTGGAAAGCTGCCATTGGCAGCTAGTCCAGTTCCCAAAAAAGTTTATTTCTTTTCTACTGCATGTCCGCCAAATTCATTTCTTAATGCAGCGACCACTTTACCCGAGAATGTATCTTCTGCCAGAGAGCGGTAGCGCATCATTAATGACATGGTAATGACTGGAGCGGCTGTCTGAAGATCAAGGGCTGTTTCAACCGTCCACTTCCCTTCTCCGGATGAATGCATGACACCTTTAAGGCCATCAAGCTTAGCATCCTTCGAGAATGCATTTTCAGTTAGTTCCATTAGCCATGAACGAATGACAGAACCGTTATTCCAAACTTTAGCGACTTTTTCATAATCATAGTCAAACGGGCTCTTTTCAAGGATTTCAAATCCCTCCGCAATTGCCTGCATCATGCCGTACTCAATTCCGTTATGTACCATTTTCAGAAAATGGCCGCTTCCTGTTCTTCCGGCATACATATAGCCGTTTTCCACAGTAATATCCTTAAAAATTGGCTCAATCGTTTTAAATACTTCCGCATCTCCGCCAATCATTGTGCATGCACCATTGCGTGCACCTTCCATACCGCCGCTAGTTCCGCAATCGAAGAAGTAAATTCCTTTTTTCTGAAGCATTTCAGCTCTGCGCAGCGTTTCCTTATAATTGGAGTTACCTCCATCGATTAATATATCGCCTTCTTCGAGAAGTGCTGATGTCTCCTCAATAACTGCCTCTGTAATATCACCTGCAGGCACCATCATCCATATCACACGCGGCTTTGTAAGATTGTTTACCAATTCCGCAATAGATGGGACTCCTTTAATCCCTTCAGCAGAAATTTTTTCGATTATATTATTGTCTTTATCAAATGCTGTCACTTCATGTCCATGGTCTTTCAAATTCAGGGATAAGTTGTATCCCATCTTTCCTAGACCGATCATTCCTACTTGCATAATTGCCTCCTGGATGAAGAAAATTTTTTTCGTATGTGACTTTATTATACAAAATATTTTTCTGTTTGCAATCGTTTTCAAAAAAATATTTTTCGATTATAATAGAAATTGAAATTAGAAAGCGCTTTATTCCCTTCTATCTTCTATACCTAATGAAAAAAATTTTTTGAAATTTATTTTAGGGAGATGCCCATAAATGGTTCATGATAACTTATATTGTTTTGCCCGAATTAAAACACATTATGCAAAATTCAGCGATAAAGAAAAAAAGATTGCAGATTATATTCTTGAACACCCTGAAAAAATCGTCCACAGCTCCATTAACCAGCTTGCTGATGACCTTGGCATAGCTGACTCAACCGTATTCCGTTTTTGCAAGCGGATTGGCTTTAAAGGCTATCAGGCTCTTAAAATAGCATTGGCATCGGAAATCGTTACACCTATTAAGGATATTCATGAAACCATTAATGAAGATGATGGAATCCTGACTGTTTCGGAAAAGGTGTTCCGCTCCAATATCAAGACCCTTGAAGATACCCTTGGAATCATTGGCGGGGGGGCTTTTGAAAAAGCAGTGGACCTAATATTGAATGCAAATAAAGTCGAATTTGTCGGGAGCGGCGGATCCAGTATTATCGCCATGGATGCTTACCACAAATTTATCCGCACCGGCATTACTGTGCTGGCAAACAGCGATTCGCATTTGCAGCTGATGTCGGCTTCGCAGCTGACCGAGAATGATGTGGCAGTTTTTATTTCTCACTCCGGCACAACAAAGGATGTCATTCAGGTTCTTAATGTGGCAAAACAAAATAAGGTGCAAACCATTGCCATTACAAATTTTGCAAAATCACCGCTCAGCCAGAATGTTGATATCTCACTTTTTACAGTAGCTGAAGAAACCGATTACCGCTCTGAGGCCCTATCTTCCCGGATTGCCCAGCTAAGTATTATTGACGCGCTATATGTGAACGTCATGATGGCAAGAAAAGAAGATGGCAAAAAAGCACTCCACAAGATGCGGAATGCTATTTCAGTTAAGAGGATTTAAAAAGGCAGGGGCTTATCCCTTGCCTTTTTCTGTTATCAGTTCATCAATGGGAATTTCAGAGAAAGCTTTATACCGCATTACCTTTTCATGAAAAGAGAGAAAATGCGTCACATCATTTGGAACAGCCGCACAGTGCATTCCTGCCTGAACAGCTGCGATTGATCCATTTACGGAATCTTCAATGGCCAGACTTTCTTCCGGCTCGACGCCCATTTCTTCTAGTGCTTTTATGTAAAGAGCCGGATCAGGCTTTACTTTTTCAACATCTTCTTTTGTTTTGAGCGTTTGAAAATGACCCTCAATTCCAAAATGGTTCAGATAATGCTTAACCCAATCCCTGCCGGAGCTGGATGCAACTCCAAGCTTAAGGCCTTTTTCAATGCACTTTTCTATTAGGTCCTGAATCCCTTCCCTCAAAATTAAAATATCCCTCTGACTCTGAAATGCTTTTTCTGTTTTCTCCTGAACAGATTCACGATTAATTTGGATGCCTAATTTACTGTCAATATAATTAAATAGAATATCATCTGTGGTGCCAATGCCCTGCGCAAAATCCTCCAGCCCAAGCTCAAATCCATAATCTTCTGACAGGGTTTGTTTAAAGACCTCATACCATAAAGACTCTGTGTCTACAATGGTTCCATCAAAATCAAAAATTACAGCCTTTATCATTCTGCCACCGCCTCCTGAATTCTTTCCTCATACATTAGACGTTACTGCTATATTAAAGTTACTTTTTTGAAGCAAGCCGGGAACTAGCTTCCCGGCTTTTGAAGTATTCTTCTTGTAAGCTTTCGGATAATCTCAGGCAAAACTTCAAAAGTATATGGTTTATAAACCCGCTCTGTCCACTTATGGCCAGCCTTCCCATAAACTCCGAGGTTAATGACAGGAATATTTAAATCTCTCATTGCCTTTAATGGAATTGGAAAAAGGCTTTTTATAGCAGGAAAGTTCTTTTTAAGAGATTGTATATCCTCATCCGAGCCGTCAAAAGATAGGAAGCTTCCATCAGATAAGTAGGGGAAATATTTGCGGACCTTGAATGTCTCACCTGTTTTCTTAGCTTCTTCAGAGAGCACTTCCTCCAGGCAATTTTTCAAAAAGATCCCTCTTTCTGTATTCACATCAACCGTGTTGGCAGGAAGAAAAGGTGTTCCATAAAATAAGACCACTCTAGGTTTCTTCTCGGGGTCTGATTGGTGTAAAGCTTCTACAATATCAAAAGCAATCATTCTGGCATCGGTTTCATCAAGCGAACTTTGCTTCCTTGCTTCTTCCATAACACTCACTGTATCTATGCCCTTCTCTTCGAGATATACAAGAAAATCATCTAAAGCCGTCACTTCTGTTCCCCAGTCCAGCTGTCTTTCCGGCAGCTTATTGACAGTCCGAAAATCTTTATAGGCACCTTTCAGCCGGTCCTCTACTGCGATGGCTGCATCTTCGGCAATCATCCCCAGTTCTTTCGAAAGCTGCTTCAGGGGTTTTTCGTAGAAGAAGTAATTGAAGTAAACCCGGCAGCCGACTGCCGTCTGAACGTCATAGCGTTTTTTATCATCTCTCATATATAAACAGCTTGGCGGAAGCACCAGCTCTCCTTCAAGTTTCTCAGTCAGCTGAAAATTCTGGCTTATACGGGCAGTCAGCTCTGCAGCAATCAATGTAGGATCAATCCCGGCAAGACTTTCACCTGCATGAGCCTCCCTTCCGAAAATGGAGAAACATGGCAAGATTTTCCCTGCTGTGCCTGTGTATATATACTTCGTGGTGTCCCCATCATACAATGGTGAGATAAAATCATTATTTATTGCAGCCAAATATTCCAGACCCATTTTTTCTTTCAGCCTCAGCAATTCGGATAGAGCAGCTCTGCTTCCTTTATGCTCACCCTCTTCATCAGCATTGAACATGACAAGCAAATTGCCGGCCAATTCGTCTGGATTTTCCGAGAAAAACAGGAGATTGGCCAGATGGACAGCAATTCCGCTCTGCATATCCAATGCCCCTCTGCCAAAAAGCCACTCATTAGACCGGGCATCTTCCTGCACTTCAGGATCAGAGCCATATTGTACAAAAAACTCCTGGAGCTTATCCGGATCATGGGCCAGTCCCTGAATCGGCCCAAAATCCTCTGTGCCCACCGTGTCTAAATGCGCCAGATATATAGTAGTCTTTTTGCTTCTGGAGCGCCCCTTGAGGAAGGCAAACACATTCTTGCGGCCCAATTCATCACCAGGTATTTCCTGAGTCCATACTAAATTATCATTATCATTAAAAGATGGGTACGAGTGTATTATTTCTTTTAAAAAATCAGCTTTATGCCTTTCTCCATCCGAATGATTGTAGCTCTTCATCTGCACAAGGGCCTTTGTTAAATATTCGGCCTGCTGACTCAAGTTCATTGTTTTAAGATTTGCAAACATAGGCCAACCCAACCCCATTTCGTTATCGTTTGACAATAGTGTATAAGCATACTCCATTGATAATCAACACATTTTTATATAATGGCTGTTTCGCGGAAAGCAAGTTTCCGTATCAAAGCTTTTTTCTTTATATAAGGATGAAACCGCCAATATATAGAATAATAACATTAAGGTCTTGAAATCTATATCAAAAACGAATATTATATTATTTGTGCTTTCTTAACGTTCGTATTTATTGATAACACATACAACCTGAAAGAAGTTTTAGTTTATGGGGGACTTTATATGTTCAAATTAAAAGAAAATCAAACAAACGTAAAGACCGAGGTTCTGGCAGGCATCACCACTTTCTTAACTATGGTTTATATTGTGGTCGTTAACCCTGTCATCTTATCTGATGCAGGTGTACCCTTTGAGCAAGTCTTTTCCGCAACCATTATCGCAACCGTTGCAGGTACTCTTTGGATGGCGCTGTTCGCCAATTATCCGATTGCCATCGCACCGGGAATGGGCCTGAACGCCTATTTTGCCTACTCAGTTGTCGGCACACATGGAAATATTGATTACATGACTGCATTCTCAGCAGTATTTATTGCAGGTATTATCTTCATTATATTGTCGCTTACCCCTTTCCGGGAAAAACTGATCATTGCGATACCGGATAATTTAAAGCACGGAATTACTGCCGGAATCGGTTTATTTATTGCATTTATCGGCTTGCGGTTAACCGGGCTGATCACAAGCCACCCAACAAATCTTGTTGCACTTGGGGATTTGCATTCTCCACAATCCATTCTTGCTCTGGTCGGTCTTGCTTTAACATTAATTCTCATGACGCTCGGGATTAATGGGGCTTTATTTTTCGGAATGATAATCACAGCCCTGATTGCCTTCTTTACCGGCCAGCTCTCTTTTGACCAAGGATTTGTTTCACTGCCTTCGCTTCCGGATGGAATCATCATTTTAAATCCATTCGAAGCAATTGGAGATGTTATCCAGCATAGTTTATACGCCGTTGTTTTCTCCTTCCTGCTTGTAACGATTTTTGATACGACAGGAACGATGATCGGCGTTGCCCAGCAGGCGGGATTAATGAAGGGCAAAACGATGCCTAGAGCTCGTGAGGCACTTTTGTCAGATTCCATCGCCACTTCTATCGGTGCTATGTTTGGTACAAGCCCGACTTCAGCTTATATTGAATCTTCCACAGGTGTGTCAGCGGGCGGAAGAACAGGATTAACAACCTTGACTGTTGCAGGTTTGTTCCTGCTTTCAGCATTCTTCGGACCGCTTGTCAGTGCGGTATCAGGTCTTGCTGCCATTACTGCACCAGCCCTGATCATCGTTGGAAGCCTGATGATGGGCAGCATTTCACATATTAAGTGGAATGAACTTGATGAAGCATTCCCTGCATTCCTGATTATCTTAAGCATGCCGCTGACATCCAGTATTGCAACAGGAATTGCGCTTGGATTCATCGCTTATCCGCTTATGAAAGTGGTAAAAGGCAAATGGAGAGAGGTTCATCCGCTGGTTTATTTATTTGCAGTGTTATTCTTTTATCAGCTTGCTTTCCTGCCGCACTAAATAGAAAAGCGGAAGCGCCTTACAACAAAAGCTTGTCCAAATCGGACAAGCTTTTTTGTTTTTTAACGCTTCTATTTAATACCTGGTCATTCATATTCTATAAGTATAGAAAAGGACAAGTTAGGATGATAGCTTATGTATGAAAAGCTGTTTGCAACTTTAATAGGAAGTTTATTATTAGGCATAGGCATTAACGGCTTCCTTGTCCCCCACCATTTGCTTGATGGGGGCATTATTGGCATAGGGCTGATCCTCCATTATTATTACGAGCTTCCCACTGGATTGAGTATGATTGTCTTAAGCATTCCATTATATGTACTTGCCTGGTTTTATGAGAAGAAATATTTTTTCTATAGTCTGCACGGCCTCCTGATTTCATCCTTCCTTATTGATTTGCTTTCTGCTATGCGAGGTCATTTTGAACTTTCCATATTGCCCAGCTCGATTTTAGGCGGCTGCCTGGTCGGCTTTGGGATCGGCCTCATGCTCCGTTATGAAACCAGCACAGGAGGTACAGACCTTCTGGCTCAGCTGATGACAAAGCTCCTCCCTATTAACATCGGCGCTTTGATATTCGCAATTGATGGATTGGTTATTTTAAGCGGATTAAAAATTGTCGGTATTGAAAAGTTCCTGTACTCGTTTATCACCATCATATTTGTTGGCGCCATGACATCGTTAACAGTTAAGAAAAGAGCAGAATATCGTTGATTGAAAAAAGCGACAGGTGCCCGGCACCCGTCGCTTTTCTTATGCTTCAGCTTCTATTTTTTCATTCATGTCGCTATAAAGATTTCCATCAATTTCACCGGTGATTCGGCCCGTTAAGATACCGGAGGTCATGGATCCGCTGACGTTAACAGCTGTGCGTCCCATGTCTATCAGCGGTTCAATTGAGATCAGCAAGCCAGCCAGTGCAACTGGCAGGTCAAGGGCAGATAATACCAGGATCGCTGCGAAAGTCGCACCGCCGCCGACCCCTGCCACACCAAAGGAGCTGATTGCTACAATGAGAATGACGGTAAAAATAAATCCTGGTGACAGCGGGTTAATGCCCACAGTCGGAGCAATCATTACCGCCAGCATTGCCGGATAGATTCCAGCACACCCATTTTGGCCGATGGAAAGACCAAATGACCCTGCAAAGTTAGCAATTCCTTCAGGAACACCCAGCGACTTTTGCGTTTTAATGTTCAATGGCAATGCACCGGCACTTGTTCTAGATGTAAAGGCAAATGTTAATACAGGAAATGCTTTTTTCATATATGTGATTGGATTTAAACCGCTCAATGTTAAAAGCAGCAGGTGAATCAGGAACATGATGGCAAGTGCCACATAAGAAGCAATAACAAATTTTCCTAAATTTAAAATGGAGTCGAAATCACTCATGGCCACTGTTTTCGTCATAATCGCCAAAACTCCGTATGGTGTTAAACGTAAGATTAATGTAACAACACGCATGATAATTGCATAGAAGGCATCCACAATTTTCGCAAAAAGGTCAGCCTGTTCTGGTGATTTCCGTCTGACACTCAGGTAAGCAATTCCTAAAAAGGCTGCAAAGATAACAACTGAAATGGTGGATGTTGGTCTTGCCCCTGTAAAATCAAGAAATGGGTTGGCCGGAAGAAGATCCAGCATCTGCTGAGGGAATGTTCTACCTTCAATGCCCTGATAGGTTTCTTCAAGCTGTTCCCCGCGGGCAGTCTCTGCATCGCCTCCGCTGATTTGGACTGCCTCCAAGTCAAAGCCGACAGCTGTTGCAATCCCGACAGCGGCAGCAACTGCTGTTGTACCTACAAGCAGCCCAAGAATAAGCACACTGATTTTTCCAATATTATTTGTTAATTTTAGCTTAGTAAATGCACCTAATATAGAAATGAAGACAAGCGGCATTACAATCATTTGCAGGAATTTAACATAACCCCCGCCTACTAAATTGAACCAGTCTGCAGATTTGGCAATGATCTCTGCACCCGGTCCGTAAATCAGCTGAAGTGCGAAGCCAAACAAGATCCCTAATCCAAGCGCTGTAAACACACGTTTTGAGAATGAAATATGCTTTTTTTGCATAAAGAATAATACGCCTATAAGCAGAAGCATAATGGCAATATTTAAAACTAAAAGTCCTGTACTCATCGGACTGAATCCTCCCCAATAGATGTTTTCATAATGACTTACTATAATACATGTATTCCTATGAGTCAAGTCGGAATTAAAATTTAAATTTTCTTATTATATATTCCATTTTGCCGTGAAATGTTCAGTGTTTTCCCATTTGATTTGTGCCTATATTTCAGGAACCCTTAGACGGCAGTTGTATAACTGCCGGGTTTAGGTTAATAAATCTTGTTTAATTGTTTTTCCCTGTAAGAGCCTTTGTTTTTTCAAAACATTGATCCATTGCACTCAACACCGCTGCACGGAACCCTTTTCTCTCCAGTTCGGCAACTGCTTCAATCGTTGCCCCTCCTGGAGTACAGACCTCATCCTTTAATTCCGCTGGATGCAGACCCGTTTCCAGCACCATCTTGGCTGCCCCCAAAACAGCCTGGGCTGCGAGCTGATAAGACTGGTCACGGGGCAATCCTGCTTTTACACCGCCATCTGCCAATGCTTCAATGAACATATAGGCATAAGCTGGAGAAGAACCGCTGATAGCAGGAATGGCGTCCATCATCTTTTCTTCCATAACAGCTGATCTTCCAATACATGAGAATATTTTTGCCACTTCTTCCATATCATCTGTAGATACTGATTCATTTGCGGAAAGGACACACATTCCTTCTCCTACTAATGATGGCGTATTAGGCATGGTTCGAACTGCTCTGATTTTCCGGCCAAATGACTGTTCCAGAAAGGATAGGCTGATGCCGGCCGCAATGGTTAAGATGATGGCATGGGAACGAATGCTATCTTTAATTTCATCAATAACTGCCCCATGTGCATCAGGCTTAATAGCCAAAAAAAGTATATCCGCTTCTTCCGCTGCTTCAATATTGGAAAGGCGTATTTGTATATTCCACCTGCTTTTTACATCCTCAAGCGTCTTCTCTGTTCTCGATGAAGCAATAATCTGGCTTGGATTTACCAGATTGGATTTGAGTATTCCTCCAATTATGGCCTGAGCCATTTTTCCACATCCGATAAAACCGATATTTTTATTCATCAATGCCCACATCCTGTATAGTATTTCCTTTTGCTATTATACTGCAGGTATGGTTATGAAAAAATAGCAAAGGGTAAAACATAAGACACGATGCTGCAAGAACTAATAAAATACTGTTTGGAGAGATTGATCATGAAAGAAATAAAACCATATGCCCCTCTGCCAGAAGGCTTTTTTCAGCAGCCGACACTACTATTGGCGGAAGCACTGCTGGGCTGCATATTGATCAAAGAAACTGAAGAGGGGGTCGCCTCAGGCTATATCGTTGAAACAGAAGCATATATGGGTCCTGAAGACAGGGCAGCTCACAGCTTTGGGAACAGGAGAACAAAGCGGACCGAAATCATGTTCAATGAACCCGGATTTGTCTACACGTATGTAATGCATACCCATTGTTTGGTTAATGTTGTGAGCGGCCCTAAGGAAAAGCCGGAAGCTGTATTGATCAGGGGAATTGAACCTGTAGACGGACTTGATTTAATGAAGAAAAGACGAAAAATGGATGATCTAAAGAACCTCACTAATGGGCCTGGAAAATTAACCAAAGCTCTCGATATTACAATAGATGATTATGGCCGGCATTTTACAAGCCCCCCTCTTATGATTGCTAAAGGAATTCCTCCTGGGAAAGTCACACGCGGAAAACGAATCGGAATTGATAATTCCGGTGAAGCACGGAATTATCCATGGAGATTTTGGATTGCTGAAAACCCTTTTGTTTCACGGAGCAGGAGGTAAAAGAAGAAATTTATAAACAGCAATCCGGAAAAACTTTTAATGAACAAGAGGTTTTCCGGTAATTTTTTATTGCTATTAACTGGAACTCCTCTTCATCCATGAATGGATCCGCGGCGATAATTGAAACAGCAGCATGCCGATCAAAGCTGCAATCAGGATATAAGCCCCGGCAAATACTTTAAGGCCCCCTGTGGCCAATCCGGCAATAATTACAGAGAATTCTCCCCTTGATGATAATGATAATCCCGCCTTTAGAGCTTCCTGTTTCGATAGGCCATACCATTGTCCTCCAAAATACCCTGCAGCAAGCTTGTGAATGATAGACCAGATAACAATAATAACCAGAAGACCCAGAGAAGGAATTTCTTCCTTAAACTCAAGCGAAAGCCCGAAATTCAAGAAGAAAAATGGAAGAAACAGATTCCTGACGGGAAGTACAACTTCCTCTGTTTTTTCTTTTACCTCCGTTCCGGCAAGAATGATGCCGGCAAGAAATGCGCCAATAACCTCTGATAGCCCCAGAAATACTGCAAATCCGCCATAGGTAATCGCAACTCCGAGTACAAGAATCAAAAAGGAATCTTCATGAGCAACTTTTTTCATCCAATGCTGGGCTTTATGAAGAACTATTCTGCTCATCCAAATTGCAGCGCCAGCAAGAAGAGACACCTTCAGAAAAATAAACAGAAAATCTGCAGCGGAGAAACTATTTCCGCCGCTCAGCCCAATTAACACAGTCACAAGAATCGGAGCAGCGAGGTCTTCAAAAATCAGAAGAGAGAGCATATATTCAGAGTCTTTATCTTCAAGGCGATTTTTTGATTCCAGCAGCTTAACAGTAATTGAAGAACTGGTTGCATATACGATTCCGGCAATCAATAAAGAGACAAACATGTTTTGACCTGCAGCATAGGCAATTCCCGCAGTCACTCCCACTCCCAGAAAAACATCCAATAACCCGGATTTCCAGACTTTCCTTCCATTATTCCTTAATTCACGCACAGAGAATTTTGTGCCAAGCAGAAAGAATAACAGAATTAAGCCAATTTCACCTGCAGCTTCAATTACTTGCGCCTCTTTGTAAAATCCAAAAAAACAGATGCCGGCTCCTAAAATAATATAAATAACAATATCAGGAATCCTTAAGATTTTAATCCCGATTATTGCAGTTATATAAAGGGCAATAAAAATGAGCCCAATTGCAAGAGGCATATTCATATTCCGTTTTTCATCCTTTTCTGAATCTGTATTTTTACGGACTATAAATACCCTCTTTGTCTGAATTTCACTCCTGTCAGTTAGATCCAAAATTGGATAGCATTAATTGCGTAATTCCCTCCAAGCATTGTTTTTTCGGCTGTATTTGATTTTCGGAAATGAATACTTAATTTTCTATATAAAGAAAATTCGACAAGTGCCTGGCAACAATAAAATTTGTCGATAAAAAAACAGGCTATATTACTGGACTTTTTTTATTAAAGCGTTTATTTTACTATAAAAAGGCAATATTCTATGTATAAGTTTCAATAAAACGGAATGGGATGGTGTTACGATGGCAGACAAGAAAAATGTTAAAACTCCCGGCAAAGATCTCAATATTGGCACGAATGTTTCATTAAACGGCCTGGTAACAGCTGTTTTTGATAATATGGTCCATGTCCAGATTGGCGCTAAGATTGTAACGGTCCATGTAAAAGACCTTTATTCTGGATTAAATAATCCTTTGTTAAAGAACCAGCAGGCATAAAGTGAAACTTCAATCAGTGGGGGGCTTTATACCCCACTGATTGTTAGTTGAGGCCCACAGGACAAGGAAGGCTTCGTCAGCATGAGCATCGCACGACCAAATGCGACAGCTTTTGGGAGGAAGCGGGTCACAAAGACGTTGCCACAGGATAAGGAAAGCTGCGGCAGCGATGCATCGCACGACCGAAAGTGATAGCTTTTGGGAGAACGTGGCGTTTTTAGTCTTTGTTCTGCTGACGGGCCTGTACGGGCAGTTGGACTGCGATAACATCCACCATCTCTAAACATACTTCGGGAGGGGCAGCTCATAAGCTTGCCCCTCCTGCTTTTTCATTATGCTTTCAGGTTATACCGTCTGTACCTGTTTATTTTCCTTTGCAGCCGGAGCATAGTCTCCAAGCACCTGATAAGCCTTCAAATCTGATGTATCTAATAATGACACAGCTTCCAATGATGCCTTAAAGATGAAGACATCTTTTGACACTTTTCTGATTATTTCACATCCCTCAGGCAATCCCGCTTTATCAGCATCACCCCAGATGATCCAAACTGGCTCGTCAAGAACAGTCCCTTCCGACTTGCCTTCCTCAAAGACTGAAGGAATATCGGCTCTGCCTACATGAATCAAATCTTCAATAATTGCGCTAGCTGTCGGAAACATGCCGGCTCCAGGACCCTGCAGGCTGATATTCCCGACTATATCCGCATCAATCGAAACTGCATTTTGCACTCCTTCTACTCTGTACAAGGGATGTGCCTCCCCTGTCAGGACCGGTTTTACAGTACAGCGGATAGCATCTTTTTCCCTCTGAATTGATGCTACATGTTTAAATTTCAGTCCCAGGGAATCAGCCATACGAATTTGCTCAATTGTAATGTCAGTAATGCCTTCTCTAACAGATGTTTCCTGCGCCGGTGCTTTCCCGAATACCAGCTCGCTCAGAACAACCGCTTTGTAAAAAGCGTCATATCCTTCGATATCATTTTTGGGATCGGCTTCTGCATATCCTTTTTCCTGAGCTATTTTCAGTGCTTCTTCAAATGATAAGCTCTCCTCGCGCATACTTGTCAAAATGAAATTGGATGTGCCATTTAATATTCCTTCGATCCGTTCAATCTTGTTGGCATTCAGCAGCTGCTTGATAGTCTGAATTATAGGGATTCCGCCTCCGACTGTTGCTTCAAATCCTAATGATACATTATTTTCTTTTGCGAGCCTCGCAAGCTCACTTCCATGGAATGCAAACATCTCCTTATTTGCTGTAATGACATGGCATCCTCTCGATATTGCCTGGCGCAAATACGTATAGCCTGGTTCCCTGCCAACAATGGCATCAATTACGACATCAAGCTTAGGAAGCTCAATAATATCTTGAAAGTCATCAGTTAAAAGCACCTCATCATCGCGCAAAGAATGCTTACTCACATTTTTGACAAGGATGGCCGAGACCTTAACTTCTTTCCCGAATATCGCCTGAAGCCTTCCCTGATGTTTGCTGATCGTTTCATACACTCCTTTTCCAACTGTTCCAAACCCCAATAGCCCAATCGTTATCGCTGACATTTCTCATTCCCCCTGGTTAATATTTAAAGTGCAGATACCTGTAAAAACAAAAAACCCCTTCCGTCCATTACAGACAAGAAGGGGTTTGAATTTACATTTCGTTCATTCCGCCTTCTTATCTTCGGAAAATGTATTCCTCTGAATTTGGCACCGTGCATAAATGCTGGTTGCCGAGGCTTCATAGGGTCAGTCCCTCCGCCTCTCTTGATAAGAAGTTTCTAAGTATTCAATTTATATGAATCATAAACATTTATAAGGACTGCGTCAACCTTTTTTGAAAATTATTTTCTTCAAACGCTTTCACTTTCCTCGAAATCTTCAGTAATGATTTCAAGAAAATGCTTAAGAATTCTGGCAGTCAGCCCCCAAATAACCTTATCCTCAAAATAGTAAAATACTTCTTCTACTTTCCTTGTCTGCCATTTGTAATTTTCACCCCCGGCAATCAAGTCAAAAGGAAAATTTTCTTCGGGCTCCACTTTAAAATTCACGTGATACGTTTCCGCCTTTACATTTTTTAGAAAGGAAAGAGGCACGGTAAAAACTTCTTCTACTTCGTCAGGGTTTGGCACAATCTGGTTAGGATTATGGATAATGCCTGCATAAGGGTAAATAATTTGTCCGAAGGAAATCATGTAATCCAGCGGGGACACATCTGTAATGCTGTCTTCACTCACGCCGAGTTCCTCTGAGGTCTCACGGATGGCCGTATGCTCCTCATCCCTATCTTCCGGATCTATTCTCCCGCCCGGGAAACAGACCTCCCCAGGCTGCCTTCTCATTTTAAGTGAACGCACTTCAAAAAGGACATGTACCTCATTATTTTTCTCAACAAGCGGAAGCAAAATAGCGAATTTCAAAAATCGCTCACTCCCTAAAATAACTGGGGTCCTGTTACCCAACCTTTTAGCCAGTTTCTCAATCTCCATATACCCACCTCCAGCAGCGATTCCAATTTTTCGGCTATTATCTTTATCATACTGTATTTACTGTGTTTTATTAATTCATACGGCTTGTACCATGTAATGATTCTGCACAGTTTATTACTTATCTGTCAGCCCTTCAATAGAAAAAGAAAGTTTCTCCGCCTGCAATTCAGGGAAAATAGAAAATATAATATGACATTAGGAGTGAAAATATGAAAAAAAATATACTAGTAGGCGGGTATGATACACAGGAAGATCTAAAAGATGCTATTGAAGGGGCAGAGTCAAACGGGTATCAGAAAGACAACCTGGTGATTGTTTCAAAAGATGGAGCGAACCTTGAAAGCTTTGCAGACAATCATGGAGTGAACTTGCGAATAGTCGGATCCCAGGAGCTCGGCAATCAGCGCTTTCTTGATTCAGTGAAAGCCCTTTTTATGGGAGAAGATCCAGCCACAAGTTCTGGAATGGATCCTGATAAAAAAGATGGTACACGGTTTGATGAACATGACCTGGATAAATACGCAAGCATGGTATTTGATGGAAAATACGTCTTAATCGCGGACTACTATGGGAACTATCCCACTTCCCAGGAGGACAATCAGAGGATCACTGCTGAAGACTCAGAAGGGTACCTCGAAAGCGCTTCAGCCCGGGAAGTTGTCCATGAAGCAGATATCAAAACACTGGCAGATAAATCCCGTAACTCATGTGCTGCCGATAATCAGGAAATCAATCGTGTTCACGTTTCACCCAAGTCTGCAGATGTGAAAACCAGTGCTGAATTAAACCGGGATGATCGACATACGAAAGAAAGGCTCAAATAGCAGAAGGCCCCCGATTGGGGTCTTTTTTTCGGAATAAAAAAGAGAGGTTCCCCTCTCTTAAGCGTACTTCTTCTTATCTTCCTCCTGTTTGAAGAAACTCTTCATCGCATGGAATACATCTGCTTTTTGCTTAAGGATATAATAGCGGAAATCCTCATTTTTAATATTTTTATAGGCTGACATCAGGGTCGAGTGGCGGTTATACTGGTTTACTTCACCGTATCCGAACATATTGGACACCTTCATCAGGTCTTCCACTAGCTTAACACAGCGGGCGTTGTCAGAGGTCAGGTTATCACCGTCTGAGAAGTGAAAAGGGTAAATATTATATTTGTGCGGGTCGTATTTGACATCAATCAGTTCAAGTGCTTTACGATAGGCAGATGAACAAATGGTTCCCCCGCTTTCTCCTTTTGAGAAAAAGTCCTCTTCTGAGACCACCTTTGCTTCAGTATGATGGGCAATAAATTCTATCTCGACTGTCTCATATTTGGTTCTCAGAAACCGCGTCATCCAGAAGAAAAAGCTTCTGGCCATATACTTTTCCCAGATCCCCATCGAGCCGCTCGTATCCATCATCGCAAGCACAACAGCCTTTGAATCAGGCTTTACAATTTCATTCCAGGTCTTAAACTTCAAATCTTCCTTATAAATTGGGTGGAACGCTGCTTTTCCACTCATTGCATTGCGCTTAAATGCCGACATCATGGTGCGTTTCTTATCAATATTGCCCATTAATCCAGTCTTTCTGATATCATTAAATTCAATGTCCTCTACCAGGTTTTCATCCTGCTCTTTTCTTTTTAAATTAGGCAATTCCAATTGTTTAAATAATGCTTCTTCAATTTCCATCAGTGATACTTCAGCTTCAAAATAATCCTCGCCTGCCTGGTCGCCTGCCCCTTGCCCCTTTCCGGGTCCTTTCTGGCTGCCGGATCCATCACGTGCCACTACATCTCCAATCTGGCTATCTCCATCGCCTTGGCCGACATGTTTGTTTTTATCATAGTTATAACGGATTTTGTATTCATCCAATGAGCGAATCGGAATTTTCACTACTTCCCGCCCATTCGACATTACAATGTTTTCTTCCGTTATCAAATCAGGCAAATTGTTGCGGATTGCTTCCTGGACTTTATCCTGATGACGCTGCTGGTCATCATAGCCTTTGCGATGGAGGGACCAATCTTCTTGGGAAATCACAAACTGATGGTTATTGACATTCGTCATGTTAACCCCTCCTTTTAAATTAAATTTCACACATTACAGCTTTCCAACATACAATATCTCGAGTGTCAAAAAAAGATGAAACATCCCCAATTCAGCAGTCTGCCTTCTTTTCATAGACTCATTTCCCGGCAGCAAATTTGTTATTAATGCACCAATACAAAGAAATGTTTATTACTCTATCATATGCGAGAAGACAAAATAATTTACAAATAATTTTGACAATAAGACATTCGCAGCATCTTTTGGACAAGCCCATTTTTTAATATGGGGATTTGCCTCATTAAACAAAAATAAACCTCCGCGTTTAGCGAAGGTTCTTGTCCTTGTTTTTATTCTGAATGGGATCGGGATATTTATCATAATCCTCTTTTAATTCTTTATTGGTCCGCAAATTTTCCATTTGCTTGCCCAGATTTTCCATTTCTTCAATATTCTCTGCCATTGAGCTGTTTCTCGGTGTATAATTCTTATCTAATTCTTTCTTTTTCATGAATATCACCTCTGATGTATTTATACCCCTAATTGGGCTTATCTAAACTTTTAGGCAGGTTCTGCTGCATAAATATGGCCAAGCGAAAATAGGATTATACTAAAGGGGGGATTTTTATGAGCGAAATCCTTTGCTGCGGCTGGTGCGGTGAATTATCACTGTATGATCGGACGGTTTATCTTGAAAACAAGCCAATTTGTCCTGAATGTCAGAAAAAAGAGAAAGAAGCTGTACTTAAAATAGAGAAAAATTGATGAAGAGGCTTTCGGAGCCTCTTTTTTATATGGGGTATTTTTCATTAAATCTATCAATTACACCACTGTTTTTTCTTTTTCATCCTAAAAATAAGCCTGGCAGAACTCTGCCAGGCCCTTCTTTTTATCGATTCAGCAAGCTTCCCACATAGCGGAGCAGTTCGTTTGCTGATGTTGAGTTATAGCCATGTTCGTCAATTAATCTTGCTACAACCTCATTCACCTTCTTCAGCTGCTGCTCATCAGGCGTTTTTGAAGATGTGGTGATCTTTACGACATCTTTCAGGTCAGCGAAAAGCTTCTTCTGGATAGCTTCACGCAGACGGTCATGCGAATTATAGTCAAAGCGCTTGCCTTTTCTTGCGTAAGCTGAGATGCGTATGAGGATTTCCTCCCTGAATGCTTTCTTCGCATTCTCGGAGATGCCAATCTGCTCTTCGATTGAGCGCATCAGCTTTTCATCCGGACTGATTTCCTCACCCGTTAATGGGTCGCGCAGCTTCGCTTTATTGCAGTATGCTTCAACATTATCAAGATAGTTTTCCATAAGCGTTTTCGCAGATTCTTCATAAGAGTAAACAAATGCCTTTTGAACTTCTTTCTTCGCAATATCATCATACTCCTTGCGGGCCAGAGAAATAAAGTTCAGGTATCTTTCTTTCAGTTCTGGAGTAATGGATGGATGCTGATCCAAACCTTCTTTAAGCGACCGCAATACATCCAGCGCATTGATGCTTGTGATATTTTTGCGGATGATTGTAGAAGAGATCCTGTTGATGACATAGCGCGGGTCAATACCGCTCATGCCTTCATCTGCATGCTCTTTTTTCAATTCTTCCACATCAGCTCTGTTATAGCCTTCAACGCTCTCTCCATCATACAAACGCATTTTCTTAACTAAATCAATATCGCCTTTTTTCGGATCTTTCATGCGGGTTAGAATCGTAAACATCGCTGCAACCCTCAAAGTATGCGGTGCAATATGCACGTTGGAAACATCGCTTTCACGAATCATTTTATCGTAAATCTTCTCTTCCTCTGAAACCTTTAAATTATATGGGATTGGCATAACAATTATCCTGGAATGCAAAGCTTCATTCTTTTTATTGGAAATGAATGAACGATACTCTGTTTCATTCGTGTGAGCGACAATTAGCTCATCTGCCGAAATCAGAGCGAAGCGTCCAGCTTTAAAGTTGCCTTCCTGAGTCAGTGACAATAAATGCCATAAAAACTTCTCGTCGCACTTCAGCATTTCCTGGAATTCCATCATACCGCGGTTTGCTTTATTTAGTTCTCCATCGAAACGATAGGCACGAGGATCTGACTCCGAACCATATTCAGCAATGGTTGAAAAGTCAATGCTTCCAGTCAGATCGGCAATATCCTGTGATTTTGGATCTGAAGGGCTGAAAGTTCCAATACCTACCCTTCGATCTTCCGAGAAAATGATCCTTTCAATCAAAACATCCTCAATGCGGCCGCCATATTCCTGCTCAAGACGCATGCTATTCAGTGGCGATAAATTTCCTTCAATTCTAATTCCATATTCGTCATAGAAATCCTTTCGGAGATGGTGCGGGATTAAATGAAGCGGATCTTCATGCATCGGGCAACCCTTAATAGCATAGACCGCTCCCCTATCAGAATGAGAATATTGTTCCAAACCTCTTTTTAGCATCGTCACTAATGTTGATTTACCGCCGCTGACCGGTCCCATTAATAAAAGGATCCTTTTGCGGACATCAAGGCGTTTGGCTGCCGGATGGAAATACTCTTCCACTAACCTTTCCAAAGCTTCTTCTAATCCAAAGAGCTGATTGCTGAAAAACTGATATCTTTTTTGCCCCTTCACTTCTTCCACACCGGCATCTTTAATCATGCTATATACCCGTGAATGTGCTGACTGGGCAACCCATGGCTTCTCTTTAATAATTTCTAAATACTCTCCAAAAGTCCCTTCCCATTTAAGCTTTTCCTCTTCGTGTCTGTACATCTCAATTTTTTTTAGAATATCCATAAGGACCTCCCCCTGTCGCATTATCAGAGACGATTAATATACTCTATGCGCCCCGGCAATCGAACATGCGTAAACTATTGAGAGTTTGGTTTGTACTTTTTACGGGGATTAATTATAAGGAACACTTTGCTGCGCGATCTAACTGTAAAAAAAACTCCATACTTTTCATTCACAGTTATTCATTTTTGGGCTATAATAAGCTTATATTTACATGCTTGCCTATCGATATACCGCTAAAGGAGGATTACATATACATGGGTACAATTATTATTATCGGTGTAATGGTTGCTTTCCTTGCTGCTATTTTCACTGCTGGTTATGATGACAAGCCAGGCGTAAGCAAAAAATAAGCTGCTGATCAATTCAGCAGCTTTTTTCTTATTTGAAGCACAGACTCTTGGTGTCCCAATATACCCCTACCTTAAATCCATCTTTTTCTTCTGTACAAAATCCTTCATATACATTCGTGTCTGCTTTTCGAGCATGCCGGCGATTTGACCAGTCCACGTGTCATTCCGCTTTCCGCCCGTACGCTCATTATAGTACTCGGAAATGATGTTATTATACACTTCCAGCTCTTCGCGGTAGGCAGTTTCATCCTGATTATATTCATTTTCATGGTATATGTGCTGAAGAGGCAGCCTCGGCTTTTTATCGTTCTTTTTGGAAGGGTAGCCAACAGCCAGTCCAAACAAAGGAATCACGCGATTCGGGGTTTTTAAAAGCTCAGCTACCCCTTCAAGATTGTTTCTTATTCCGCCAATATAGCAGATTCCCAATCCCAGCGATTCAGCAGCAACTGCAGCATTCTGGGCAGCCAATGCTGCATCAATGACAGCCACCATAAATTTCTCTGTGCTTTCAATGGAAGGAATTACATTGATGTTTTCCATTTGTCCCATGACTTCATGACGATGCAAATCAGCACAAAACACGAAAAAATGTCCATTTTCTGCTACATAATTCTGATTGCCTGCAAATTCAGCAAGTTTCGCTTTCTTCACTTTATCGGTAAGACCGATTATTGAATACGCTTGAACAAAACTTGAGGTGGACGCGGCTTGAGCAGAAAGTACAATCGTTTCTATCTGCTCGCGGGAAAGAGGCTTGTCCTCAAAGTGGCGCACGGAGCGATGGTCCATCAGCAAATTGGTAACTTCATTCATCACATCTCATCCTTTCCATATGTACTTTTTCATTTTACCCAGAAAGGAAAGTTTTCTCCAAAGGAAAAGGCCCGAAAAATATCAGGCCTTCTGTTTCCTATTTTAAATGCAAGTAATCCTGCTGCCGAAGTGCTTCATAAACAAGAATGGCTGCACTGTTGGATAAATTAAGCGAACGGACTTTATCGTTCATTGGAATCCTTAATGCGCGCTCTATGTTGCTTTCAATAATATCCTTCGGAAGGCCCGTCGTTTCTTTGCCGAATATAAAATAATAATCCTTCCCGACATTGCTGTAATCGAAAGCGGAATGCGGCTTGGCGCCATACTTCGTTAAGTAGAAATATTCACCGCCTTCACTGCTATTAAAGAAATCGTCCAATGATTCATGATAAACAATATTAACAAATTGCCAATAATCCAAGCCTGCACGCTTCAGCATTTTATCTTCCGTCGAGAAGCCAAGCGGCCGGACCAGATGCAATGTCGTATCAGTAGCCGCGCAAGTACGTGCTATATTACCAGTGTTGGCCGGAATTTCCGGCTGATATAATACTACATGCAATCCCACTTTTTTCACCTCTAAATTAAATCTGCATGTGTTATTATATCACTTTGAAATCACCATACAAATTACTGGTCATCGGCTATAGTCAAAAATTTATATTTAATATTGGGTGTATAGGCTGTTGAATCTTCATAAGCCCAATAGCGCATTCGGCTGTTATAAGTATGGGCATTGACCAGGGGCATACCGGAGGCATCTTTTCCCGTCACGATTGTTGTATGGTCAAATCGCCCGTCTCCCTGAAAATCATAGCAAATAACATCTCCAATTAAGAGCTGATCCGGACTGGAGACTTCCTCCGCTCTTAACCCCGAATTCGAACTCGGCAGATACCACCGCAATGAATTCGCTACTGTCCAGCTGTAGCTCCAATTCCCGCTTCTCATCCACCATCCTTTTCCGCGGTTAGGAAACCCTCTCATCGGTCCGCCGCCTACATGAAGACACTGGGAAATATAATTCGTGCAATCCACTTCAAATTTTTTATAAGCCGGATTATAGCTGTTCCACCATTTTTCTGCATACTGCACTGCCTTCATGCGGTCATACTCATACTCAAGCCTTTTTTCCTCTCCATATTCACGGTCTGGAGAGGCTTCATCTTTTTGAATTTCTTTAAAAGGGTTTTTCTCCCGATCCTCGACAAACACTCCTTTATAAAAGTCGGCTGTGCGCTCTTCAATTTCTTCTTCCATATAGAATACACCTTTTTGCTTAATTAAATATTTAAAATGAACTTTGTATTCAACCTGCTTCACATCATCCTTCTCCCTGCCGACCGTGATCACTTTTCCGGTTGCCTGGGCCTTAACAATCTCACCGGACCGGCCGGAAAGAGATTCTTTCTTCTTTTCAATCTTAGGGCAGGTATGAATTGAACTTCTTGAATGGGAAACGCACTGCTGCACTCTTTTTATTAACAGCTCCTGAAGCTGGTCCCTCACGCATCTCACTCCTCTCCTATTCAATACATATGAGAGGAAGCAGAGGACTTTGCTTAATTTTTCGTGCAAAATAACAGTAAATCAGCCGGGCCTACTAGTTTCTCTATGTGTCCATAAAAAAAGAGGGAGATTACTCCCTCATCATTGTTCAATAAAACTTAAACCTTTTTCAATCTCAGCAATGACCTCTCCGTCTTTTTCCTGCTGCAAAGCCTGTTCCAGGGCAGCCAGTGATTCCTCACCGCCAATTTTCCCGAGTGCCCATGCAGCCGTTCCACGGATCACCGGCCGAGGATCTTCTGTCATGACTTTAATCAGATCTTCTACAGCTGTTTCGTCTTTGTAGTGAGCCAAGGCGATAATGGCATTTCGCTGGATCGGTTTCTTCCCTCTCCAGGAGCCTGAAACCGGGCCATACTTTTCTTTAAATTCACGGTTGCTGATAAATAGAAGCGGCCTTAAAAGAGGCTTTGCCACTTCAGGATCCGGCTCCATTTCTTCGTGCAGATGAAAATCCTTGCCTTTATTTTCAGGGCATACGGTTTGACAGGTATCGCATCCATAAAGTCTGTTCCCAAGTTTTTCTCTAAACGGCTCTGCAAGAAAGCCTTTTGTCTGCGTCAGAAACGCTATGCATTTCTGTGCATCAAGCTGACCTCCCTGTATTAAAGCTCCAGTAGGACAGACGTCAACACATTTATTACAGCTTCCGCATCCGTCTTCCATTGGTTTATCCGGCTCAAAAGGCAGATTCGTTATCATTTCTCCGAGATAGACATACGATCCGAATTCCGGTGTGATGATGGAACAGTTTTTTCCGCTCCAGCCAATTCCGGCACGCTGTGCTACGGCCCGATCCACCAGCTCACCTGTATCCACCATGGATTTGCATATCGCCTCAGGAATTCTTGATTGAATGAATTCTTCAAGCTTCTGAAGACGTTCCCTCAGGATATGATGATAGTCTTTCCCCCATGAAGCGCGGCAGAAAATTCCTCTTCTTTCACCTCTTTTGCTGACAACTCTGACCTTCATTTTTGAAGGATAAGCAACAGCAATTGAGATAATGGACCTGGGCATGTCCATTAGCAGGCTGGGACTCACCCTCTTCTCAATATCAGGCTCTTCAAATCCTGATTGATATTGAAGTTCCTGCTGGCGAATCAGTCTATTTTTCATCTCATCAAAAGTGCTGGCTGCTGTAAAACCGATTTTATCTATGCCAATTGTTTTGCTGTATTCAATCACTTCCTGCTGAAAAAGGGCAAAATTCATTGTGTAACCTCCTTTCATGGAAAATTATATTTATATGAAAGTATTTAATTTATTGAATCACCGCTTATTATGATAAACTATTTTAAAGTAATTTTGGAGGTGGAAAGCTTGGAAATTATGATTGATCCCGAGTTGTGCAGGTTATTTCCCCAATTTAAAATTGGATTCATTACATATAAAAATATCGAAGTCGGGCAATCTCCTCAAATGGTAAAGGGCAGACTCCAATTATTTCAGGAATCTATTTATTTTGACTTAGAGGACAAGAGTGTTACAGAATTTGAAGGGATCAGAGAATGGAGACAGATTTTCAAAACAGCAGGCAAGGATCCAAATCGCTACCGCCACTCTGCAGAAGCACTATACAGAAGAATTAAAAAACAAAATTATCTGCAGCCGGTCAACAGCTCCATAGATATTAACAACTTCTTTTCCCTGGAATATCAAATACCGATTGGCGTGTATGACGCCGATAAGCTTTCAGGCAATCTGACTATCAGGTTAGGCAAAGAAGGCGAAGAATATAACGGTTTAAACGGAAGACCCAATTCGCTTGCCAATTTAATTATTAGTGAAGATGCGGCAGGGCCATTTGGCAGTCCGTTTGTCGACTCTGAAAGGACAGCGGTGACGGAACAGACTAAAAATGCCGTTCAAATCATATATCTGCGCCCTTCTCTGGAAATGGAAAAGGCTGAAAAAATGGTTGAGTCATTAATGAACATGTACACTCAAGTTCATGGAGGAGAAGGAAACTTTAAGGTAATTGAATGTTAAATAAGTTTATAAAAAATCGAGTGGAATCTGCGGATGCCGCCCGATTTTTTTGCTTAATAGCCAAAGAAAATGAAAAAACGCAATACCTCGTTCTTTTTGAACGAAACACTGCGTTGGCTATGTATGGAGCGGGTGAAGGGAATCGAACCCTCATCATCAGCTTGGAAGGCTGAGGTTTTACCACTAAACTACACCCGCATTTGTGACTATATACTCAATCATTAAAGAAATTATGACTAAATCCTATGTCGATTTTTATCAACAGCAAAATAAACATTGTGTCGAATCAACTATTTAATAATACTAAATTCAGCCAGAATGGTCAACCTTTTTTGAGAAATTTGTCGAAAATACAGGAAAGGATTTAACATCCTCCCCTGCTAAATATGTTTACACCCACCACATTTCTGAAGGCTGCTCTTCGATTAAGATCGATTTAAGATTCCTTACTGCCCTTGTAAATCCTTCTTCTATAGACATAAGCGGATCTTCGTGCTCAATGCTGACAACGTAATCATACCCAAATGTACGCAAAGCGCTCATCATATCCGACCATTCCTGCAGGCTGTGTCCGCAACCTACTGACCTGAAGGTCCACGCCCTGGTCTGGACATTGCCATACGGCTGCATATCCGTTAAACCATACATATTAACATTTTCCTGGTCAATATAGGTATCTTTTGCATGAAAATGATGAATGGCATTTTCTTTTCCCAGAATCTTTATTGCTGCTACAGGGTCGATTCCCTGCCACCATAAATGGCTTGGGTCTAAATTGGCTCCAATGGCGTCAGAGGTTTCTTCCCTTAATTTTAGAAGTGTATAAGGAGTGTGCACAAGGAATCCGCCGTGAAGTTCAAGACCAATTTTCACATTATGGTCTTTTGCAAATTGTCCGGCTTTCTTCCAGTAAGGAATGAGTTTCTCCTCCCATTGCCATTTCAGCACTTCTCCATATTCATTCGGCCATGGCGCAACCGGCCAATTCGGATGCTTGGCCCCTTCCCCATCACCTGCAGTGCCGGAGAAACAGTTAACAACCGGAACATTCATTAAGCTGGCTAACTTAATCGTGTCATATAAAACGCGGTCCGATACCTCTGCAAATGCTATATCAGGTGAAATCGGATTGCCATGGCAGCTGAATGCGCTGATTTCAAGCCCTCTTGATAAAACCTTGTCCAGGTAATCATCCCGGAGTTCTTTACTTTCTAAAAGCTCGTGCAGGCAGCAGTGAGCGTTTCCGGGATATGCTCCCGTTCCGATTTCAACAGCCTTAAGCCCTGCAGCTTTCACATGATCAAGCATTTCTTCAAAATTTTTCTCAGCAAATAAAACGGTAAATACGCCGAGCTTCATCAAATCCCCTCCTGGCTTCTAAATTATTTCTCTTCTGCCCATTTCACTGCTTTTATAAATCGCATCAATAATTCTGGTTGTCTGCAGTGCTTCTTCCGCTTTAACTATAAATTCTTCCCTCCCCAAACAGCTCTCAATAAAGTTCCGTGCCTGACCTAAAGCATAGTCATCCTCCCCTGGCAGCCACTCTGAACGTGTATTAATCAGCATTCCATGTTTGGATTGATTCAAACTGAATGGGAATAAATCAATTCCTCCATCCTGTCCTGAAAGGCTGAGGCTTTCATCATCCCGTTCGATATTGGCCGACCATGAGGTTTCAAAAAGCAGGGATGCGCCATTCGCAAATTTTATGTAAGCTGTGACATGATCATCGACATTAAAGGATTGATGGTCAAAACTGCCCCATAGATTCACCTGCTCAGGCATTCTGCTCAATATATTGTAAGCAGTACCGGAAACCTCGGCTTCCTCCGGGTTTCCCAGAAGCCAAAGCGAGAGGTCAAGCAAGTGGCACCCGTAATCAATCAAACTTCCTCCGCCCTGAAGTTCCTTATTGGTGAAAACACCCCAGCTCGGCACCTTTCTTCTTCTCATCGCTCTTGCCCTGGCTGCAAATGGAAGGCCAATTTCACCTTCTGCAATGAGTTTTTTGGCAGCCTGAGCCTCTTTCATAAACCGGTAGTGATAAGCTATGGCCAAAACCTTTCCCGATCTGTCTCTGGCATCAATCATTTTCATGCATTCTTCTGCTCTCATGGCCATTGGCTTCTCACACAACACATGCAGCCCAGCCTCCATTGCAGCAACTGTAATCTCAGCGTGAAACTTATTCGGTGTACAAATAACCACGGCATCTGTTACACTGAATACTTCTTTATAATCTGTAAAAACGCTGCTAATTCCAAACTTCTTTGCAGCCAACTGTGCAGTATCCTCATTCACATCGCAAATAGCTGTTACAGAAGCACGATCCGATAATTTTAATAAAACGGGAATATGCCTGGACTGGGCGATTCCGCCAGCACCGATAATTCCTATCCGAAGTTTCTTCATTGATGCACCTCAATTAATTCTGACAATCTGCTTTGTTTCGCTTGACTCCAGCGCAGCAAGTATCACTTGGAGCGACTTCATTCCCTCAGAACCAGGAATCGCAGGCTCCTGTTCATTTAAGATACTTTCAACAAAATGGTCAATGACTTCTGAATTCTTTTGTCCTCCTTCTTCATTTGTCTGGATCCCGCCGAGTTCGTACTTTACTGTTTCACCGTTTACATACTGAACAACGAGAGAATGCACCGGATCATCCTCTAATCTCAAAATTGCCTTTTCTCCATAAATAATGGTGGAATTGTCTTCTTTTGAGACATAGGACCAGCTTGCAGCCAATGTTCCGATCACACCGCTTTCCGTTTTCAAAACGCATACCGCTGTATCATCGACATCAGCACCAATCTTGGCACTTGTCTCTACAAATGCTCCTACCTCAGCAAACTCTTCTCCCAGCAGATAACGCAGCAAGTCGGTCTTATGGACACCAAGGTCGCCCATGGCGCCAATAAAAGCCTGATCTTTTTTGAAGAACCAGCTTTCTTTGCCATCTGCACTCCATCCCTCTGGCCCACCGTGGCCAAAAGCCGTCCGGAAACTAAAGATTTTTCCCGCTTCACCTTTTGCAATCAATTCCTTTGCTTTTTTATGAGATGGAACAAAGCGCTGATTATGAGCAATCATTAACTTCTTTCCATTTTTAAGGGCTGCTTCAATCATGTCCTCTGCCTCTACCTTAGAGGTTGCCATTGGCTTTTCACATAAAACATGCTTGCCTGAGTTTAATGCTGCAACTGAAATGGGGGCATGCAGATTGTTCGGGGTACAGACACTCACAGCATCTATATCCGGATTAGCCAATAATTCTCTATAATCGGTGTACACCTTCGCCCCATACAAGCCGGCAAACACATTTGCACGCTCTTCATTAATATCACATACCGCTGCAATGACAGCCCCGCTGCTTGCATGATATTCAGGCATATGCCGATGCTTAGCTATACTTCCGCATCCAATAATCCCAATTTTGAGTTGTTTCATCTTAATTTTCCACTCCTTCTTGACTCACTCTGATTCTCTCCAACGGCTTTGCATTTCCATAGACCGGTACGGGAAGATCAGCTGGCTTTGCCCACTTAACAGCATTTTTAATAACCTGCTGAACATCCTTATGATAATAAGTTGGATACGTTTCATGTCCTGGGCGAAAATAAAAGATTTTCCCTTTTCCGCGCCTGTATGTACAGCCGCTCCGGAAAACTTCCCCGCCTTCAAACCAGCTCACCATTACAAGTTCATCCGGTGCAGGGATATCAAAATGTTCCCCATACATTTCTTCTTTTTCAAGTTCAATATATTCTCCTATTCCTTCTGCAATGGGATGGCTCGGATCTACAATCCAAATCCGTTCCTTTTCATCAGCTTCTCTCCACTTTAAATCACAGGATGTTCCCATCAATACTTTAAAGATCTTAGAGAAATGGCCGGAATGCAGGACAATCAGCCCCATTCCCTCCAGCACTCTTTGTTTTACTTTTTCAACGATTGCATCCTCAACTTCCCCATGCGCGAGATGTCCCCACCAGACCAAAACGTCTGTTTCCTGTAAAACAGCATCACTAAGTCCATGATGGGGCTCATCCAATGTAGCTGTCTTTACTTTATAATCTTCTTCATTTAAAAAATCTGCAATGGCACCGTGAATACCATCCGGATAGACAGTCCTTACCTTTGCATCCTTTTGTTCATGACGATTCTCATTCCAGACAAGCACGTTGATCATGATTTTCCTCCTTCTGTTAATTCATACTTCGATATTCATTAGGGGAAATCCCCTCTGTCTTTTTAAAGACTTTGCTAAAATACTTTTCATCCTGATAGCCGACCTGGAAAGCAATTTCATAGATTTTCAGTTTAGGGTTCTGCAGAAGCTCTTTTGCCTTGTTCATACGGACATTTGTTATAAAATCCGTTATGGTAGCCTGATATTCCTGTTTAAACTTTCTGGAAATGTACTCCCTGCTTAAATAAAATCTGTCTGCAATTTCCTGCAGGTTAATATCCTTGTTATAGCTTTCCAGCAAAAACTGTTCTATTTGCTGAATCACATTCATCTCCCCGTCATGCTCCTGCTGGCATTCCACTGGAGGACTTTGCTGTTTCCATTCATTTATGGCTTTCTCCAGGGTTTCATTCAATATTTCAGGATCAATAGGCTTCAAGATATAATCAAAGCTTTTATAACAGATGGCATTCCTCATATAGTCAAAATCATCATATCCGCTGACGACAATCGTCTTGCTGGATAGATCCGAAGAATGAATCCATTTTAAAAGGCTTATGCCATCTTTCTTTGGCATGCTCATATCAGTGAATATGATTTCCGGGCGATGCTCTTTAATCAGCTTTATGGCCTCATTTCCATCTACCGCCTCTATGATTGTGTCAATTCCAAAGCGGCTCCAATCCGCCAGAAGCATCAAGCCTTCCCTCACATGTTTTTCATCATCCACAATAATTGCTTTCATCTTATCCACCTTCCATCCTTTTTGGAAGTTTAATAGAAACAAGCAGCCCGCCTCGTTCAAGATTCTTAAGCTGCAGGTATGCCCGATTGCCATAATAGAGTTTTAACCGGGTGTAAACATTCTTCAGTCCGATATTCGTTAACTCACCCTTTTGCCCTATCCGATCATTCATCAAATGCAATCGTATTTCCTCCAGCCTGCTCTCAGAGACGCCTGTGCCATTATCCTCGATCAGAATATCCAGATAAAATTCATCCTGTCTGCAGGTTATACTAACCTCTCCAGTTTTTTCCCGCGCATCAAAGCCATGCTTAAAGTAATTTTCCACTATGGGCTGTAAGATCATTTTCGGCACCGGAAACCCAAAAGCTTCTTCATCAAGCTGAAAACGGAATTGAAGCTGATCACCAAACCGCTCTTTTTGCAGCAGGAGGTAGGCCTTGGTATGTTCAATCTCTCTTTGAAGAGGAACCATATCCTCCTCCATATTCATGCTGTAACGCATGATTTTAGAAAGGCGGGTAACTGACGAATAAATCTGCGGACCTTGATTTTTTAAGGCCGCTGTTCCAATCGATTGCAATGCGTTGTATAAAAAATGCGGATTGACCTGGGACTGCAGAACCTTTAGCTGATTAGTCTTGTTTTCAAGCTGAAGCTTATACTCCCGATTAATCAAATCATTAATTTTATCTATCATTTGTTTAAATCGATCACCGAGATAACCAATCTCATCATTGCCAAAAGATTGAAAACGGACATTAAGGTTTCCCTTTTCAACCTGGTCAATATATTTCAGCAGGATTCTGATTGGTGAAGTGATTCTAACAGATATAAATAGAGTGGCGAGAATAACCAGGATGAGTCCGATTACGCCAAACATGATATTTATTTTCGCTACGCTGAATGCACTTTCATATAAAGTGGTATATGGGACACGTTTAACAAGATACCAGCCGCCAGAATTTTGCGATAATTGATCGTATATCATAACGCCGTTGAATGAACCTTCTTTCCATTCAACCGTGCCATTTTCTTTATTTGTACTGATCACCCAATTGATCCAATCAGGCGTTTTAGTATCTTCATCAGTTGAATGGTAAATCAAATCACCTTCAGGAGATATTATATAGAATTCTTCATTATCCCCCGAATAAAGATTACGGCTGATATTGGTTATTTGATCTGGTGAGAACTCCAGTGAGATATATGCCAATACATCATCTGATGGAATATTGATTAAAGATCTGTGGAGCGTTATTACATTTTTAGGCTTTTTGTCCTCAGGCTCCTTTATCCTATGAATAGGCTCAAGATACATATTGCTTGGACTTTCTTTTGCTTTTACGTAAAATTCCTGATTGGCATTTGTCAGCTTCTTTGAAAAAATAACTGTAGAGCGCCTGGAAGCTGTTATAAGCCGATCTTCCTTTGCAACAGCAATGTTGACTCTTTTGATATTTTCTTCTGCATACAGTATGGTAGAAATCACATTTCTTACAGCCTCTACTGCCTGATAATTATTTTCCTTTTGGGGATCTTTTAAAAAGTTTATTAAACCTGGATTATTGTAAAGGGATAGTGTTAATCCGTCCAGCTCATTTATGTAACCCTCCAGGTTCACTTTTCCTTGATATAATAGATTGCTATTTTCCTTAATGGCCTGGTCTTTCAATGATTCCGCTGTATGATAATATGTGATGATTATAGACGCCCCAAATGGAACGATCGTGGCTACCATCAATAGAACAATCAGTTTATTCCTAATGCTCTTTTTGAACATTTACATCCCCCGCTGCTTTGTCTTTTACAATAGTATAAAGCGAACTTCCCTTTTTGGGGATGCCTTTTTGCTATGGGGTTTTGCATATTATAAAAATATAAAACAGAAAGCATATCTTCCGCAGACATGCTTCCTGTTTAACCAAATTTATTTCAAATTATCCCAGGATGCCTGGAAGCGTTCAACGACCGTATCATAGTCAATCTTTCCTGCAGCGTATTCCTGGATTGTTGCAGCAAACTCTTTATTTGCACCATCTGGCCATCTGAACCATGTCCAAGGAACGGTTTTCTCTTCTTTAGAATACTCAAGAATATGCTGGCCAAGTGGCCCTAAACCAGTTGGCTCGATATTGTCGAAGGCAGGAATGAACGCAAACTCCTCTGTGATATAACGCTTTCCTGTTTCAGAAGAAACCATCCAGTCAAGGAATAATTTTGCTTCTTCCAGATTCTCTGAATTTTTATTAAGAACCCAGTTGTTCGGAACGCCTACCGGTAAGCGGTCTGCTTCTGCTTCATCATCAGTCAGCGGAATCGGAAGGAACCCCATATTAATTTCAGGGTTGATTTCAAGAATCATGTTTTCTGTCCAGTTCCCCTGCTGAAGCATAGCCGTTTTGCCGGAAGCAAATAGCGTCACTTGCGTATTGTAATCTGTTGTTAATGGATTTTCATTTCCGAAGTTAATTTCAGTATCAAGCACTTCTTTGAATTCTTTAAATTTATCATTGCCAGTAATCTTTTCAGATCCGCTGTATAGACCCTCAATAAATGCCACCGGATCTTCCTGCTGTGCAAATGGAATATTTAATAAATGCTGGCCAATGACCCACCACTCTCCGTAACCGGCAGAGAAAGGGGTAATACCTTTATCTTTTAGTTTTTCAGCAGCATCCTTCAGTTCAGAAATCGTATTAGGAGGTTCAGTAATGCCCGCTTCTTCAAATAAATCCTTATTATAAATGAAACCGTATCCTTCAAGGTTTACAGGCATTCCATAAAGTTTGCCGTCTGTATCGGTCATTGGAACTTTTCCAATTGGAAGCACATGCTCTGCCCAAGGCTCATTTGAAAGATCTGCAAGATGCTCTTTCCAAAGCTCCAATTCCTTAAATCCGCCATTGTTAAAAATGTCAGGCTGTTCGCCGGATGCAAACTTTGCTTTTAATGCGGCACCATAATCTGCACCGCCGCCGACTGATTCAAGCTTTACTTTAATATTCGGATGCTCCTTTTCGAATTCACCGATCATTTCCTGAAGCTGATCGGCAATCTCCACTTTAAACTGGAACATATTCAATGTTACCACTTCATCCTCATTCTTTGAATCATCCTTAGGCTTTTCATCCCCTGAAGAGCTCGAAGAAGAACAGCCCGCCATAATGCCCGCCATCAGAACCAATGACAGCAGTAATAGAGCAAAGCGTTTCATATTGTTTCCCCCCTGAATAATTTTTTATATAAACTTTAACAGACCATTTGGCTGGAAAAGTCTCTATAACTATTTAATGGAACCTTGTGCAATGCCTTTAATAATATGTCTCTGCAGAAACAGGAAGAAAATAACCACCGGGGTAATGCCCATCACAAGGGCGGCCAGTCCCATGTCCCACTGCTTTGTATATTGTGCAAAGAATGAGCTTGTGGCCAAAGGAATCGTCCTAAGCTCTGCATCCTGAAGCACAAGAAGCGGCAGGAGATAATCATTCCAGATCCATAATGTATTTAAAATAACAACCGTGACAGTGATTGGCTTTAGAAGCGGAAAAACAATTCTCCAAAAGACCCCAAACTGGCTGCACCCATCAATTCGGGCCGATTCTTCTATCTCTATTGGAACTGTTTTAATAAATCCGTGATACAGGAAAAGCGATAACGGTACACCAAAGCCAAAATACATAATGATGAGACCAGGTATGCTGTTTGTCAGATTCAGCGTGCCTCCCAGCTTCATTAGCGGTATCATGACCGTCTGGAATGGAATAACCATTGCAGATACAAATAACGCAAACAGGATTTTGCTGAATTTCCCCTGGGTTCGGACCATCTTCCAGGCAGCCATGGAACTAATGACAACAAGTCCAATATTGCTGATCACCGTAATTATAAGCGAATTCCAGAAGGCCCGCGGGAAATTAATGATATCCCATACCTTCAAGTAATTGGAGAATAAAAATTCCTGCGGCCACGCTGCAGCATCAATCAAAATATCTGCAAAGCCTTTTACAGAATTGATGATCACGAAATAAAAAGGTATGAGGAATATGACTCCTAATACGATTCCTATAATCTCGAGCAGAAACGTAACCTTCGTATATCTGGGATTCATTATGCCTCAACCTCCCTTTTCTTGGTCATCATCACCTGAACCGTTGTAAAAATTGCTACAACAAGGAAGAACAAAATGGATTTCGCGGTACCCAGACCATACCTGTTATTCTGGAATGCTTCCTGATAGATATTAATCGCAACAGATTGAGTTGAATTAAATGGCCCGCCGCCTGTCAGTGAAATATTCAGGTCGAAAATCTTAAATGCCATTGAAATAGTTAAAAAGAAACAAATCGTAAACGCCGGCAAAATAAGCGGAATGATAATTTTCGTCAAAAGTGTCCAGCTCGATGCTCCATCGATCCTTGCAGCCTCCAGCAGTGTCTGATCAACCCCCTGCAGCGCTGCAATATAAATAACCATCATATATCCGCTGATCTGCCAGGCAAACACAATCACAATTCCCCAGAATGCTGTTGTCTCATCCCCAAGCCATGGAAGCTTAAAAACGGACAGATCTGTAAGATTTCCAATTGCAGTAAACCCTTTTACAAAAATAAACTGCCAGATGAACCCAAGCAATAATCCCCCGATAACATTAGGAATGAAAAACACAGTCCGCAATAAATTCCTGGACTTCAAGGCTGCGTTCAATAATAATGCAAGCCCAAAACCTAGTAAATTACTAATAATAACCGAAGCTAACATAAACTTGGTAGTAAAAATAAAGGAATCAAAAAACTTAGGATCATTCTTAAAAATCTTAATATAATTTTCAAGTCCGACCCATTCAACCACAGAACTGACACCATTCCAGGACGTAAAAGAATAATAAATCCCCATCAAGAAGGGAATGATCTGAATCACCAGAAAAAAAATTAATGCCGGTCCTACAAAAGCACTGTACGTTAGGATTTTTTTCAGATTTGCTTTTTTCCTAGATACTGTTTTAATCTCTGCCTTAACTGCTGGTTCCTGTATCTCAACCTTTGTCTCCAATTCTTTTCACCGCCCCCTCATCTCTTGCAAACGCTTTCCTTCATTATATTTGAAGCCGCTTGCATATATAGGTGACTGGATTGACTAAAATGGTGCAATATTTTGACTTCTTATAGGTGTAACTTGCCTTAATGGAAGATATTGCATAGAATGAAGCTATCTTGAATATTGGGATGTGAGTTATGATATTAAAATTTCGGTATGAACCAGAAGAATTAAAGATGCTTCGGTTTTTACATGGAAGAATGCGGCTTACCCCTAAAGATTACAGCCACTTTCTTAATTTAGAAAAAGGTTTTTCAGGTGAGAAGATATTTGATGAGCTGCTAGAAGAATCGCCTGAGGAATGGACTATTCTTCATGATTTATTGTTCGATTACAGTAACACCTTTTTCCAGATAGATTCACTATTAATCACTGGGGACTGTATCTATATTTTTGAAGTTAAGAATTATGAGGGAGACTTTTATATCGAACAAGACAGATGGTACACCGCACAAACAAATACAGAAGTTAAGAACCCTCTTCTGCAGCTGCAGCGATGTGAATCCCTCCTGAGAAGACTGCTGCAGGAATTGAGAGTAAAAACCCCTCTTAAGGCTCTTCTTATTTTTATTAACCCCGGATTCCACCTATATCAATCCACAATGAATCTTCCCGCTATATTTCCAGCACAAATTAAGCGATTTATGGACAAATTAAAATTGAAACCTCAGCCGGCGAATAAAAACCATTTAATGCTGGCGGACAAGTTAATGTCTTTGCATTTGGAGGAAACATCTTTTGGCAGGGGATTGGAATATACTTTTGAAGGCCTGGAGAAGTGGATGACATGCTTATCTTGCAAAACTTTTATAATGCCTTTCAATAAATTAACTATGATATGCCTAAAATGTGGAATAAAAAGAGGATATTACTCATGCAGTTACCAGAAGTGTAGATGAATATAGATTATTATTTCCAGAACTAAAAGTTACTACAGCTAATATACATGAATGGTGCAAAACCATGTACTCAAAGAAAACTATAAGAAAGATCCTTGTAAATAATTACACGCTAATAAATACGGGAAAATCATCATATTATAAATAAAGACTTCAGTATTTATTATAAGGCTTCCAGATGAATACTGCCCTTTCGCCCCCTTCCTCTTCGCATATTGCTAAGATCGGGCACGTTTAGCTCTCTTTCGTTCCCCTCCTCTTCTCATATTGCTAGAATCGCGCACGTTTAGCTCTCTTTCATTCCTGCTCTTCATATGTAGCTATTACAAGCACGTCTAATCTTTTTCGTTTCATTCTTCATATTTAACTAATGAATGATGCTCTTATATTTTTTTAAGGTAGCCAAGTTAAAATACTAATTAAACAATTCAATATATGGCTCCGAACAATTCAGAACCCCATTCGAAAGTCCCCTCTGAATCGTTCGGAGCCATATATAATTTCTGTTTACAACCCAAGCAGCAACATTTTTCAAATGATAGGGATCCCATAATTAAAATTAATTCCTGAACAAAAAAAGGTTTCCCAATAAAGGAAACCTCTTTTCAGATACCGGTGGTCGGGGTCGAACCGACACTCCAGAAGGAACACGATTTTGAGTCGTGCGCGTCTGCCAATTCCGCCACACCGGCATATTAAAATGTAGTAAATCTTGTGGTGCCGAGGACCGGAATCGAACCGGTACGGTAGTCACCTACCGCAGGATTTTAAGTCCTGTGCGTCTGCCAGTTCCGCCACCCCGGCGTATATAAGCGAATCAAGATTTAGATTATGGAGGCGGCAACCGGATTCGAACCGGTGGTAAAGGTTTTGCAGACCTCTGCCTTACCACTTGGCTATGCCGCCATAATTTGAAGTTTATTCTGGAGCGGAAGACGGGATTCGAACCCGCGACCCCCACCTTGGCAAGGTGATGTTCTACCACTGAACTACTTCCGCAAAATGGCTGGGCTAGCAGGATTCGAACCTGCGAGTGACGGAGTCAAAGTCCGGTGCCTTACCGCTTGGCTATAGCCCATTGATCATTCATATTACATTTATATGAGAGTTATACTCGTACTGTTACTTAAAAATTATGGGGCGACTGATGGGAATCGAACCCACGAGTGTCGGAGCCACAATCCGATGCGTTAACCACTTCGCCACAGCCGCCATTATTATATTGGCAGGGGTAGTAGGAATCGAACCCACATCAAAGGTTTTGGAGACCTTCGTTTTACCATTAAACTATACCCCTATATAAATGGTGGAGGGGGGCAGATTCGAACTGCCGAACCCGAAGGAGCGGATTTACAGTCCGCCGCGTTTAGCCACTTCGCTACCCCTCCATATTAACATAAAAAAATGGTGCCGGCGAGAGGACTTGAACCCCCAACCTACTGATTACAAGTCAGTTGCTCTACCAATTGAGCTACACCGGCTAATCAATTCAGTAAAGGTGGCTCAGGACGGAATCGAACCGCCGACACAAGGATTTTCAGTCCTTTGCTCTACCGACTGAGCTACTGAGCCACATATTATTTACTTTGTAAAAATGGCGGTCCGGACGGGACTCGAACCCGCGACCTCCTGCGTGACAGGCAGGCATTCTAACCAACTGAACTACCGGACCAGATTGCGGGGGCAGGATTTGAACCTGCGACCTTCGGGTTATGAGCCCGACGAGCTACCGGACTGCTCCACCCCGCGACAATAATATGGTGGAGGATGACGGGATCGAACCGCCGACCCTCTGCTTGTAAGGCAGATGCTCTCCCAGCTGAGCTAATCCTCCAAAATGGTGACCCCTACGGGATTCGAACCCGTGTTACCGCCGTGAAAGGGCGGTGTCTTAACCGCTTGACCAAGGGGCCAATGTGAAATTATAATGGCGGAGAGCAAGGGATTTGAACCCTTGATACGCGGTTAGCGTATACACGATTTCCAATCGTGCTCCTTCGGCCACTCGGACAGCTCTCCATTTGGCTCCGCAGGTAGGATTCGAACCTACGACCGTTCGGTTAACAGCCGAATGCTCTACCACTGAGCTACTGCGGAATAATGATATTTGTAAAACAGCCCGGCAGCGTCCTACTCTCACAAGGGGACAGCCCCTAACTACCATTGGCGCTGAGAAGCTTAACTTCCGTGTTCGGTATGGGAACGGGTGTGACCTTCTCGCCATCGCCACCAGACTATTTTTCAAAGACAAGTATTATTATACCGTCTTTCTATCATTTTTCAAGAGGAAATTTACTTTTTTTCGTTCCCTCAAAACTAGATAATGCATGAAGAAGTGTTTGCCGAGTAATAACCAATGACTTGTCTAGCTTCGGCTCCTAACTTCTCGGCCGTTTCGATCCGTCCCTCCAAATCCCAAAACCAGGATTTGAATGGCCGGCTCTCCAACGTCTCTCGAAGTTGAACAGTCGCCTTCGCTTTTCTTTTTGGTTAAGTCCTCGATCGATTAGTATCAGTCAGCTCCACATGTCGCCACGCTTCCACCTCTGACCTATCAACCTGATCATCTTTCAGGGATCTTACTAGCTTGACGCTATGGGAAATCTCATCTCGAGGGGGGCTTCATGCTTAGATGCTTTCAGCACTTATCCCTTCCGCACATAGCTACCCAGCGATGCCTTTGGCAAGACAACTGGTACACCAGCGGTGCGTCCATCCCGGTCCTCTCGTACTAAGGACAGCTCCTCTCAAATTTCCTGCGCCCACGACGGATAGGGACCGAACTGTCTCACGACGTTCTGAACCCAGCTCGCGTACCGCTTTAATGGGCGAACAGCCCAACCCTTGGGACCGACTACAGCCCCAGGATGCGATGAGCCGACATCGAGGTGCCAAACCTCCCGTCGATGTGGACTCTTGGGGAGATAAGCCTGTTATCCCGGGGTAGCTTTTATCCGTTGAGCGATGGCCCTTCCATGCGGAACCACCGGATCACTAAGCCCGACTTTCGTCCCTGCTCGACTTGTAGGTCTCGCAGTCAAGCTCCCTTGTGCCTTTACACTCTGCGAATGATTTCCAACCATTCTGAGGGAACCTTTGGGCGCCTCCGTTACTTTTAGGAGGCGACCGCCCCAGTCAAACTGCCCACCTGACACTGTCTCCCGCCCCGATAAGGGGCGCGGGTTAGAATTTCAATACAGCCAGGGTAGTATCCACCGACGCCTCCACCGAAGCTGGCGCTCCGGCTTCTCAGGCTCCTACCTATCCTGTACAAGCTGTACCAAAATTCAATATCAGGCTACAGTAAAGCTCCACGGGTCTTTCCGTCCTGTCGCGGGTAACCTGCATCTTCACAGGTACTATAATTTCACCGAGTCTCTCGTTGAGACAGTGCCCAGATCGTTACGCCTTTCGTGCGGGTCGGAACTTACCCGACAAGGAATTTCGCTACCTTAGGACCGTTATAGTTACGGCCGTTTACTGGGGCTTCGATTCAAAGCTTCGCTTGCGCTAACCTCTCCTCTTAACCTTCCAGCACCGGGCAGGCGTCAGCCCTATACTTCGCCTTGCTTCGCAGAGACCTGTGTTTTGCTAAACAGTCGCCTGGGCCTATTCACTGCTCATCAGGGCTATGCACCTAATGAGCACCCCTTCTCCCGAAGTTACGGGTCATTTTGCCGAGTTCCTTAACGAGAGTTCTCTCGCTCACCTTAGGATTCTCTCCTCGCCTACCTGTGTCGGTTTGCGGTACGGGCACCTTTTCCCTCGCTAGAGGCTTTTCTTGGCAGTGTGGAATCAGGAACTTCGGTACTAAACTTCCTCGCCGTCACAGCTCAGCCTGTGTGGTAACGGATTTGCCTCGTTACCGGCCTAACTGCTTGGACGCGCTAATCCAGCAGCGCGCTTACCCTATCCTCCTGCGTCCCCCCATTGCTCAAACGGTAAAGAGGTGGTACAGGAATATCAACCTGTTGTCCATCGCCTACGCTTTTCAGCCTCGGCTTAGGTCCCGACTAACCCTGAGCGGACGAGCCTTCCTCAGGAAACCTTAGGCATTCGGTGGATGGGATTCTCACCCATCTTTCGCTACTCATACCGGCATTCTCACTTCTAAGCGCTCCACGGGTCCTTGCGATCCCGCTTCAACGCCCTTAGAACGCTCTCCTACCACTGACATCGTAAGATGTCAATCCACAGCTTCGGTGATACGTTTAGCCCCGGTACATTTTCGGCGCGGAGTCACTCGACCAGTGAGCTATTACGCACTCTTTAAATGGTGGCTGCTTCTAAGCCAACATCCTGGTTGTCTAAGCAACTCCACATCCTTTTCCACTTAACGTATACTTTGGGACCTTAGCTGGTGGTCTGGGCTGTTTCCCTCTTGACTACGGATCTTATCACTCGCAGTCTGACTCCCATGGATAAGTCTTTGGCATTCGGAGTTTGTCTGAATTCGGTAACCCGATGGGGGCCCCTAGTCCAAACAGTGCTCTACCTCCAAGACTCTTACTACATGAGGCTAGCCTAAAGCTATTTCGGAGAGAACCAGCTATCTCCAAGTTCGATTGGAATTTCTCCGCTACCACACCTCATCCCCGCACTTTTCAACGTGCGTGGGTTCGGCCTCCATCCAGTGTTACCTGGACTTCACCCTGGACATGGGTAGATCACCTGGTTTCGGGTCTACGACCACATACTCATTCGCCCTATTCAGACTCGCTTTCGCTGCGGCTCCGTCTCTTCAACTTAACCTCGCATGTAATCGTAACTCGCCGGTTCATTCTACAAAAGGCACGCTATCACCCATTAACGGGCTCTAACTACTTGTAGGCACACGGTTTCAGGATCTCTTTCACTCCCCTTCCGGGGTGCTTTTCACCTTTCCCTCACGGTACTGGTTCACTATCGGTCACTAGGGAGTATTTAGCCTTGGGAGATGGTCCTCCCTGCTTCCGACGGATTTCTCGTGTCCCGCCGTACTCAGGATCCACTCTGGAGGAACGAAGTTTCAACTACAGGGCTTTTACCTTCTCTGGCCGGCCTTTCCAGACCTGTTCATTTACCTCGTTCCTTTGTAACTCCGTGTAGAGTGTCCTACAACCCCAGGAGGCAAGCCTCCTGGTTTGGGCTAATCCCGTTTCGCTCATGCTACTCAGGGAATCGCGTTTGCTTTCTCTTCCTCCGGGTACTTAGATGTTTCAGTTCCCCGGGTCTGCCTTCAATACCCTATGTATTCAGGTAAAGATCCTATCCCATTACGGATAGGGGGTTTCCCCATTCGGAAATCTCCGGATCAAAGCTTACTTACAGCTCCCCGAAGCATATCGGTGTTAGTACCGTCCTTCATCGGCTCCTAGTGCCAAGGCATTCACCGTGCGCCCTTCATAACTTAACCGTATTTGACGGGTTCATCGAAGATGAACAGCATCAAAGGTTTTTAACTCTATTTAACATAGAGAGAATTCACTAAAATGGCGATTACTCGGTTATTGCTTCTTCATTAACATTATCTAGTTTTCAAAGAACGAATCTATCATTGAGAGATTGGACTCTCAAAACTAAACGAACAAAACGCGTCACGTTTCATGTAAATATCCTTAGAAAGGAGGTGATCCAGCCGCACCTTCCGATACGGCTACCTTGTTACGACTTCACCCCAATCATCTGTCCCACCTTAGGCGGCTGGCTCCAAATGGTTACCCCACCGACTTCGGGTGTTACAAACTCTCGTGGTGTGACGGGCGGTGTGTACAAGGCCCGGGAACGTATTCACCGCGGCATGCTGATCCGCGATTACTAGCGATTCCGGCTTCATGCAGGCGAGTTGCAGCCTGCAATCCGAACTGAGAATGGTTTTATGGGATTCGCTTAACCTCGCGGTCTCGCAGCCCTTTGTACCATCCATTGTAGCACGTGTGTAGCCCAGGTCATAAGGGGCATGATGATTTGACGTCATCCCCACCTTCCTCCGGTTTGTCACCGGCAGTCACCTTAGAGTGCCCAACTGAATGCTGGCAACTAAGATCAAGGGTTGCGCTCGTTGCGGGACTTAACCCAACATCTCACGACACGAGCTGACGACAACCATGCACCACCTGTCATCCTGTCCCCCGAAGGGGAACGCCCTATCTCTAGGGTTGTCAGGAGATGTCAAGACCTGGTAAGGTTCTTCGCGTTGCTTCGAATTAAACCACATGCTCCACCGCTTGTGCGGGCCCCCGTCAATTCCTTTGAGTTTCAGCCTTGCGGCCGTACTCCCCAGGCGGAGTGCTTAATGCGTTTGCTGCAGCACTAAAGGGCGGAAACCCTCTAACACTTAGCACTCATCGTTTACGGCGTGGACTACCAGGGTATCTAATCCTGTTTGCTCCCCACGCTTTCGCGCCTCAGCGTCAGTTACAGACCAAAGAGTCGCCTTCGCCACTGGTGTTCCTCCACATCTCTACGCATTTCACCGCTACACGTGGAATTCCACTCTTCTCTTCTGCACTCAAGTTCCCCAGTTTCCAATGACCCTCCCCGGTTGAGCCGGGGGCTTTCACATCAGACTTAAGGAACCGCCTGCGCGCGCTTTACGCCCAATAATTCCGGACAACGCTTGCCACCTACGTATTACCGCGGCTGCTGGCACGTAGTTAGCCGTGGCTTTCTGGTTAGGTACCGTCAAGGTACCGGCAGTTACTCCGGTACTTGTTCTTCCCTAACAACAGAGTTTTACGATCCGAAAACCTTCATCACTCACGCGCGTTGCTCCGTCAGACTTTCGTCCATTGCGGAAGATTCCCTACTCGCCCCGTAGGAGTCTGGGCCGTGTCTCAGTCCCAGTGTGGCCGATCACCCTCTCAGGTCGGCTACGCATCGTTGCCTTGGTGAGCCGTTACCTCACCAACTAGCTAATGCGCCGCGGGCCCATCTGTAAGTGATAGCCGAAACCATCTTTCAGCTTTCCCTCATGTGAGGGAAAGAATTATCCGGTATTAGCCCCGGTTTCCCGGAGTTATCCCAGTCTTACAGGCAGGTTGCCCACGTGTTACTCACCCGTCCATGCTGACTTCAGGAGCAAGCTCCCATCTGTCCGCTCGACTTGCATGTATTAGGCACGCCGCCAGCGTTCGTCCTGAGCCAGGATCAAACTCTCCATATAAGAGTTGATTAAGCTCATAAGTTGTCTTTTCAAAAAAGACTAAAGAATTAACGTTGACGTTTTTGTTCGTTCAGTTTTCAAAGATCAATTTCTCTTTGCTATATTTTGCCTTATCGCTCAGAAGCGACTTTATAAATATAACATGTGTTGAATTTAGTTGTCAACACTTTTTTTATAAGCTATCCGTCGTCTGTGAAAATGTTTTTCGTTCATATCGCAGCGACGGATATAAATATAACAAGGATTTAAATAAAGGTCAATAACTTTTAAAGTTTTTTTACGATATTTTTTTTTTGAGTTTGTAATACCTGTGATAAATCCCTTGACCTTTTGTTTCCACATTTACTACTTCGATAAAATGCTTATCAATCAAATACTCAAGAAGCATGCTTAAGTCAACTGCATATAGATAAAGTTCCTCATGGTCCATAATATCGTCGATGGACCATTCTTCTTTCTCAGCAAGCACATCTGCAAGATGGCTGATTCCTTGCTTAGTTCTTGAATGAATTAAAAATTCACTTGCAAGAAACAGAAGCTCCAGTCTTTTTTCAAGAGGCTCCTGGCTATTCACCAATTCTTCATAAAGCTTCATTATTTCAGGTTCAATTTGCTTTACCTGATTCCAGACAGTTACCTCTGGATGGAATCCATTTTCGATAACAGCCAGCCTGGCCAGGTGATGAAGGGAATGTACAATATGGTTATAGGCATCAAAATAATGGCGATTTTCAAAAAAGGCTTTGCCATCCATATATCTCCTGATCAGCTTGGCAAACTCAAGACCCATTTTTAATTTTCGCCCATAGAACGGAAATTCTCTTAATTCCACCTTCAGGTTATGAACATATTCATTTCGATCGAATAAGACTTTCCCATTATAAAGCCAATCAAAGATCTTTCGGTTCGACCCCAGCAGGATCCATTCGCGAAGCTGCTTATCTGTCACGATATGAAGAGCAGCTTTTTTATCTTTATATGTGTAATGTTTAACAAACACAGGTTCATCTGCTTCCTCTACAAGGATCAGCAGTACAGCATCAAATGTATCAGTAGCAGGAATAGCTTTTTGCAGTTTTTCGGTCATAATCACGCCAAGAGTGTTTGTCTGGCTTGCCCGTTCTTGATATATAGGACGGAGAATATCTTCCATCATAATTCCTCCATTTTATTGATAGCGTATATCTTCGACAATTATAAATGAAATCCTTCCTAAATGTGAGACATTTTTCGACACCATTCTATATTAATATTTATTTAAGCAAAAGGAGTATGGTATAGTTAGTTTTTAGGAGGGAGCAGAATGGCTAAGTACTCTAATAAAATCAATAAGATTCGTACATTTGCCCTTAGTTTAATTTTTATCGGATTTATCGTTATGTATCTCGGAATATTCTTTAGGAATTCCGCTCTTCTCATGACAATATTTATGCTTCTTGGAATGCTCTGCATTCTTGCTAGCACCGGTGTATATTTTTGGATCGGCATGCTTTCAACAAAAACCGTGCAGGTGGTTTGCCCAAATTGCGGAAAACATACAAAGATGCTTGGCCGCGTTGATATGTGCATGTACTGTAATGAACCTTTAACGCTTGATCCAAAACTTGAGGGCGTTGAATTTGATGAAAAATACAACAAAAAAAATACGAAGCAGAGCTGATTTATCTCTTGCTTCATATTCAAGTTCGAGAATGACCGGCTAACTTACAGCCGGTTTTTTAATGGAAAAATAAAAAGCTGACAGCACACAGCCGGCAGCTTTAAATAATTTATTAGTGAGCTTCTTTACTTGCACATTCTGGACATGTCCCGTAAATCTCCATTCTATGATGGCTGATTTTAAAACCTGTAACATGTGAAGCAAGGTGCTCTACTTCATCAAGACCAGGATAGTGGAAGTCTACAATCTTGCCGCAGCTTTCACATATGACATGATAATGATGAGTGGTTACAAAATCGAAGCGGCTAGATGCGTCACCATATGTCAGTTCCTTTACCAGGCCAACCTCACGGAATACTCGTAAATTATTGTAAACTGTTGCCACACTCATATTTGGAAATTTCCCCTCTAATGCTTTGTATATATCGTCAGCAGTAGGGTGTGACATGGAGTTTATTAAATATTCAAGTATCGCATGACGCTGCGGAGTGATACGGACTCCAGTGTCTTTTAAAGTATCCAGCGCCTCTTTTAATTCCATATGCGCCACCGCCATGCACCTCTTTTCCAACAAATATTCTTACTTTATAATCTTTATAAATAGTGTACTAATTTTTTACCACATTTGTCAATATTACAAACTCCATAATAGAAGGAATCAACTCTTTTCAGCGTGCAGCGATTGCTCACCAGAGCCTAAATGTTGATTGATAAATCGTGCAGCAACAAACAGCAGATCAGACAATCGGTTCAGATAGACTAAAACGAGCGGATTCACTTCTTCGCCAAGCGACACTGCACATCGTTCTGCTCTTCTCACAACCGTTCTCGCCACATGAAATGCAGCTCCTGAAGGATGACCGCCGGGTAATATAAAGTTATGAAGCGCTGCAAGGTCAGTTTCCCACTCATCAATTTGATTTTCCATGAAGGTGATATCCTCTTCCTTTATCGTCCATTTAACTTCTTTCCCAGCAGGCGTTGCCAGCTCTGCTCCTGCATGAAACAGGTCGGTCTGCACTTTATGAAAAACCTCTTCCGCTTTTTCTTTGCCGCTGAAATACTCACTTCTTAAATGGCTTAAGGCCATTCCAATCATTGAATTCGCTTCATCACATGAGCCGTATGCCTCTACGCGAATGTCATTTTTACTGACTCTCTGCCCGTATATTAATGACGTTGTCCCCTTATCTCCCGTTTTTGTATAAATCCTCATCTTAATACCCTCTTTCAAAATCGATCGCATTAATATAATCTTTGTTATTTTATATATATGTATGAAGGTTATGCTTAAAAATTTAACCAGACTTGGGCCTTTTCATTTTTAGGAAGCAGTTTGTTTAACATGCCCTAACATAGTACCAAGCGTTAGGGATATTATGGATTCCCCTTGCATTTGTATTTAAAATCCCTTTCTCATTGCATGTTTTTTAAGGCATTTCATCCATTCCTGCTGACTTCACCATAATCCACTTTAATTTTGTTGTCTTATTAATATGTTCTGCTGTTAGATATCTTCTCCATATTAATAAATACTTCATCATCATAATGGATTCCCCTGCTGCTTCAAATCCGTCAAACAATAGAAAATTCCCTTGAGGAAAATCCTGAATTACCTCTTCCCGCAGCTCCCGGGGAGGCAAAATAGATGACACAATTTTTATAAACTCCACTCCAAATTAGTTTTATTCATCATATCACCCATTGCCGCTTGGCAAAAATAATATAAAAAAAACGAACCTGTTCAGGTCCGTTTCGAAAAAGTATCTGAGGAGGTATGCCCTAATAAAATGATATGCAAAACTTGTTCTTAGGAATGGACAAAAGCCTTGTTCCGTTAAAAAATAGGCAACCCATTTACGGCTAGGCAAGATTCTCCTTAATATATTCCAGGGCCTCCTCGACATGCCCTTTCACCTTAACCTTACGCCACTCTTTAACCAGTTTGCCTTCCTGGTCAATAATAAAAGTGGAACGCTCAATGCCCATATATTCTTTTCCGAAGTTCTTTTTCAGTTTCCAAACACCGTACGCCTCTGCCGCTTTATGGTCCTCATCCGCAAGCAGCAGGAAAGGCAATCCATGCTTATCAATGAACTTCTCATGCCTGCTGAGCGGATCGGGACTTATTCCTAAAACGACGGCATTCACATCTGCAAAATTCCCATGATTGTCCCTGAAATCACATGCCTGTGTTGTGCAGCCAGGCGTCATGTCTTTTGGGTAAAAATAAAGAACAATATTTTTCCCGCGGTAATCTGATAACTTTACTTTTTCACCATTGCTGGCCGCCAGTTCAAAATCCGGTGCCAATTCTCCAATTGAAATTGCCATCTTTTATTCCTCCTGTTGGATCAGTTTCTTACTCTAAGCCTATCCAACTTTGTGTTCAAAAACAACTCCTGGCATTATGGAGCCCGGTCACCTGCATCAAATACCACCCTGGCTACAAATGCTGCAGGTATCACGTAGCCAATCAAAGCCTCAAGGACCGCAATCAGCCTGCCTATTCCAATAGGACTGATATCTCCATACCCAACCGAAAACAGGGTTACCGCACTAAAATAAAAACCCGTCTCCAGCCTCTCGAGGAAACCAGTTTCCATATAGTCAGTGCCATCCATCAAAACCACGAGCCCATGTAAATCAAGCCAAATATATATCAGGCCAAACCCAATCATAATCGTTGCATACAAACTTATTAGATATAGAAAATTCTCCACGGAAACCCATCTTCCTTTTATCTTGGCGGATGAAAAAAGAGTCTGCAGACTCATGATCATGCACAGCACGATTAAAATCAGCGATAAATAAAATGCCATACTGCACCTCATTTCGAAATGCTTATCAATTCATTTATACGCTTATGGCCTTGCCCGTATGACAGCCCGTCTATGAAACGTTTTTCTGCTTATAGTCAGAAGGTCCAACCATAAAAAAAGCCAGAGTTTAACCCGGCTTTAATTCCCCGCACCTCGATAACGCTTAACACCCGAATTCCAAGTCAGGATTGAAATTCCGAAAAATACTATACCGATTACAGGCGTTAAAAAGGAATACAAAAACCATTCCTCTTTCCCCAAAAAGTATGAAGCTGGGTATACACCAACAAAGGCAAACGGAAGCACCCAGGTTAGGACGAAGCGTATGACACTGTTATAAATATCAACCGGATACCTTCCATAATTCCCGATGTTGTACATCATCGGCATGATTGATGTTCTGGCATCCGCCCAAAAGCTAATGCAGGCAATCATAACAAAGATGCCTCCGTACACAAGCATTCCACCTATCACAAATAAGAAAAATAAGAACGGATCTGTCCAGGATATCTCTAACCCAAGACTGTTTCCGGCGTAAATCATAACCGCAATGCCTGTAACAGCACCAAAAAGAGATTCAAGTTCCATCCGTTCTAAAACGATTTGAAACAGACTATGGATAGGCCGGGTCAAAACCCTATCGAGTTCGCCCTTTACAATATACCTCTCATTGAAATCCCAAATATTAAAGAAAGATGAAAACAGCGCATAAGGCACAAGGAAAAATCCGTAAATAAATATAATTTCATCCCTCGTCCAGCCTCCAAGCAGATTTGTATGGCCAAATACAACTAATATAAAAATTAAATTGACTGCCTGAAATAATAGATCTGAAAAGATCTCTACAAATAAATCTGCGCGGTACTGCATTCTTGTTTTCATATATTGGGCGACATATTGAAAGAAAATAGTTATATAAAACATCTGTCACCCTCCTTGAATAATGAGCTGTTTTTTCGCTATGATCCACAGAACCTGGATTGGTATGATCAGAATAATCACCCATACTCCCTGCATCACGATCGCCTGAACTGCTTCATTATTTGAAAAACTATTAGTAAAAATCATACTCGGCACATAACTGATCCCCTGAAAGGGAAGAAATCTTAATATATCCTGTGCCCATAACGGAAAAAAGCTGATAGGAATCAGAAGGCCGGAAAAGAGATCAATCACAACTCTTTTCGCCCGGATAAGCCCTGTATTATTAAATAAGAAGAAAGTGGTAATACCTGTCAGCAAATTAATTTGCGTATTAATAAGAAAACTTAATAAAATCGATAAAACAAAGAAAATCCAGGTAGTCCAATCCGCAGAAAATTGGAGCGGAAAAATGAACGAGACAATTACCATTCCCGGCACCGAGAAAAAGAAGAGACGGAATATCCCTTCTCCCAATCCCTGCATCGTTTTCATGCCCAAATAATTATATGGGCGGATCAGTTCCACCGCTACTTTTCCTTCTTTAATTTCAGCTGCCATTTCCCGGTCTATATTATTAAAGTAAAATGCCCTTGCCATCCAGGCTACAGCCACATATGTCGACATCTGGATCACAGACATTCCCTCGATCGCATCTTTTTCTCCATAAATGGCGCTCCACAAGAAATAGTAAGCACCAATATTAATGCTGTATATAAGAATGCCCGTATAGTAATTCGTTCTGTAGGCAAGCATCATCAAAAAGCGGATCCGAATCATTTCTATATACTTATCCACAGGAACACCCCCGGATAAAAATAAATCCTTCCATTAAGATATCCCCCGGTCATAAATATTTCTTATAATTTCTTCTGTTGAAGTTTCTTTAATATTGATATCTTTCACTTTCAAATCCGCCACCACTTTTGCGATCAGCAGGGAAATCAGTTCATCATTATCCTCTGCAAAGGCCGTAAAGATCGCTTCTTTATCATCCTTTTCCCATTTTACTTCCGATGAAGCCGTAATTTTGTTTAAGTCGCTAAGGTCCACTTCTTCAAGAAATTGAAATTCTATTTCCTTCCCTTCTCCCCATTTTTCCTTCAGGCTTTTTAATGCTCCATCATAAATGATTTTCCCGTCATCTAGCATAACCACGCGTTCGCATAGCGCCTCAATATCTGACAGATCATGAGTAGTCAGCAGAATGGTTGTATTATATTTTTCATTAATTTCTTTTAAAAACTCCCTGATTTTTAATTTAACAAGCACATCAAGCCCAATAGTCGGCTCGTCCAAGAACAGCAGCGGCGGATTATGGATGAGTGCTGCTGCCAGTTCACACCTCATTCTCTGCCCGAGTGAAAGCTTCCGGACCGGCTTGTCGAGCAAAGGTTCAATACCCAAGGTTTTGATAACATGCGCCATATGGCTGTCGTACTGCTCATCAGAAACTTTGTACACCTTCTTTAGCAGCCTGAAAGATTCCTGTACAGCAATATCCCACCAAAGCTGTGATCTCTGGCCGAAAACCACTCCAATCGTGCTGACGAATTTTTCGCGGTCTTTATGAGGGTTCATTCCATTTACGATCACTTCGCCGCTCGTTGGGGTTAGAATTCCCGTCAGCATTTTTATGGTTGTTGATTTCCCCGCTCCATTTTCACCAATATACCCAACCATCTCCCCTTGCTTTACATTAAAACTGATATTGTTAACCGCTGGCACAATCTTATAATTCCTTGTAAGCAAGTCACGGAAAGCACCTTTTAATCCTGAGCGGCTTGAATAAGCTTTAAACTCCTTCTTTAAGTTCCGTACTGTTATTGCATCATTCATCAAAATTCCTCCTGCCAATTAATGCCCTAATGAAATAGTTTAGACAAACAGCGCTTTCTTCACAACTAGATTGCTCTCTTCCCGCTTCTTAAAATACAGAATAATCCGCCTTCCCATTAGAATGGACGAAGCCCCATCCAAACATGTTAAAATAATGATGAACGTATAATTGGATTCTATCAGGAGGATTAACATGCAATTTACTAATTCTGAACGGCTGCATAAACAGGCTTTAGAACATATTGTCGGCGGGGTGAACAGTCCTTCCCGCTCCTATAAAGCAGTTGGCGGCGGCTCGCCGGTTGCAATGGAACGTGCACAGGGCGCTTATTTCTGGGATGTGGACGGCAATCAATATATTGATTATCTAGCTGCATACGGTCCTATCATTACCGGGCATGCCCATCCCCATATTACAGAAGCAATAAAAACAGCAGCTGAGCGCGGAGTTTTATATGGAACTCCGACACCTCATGAAGTGAAGTTCGCCGAAATGCTAAAGGAAGCAATGCCTAATTTGGATAAAGTCCGCTTTGTGAACTCAGGAACTGAAGCGGTTATGACAACGATCCGTGTTGCAAGAGCCTATACGGGAAGGGACAAAATCATCAAGTTTGCAGGCTGCTATCACGGCCATTCCGATCTTGTTCTAGTTGCTGCAGGTTCAGGGCCATCAACACTCGGAACCCCAGACTCCGCCGGGGTTCCAAAGAGCATTGCCCAGGAAGTGATCACGGTTCCTTTCAATGAAATAGAGCCATATAAGGAAGCGCTGAAAAAATGGGGCGACCAGATCGCTGCCGTCCTGGTTGAACCGATTGTCGGCAACTTCGGAATTGTTGAACCCAAACCAGGTTTCTTAGAACAGGTTAACGAATTAACACATGCAGCTGGTGCACTAGTCATTTATGATGAAGTCATCACAGCTTTCCGTTTTATGTACGGCGGCGCTCAGGACCTGCTTGGCTTAAAACCGGACTTGACCGCTATGGGGAAAATCATAGGAGGCGGCCTTCCAATCGGCGCGTATGGCGGAAAGAAGGAAATCATGGAAACGGTAGCTCCGTTAGGTCCTGCATATCAAGCTGGTACAATGGCTGGTAATCCCGCTTCGATTCTGTCTGGAATTGCATGTCTCGAAGTATTGAAACAGCCGGGTGTCTATGAATATCTGGACCGACTTGGCGAAATGCTTGAAAAAGGCATTAGCGAGGCAGCTGAAGAACATAACATCCCAATTACAATTAACCGATTAAAAGGTGCACTGACCATCTACTTTACGGAAGAAAAAGTTGTGAATTATGAGCAGGCAGAAAATACAGATGGAGAAATGTTTGCAAAGTTCTTCAAGCTGATGCTCAACCAGGGAATAAACCTGGCTCCTTCCAAATATGAAGCATGGTTTATGACAATCGCTCATACCGAGGAAGATATTCATGCAACGATTCACGCGGTACAAAATGCATTTCAGCAATTAAAAGACGAATAAATATTCATATTCCTATACATTAACGGGAGCAGAAATGCTTCCGTTTTCTTTAACCACAATAATGAAAACGTTTACAAACAAGGCTATTTTTTATACAAAAACCAATGTCCCCCTCCAAATCATATCCAACTTTTTGTATAAATAATTGATTTCTGAAAATTCATATGATATGATGGGAGAAATCTTTTGTGTAAGAGCGGATTACGCTGACAAAAAGAGTTTAATAATATTATTAGCCTGTCCCGAATAATCTAACTATTCATTCAATAAATGCTTATGCATTTATCCTTTCAAAACAAGATTAACTTTGAAGCAGCCTCATTTAAAACCCGTAAACATTAAATTTTTATAGATTACTATTTTTCAGGAGGTGAACGGCTTTAAGGCACAGCCTTATTTTCAGCCGAATTTTATGACATTACAGCAATGGAGTCCTTCACTTTTTAAAGAGTTTCACCGCCAGGAACACGATGCATGCGGCATCGTTTCTGCAATGGAGAAAAAGAAAGTCCCTACCCGTGAAAACATTTTCAGCTGTATCAATGCACTTGTTACTATGAATCACCGTGCCGGCTTTATTAATGGAGAAGGCGACGGTGTAGGGATTCATATTGATATCCCAAGAGAGCTATGGAAAGAAAAGCTAAAGGCAGCAGGAGCAGATCCTAACGCAGCAGAAAAAGAAGGATTTGTCGTTGGACATGTGTTTATGTCCAGAAAGCAGGATACTGAATCACTAAAAGCCATTTTGCTGCAAAAGCTTGCTGACGCAAATCTAATGGTTATTTATGCATCTGACGAAGTAACCGAGTCCTCAGCTTTAGGTCCAATTGCCATCCAGGAGAATCCTGTATTCTGGCAGTTTGCCTGTTTAGCAGAAACAACTGGAGGAGAGCTTTCCAGGAAACTGTTTGAAATAATTGTTGATTTTGAAGAAGACGAGCATGTCCATGTCGCCTCCCTTAGCCAGCATCATGCCGTTTACAAAGTAATGGGAGCAGGGGACATTCTTCCAAAATATTACCATGACTTGGCAAGCCCGCTTGTTGCCTCGACAATGACACTGGGGCATAATCGCTATTCCACTAATACATTATCAAGCTTTTTTCGGGTCCAGCCTTTTAGCGTGTTAGGGCATAACGGAGAAATCAACACGATTGCCAAGCTCAGGGATGAAGCCAAGATGGTTGGCGTTCCGCTTGTAAAAGACGGCAGTGACTCTCAGGATCTGAGCAGAACACTTGAAACGTTTATCTGCAGGGATGGATACACCCTCTTTGAAGCAATGGATGTCATGTTCCCGCCTATCGTGAATGAAATCAAGTCATACCCTGATCACCTTCAGGATATGTACTCCTATATCCGGGAAGCATGGGGACATTTTGCTCAAGGGCCAGCAGGAATTATTTCCCGCTTTGCGGATGAGGCAGTGTTCAGTGTAGATGCACTGGGCCTTCGCCCGCTGTGGATGCTGCAAACCGAAAGTTCTTACCTGTTCTCATCTGAGCCGGGAATCATCCCATCCAGCGAATATGTTAATGAACCTAAGCCGCTATCACCGGGAGAAAAGGTAGGGCTGAAATGGGACGGAGACACTCTGGCTGTTTACGAGCATAGCCACTATCAGGCTGAAGTTTTTGAAAGATTTTCAAAGAGAGTGAACGCTGAAAACTTCCGGATTCGCCTGCAGTCTCCTAAACTGGAGAAAACCATTTCTATAAACTACCCGGATAAGATTCACAACGGGCAGTATAAAGCGTTCGGCTGGGAAAGAGACCATGTCCAGCTTGTCGAGCAAATGGCAGAAAAAGGAGCCGAGCCAATCCGTTCACTTGGACACGATTCGCCATTGGCGGCTCTGAATCCCCAGAGAAAGAACATTGCAGATTTTATTAAAGAAAGTGTTGCTGTCGTTACAAACCCTGCCATTGACCGTGACCGGGAAACTGAGCATTTCTCAACCCGCACGATTATCGGCCAGCGTCCTTCTTTATTTGAAAAACAGGAGCCAGGAGCAGTTATTGAATTGCAGACTCCTATTCTAATAGAAGGCAAAGCAGGCTTTGGATGTTCCGATGAACTTAATCAGCCGAGCTACGATCAGGTAACCTGCTTCTATCAGGAACAAAAGCTGATATCTTATTTGTCTACCACATTTACGAAAGATGAAACGGTAAAAGAAGCTTTAGACCGTTTATCAGCAGAAGCAGTTGATGCTGTCAAGAATGGCAAAACTCTGCTTGTACTCGACGACGCCAATGCTCATCAGGAGGAAGCTTACTGGATTGATCCGCACCTTGCCGTCTCTGCGATCGATCAAGCTCTAGTAAAAGAAGCTATACGCCGTGAATGTTCCCTATTGCTGCGCTCAGCTTCAATCAGATCGCTTCATGATATCATCACAGCATTCGGTTTAGGCGCTGATATTATAAGTCCTTACTATATGTTTATGACAGTTCTTGGCGAATCTGAAACACCGCTGAAGAATTTATACTCAGCTCTGACTAAAGGACTTGAAAAAGTCATTTCAACAATCGGCATTCATGAATTAAGAGGCTATGGACGTTTATTCTCTGCCATTGGTCTTCAGGAAGAATTAGCCGAATACCTGAATATAGTAAATTTCTTCGGATCTAAGGAACTTTCATTTAGCTTTAGCGCTTTAAAGGAAGACGCTTTTGCAAGAGCAGAAGATTACCAGAATGAAAAAGAACGGATCGGAAAAACATTCAGCCTTTTCCCCCGCATCTGGAAAGCGATCGGGGAAGTTGCCTCAACTGGTGACTACAATGCTTATAAGGAAAAGATCACAGAACAGGAAGATCAGAACCCAACAACAATCCGTCACTTAACCGGATTTAAGGAAACTGCTTCTCATCTAAAGCCTGAGGATATCAGCTTGCATGTTGGCGAGCATGACCTGCCATTTGTCATCTCCTCCATGTCCTTTGGATCTCAGAATGAAACAGCCTTTAGAGCCTATGCTGAAGGTGCTGACCGCTTGAACATGGTCAGCCTGAATGGCGAAGGCGGAGAAATCAAGGATATGCTTGGAAAATATCCGAGAACCCGCGGACAGCAGGTAGCATCGGGACGCTTCGGTGTTAATGCCGAGCTCCTTAATTCATCCAACTTGCTGGAAATAAAAATAGGGCAGGGTGCAAAGCCTGGTGAAGGAGGCCACCTGCCTGGATCCAAGGTAACTGCAAAAATTGCCGAAGCACGTAATGCTACGATTGGATCGGATTTGATTTCACCTTCCAATAATCATGACATCTACTCGATTGAAGATTTGGCACAGATGATTCACGAGCTTAAGACAGCCAATGACAAAGCTAAAGTTGCTGTAAAGGTGCCAGTTGTGCCAAATATTGGAACCATTGCAGTCGGGATTGCAAAAGCTGGTGCCGATATTATCACACTAAGCGGTTTTGACGGTGGTACTGGAGCAGCGAGAATTCATGCCCTGCAGCATGTTGGCCTTCCAGTTGAAATTGGTGTTAAAGCAGCCCACAATGCCCTGCTGGAAGCAGGTATCCGAGAGAATGTAGAACTTTGGGCTGATGGCGGAATCAAGAGTGCAGCAGACGTATTAAAAGTTATGCTGCTAGGTGCTAATCGTGTAGGCTTTGGTACACTTTCCATGCTTGCTATCGGCTGTACGACATGCCGCGGCTGCCATCTTGATACTTGCCATGTTGGTATTGCAACCCAGATTGATTCTGAAGCACAGGCGAAAGAGCATGGTTTAAGAAGATTTGTTCCACGTCAATTTGACCTTGCTGTCCAAGGCATCATGAACCTGTTTACTGCTTTTGGCGACGAACTGAAAGCATTGGCAGCTTCAATTGGTGTAAAAAACCTGCAGGATGCAGTAGGCCGTTCTGACCTGCTTGTACAGATTAAGGGCCAGGATCAGCTTGATCTGACTCACCTTCTGAAAACACTTGAAATCGGCCAATTCTCTGTTCAGGAAACACCTGAAGCCCTGCAGGAAGCCCAGCTGCAGGTAGCTGTTGGAGCAGAATATCTGGACGCAAGTGTGGAGGAATTGCATCAGTCACGTGAATTCCATAGCATCACTTCCGAGCAGCGGGTACTGGGAAGCCGAGTTTCCTGCCACCGTGTAAGAGACAGACTTGACGGTTCTTATAAAAATCTTCCGCAAGTTGATTTGAAATACAAAGGCGGATCCATCCCGGGCAATGGCCTTGGAGCTTACAATAGCTTCGGCATCAACATCGAAGTTGCTGGAGGGGCACAGGATGGCATCGGAAAAACTTCCTTCGGCGGACAAATTAAAATCTTTAAAGCAAAAGGCAAGAATGGCAAGTTTTATAATGGCTCTGTTGGTAAAGGCTTTGGTTATGGAGCTCAGCAAGGTTTGCTTGTGGCTCAAGGAAACGCTGATGCCCGTGCCGGAATCAGATTATCCGGAGCAGATATGATTATCGGCGGCCAGCTTCAAAAGCCGCTGCCTGAAAAGGAATACGGCAATATCGGTTCAAATGCAAATATTAAAGGGTTTGCCTTTGAGTATATGACTAATGGCCGAGGCCTGGTCCTGGGCGATGCTGGTCCATGGATCTGCGCAGGAATGACAGGCGGTGTTGTTTACTTAAGACACCAGCCGGAAATGGGCTTAACAAAAGAAGCCATCCAGCGCAGAATTGCCAAAGGTGCAAAAGTCTCCGTTACTTCTCTTTCCGATAAAGGAAAGGAAGATGTAAAAGACCTGCTTGGCCAATACGTTGCACTGCTTAAAGATCAAGGCCAGACAGAAGAAGCTTCAGAGCTGGCTTCCCTTCTTAATCATCCGGAAGACCACTTCGTTCAAGTCATTCCGGTAAAAGAACAAGCAGATCCTTCTGTTTCCACAGAGTGATATATCTGCACCAATCAAGCCCCATCCTTTTCTCAGGATGGGGCTTTTTGTCTTAGTTTGGCTTCGTTATTCTGTTTTGGTACAACTCTTTAGTTCCTTTCACTTCTTCTGTGCTCACCCAGCGGCACTATTATCCATTCTCTTGGACTTTTCACATCATTTAGGCACCCTTAACTTTTTTAATAACTTTTAATAAAAATTTCATAAAAATGCCCCTTGAACTTCTTTCCATATCCATGTATAGTACAATATTGTTTAATAATGAGCAAAACCGTTTAAAGTATGTATAATTACTGTAATTACGGTTTAATTCAACTTGCTTTTTAATGAGCCATAAGATAAAAAATCTTAAAGAAAGAAAGGACATATATTGTATGAAACTTGGCGCCCGCATACTTAAGACGGGAATCGCAATCATTCTAGCTCTTTTATTATCGGAACTTTTTCATCTGCCTGCCCCTATCTTTGCTGGAATTGCAGCTATTTTTGCCGTTCAGCCGACTATTTACAGATCTTATCTTTCTATTGTTGAACAGATCCAGGGGAATGCGATCGGTGCATTAATTGCCGTCATTTTCGTGCTTTTATTCGGCAACGATGTCTTCATCATAGGTCTGGCAGCTATCATTGTTATCACGATCAATCTAAAGCTTAAAATCGAAAACACGATTGGCCTGTCACTTGTAACCCTGATTGCCATTATGGAAACACCAGGCGATACTTTTTTGCAGTTTGCACTTATTCGTTTTTCAACCATTATGCTTGGTGTATTATCAGCTTTTATCGTTAACCTTGTATTTCTGCCTCCTAAATATGAGAATAAGCTTTACTTTAAAATATCCAACAACACGGAGGAAATTACTAAATGGATCAGGCTAAATATACGGCATGCGTCTGAACACAAGCTGCTGAAAAACGATATTGATAAAATGAAAGATAGCAATGTGAAGCTTGATCAGCTGTACTTAATGTATAAAGAGGAAAGAAATTATTTTAAACGAAATGATCTGGTTAAATCCAGAAAACTCGTTATATATAGGCAAATGATTTCGACTGTTAAACGCTCGCTGGAAACGTTAAAAAAGCTTCACCGCTATGAAAATGATCTGCAGCAAATGCCAGAAGAATTTCAGCATGCAGTTCAGCAGCAGCTTGATATCCTTATACATTATCATGAACACGTCATGCTTAAATTTATTGGGAAAGTTCGGCCGAATGTAGTGTTTGAGGAAGGCGACTTCAGCCTGAGCAGAAAGGAACTGGTGAACCTTTTCCTGGCTCAGCAAAAAGAGTATGAACATGATGAAGAGTCCATTCTCCCGCATATCATGCAAGTTGTATCAGCTATTGTTGATTACGATGAACATGTGGAACACCTTGATAAACTTATATCCAGTTTTCAGGCATATCATAAAGATGAAAATGAGGTTTCAATACCGGAGAACGCCGAATAGACCGGAGGATATCAACTAACATTCATAGGAAAAAGCAGCTGATTTCAGCTGCTTTTTTTGTTAGTTCTTCATTCTTGGATCAAGTGCATCCCTTAATCCGTCACCCATTAAGTTAAAACCTAGAACCGTAAGCATAATCGCAAGCCCAGGGAAAATCATCGTCCATGGAGCTTGTATTAGATATGCCTTAGCATCGGAGAGCATTTTTCCCCATTCAGGATTTGGCGCCTCTGCACCGAGGCCAAGGAATCCAAGGGCAGCACATTCAATGATTGCTGTGGCGATGGCAAGTGTTCCCTGTACAATAATCGGAGCCATACTATTTGGCAGCACATGCCTGAAGAGAATCCGGCTGTTGCTCATTCCGATCGCTTTTGCGGCCATTATATATTCCTCCTGTTTTACACTCAGCACCCTTGAACGGATAAGTCTCCCAAAGTTAGGAATATTGATTACCGCAATGGCAATCAGGGCATTTCTCAATGATGGACCAAGAACTGCCACAATCGCAATGGCCAGCAAGATGCTTGGGAAAGCAAGCATGATATCAAAAATGCGGGAGATAATTGTATCAACCCATTTGCCATAATATCCTGCCACCACACCTAAAAGGCAGCCAACTACAATAGATCCGATTACGGCCAGAAACCCTACCCATAAGGAGATCCTTGCCCCATAAACAACCCTTGAGAAGATATCCCTGCCGAAGTCATCCGTTCCAAACCAATGCTCGCCTGATGGCGCCTGAAGCCTTTTTGACAGCATTTGTTCATTAATTCCCTGCGGCGCAATAAGCGGTGCAAATACAGCCAGAAGAATGAAAAATAATACAATGATGGTGCCGATTAAAGCCAGTTTATTTTTTCTAAAGCTCCTCCATGCTTCCACCCAGGGGGAAACTGCTTTTTCTTCAGCTGGCATAATAGGTGGCTGAAGGTCTTTTTGTGTTGAAAGTTCCAAGTATGTTCCCCCTCCTTAATTATATTTAATGCGCGGATCGATTGCTGCATACAGCAAGTCCACCACTAGATTGATCATGACAAAGATAAATGCAATGATAAGTATGCCTGACTGGATAACAGGATAATCACGATAATTGATAGCCTCATAAATATAACGTCCGATTCCCGGCCAGCTGAAAATCGTTTCTGTTAAAATCGCTCCTCCAAGCAATAATCCCATTTGAAGACCGATAATCGTAAGAACTGGAATGATGGCATTCTTTAATGAGTGCTTATAAACGACCCAGAACATTCTTAAGCCTTTTGCCCTCGCTGTTCTGACAAAATCGGATCTCATTACTTCAAGCATCGTAGAGCGTGTTATTCTCGCAATAATCGCCATTGGTATTGTCGCTAGAGCAAATGCAGGCAGAATCAAGTGTCTGATAACATCCCAGAATTGATCCATCCTTCCCTGCAGGAGGGTATCAATCATATATATGTTCGTAATAGCCGTAATCGGATTTCTTACTTCTTCCCTTCCCGATGTAGGAAGCCAGTCCAGCTTTATGGCAAATGCCCACTGCTCCATTAAGCCAAGCCAGAAGATTGGCATGGAAACACCAATAAGTGCAAGCACCATTGCCACATAATCAAACCATGAATTCTGATACCATGCACTGATGATTCCCGCATTCACACCGATAAAAACTGCAATTAACATGGCAACGAATGTAAGTTCAATTGTTGCAGCCAGATACGGCCAAATTTCCTGGCTAATTTCTGTTTTCGTACGGAGTGATTCTCCAAGATCTCCCGTAAAAAGCCCGCCAAGATATGTAAAATATTGAAGGTACCAAGGCTGATCAAGCCCCAGCTGCTTCGTTAATTCCTCTACTGCTTCTTTTGTTGCCAATTGTCCCAAGATAATCTGTGCCGGATTACCAGGAATTGCCCGAATCATAAAAAAGACGATAAGGGAAAGCCCCAGCAGAACTGGAATAAGGGAAAACAAACGTTTTAGTGTATAGGACAGCATTGCCATTTCACCTCTCTTGAAGGTTGTCTAAAATTTGTTGGAATAGAAAAGGGAGCTACAGAACTGTACTCCCTTTTCCTTGAATATAAGAAGTATACTTATCTCACTTGAAAAGCATCTTATTTAAATTCTACAGTTGCCAGTAAATCAGAACCTGTTGGATGCGGTTTGAAGCCTGTGATATCAGCTTTGCCCGCAAGGATTGGTCTTGAGTGAACAAGAGGAATCCACGGAGCATCTTCTTTGATCAGAAGCTGAGCCTGTTTGTAAAGTTCTTCACGCTCTGCCTGGTCTGCACTAGCCTGTGCCTTTACAAGCAGATCATGCACTTCAGGGTTTTGGTAGTAAGAGTAGTTGTTAGAACCGATGCTGTCCTGGTCAAGAAGTACATATAGGAAGTTATCAGCATCCCCATTGTCGCCAGTCCATCCTAATAGGAATGTGTCAGCTTCACCATTCTTAGCTTTATCCAGGTAAGTACCCCACTCATAAGTAACAATTTTTGCTTTAACGCCGATTGCATCAAAGTTGGCTTGAAGTGCTTCAGCAACTTTTTGTCCATCCGGCATATATGGTCTAGGAACCGGCATTGCCCATAGTTCCATTTCAAAACCATCTTCATATCCTGCTTCTTTTAAAAGCTCCTTAGCTTTTTCAGGATCGTACTCATAATCTTTAACGTCATCATTGTAACCCGCTACAACTGAAGGCATTGGGTTTTTCGCAGGCTCAGCTGCACCAGCATAGAAAGCATCAATTAGAGCTTGCTTATCAACTGCATAGTTCAATGCCTGGCGGACTTTTTTATCTTTTAATGGTCCGCGGGTGCTTGTCAATCCAAGGTAAGCTACGTTTAATGATGGACGTTCAAAAGTTTGAAGGTCCGGGTTTCCTTCGATTTGGCCAACATCACTGAAGTTAACACCATCGATTAAGTCAACTTCGCCTGTAGCCAAAGCGTTCAGACGGGCAGAGTTTTCAGGAATGACACGGAAGATAACCTGATCGAGCTTTGGAAGGCCTTCCTGCCAGTATTCCTCATTTTTAACAAGTGTGATGCGGTCGTTGGCTTTGTATTCTTGGAATACAAATGGACCTGTACCAACCGGGTTGTGAAGGAATTTATCACCGTGCTTTTCAATTGCATCCGGGCTTGCAATTCCAAATGGGGACATTGCAAGGTTCTTTAAGAATGGTGCGATTGGCTTGTTTAAGATAAATTCAACTGTGTAATCATCTACAGCTTTCACTTCAGAGATTTTGTCTCCAAACTGTGAGTTATAGTAATAGAATTGCTCAGCGCTTCCCGCTTTCCATCTTTCAAAGTTGAAGACAACCGCTTCAGCATTGAAATCAGTTCCATCGTGGAACTTAACGCCTTCTCGAAGCTTCAATGTATGCTTTAGCCCATCTTCACTTGAATCCCATTCAGTAGCAAGGCCAGGCTGAATTTCTGTATCCTGCTCACCAAATTCAATCAAAGTTTCATAGATGTTTTTTGTTACTTTAAAAGATTCACCTTCTGTTGTGATAGCCGGATCAAGCGAAGTAGAGTCACCGCCGCGGCCAAATACTAATGTGCCGCCTGAAGACGTTTCTTCTGTATCTGTACCTTTCTCATTATCCTTTTCGTCTTTCGTTCCGCTGCTTGAGTTGCTGCTGCAGCCGGCAAGAGCCAGTGACAGAAGCAAAGCTGCCACAAGGAACCAAATGCCATTGCGCTTCTTCATTGTTTTCCCCCTTTTTTCTTTTGCCGGTATCGGCTATTTACATATTTATCATCCATGCAGTCCTGCCCTTTTATAGCTCAGCTATAAAGATGGCAGGCTGCAAAGTGACCTGGTTCAATTTCCTTCAGCTGTGGCCTCTCTGTTTTGCATATCTCCATGCATTCTTTGCATCTTGTATGGAATGCACATCCAGCTGGCGGATTCTGAGGACTTGGAATGTCCCCTGTTAATAGCTCCCTGTCTTTCTTTAAAGTCGGATCAGGGATGGGAACTGCACCAAGCAAAGCCTTTGTATACGGATGCAGCGGTTTATCGTAGAGCTGGTCCGATGTTGTGATCTCAACTAATCTTCCAAGATACATAACACCAACTCTATCACTGATATGTTTAACTACCCCGAGATCATGGGCAATGAATATATACGTCAGCTGAAATTCCTTTTGCAGATCTTCCAGCAGGTTGAGCACCTGTGATTGAATGGATACATCAAGAGCTGAAACAGGCTCATCTGCAATGATCAGCTTAGGCTTGGTCATCAATGCTCTTGCAATTCCAATCCTCTGCCTTTGGCCGCCGCTGAATTGATGCGGATAGCGTTTGGCATGGTAGCTGCTGAGGCCGACAACCTCAAGCATCTCCCTTACCCGCTGTTTACGCTCTTCTTTATTACCGATGCCGTGGACAATGAGAGGCTCCTCCAAAATCTGCTCAACTGTATGGCGCGGATTTAAGGAAGCAAAAGGATCCTGGAATACCATCTGCATTTCCTTTCTCATTTTGCGCATTTCCGCTGAGTTTAGGGCAGTCAGATCCTTGCCTTCAAAGACTACTTTTCCTTCTGTTGGTTCTATCAGGCGCATCAGCATTCTGCCTGTGGTTGATTTGCCGCATCCTGATTCACCGACCAATCCAAGCGTTTCCCCTTTATTGACAAAGAAGCTGATATCGTCAACCGCTTTCACATCACCTTGTTTTCTTCCAAACAGACCGCCGGTTACTGGAAAATACTTTTTTAACTGATTAACTTCCAACAGCACTTCGGTCATTAATGACACCCCCAGACTCATGCAGGAAACAGCGCACCGTATGCTGTTCTGCTTTTTCTACATTGTAAAGCGGAGGACTTTCCGCCATGCATCGGTCATGGACAAATTCACAGCGCGCTGCAAAACGGCATCCAGTCTTGATGGAGCCCGGTTTTGGGACATTTCCAGGTATGGAATACAGACGCTCCTTCTTTTCTCTTACATCAGGCACAGATTGAAGAAGTCCCTGGGTATAAGGGTGCTTCGGGTTTTTGAATATCTCTTCTACCGGAGCTTCTTCCACTATTTTCCCGGCATACATAACAATTACCCTTTCACAGACTTCAGCTACTACCCCTAAATCATGAGTGATCATAATAATGGCTGTATCCAGTTTTTCATTAAGATCTTTCATTAGAGATAGAATCTGGGCCTGAATTGTCACGTCCAAAGCGGTCGTTGGCTCATCCGCAATTAAAAGGCGCGGATGGCAGGACAATGCCATGGCAATCATTACCCTCTGCCTCATTCCCCCTGACAGCTGATGGGGATATTCCTTCATAATCTGCTCTGCCCTTGGCAGTCCAACAAGCTTCAGCATTTCAACTGCCTGCTGGATCGCAGCCTTCTTTTTAAATTTTTTATGTAATTTGATTCCTTCTACCAGCTGATCTCCAATAGTAAATAACGGATTTAATGAAGTCATCGGCTCCTGGAAAATCATAGCCACTTCATTGCCTCTTAGTTCACGCATTCTTTTTTCTGATGCATTAACAAGATCTTCTCCATCCAAGAGGATTTCGCCGCCAACAATTTTTCCCGGGGGCTGTGGAATCAGCTTCATAATGGAGAGAGATGTAACACTCTTTCCGCAGCCCGATTCACCTACAATTCCAAGAATTTCACCCTTGTTAACCGAGAAGCTGATATCGTCCACGGCGGGAACTTCTCCATCTGAAGAGAAAAAGGAAGTCCTCAGCTGCTTTACATCTAAAACTGGAGCTTGAGTCACACGGATACTCCTTTCTTGATCGTCCGTTTCTATGAAATGGGACATTTTTAACAATTTTGGACCTTAGGTCACTATCTTTTTCTCATTCTATAAAAAAAGATTGGTTAAGTCTACTCATTTTTCTAAATTATTTAAATATAGTAAACATTATATATTTTTTGATATGATTATATAAGTAATATCCTACTAATATTTATGAAAAAGATGGAGATTAATGACCGTAATTTGCGGGCAGCTATTTTAATGCTATAGTAATTTAACGCATTGCCATAAAAAAGCGCACAACAAAGCCGGCCCTGTAATAGAGCCGGCTTTTAAACCTAATTTTCAAGCTGCTGAACCTGAAAAAGCTTATAATAATTACCCTGTTTTTTCATTAATTCTTCATGGCTACCCGCTTCCGAAATTTCACCATGCTCTATCAGGATAATCCTATCCGCATGAGTGATGGTGGAAAGGCGATGAGCCACGATAAATGTCGTGCGGTCTTTAGCCAATTTTTCCAATGCTTCCTGGATCAGATGTTCACTCTCTAAATCGAGGGCTGAAGTGGCTTCATCCAGCACAAGAATTGGCGGGTTTTTCAAGAAAATCCTCGCAATGGCGATCCGCTGTTTTTGCCCTCCCGAGAGCTTCACACCGCGCTCGCCTACCTTGGTGTCATATCCTTCGGGCAAATTCATAATAAATTCGTGGGCATTGGCAGCCTTGGCAGCTTCCATTACTTCCACCTCCGTGGCATCGGGCTTGCCGAGAAGAATGTTTGTTTTAACCGATTCACTGAACAGAATATTATCCTGAAGCACCATGCCAATTTTATCGCGAAGGCTCCTTACTTTAAACGAACGGATATCAGTGCCATCAAGCAGGATTCTGCCTTCATTGACATCATAAAAACGCGGAATCAGTCCTACTAAAGAGGACTTCCCTCCTCCGCTCATTCCAACAAGGGCAATTGTCTCCCCAGCTGATACATCAAGGTTTATTTTCTTTAATACTGGAGGCTCATTCTCATTGTAGGAAAAGCTCACTTCTTCAAATTGGATATGCCCTTTAACATTCTGGCATTGGATTGCATCAGGGGAATCGTCAATATCATATTTCTCATCAATTAACTCAAATACACGATCCATGGATGCTATCGATTGAGTTAAGGTTGTTGATGAGTTAACAAGCCTTCTAAGCGGGCCGTACAATCTATCTATATAAGCGACAAATGCCATCATGACACCGAGAGAAATATCCCCCTGGATAACCTGATATCCTGAATAGCCAATTACTAAAAGCGGTGAAATATCTGTAATGGTGTTAACAACTGCAAATGCCTTTGCGTTCCACTTCGTATGGTCGATCGCTTTTGTCAGGAAATTTTTATTTTGCGCATCAAATTGAGTTTGCTCATAATCTTCAATTGCAAAGCTTTTAACAACTGCCATCCCCTGAACACGTTCATGCAGATAGCCCTGTACTTCTGCAAGAGCCTGTGAACGGGCCCTTGTCAGCTTTCTGAGGTTCCCAAAAAAGTATTTGACTGAAAATGCATAAAACGGAAATAGAAGCAGAGACACAATCGTCAACGTAACATCCATATTCAGCATAATGACAACTGCAATTAAAATGGTTGCCACATCAAGCCATAAATTCATTAAACCGGTTACTACGAATGTTTTGGTTTGCTCAACATCATTTATGACCCTGGAGATGACTTCCCCTGTTCTTGTATTTGCATAGAATCGGAAGCTTAACTTTTGAATGTGGGTAAAAAGCTTATCCCGGATATCATATAGAATTTTGCTTGCCACCCATTGGGCAAAGTATTGGCGGTAATACTCAATTGGCGGACGGGCGATGACAAATAGAGCAATCATCACAGCCATAACCATTAAAAGTGTGCTGGTCTTATCGCTTTGGCTCACTGCCTCATTGCCAATAATATCATCTATTACATACTTAATCAGAAGCGGAATCAAAAGCGGAATGGCAAATTTAATTATGCCTATTATAATGGTTCCGATAATCTGAAGCCGATACGGCTTAACGAATTTCAAATATCTCTTTATACTGTCCAACCGGATCGCTCCCCCTCTCTGCATCATGCAGCTTTTTTATATTTGATAATAAGCCGATGTTTCCAGTTATTTTTTTAAACTTACCCCTAAACCTGGTAATCATGCAGATTTGGGCAAAAATAAAAACCTGCTGACTCAAGGTCCAACAGGCGTTTTTTTCGGCATTCAGCCATTTTTTAGCGTCTGTAAGTAAGATAACGTTCATACCATATATCAATAAAGTCCGGTGCAAAAGGACCTTTTCTCTGACGGATCCAATGAATAAGATTGTCAACATTCGATTTAAGGATGCTGTCAATTACATCGGGATAATTCATTTCCTGACGGTGCCGTTCATACTCATCTTCGTCAAGCAAATTGAATGTCATGTCCGGATATACTTTAATATCCAGATCATAATCAATATACTTTAACGCTTCTCCGTCAAAAATAAATGGTGAACTGATATTGCAGTAATAATAAACACCATCTTCCCGAATCATTCCAATCACATTAAACCAGTGCTGCGAATGGAAATAACAAATGGCTGGCTCTCTTGTCACCCATGTTCTTCCGTCAGATTCTGTTACGATTGTCCGGTCATTTCCGCCAATCACTAAATTTTGTGTTCCTTTTAATACGGTTGTTTCCTCCCAGACGCGGTGGATATGCCCATTATGTTTATAGCTGTGTATTTGCATTGGTTCGCCTTCGATGGGTACCGCCATTTTTTTCCCCTACTTTCCATTCCGGAAGCTTTGCAACCTGAAAATACTTTTTTTGGCGCCATTTATTAGGCGTCCTCCCCTTCATGCCAGCGTTTACTGCACAGCATGACTCAATAATATCCAAAAGAAAAAGGCAACAAAGTACGATTCCTGTTTTCTACTATTATAACGGTAAAAGGAAATTTTTAAAACAAAGAGCCATTGAAATGTATCAACGGCTTTAAAAAAAGGATATAATAACTGATTTTATAGGCATTGAAAACCAGATAGATTTAGGGAAGGAATGTTATTTTTAAACAGTTACATTTACTTCCTGATAGGAGCGGATGACCTCTTCGGTCTGTTCCTCAAATATACGATGAATTTCTTTTAGTTCTTCTTTCATCCTTGCAATCTCATACTGTACACTTTCCAGCTCCGTTTCCTGCTGAATAGCCTTCAATTCTTCTTCAATCTCTTGGCAGCGCTCCAATTCACTTTGGAGATAAAGAAGCTTTTCCATCGTTTTCATCTGTTCTGAAACTAAACTGTTAAAGTTCTCCATGTTTGTTTCACCGTCCCCATTATTTTTCCTATTTCTATATTTCGCTGTACCTTTTTTTAACCCTTTGACTAGTTATGTTGACTTTATGGAAGTTTTGTCGAAGCGATGGCCATAGATAAAAAATTAACTGGGGACTTTGGGTCTAATACGCCAAAGAAAGAAACCGCCCTTTCCAATTAAAAGGCGGCTTCTTTCTTTTAATACTATTAGCGGCTTTGTTTGCCGGCATTTTGACCTTTGTTAGCTTCAGCTTGCTGGTTTTGCTGTCTTACTTCAGCAGCGTTTGTTTCGCTGGCAAATTCAGTACCGAATTGTCCTTGGCCAGCAGATTGTGCGTTTTGTTGTCTTACTTCTTGAACGTTAGTTCCAGCTTGAGATTGGTTTGGTTGTTTAGCCATTATAATCACCTCCACGCTCATTAATTTAACCGGGAGCGGAGGAAACTATCCAATTTTTTTAAAAACCAAAGATATCCATTTTTTCATTAAACAAGCAGAGAAATGCCTCCATCCACAATAATCGTTTGGCCGCGGATCATGCTGGATTCCTCACTTATCAAAAACATAACGGTATCAACCATATCTTCAATTTCCACCATACGTCCTGCAGGAGTTTTGGTCTTTGCTTCTTCGAGAAGCTCTGCACGGTTAGGGAAATGTTTTAAAGCTTCAGTATCAACTGCACCGCCTGAAACAGCGTTTACGACGATATTTTTGGGAGCCAATTCAATAGCCAAGTAGCGTGTCAGTGCTTCTAATGCCGCTTTGGAAACCCCTACAGTCGTATAGTTTTCCAGATAGCGGATCGAACCCAGCGAGCTGATGCTTACAATTTTTCCGCCGCCATTTTTCTCCATTAGCTTTGCAGCTTCCTGGCCGCAGAAAAGCAGGGCTTTGCTGTTAATATTCATCGTCCAATCCCAATGAGATTCTTCCAGTTCCATTGCCGGACGCAGAACGCCGGAAGCTGCATTGTTTACAAACACATCCAATCTTCCAAATTCACGGTCAATCTCCTGGAAAAGCCCTTTAATTTTTTCTACGTCACCTACGTTTGCTTTTACAACCAGGACTTTTCTTCCCAGTGCCTCAATTTCGGCTGCTGTTTCATTTGCAGCCGATTTGCTGCGTGCGTAATTGATGACAATGTCATAGCCTTCTTTGGCAAGCCTGATGGCCGTTGCTTTTCCAATTCCTCTGCTGCTTCCTGTTATCAGTGCTACTTTTTGTGTCATGATTCAGTTTCCTTTCTGTTATGTATTCCTGTTCCAAACTGTTTAGGGATTGTTATATTGGGAATTTAAAAATAACCCCTTACCGATTTCATTTTAGCTTTTTCCATGTATATATGGCAATTCGAATTAAAACACTATCTGTAATCCAAATGAGGAAAGGAAGATGGCAAATGTTTGTCGGACGGGATATGACAGAGCTTTCCATGATGTCAAAATCAGACTGGAAGGACAGTGAGCTTGCTTTTTACCATCATTCATTTCAGCAGATCATGCCTTATTTAAATGCTGAAGGCCAAACCATCCATAGGGAGATCATTGAAGAAATAGAAAACCGCGGCGGCTTGAAAAGGCAGGAAGCTGATTATACGCATGGAACCCGGGTAAGCTACGATTAATCTTATAGAAAAAGGGGGCACGCCCCCTTTTTCTATGCTCTGCTTTCCAAATATTGCTTCCATATTTTCTGATGGGAAACCGGAAAAGGAAATTCCTTAATTTCTTCAATGCTGACTAATTTCAAATCGTTTTTTTCCTCTTCGAGTTTTATTATTTTTCCTTTATACACATTTATGTTCCATGTTAGGTGGGAAAAAACGTGTTCAATCTGACCAGTCATTTTTTGTATTTCCACTTTGGCGCCAAATTGTGTGCTGAACACATCTTTCATCTGCTCTTTGTCGCTTACATAAGCAATACTGATTTCTGCCATCGGAAATTCCCAGAGATTAGCAAGAAGGCCTTTTCCAGGTCTTTTGTGTATCAAAATTCTTTTGTAATCATCTATGAGGACAGCTGCTGCTAATTGGACATTTCTTTGCTTTTTTGTTTTGGTTTTTACGGGCAGCTCCTGCTGCGTCCCCTCATAAAAAGCAGTACAATGTTCTCTCACCGGGCATAATAAGCATGAAGGTGACGTTGGTGTACAAATTAATGCTCCAAGCTCCATCAGGGCCTGATTGAAATGGGACGGATTTTCATGTGAAATTAATTTTCGGACGGAAGACTCAAAGATTTTCCTGGAAGAAGGCTTGGCGATATCATCCCAGATAGAGAGGATACGCGAAAGGACCCGCATGACATTGCCATCCACAGCCGGTTCCGGTATTCCGTAAGCAATACTGAGAATTGCTCCTGCTGTATAAGGTCCTACTCCTTTCAATGAAGAAATTTCTTTTGGTGTATCTGGAACTCTTCCGTCATATTTTTCATGGACTTCCCGGACGGCCGCCTGAAGGTTTCTTGCTCTTGAATAATAGCCCAAACCCTCCCAGGCTTTTAATACCTTTTCTTCGTCTGCTTCAGAAAGATCTTTTATGGTCGGAAACTGTTCAATAAAGCGATGAAAGTAAGGAATGACGGTATCCACCCGCGTCTGCTGAAGCATAATCTCAGAAACCCAAACCTTGTAAGGATCCTGGTCCTTTCTCCAGGGCAAATCCCTTTGCTCAGCTTCAAACCACCTGAGCAAATCATTTTGAAAACCTTTTATATCAACTGATTCAATCTTATTTTGACTAATTTCTTTCAATTTTTAATCCTCCTGATGTTAAACAATCGGGAAATATGGGAATATATTAGTACAGTCGCTTCTTTAATCTTTAGTTCTTGATGATTGAACATTTTGTTTCAATTTCAGCAACTCCTTTAAAGGTACCCATATTCAGCTGTTAATACAAGAAATTTGTTGGTACACTTTAGAAAGCGGCCATTAAGTCCGCTATATATTATTAAAGCAAACACTAGATCATGTCCCAAGGAAGGAGGTATTTTCCTCTTGGATACCGGCACACATGTAGTTATGGGGCTGGCGATTGGCGGCATTGCCACTCTTGACCCCGTAGTTGCGGAGAGTTCTGCTACAGCAACAAGTGTCATGATTGGAGCCATAGTCGGTTCACAAATACCAGATATAGATACTGTCTTAAAACTAAGAAATAATGCCGTTTATATTCGCAATCACAGGGGAATTACCCACTCCATACCTGCAGTACTGCTTTGGCCACTTGTCATACTTGCAGTTGTTTACCCATTTTTTCCAGCGGCAAATTTGCTTCACTTATGGCTGTGGACATTTTTGGCTGTTTTCCTGCATGTTTTTGTCGACATTTTTAATGCTTATGGAACACAGGCACTTCGCCCCTTTTCATCGAAATGGGTAGCATTGGGAATCATCAACACATTCGACCCATTCATTTTCGGGATCCATGTCGCTGGATTATTTATATGGGCCTTCGGGGCTCATCCTGGTTATACATTTTTAATTATTTATGGCATTATTGTCGTGTATTATCTTCTTCGATTTGCAGCTCAGAGAAGTGTACTGAGGGCTGTAAAAGTAATTATTCCGGATGCCACAGAAATCATCATTGCCCCAACCATGAGGTTCAATCAATGGCGTGTTGCGGTGATGAGCAGGCAGCAATTTTTCGTTGGTCGTGCTGTTAAAAACCATGTAAGGATTCTCGATCAATTTAATCGTGTTCCTGTCCCTGAGACACCAGTAATTGAAGCCGCGAAGAAAGATAAAAATTTATCTGCATTCCTATCCTTCTCACCAGTTTACCGCTGGGAAGTGGATGAATATGATGATTATTATGAAGTTCGATTCATTGACCTTCGCTACCGGAGCAATGGACATTATCCATTTGTAGCCGTGGTTCAGCTCGATCGGGAGTTTAACATTCAATCATCCTATACAGGCTGGATTTTCAGTGAGGAAAAACTTCGAAAAAAACTGGATATTCTTCCTGGCTAATGAAAACAGGCTGCTAATACAGGCAGCCTGTTTTTAATTTAGCTTATTTTTGTCCTGTTCAAGCAAATGCTTGTATTTAGAATTATTAGCAACAAATTCATGGAGCCTGCTTCCATGGTTTTCTACCCATTGCCTTACGATTCTTTCTGTCATTTCAGAACCTTTATATTCTCTGCCAGCCTTGGCATAAGTTGCTTCAAAATCTTCCCATAGCAGCTCAATCCATGTCTGGGCCTGGCTTGCTGAAAGCATTTTGTTTTTTTCCAATAAAAGCTCATAAAGCTTTTTCTGGTACTCATTCATAAAAGTCACCTCATTACCATTTATTAATAACCTGTATCCTTCATAGCCTCCCGAAAAAAACAAATAATAGTATTACGTGATTGGCAAATGTGCCGGTCGCGCTCTTATTCCGGTTTAGGAGGCTGCATATGCGCAATAAAGCGAGAAATTTCCCAAATCAAAACAATATCAAATTGGAGGGGGAGCCGCGGGCTAAAGCAGAATATGCTTCACGCCGGGCTGATGGCACGATTAATACGCACCCTCAGGAACGAATGAGAGCTTCATCGAACCGCGAAAGTGACACACCAGAATTTTAAAATACGAGGAGGGCTTGGTTATGGGAAACAGCAAAAACTTTTTTGGGGATAATCCTTATTCCAGTCCATTTACTTCACCACACTTTAGGCCTAAGCGTGCACATTCACAAGTAAATGGTGAGACCCAGCAAACTCAAGACCTCATTATTTTAAAACGGCAGATTCGCAAAAATTCATAACAGCAGAAAGAGGATGGTTTACATCATCCTCTTTCTTCCAGTTTTTTCAGCATGGAGATCGGCAAAGCTTCTTCACCTTTACTGCCATTTAGCCGGAATCCCCAGGCAAACACGCCATTCATATATTCAATTTTAAAGTAAACTCCTGGATCCCCGTCGATTTCATAAATTTCACCAGGGGAAAACTCATCAGGATTGAGCAGGTAGGATTTTGCCATTATTACCTTGCGCTCAAGCACGGCAAACTCATTTACCATACCCATCTGTTCCGCTTTCTTTGCTTTTTCATTTAAGCTGGCAATTTCCTGCTGAAGCTCATACGTAGTCATTGTACTGTACCTTTTGTCCTGCATATAAATCCCTCTTACTTTCTTTAGATAGTTGGCCAAGCTAATTTATATACAAATTTTAATTTAAAATCCACTGCACATAGCTAAGTATATGAGAAAATGCCTGTTTAGAAAAGGCTCCTGCTTTTTGTTTTGATGCCATTTCGCAAGTATTGAGCTTTTTTGTTAAGATGTTGTTTATAAGACCTTTCAAAGGAGCGAAACATATGAAGTCTGTCATCATTACCGGCGCGGGGTCCGGATTAGGTAAAGAGCTTGCTTTATTATTTGCCAAACAAGGATTCCATACTATTTTAACTGGAAGGACTTTGGACAAACTGCAAAGCGCGGAAAAGGAGATTCATGAAGCTGGCGGAAGTGCTCAATTCTTTACATTAGATATTACAAAGCCCCAGGAGATCAGCAGCTTGATGACGCAAATCCAAAGCTATGAACTTTACGGCTTAATTAATAATGCTGGAGTTGGACATTTTGGGCCATTTGACCGTCTTGGAGAGCAGGAAATACAGGAAATGCTTGAAACAAACGTGCTTGGCACTATTTATATGACTCAGGCTGTTCTGCCTTATTTTAAAGAAAAAAACGGTGGCTTGCTGATGAATATCATTTCGACAGCTGGCTTAAAAGGAAAAGTAAATGAATCAGTGTATGCAGCAAGCAAGTTTGCTGTTAGAGGATTTACAGAGAGCCTTCAGAAAGAACTTGAAAACACAGATATTAAAGTTAAAGCCGTTTATATGGGCGGAATGGATACCCCTTTCTGGGATGAAAGCGACCATATCAAGGACAAATCCAGGCTTCGTTCTCCTAAAGAAGTGGCAGCAATGATTCTGGATAATATGGATGAAGAATCAATTGTCATCGAATCTAAAAAATAACACATGGGTTTCCATGTGTTATTCTTCATCATTTAAATATTGATCAATTAAATTGAACGAAAAGCCCTTTCTGAATAAGGCTTGTTTCATTTTTTGCCTGTATTCGAATTCAGGCAGGTTCGCATATTTCCTCTTGGCTTTTTCCGCCTGGTACTTTAGGGCTGCAAATTCTTCATCTTCTTCTTTTTCAATCTCCGTTTCAGATACTGCTTCTTGAATGATGTCAAAATTAAAACCTTTGCGCATTAACATCTGTTCCAGTTTTTGTTTGAGGATCTTTGATGAATCACGGGCATATTTCTGTGAATGCTTTTCACACAGCCTTTTTGCTGTACTTAATTCAGCTTCCCATGGATACTCCTTCAGCGCTTCTTCGATTAATTCAGGGGAAATCCCTTTCTCTTTTAGTTCAGTGCGGATTAATCCTTTCCCTTTATCTGATGTGTTCATTTGTGTACGCACAAATGCTATTGCATATTCTTCATCATTTAAAAATTTGTAATCGTACAATTTGTGGACAACTTCCTGAATAACCGGTTCTTCAACTTCCTTTTCCGCTAAATGTTTGCGGACTTCGGTTTCTGAGCGCATCCTTCTGGATAAATAATGAATAGCCATATTATAGGATTTTCGGATATCATCCTGGTAGCCAATTTCATTAAGTGAAAATTCATCCAGCTCCATTCCTTTTTTGAGCTGATGTTTTATTAACACATCTTCATCCACACTAAATGCATATTCTTCACCTTTCCCATAATCCATATATATATTGTAGCGGTCTGTGTTTTTTTTCTGAAATGTGATTTTCGTAATGATCGGCATATTTCTCCACCTCTTTTCTTAAATGTAACATATCCAAAAAAGGATTTTGAAAGAAAACGTCGTAAATTGTAACAAAGTATTTGCCACTTGAAAGGGGAATCTCACATGAGAATAGCCATCGCAGGCGGAACTGGGTTTGTTGGAAACGCATTGGTGAAAAAATTACTGGAGATAAAACATGAAATATTTATTCTAACGAGAAATATATCTGATAAGCAGCATTCTAAAAATCTGAATTATGTACAATGGCTGAACGATGATGATTCACCGGAGGATGTTCTGGAAGGCATTGACGTGTTTATCAACCTGGCAGGTGAGTCCATTAACAGCGGAAGATGGACAGAAGAACGCAAAAAACGGATATTAAACAGCCGCATTACAGCCACGAAGGAAGTTCTCCGGATTATTGGGCGCCTTGAAGAAAAGCCGTATACACTAATCAATGCCAGTGCTGTCGGTTACTATGGCACTTCCCAGATTGAAACCTTCACCGAAGCTTCCAGGAAAAGCGGTACTGATTTTTTGGCTGAAACAGTAAGACGCTGGGAGGAAGAGGCAGCCAAAGCAGAAGAATTTGAAGTCCGGACAGTTTTCTGCAGGTTTGGAATCATTCTTGAGAAAAACGATGGTGCCCTTCCGCGAATGGCCTTTCCTTATAAATTATTTGCCGGAGGGACTGTCGGAACAGGCAGCCAATGGGTTTCATGGATCCATTTAGATGATGCCGTAAACGGAATCCTTTTTTGCATTGATCAAGAACAGCTTCAAGGTCCCGTAAATTTCACATCGCCCCATCCTGTGACAATGAAGGAATTTGGACAAATACTTGGAGAAGTCCTTAATCGCCCTCACTGGATGCCTGCTCCGGGCTTTGCTTTAAAGATAGCTCTTGGGGAGATGAGTACACTGGTATTAGAGGGGCAAAAAGTGCTTCCTGAAAAATTGCAGTCATTCGGTTTTGATTTTTTATATCCAGATTTAAAGGCAGCTCTTGGCGATATTTATCAATGAAATTTGTATCATTTTTTTCAAATAAGGGAAAAATAAGGGAAGTGTGAACCTTATTCTGAAAGGATGTTGCGAAGTGGACAAAAAGAAGAAAGACAAATCTAAAAGCACTTTATCAAGCATGCAGGAAGTAACTTATTCAAGAGAATTCAAAAGAGCTGACAAAGCAGGCGGATTTGCAGGCAGACAGTCAAAACATTAATTTCCACCCATACCAGCCCTATTAATGGCACATGATAAAGGTAAGGAAACATTCAGTTTCCGCACCTTTATTGCTGAAAGGGGTTATTTACAATGGGCCGTGCACATGGACATAAAACTCGTGATAAAAACAAAGCATCACTTCCACAAGTACCAAAGAATATGAAATCTGACGGCATCGACGTAGAGTTCAACCGCGAGCTTGCCGACCAAGAAGATCTCGAGGCAATGGCACGTTCCAATGCAGCCAATCAGCGGGTTAAGAACAGTCAAAAACGCTAAGTTTCAATTTACACAAAAAAGAAGCAGGGACATTCAGCCCCTGCTTCTTCCAATTCAGTGATTGTGTGCTTCTTTTTTTCCTATTCCGTGACCGCCTTTCATCATTGTCTTAATATATGGGATGGCGAATCTGTCGACTCCCCAGTAGTAAGCACCTGCACCTGTAAATAGAAGGATGATTGCTGCTGTATATAGTATTGGGTTAGTGCTTGTTGTTCCTGCTAATAAGAAGTTTAGATTCATGAATGCGCCTGCGATTAATGCCGGAATGGTTGCTGCTCCAAGTATTAGTCCAATTCCAACAAGAACTTCGCCCCATACAACTAAAGTACTGAATAAATCTGCGTTTGGCAATGCTACATTTTCCAGGAAGCCCGCATACCAGCCCTGCACTGCCGGATGGTCGCCAGCGGCTTGGGCTATTGCCCCCTGCATGAATCCTCCTGCATTAAATCCGTCTGCTACCTTATGCCATCCTGCTTCCAGCCATTGTATACCAAGCCAAACCCTTAATATTGTCCACACGACTGCTGCCTTAGGAGTTTTCCACCATTTCATGATAATCATCTCCATGTTATTATTGTGAATCATTTCACATAAACACTTAAAAAATTTTTCCCTATCTGGGGATTTAAAAGCCGGCCAGCTCTTGAGAAGAAAGATTGCTGCAGTGAAGTTGTTTGTGAAATACTTCACTAACTTTCCTCACTTATAATATACTCCTTCCCTTCCCTTTTCGCAATATACTTCACTAATTCTTCACAAATATCGGGCTATCATTGATCAGGCTGTTTTCATCCTGCCAAAGCGGGAATAGGATTAGTACTGTGTAAAATTATTGCTGCATTAAAGGAGGACCTTTGACACATGCTTGAAAGCTTACTGAAAGATCTCATTTCTATTAAAAGCTCTTCAAAGGAAGGAGCAAACCAGGCTATCGAATATTGCCATCAATGGCTGTCGGGCCACGACCTTCCTTCTACAATAATCGAAAATAATGGCTATAAAATGGCAGTCTGTGAAATTGGAAGCGGTGATCAGACCATTATTTTTAACGGACATGTGGATGTTGTTTCAGGAAAGGATGAACAGTTCATTCCTGTAGAACTCCGCGATAAGATATACGGACGCGGGGCAGCGGATATGAAAGCCGGGGTTGCCGCCATGATGTGTGCAGTAAAAGAACTCCGCAATAAGCCTATTGGCGTTAAAATACAGCTTCAAATTGTATCGGATGAAGAAATCGGCGGTTTTAATTGTTCAGGGTATTTAGCAGAACAAGGGTATCGCGGGGATTTTGTCATTTGTTCTGAACCCACTCAGCTTGGAATTGCGCTGGAAGCAAAAGGGGTTATCAGGCTGGACATCGAGATAGATGGAGATCCGGCCCACGGCAGCCGTCCATGGGAAGGAGTCAATGCCATTGAAAAGGCTTTTGAAGTACATCAAAAACTATTAAAATTGCCTTTTGCAAAAGAAGCATCAGATTTCTTTCCGCAGCCTTCAATTAATCTGGCAAAAATAACTGGAGGAGATGTTTATAATAAGGTGCCTGAAAAATGCATAATGTCGTATGATATCCGATACTTGCCTGAACAGGATCATGAAGAGATCATCAAACAAATCGAAACTATCACAGATGGGGAAATTATTATGAGTATGTTCAGCAAGCCGCTTGTGACAGACAGAGATAATCCTTTCATATTAATGCTTGAACCTATTGTTGAAAAACACACCGAAGATAAAGCTGTTTTCTTTGGACAGCATGGTTCTGCTGATACTGTGTTCTTTGCCAATTACGGGATACCAGCTATCGAGTTTGGTCCAACCGGCATGAACTGGCACGGTGATAATGAATATGTGCTGCCGCATTCCATCCATTTATATAAAAAAATGCTTATCGACTTTGCCATGAAATTTTCAAATTAAAGCTTTATTAATGCTAATAGTCTCCCAATATGGTAAATTTTTGGATAGATGATTAAAGGGGGATTCACAGAATGAGCTCTATTAGTTTATTAAAAAAATCAGCGGGAATTGTACTGGAGAAAAAGAAACTGACAAATGTTACTGCCAGAGTAGGACTTGTGCTGGACATTTCAGGCTCCATGCGCAAGTTATATAAAAACGGGACTGTCCAAAGGGTTGTGGAGAGAATCTTAGCAGTTGCCAGCCAATTTGATGATGACGGCGCACTTGATATTTGGGTCTATGATAATGAATTTTCCAGGTTGAAGCCGGTAACAGAACATGACTTTGAAGGATATGTGGATCAATATATCTTAAATAATGATCTGATTCACAAATTCGGAAGAAATGATGAACCGCCCGTAATGGAGGATGTCATTCAGAAATACACCTCAGAAGATACAAGTAAAGACCCTGCCTTCATTGTTTTCATTAATGATGGAGGCTGTAAAAGAACGATCAAAAAACCCGTTGTTGCATCATCCGATAAACCATTATTTTGGCAGTTTGTCGGGATAGGCGATTCAAACTTTGAAGTACTGGAAAAGCTGGATGAAATGGATGGCCGCTATATCGATAACGCAAACTTTTTCCACATTAAAGATGTCGAGACCATTTCTGATAACGAACTATATGACCTCTTGCTGAATGAATTCCCGGACTGGCTAAAAGAAGCAAAAGAAATGAATGTTATTTAATAGATAAGCGAAAAGGCGGATTTGATATTAATCAAATCCGCCTTTTGTTTGGAAAATCCATTGTATCGCTGAAGGGCATACACCTTTTTTGCATCAAACTGCCATTTCAGGCATTTGCCCCCACAGCCGCTTTACCATGAAGCCGATAATAAAAGCCCTCCTGTTCTAGCAGGGTTCCATGTGTACCTTCTTCAATAATCCGTCCCTCTTCAAGAACAAAGATCTTATCTGCGTTCTTAATTGTATTCAGACGGTGGGCAATGACAAAGCTGGTCCTGCCTTTCATCAGTTCCTGAAGGGCATCCTGAATTTTAAGCTCTGTCACCGTATCAATGCTGCTTGTTGCTTCATCCAGAATTAAAATGCCCGGGTTTGCCAGAAATGCACGTGCAATGGAAAGAAGCTGCTTCTGTCCCTGACTAATGCCATTTCCGTCCTGACTCAGCAGTGTCTCATACTGCTGGGGAAGTTTCATGATAAATGAATGGGCATTGGCAAGCTTAGCCGCTTCCACCACTTCTTCATCTGAGGCTTCCAGCCTGCCGTAGCGGATATTTTCGCGCACAGTGCCACGGAATAGAAATGAATCCTGCAGGACAAATCCCATATGCTTCCTCAGGCTTTCTTTTTTCACATTGGCTATATCTTCGCCGTCAATTAAAATACGGCCTGACTCCCGTTCATAAAATCGGGAGAGCAAATTGATCATTGTTGACTTTCCTGCACCTGTTGGACCAACTAAAGCAGCAGTCTGTCCTGCTTTTACATGAAGGCTTACATCCCTGACCGTATTTCCATCTTCTTCATATGAAAAAGATACTTTATGGAATTCAACCTCTCCTTTCACTTCGGTAAGTTCTTTTAGCTGCTCCTCATTTCTGAATTCTTCATCTTCATCCATAATGTCAAATACCCGCTCTGCTCCTGCAATCGCTGATAAAAGTGTGTTAAATTGGTTTGCCAGGTCATTAAGCGGACGTGTGAATTGTCGGGAATACTCCGTGAATATGACAATGACACCGATTGAAATCATTCCATTCAGGGCAAAAATGCCTCCAACCCCGGCAATAATGGCAAAGCTCAAGTTGTTCAGAACATTCATCAGCTTCGGGATAAATCCGGAATATGTCTGAGCCCAGAACCCTGCCCCCCTAAGTTTTTCTCCTTTTTCCCGGAACTCGGCCATAACTTTCTTTTCCTGTGAAAAGGTCTTGATGATCCTCTGTCCTGATATGGTCTCTTCAATAAAACCGTTTAGCTCTCCAAGATTCTTTTGCTGCTCTTTGAATAACCTTCCTGTCCGTGCTGTAATCCATTTCATTCCAAAAAACATCAGCGGCACAATGATCAGTGTAATGAGCGTCAGCAAAGGACTGAGCCAAAGCATTACGGAAACAGTGCCAATTAAAGTCAGCAAGCTGGAAAAGACCTGGATCACTGAACTGTTCAGAGTCGAGCTGACATTTTCAATATCGTTTGTTACCCTGCTCATCAGTTCCCCCTGCTGCCGCTTGTCAAAGAACGGAATGGGGAGCTTATGCAAATGTTTGAAAAGCTTCGTTCTCATTGTAAATACAGTTTCCTGTGCGATGCCGATCATCCAATAATTCTGAAACCAAAGTGCAAGCGAGTTCAGCACATAAATGACCCCGAGCCAGATCAGTAAGGCTATAAATCCATTGCTGTTCTTTGTGACAATATACTCGTCGATCGCCATCCCGACTAAATATGGACCTAGCAGCCCCATTGCTGAGCTGATAACCACCATTAATAGAACAAGAGATAACAATCCTTTATTGTAGGCTAAGTATGTCCAGATTCTTTTTAATGTGAAGTTAATGTTCTCAGATTTCGGCTTTTTCCCTTTAGTAAATTCACCATTCAAGTCGAGAGGAATCTTTTTATATTGGAAAGGTTCTTTGAGCTGTTTAAGCATAATTTCTGTTCTCCTCTCCAGATTGGGATTGAAAAATCCTCTTATACAATCCCGATGTTTGAAGGAGAGTCTCGTGGTCTCCCTCAGCCAGAAGCCTTCCATCTTCAAGCAATAAGATTCTGTCTGCTTCCATTGCTGTACTGATTTTCTGTGTGATAATCAGTGTTGTACAAGTATATTTTTTTAAAGAACTCAAAAGTTTTGCCTCTGTTTTCATATCCAGTGCACTTGTGCTGTCATCAAGAAGAAGGATTTTCGGCATTCTTACTAGCGCCCGGGCAATGGATAGCCGCTGTTTTTGCCCGCCCGATAAATTAACACCCTTTTGTCCCACTTTTGTTTCATAACCTTGAGGCAGCTTCATAATCGTTTCATGTATTTGCGCATTGACAGCTGCTTCAGTGATTTCCTCCATCACGGCATCTTCCTTGCCCCATTTAATGTTCTCTTTCACACTGCCTGTAAAAAGCAGGGCTTCCTGAGGCACAAAGCCAATTTTCCTGCGAAGATTCTCCATTTTCATTTCCCGGACATCATGCCCATCAATTTCAACCTTTCCTCCGGTCACATCATAAAGCCGGGGAATGAGCTGGAATAAAGAGGTTTTCCCTGAGCCTGTTGCACCTAATATCGCTACTGTTTCCCCAGGATTTATTGTAAAGCTGATGCCGTCCAGCACCTTCTCTGAAGTGCCTGGGTATATAAAAGATACATTTTCAAAATGAATTTTTCCCTGATTTACTGTTAGGGCATTCTTGGATTCTGAGCTGTCTGTCAAATCCACATCAGTCTCCAGTACCTCTGCAACACGATTTGCAGAGGCCCGCGCCCTTGAGAATGCCATGATAATCCAGGAGAAAATGGAGAAAGCGGCCGTTATTCTGGTTGCATAGTTAACAATGGCAACAATCTCTCCTACCTTTACATCCCCTTCATTTACCTGTATGCTGCCAAACCAAAGCACGCCAAGAATACTCAGATTCATGATTAAAAGCAAAACAGGCATGGTCACTTCCATCATACGCAATGCTTTAACCGTTCCATCTCTAAGATCCTCATTTGTGCGCGTAAATCGTTTCACTTCATGATTTCTGCGGACAAACGCTTTAATTAGCCGAATCCCCGTCAGATTCTCCTGCATGACGCTGTTTACAGAGTCCAGCTTTTCCTGGACTGCTTTAAAGAGCGCGCCGCCTTTTCCCATTACCCAGAACAGAAATAGAAAAAGGAATGGGGCCACAGCTGACAAGATAAGAGCAAGCTTCACATTTACCACAAAAGCCATTATAAGGCCGCCAATTATTAATAAAGGAGCTCTCATCATGATTCGAAGGCTCATAAAAACGGTATTTTGAAGCTGCGTAATATCATTAGTCATTCGGGTAATTAATGAAGATGTCGGGAAAAGATTAAAGTTGGCAAAAGAGAAGGACTGCACTTTGTCATATAAGCTTCTCCTTACATCAAAACCAAAGCTTTGGCTGACGTGGGCAGCATAAAAGGAATTAATGACTCCAGCTGCAAAAGCGGCAAAAGAAGCAGCCAGCATAATCCCTCCCCACTTCACGACCTCCTGAAGATTATTCTGAAGGATGCCTTGATCTATGATCTTTGCCATTAATAATGGCTGAATAAGCTCAACAGCAAGCTCAGTCAGCATTAAGGATAATGCTATTGCCACTGCTATCCGGTAAGGCTTAAGAAATGCTAAAACTTTCGCCATTTATAGTCCCCCAAGCTGTAATTGCAATTTATAATATATGTATAATAAGACACCTGAAATCCTTCGGCAAACTAAATAATCCTTTTTAATATCATAATCCTTTTTACAAAATTTTTAAATAATTCCATTTGAAAAATTAAAAACGCCTGGATCAAACCAAGCGCCTATTCTTTCTTATATCTGGGGGCAATCAGGTCGATCCTGTTTGTCCAGATGCCTCCTGAATAATCATCAGGCAGCCTTTCCAGGTCTTTAGGTCTATCAAATCCTTCCGACCAGCTTCCGTCCCCTGCAACCACAATAACTCTCGTGCCTGCATCGTCCATTCGATTTAAAAATTTATTCGGCCAGCCCCACATCAGCTTCGTATATGATTCAGGAATATGAAGCTGTGTGTTTTTGCAGGAGTTTGGAACATACCCTGTCCATCCCGCCCCTATATATGGCAGAAGGCAATCTTTCAATGTTGCCTTTGACATCACCCTCATTGCAGGCATTTCTTCCTTCAGTGCAGCAATAGGTTCGTCTCCTCCATAAACAGATATTTTCTCCAATCTGTCTTCTGAAAACAAAGACAGGTATTCAGCAAGCTTTTCTCCTTCTTGGGGGTCATTGCTTTTAATATGGAGTAATAAATCGCCTTCCGGAAACTCATTCATGACTTCATCCAGGCTTGGCATCATTCCGATTACTTTGCCGCGAAACGGATAGGTTTTTCCATTATCCGCTGTATAGCCGTAACCAATGTCCAGCTTTTTTAATTCCTCCATTGTATAATCTCTGGTGCTTCCCTTTGCATTTGTCCGGCATTCCAGCGTCCAATCATGGAACACCGCAAACTGTCCATCCTTTGTAAGCTGAATATCCAATTCAACTGCATCTGCACCTGCTTCAAAAGCTGCTTCCATGGAAGGAATCGTATTTTCAAGAAAGGGATGCTCAGGCTCGTAGATTCTTTCAGCCGTACACGTCTCCCCCGTTATCCCTTCCATATGAAAGGTCTGTGCCATTCCTCTATGGGCGAGAAGCAGCGGCTCAGCATTTCTTTCTTTTGTAAGCAGGGAGCTGTTGTTTAAAAACATAAATACGCCGAGAATTAATAAAATTATAATCAGCCGTTTTAAGATCTTCTTTATTTTTTTCATTTGTCCTCCGGTTTTTGCACAAATAATTCCTTTATCAACCGATTTTACCATAATGCAATAGGTAAAAATATAAAAGGCCAAATCTAAAGATTCGGCCTTTTATATTTAGCTTGATTTCCGCCCCAGGTAGGCTTCCATGATTCTAGGGTCATTCAGCAGCTTCTGTGAGCTGCCCTCAGCAACCATTTTTCCGGTTTCCAGGACATACCCATAATCGGATATTTTTAGTGCCTGCCTGGCATTCTGCTCTACCAAAAGAACGGTAGTGCCCGCTTCGTTAATTTCTTTAATAATCTTAAAGATATCAGCCACTATCAGAGGAGCCAGCCCCATTGACGGCTCGTCAAGGAGAAGCAGCTTGGGTTTGCTGAGGATCGCTCTGGCAATGGCCAGCATCTGCTGCTGTCCGCCGGATAAGGTTCCACCTTGCTGTTTCTGTCTTTCTTCGAGGATTGGAAAACGCTTCATTACATTCTTAATATCCTGGTCAATTTCATTGTCCTTACGGTGATACGCACCCATTTCCAGATTTTCGAGCACTGTCATTCCTGAAAGGATCTGGCGGCCTTCCGGAACAAGGGCAATCCCTTTACGAAGCAGCTGGTCCGGCCGGAGTCCCGTTACATCATGCCCCTGAAATTGAATGCTGCCGGCTTGAGGCTTAAGCAACCCGGAAATGGTCTTCATGGTCGTTGTCTTCCCAGCTCCGTTTGCGCCAAGTATCGTAACAATACTGCCTTCTTCCACTTCGAGGCTAATGTTCTTAAGAACCTGGATTTTCCCATAAAAAGCGTTAATCCCGTTTACCTTAAGCATACAAATCTTCCTCCTCACTGCCGAGATAGGCTTCTATGACATCAGGATTATTTTGGATTTCAGCAGGTGTGCCTTCAGCAATTTTCTTGCCGAAGTTAAGCACGGCAATACGGTCGCATAATTTCATGACAAGCGGCATGTCATGCTCGATCAGCAGGACAGTGATGCCCTGTTCCTGAATTTTTTTGATGAGATGAAATAATTCGCTTGTTTCTGTTTCATTCATTCCGGCTGCCGGTTCATCCAGCAGCAGCAGCTGAGGAGAACTGGCCAGTGCCCGGGCAATTTCCAGCCTTCTTTGCTGGCCGTATGCCAGGCTGTCAGAAACGACCTCCGCAAAACCTCCCAGCCCAACAAACTCTAATAGTTCATTCGCTTTGCTGCGGATTCTTTCTTCTTCTTTTCTCTGTGATTTTGTCCTGAATACACTGCTTAATACGCCGGACTTACTTCTGCAGTGCTCACCAACCATCACATTTTCTTCTGCTGTCATCTGCGGAAACAGGCGAATATTCTGGAATGTTCTGCAAATGCCTTTTTTCGTGATCAGGTGCGGTTTTAAGCCATTGATATTATCTTCATTAAAGATAATCTCGCCTGAGGTGGGAGTAAACATCGATGTAATCAGATTGAACATCGTTGTCTTCCCGGCTCCGTTTGGACCGATCAGCCCAAAGATCTCACCCTGGTTAATAGAGAACGAGACATCAGACAGGGCACTCAGCCCGCCAAAGTTTTTACATGCTTTTTTGACTTGAAGTACCATGCTTTTGCCTCCTCTTTGATGTTTTAAGCTTGAGCCAATTTAAAATATTTACATCAATTAATCCCTGCGGCCGGACAGCCATCATAATAATAATGATCAGACCATAAATCATGTAGCGGTATTCGCTGATAAACCTGAGCACTTCGGGCATTACAGTTAAAAAGAGCGCTCCAAACACCGGTCCCCAAATTACTTCGCTTCCCCCGAAAACTGCGAAAATCAGTATCTCAACCGCACGGTGATAGGCAAAATCGGCAGGACTTATGTACGCAAGAACATGTGCAAATAATGCGCCTGCAAATCCGGCTACCAGTGCCCCCTGTGCAAATGCCAGGACCTTATAATAAGTAATATTGATGCCCATTGACTCAGCAGCTTTTTCATCCAGCTTAATCGCTGCGAAAGCCCGTCCCACTCTGGAACGGTTCTGCCTTCTGAAAAACGTGATTATGCTGATTGTAACCCCCAATAAGATGAGGAAAATAGCTAGAAATACAAACTGGTTATTTTGGAGTCCAAGTATTTTCGGATCAAAGCCAAAGTCTTTTAAAGTATTCAGCAGTTCACGGCCCATATGCGGTATGCCTGATAAACCCACAGCTCCCTTTGTCATAGACTCCCAGTTTACAAAAATAACCCGGATAACCTCTCCAAACCCGAGGGTAACAATGGCGAGGTAAACACCCTGAAGCCTTAATGTCGGTATCCCGATAAGGATTCCGAATAAACCCGCCAATAAAGTGCCCGCCAGTATCCCCACAATAATCGGAAGGTCAAAATTCAGCGTCAGAAGGGCCGATGTATAGGCACCGATCCCCATAAATCCTGCATTGGCAAGCGAGAGCTGACCAGTTGATAGAGTAATATATATACTTACCCCTAAAATAATGTTGATTAATATAAAAGAAGCTACCTGTAAATAATATGGATTTATTAATTCTGCAAGCATGAGTTCACCTTCTTACGCTGAAATTTTTTGGCCAAACAATCCCTGCGGCCTGATTAGAAGTATGACGATAATGGCCGCAAAAGCTATTGCATCCTTGTATCCCGAATTGCCGTAAACAACGACAAAGGTTTCCGCCAGACCAAGGATAAGGCCCCCGGCCATCGCTCCCTTGACATTCCCCATGCCTCCAAGAATGATGATGGCAAGTCCTTTTAGACCAATGGATAATCCCATCTGAGGCGTAACAGAGTTAAATGCCATTCCGACCAGGATCCCGGCAATCCCGCCCATCGCAGATGCGATGATAACAGTCATCGTAATCGTTCTTTTCACATCAACACCAAGAAGGCTTGCAGTTTCCAGGTTTTCAGCAGTTGCCCTTAAGGCTTTTCCTGCCTTTGTCTTGCCTAGCCAAAAAGAAAGGGCGTACATGAGAAGGACAGAAATGACGAAGATGACAATCTGCACAAGATATACGGTGATCGAACCGATCTGGAAACTTATTTCCGCAAAAGAAGCACGGAAAGGATGGTTGCCTGGACCAAAAATGTGGTGGGACAGGTTTTCCAGCAGTATCGAAACGCCAATGGTACTGATCAATGGCGCCAGATGGGATACCCCCTGTTTATTCCTGAGCGGTCTCAGGGCAAATCGCTCAAGCAGATATCCCATTGCGGCAGTTATCAAAATTGCTGCCATAAAGGCCATCCAAAGCGGCCCTTTAAATGTGGAAGTGACAACAACACCAATGAAGGCTCCGAACATAAAGATTTCTCCGTGTGCCATATTGATAATGCCAAGCACCCCGAAAACCAATGTAAACCCAAGTGCAACGATGGCATAAATGCTGCCAAGGGTAATTCCGTTTATTAATTGTTCAATTAACACGGTATTCACCTACTAACTTTATTTATATGAATCATTTTCTTAAAAGTAAGCTCTGGCACTGAAAGCGCCAGAGCTTCACTTTTGCAGCTTTCTTAATTAAATTCCTTAAATGCCCCGCCTTCGATAACCAAAACGGTCGGCTCCATTACGACATCCCCTTCTTCATCAAAAGAGAACTCTCCAAGGATTCCGTTAAAGCCTTTGATTTCGGCCAAAGCGTCACGGAGTGCATCACGGTCAGCTTCACCCGCATTTTTTAATGCTTCAGCCATAATATATAGTGCATCGTAAGCCTGGGCTGCAAATTGGTCAGGCTTTTTGCCGTATTCTTCCTCATACTTACCGACAAATTCCTTGACCTTATCATCTTCTTTTTCACCATACCAAGGAGTTGCCACAATCAGGCCATTTGCTGCATCCCCTGCGATATTGATGACCTCAGGAGAATTGAAGCCGTTTCCTCCGACAAACGGGACATCAATGCCCATTTTCCTTGCCTGATCCATTATGACTGCACCTTCATTGTATAGAGCTGACGCCAGAATAAGGTCTGGCTTTAAACCTTTAATTTTCGTCAATTGTGCATTATAGTCTGATTGTCCTTTTTGGAACGTTTCAATCGTTAAGATTTCAAGGCCCTTCTCTTCTGCTGCTTTTTTCATCGTGTCAAAGCCCGATTTTGTAAAAACATCATCATTTCCATATAGAATTGCTACTTTTTTAGCATCATATTTTTCAATGGCTTTATCTATTGAAGCCGGAATTGCCAAAGCTTCAGGCAGCGAGTTGCGGAAAACATAGGCCCCAATTTGCGGAATCCCTTCTGCAGTTGTTGAAGTCCCCATGATCGGCACCCCGTTCAGATCGGCTTCTGGACCAACTACATTCATTTCTGTACTTAAAGTAGGCCCGATAATTCCTGTTACATTCTCTGAGTTCATAAGCTTTTGTGCTGCTGTCAATGCCTGATCCTGCTTGCCGGCGGAATCTTCTATAACAAGGTTTATCTCGACTTCACCCTTGCCATTGATTTCTTCCTGTGCGAGCTTTAAGCCATTTGTAATAGCTTCGCCATAAGCTGCACCTGGCCCGCTGATATAAGAAATAACTCCAATATCCGCTTTAACTGCTCCTCCGCTGCTCTCCCCTTCCTCATCCCCTGAAGCCTGATTGCCGCCGCATGCAGAGAGGACAAGCAAACTGGACAATGCTGTAAATTGCGCAAATTTCTTTAACTGCTCTCTCATTTTCTCTAACCCCCGTTTTCAGAAATAAGTTAATATTCAAAACTATATTACTATTTAAATACAAATGCTTGTCAATGTAAACAATAATATGGAAACTTTTCTTACATATTAATTGACAACAGAAAGCGGAAGTTCCCGGGAAGCAGTAATCAAAGAATTAAAACTGATGCAGATGTTTCATTGTCTGGAAAATGCAGCCTTTCATTGTCTTCAGTCAACAATAGAAATATAGAATCTTTGTTTTTTATGAACATTGTCGTAACTTGTCACAGAATTGTAAGATTAATCTAAAGATATAACCATTGGAGGTGCCTGAAAAAATGGAAGCGATTACAAGAGACTTTTTTCTATATTTATCAAAAAATAGCTTGCTAAATAAAATTGCCCAGAACAGAGGCGGAAGTTTTGCCGCAGGTAAATTAATTGGCGGGGTTGATTTCAAGAGCAGCGTCCGTTTTATCAGAGATCTGAATAATCAAGGACTTTCTGTAACAGTTGACCATTTGGGAGAATTTGTTGATTCTGTTGAAGTCGCGAATGAACGTACAGAGGAATGTATTTCAACCATTGAAATGATCAGCAAAGAAGGACTTGATTCACAAGTATCCCTAAAAATGACTTCCCTTGGTCTGGATATCGATCATAATCTTGTTGTGAAAAACATGACCAGAATTCTTGATACTGCCGAGAAGCATAAGATAATGGTGACAATTGATATGGAGGATGTACCGCGCTGCCAGGCCACTATCGATTTGTTTAAACAGTTTAAAGAGAAGTACAGCTGTGTAAGCACAGTTCTGCAGGCTTACCTGTACCGGACTGAAAAGGACCTCGAGGATCTGGGAAAATACCAGCCTTTCTTAAGAATGGTAAAAGGTGCTTATAAAGAATCACCGGAGCATGCATTTCCTGAAAAGACAGATGTAGATGAAAACTATAAGAAATTAATTGAGCAAAGTCTGTTAAATGGAAATTATACAGCAATAGCTTCTCACGATGATCAGATCATCAAGTACACAAAAAAATTGGCAAAGAAGCATAACATTCCAAACGATCGCTTTGAATTCCAAATGCTCTATGGCATGAGGAATAAAACACAGCTGGAACTGGCAAAGCAAGGCTATAAGATGCGTGTCTATGTACCTTATGGAATGGACTGGTATGGATATTTCATGAGAAGGCTCGCTGAACGCCCGGCTAATATTGCTTTTGCATTTAAGGGCATTTTCAAAAAGTAAAACTTTAAAATTATTTTTCTTCCAAAACAATAAAATATGGCTATAATAATAAACAACCATTCATGATTTCTAAGTAATGAGAAAGCAAATCCACTGCTTTCTCATCGCTTATTTTATCTAAATATTTTGTTAAACTAACAAAAAGGAGGCTTACAAATGGATTATGCATTAATTATATCCATTACCGTGTATATGATTGGGATGCTTTGGATTGGCTATTATGCCTATAAACGGACTTCCAATCTATCAGATTACATGCTCGGCGGACGAACACTGGGTCCTGCAGTAACTGCTTTAAGTGCGGGTGCATCCGATATGAGCGGCTGGCTGCTGATGGGACTCCCAGGAGCCATGTATGCCACTGGCTTAAGCGCTTCCTGGATTGTCCTTGGCTTAACTCTCGGGGCATGGGCGAACTGGATCTATGTTGCGCCAAGGCTTCGCACATATACTGAGGTAGCCAATGATTCTATTACGATTCCCGGTTATCTAGAAAACCGCTTCGGGGATGCTTCCAAAATCCTGCGCCTGATTTCAGGATTAGTTATCTTAATTTTCTTTACCTTTTATGTATCATCAGGCATGGTATCCGGTGGAGTATTATTCCAAAGCACTTTCGGGCTGGATTACCATACAGGTTTATGGATCATTACAGGTGTTGTAGTAGCATATACGCTATTTGGAGGATTTCTTGCGGTTAGCTGGACAGACTTTGTTCAAGGTTTGATTATGTTTATCGCCCTCATTCTTGTACCACTAGTAACACTTTTCCATGTTGGCGGATTTGGGCCGGCAATTGATACTGCAAGAACAATCAATCCAGCTTTCCTTGATGTCTTTAAAGGGACAAGTCTATTAGGCATCATTTCCCTTTTTGCATGGGGCCTTGGCTACTTTGGCCAGCCTCATATTATCGTCCGTTTTATGGCTATCAGTTCTGTTAAAGAAATCAAGAAAGCCACCCGCATTGGGATGGGCTGGATGATTTTCTCGAGTATTGGAGCTATGCTGACAGGTTTCGTCGGTATCGCATATGTTGCTGATACAGGCATTTCAATAGACGACCCTGAAACCATTTTCATCCTACTTGGCGAAGTCTTATTTCACCCGATCATTACCGGCTTTTTAATCTCGGCAATTCTCGCAGCTATCATGAGTACCATCTCATCCCAGCTGCTTGTAACATCAAGTTCATTAACGGAAGATTTATATAAAACATTCTTCCGCCGCTCAGCGACAGATAAAGAACTAGTTACAATAGGAAGATTATCTGTATTGCTGGTTTCTATCATTGCATTGATTATTTCATGGGAGAAAAATGAAACGATTCTAGACCTTGTGGGGTATGCATGGGCTGGTTTCGGATCCGCTTTCGGACCTCTTATCATTCTTAGCTTATATTGGAAGCGCATGACAAGATGGGGAGCATTAGCAGGAATGATTGTTGGGGCAAGCACTGTAATAATTTGGTCTCAAGCCGGATTATCTGATGTGCTTTATGAAATGATTCCAGGCTTTGCTGCCAGCTTAATTGCCATCATAGTGGTAAGCCTTCTAACTGCAAAGCCATCTGCAGAAATCGAAAAACAATTTGCTGACTTTGAAAAATCCTTAAAATAACCTAAACTTATCAGGACTGGGCCAAGAAAATGCCCGGTCCTTTTTCTTTCTGCAAAATTCGAGTGGTGCCTCCCATTATTTTTCACTATAATAAGAACAGCAATGTTTAGGAGGGAGCCTTAATGAGCCAGCCGCTGGAGAAAATCCTTAATATGGCAGATATTGATGAGATCACAGAAATGGTCAGCACTTTTTTAAAGAAGCCCGTTGTCATCGAGGATGAACAATTCTCGCTGCTGGCCTATAGCTCGTATTATATTGAACATTTTGATTTGGCGAATCAGCAGACTATATTTTCGAAGAGATGGCCCATTCCCATTTTGGAGAAATTCATGGATGAAGGCATTGTTGATCAATTAAAGACAATTCCTGAGCCTTTTAGAATTAAGAAAATGGAAGAAATCGGCCTTAACCAGCGCATAGTGGTAAGTGCAAAATATAAAGAGCAGATACTGGGTTTTATATGGGTTCAGGAATTAGAAGGCTCTCTATCAGAAAGCGAAATGGACTTTCTGCATGATGTTTCCTTCCATATTGGAAAGCTATTATATCAGAAAAACCTGAAAAAACTTCGCAAAGAAGAAGAAAAACATCAATTTTACCAAAAGATTATTGATCGTACCTATCAGACGGAAGATCAGATCAAATGGGAGGCCGCCAATGTTAAGATCATCCTCCCGGAGGCCTATATAATCAATGTATTTACTGTCGTGCAGGCAGATGAAGAGATATTTGCGGAATTAAATGAAACCGTTCGGCTGTTCGCGAATGCCCTCAGCCATCCAGCTCACATATTTACAAACCAGCATGAAATTATCGTCATGATCGGCAGCAGCTCCCCTGCACCTGGCAGCCTATCAGAAGACGCACATGAATTAACCAATACCGTTCTTAGCCAATTCAGATCGCAGACTGTGTATGCAGGGATCGGAGGAGAATATTCCTCCATCCTAAAACTGCGCAAAAGCTATGCAGAGGCTCGGGAGGTCATCAAAGCCGCCAAATTCATTGGATCACCTGAAGAATTGCCTTATGAATATAAAAAGCTATGGGTATTCCGGTATTTAGAACCTATTGCTCAGCATAACAGCCTGACTAAATATGTAAATGAAGACCTTATGAAGCTACAGAAAAAAGACCTGGAAAGCCAAACCAGCCTGCTGAAGACGCTTGAAGTATATTTATTGAACAACTGCCGCCTTAAGCCGACTGCGGAACAGCTTTTCATCCATACAAATACATTAAAATACCGAATGAAACAAATTACAGATTTAACATCCATCGACTTTGATGACTTTAACACAAGATGCCAGCTGTACATTGATTTACAGCTGCTTAAGCGGAAGAAATAAGAGTGCTGGGTGGATGAAGCGATTCATGAAGCGCATGGCGACCATTTTTCTCTTCGCTTCCTGATTTTCGGCTTCATGAAGCCCCCATGGCGACCATTTTTCTCTTTGCTTCCTGGTTTTCGGCTTCATGAAGCATTCTCATCCATCACCGGCTTCTAAACTTACCTGGATTATCAACTCTAATAGAAACAACTTCTCCGCAGCTTAAACAAAAGCGATAGATTTTCAAAGATCCAGCGGAGAGTTTTTTATTTAATGGTTTAACCGGCATGAAGTCGGTGCCTTCCGCAAATTCCGTACCTTTGCATCTTGGGCATTCCTTAACATGATTCACCTCTATCAACTCCTTCAGCTTATATACGAAACCGAATGGTAAAAGTTCCAAAAAGAAATGCCTGTCCCCTTTCCAGGGAGCAGGCATCTTTATTGTTCTTCTTTTTCCGGCTTGAATAAAAAATATGAGATGACTCCTGATAATAGTGCTGCACCAGCTGCTATCATAAATCGGATCAGCATATCTATTTGCTGATAATCTTTATTAAGCATCCACATTGCAGCTGCAGCTACAAGAATCATAATGGGGATGACAATAAGCTTCCTATTTTTCAAGATTTTATTACTTCCTTTCGCGTCGTGCTAATCATAACTTATTATATAAGAAATAAACAAAAATAGATATCGTTCATGAACTGGGCAAAGGTGCAGCCATCCACACTGCAACTGGGGCCTTCACATCAGATAAAAGAAATTCTTGGCCAAAATTTTATATGCGGCGATCTCTGCTTTGGGCATGCAGGGCAATGTACATTCATAGTGCAAGTGAAAGCGGAATCATCCTATACCAGCGCGGTCCTAATGGGCCGCTTTTTTGTTTGCCTAATTTTGGTTTTAAATAAACCCTATGTGGAAAAAGGGTAGAAAAGGAGGCGTTAGCATGAAAGTGATTGTAATCGGTGCCAATGGAGATGTGGGTGAGCATGTAATCAGGAAGCTCGCAGATAGGAAGCTTGAAGCTCTTGCCGTTGCCGCAAATGAAAACCAAATTGAAGATCTTGTAAAACTTGGTGCAGCCCATGCAATTGTTTATGACGAGCAAAAGCTAATCCCCCATCTCCAGGAATCAGATGCAGTGATTTATTTAACAGGCGTCAATCCTAAAAAACATACGAGCAAAACAGTCATGGTCGATCACCAATCTATTTCAGATATCATCCAATTGGCACAAAAATCCGATGTCAGACGATTTGTGATGATGAGTGCAGTCAAAGCGGAGGAAAGTGAAACGGACCCTTCCCGCAAGATTGCGGCGAAGGATCTTCCAGAAGATATGCTTAAAGCTGCCGATCTGGTCTACACGGTTATCCGGATTGGCCAATTAACTGACAAGCCCGGAAGCGGAAAGATTACCCTGTCAGAGAAAATCCATGATCGGGATGCTGAGATTCCGCGTGAGGACGCAGCCGAAGTTCTGGTAGAGTCTATTGATAAAGAAGCTATCTTTAATTCAACCATAGAGGCAGCCTCTGGCGACACCGCTATCCGTGAAGCCCTAAGCCAGTTTTAATAGAAGGAGGATAAAATGAGTTTAATAGATTACCTTGTTATTGCATTATTTCTATTTATTGCATTCGTTATTTTTGTACCAGTTATTCTATTTATTTATTGGTATGTAAAAGATGACAGGCAGAAACAGCACTCCATACTCAGAAACTTCCCTGTAATTGGGAAGGTGCGATACATCACAGAAAAAGTAGGGCCAGAGTTAAGACAATACCTATTCAATAATGATACAGAAGGCAAGCCTTTTTCGAGAAAAGAATACCAGGATGTTGTCAAAGCCGGCAAATACAAAGAAAGGTTAATAGGATTCGGCTCTATAAGAGATTTTAATGAAGAAGGCTTCTATATACGCAATACCTTGTTCCCTAAACTCGTTGATGAAATGAAGGTGGATAATACACAGAAAGTTAAAACACGAGTTTATAAAGTGGATGGAGACAACCTGTTTTCAAGAAAGGAACACAGCGAAGAAAAATTGGCCAATCCTTACTATCTGCGGGATGAAGATGCGGTTGTGCTTGGAGAAAAGACCTGCCGGCAGCCATTCAGAGTCAAGGGACTTGTCGGCCAATCGGCCATGAGCTATGGCTCTCTTGGCGAAAAGGCGATCACTGCCCTTTCAAAAGGTCTTGGCCTTGCCGGAGGCACCTGGATGAATACCGGTGAAGGCGGTCTGTCTCAGTACCATTTGGCCGGAAGCCCGGATATTATTATGCAAATTGGCCCTGATATGTTCGGCGTCCGAAAGGCAAACGGGGAATTTTCATGGGAAGAATTTAAAAAGAAAAGTGAACTGCCTGAGGTAAAAGCCTTTGAACTAAAGCTTGCGCAGGGTGCGAAAACCCGCGGCGGCCATGTTGAAGGTGAAAAAGTAACCGAAGAAATTGCCAGTATCCGGCTTGTAGAGGTTGGCAAAACGATTAACAGTCCAAACCGTTTTTATGAATTTGATGATGCCCCTTCTATGTTCGACTTTATTGAGGAGCTCCGGAGTGTAGGCGGAAAACCTGTCGGAATGAAAATAGTGGTAGGCGATCTTGATGCCCTTGAGAACATGATTTCCTATATGAAGGAGAGCGGCAAAGGCCCTGATTTTATTACAGTTGATGGCGGTGAAGGCGGAACAGGCGCTACTTATCAAGAGCTTGCAGACAGTGTGGGCCTCCCCATCCAATCCGCCCTGACTGTTGTGGATGAAATGCTGAGAGAGTACGGAGTCAGGGACCGTGTAAAAATTATCGCTTCCGGTAAATTAATCACTCCTGATAAAATTGCCATTGCTCTTGCGATGGGAGCGGATCTGGTCAATATCGCCAGGGGTTTTATGATCAGCGTCGGCTGCATCATGGCCCAAGTCTGTCATACAAATCACTGTCCTGCAGGGGTTGCGACAACCGACAAAAAGCTGCAGGATGGATTGATTGTTGATGAAAAGCATTACCGTGTCTGCAACTATGTCATCTCTCTAAGAGAAGGACTATTTAATCTTGCGGCAGCTGCAGGAATCGATAATCCGACTCAATTCGAAAGAAAACACATTGTTCATAAAGATAAATTCGGCAGAGTCTCTCCTATTGAAGATATACTGCATGCAGCCAAACGCGCACAGCTGCAGAAAGAAAGCTGACAAACTGATGCCTGGTCCCGTATGGACCGGGTTTTTTGCCCTCTTATTTCTTTAGCTAATAAGCAAAAAGATTTACCATCCGCTCCTTTTTCTTACATAAAAACGGGACTATCGTGTTATTTTGAGGTTATCATTCGAAATCCCCCGGCAATAAAGGTATAATTTAGTTTGGTAAAAAAATAGATACCTAGAAAAAATGTGTTTACATAAGGGAGGATTTTAGGATGGGATGGGTAATCGCCATATTATTTGGTTCAGCAGTCGTGCTGCTCATTTTATCGTTTTTAAAAACGGCGCAATCCAAATCAAATATTGAGCAGCAAATCGATCAGGTTACTTTTACATTAAAAAATGAAATTCATGAACTGCAGCAGCAAATCAGAAATATTGAATTGGATGCTGAGATTACAGCAAAGCAATCCGGGGCAATGAGCGGGCCATCAGAAGAAAGACTATTGCTTCGCGAAGTACTGGATATGCATAAACGCGGATATTCGAATGAAAGCATTGCATTAAAAAAACAGCTTACACCTAACGAGGTCGACCTGATGCTCCTGCCTTATTCAGCAAACAAAGGTGAAAGGAGCATGGTTGCCCAATGACACCCAATACCTTGCGCAGTTTTGCAGCAGGCCTTTTAGCGGCGGCCATCTTGACAGGAAGCGTCTACCTTTTTGGACCTTCTGAAGCAAAGAGTACAGAAAAGCCTTCTGAGAAGACAGAGAAAGCAGAAAAGCTGTCAGATAAAGAAATGATTGAATTGCTCGCATCTAAAGGCTACGTCGTCAACACTGAAGCTGAATGGAGCAAACAGCTCGCTGCCGCAGCAAAGTCCAGCGAGAAAAAAGATGAAAAAGCAGAAGAGAAAACTGAGGACAAAACTGGCGAAAAAGTTGTTTACAGGACTATTTTAACCGTATCAATGGGAATGACCAGCATTGACGTGGGGAACGCGCTTGAAAAAGCCCATATTATTGAAAGCGGAGTCCAATTCTATAAAGATGTAGAAAAACGGGGCCTTGAGAACGATTTGCGTCCCGGTACGTTTGAAATAGAAAGCGGAATGACGACAGACGAGATCATTTCGGTTATTTTTAAGTAAGAAAAGCTCCTTTTCGGGTGAAAAGGAGCTTTTTTTCTGTATTTCAATCGCAAAAATGATTAATTTGGGGTCACAGGAACCTTTATGTGCGCATAACGCCAATTTATGTGCGGATAAGATTTTTTATGTGCGTATAACACAAATTTATGTGCGGATAGAAATATTTATGTGCGCTCAAAAATCAGAAACTGCTTACTCTTTCAAAAACCTGCGAATAATTTCGGCGAGTTCCTGTGGTGCTTCGTACATGCTCATATGTCCGGCAGCTTTAATGGTCATTTGCTTAATATTAGGTCCTTCAACTGCAAATGACTTTTCAGGCGGGACAATCTGATCTTTGTCTCCAGCGACAAGTAATACCGGGAGCTCAGTGCTCTTCAAGACATGGCTGCGGTCCTCACGCAGTTTCATCGCTTTCAAGGCAGCCTTTGCACCTTCAGGTCTTGTACAATAGCCAATCTCTTTCGCCATTTGAATTTCTTCTGGATGTTTCTCACCGGGTGCAAAGAGCTTGGGCACAAGTCCATCAATAAAGGATTCAATTCCCTCTTTATCAATTTTGCCGGAAGCTGCGTCTCTTCCTTTCTTTCCTTCTTCTGAATCAGGGCTGGCTGTTGAATGGACAAGAGAAAAGGATTTCAGCTTGTCTTCGTATGCTTCAGCAAATGCAAGAGTTACATAGCCGCCCAATGAGTGGCCGATAAGAGATATTTTATCCAGCTCCATCTCATCTATAGCCTCTTTGATTACTTCAGCCATCTTCTCAATTGATGGGTCACCGGCTGGCAAACCTGAACCCCCATGTCCTGGAAGATCCACCGCAATGACTCGAAAGTTCTCCGCCAAAACGGGAATCACCCCTGCCCAGTAATCTTTGCTGCCGCAAAAACCATGCAGCAATACCAGCGGCTCACCTGTGCCTTCATCATAATATGAGATGGCTGTTCCATTTACTTCTTTTATTTTTGCGTGCATTCAGAAAAACCTCCTTTATTTCGCGAGTAAATCCTGATATTCGCTCTTCCGGTCAAAAACAGCTTTTGCATATGAGCAGGCAGGCACAATCTTATATCCTTTGCTGCGCGCCTCCTGAACGACACTTTCCAGCAGTTTTCCTGCAACTCCCTTACCGCGCAGGGATTCGCTTACATATGTATGGTCTATGGTTATGACCGAATCGCCGCTTGGAATATAGGTGATTTCGGCAATCATGTCCCCTTTCTCATCATTTATAAAAAAACGGTTTTCTTCTTTTTGTATATCTGTATTCATCGCATTTCCTCCTTTATTTAAATATGTCCTTATACTTGATGTTAACATACTGTCTTCAGAATTATTTGAATATCCTTTCCTATATCTTCCCTGCTTAATAAAACTTTTAAACTTTAGTTTTCTTGCGGGTACTTAATATGCTTTTACATTGGCCGCTATTGCTGCTGAGGGAATCAACTTTCAAGGACATCTTTATGAATCAAAAGAAATCCCTTTCTGCTATCAAACAGAAAGGGATTTCTTTACCTTAAATGTTATCGGACTTTATTAATATAATTGTATTATAAAATACTTCAGACCTTACTATGCAATTACTCTATACCAGCGGTAAATAAAATATCCTCTATTTCTCTGTATCCTTTTCTTCTGGCAAGCTCAATCGGTTTCACACCATATTGGTCTGTAAGGTTTGTATCGGCTCCGTGTTCAAGCAATAACTTTATGATGGCCTGCTGGTTTTCTCCTCCATCATTCAAAACAATTGCTTCAATCAAAGGTGTCCATCCGCAATAATTTGTATGGTTTACGTTTATATCTGTAGACATTAAAAGCTCCCGAACTACTTCTATATGTCCCTTTTCACAGGCTGGAGTAATACCCACCCCGCCAAATCTAGTTAAGAGATTAATATCAGCACCTGCGCTTATCATCATTTTTACTAACTTCAAATCACCATGAATGCATCCATATAAAAATGGGTTTAAGCTGGTTTGATCTTGAAGATTAATGTCTGCCCCTGACTCCGCCAGATAATGAACCATATCATAATGCTTATTTATCGAAGCAATCAGTATGGCAGTTCGTTTTTTCTTATCCTGCAGATTGATATTAATGCCACTCTCTACACATGCTTTCAAACATTCAAGGTCACCTTTCCCGGCTGCTTCAAAGAACATTAGGCCATCATCAATTTTTAGCATCTGATCCTCCATATCTTCTTTAGATATATCATTTAATTCAGGAAACCCTTTAACACTCCTATGTTAGCTGCCCCGCGACAACTTTCCCTCTAAAAATTACCGCTTCTCTCTTAGGTGTTCTCGCAACTGCTTCTGCCGAACACGAAGCATTGACAAGTACCAAGTTTGCCTCTTCTCCCTCAAGCGGCCAACTCATCTCTCCATCCTTGTTTAATGGAACAGGACCCCCAGTGGCCCATTTTAAGGATTGTGCCAGAGATATTTCATCGCTCTTACGATAAAGCTCACCATATCTTGTGACTTTTTCCAGCAGATCTCCATTCCCGAAAGGACCCCAGGAATCATAGAATCCATCGCAGCCCAGATAAACATTTACACCTTTCCTGTCTAAGAGTTCAATTGGTGGAAGAGATTTTGTTATAGGAATAGTGGACATGATCGAAATTCCAAGCTCACTCAATCTTTCCGCCATTTCTTCTGCTTGCGGAACTGGTACTTCCCCTAAACAAAATGCATGGCTTACAGCAGCACGATTGTGCCACTTTACTTCTTCTATCATTTCAGCAAATTTATCAATGGTATATAATCCTGCATGTCCGCCATCATGTAAATGGATATCTATATCTGCATCAAATTCTGTACTCAGATTCATGACTTCATAGAGTGACTTTTCAATGTTGCGGTCAATTCCTGCAGGATCAAGACCTCCTACAATGTTGGCTCCAGATCTCATCGCTTCTTTCATGAGAGGAATTACATGTTCCCTTAATAGACCGTGTTGAGGGAAAGCTACAATTTCGAATGTCAGTTTGTCGGAATAGTCTTCTAAAGCTTCTCTTACGCCTTCCAGGTTCTTCAAGCCTATATAGGGATCAATATTTACATGGGTACGAATATGAGTTGACCCCTTAGAAAGGAGAAGCTCAATCATTTTGCTTGCCCGCTGTTTGGCTGTAGGCGCCAATTCCTCAAGCTCCATTGCTTCATACTGTAAACGTTCTTCTAAATTTTTGACCGGCCTGCAAGCCTTCCAATCAAGAGAAAGATAGGTCTTATCAAGATGGTTGTGCATCTCTTTAAAAGATGGCACAGCCAGAAATCCTCTTCCGTCCAACTTTTTTTCATTCTCGGAAATTTTATAACTGCTGCTCTGTTTTTCTATTATTTTTCCATCTTCAATTTTTAAATGAAAGAGTTCCGTTGTTGTTGTATAAGCTCCATTGTCATCCTGAAGATATCCTGTTTCAAGCTTAATATTTGTTAACCAATAGGAAGTTGACATTATATTTCCTCCTTTTTGCTCTTAAGTTATGAATTTATTATGTTTAGTTCAGTTCGTTTGCTTTCAACCTTCTTGCCTTTGAAAAATAATGTTTCAGCCGTTGCTCTTCTCGCAATTGCTTCTGCTGAACATGTCGCATCAACAAGCATCATTGTCGCATCGTCCCCGACTTTTGGCCAAACCCGTTCACCAGCTTTATTTAGGGGAGTAACCCCGCCAGTTGCAAACTTCAAGACAGATGATAAAGAATATTCATCAATCATTCGGAACCTTTCCGCAAGAGTTCCCAGTTTCTGTATGGTGTTTCCTGTTCCAAACGGAGACCAATGATCAGTGATGCTGTCATGCCCTACTGAAACGGGAATACCATAACGATCAAGTGCAAGAACAGGAATAGTTGTACGATTAATTGGAATGGTAGTGGTCACGTCAATTTCTTGCTCTTTCAATATTGCCGCCACCTCAGCCAATGCTTCTTCGGACAGGTCGGCTAAAGCAATTCCATGGCTAATCGTTGCTCTTCCTGCCATTCCTGATTCTCTTGTATAATCTGCCATTCTCTCGAATGTAAAAGCCCCCAATGAGTTAGGATCATGAAGATGGATATCGACTCCCTTATTATGTTCTGCTGCAATTTCAAATATTGTATTTAATGACTTTTCAATGTTCCTGTCCACTGTAGCTGGATCCACACCGCCAACTAGGGTGGCTCCATTTTTCATAGCATCCCGAATTAACTGCACAGAACCGCTTCTCAGCAGCCCATGCTGCGGAAACGCAACAATGTCATATGTAAGGACATCTTCATATTTTTTTAGTGCATTGACAGTAGCTTCTAAGTTTTTCAGGCCAATTACAGGGTCAACATTACAATGTGTGCGAATATGAGTATGGCCATTTTTTAAATACAGCTCTATCATTTTTTCAGCGCGTTCTTGTGCGGTTGGGAGAAGCTTCGGCAAAAGTTCTTTTTCCTCTTCTAATCTGGTGAAAATGCCGTTTGTGATTGGTGTGCAGGCTTTCCATGGGCCACCGTAATAGGTTTTGTCAATATGAATGTGCATATCTCTTAAAGAAGGAAGTACAAGTTTCTGTTTTGCATCGAATTGGTTTTCATTAGAACCTGGGGCAAGTTGTGTGATTTCTGCAATTTTCCCATCATCGATTTTCAAGTGGCAAATTTCAGTGCTAGTGCCTGTAATTTGTTCATTTTCGTAGATGAATCCTTTTTCTAGCCGAACATTTGTAATCCATAGAGCTGTCATTCTGATTCCTCCTAAAATTGAAAATGAAGGAAAAGCACTTTTGCTTCAAAAGTACTTTTCCGTTTCACTTTTTAATTTCTATTTACTTAATTACTGCATCATCAATCATAAGATAATTGGCAGCATTCAGCCAAAAGCCGCTTACATTTTGACTATGGGCAGCCATATGTTCATAGTTTCGAATCGGAATATAAACCGCATCCTCTAATTCCATTTGCATCACTTGTTCATAAAGATCCTTGCGCTTTGCTTCGTCAGTTTCTCTTCGTGCTTCTTCGATGATTTTGTCTACCTCAGGATTGCTGTAATAGAAATGGTTTCCAGGAGGTCCCTGTGAGGCAGTATGGAATAGGTTATACTGATTATAATCTCCATCGCCTGTGGCATTTCCCCATCCGCCAATGAATAAATCATGCTCAGATTTATCAATCGTATCGATATATGCTCCATATTCCATCACTTGAATATCTACCTCAACGCCGATTCCCTTTAATTGGGATTGAATAACTTCAGCCATATTGATCCGTTCTTTTCTATCGCTTGTCAGTAATTTAAGCTTAAGCCCGTTTTCATATCCTGCTTCTTTTAACAATTTTTTCGCTTCATTTAAATCATAATTATAAGGCTTAACATTTTCACTGTGGCCAAAAACCTTTGGACTCATTGCTGCATTAGCAAGTGTCCCTACATTGTTATAAACCCCTTTTATAATTGCTTCTCTCTCGATGGCATGGCTGATTGCTTTTCGGACTTTAACATCATTCAATGGTGTCTTTTTGGTATTAAACCCGATATATTCAACTGCAAGCCCCTCTGCCCGGAAAAGCCCCATCGAATCAGAAGCTTCAATTCGTTCGATTTCCGTAACAGGCACCTGATCATTAATATGTGCTTCTCCAGTTTCAATCATAGCCAGCCGAGTCGCATCTTCTGGGACCACTTTAAAAACAACCCGGTCAATACTTGGCTGTTTTCCCCAATAGTTTTCATTTTTCTTCAAGGAAATTTCCTGGCCAGTTTTCCAATCTTCAAAAACAAATGGGCCTGTACCAACAGGTTTCTCTGCAAGTGTCTCTTGGTTTTCAGTTAACGCCTTTGGACTTATGATGCTGCCTTCGCTGCTTGCAAGAATTGAAAGCAGTGGAGCATATGGGTAATCAAGCAATAATTGTACTGTGTATTCATCAATTACTTTTACTTCATTAATCATCGCGAATTTCTCACGCTGAGGTGATCCAGTGTTTGGATCCAGCAAACGGTCAAAGGTGGCCTTTACTGCTTCTGCATTAAACGGAGTACCGTCATGAAAGGTTACTCCTTCTTTTAGCTTAAACTCCCAGGTCGTATCATCAATGACATTCCATTCTGTTGCCAGCAGCGGCTGAATGTTCATATCTTTATCTGGCTCTACTAAAGTTTCGTATACTTTTTGATAAATAATATTTGCAGAAGGAATGTCTGTAATAAAGTGAGGGTCTAATTTTGTTGCATCTGATAGACGGACAACTGACAAGGTGCCCCCATCCTTTTTCCCTTCGGATTCAGTACCGGCGTCCTGTTCTGTTTTTGTTTGTGTAGAACAAGCTGATACAAACAGCATCATTAAGCTTAAGCAAATCATCAGTAATCCCTTCGGAAAGTGCTTTCTATCTTTCTCCATTTTTCTCTCCCCTTTTTTTATAAAAAATTCCGATAGTAAATCAATGTTCACCATCCCTCCATAAATGCTTATCTGCATTATAGAAGATGATGCATTTAGATATTTACAGAATATTTACTTGATTTTTAAATATTTTGACAACTGTTTTAAAAAATATTTACTTTACAGGTAATTTTGATAGTTTTAACTAAACATCATTCGTTTTTATACCATTCTTCTTTTGAAAGGAGGAAGACTGACTTTTAATTTCAGGTACTACTACAAAATCTTTAGGGGGGAAATAAGATGACAGTTCAAGTAAAAACGGAGCAGCCTAAAATTGCTCAGAGGACATTTATTGGCCCAGAGGAATCTAGAATAAAAGATTTTCTTTCTATATTGATACAAAATAAAGCTGCTTTAGTTGGGGCCATCATTATTATTGTTTATCTATTAATGGCGGTATTTGCACCGCTGCTGGCTCCATATAGCCCATACGAAATTGATTTGGAAAATAAGCTGACTCCTCCATCTGCAGACCATTGGATGGGAACAGATGATAAAGGAAGAGATATTTTAAGCCGGATTCTTTATGGTTCAAGGCTATCAATGGGGGTTGGATTTGCCGCTGTGTTATTCGGAGCATTTTTCGGAATTATTTTTGGTCTTGCAGCTGGGTATTATGGCAAATGGGTTGACACCATTATCATGAGGATGATGGATGTTATGCTTGCATTCCCAGGGATTCTTCTTGCCCTAGCCATTATTGCAGCACTGGGTCCAAGTCTGATTAATGTGACCATAGCAGTAGGAGCTTTTTCTGTACCTTTATTTGCCAGAATTGTCCGCGGATCTACTTTAGAAGTAAAGCGCCTTGAATATATTGATGCAATACGCTCGCTTGGCGCCAATGATTTAGTCATTATTTTCAAGCATATTTTTCCAAACATACTTTCACCCATTATTGTTCAAGGGACTTTGCGATTGGCTACTGCCATTCTATCAGCTGCAGGATTATCATTCCTTGGCCTTGGTGCACAGCCCCCTTCACCTGAATGGGGGACTATGCTTAGCAGCGGACGAGATTTCTTATTCTCAGCACCGTATATTGCCCTATTTCCTGGTCTCGCTATTTCCATTCTCGTCCTTGGGTTTAATATTTTTGGGGATGGTTTGCGTGATGCTTTTGACCCTAGGATGAAAAAATAAAAGCTTTGAGGAGGTTACATCTATGCTGATGTTTATATTACGCCGGATTTTACAAACAATCCCGGTTATTATTGGAGTTACTTTTGTTGTCTTCTTCATTATGCAGCTCGTTCCAGGGGATCCTGCAGTACTTCTTGCAGGTGAAGGCGCCTCAAAAGAAACAATTGAAGCTATTCGTGAACAGCTTGGATTAAACCAGCCTTTATATATCCAGTACTTTGAATATTTAACAAATGTGTTTAAGGGTGATTTAGGTGTTTCCTTAAAAAACAGCCAGCCTGTTCTTGATGAAATATTGGTAAGACTGCCAATTACCATTGAACTTGCCTTCTTTAGCATCATTATTACAATCGTGCTGGGGATGGCAGCAGGAATTATTTCAGCTGTTAAACCTTATTCATTGACCGATGTCAGCGTCATGCTTGTCGCGCTCTTAGGAATTTCACTGCCAAGCTTCTGGTTTGGCCTCATGCTTATGTATTTCTTCTCTGTTAAGCTTCAAATTTTACCAGTTGCCGGATGGGACAGTCTGCTCCATGTCATCTTGCCAGCTGTTACTCTTGGAGCAGGCGGTGCAGCAATTGTCGCAAGGATGACCAGGTCGAGTATGCTGGAAGTTATTCGCCAGGATTATATTCGAACAGCACGTGCAAAAGGGCTTCGCGAACGAATCATAATTTCTAAACATGCATTAAGAAATGCACTGATCCCAGTGATTACGGTTGTGGGACTTCAGTTTGGCGCACTCCTTGGCGGTACAGTATTGGTTGAATCCATCTTTGCTATTAATGGCCTCGGAAGAATGATTGTTGATGCGATAAGAATGCGTGATTTGCCAATGGTCCAGGGAGGAGTATTATTTGCCTCACTTATTTTCGTAGTTGTGAATTTATTCGTAGATGTCTTTTATCGGTTCTTCAATAAACGCATTGAGCTAAATTAAGTTAAGGGTGGTGACTGGCTGTGAAAGAAAGAAACAAACCAATACTGGAAGTAAAAGGTTTAAAAACACATTTCACAACAAAGCGGGGAGTCAGTAAAGCGGTTGATGGCATCGATTTTACTGTGCATAAAGGGGAAACGCTGGGAATTGTAGGGGAATCCGGATGCGGGAAAAGTATGACTTCCCTCTCCATTCTCCGTCTTATTCCTTCTCCTCCTGGAAAAATTGCTGGGGGTTCCGTTTATTTTAAAGGAAAAGATTTAGTAACAATGTCAGAGGATGAAATGAGGAAAATTCGCGGGAATGAAATATCAATGATTTTTCAGGAGCCTATGACTTCCTTAAATCCTGTAATCCCAGTTGGAGAGCAAATTGCAGAAGCTTTAAGGCTACACCAAAAGATGGGAAAGAAAGCTGCGTGGGATAAGTCAGTTGAAATGCTTAAGCTTGTAGGTATCCCGTCTCCTGAAAAAAGAGCGAAGCAAGAGCCATTCCAGTTGAGCGGCGGGATGCGCCAGCGTGTCATGATTGCTATGGCTCTTGCATGTACACCAGAGGTATTAATTGCAGATGAACCAACGACCGCCCTGGATGTTACAATTCAAGCGCAAATACTGGAGCTGATTAAAGACCTGCAAACAAAGATAGGAATGGGTGTTATCATGATTACCCACGATTTGGGAGTTGTGGCAGAAACATGTGATAAGGTTGCTGTTATGTATGCCGGAAATATAGTCGAGCATGCTTCTACAGAGCAAATCTTTGCCGAACCCAAGCATCCTTATACCCAAGGGCTTTTGAACTCATTACCTAAAATCCATGAAGATCAGGATGAGTTAATTACGATAGATGGCAGTGTCCCCAGCCCTTACAATATGCCTGCTGGATGCCGGTTTGCCTCTAGATGCCCTTACGCGGAAGATATATGCGCCACACATCAGCCTGACCTTTTTTCCCATTCTGACGATGTTAAGGTAAGATGCTGGAAATATACAGACAAGTGGACTGGCAAAAGAGATAAAGAAGGGGTTGTCTAGCATGGAAACGACAGCAGAAAAAAATATCATCTTACAAGTAGACAATTTAAAACAATACTTCCCGGTTAAAAAAGATTCTATTTTCAAGCCAAAGGCATATGTAAAAGCGGTAGACGATATTTCATTTCAGCTTTTTGAAGGGGAGACATTAAGTATAGTTGGAGAGTCCGGATGCGGCAAATCAACTACCGGACGTGCAATTTTAAGGCTTGATGAACCTACTGATGGAAAGGTTCTTTATATGGGGAAAGATATTTTAACGTTAAATAAAAAGGATATGAGAAAACTTAGGGGTGATTTGCAGGTTATTTTTCAGGATCCTTTTGCCTCTCTTAACCCCAGGCAAACGGTGAAGCAAATTTTGAATGAAGCAATGGCCATTCAGAATGTGGTTGAAAAATCAAAACGAAAGGAAAGAATGCTCGAACTGCTTGGTTATGTTGGACTTCCTCCAGAAGCGCTTGAAAGATACCCGCATGAATTTAGCGGCGGCCAGCGCCAGCGTATTGGGATTGCCAGAGCATTGGCCGTTAATCCCAAATTAATCATTTGCGATGAAGCTGTATCTGCTCTGGATGTATCAATCCAGGCGCAAATTCTCAATCTATTAAAGAAGCTGCAAAAACAGTTTAAACTGACCTTTCTTTTTATCTCTCATGACCTTAGTGTCGTCAGGCATATTTCAGATCGGGTTATGGTGATGTATCTAGGGAAAGTAGTCGAAATCGCTGAGAAAAAAAAAATGTTTGATTCTCCGCTCCACCCGTATACAAAAGCGCTGCTATCTTCTATTCCAGTTCCGGATCCAACTTTAAAAAGAGACCGCGTCATATTAAAAGGAGATGTTCCATCACCGATTGATCCTCCTGGAGGCTGCAGGTTCCATACACGCTGTCCTTTTGCTGTAGAAAAATGCAAACAAGAAGAACCCCCCCTAAGGGAGCTAGTTAATAATCATTTTGTAAGCTGCCATATTGCTGATACTCTGCCAGTTTAATACAAATACCTCTATTTTGTATAAAATGTTATATTAAAAAAGGGATAGGTTCTTATACCTCCCTTTTTTAATACTTAAGGAGAAACGAATCCCATGCTGCCTATTGAATCATTCTCCATTTATATTATGTTTTGCGTTCTGGTTCCGCTGGCGGGAGCCTTTACCTTGCTATTTTTATTTGTTTTTGAAAAAAGAATTGATTTACTTGAGAAGCAAAAACGTGAAATAGCGTTAGAAAGGGAACTTCAAACAGCTTTATACAATCAATTAAACCAGGAGATTCAGCCTCATTTCTTTTTTAATACCTTAAATTCAATCCTGGCTCTAGCCAGGCTGGACCGTAAAACCGAATTAATACGTTCCATTGAAACCCTTTCAAAGCTGCTAAAATTTAAATATCGAACCATAAATAATTTTATTTCGATTGAAGATGAGCTTACTTATGTAAATTATTATTTGGAGATACAAAAAACCAGATTTAGAGACCGTCTTCATTACGAAATCCATTTGGACAACTGTGTGAATAAAGCCATTATTATTCCCTTTTTAATACAAACTCTTGTTGAAAATGCTTTCAAGCATGCCTTTGAAAGACATATTGGCGAGGCCTTATTAAAAATAAAAATAATAAAGATCGAATCAGCGATTCATGTTTCTGTGTGGAACAATTCTTTAGAGAACTATGAAACAAGTCCCCCGGATGGAGGGCTGGGGCTTGAGAATATAAAACGAAGACTTGAACTATTATTCCCCGATGATGAAACTTCAGTTCAATTAACAGATCAGGAGGATGGAACAGCTGTTTTGGCTATATTTCCCCACGTTATTATGTCAGAAAAATTGGAAGGAGAAAGTATGCAATGAATATCTTGCTTGTAGATGATGAACTTATAGAATTGGAACAATTGGAATATCTCATTAAAAAGAAATTCCCTAATTGGATTCTTTTTAAGGCTCAGGATGCCTCTCAGGCTCTTCAAATTATTAAGAAGCATGACATCTTTCTCGCTTTCCTTGATATTCAGCTCCCAGGCAAATCGGGATTAGATTTAGCTATGGAGCTTTCCTCTGCTGGTGATATTGATTTAATCATGGTTACAGCTTATCAAAACTTTGATTATATCCAAACGTCACTCCGGCTTGGAGTGATAGATTACATTACAAAGCCCGTTATTGAAGAAGAGTTAATGAGCGTTTTGGGAAGGTATGAACGAATTAGCAGTTACTCTGAGCAAATTGTAAAGGCTTTGCAAATTATTCAAAAGGAATACAATGAAAAACTTACTTTAAGTTATTTAGCATCAAAAATTCATATTAATTCAGCCTATCTGAGCAGGAAATTTCACGAAGAAGTAGGAATGGGCTTTTCGGAATACTTAAACGACTTTCGGTTAAAGCAGGCACAAAAAATGCTGATTGAGAATCCTGATTTAAGCATTAGTACGATTTCGGAGAAGTGCGGTTTTAACAGCCAGCACTATTTCAGCCAAATATTCCGGAAAATGACAGGCCAATCACCCAGGGATTACCGCTTGAAGGAGACTTCACAATGAAGAAAACCGATTTTCAATACTATATTGGCGGAGCTTTTCAGCTGGGAATCGGTTTTGGTGTTGTTAGCCTTTTGTCCAGATGGGTAACAGGCAATACCATTCTCTCATCGCCAGAAACAATAATTAAGTATGGGCTAACCGGAGGGATCGGCTATTCCCTTATGGGTGCTCTTGCACTAATTTTATTTGGAATATTAGCAAAAAAGATTCGAGATCGGTTTCATGACCAGCAAACAATAGGTGATGTCTTGCGCCAAAGATTGACTCCACTTGGTTACTGGTTCATGATTTCTATTCTTCTCGTGATAAGTTTCCATTCTATATTTGTTCAGGCTATGGGTGCAGGAATCCTTCTGCACATGATTTTTCCTCTGCCTGTTTTTTCTGGAATGGTTTTCTTTTTATTGTTTTGTTTTTTTATTGGGGGAGCAGGGGGCATACATAGAATCCATCAGCTCGCAGGCATCAACGTCGTGCTTATATTCAGTGCAGTCATCATTATCCCTGTTTACTTTTATATCCAGGAAGGTGTATATCCTGTTTATGAAGGAATTAAATTATATCATCCATACATACTTTATGTTAAAAATATGGAAGCTATTTGGTTTATTTTAACAGCAATTTTAATTGGATTTGGACAAGTGATCATTGATCGCGCCACATGGCAAAGAGTTTTTATTATAAAAAAAGAAAAACTGCGCATGACTTTTACGTTAGCAGGTTTAATATGGGCGACTATTCCTCTTGCATTATCGTCTTTGATCATGATTATTATTTTTGGAAGAAGCTATGATTCCATTTATTCCTTGTTATTTGAGCTTATTGGAAAAATCAATTCAACTTTGCTTATTGTCTTATTTGTCTTGTTTTGCTTTAGTGCCATTTCATCTGCAATTAGTGCAGAATTACATGCAATTGTCTCATTAATAATTAAAAATATTGTCGGTATGCTCCGCCCCCTTAACAATAAAGAAAAATGGAGATTCACATATCTTTTTTCCGGAGCTATATGTTTATTATTGCTTTTTATCGTAAGTATTTTGCCTCCATCCCCTATTGAACTGCTGTTTTTTTTCGGTAATATTTATGCTTCCATGATCGTTCCAATGCTGTATATTATACTCGGCAGTAAAACCTTGCCTGCTCTTATTCCCCTTGCATCTGTTATTGGGACTGCCGGGGGCTTTGCAGCTTTGCCTATTATGGAAAATCTTCTTACGATTTGGATCAGCTTTTCCCTATCTAGCTTTCTTTGCTTAGGTTATTTCATTTATAATCTATTAAGAACGAAGCTTACTGTGAAAGTTTAGCCGGGTGCTGCTTTATTGTGTATATAATTGTGTTTAAAATTTACATATCGCTCTCTTCCCGAAATCTGGCAGAGAGCGATATGCTTTTTATAAGTCTGCAGCCTGCAAGTTAATATCTTGTTATATCCATTGGCAAAGAACCTGCAGCAAAACCAACAAATAAAAACCTATCCTTCCCTGTATTCCGCATTCCATGAATTTGGTTAGGCTTAGCAAGGATCACCATGCCTTTTCCTATTTGAATTTCATTCTCCAAGTCAGGAAAGTAGGTTCCTGTTCCCTCAATACAAACCCACATATCATCTACATTTGAGTGAGAATGCAAGTATACCTCCTGTCCTGGTTCCAGACACCAAACAGCTCCTACCGTTTTATCTGTTTCATAAAAGTAATTCTTTTGCGGCTTATCAGGATCAAACTTTGCAATTTTATCGATTTCAAAGATTCTTTCCTCCATAATCTGCTGAATGTTTGACACTGTCATTTCTCCTCTCCTAAAAATTTTATTTTTTATAATTCCGCATCCCTATTGCAATCCTTGGAGTAGACATATGTTAAATTCTCTCTCCCCACAGCATACGCAGCCTGGTGTACATAAGGGCCCATAAATATATAATCCCCTTTTTTGACTGGAATCCACTTATTATCGAGATTATACATTCCTTCCCCGGAAAGGATATATGCTCCGTGTTCTTGAACATGTGTTTCAATAAACGGGTGGCTCGCAGCAGGATCGAATGAAAGGATATGGAAATTCATATCAAAATCCAAATCAGCAGGCAATAGATCTTTAATGTTTACATTGTGCATATCATCGTAGTTTCTAAATTCAATTCTATTTGCATGTCCTGATATAACCCAGGGTTTTCGCCCTTCAAGAGGGCGATATTTCTGCTTGTATAAAAAGAGCTTAGAGTCCCCATCACCCATATTTTCCAGATACAATTTCATTCCCGGCGGACAATAAAGGTATCCGCTTTCCTCCAAGATAAATTCTTTCTCGTCTGCAGAAGCCTTTATTTTTCCCTCTAGTATGTAAACAAAAGTCTGTATATCCTGCTGGCCGCAAAAACCTTCTAAATTTCCTCCTCCTTTTTTCACTGTCACATAATAGTCGACAAAGCTTGCCCCAAGCTTAGGAGAACCTAAGATAGAAATAATGCAATTATGAAACCCAGGAATAACATTGTTCACTAATCCTTCAGGTGCGATTAAGGCATACTTCCCATGTTCTATTACAGACCTGCTTGATAATAAATCTTTTGGATAGCCCATTCATAAACTCCCCTTTTCATTGCTATTATTTATAAGCTAGTTCATATAAAGTGCCGATCAGTGCTTTAACTCCCTCAGCTAAATCATCCGGATGAGTATATTCATCAGGGTTATGACTAATGCCTTTTTCACTAGGTACGAATAGCATAGCCGTTGGAATGAAGGGTGCAAAAATTTGTGCATCATGGCCTGCACCACTATGCATTACTTTATAGCTCAAGTTTTTTTCCTTGCACTTATTTTCAATCAATTCTATAATTTCCGGATCCATTGGGACTGGATCCGTATCGAGCCATTTTTCAACGGTCGTTTCAACCCCATGCTCCAGTGAAATCTCATTTATTTTTTTTATGAATCTATCAGTAAAATGGGAAATCATATTTTTATCAATATGGCGCAGGTCTAAAGTAAATGTAGCTTTTCCTGGTACCACATTCGCAATATTGGGTGAAATATCAATCCTGCCAACTGTTGCTACCAGCGGATCACCATATCGCTTTGCCATATTAAGTGCTTCATATATCATATGGCTGGCAGCAAATGAAGCATCTTTGCGATATCCCATTGGTGTCGTTCCAGCATGATTTGCTTCACCGTTTACTTCAATTGTAAAGCGCCTTTGGCCAACGATGCATTTCACGATACCAACAGACTTTTTCTCAGTTTCAAGGATATTTCCTTGTTCGACGTGGACTTCAACGAATACCTTCAAATCCTGGCGCGGAGATTTTGTTTCATCCCTATAGTTAAATCCCGCCTCACATATAGCTTCTGAAAAAATTACTCCATTTGAATCAGCAAGATTTTCAACATCCTTTTTATATGTGCTTCCTGCAATATTCTTTGAACCCCAAAAGCAATAAGGAAATCTGCTTCCTTCTTCTTCTGCCAGTGAAACAACCTCGAGATTACGTTTTGGAGTTCCATAACGTTCTTTCAAATAAATTAATGCCAGAATCCCAGCCACAATACCATATTGGCCGTCATACAACCCGCCATTTTTCACAGTATCTATATGGGATCCTGTTAAAACGGTTTCTGCCTGATTTACTCCCTTCAGTATTCCGCTAAGATTTCCAACTTCATCAAACTTTACTTCCAAACCCTCAGTTTCCATCCATCTCTTCAAAGCTTGCTGAGTATCCCTCCATTGTTGGGAATAAAGAAGACGGGTAATTCCTCCTTCTGGGTCCTTTGCAAATGAACCCAGCCATTCAAGCCTTTTCACAATATTTTTTGCTAAATTTTCATATTCAAGTTTCCCCTGCAAATTGATTAAGTCTGTCATCCCGAATTCCCCTATCTAAACTTTCTGCGGACATTGAATTCCTTCTTTTTGATTTCAGATCAAATTCAAAGTTTCGGTTCCATTTTTTAACTTTAAGGCTTTTCCGAGAGGTTTCCCAACAATCCCCTGATCCAAATCATATACAACCTTGCCGCGAACGAGGGTTTTGGTTACCCGGCAATTAATCACCCTCCCAATGTATGGGCTATGCTTATGCCGATAATATAGTCCTTCCTCCTCAACAACATAAGAACGATTGGCATCAACTAAGATGATATCTGCATCCAATGAAACAGCTAATTCTCCTTTATTAGGAATATTAAATCGCTTAGCCGGATTAGAAGAAATCATCCTTGCAAAATGAGCTATTGGCAGATTTCTTTTCAAAACCGCTTCATCAAACATTAAATCAACGTTATTTTGACACCCTGTGATTCCTCCCCACACTTCGAAAAAATTATTTGAAGAACTATGCTTCATTTCAGGCGGGCATGGTGAGTGATCTGACGTTAACATATCAATCTTGCCTTCTATTAACTTGTCCCAAAGCTTTTCTTGTTCTTCAATAGTTCGCAGTGGAGGAGAACATTTGGCAGCCGGCCCAATCTTCTCAATCTGTTCAGATGTAAGCATAAAATAATGGGGACATGATTCAAGGGACACATCCTGACCCTGGATTCGGGCATTAATAATTTCTTCTACTGCTTCTGCGCTGCTAATGTGCACAAAATGAATAGGGCATTTCGTTTCTTTTCCAAGATAAAGAGCGCGTTTCACTGCTTCAACCTCTGTAAATACTGGCCGTGAAAGGACATAATCTGCGGCAGCTGTCCTGCCCTGTGCCATTAACTCTTCGCCTAAACGATCAGTAATTTGGGCATTTTCCGCATGAATCGATAAAATTTGGCCTAGTTTAGCAATCCTTTTCATCCCCGCATAAAGGGTATAATCATCCACATTAGAAAAATCATCGGGGTTATCCGTTCCACAAGTGGACATAAAGCATTTATATGCGATAACTCCTTCATCTGATAGCTCTTCAAGCCTTTCAATATTGCCTGGAACAAGTCCGCCATAAAATGCATAATCGATATAATTCTTCCCCTTGGCTGCTTCTGCCTTTAATTGCAGTGTGTTCTTGTCTATCGTAGCCGGAAGGGCGTTCAAGGGCATATCCACATAACATGTAGTTCCTCCTGCTGCCAGTGCTTTAGTTCCAGTTATAAACCCTTCCCACTCTGTTCGGCCTGGCTCACAAATATGCACATGAGTATCAATCATTCCAGGCATAACATATTGCGAAGATGCATCGATGATCTGCTCAGCTTCATGGTCAATAGTTTCCTCAATCGCTGCAATTTTTCCATTTATAATTGCGATATCATTCTTTATTACCTCGTCTTTAAGAACCACATTGCCGCCCTTTATAATCAAATCATATATCATCGCATTTCTCCCTCTACTTTTAATCATCCATGTAATCCTTATCCTGTATTTTGAGGAACCTCATAACTGATTTATTAAATTGTATAAAAAAATCTAACTATTTTTTTCGGATTCCTTTACCAATTTTTTAGTTTTCTTTACTTCTTAATTTTTTAGAAAAAATAAACCAGAGACTGATCAAATCACACTGATTCATGCTTTTTTTCGTAAACTAATTTCCCCTTGTAGAACACTGCACAGCGCTCCGCTCTTCTTGCCATGGCCTCTGCTGAACAGCTTGCATCGACAAGGATCATGCTGGCTTCATCTCCAGCGATAGGCCAGATCTGATTTCCCTCTTGATCCAGTGGCGTCTTACCCCCTGTAATATATTTAAATGTTTGGGAAAGAGACTTTTCATCCGTCCATCGATATCGTTCAATTAAGCGGCCTGCTCTTTCCAGGATATCGCCATTACCTGTTGGCCACCATGAATCAAAAATATTATCGTTTCCAACTGCAACCTCTACTCCACACTCACTTAACAGATTAACAGGTGGTGTCGCACGGCCTGTCGGGAGGCTAGTAACGATCGAAATACGTGCGTCTTTTAAAATCTCTGCCATTTCAGAGACTTCTTCCCTTGAAACATCACCAAGGCAAAATGCATGGCTAATTGCAACTCTTCCTTCCCAGCCAGCTTCTTTAGTCAGAAAGGCCAGCCTTTTCATTGTAAAAGTACCAAGGTGGCCAGGATCATGTAAATGCAAATCAATATCTGCATCCCCTTCTACAGCTAAATCCATCAATTGAACAAGCGAGGCTTCAATATTGTTGTCAACGGTAGCAGGATCGACCGCACCTACAATTCCTGCACCATTTCTAATAGCTTCTCTAATAAGCTGAGGTGTCCCTGAGCGCAGCAAGCCATGCTGGGCAAAGGCAACGATTTCTGAGCTGGCATAGTTTGAAAACTCCTCCAATGTCTGCTGAACTTCAGCTAGATTCTGTAATTGGACTTCAGGGTAGATATCCACATGAGTTCTAATATGGGTTGAACCATATGATATTAACTGCTTAAGCAATGCTTTTGATCGCTGATAAGTACTTGAAGGCATGGATAATAATGCATTTTTTTCAATTTCACACCGTTCTATGACACCCAATGCAGGGATGCAGGCTCTCCATTTATCCCCCATATAAGTTTTATCAAGATGGACATGCTTTTCGACAAAGGATGGCAACAACAGCAGTCCCTTTGCATCTTTTATGGGCAGATCATCAGTGGAAGCCTCTAAGTCCTTCGTGATCTTTGCAATGCAGCCGTCTTCTATTAATAAATGAAATCGATCTGTTATAGTACCTGACACTCTATTATTCTCATTCTTGTATCCGCATTCCAAACGCACATTCTTTAGCCAATAGCTATTATTCATTTTCATTCACCTTTCCGGCCCCAGACAAGATAAAAGGGTACCCAGAATGGATATCCCTCTTATCTTAGAGCGTTTATTTAATTGAAATGTCATTGATATCCAAATATCCAGAAGGAGTAATAGAGAAGCCTTTTACATCTTTAGAAACGGCTGCCATATTCTCAATTACACGAACAGGTATATATACGGATTCTTTCATTTCGATTTCCTGAGCTTTTGCATAGAATTCAATCCGCTTATCCGAATCTTTTTCAGCCCGTGCAGCTTCTATTAAGCTGTCCACCTCTTTATTGCTGTAAAAGAAGGTATTGCCAGCAGCTCCGTGTGAACTGCTATGGAAAAGGTTATATTGATTATAATCAGCATCTCCCGTGGCATTTCTCCAGCTTAAAATAAACATTTCAGAGTCACCGCGGTTTACTTGTTCAACAAATGTCCCATATTCATATACCTGAATGTCCAGTTTGATTCCTATCCCTTTCAGCTGAGACTGAAGAACTTCTGCCATATTGATCCATTCTTTCTTATCCATTGTTTTCAATGTTGTTTCAAAACCATTTGGGTAGCCTGCTTCGGCCAGAAGCCTTTTTGCCTCATTGAGATTATATTCATATGCTTCTAAGCTTTCATGATATCCAAATACCTTTGGCCCCAGCAGTGAGTTGGACTTTTTCCCGACATTCTCAAATACCCCTTCCAGGATAGAATCCATTTCAATTGCATGTCCAACCGCTTTTCGGACTCTGGCATCATCGAATGGCTCCTTTTCAACGTTGAACCCAATATATTCTGTGCCAAATCCTTCACTGCGGTAAATTTCTGCATTTTTGGAGTTTTCCACCGTTTCCATCATTGTGACCGAGAGCGGTTCGGCTATGTGGGCTTCGCCTGTTTCAAGCATGGATATCCTTGTTGTTTCTTCAGGGACGATCTTAAATATTACTTTATCCAGCTTAGATTGAGTCCCCCAATACGTTTCATTTCTGTTAAAAACAATTTCTTTGCCTGGTGTCCAGGACTCAAATACAAATGGACCTGTCCCAACAGGTTCTTGAATCACTTTATTTCCATATTTCTCGATTGTTTTTGGTGAGATAATGCCGCCTTCATGATTGGCCAATATGGATAGTAAGGGTGAAAACGGTTCTGATAATTTAAATTGGACAGTAAATTCATCAACTGCCTTTACTTCTTCTACCATTTTGAATACAACAGCTCTTGGGGAGGCAACATCCGGATCTAATAACCGGTCAAATGTTGCTTTCACGGCATCGGCATTAAATGCAGTCCCGTCATGGAATGTTACATCCTCTCTAAGCTTGAACTCCCAAGTTGTTTCATCTAACTGTTCCCACTTTTCAGCCAGCACCGGCTTGATTTCGGCATTTTTATCCCGACCAACAAGCCCCTCATAAATTTTATTATGTGTAACGCTGGCAGCATTGATCGTCGACATAAAATGATGATCTAAATTTTCTGCGTCAGATAAACGGGCTATAACTAAAGTTCCGCCGTTTTCGGATGCTATTCCCTTGGAGTCCTGACTGCTGTTAACCTCATTTTTAGTCGAACATCCTGAAATAAGAATTGCGATCAGCAGAGCTAAGATCACTAACCCCATTCTTTTTTTCACTTTCAAATACAATCCCCCCTTTTTTCAGCCCTAAAGCCTTTGTCTAATTATATAAAATATTCTGATTAATTTTTTTCTACTTTCTTTACATGTTTTTAAACTTTTTCTACTACTTATTCAAAAAAAAAAAACGTCATTGCTGATCAATAGAATCAACAAATCTAAAAGAAGGCGGCAGCAATTCATTCTCAGGAAGCTCTTGATAATCTCTTTTTAAATAACCTTTTTTCATTTTCATAAAATATTCATGCGCTTTTCCTTTCAATTCCTCTAAATCAAGGTTGGGTAATTTTCGGTCTTTCATGACTACTTTCCCATTGATAATGGATAACTTTACATCTCTTCCCGTTCCGCTTACCATCACTGTTCTTAGGGGATCATCTAAAACTCCCATATGGAATCCGTCTAAATCAATTGCAATAATATCTGCTTTTGCACCTGCTGCAAGACGGCCCAAGTCTTCTCTTCCCAGAAACTTCGCTGCACCTAATGTAGCAGCACGGTAAAGATCTGAGTATGCTGAGTCTTTAACTTCTTTATTTACGATCCGGGAAAGCATGCTCCCTGTTCTGATATTCTGGAACATATCCGGAGGAAACGTATCTGTTCCTAACGCTAAATTAATTCCTGACTGCTTATATTTTGCAAAGGATTCCATTGCCTGCCCATGCCTTCCAATTATTAAAGGGCAATGAATGACAGTTGTGCACGTTTCCCTCAGCAAAGACAAATCATCTCCACCACCTGTTTTTGCCTCACTGTATCCAGCAATAAAATGGGCATGAGGAATCGCCGTTCTGGATCCTAAAAATCCAAGATTATATAAATGCCTAATTGGCGTTACGCCATATTTCTCAATCATTGTATGATATTCAAAATCACCTTGGGCTGCATGCAATTTTATCGGAACTTTATAATGATCACTATATTGCTTTGTCCGGAGAAGGCTTTCTTCCGTTTGACTTTCAATCCGCTCAGGCGCAAGCATTCCCCTGACCAAACCATTAAATGAACCATCAAACTCTTCCAAAAAGCGCACAGCTCTTTCTAATCCTTGCCTTCCAGCTTCTTCATCCCAATAAATCTTTATATTGCCATCAGCCTGAACGACTCTTATCCCCGATTGATAGCTTGGACCCAGGTATATACGCAGTCCCAGGTCAGCAGCATGCCTCGCTGCTGAAGCAAGCTCCTCATATGTTTCTGCCCATTTTTTATAATGCACAGAAGTGATTGGCATAGCAGTTGTAATTCCATGAAGGATCAGCTGTGAATAGGCATATAAAGATTTAAAGGCCTCTTCTTCAGCCGTCATAATTTCATGGTGTCCTTGCTTAACATACCTCTCTGACCAAAGCAGATTTTTCTGTCTTGCTGAACTGGCCTCCAAATGCAAGATATCATGATCAATATCGCCTAGTGCATTCAAGTCAATGAATCCCGGACTGATTAAAGCGCTGCCGGCATCTATAACTTTATCAGTTTGGCCCGAATAGCTTTTTCCAACATAAATGATTGTTTCATTTTCAAATACAACTTCAGCATTTTCTATCAGGACATGATCTTCTCCATCGTATCCAATTACATATTTTCCCTTTATCCTGGTCTTCATTGATTGTCCCCCTTCTCCCCAACAGCTTCTTCTTCGTTATGATCCATTCCATCTCCATAGGTTCGTTTGTGACCCCAAAAATATTTCGTTTGCTTCATGTATCTTTCAAGACCAGCACGCTTAATTGTTGAGTTAGCTTCTTCATTTGCTTCTGCCAAAACTGACCTTTCATCAACGGAGCAGACTGCTCTGTCTTTCATAAGGACCCTGCCATCTACGATAACATGCCCCACATCAGTTGCATAAGCTTGATGGACAAGCCGATGAATATGCATAAACTCAGGTGTTAAGTGCGGCTGATGCATGTTGACAGTTATAACATCCGCCTTTTTCCCCGCTTCAAGAGAGCCCAATTCATCATCCCATCCAATACATTTTGCAGCATCAATCGTAACCATTTCCAGAAGTTTACCAGCAGGTAAGCAATATTCATCTCTATGTGCTGCCTGATGAATAAATTGTGTTTTTCTCATCGCTTGAAACATGTCAAAGCTTGTTGATGGTGAAGTGCCATCTGTTGATATAGCAACTGTTGTTCCCAGCTCGATCAATTCTATCATCGGTGTGCGGGCATGAATTTGAGAGAATCCAGGGGAGGCACTGACATTTGTTCCGGTTTCAGCTAATATTTTCGCTTCATCAAAGGATATCCCCCGGCAATGCTGAAGATGAACATCAGGACCTAAAAGAGCATTCTCCCAATCCTTTACTGCTAAGTGAATCATGCCTCCAAAAGCATCAGAGTGGATTCTTGTATTATATTTTCTGGCAATTTCTCTGACTTTCTTTGCTTGGTATAAATCATGTTCTGTTAAATGATGAAGTTTGGCAGGTGAAGTTGGGCCAGATGGTTCAACTGATGTAACGATTACGAATGGGGTAATAAATGCTCTTGTCCGATCTTGGTTGGCATGATTTAAAGCTTCAATCACTGCTTCTGCACCATTTAACACTTCCTCGTAGGTGACTTCTTTAGTAATTCTTTGACCGTCTATCCACCTGCTGAATGAATGAGGCCATGGCGGGTTGCAGGGACCGGTGCAAACAACCTCCCTGACACCAGTTTCTGCATAGGCTTTTGCATGATTGATGGCAAAAACCGGATCATCCGACCTTGGCATTGAGCCAAGAACAGATACACCTGTTGTTATGCCCGCCTTCAGACGCTCAAGTGCAGAAAGCTTTCCTTCAAAATACCAGAATTCATCTGTTACAAAGTGCTTATACGTATTCGTCATAATAGGCATCCAAAAATCAATGCTTTCCATTGCAATTGTCTTAAACATCGAATGTCCGCCATGTCCATGTACATCTATTAATCCAGGCAGGATACAATGATGGCTGCAATCTATCACTTCTTTCGCCTCATATTTTTCCAATAGTTTTTCACTCATATCCACATCCAGGATCCTGCTTCCATTTATGGCAACAGCTCCATCGGTGATGATGCGCCTGTTTTGATCCATAGTAATGACAGTTCCATGAATCAGGAGTAAATCAATCATTTCCTTCTCCCTCACTTCTTTTAACTTTAAGTATAGGAAAAAAGAAAACGCAAAACTTTCAGAATCGTTACATAAATTTAAAGTATTTCTACCTATTTTTTATTTTTTTCCTTCCTATAAAATTAAGCTTCTATTTCTGCTTCCTTAATAATTCTTCCAATAATATAATTGCATGGTTATTTACTGTATCTTTTGCAGCATATATTAGTGTAAGTTTTTGCTTCTTAGATATCTCGTACAGTTCTTCCATCTTGCGAATCATGTCTGTCTGTGTGCGCAGCTCAATGAGATACTTTTCCCGAAACATACCGAAAAGTTCAGGTTTATGATTAAAAGATTTTCTAAGCTCGCTGCTTGGTGCAACTTCTTTCTCCCAGGCTGATAGATGTGCAGCTTCTTTTTTAATTCCTCTCGGCCATAGCCTATCCACTAATACTCGGTATCCATCATCCTCTTCATACGGATCGTATACTCTTTTTATAGTAATTTCAGCCATTTCTTCACCACCAGATTATTTTCGCGTTTCTATCTCACTTGTCATTTGCTATAATCTATACAAATACAAATTATACAAATTTTCCTAATTCAATTAAATGTGAGGTGCAAGGAATTTGACAGGTACTATTGCTGTTGTGATGACTTTCTCTATTCCCATCATCGCCATCCTGACTTTTCATACACAAAGACTTGCAAAGATTAAACACAATATGATTAAAGATGAAATCACCCTGGAAAAGCTGAGGCAGGAAAACTATTTGCTTGAAACAGAAAAAATGAAGCTCGAACTGGAGCAAATGAGGATTGAAAGTCCTAAGGATCATACAAAAATCATATAAGCAAAAAATCCCCATCTTTAAACAGAAGGGGATTTTGTTTTATATACGTTCAATAATTTTTCTGGCAGTTTCTGCCCCATTTTCGATGCAATCTGGTATTCCTACACCATAATAGGAGCATCCTGCAAGCCATATTCCCGGGTATTCCTGGCCCAGCCTGTTTTCAATTGATGCTACTGTCTTCGGATGAGATATCAGATAGTTTGGCATTTTTTCAGTCCAGTTCGTCACTTCACTTGCAGCGGGAACAGCCGTAATGCCAAGGCTTTTTTCAATATCAGCCAAAGCCGTCTGCAGCAGATCTTCTTCATTCATTTCCTTTAGAGATGCAAAGGCCGGATGGCTGCTTTTATAAAATAATCTAACAAGCAAATTACCGTTTTCTGAGGTATGCTTCCACTTGCGGCTTGTCCATGTACAGGCATTGCAGGTTAATTCATCCGTATTTGAAGTAATGAACCCTGTCCCGTCTTCAGGCAGCTCGCTGTCTGGAATATCATAAGCAAGATAGATAGAAATCAGGGAACTGTTCTTCAAAAGTTCGAATTCCGCTTTCAGCTCCTCATGATCAAACAGGGCTACAGCGGCATTATGCGGAATGCTCAGCACTACATGGTCTGCCTCAAGGCTTTCTCCATTCGAAAAATCAACCAGATACCCGCGATTCGTTTCCTTAATTTTAACTGCCTCTGTGTTTTTTAATATTTCTGCTTCATCCAATTTTTCCTCATAAGCATCAATTAATGCATCCAGACCTTTTTTAAAGGAAAGGAACTTCTTTCCCCCACCGCTCTGGAACACTTTTTTATTTTCCTCAAAACCTCTTATGATGCTGCCGTATTTTTCTTTATATTCGAACACCTGCGGCAGTGTCGAAGCAATAGTTAAGTCACTGAGATTCCCGGAATATACTCCCGAAAGAACAGGCGCAATTTGTTTTTCCACTAGCTCTTTTCCGAAGAAATGCTCCAGGAAATCGCCGATGGAATCGTTCTTTGTAAAGCTATCATTTTTCGTATAAAAATCTTTTAGGGCTTCAACCTTTCCTTCAGCAGAAACAAGCGTTGACTTGGCAAGAGATTCAACGCTCGCCGGAATCCCAAATACAGAATCTGCCGGGATCAGGTTCAGCTCTCCATCACTATATATATAAGATCGCCCCGCAGCATTGTACACAACCTCTTCTTCCAGCCCCAGCTCCTGGATAAAATTCATCCCATTCGCTTTGCGGGCAACAATCGAATCAGCTCCCGCTTCGATTACAAATCCGCCTTCTCTGACAGTGCGGATTTTCCCGCCAAGCTGTTCCGCTGATTCTGCCAGCACAAGCCTTATATCCTGATCATTTTCTTTTTTCCACTTATTCAGTTCATACATAGCGGACAATCCTGTTACACCGCCGCCTATGACCAATACTGTTTTCACGTGTATGCACCTCAGTTTACATCCAATTCATATATAAAGTGTACCACAACATAAAGAGATGAAAGAATGTGATGGTTTGTCCAAATGATGAATATATTTTTCAAAATGTAAAAACGGAGAGCACAACTCTCCGTTTCATCATTTCCTGAACCAATTCGCCTGTTCATCCATATGCAAAAAAGGAATGTCCGTATCAACTTCACCAGTGATTCTATTAATTTCAATATCCTGGCCATCGAGCCAATGCCCGAAGTCAAAGATAACAGGCTCTCTGTCGCCGCCGAGCGCAAACCAGACTTTCATCTCCCCTGGCAGATAGGCTGATGTATGAATCGTCCCGGCCCAGCTACCATAAAGATCTGAAAAAACGCCTTTATCGCTATCATTCAGGAGGCGAAAAGCACCATGTACATCTAATCGTTCACCCTGACGGCTTTTCATGACATCCAGCCTGCGCATGCTGTCAGCTAGATGGTTGCGATTTTCATCCTTCATGATTTCAAAATGGTTTGTACAGGCAGTTGTCTGACGGACCTGTACACCTCTCGGAGATGTTTCCACTGCATAAGTCTCTCCGCTTGTGTCATACACCACATAGGTAAAAGAATGGCGGTGCGGTATTTCCTTCAGCATCTCAACCGCTTCTTCCACTTTTGCACATGCTTCCAAAATCAGGCGGCCGATCATACAGCAGATAAAGCCATCAGCAGGCTTTTTACGGTTCATAAAATTATAGCCAATCACCAGTCCTTTTTCGTTCATGCCATCCATCCGGCCGGTCACCCTCTGGCTGGGGCCCATAATCGCATAGCCCTGGTCTGATGGCTGAAAAAAGGTATAGCGTCCTTCATAGGTTTTCGGGTGGTAATCATAATTGCGGATCAGGTAGTCAGCCCCTGTAAGGATGGAACAGCCCGAACGGACATAATCGAGGCGATACCCGCCAAACTCCTTCAAAACCCGCTCCATCGGCCATTGCAATGCTTCCTGTATTCCAAGCAGCTCATCCCAAATTCCTGGTGCAAACCTCGTAATCGCTTCTTTCACTTCAGCTTCACTTATTGAAAAACGCGGCTTTCTTACCTTCCATTGATCCTCCCGATTTTTAACAGAAAGTGAATCCTTTATAAGTTCTCCCTGCATGAAACCAAAATCAAAGTGGGTTCCGCGGAATTGAATAATATCACTGTAAATCTTTTTCAAGATAAATCCCTCTTCTATTCGTTTCTTTTATTAAGAATAAATGAAGCCTGCATGAAATTCCAGCAGATGGCTTATCAATTTAAAAAGACTGATCCGCATCTTTTTGCATGCAGATCAGCCTCCTTTATTTATCGTTAACAATGATATATACAGCCTGCACAGGACCATGTACACCTACAATTAAATTCATTTCAATATCGGCACTGTTGCTTGGGCCTGAAATGAAATTTACACAGGATGGGACAGGTTCGCCATTCTCCACCATTGTGTGGATATGCTTTGCAACCTGGGTCATTCTTGGAACAATTGTGCTTTTTGGGATAATGGCAAAGTAAATCACTGGAAGAAGGCTTACTGCTCGTCCCTTCCCTTTATCACTGAACAAAACAACAGTTCCTGACTCTGCAAGCGCAGCATCACTAAAGGTAATTCCGATGTCTGCATGTGCGGAGAAAGCAAGATTCTCTTCTCCTCCTTCTTGATCCCAGACATGGACTGCTATTCCATCGCCATTCAAATCAATAGGGAGGGAAGATAATCCATATTCTTCAAAACGCGGGTCATCCCATGTAACGACCGATTTGCCGCCATATTCCTTAATCAAGCGGCCGATTTGTTCAGGTAGCTCTGCAAAAGCTGTTTCATATACATCCGTATGAATTAGCAAACATTGCTTCTTCAGAACCTCTACAAGCTCGTCCTGTGAGGCGCACTTTAAAACGTCCCACTGAGGATTATGATTCCATGCAGGTTTCTCTACCTCAGAAAGACGTCTTCTCCCCAGATTTTTTGCCAGATTGTCAAGGAAAGAATTGCGATTATGCACTTGTCCAGCTGCCATCATTCTCCCCTCTCTTTCTTTCTTTTTTTATATAAATCTCTGAACCTGTCTTTCTTAGGAGCAGGGAAGTCGCGGATTTCTGTCCAATTTTTCAGTGGACCGGGGCCATCAGAAATTTTTTCATCCTTTGTAAATGCTCCCAGCGCTTTCGGTGCGAGCTTTGATCCGATATTGTACATGGAAGGTGAAGCTGTGCCGAGACTGAATGCCTTCATTGATAAATTTTCAAATACCGGTGCTCTGCCTTCTTTTTCAACAATCTCCTGGCGGTGGCGGAGCAAATGCTCGTGCAATGGGATTTTCACCGGACAGGCTTCCGTACATGCTGCACACAGCGTTGAAGCATATGGCAGCTCTTTATAGTCATCATATCCGCCAAGAAGCGGAGTCAATACCGCTCCAACCGGGCCCGGATAGATGGATCCATAGGAATGACCGCCGACATGGCGATAGACCGGACAGACATTAATGCAGGCTGCACAGCGGATACAGTGAAGGATAGACTGGAAAGCTGTTCCTAAAATTTTTGATCGGCCATTATCGACAATAACCAGATGGAATTCTTCAGGGCCATCTATTTCTCCCTCTTGCTTAGGTCCAGTTAATGCAGTTATATAACTTGTCAGTTTCTGCCCGACTGCCGCACGGGTCAGCAGGCTTACCAAAACCTCCATCTCTTCCCATGTGGGTACAATCCGCTCCATTCCCATTACAGTAATTTGCGTTTTTGGAATGGTTGTCACCATCCGCGCATTTCCTTCATTTGTCACCAGGGAAATCGTTCCGGATTCGGCAATGGCAAAATTGCATCCCGTAATGCCAATATCCGCCTGAAGAAACTCTTCCCGCAGTTTTTCCCGGGCGAATAATGCAAGCTCTTCTGGATTCTCAGTTTTCTCATAGCCTAATTTATCCCTGAAAACATCGCGGATTTGTTCTTTATTTTTATGAAGGGCCGGTGTAACGATATGGGACGGGGGATCATGATCATCCACTTGCAGAATCCACTCGCCAAGGTCGCTTTCAATGACTTCACAGCCAGCTTTTTCAAGTGCTTCGTTCATATTAATTTCTTCGGTCACCATTGACTTGGATTTGACAACCTTTTTACCATTTTTCTTTTTTACAACATTGGTAATATACTCATTTGCCTCTTCAGCTGTTTCAGCGAAAAAAACATTCCCTCCGCGCTTTGAAACATTTTCGCTCAGGAGTTCCAGATAATAATCCAGGTTCTCAATCGTATGGGTCCGAATTTCTTCACCCAGCTTGCGCCATTCCTCCCAATTCCCTAATTCTTCAGCTGCATTTAGCCTTCCGCTGCGAAAACGCCCCTGTGCAGAGGAAACAGCACCGCGCATGAACATATCACCTATACCGTCAGTAACACGCTCTTTAAAAGGTTTTTCCCCTATTTTCATAGCCATTTGTGGTTCCCCCTTTTCCTATCTGCTATTTAATACAGAGGCAATATGCATCACCTTAATCGGCTTCCCTTTTCTGTCAATTCTTCCGCCAATGTTCATCAAGCAGCCACAGTCGGCTCCTATTAGAATTTCTGCTCCGCAATCTTCAGCACTCTGAACCTTTTCATCTACCATCTGCTCAGAGATTTCCGTCATCTTCACCGAGAAGGTTCCTCCAAAGCCGCAGCAATTATAGTTATGTGCGAGCGGCTTCATCTCAAGCCCTTCTACATTACTCAGCAGCTTCATTGGAGCTTCCTTTACACCAAATAATCTCGTCATATGACATGAAGTGTGGTAGGTCGCTATGCCATTCAGCTTTGCCCCTACGTCCTCCACTCCTAAAACATCCACGATAAACTGTGTCAGTTCATACGTTTTTTCAGCTAATTTTTTGGCGCGCGGCTCCCACACTGGGTCTCCTTTAAAAACGTGCGGATACTCTCTGAACATAGTTCCGCATGATCCCGAAGGAGTTACAACATAATCTGAAGGTTCGAAAACAGTAATCATATGCTTCATGGATTCTTTCGCCTTATCCACATATCCGCTATTATAGGCAGGCTGCCCGCAGCATGTCTGCTTTTCTGGAAAATCTACTTCGCAGCCCAGCTTTTCCAGTAATTCTAATGTATCCATTCCTACATCCGTCTGAAAAATATCTATTAAACAGGTTACAAATAATGATACTTTCATAGATCTCACCTTTACTTTCTTCAAGTAAATATATTCATTCTTGGTCTTAACTAAGTTTAAGCCCAGATTTCCGCACAGTCAACAGGTCATCAGATGACTTTAGTGTAATATAGCAAGCCCCTCAATGGAGCTTGCACCATTATGCTGACTTTTTCAGCCTTTTATCTTCCATTCTGTTCTGTTTCTGGCCTTTGGCAATAAAAACTGCAATGAATACTGCCACTGCGGCCAGGATAAGCGTTCCAATATTCATGCCAATTCCATTGATGGCCACATACCCGATTCCGCCTGCAAAAATAACATAGAAAGTCATTGGGATAAGCGTTTTTCGTATTAAGCTTCCTTCCCTTCCTATTAACCCGGCAGAAGATGAAGCGGCAACAACATTATGGACACAAATCATGTTACCCGCTGCCCCGCCGACAGCCTGCAAGGCAACAATGGTGGCGGGAGAAGCAAGGATATTATCAGCTACTCCGAATTGAAACAAAGAGAACATCATGTTGCTTACTGTATTGCTTCCTGCAGCAAATGCTCCAATCGCACCGATTGTTGGCGCCGCAAGTGGCCAATAGCTCCCGAATATATTGGAGATTCCCTCTGCCAATGCCAGTGGCATGCTAGTAAAATCGGCTGCATTGATTCCTGAGTTGATAAATACCTGGACCATTGGGACCGCAAATACCAGAGCAGCCATTGCACTGACAATCGTTTTAAAAGAGTCTTTTACTGCCCGTCCGTAATCTCTCACATTCATTTTAAAAATAAAGATTGAAAGCAAGGATACAACAATAAAAATGACACCAGGAAGATTTAGCGGCTTGGATTCAATTGTTATAGCCGTCCCGAAAACGCTCTCAAATTTCAGGACAAAGGCTTGAAGCCAGGCCGAGAACGGCAAGTATTGCACACGTGTTAAAACTAATAGAACAGCAACCAGCAGGTATGGCAGCCAGGCAGCCAGAAATGATACTTGTTTCTTTGGTTTGTCTGCCACGTCCACATCAAGTGAGCCCGTCCATGAAGGATTCCAATGGCTTTTTTCTTCGAAGTCCCATGCTTTTGCAGGGGTAAATAAACCTTTTTTAGCGGCTGGCACCACAATCGCCAGGCCGATTAAACCGCCAATCAAAGATGGAAATTCAGGACCCAGTAAATTGGCAACTAAAGCATATGGGACTGTAAAGGCCAAACCTGCAAAAACGGCAAACTTCCAAATGGCCAGCCCTTCTGCAATTGATTTATTTTTTCCGAAGAAGTAAGTCAGCATTGTTACCATAAATAATGGAATAAATATGCCGATGACACCATGAATCAGGGCAACCTGTCCTCCGATTGCATTTATGTAGGCATCAAATGTCGTGCCTTGCTCAGCAATATAGCTTTGAACAAGAGGCGAATCCTTCAGCCCTGAATGGACCCCGATTAATATCGGTGTTCCTACAGCCCCATAGGAAACGGGTGTGGATTGCAGAATAAGCGCGACCATAACTGCACCCATTGCCGGAAAGCCAATCGCAACTAAAAGAGGGCCAACTATAGTGGCTGGAGCACCCCAGCCAGCTGCCCCTTCCAGGAAAGATCCGAATAACCAGCAAACGATAATCGTTTGGACACGGCGGTCAGGGGAAATGCTCATAAAACCTTTACGAATGGTAAAAATAACACCGCTTGCTTTCAGTGTGTTCAGCAGCAGGATCGCACCAAATACAATCACTCCCACTTCAAGCGCCGTGACAACCCCTTTTACAATGGCTGCAGCTATTTGATTTCCCGGAACTTTCCAAATGAACATGGCCATAAGGATGGTCAGAATTAGAGAAACCGGCATAGCCCTCTTAGCTGGCCAACGTAATATAACTAAAAATAGAAAGACTGAAACAATAGGCAATGTAGCAATTATAGCTAATGAACCAATACTCAAATTTCATTTCCCCTTTCATGATGAAGGATTACTTCACTTGTGAAATTAATCCTATTAACAGGTCATCTGATGACTTTAGTATATTAAACAGTATAAATAAAACGTTTTCATATCTCAATAGAATATTTCGAATAATTTGCAGAATTAAACCCAATCGTAAGAATTACGATTGGGCACTTCCATTACATTTCAATTTCCTGAAAGTATTCCATTAATACTTCTTCCACACTTTGAAGATGCTGAAGCAATAGTTTTTGTGCTCTTGCACCATTCCTTTGCTCAATTGCCTCATAAATGCTGGCATGCTCAAGGGTCAGCCGGCCAAGTGTGGATTTTTCCGAATAAAGCCATAGCCTGCGGGTTTCACGCATGGTTGTGACCATCATTTCCGAAACATTGTTCATGAGGCTGATCAGCAAATCATTTTGGGATGCTCTTGCGATGGCCATATGAAAACGAAAGTCAGCTTCTTCACCCAGTTCTTCATCATTAGCATTTTTCATTTGCTCCAATGCTTCTTTGATTTCGGCAAGATGCTCTTCCGTCCGCCTTGACGCAGCGGCTTCAACTGCTCCTACTTCAAGAATTCTGCGAACCTCAAGCAAATTTTTCACATCGTCTTTTTTCATTAAGACAGCTATTTGCACAGGAAACTTAAGCATATTTGAATTGAATTCACGGACATAGGTACCTTCCCCCTGATGCATTTCAACCAGGCCCATAGCCCGCAATGCACTTAGGGCCTCCCGTACCGCCGAACGGCCAACCTGAAAGTTCTCAGCCAGCTGTTGGACAGAATCGAGCTTATCACCCGGCTTCAGATCACCAGCTTTTATCATATCCATAATGGCTTCAGCCAATTCTTCATATATTTTGCGCGGTTTAATACGTCTATAATTCAATCATGTTCACCCCATTATGTATCTACCTATGATTTTATAGTAATATGTGCGGTGAGACAAACGCTAATTTGTAAGCGGTTAATCCATAAAATAAGGAGGAGGCTATCCTTCCTGCTCCTTCCTGCGTACATTAGGCTTCAGCATAAATCATATACTAAAGTTTCAGCAAATAATCTGATGACGGACGGTCTCCGTTTTTGGTTTTTAATCCTTTTAGCTTAATGCTATAATACCTCATACTTTTCGGAATTCCCTTTATGGCAAAAATTCCGTTATAAATTAAGGATCTTACTCTATACTCGGCAAAGCCATCACCAATTGGCTCATCCAGATGCCCAATCACTTCACCAATTAATCTGGCTGATTTTATAAAACCTTTATTGCTTTTATGAAGCTTTTTGGCTGACTCGATGATATATTCATCAAAATAACTCTCTGGTACACTATGTATTTCATTATCTTCCCATATACGCAATACTTCCTTTGTCTTTGAGAGTGCCTGCCAATCAGATACAAAACTGTTTCTTTCTTCAGGTGATAAAGGACTTCCTATGTTTTTTTCTAATATCACCTTCAGCTTCTCTGGATCTGCTTCACCTGAGTGCCTTAAAATGGATTGATGCTTTTTCGCAGGGAAAAGCTCCTTATATGACTGAGCAGTATTAATAACATGCACATTATTTTCTTTGTTTCTTAATAAGTGAAGGAAATACCGCAAACCCGTTTGTTCGTCTGCGTTGTCAGCTGTCCAAATAACGATCGGTTTTCCCGCAGGAATTGCATCTATCTCTTCAAGTGCTTTGGCTATTTTTCTTTCATATCTCATTTCCAGGTAATCTTCATGCATATTAATGTGATCCATCAGCCATTCTAATCGCTTTTTTCTGCCCACTTCTTCATGCGGCTTGCAGAGAGGCCCATTGCTAAAGAAATCAGGAAAGCCAATCACCTTATTTTCTTTACTCAGCCCTACCTTTAAAGCTCCTGCCGGTGATTCTCCGCACACGATGTGGTATGTTTCATATTCCCACTCCAATTTTCTTTTTTTGAGAATAAAAGAGTATCCTTTTTTGAATATCATTAAGCAGTTCAAGTATCTCTTCCTGAGAATCAGTGCTATTTTTCAATAAGTGGACCCGAAGCAATATGTGGAATAAATAGCTCTTCGCTCCCCTCTCCGGGAGTTTCTCAATTGCTTCCCGCATTTCGTCCAACATCATGATCACCCTTTGTAAATGAATTGGAAATCTATCATTCCTACGAATGAACTTTAATGTTAGTTTCACAAAAAGCTGATTTGTTTGCAAATGGAATTTAGATCGTTTAAAATTAAATCGTACACGATTAAAAATAGGAGGTATCCTTATGACAACGGTTTATGATTTTGAAGTCAAAAAAACAAATGGTGAATTGAAATCTCTGAAAGAATATGAAGGCAAACCTCTGATTATTGTAAACACAGCAAGCAAATGCGGATTAACGCCACAATTCAAAGGACTGCAGGAGCTTTATGAAAAGTATAAAGACAGCGGAGTTGAAATTCTTGGGTTTCCTTGTGATCAGTTCAATAACCAGGAATTTGATAATATTGAGGAAACCACTGAGTTCTGCCAGCTTAATTATGGTGTATCCTTTCCGATCTTCGCTAAAATTGATGTAAATGGTGACAATACTGACCCATTATTTGCTTACCTAAAAGAACAGAAAAAGGGAATTCTTTCTAAAAACATTAAGTGGAACTTTACTAAATTCCTCGTGGACCGGAATGGCCAGGTTGTAGAACGGTATGCACCTACAACTGAACCAGGAAAAATCGAGGATGATTTGACGAAATTATTGTAATGCTAGATTAGAATCAGGTGATCATGTGAAAGACTTTTTTACACTGGACAAACAGCTATGCTTTGCTGTTTATGAAACAGCAGGCGAATTTACAAAACTGTATACAAGTGCCCTTCAGCCATTCGGCTTAACCTATCCGCAGTATCTGGTTCTTCTGGCACTTTGGGAAAAGGATGGCGTGACAGCAAAGGAGCTTGGAGAAAGACTAAATCTTGGCACGGGGACACTCACCCCTATGATTTCTAGAATGATTTCTAATGGATGGCTTCGAAAAGAGCGTTCCAAAGCTGATGAACGCAAGGTGTATATCTTCCTTGAGGAAAAAGCACGCAAGGAAAAAGAGGTTATCACCCAAAATGTCGGAGAGGCCATTCAGGCTTGCAGCATTGAGCTGGAAGAATATGAAGAACTTATGGAGCTTCTCGGAAAACTTAGATTTAAGTTAAGGAGCAGAGTACTTCGCTGATGCGGGGTACTCTTTTCACAGTTCCGTGTTTAATCCCTGCAAAAAAAGCCATATTAAGGGATAGATAATCGGAAGGGAGCATTCGTCATGGAATTTTTACCAAGAGAGCAAATTATCAGTGCATTGCAGGAGCCATTTCATTCATATTTAGACAAATATGGAATCGACGATATTGGTATTTTCGAGGAAGAAGGCCAGGACCATCACTGCTATATAGGATACACGGTGAAAAAGGCCGGGAAAACTTATCACGTACATAGTCCATTCATTAAAGATAATAATGGAGGATTAACTCCTGCAAAAACTGAGTGGACAATTGAATCGGATGAACCTGATAGCATTGACCGAAGAGGCTTCAGTAATATAGAACAAGCACTTCAGGAATTATAAAGATGTTCTGATTTTGACTTTTTGACTTTTGAACTATATTAAATTTAGAATATTTTGTCTATAATGGTATTGTATTAGGAAGGAGTGAAAGGAATGGCTGTTAATGCCTATCTTAATTTTGAGGGAAATACACGCGAAGCTATTGAATTTTATGTAAAGGCTTTTGAACTGGAAATGCCTGAGATTACAACTTTTGGTGATGCTCCGCAAAGTCCTGAATATCCACTTCCGGAGGAAGCAAAGAATTTGGTCATGCATTCAAGCCTGACTATTTGCGGGAGTAATGTTATGTTTTCAGATACTTTTCCCGGTATGCCATTTACAGTAGGAAATAACATTAATCTCGCAGTTGTCACTAATGACCTGGATAACCTGAGAAAGTATTTTAACAATCTGCAGGAAGGCGGCACAGTAACCATGGAGCTGCAGGAAACATTCTGGAGCAAGAGCTTTGGCCAGTTAACAGATAAATTCGGTATAAACTGGATGTTCAGCCACGAAAGTGAATAAGATACATAGACAATGGAGGCATGCGGCCTCCATTTTTATTATTCATCCAGCAAATGGTGAAGCATTCTATTCTTATCATCAAAGAACTGTTTCATGATGCGGTAATGATTCGTTTCCTCCACCTTCTTTTCTGAAATGCCTTCCTCGCTCAATTCATATATCGCTGCATCCGGATAGGCCATAATGATCGGAGAATGTGTGGCGATAATAAATTGTGAGTGTTCCCTGACCAAATCATGAATTCTTGTCAGCATGGACATTTGCCTCAAAGGAGAAAGTGCCGCCTCCGGCTCGTCCAGGATATAGATCCCATTGCCGCGAAACCGGTGAAGAAACGTGGAGAAAAACGCTTCTCCATGAGATTGCTCATGTAAAGAACGGCCTCCAAAGGAGTCGATTACTTTTGGTGCGCTGCCTTCCCGGTCCATTTCCTCAATATTGGACGCGACATTATAGAAACTCTCTGCTCTTAGGAAGAAGCCATCAGATGGCCTATCTATGCCTTTTATCACCTTGAGATAATCTCCCAGCACAGAATGCGAATCGAAGGTTGAAAAGTTAAAATTAAAAGATCCGCCTTCTGCATTAAATCCTAGTGCAACCGCTACTGCCTCCAGCAGGGTCGACTTTCCCATTCCATTCTCGCCGATCAGAAAGGTTACTTTCGGGTGGAAAGGCATCTCATCCATGGTTTTCAAGCTGGGAAGGCTGAAGGGATACTGATTGAAGGATGGAATATCTTCTCTTTTAAGGCGAATGCCTCTTACATATTGTGAACTTAATAAATCCATAAAAAATACCTCATATATTTTATAATCAGCTATTTGCCATCAGGGCTGAAACCAGCCTTGGATACACCTAATTGAATGGGTGCATCTTGAAATTCACGGTCCAGCATTTTAAGAACCACTTTATATGCAGATGGATTATACCATTTCTCCAAACCAAGCTCTTCAAAAATCTTGCGGATTCCAAGTCTCTCTGTCCTTCGTCCGCCGCTTCCATCCCCCATCCAAAAATCGTCAATCGTAACACGGTTTGCAATAGATTTAAGTTTTGCAGGAAATTCCCTTGAACATGGCAGTAACGGGGCTAATGTTGCTTGAGTTATAATTCCTGCATCTTTGATGTCTTTTAGTGCAGCCATTCTTGCCGGGATGGGAGGGGCCGCTGGTGCAAATGCCTTTCTGACTTCCTCTTTATCAGTCTCGATTGTCATGGAAATCCTGATTCTATCTCCATATTGCTGGAATAAATCGATATCCCTCTTCACCAACGGCGAACGGGTTTGCACATGTAAAAAGTCAGGCTGATTTTCAAGAATAACTTCCAATAAACTTCTTGTCAGTTTTGATTTATATTCAATCGGCTGGTAAGGATCAGTGGAAGAGGACATAAATAAAGCAACTTTTCCTCTTTTTTTAGCTTTAGCCAATTCTTTTTCCAAAAGCTCGGCCGCATTTGATTTTATATCAATCCACGCACCCCATTCCTCTTCACGGAAAATGGAAACAGGGAGCTCCCTTACGTAGCAATATTTACAGCCAAAAGCACAGCCCGCATAGGGGTTCAATGAATGAGTAAAGTTGTCTATTGCACCTTTGGCAGGTGTTAAGATACTTTTTGATATGATTTCTTTAAGTTGTATGTTCAAGTTAACCACCAAATCGAATGTATGTTCTGTCTTAAAAGTAACACTCTGATCTACTGATGTCAACAATAAGCACTAACTTCTCCTGCCATTAGACTCTTCTATAAATTAGAGAACTCAACTATTTCAATCTGATTTCCTGAAGGATCCTCAATAATGAAGTAACGGCCTGGAGGACATGGCTGAGGTTCTTCAAAAAGCATTTTCACACCAGCTTCTCTCATTCTGCTAAAATCACTTTCGATATTCTTTGAAAGTATCCCAGGCAATACAGTGGAGCCCATTTTTTCATCTGCGCATTCTTCCAGAACAACCGGTACATCATTATGTACGAGACTGACAATTTTATCTCCATAATGTTTCGATACTTTGAAGTCTAAAACCTCAGTGTAAAAATTCACCGCACTTTTCAAATCCCTTACTTTGATAGTGATTACACATATTTGATTCAACATGGAAATTTCCTCCTTTTTTAATCATAGAAAGTATTCTTTTCTAAAGTTAAAATTCCTGCTTAATAAAAAATGCCTGACCCGAAAACGGGGCCAGGCTTTGCCTATTTATTGTTCATTTCTTTATATTAAGTTCCGCAAAATGTTCGATATGGCATGCCTGATGGCTCTGGTAGTTTGCAGTATTCTTCCTGTTCTATTGTATAGGCATAAGGTTCCCTCACTGCTGCAAGAAGCTTTTTCATCACGCTGTAATCCCCATTGTTAACAGCTGCTTCAAGAGCTTCTTCCACTCTGTGATTTCGGGGGATGACGGATGGGTTGCTCTTCCTCATTAATTCATTCACTGCTTCTTTCGATTCCTTCTGCCTGTTCAGCCTTGCCTGCCATTGTCCATGCCAGTCCGCAAATTCCTGATCTTTAAATACTGAAGTTTCCTCTAACTTGCCCAAAGTTAATGAACGGAAGGTGTTTGTATAATCTGCTCCAGACTTCTGCATCATCTTTAGAAGGCCGGTAAAAAGGGCTTCATCCTGTGCTTCTTCATTAAAAAATCCCAGCTTTGCCCTCATCCCTGCAAGCCAATGATTTTGATATATTTTATTGTATTCGGAAATTGCAGCCTGGGCTATATTTACAGCTTCTTCCTCATTTTCATGCAGCAGGGGCAAGATGGATTCAGCAAACCTTGCCAGATTCCATCCGCCAATATAAGGCTGATTTCCATAGGCATAGCGGCCTTCTCTGTCAATAGAGCTGAACACGGTTGCTAAATCATACTTATCCATAAAGGCGCACGGACCATAATCGATGGTTTCTCCGCTTATTGCCATGTTGTCGGTGTTCATGACTCCATGGATAAAACCTGTTAGCTGCCATTTGGCAATGAGTGCAGCCTGGCGCTGGATCACTGTCTGCAAGAGAGCCCGGTAAGGATTTTCATCATCTATAATTTCAGGATAATGGCGCTGAATGGTGTAATCTGCCAGAGTTTTAAGCTCCTCAACCGGCCTCCAATTTGCCGCATATTGAAAAGTGCCCACCCGTAAATGGCTATCAGCCACTCTTGTCAGGATAGCACCTGGAAGCATGGTTTCACGGATAATGGCTTCACCTGTTGTTACGACAGCCAGACTGCGGGTAGTGGGAATTCCCAGTGCATACATGGCTTCACTGATTATGAACTCACGGAGCATTGGACCAAGAGCCGCCCGCCCATCTCCACCGCGTGAAAACGGCGTTCTGCCGGAGCCCTTAAGCTGAATATCAACCCGTTTATCCTCAGGGGTTATCTGCTCGCCGATCAGCATCGCCCGGCCATCTCCAAGCATATTAAAATGTCCAAACTGATGCCCTGCATAAGCTTGAGCAAGTGGTTCAGCTTCTTCTGGGACCCGACAGCCTGAAAGTACCTCAATGCCTGTTTCGCTTGTTAATGCATCAATGTTTAATCCCAATGTTTTCGCCAGTGGCTCGTTAAGGATCACCACTTCAGGGGATGGTACAGGGTTTGGCTTTACTTTTGAAAAGAATGTCTGCGGCAGCCGTGCATAGCTATTATCAAAATTCCATCCGGTTTCATTACTAGTCGTCATTCTATCTCCTTCCTGTCTGCATGGATTTAATGTCATTTTCATTTATTATACCCTTTCCGGAGAAACCTAGCGGGCTTTATAATCTTCTCTTTTTGTATGTAAAAAAAACCTGACGGCCGGGATCGTTTAAATCCGCGAGCAGCCAGGCCTTCTCACTATTGTTCACTATGCTCAAACGTTTTACAGGCTGTTTCCTCAACATCATCAGCTTCCCGGCCATTCTGGCCAATTACATAAATAGAATCGGCTACACATTTATCGCCTTCAGCCCAATACTTGCAGTTCTCAACGTTACATAAAACTTCTACTTCCATTCTTGGCCACCTCCTTTTGGTTTACTGATCAATACCCCTTTTTCAAGTGAATTAACCATATGGAATTTAATTCCACCAATGAGAAAATGGCTTTTGGCTGGAGAAATTTAGTCTTCTTAATTTTTCTTCATTTCCGGAGAAGTTAGGAAAAAAAAGAGGATGGGCCGCTTTCCCATCCTCCCTTTAGAATTCAGTTATTGTTTCAATCAAGTTTCTTTGACGCAAAGGCATCAAGCAATTCACGCACTTCATCTGTAGACCTTGTGTTCATCAATTGATTTCTTAGTGCACTTGCCCCTGGAAATCCTTTGACATAGATCTTGAAAAAACGATGAAGTGCCGTGAACGGCCGCAGCTCTAAATGCGAATATTGATCATGGAGATCCATATGCAATCTTAAGAGGTCCAGCAATTCCTCACTGCTATGATCTTTCTTCTCCTTTTCAAAGGCAAATGGATTATGGAATATGCCGCGCCCAATCATAACTCCATCAATACCGTATTTCTGGGCCAGCTCCAAGCCCGTCTGACGGTCAGGAATATCTCCATTGATCGTCAAAAAGGTATCCGGTGCTACCTGATCGCGAAGTTTCTTAATCTCCGGGATCAGCTCCCAATGCGCAGGCACTTTGCTCATTTCGTCCCTTGTACGCAGATGAATGGAAAGATTAGCAATGTCTTGTTCCAAAATGTGTTTCAGCCAGACCTTCCATTCGTCTACTTCCGTGAAGCCAAGCCTTGTCTTTACACTTACCGGCAAACCTCCCGCTTTGGCTGCCTGGATCAATTCAGCTGCAACTTCCGGGCGACGGATCAAGCCGCTTCCCTTCCCGTGCTGTGCCACATTGGGGACAGGACAGCCCATATTGATATCCAATCCCTTAAAGCCCATCTCCGCCATACCAATACTCATTTGCCGGAAATATTCAGGCTTATCCCCCCATATATGGGCTACAATTGGCTGTTCATCCTCTGTAAAAGTCAAACGCCCACGCACACTATTGATCCCCTCAGGGTGACAATAACTATCTGAGTTTGTAAACTCAGTAAAAAAAACATCAGGTCTGGCTGCTTCACTCACCACATGGCGAAAAACAACATCCGTCACCTCTTCCATTGGTGCCAGTATAAAAAATGGCCGCGGTAACTCACGCCAAAAATTTTCTTTCATCTTTTCATTCCAATCCTCTCATTAAGGGATACCATACTAACTCCATATCCCAAAATTAAAAAGCAGCGTATCCCTGCTTCTTTTACACTTATACCATGCTTAGGCACTTTTTATCAAACTGCCCGCAGAAGTTTAAAATTTCATACAATGACTGGAATGTGACACTTTGTCTCTTTACAATCTGGGATGGCACGCGAGGTCGCATCTCCTTAACCGGAACCTTCGGCGGAAAAGGATTTTCAAGCACCTTTCTCACAGCCTCTCCCTCCAGCCTATCTTCAAAAATGGTTCGCCAAATCTCATAATGATAATCAATGACACCATCCATTGTTTCAGCTCCCTCACCCTCTATATACAAACAAAACAGCAAAAAGGACAGGGTGAATTGAAATTTTTAAAATTTTCTGGTAAAATCTAGGCTGATACAAAACAACCTGATGCAATTCATCAGCTTTCATTGCGATAATGCCACCGGCTTACTCTTTGAACGGCGTGGAGCAGCTCCCTGCTCAAACAGCTCTTCTGATGAAACAAAAAGACCTATTACTAAAAAATCGACACCAGGCATGAAACCATTCATCAGTTGACTGAAAAAAGAGAAGCTATGTATATCATTTTGTAAGTATTCTTTGTAGACTCTATGGTATTGGTTTGCTCAGGCGGGAATGCTTCAAAGGGGTCAGTCTGACCCAGACCCAATTAAAAAGCTTTTTTCCTTTCCGGGAGAGAACCTGTTTATTGACAGCGGATGAAGCCTGCTTGAATTCTTACCGACCGGGTTCAATGATAAATTAGCGGCTATGGAAACAGGCGAGCACCATCTGGTTTTATCCTATAAGGGTGGCGGACAAGTAAAAAAATAATAAAAGATATTCTCCTGCTTTTAACCGATGCCTTTGTTTTTGCGAATGGGGTCAATTTCTTTACGATTCCGAACGGGCTTTCCGAGGGAGACATTTCGGGGATTACGATTGTACCTTCTATTTATTTGAATGGTCTCCTGGAGCGGTGAACTTCGTGCTGATTGCCGTGCTGCTGGCTTTCATTAAATTTTTTCTACTTTTATTTGGCAGAAATTACTTGAACTGACTTACCTTTTGTTTTGTAAAGACATTCATACAGAAGAATTAACGAAAATGACGTTTATATTTTTTGAAAACTTTATATGGAGAAAGTTCAGCTGCTTCATCAGGTACATAACACTTTCTATCGTGGTATGGCATTTCTAACTCTTCCCATTCAAAGTCATCTTCAGCACATTTGATAAATAAATCATATCCCTCACCATCAGAAGGAGATAATCCTAACCTTGATTCTTTATGCTTTAAAGCGACATCAATCGCTTCTCTTAGTTCGATTAAAGCTGTTCGATTAGCAATCAGGCAGGCGCTACTATGCCACATCTGTTGTCCAAATATATGGCACAAAGGTGTAGGTTCATCCTCTTCATAAAAATGATTGTTATACGCTTGGTTTAGTTGTTTGAGTACATCTTCTGAATTATAAACATCTAAATGGGTGTCCATGCCACTTTCCCAATATCTTTGTCCTCCACCCCAAAACTGCGAAACAAAGTCATCATATAAATCATTGTTTTCCACAAATAAATATTTTTCCAACGCATCTTCTAAATCCCCTATAAAATAGTAGCTATGAAGTTGTTTTTCATCCTTTTTATAAATAAAATGATAAAGAGTATCAGCGATTTTTTACTTTCTACCAATTCATAGTTGTATTTCTTTGATTTTTCGGCTTTAATACTTCATTTACAAATGGTGTCTCTGGAATATATATAGCTGTAAATAATCTTGTCTTTGACATTTTAAATATCTCCTTAATCTAAAGAACTTTAAATCAATTTTTACATAATACAAAAGTATTAACCATGGTTATCTGGAGGGAGTATGAAAAACCTTTTGTCTCAATTTATGAAAGAGCATTTTAACAATCTAACGCTAAAACCACCCCTGTTCTATTTATGGAAATATGGCATTCGCTTTGAAATTTCTATGCCATGGGTGGAACATGAAAATAAATGCAATCTTCAGCAAATCGAAGAAAGAATCAATGGTGTATTCAATAAGGTTTTTAATGATGAGGATGAAATGTTGTTAATCACTGACATTCATTGTGAGAGGAATGATAACTTTTTGCAAAAGAGACCAGCAAAGGTTTACCAAAAATATATAAGAGACAAAAAGTTAAGCGAAAGACTACAACATAAGGTGTTACCGAATGTTTTCTTAGAAGATGAAGATGGTGAAGATTATGAAGAAATGGTCACGCACCGATTTGTTCTGCCCTGTAAAAAGAGCGACATTCGTTATAAATCGCTTTTAACTGCTATTAGTTATAAGGATTTTCCACACCCATCTCAAATTTTAAAGGGATTTCCCAGAAATGGAATCGATATTTACTTTATAAATGTAACCAGAAAAATGCTTTACCATTTATATGACGACTGAGGTTGTGATGTTATATCATCAAATAAAGAGGATTTATTCCCACTTTATAAAGACCTTAATGATTGGATTTTAGATTATGACCGAGAGCAGATTGATAAGTTATTCAAATAAAGTCTATAACAAGACAGAAAATATTTTATGGGCTTGTTTCAGACTCCATCCTGAAACAAGCCTCAATGAGGAGGGGTATGCTGTTAACCGCTCCGTTTTTTTGTTGGTTTACCAATAAGCTCTCCATTTTTCTTTTTATGCATATCATTGTTGACTTATTTGCGATTAACAGCTGAACCGCCACTTGAGGCAGAAAGCCATATCCAACACTACTCAGTTTCAATAACCCTTGCCACTTCATGTCCGCATTGCTGGCATTTGCCATGTAAGACAATTCCAAATTGATGGTCTTCAATCGTAAAACTCTCAATAGCGACAACATCTTTACAATTCGTACAAAAAACATTTTTTCTAAGTTTGCTTCTAAATTCTTTAGGAATGGAGAGCCATTTTTTATTTGCATCCATATAAAACCCTCTCCCTTCGAATTTTTTTATAGTGAAACACAACCGTATTATTTGAGTTCAAGCAGCGTAACTGCTTCAACGTGCGCGGTCTGCGGAAACATATCCACAGGCTGTATGCCATTTACTTTATATTTTGACCCCAGGACCGAAATATCCTTTGCCAATGTTGATGGGTTACATGATACATAAACCACTTTCTTCGGCTGGACTTTTAAAATAGTCTTTAACAGCTGATGATCAAGTCCTGTTCTTGGCGGATCGACGATAATAACATCCGGACGCCATCCATCTTTTGTCCATTTAGGAAGCCATTCTTCTGCTTTGCCGACAACATATTGGGCATGTTTAATTCCATGGCGGGCAGCATTTTTCTTTGCATCCTCAATGGATTCCTTGATGATATCCATGCCGCGGATTTCCGCTGCCTGATCTGCTACCCATAGTCCGATCGTTCCGACGCCGCAGTATGCGTCAGCTACTTTTTCTTTGCCAGTTAAAGCCGCTGCTCTCTTGACTTCATTATAAAGTTTGACGGTCTGTTCAGGGTTCAGCTGGAAAAATGTCCGTGCAGATAGTTCAAACTGCAAATCTCCAAGTGTTTCCTGGATAAAGTCGCTTCCGTCAAGATTCATGGTTTCCTGTCCAAAAATAAGGGAGGTTTTTTCACCGTTCACATTTTGAATGATTGACTTTACCTCAGGAAGCTCGCTTTTGATTTTTTCAATAATGATCTCTTTCTTTGGAAGCTCTTTTTGAGTTGTGATCAGTACAACCTGAAGCTCTCCTGTCTGGATTCCCACCCTGGCAACGATGGTTCTCACGATGCCTTTTCGGCTTCTTTCATTATAGATTGGAATTCTCAAGTCCTGGAGAATTCGTTTCACTGTTTCTGTCGCCTTTGTTGTCTGCGGATGCTGTACCGCACAGTGCTCAATATTTATCAGGCGGTGCGAATTCATGCCATATAATCCGGCAAGCACCTTCCCGTCTTTTTGGCCAACCTGGAACTGGCTTTTATTTCTGTAGCTCCAAGGATCTTCCATTCCAATGGTTTCTTTAATATCCAGCTTCTCAGGATTCAGCTTTGTATGGCGCTCTAAAGCTTGAATGATAATATCCCGTTTCTCCTTCAGCTGCTGATCATAGCGGAGATGCTGCAGCTGGCAGCCGCCGCACTCATGATATACCGGGCATGGCGGCTGAACACGAAATTCCGATTTTTTGCGGATTTTCTTTATTTTAGCCTCAGCAAACTTTGGATTTACCTTTGTTGCTTCTGCTGTAATTTCCTCGCCAGGCAGTGCTCCTGGAACAAATACGACCTGCCTTTTAAAATATCCGACACCTTCGCCATTGATGCCAAGCCGTTTGATTGTAAGCGGAAACGTTTGCTTTAGTTTTAATTTAGCTGTTTGTTCTTGTTTCATGGTGCTTCATCACTCCAAATTACTCGATACTCCTCCACAAATAAAGAGAAGCATAGCTCAAATAAGGATCCCAGCTCTTCGAGAATGTCTCCATTTCCTCCAGAGTCGGTTTCGCTTCTAATTTAAATAGTTTTTTTAAGGCATTCTGGATGCCGATATCTGCTGCTGGAAAAAGATTTGGCCGGCCAAGCCCGAACATTAAGAAATTCTGAACAGTCCATGGTCCGACACCGCGCAATTTGATAAGTTTATCATAAATTTCTTCATCTGAAAGGTTTTTAAGCTCGTCAAAGTTTAATTTTCCCGCTGCCGTTTCTTTTGCGATGCCAATTACATATTCAGCCTTCCGTCCGCTGAACTGCAGCTCTCTTAATTCATCCAGTTTCAGTTCTGCAACTTTCTCCGGAAGCGGATAAAACCACACACCATCCTTTTCGAATCCAAATGCTTTTACAAACCGTTCTGTTAATGTGTGTGCAAAAGCAAGATTGAGCTGCTGGTGAATAATGCATTTCAATATACAGGCATATGGATCAAAGTCGAGGACAATCGGCGTTCCATAATGTGCTTCGAAAATTGGCTTTAATTCGGTGTTTTGAAAATGCATATGAATCGTTTCAAGCGGCAGATGCCATTGAAAAATTTCCGATAAGCGCTCAGCTGCTTTTTCTTTAAGAGGGCCATCCGTTCCGTAAATTAAGAATTCCGGCTTATCAGTTGTTCCAGTTGCTTTTACTTCTGCCACAACCGGTTGATGGCTGAGCAGCATCGGCACCTTTACAGACCGGCTCCCAATATCAACAGAATTAAGAGGGTCATTTGAAAGCCTGTCCAGTACAAGATCAAAATTATAAGGTCCTTCTATTTGTATCTTTTCCAAGAAGAATCCGTCCTTTATCATTTTCCCCGATTATAGCATTTTTTGCCGTTATTTTACTAAAATTGTTCGTCTATGCAAAAATAGACCCTGAAATGCTGGGTCTATTTCATGCAATTAATGAATTTCTGCAGTTTTACCGGCCAAATCTTGGATTTATCGGCCAAATGTCCAGCTTTAACGGCCTAACCACAATATTTATCGGCCAAATACCCATCAGTACAGCATCCTCTCCCCAATTGCCTGTTCCCATGTCAGATCATCAAGGCTCTTAAAGGTGTACCCGCGTTTTTTCAAATCCTGTATTGCTTTTTGGAGTGCATCGGCATTGTCCTTTGAAACAGTGTGCAATAGTAGGATACAGCCTGGATGGATCTGGCGCATAATATTGTCATAAGAATACTGCCAGCCCTTCTGCCGGTCTGTGTTCCAGTCGACAAAGGCCAGTGACCAGAAAACATGGGTGTAGCCTTCTTTTTTCGCTAAAGCCAAAGTGCGTTCACTGAAAATGCCGCGAGGGGGCCGCAAATAAGCCATCTGCTTAACACCTGTAAGCCTTTCGTTTTCAGCACGGACCATTTCGAGCTCTTTAATAAATTTCTCATCGCTCACTCTTGTCATATCGGGGTGATGCCAGGAATGATTTCCGACGATATGCCCTTCAGCCGCCATCCTCTTTACAAGATCTGGCGCGCTTTTTAAATAATGACCGGTTACAAAAAAGGCTGCTGGAACGTTTTCCTTTTTCAGAACGTCCAAAATCTGTCCTGTATAGCCGTTTTCATATCCATTATCGAATGTTAAATAAATGTCTTTTTTGCTTGTATCGCCTTTATAATAAGAACCATGTCTTTCAAGAAGGGAGTCAAGCGGCTTTCCTGCTTCGGCAGGCACCTCATTTTTTGCTTTTTTGAATCCCCAATGAATCGGCGAGTTGCCATAATTCGCATAAGCTGTTCCGGAAAAAAACAGAATAAAAACACTCAGGAAAATACTTAATTTTTTCATCTGAGCTCCTCCAATATTTTTTTCTTAGTGTTTGTGAATGGAATAAAAACATTCGCAGGGCTTATTGGCAATAAATGCAGAACAAAAGCGGAAGCGCCTTGATCAGCCCCGACAGGCATAAGACGAATCACGCAGGAAATCCTGATTTCTGGAGTGATTTGGCTTATGACCCGAGGGGCTAGGCGCTGGAGCTGGATGCAAATAATTTTTCATCAAAGTTATTCACATCGTTATATTTTATAATTTCCTAAACGACAAAAAAAGAGAGGCCGCAAACAGCCTCTCTCCCGTTCATCTATTAGAATACACGCTCTTTGAATTGAGCCAATTTCTCAAGTGAAGATTTATCTACATCCCTATGAAGACTGTTTCCATGGGAATCCATCGTCACAACTGCAGTAAAGCCTTCAACCTTCAAGTGCCACATAGCTTCCGGAATACCGAATTCCATGAGGTCCACGCCTTCAACAGACTTGATGCAGTCAGCATAATATTGTGCTGCTCCGCCGATTGCGTTTAAGTAAACACCGCCATGTTCCTGGAGTGCTGCCAGTGTTTTCGGACCCATTCCGCCTTTACCGATAACAGCACGGATGCCAAACTTTTTCATGATATCGCCCTGATAAGGCTCCTCACGAATACTTGTAGTCGGTCCAGCAGCTTTTACATGCCACTTGCCTTCTTCATCTTTCATCATGACCGGACCGCAGTGGTAAATAACCTGGCCATTAAGATCAACTGGTGCATTATGGTCCATCAAGTGGTGGTGGATGGCGTCACGGCCCGTGTACATCATACCGTTGATTTGAACTACATCACCGACCTTAAGGCTTCGGATCTGTTCTTCAGTGATCGGCGCCTGCAAAGTCACGATGTTTGTTTGCTCTGCCGTGTCTGCTGCTGCCGCTGTCTCAAGTTCGGCTTCAGAAGCACCAAAGTCGATGTGCTCACCTTCCTGGTACATCCATTCATTAATATCGCCTGTTTCCATGCTGATTGCCACGCCAAGGCGGCGGAACGCCCAGCAATTGTAGGCAACAGATACGAAGAAGCTTGCAGGAATACGGTTCATAACACCGACTTTACAGCCTAAAAGTGTTGTTTCGCCGCCGAATCCCATTGTTCCGATTCCTAACTCATTTGCATTCTCCATCACATAATCCTCGAGCTTGCGGAGGTCTTCATTAGGATTCACATCATCTACAGAACGGAACAGCTGCTCTTTCGCCAGGTCATAGCCTGAAGAGCGGTCTCCCCCGATGCCGACACCGATAAAGCCGGCGCTGCACCCCTGACCCTGCGCCTGGTATACCGAGTGCATGATGCATTTGCGGATTCCATCAAGGTCGCGCCCAGCTCGGCCAAGGCCTTCAAGTTCGCAAGGAAGGCTATATTGGATATTTTTATTTTCACAGCCACCGCCTTTAAGAATCAGGCGGGCGTCAATATAATCGTTTTCCCATTGTTCAAATTTAATGACAGGTGTCCCAAAGCCAAGGTTGTCCCCGCTGTTTGCGCCAGTTAAGGAATCAACAGAGTTCGGGCGAAGCTTTCCGTCCTTAGTTGCCTGGGCGATTGCGTTTTTGATCGCTTCCTTCATGACCAGCTGGTTAGCACCGACTGGCGTCTTGATTTTGAAAGTCGGCAATCCGGTATCCTGGCAAATCGGCGACACATTATCATCTGCCATTTTAATATTATTCGTAATGGTATCTAAGCTCATCGCCGCTCTCGTGCCAGCATTTTCTCTTTCTTTCGCTGATTTGATCGCACGGCGCACATCACGCGGAAGATTAGTGGATGTCTCAACAATCAGCTGATACATGCTTTCCTGAAATTTGTCGATATTCATTGCTTTAGTCCCCTTCCCTTTGCTCCCTATATAGCTTATATCTTTTATGAAAATTACAATTATTAATCGTCTATCATTATACTCCTATCTGATGCGTATTTAAAGACAAAGGTTGCAATCGTTTACAGGAAATTCCCAAAGCAATTTCCATAAAAAAAGAGCCCTCAGGCTCCTATTTTAATCGCGGTTATTAAATTCACGGCATTTGGATTCGAGGTCATCGATCATAGCAATTAAACGGTCGATGTCTTCGATTTCGGTGTCTTCCGGCTCAATAGCTTCCAGTACATCAAGGAACATATTTAAGCGCTGTTTTAGAAAAGTAACCTGTGAATTTTTATCTTGAATCGGACTGCCCAAAACGTTCTCTCCTTTCGTCTCGATTAAATCCTACATGAAATTTATTATTTCAGCAAATAAGTATTTTTACTTAATATACCCTTCAATTGCCTTTCTGCAACATGTAATAGTCAATAATCGTCCGTTTACTGCCTCCTATAAAAGGAATATGATTGAACCAAAGAAAAGCTGACGCCAGGCGGCATCAGCTTTTTGTTTGCTCCTCTGTAATTCCGGCTGCCTTTCCTTCACGGCTGGAGTCAGCAGCACCATATAGACGGCCTTTCTCCCGGTCGATCTGAATGGCCTGAACATTCCCGATTCGGCTTGGTTTATCTCCAAATTCAAATCCACTTGACTCCATTTCGCCTTTGGATTCCATGCTTATTCCCGGCTCCCATTCAATTAGAGGACCTGTGGTGGCAAAGATTCTAGGCTCTTCAATGGCTTCCTTTAAATTCATTTTATGATCAATGATATTCACGATCGTCTGAAAAACCGAGCCAATAATTGTCGGTCCGCCTGGAGAACCAAGAGTTAGAACGGGCTGGTCATCCTTAAATAAAATCGTCGGGCTTTTGCAGCTGACTGGCCTTTTGTCCGGTTTTGGTTCATTAATACCGCCAGGGTTGGCATCAAAGTCAGTAAGCTCATTGTTTAATAAAAATCCGTAGCCCTTTACCATAATCCCTGACCCAAATGGATGCTCAACGGTTGATGTACATGCGGCAATATTGCCCCATTGGTCGACAACCGTGAAATGAGTTGTTTCGCTTTTCTCTAAATCATCAGGCTGGCGGATAATCTTCTTTGGTTCCCCTTCTTGATATTTCCAGGGGTTACCAAAATCTATTGCATCATTTCTTCTTTTAAAATTAATGGCTTTTACCCTTTCAGCAATATAATCATCATGAAGCAGCCCTTCAATAGGAAGATCGGAAAATTCCGGATCACCTGAATAGGCAACTTTGTCCGTAAAAGCCAAACGCATGGCTTCGGTAATCAGATAGTACTTTTCCCAGGACTTTGCGTCATACTGGCTTAAATCAAACTTTTCCAGCATTTTAAGAATTTGGATAACTGTTACCCCGCCTGCACTTGGAGGAGCTGACGAAGCAATCTTATAGCCTTTATACTCGCCCCATATCGGTTCATCAATGGTAAGCCGGTAATTCTTTAGGTCCTCAAGCGTCATAAAGCCGCCTTCTTCTTTAAGAGTTTCTACAATGGCTTCAGCAATTTCCCCTTCATAAAAAGAGGCAATTCCCTCTTTTTGCAGGATCCTAAATGTCTTGGCTAAATGATCCTTGACTAACCTGTCACCTTCCTTAAGGGATTTGCCTTCTGGAAAATAAAAGGCTTTCGCTTCCTCACCCAGTCTGTAATGAAAATTCTGAAGAGCTTCCTCCATCACCCAGTTCACTTCCACACCGCTCTCAGCGGCTTCTATTGCCGGCTGAATCAGATCAGCTAATGGCTTGGAACCTTGTTCCTTAAGAGCTGTATCAAAAGCTTTTAAGATACCCGGAATGCCCACCGCTGTTCCATGTGTAGAGCGTTTGCGAAAATCGATTACTTCCCCATTGTCATCGAGGAACATTTCCGGATGCACGCCTTTTGGCGCCCTTGTGTGGCCATCATATATTTTTACATCTTTCTTTTTATTGTCGTAAACCATTAAAAATCCGCTTCCGCCAATGCCTGTCATCATTGGTTCTACTACATTTAGAGCAAATTGGATGGCTGCTGCAGCATCTACAGAATTACCGCCCTCCCGCAATATTTTTTCACCTATATCTGTGGCAACTGAATGAGGACTGACTACCATCCCCGCAGTTCCAACAGCTGTTTCTCTTTCGTGAGATTGTTTTTCCATATCCTTTGATAATGATTTCCCTCGTCTATAACCCATAAATGTAACCTCCAAAAAATGTCCTATACCTATAGTTAAGGGTTACCCCCGCCGTGTATTAATAAAACAACCATCATTAGGAAAAAGAACCAATAAAAAATCCTCCACTCCTAAGAGCAGAGGAAATTTTATATTATTCATTAAAGGTTATTGCTGTTCTTTTGAGTCTCAGGACTGTAGGTGACTGCACTTTCCCCACGTTCTACCGGGAAAGCAGTTTCTGAACTGCTCACTGAACTTGCTGCCTGATAATCTGAGCCTGTGGAATTTCCACCGTTTTCAATAGGGCTTTCCATTAATTCTGAACCTGCCTCCTTTACTTTTGACCCGATATCAGCAAGCTCGCTTTTCGCTTCCTTTGCTGTTGACATGGCTTCGTTAGACACTTCTTTTACCATATCCATGTTGCCGAAAACGTCTTCGTTGACACGCTGGTACAAACTCTGGGCATCTTTAATGGCCTCTTTAAGAGTATTGGAAGCACTCTTAAACTGGTTAATCATATTTTCCTTAACATCACCAGGATTTTCCCTCACTTCTGAAATGAGGTTTGCAGATGAATCTTTAAGATCCATTGCTTTCGTTTTCACTTTCGTTCTTGTTGAGGTATCAAGCATAGCTAAGGCTCCGCCAATAATGCCGCCAATCACAATCCCTTTCATCAGCTTGCTGTTTTGTCCGTTATCATGGTCATAATTCATATCCTGTCCATAATCAGATCGCAAAGCAGTTGTTGTGTTTGTTGTATTATAAGTGTTATTCTGTTCCATGTTAAATCCTCCTCTTAAGTTAAAAAGTATTTCTCGTTTGTTATTGAGTTAATTCCCGCAGGAGGAGAAATTAAACGTTTTTATAAAATATTTAGTCCAAACTATCGATTGACAAGGGATATGAAAGATTAAATAATGACAAAGGACTTAGATTTAGAAGGAGATACATATGAAAACACAACTTTCACCTATCACACCGGAAAATGATCCATGGGAAGCTTATTCCGATATCGATCAGCACGGGAAATTGGTGCTTTCAAATATTGAATTCACAACCACTGTATTATGCAATATGCGCTGTGAACACTGCGCTGTCGGCTATACACTTCAGCCCAGGGACCCCGATGCCCTGCCCATTGATTTGATGCTTAAGAGACTGGATGAAATCCCTCTTTTAAGCTCACTGAGCATTACAGGCGGGGAGCCGATGCTTTCAAAAAAATCAGTTAAAAATTATGTTGCGCCGCTGCTTCGCTATGCGCACGAAAGAAGGGTCAGAACACAGATTAATTCTAATCTGACACTGGAGTTAGCCCGATATGAAGAAATCATTCCTTATTTGGATGTCCTTCATATTTCACATAATTGGGGAACTGAGGCGGATTTTATCGAGGGCGGCTTTGCGATGATGGAGCGAAAGCCGACAATCGAGCAGCGTCAGCGGCTTTTTTACAGGATGATTGAAAACAGCAGGGAGCTCGTGAAAGCGGGGGTGATGGTTTCTGCTGAAACAATGCTCAACAAACGGACATTGCCTTATCTGGAAAAAATCCATAAACAGATTACAGAAGAAATGCACTGCCAGCGCCATGAGGTCCATCCGATGTATCCATCAGACTTCGCCTCATCATTAGAAACTTTAACTCTTGAAGAAATGAGATCAGCCATCCATCATCTCCTGGATATCCGGGATGAGAATACATGGATGCTGTTTGGCACCCTTCCCTTTTATGCCTGCAGCAGCAATAAAGAAGACCTGGAGCTTTTAAGAAGACTGCATTCATCAAATAATGTAACCGTCCGGAATGACCCTGACGGAAGATCACGGCTGAATATAAATATTTTCACCGGCGATGTCATTGTCACTGACTTTGGCGATACACCGCCTCTGGGAAATATCCAAACCGATCAGCTTGAGGATATTTATCAAAAGTGGAGCAGAACTGAACTCGCTGATTCTCTGAACTGTCATTGTGCGGGGGTTAGATGCCTTGGCCCTAACGTCCTTGTAAAGAACAGCTATTATAAAGAAACAGATTTTAAAACAAGACGCTCGAAGATCTAATAGATTAAGCCAGCCTAAATGTAAGGCTGGCTTTTCTTACAAAAAAATATAAAATTTTGAACGTCGATAACTGTCTAGCTCCAGCGCCTACCCCCCTCGAGGTCACAAGTCAACCCTCCCAATAAGGCAAAGAACGCCTTTCCGTGAGGCTCGTCTTGTGCTTGTCGGGGGTGGGCAAGGCGCTTGCGCTTTTATTATCTTGGCCTTTCGGAAACAACAAACCCAAACGTCACATGATCCTGAATCGGAATCCAGGCACCTATTCCCTGTGAAGTGACATTTTTAATGACGATCATTTTCTTGCTGCCTTTTAGCATCAAATACACCTCTCCATACGTTACTTTCCCCTTTTCGTTGATTGCAGGAGCATAGCCGTATAGATAGCCTAATCTTTTTGGAGGAATGTTATAAATATGATCTTTTTTGGTGCCTGCGCCAACAATGGTTTCAAAAGCAAGAGGCAGACCGGATTTCTCCATGGCTTTGAGAAGCATCATCTTTTTTACATCCTCGGCATTGGGAACCTTGGCAGTCAGACCTCCGCGGACAACCTTTTGGGTTTCCTGCACGTAATGAATCTGGTAAGGAGCCTTGCCGCCGCGGTTGTCGAAATAATTCGTGTTTATCCTCTGATATTCCCAATTAGGAGAGGTTTCGGCAGACTCGTAATTGAGCGGCCACTGACCGAGATATACGATGGCTCTGTATCCGAGTGCGAATGGAGTGCTGCTCACAGAGGTTTCATTCAGCATCCGAATGAGATCCGGATTTTCGATTTTAACCTTGGATGAATCAATGAGCTGCTGGGTTAATTCACTCGGCTGGAGTGTCGGCATATCCTGAGCCGGATTCGGATACGTATTTTCCTTTGTAACATTCAGCACCGAATTAGGGACAGCAATGGCCTTCTGCGGCTGTTTTACCGATTTCTCAGTCCCTTTCTGCGCTTCTGCGGCCGGATGGAATGACAGCATTAATATAAGACCTAAAAAAAGAATGCTTACGTATTTTTTCATGATGTCTTTCTCCTTTCAAGTCACAATCTTTTTAGGTTGTTATTAGTTTTTTCGGAGAAAGTGGATATTATCCCTCCCGTGAAAAATAAGGAAGGGATTTAAGGAGGAATCAACAGCAAAAATGTTTCATTTGTAATGATTTTGTAAAAATCTGAATATTTACAAATATCTAATAATGTTTTATAATAGGCTTACTAAACAAAAGGAGGGCAGTGGCAATCAACCCCACTACTATGTAAAAGGAGGAGAATAGTTTTTTTGTTAAGTCATCTGCAAGTCAGGTTAATGGTCAAAAATCAGCGTAAAGGTTGGTGATCAATGACTGAAAGCGAACAGAACCATTCTCTGAAAAACATAATCCTTTAAAAAAGTACTTAAATACCCATATAAATAACCGGCCCTGAGATTTATTCAGAGCCGGTTTTCTGTTTGGTCATAACTATAAAAGATAAAACCCTATTCCCATGATAACGTAAGCTGCCAGCAGAGTGGCGCCTTCAAACCAGTTGGTTTCTCCATCATTGCCAATTACAATCATCAGCAGCACCGCTGTCACCATGGCAATTAACTCAGGCATTGTAAAGACAAGAGGCATTGCAGCTGGGAACAGCAATGAAAGCAGTACAAGGACAGGCGCTACGAACATTGCAACCTGCAGCGTGGAACCAACAGCAATTTCAACAGCTATATCCATTTTATTTTTATAAGCCATAATGATGGCAGAAGCATGCTCAGCAGCATTTCCCACGATTGCCACTATAACTACCCCAATAAAAAGCTCTGTCCAGCCAAACGCTTCTCCAACTTCTTCAAAGGTGTGAACCAGATTCTCTGATACATAAGCAACGGCAATGGTCGAAATGGCAAGTACAGCAATGGCTTTCCCTTTGCTCCACTCCGGAGTTTCCTCCTCATGAGAGCTTCTGTCTTCCTCTTTGGACTGATAGACGCCCCGGTGAGTGACCAGTTTGAAGAACAAAGCCGCTAAATAAAGAGCTATTAAAATGACAGAGATGCCAATGCTGAAGGTAATCGTTTCAGCTTCATCCATGGTCATTGAAAAAACTTCAGGAATCACAAAAGCCACAATGACGGCAAACATCAGAAGTCCTGAATTATGACGTGCATCATAGACATTAAAGGACTGGGTCTTGTATTTAACCCCGCCAACGAAAAATGAAAGACCTGCCACTAACAGTAAATTCCCCAATACGGATCCTGTCAGTGATGCAAGAACAACACTAATCAGGCCGGCCTTTAAAGCAAAAATCGAAATGATCAGTTCGACCGCGTTTCCAAAGGTGGCATTCAGCAATCCTCCAATTCGGGGGCCTGTCACTATGGCAAGGCTCTCTGTCGCCCTTCCCATATAACTGGCTAATGCGATAATGGTGATGCAGTAAATCACAAACAGCAAAATATTGGACCAATGCATCAAAGTTCCGATGACAGACAGCGGTACACCAGCAAACGCCAATACCATGAAAACTTTATTTGTCATATCTTTTTCTCCTTACTGTCTTAATATTTTTTAGTATTGCCTGCTCATTCCTGCCTATGTGATTATATGCAGAGAGTTTATGTAGTACGTTCTTTCTCTTTAGCCGATTTAGAAAAAATTGAAACTTGAAGCTTTGGGCATACAAAAAGCTGCCGTCTAGGACAGCAGCCTTCTGAGTTACTTTATAACGTTTTTTGCCAAAGCATGAATCGTCATATCATCCATTGGCGGATTATGAAGGCCTGCACGCACATCCCTGTAATAGCGCTGCAGAGGATTTTTTGCTGATAAACTGCGGGCACCTGCCACACGCATGGCTAAATCGACTACTGCAATGGCGGCGTTCGTTACAGCCAGCTTGACTGCTCCCAATTCAGGCTGCATCCTGCTTCTGGCTTCATCGTTTGCTTCATCCCATTTTTTTGCAACGGAATAGAGAAAATGGCGTGCTCTCATGAGTTCAAGCTCCATCTCGCCAATTTTTTGCTGAACATTGGGCAAATCAATGATGGTACCGCTAATGCTGTTCGGGGAATAATTTTTAGCAAAGGTAATGGCATAATCTTGAGCTGCCTGTGCAATGCCTAAATAACAAGCCGGTATATGGAGAAGCCATCCAGCCGCTCCTTTTTTGCCGGGCTGAAACAGCTCAACAAGCGCGTCCTGCTTCACCCTTACATTTTTTAAAAGAAGGTCATGGCTCCCCGTTCCCCTCATGGCAATGCTGTCCCATGTTTCCTCTATCTCCAAGCCCTCGGAACTTCTCGGAATTAAGAAGTTTCCTATTTCTCCGCTTTCTTCAATCGTGGCGCTCACATTGAAGTAATCAAGCACAGGGGCCATGGTCGTAAAGCTTTTCCGGCCATTAATGATCCAGAAACCTTCTTCTTTTCTTGCAGAGGTAACTGGCTTTCCTCCCCTTGTAGGGCTGCCTGTCTGCGGTTCTGTTGCACAGTTATTCATTAATGCTCCCTTTTTCACTTCCTCACATAAAGCCTTGAATACGGGTTCTTCCCAGTTATTTTTCTCGCCAAGGCTTTTAATAATGCCCATATGCCAGCCAATGGATAAGGCTGTGGAGCCATCTCCTTCAGCTATCTTTTCCTGGAGGCGCAGAAATTCAGAAAGGGAGATTTCCTTTCCTCCATATCGTCTGGGGACTGTTAATGATGTATATCCTGATTCTTTGAGTTCTTTTATATTTTCAAAGGGGAAAAGACCCTCTTCATCATTTTTGCCAGCTCTTGATAAAAACTTTTCCGATAGTTTTTCCATGAGCTGGATTCTTTCTTCTGTTGTATTTAAGTCTTGGAATTTCATTAGGAGACACCTCACTTCTATTATTTAATTCTTATTATTTTTATAGGAATTATTATACTATTTTTCTTCCACCCTTCACAAAGATACTGATGAAAAGCTTGCATTATTAAAACAAGGAAGAGGCATCCTCTTCCTTGTTTGCGTATTAAATAAGTTCAAATGTCTCTTCTATTTCAATGCTTCCTTCCACTGAACGCACCATTGAACAATTTTTTCTAGTCAATTCCATTGCTTTGTGAAGTTTGGCCTCATTTAAGTCCGTTCCTTTTATGATGAAATGAATATGTACCTTCTCTACACGGTCAGCGACTTCAGGATTTCTTTCCACACTGGTTTTTATTTCGATGTCTTCAAATTCCATGCGCATTTTTTTCATGATTTTTCTTAAAACACCCCCGCTGCACACAGCCAGCGAAGCGACAAGCAGCTGATACGGCCTGAAGCCATACTCTTCATCCCCGGCAACATCCAGGCGTCCAAATGGCAAATCGGTATAGAAGCCTGCTTCTTCCTTCATTTTAAATTCCATGGTATTCGCCCCTTTTTTATCTTATTAATATTAGAGATTACACTATTTTATCTACAAACAAAAATATTATGACCAGCAACTTTCTCTTGCCAAGAATCCCTATTCCCGATACCATCATTTAGGAGACATTTATATTTCATGTCAGAAAATGAGGTTTTAATATGAATAAAGAAACAATGCGTTTTTGGATTCTCATCAGCATTGTTGCCATTTCAGGTTTTAGCCAGGGAATGCTGCTTCCTTTAATTGCGATTATTTTTGAAAATGACGGCATTTCCTCCAGTTTGAATGGTTTGAATGCAACAGGTTTATACATTGGGATCCTGCTCATCTCTCCTTTTATGGAATATCCATTGCGAAAATACGGCTATAAGCCGGTTATTATCCTTGGAGGTTTATTAGTGGTGGTATCTCTCATCCTGTTTCCTCTCTGGAAATCCTTTTGGTTTTGGTTCATTCTCCGGCTTTTAATCGGAATTGGAGACCATGCCCTGCACTTCGGAACACAAACATGGATCACATCCTTTTCACCTGAAAATAAACGCGGCCGGAATATATCATTATATGGACTTTTCTTCGGGGTAGGATTTGCTGTAGGGCCATTAATGGCTCCGCTTGTCAAAATTAATGAAACCATGCCATTTATCATTTCTTCCATACTATGTCTGATTGCCTGGCTGTTCTTATTTACATTGAAAAATGACTTCCCTGAACAGTCCATTGAAATCAACTCATTCAGGGAAACAATGAAGCGCTTTTCAAAAGCCACAAAATATGGATGGGTTGCCTTCTTGCCTGCGCTGGGCTATGGGTTTCTTGAAGCCTCCTTGAACGGCAGCTTTCCCATCTATGGCCTGCGCATCGGGCTGGAAGTTTCAAGTGTTTCACTGCTGCTGACTTCATTTGCAATCGGCGGAATCATATTTCAGCTTCCATTAGGGATCATGAGTGATAAATTCGGAAGACGCAATGTGTTAATGAGTATTCTATTTATCGGGTTTATCAGCTTCGTCACCGCAAGCATGCTCGAAGAATTGGTTTTTGCTCTGACAGTTTGCTTATTCATTGCCGGCATGGCCGTCGGATCAACCTTTTCACTTGGCATCACCTATATGGCAGACTTAATGCCAAAAAACCTGCTTCCTACCGGCAACCTGCTATGCGGAGTAGCATTTAGCATCGGCAGCCTGATTGGCCCCTATTTCGGCGGCCTTTTCATTGAATTATTCAAATCCATAAGCTTCTTCAATATTATCAGTGTCATGCTTTTGATTATCTTTGGTGCAGTCACATTGTTTGGGAATAAACAGCAGGTATTTGAAAAGAGCCAGTCATTTTAATTTCGGTATAGCAGAATTTACAAAGGTTATATGATAGTTTTGCCTTGAAATACAAATAAAGTTTTACCTGCTGAGTTGATTGTAGCGGAGGGCACTTGACTCCTACGGGAGGAGAGGGAAGTGAGAGACCCCGCAGGCGAAGCCGAGGAGGCTCTCATGCCTCCCCGCGGAAAGCAACGGGCTACATTAGAAGCTAACAAGTTTAAATATAAAAAGAAAAGTAACTGTTTAACTTTTCTTTTCATAGGCTATATAGTAAAATAAGTGTAATAGAATACAATATTTGCATAATGCTAGTTGCATTACCTGTATGACTGGATTTTAACGCTGTCACCTAATTGGTGGCAGCTTTCGTCGTTTTTTAGGGGTATTGAATGTGATTATTCTTCTCAATAAGACAACTGACAAAACTTTAAATTCATTTTAGGAGGACAAACAATGAGTATGGAGGCAAAGGCGCTGCTTAAAAGCAGCACTGCATCTGAAGAAAACCTTTTAGAAAAAATCAAACCTCATGCTGAACTGATTGCCGCTCTTCTAAGCGGTGTATTGATTCTGGCAGGCTGGTTATTAGACCGAAGCGAAATGGAAGCTGCATCGATTGCCGCTTACCTGCTGGCTTTCATTATCGGCGGCTTTGCGAAAGCAAAAGAAGGCATCGAAGAGACCATTGAGAATAAAGAGCTGAATGTTGAAATGCTGATGATATTTGCTGCGATCGGATCTGCCATTATCGGTTATTGGACAGAAGGCGCAATCCTGATATTCATCTTCGCGGTCAGCGGCGCTTTAGAAACATACACCATGAACAAAAGTCATAAAGAAATCTCTTCCCTTATGGAACTGCAGCCAGAAGAAGCCCTGAGGATCATAGACGGGTCCGAGGAACGTGTGCATGTTTCTGAGCTGGAAATCGGGGATTTAATCCTGGTGAAACCAGGTGAGCGGGTGCCATCCGATGGAACAATCGTAAAAGGCCATTCATCATTGGACGAAGCAGCGATCACGGGTGAATCACTGCCAGTTTCCAAGGGGGCAGATGACCAGGTATTTGCCGGTACTGTAAATCTGAACGGATCGATTACGGTTGAAATAACCAAACCAAATAACGAAACCCTTTTTCAAAAAATTATCGAGCTTGTGCAATCAGCCCAAAGCGAGAAATCTCCTTCACAGCTTTTCATTGAAAAGTTTGAAGGAACCTATGTCAAAGTTGTTTTAGCTGTTGTCGTTTTAATGATGTTTGCTCCTCACTTTCTTTTAGGATGGAGCTGGACAGAAACCTTTTACCGGGCAATGATTCTGCTTGTTGTCGCTTCACCTTGTGCCCTGGTTGCATCAATCATGCCGGCGACTTTATCAGCCATTTCGAATGGTGCGAAACACGGAATTCTTTTTAAAGGAGGCGTGCATCTCGAAAACTTAAGCCATCTTAAAGCGATCGCCTTTGATAAAACCGGCACACTGACAAAAGGAAAACCGGAAGTAACCGATGTAGCAGTCAAGGATGGTCTTTCCAGGGAAGATCTGCTTCTAAAGGTAGCTTCCATTGAGAGTCATTCAAACCACCCGCTTGCAAATGCCATAGTCAAATATGCCAAAGAAACACTATCAGAATCCCTTATTCGTCCGGAAAGCATTGAAGATGTTACCGGATTTGGAGTCAAAGCCAAAGTTGATCAAGATGTATGGAAAATCGGCAAAGCCTCTTTTGTCGGTAAAACAGAGGCCAAAGCATTTGCAAATGGAGCTGCCGATCGCATGGCTAGTGAAGGAAAAACTGTTGTCTTTGTACAGAAAAATGAAGAAGTAATTGGCCTTATTTCCCTCAAGGATGTTGTCCGCGAAGAGACTAAGCAGGCAATTGACCTTTTGAAGCAGCAAGGAATTTACACCATCATGCTTACTGGAGACAGCCAGACAACGGCAGCAGCGATTGCCAGCGAAAGCCATGTTAATGAGCATATTGCCGAATGCCTTCCTGAAAACAAAGTGGAGCATTTAAAAAAGCTGAAAGAAAAATACAGCAATGTCGCCATGGTCGGTGACGGAATTAACGATGCCCCTGCCCTTGCAACTGCAAATGTCGGAATTGCCATGGGCGAAGGAACGGATGTAGCGCTTGAAACAGCTGATGTTGTCTTAATGAAAAATGACCTGCCAAAAATTGCCGAAGCCATTGAACTTTCAAGCAGAATGAATCGCATTATCAAACAAAATGTCATCTTTTCTATAACGGTCATTATGTTTTTAATTGCATCGAACTTCCTGCAGATACTTGACCTTCCTTATGGAGTAATCGGCCATGAAGGGTCCACCATTTTAGTTATTTTAAACAGCTTGAGGTTATTAAGATCATAAGGAAAGCCTGGGAAGTCAGTTTCCCAGGCTTTTATTTTTAATGGTAGCCGTTCTGCCCGTTAGCAGATCCGGATGTTTTTTGTTTAGGTTTATTTTTGCCTTTTTGCTTTGTGCCGCCGTCTTTTTTCGTGTGTTTTGTCATATCCATGCCCTCCTAAAGAATTCATTTTCCCCATTACTATTGTGTTACGGAGAGTGCTTTTTTAAGAAGGAAACTTTTTCATCAACAATCCTCTTTATTGATCTTAGAATTGATGGCATTGATTTCCCCGCCAAGAATGATGATAATGCCGGATATGTAAAACCAGATCATAAGCACGATAATGGCCCCAATGCTTCCATAGGTAGCGGAAAAATTGCCGAAGTTGCTGACATAGTATGAAAAGGCAAGGGATGACAGCACCCAGCCAACTGTTGCAAAAATGGCACCAGGCGCAACGCTTATGCATGTTAACTTTTTATTGGGGGCAATCCAGTATAACCCTGTAAACACCATAAAAAGGATAAATGGACTCACTAACCAGCGAACCATATTCCATATCGCCAGAAATTGGCCTGACAAACCAAATTCCGAAGATATAAACAAACCAATCTGTCTTCCGAAAACAGGGAGGAGCAACGCCAGCACAAACACAAAAATCATCGCAAACGTCAGTAATATCGCCATCCCGCGTGCAATAATAAAATGACGGGTTTCCTTTACGTCATACGCCTTATTAAAAGCCTTCACCACAGCATTGATTCCATTTGAAGCTGACCAGAGCGTAGCTATGATCCCAAATGAAAGCAGCTTTCCATTTCTTTGCGTAATTTCATATATATTGGTTTCAATGAGCTTCATGGTCTCTCCTGGTGCAAAATCACGGACAACATTTAAGATATCCTGCTGTGTGATCGGCAAATAAGGAACGAGTGTGACCAGGAAAATCAGCAGCGGAAAAAGAGAGAGAAGAAAGAAATACGCCAATTGGGCAGCAAGTCCAAACACATCATCTTCTTCTACTCTCTTCCATAAGTTTGGAATCAGAGCCGAAAAAGTTCGTCCCATTCCAACACCTCACTTGTTTTTAATGCGGAATCTGAACTGAATCGTCAGAAGATTTTTCCGGAAGTTCACTTGATCCCTTCTGCTTAATATCTGAAAATGCCTGCTTTGTATTCTGGACAATCTGTGTTACTTCCGGTGCCATTTCTCTTATTTCTTCAACGGTCCCAGTAATAAAAGCGACGTCTTCACTAACCTGGTCAATAGCTGTTTTGACCTTATTGGAAACATCCTTCACCTGATTCACTGCTTCACTTGGGTGTTTTATGTAATAGCCGACATTGCTGGACGTTTTCCGGCAATTATTAAAAACGGTTTCCCTTGTGGATTTGTCAAGAAGGCTTAGTGCACCGCCTGCAAGTGCTCCATATAGTACACCTTTCCAAAACAATGATTTCCCCATATTTTATTCTCCTTTAGCAAAATTATTATATGAAAATTTGGTTCAATTTTTCCCTATTTTCCGGTTGACGAAACCTGACTCGTCCTTTTCTTGTATTATCTTATGTGATTTGTACAAACTTCTCCTTTATTTTCTACTAATTTCCATGGTACATGCAAGCCTAATTTATATTGACAATTTGTTGATATCGTGGAAAGATGATAAGAAAAGTGTGTGCGTCCAAATACATAGCTATGAGAGGGTGTCCGAAATGAATAATTTGTCGGAGAAATCGGTTGAGAATGTGGAGTTTATGATTGAGGCTATTAAGGAAAAGCTGAAGGTTTTAAACTTAGGTGCTATAAAGCCTTCTCACTTTGATGAGGAAATGTATGAGGAATTGAAAGATATTTATGACCTTGTTATGAAGAAGGGATCCTTCAGTCCGAATGAAATGCAGGCTTTGGTGGAAGAGCTGGGGAATTTGAGGAAGAATAAATAATCATGGAAACAGCCTTTTGAGGGCTGTTTTTTTGATGGGGTTTCAGCATACTTATCAACATAATATGCAGCTGTTGATTTGGGTGCTGATTTCCGCTACAGGCACTCGCTTTCCACGGGGCTTCCGGGAGCCTCCTCGGCGTGACCGCCTGCGGGGTCTCCCCTGGTTCGCTACTCCCGTAGGAGTCTCGCGCCTTCCGCTCCAATCAGCACAGTATTAAAAGTAATTTTTTAAAATCAAAACCCGTATGCATTTTCTACGCCATTAATACAAAAACCCCCTGCCAATTAAGGCAGAGGGCTTTCAATTTTTCATTAACCTAACAACTTAAGCGACTCACGGGTGAATGCCGGGATGTCTTCTGGCTGGCGGCTTGTGACTAGCTGGTTTTGGCAAACGACTACTTCTGAATCCTGGTATTTTGCGCCGGCGTATTCCATATCGACTTGGATGGATTTGTAGCCGGTTGCGTCGCGCCCTTCGAGTGTCTTGGCTGTCAGCAGCAGCTGCGGTCCGTGGCAGATGGCAAATACTGGTTTCTTTTCGTCCATGAAGGATTTTGTAAATTGAACAAATCGGTCATCGGCACGAAGCTGGTCCGGTGAGAAGCCACCAGGCAGGAAAAGTGCATCAAAGTCTTGCGGATTTACGTTATCAATGCTTTGATCTATTTGAACAGTGGCTTCACCTTGTTTTCCTTTAACGGATTTGCCTTGTTCTTTTTCAATAGTCACGACTTCATGTCCTGCTTCTTTGAATGCTTGAGCAGGTCCCGTGTATTCACTATCTTCGAACATCTCTGTAATTAAGCATGCAATTTTCTTACTCATTAATAACATCTCCTTTGAAAAATCTTCACATAAGAAGATTTCCCTGAATGGACAATCTTAAACGTAAAAATGCATATTCACCTTTAAAACACCTGACTGTCCATTCTTCTGGCAAAGTCAACAAACCTGAATTTGTCGGGTCTGTGCCTGGATTCCGTGTATTGAAAAAGGGTGGCATCGTCAAAGTAGATATAATTTTTCACCACGACAATGGCATGGAATCCTTCCATATCAAGGAGCTTGCGGTCTTCAGCAGTTGGTTCTTCCACAGTAAATTCCTTTTTGGCAAAGCTGATTTTTTTTCCGAGTTCGCCCTCAATGTAGGCAAAAATAGAGCTCTGGCATATTTCTCTGGTTAAGCCCGGGACATATTTCTCAATTAAAAAATCCTTGTCCAAAATAATCCGCTCATCTTCAATTTTCCGGACACGATAGACTTTCCATACTTTTTCACTTTTATCAATATGAAGATGCTTCATCTTTTCTGCGTCAGGCTGAATAAGTGAAAATTCGTCCACAATCGTTTCGGCACGCTGACCCATTTTCCCGGCCAGCTCTTTAAAGCTGACCAGACCCGATATGGGGAACTGCAGCTTTTTTAAATCAAGGACCATCGAGCCTTTTCCGCGGATTTTCTGGATAAAGCCGTTTTGTGCAAGCAAATTCAAAGCTTTGCGGATGGTTTCCCTTGAAGTGGAATACATCTCTGTTAATTCATGTTCAGATGGCAGAATGGATCGGGCAGGATACTTGCCTTCTTGTATTTGCTGGGCAATCTCTTCATAAATTACTAAGTATTTATTATTTCTCATTTTCAATCACCATTTCAATCATGTTTACCCCATTCTACCATTTATCGGATTAGCTTTCATTTACCTGTTGGACAGCTGGATAAAATACCATCCGCCTTCGGTTACGACCGGCTTGAAGGTTTTTATTTTCAGCTTCAGCTCTTTAGCGATTAGATGGATATCCTCCTCAGTTGGGGTTGGGTATAGGTTTTCAAATGCAGAAAAGAAGCTGTTAAAAACACTTGAAAACTCCTCGCCCTTTTTCGAATGAAGAATGGGCGTGATAATGGTAATGGACCCTTTTCGGCTAAGCCAGCTTTTCAAGCGGGATAGCAGCTGCTTGCGGTCTTCCGGCTGGATATAGTGAAGCAAGTTATTGACCATAATTAAATCTGCCTGATGCTCAGGTGAGTATTCATGAACATCCGCTGTGACAATTTTAATGTTGGGAATATCTTTGCAATTAATTCGGGCAGATTCCGCGACCTCTTCATTAATCTCAATTCCCACCAGTTTTGCTTGTGGGAATCTTTGGCTGATTCTGCTTAAATAGCCGCCTTCCCCGCAGCCAATGTCGATGATCCTTTCCATTTTGTTTTTCTTAATGGTTTTCATCAGGCGCGGAAGTGCAAGCTGTTCAAGCAGTGACGAGGTTCTCGCTACGGTTGGTCCATGCTCTTCATGGTCAAAAGTGTTTTTCTTATTAGAACGGAGCAGTTCTGGATAAGAGAGTAACGTCGGGATATGCAATTCCATCATTTCCTTCAGGATGATTCCTGTGGATCGGGGGTTTTTGGGCGTGGAGGGAAGACTGAATTTAGATGCTGTCTTAATTTTATCCTTCCCTTTCTTTTTCAAATGGCGGATCGCCAGTCCCACCTCCACCCACCTTAAAAGCAGCTCCTCCTGAAGATTCTTGGATGATGCCACCTGTTTTACCGTTTTCCAGCTGCGAAACTGGGAAAAAAGGTCAAGCTCAAAGCCTACGTATGCATGCCAGCTGTACAAAAACGGCTGGTTCTTTTTCATCCAATTTCGTGCTTTTAGTAATCTTACATATTCATTTATCATTGCTGTTCAACCTTCTTCCAGGGATAGTCATCTTTTTCTGTATAAAAATAATGGCTTTTAACTGCCGCTGATAATTCTGTTCTTCTTGCCGGCAGCATTCCTGCCTGAATCAATCGGTCCCATAGGCTCTCTGACCAATATCCGAGGCCTGAAACATTCAGCATTTGCTTATATTGCAGGATTTTATCTCTTTCGATCTGCATCAGACCTTTACGGCGTATTCCTGTAATAAGCCGGTTGGAATAAGAATAGGCTATGGCGGATAAATGGCTGAGGCTGATCATGTTTTCAGCCCGGGGTTTCCGGACTTTTTCATACCATTTAAGCTTGTCCGGCGAAATTCTTCCGCTCGCATACATCTCTGCAAGCAATTCACCAAGCACATCCGCATCCTGAATCGCCATATTCATTCCTTCACCTGCCATCGGGTGGACCGTATGGGCCGCATCCCCCAAAATAGCGAGTCTTCCCTCCACATATTTATCTGCATAGAAGGCAGTCGGAATCATCAGCTGAATATCCTTCCAATTTTTCAGCCTGGTCACATACCCCTCCAATTCCGGAAAAAGCTCTAAATAGTTTTTATGAAAATAATGAATTCCTTTTTTGAGATGTTCCTTATAAGTTCCCTCCGGAATTAAATAGACAGACCTTACTTTCTCATCCGGCAGCGGAAATAATCCGAGGAACCGTTCATCCTTAGCGATGATTTTCCCTTCCTTCAATGATTGTGGCCGATGGAACGTAACAGTTAAAAATTGATGATTATACTCAATCTTTTTAATTTTGCTGTTCATTTCTTTCCTGGTAATGGAATTCCTTCCCTCAGCTCCTATATAAAAGTCAGCCCTCACTGTCAGATGCTCCTTTAAATCCTTCCGCTCAACCATTAATTCGCCATTGTCATAGCCTTTTGCCAGGGTCCCTGACAAATAATGAAAGTTTGGATATTGAAGCGCCCGTTTGAGAAGGATTCCTTTCAGCTTTTCATGCTCGATCATGAGGGAGTAATCATAATCTCCCGGCAGAATGCTGTAATCCATAGCAAACTCTTTTTCACCTTCCTCAAACGCAATTCGGGCAAATGAAAAGCCATTCACGCGGATTACATCCAAAGCATCCAGCCGCTTAAAAATTTTCAGGCTCTTTGGCTGCAGGAGTTCTCCCTTATAAACGAAAGACGGGGCATCCAGCTTTTCCAGAACGAGGACATCAATATTGGCTTGAGCCAGCTTCAATCCCAGCGTCAAACCGCCAATCCCTCCGCCTACAATTGCAACCTCTGTATTCAAAGACATGGTTCCACCACCTTTGCCTTTTATTTAACCTCCTTTTTAAAAAGCAAAACCAATGGATATGCTGATATTACAATGTCTGGAAAAAATTATAAGAACAATCTTTTGAAAATAGGAGTATGATTGTGGGGGACACCTATATTTTCAAAATCCTGTATAATAGAGAGAGTAAAATCAATTAACGTTCCTTTTCGGGCGATATATAGCATTATTTTTGGAGGCATTAAAATGAGAGAAATAGCAGTCGAACAATATATCCAAATGGACAACGCAGTTCCGGTCGATGTCAGGTCTCCAATTGAATTTGAGGAGTGCAGCATTCCCGGTGCTGTCAATGTGCCGCTTTTCACCAATGAAGAGCGTGTGGAAATCGGGACACTATATAAAAAAGAAGGTTCTGATGCGGCTAAGTGGAGAGCGATGGAAATCGTTTCACCTAAGATCCCTTTCATGATGCAGAAAATCAGAGACCTGAAAAATGATGGCTTCCAGCCTGTCATTTACTGCTGGCGCGGCGGCATGCGCAGCAAAGCGGTCACCACATTTATCACGTATGCGGGCGTTTCAATCCCCCGTTTAATTGGGGGCTATAGAGCCTACCGTCAATATATTCTTGAAAACACAGCAGACTTGATTCCTGAAAAAGCAGTTGTTCTTCATGGAATGACCGGGGTTGGGAAAACGGATGTGCTGAAGGTGTTAAGCGAAAAAGGATACCCTGTTATTGACCTTGAAGAAATGGCGGGACATCGCGGATCGATCTTCGGCTCCTTTGGCATGGGGAACGGCAGCACACAGAAAACATTTGATGCACTACTGTATCAAGCCCTTTCTGAGGTTAAAGGTTCACCTTATATAATTATGGAAGCCGAAAGCAAACGAATAGGCAAGGTTGTTCAGCCGGACGAGCTGCTTGATACCAAAAAAACCGGAATTCACATTGATATGTTCGCCAGCATGGAATCCCGTGTCCAGCGCATCGTCCGTGACTATGTTGAGCCTTATAAGAATGAAGAATGGTTCAAACCGAAAGTTGATGAAAGCCTTGTGTTTATTAAAAAACGTCTGAAAGATACTGAAATCCGCGAGCAGCTTGATGAATCAGTTGAAGCAGAAAACTACGAGCTATTTATCAAACTTTTATTAGAACACTATTACGATCCGCGTTATGCCTTTAAACAGCATGACTATGAAGGCCAATTCCACCATGTGAATGCGGATGATGTGGAAGCAGCTGCACAACAAATTATTCACATTATTGAAAAGCAAAATGCTCCCGTCCTCTGACGCGGAGCATTACTTTTTACGAGCGACAAAAGATATATTTTTATAAAACATGGATAACTAACTATTTAAATCGGTTGACACTGTGGTATGATGATAATAATATTGAACAAAACGTTCTTAATATGGAACTACTTCTGAAATAATCCTATTACATACAAAATAAGGTGTGTGGTATACGATGATCGGTGATCGTGTAAAAAAACTTCGCCAAGAAAAGAAAATGTCCTTATCCGAGCTTGCCGACCAGGCCGGTGTGGCAAAATCATATTTAAGCTCACTTGAACGCAACCTGCAAACCAACCCATCTATTCAATTTCTTGAGAAAATCGCGGGTGTTCTGAATGTCCCCGTAGACCATTTAATCCATGAGCAAATCAACAAGGATGATCTAGATTCAGAATGGATGAAAATTGTGAAGGAAGCGATGGAGTCTGGTGTTTCAAAGGAGCAATTTCGGGAGTTTTTGGATTTTAATAAGTGGAGAAGCGGACAAAAGTCATAGATGTAAGAGCCTGAATATACAGGCTTATTTTTTTGGCAAAATAAAAAGCATTTCCATCTAGAGATGCCTCTAACAGAAATACTTAGCAATACCGGATATCAAGCTTCGATCAGAACCTCTTTGGCTCTGTTATTATGTAAAAACTCTCTAATTTCTTCCTTTTGCAGGCCTAAGTTCTTTGCTTCCATAATTAACTGCAGCCACTCCAAATCAATTCCTTCGACCTTTACATTTTGCTCTGTCAAAATTCTTCCCCCTAGGATACATATCGTATTCCAGGCAACCCAGCCGTCTTAGTATTTTTTCAATACCTTAGACCCGTGACTTTGCGTCCTCATCTTTCAATGAGTTTGCCTTTTTCTGCGCCTATCGGCTCAAAGAAATATTTTCCATAGATGTATTCTACTATGGGCGTATTGCTAATGGTGTCTTATTTTGTAAATATAATTAATTATTTAATATTAAATTAATTTGTTTTTCGACAAAGTCCTAATACTTTTAGTGTTCTTGATTACCTGAACCCCTCACCTTTTACAGTAAGTTGTTATTAATGGTCGAACTCCTTTTGGAGTAGTAGGAAAGTCCGATTCTTTTTCTGTAATTTTTGCTGATTTGTTTTATTGAATAGGTGTGCGGAGTTTTGCTTTTATTAAAGGCCGTGTGGACTGGTTCAAGGGTCATAGCATTCAGAAAGATTTCATCCGTTAAATCAGTTCCGCAGATCGGGCATAGCCAGTCACCTGATTCACTGCTGCTATATGAAGGTTTGTGGCATTTATTGCAGTTCTTTCGGTACATTTACAGCCTCCTCATTTGACTAAAAATATTATTTTTACTCTATCAGTTAAGATAGAGCTTCATAAATCAATAAAACATGAAGTACTAATATTAATGAATAAAGATAAGCTGCACCTTTTGCCAATACCTTTACTTTAGTTTACGGCGGAAAATTAATCGAAGTTGATAGCAGGATTAAAAAGCATGAAAGAACAGCTTTAACAGATTGGAACAGTAGTGGTTCTATATTATAAAAAAAATTCATTATTGGATTCAATTCTTCAATCAGCGAAAGGCTAAGTCCAAAGAACATCAAGAGGCCATCCAGAAGATTAATGAAGGCAAGATACTGCAGAATTTTTTTCATAAGTTCACCGCTTAATAAGTAGCTTTTTGATTATATTCATTAACTGCTTAGATAAGTTCTAAAACGAATAAAAATTAAGGCCTTAAACAATCAGTTCCTCAGGCCTTAATCTAAGTTTCACTCCGCAGCCTTCTATAACGCGATAAAAAAATTACGCTTCCGGCACCTAAAAATAGTGCGCCAATAAGTAATAAATTATAATTATTAGTTGCGGTATTTGGGAGCTTATTAACCTTCTCTGGAATTACCGTGGCATCTGAGGATGGTGGTAAATTATTAGTTCCCTCTCCAGAATCACTATTATCCCCTGTCCCTGGAGTCTCATTGTCGGTTTCAGGATCACCTGTTGCTTCGGCAAGAAAAATGATTTCAACCTCTGCAGAGGAGTTTTGAAATTCATTTCCTAAATGCTCTGGCATTGTTACTTGGAAAAATAAAGTTTCTTCTGTCCCTTTCGATAATTCCCTGGGAGAGAAGCCTTTAAAATCTTTAAGTTTTCCTTCGTAAAGCATCTTTGTATCTTTCTTAACCTCAAGCTCTAATTCTTCAAAAAGTCCTTTAACAGACTTCGATTTTCTAATGTTAGATGTATATTTAAAATCTTGTTTACCATCATTTTTTATCGTTATATTTCGGGGCATCCAGTCGCCTGGTTTTAAATTTTCTACTTTAAATAGGTATCTATTTGAGTTCTCTAAGTTCGTATTAACATCAATTTCCTTCTCCACTGCTATTGCAGTTTCGTTTCCAAAAACAATTAAGAAAACAAAGCTATATATAATAAATATTTTTATAGGTTTTGCCAGCAAACTTTTAACTTTCATGGCATTCCCTCACAATAATGGATTTAACAAAAGGCGGGAAAAAATTCCCACCTTTTGTTTTGGAAATCTATTATTTTGCCTGACCAGCGCCTTGCATACCTTCAAACGTCCACTCAAGTTGCAGGGAGTCACCTTGGAATTGGTTTTGATCTGCCCCATTATCAACAAACTCATATTGAACATAAACTGAATCAGTTGTACCAGCGGCTAAATTACCTCCCCTTTCTGCAAACCAAGCGCTCCAGAAATTACCCTCAATTACATCAGGACTCATACTTTTAAGATCAAATAGTGTAGTTTCCCAAATAGGTACATCTAACTTATCAGCATTTAGGAAAAAGTTAACTCGAATATGCTTTCCTAAATCATCTGAATTATTTCCATTTGTATCCCCAACTGAATAATTGGTTTTCAGATTAATTTCAGCAATATCTAGAGAACCATCATTATTTATTTCAAAGTAACGAGTCATAGTATCCCCTGGCTTTATATTTTCTACATTAATTACCTGTGTAGGGTTAGTACTTAATTGTAAAGTACCTGCTTTGAAGTTACCAGTAGCTACAGCACTGTCACTAAAGTATGCAAATGTTCCCCCACCAACTAATGAAATACCTAGTGCTGCTGATGCAATTCCCATACCTAACTTTTTCTTAAGATTCATAATAAAGTTCCTCCTCTTACCCCTTTTTGGGTATGTATAATTTTTATATATTGACCCTTGCATTTCTACAAGGAGTGCAACCAATTTAAGCAGTTTTTTCTTTTGAGTCTGTTTTATTGTTCTTAGGATCAATTTCTCTTATGGCCTGGAAGATGCTGAATGCTGCATATCCTAGAAGCAGTAGCCCTGGGCCAATAAGCAAGATGGCACTTCCTTCTTTCGATTGAGCAAAATCTATAAAATATCCCACATAAGGAATGGTGAAGCCAGTATAAACAGCTCTTACATTGTCAGATAGCACAGGTTCCATGTCTGCCGTCTTGTTGTTGTCTCCTTTTGTTTCATACATGACATGATCTCCGCTGTTAGTGACTCCGATAATCCTGTGAGTAACTAACTTTTCTTCGCTTGCCTGGAATGTAATAACGTCATCTTTCTTCAATGACTTACTTTCTTCGGAACTAAGCGGCTTTACTGCAATAACAGACCCAGTTTGGAAGGTAGGCTCCATAGAGCCTGATAACACTGTCTTCAGCTGATATCCAAAGGCCTGCGGCTCTCCTCCTGATGCTTTGGAGGAGACCACTAGGAAGGCCATTAAAATTAAATTAATGAATAGAACCGCTGTTATAATGTTGCTTATAATTTTCAATGCTTTTTTCAAACTATTCACCTGCCTCAATTTGTGCTTTCTTCAGAATTAACCGGAGCTTCTGAAGCCTTAACCTTGGTATCTTCCGGCTTTGATTCTTCTTTTGGTTTCTCTTGTGGCTTTTCTTCAACTTCAGGCTGTTCTACTTTCTGCTCTTCTTTTGGTTCTTCTGCTGGCTTTTGCTCTGGATTCTCTTGAGGTTTATCTTCTGTTGGTTCAGCTGCTTCTTTGCCAGTTTCCTCTGTCTTATTGTTTACTTGTTCCTTGGCAGTCTCTTCTGTTACATCTGCCTTTTGTTCCGTTTTCTCTTCTTCCACGTTGGAAGCTTCACCTGATTCTAAAGTAACTATTATTTCTTCACTCCAGAGTTCTCCATTTCCAGGATGATCTTTGTGCTGATAAGCTTTAAACATATATGAACCACTTTGTTGAGGAATAAAGGACAATTCTACTTTTTGCCCCTCTTTAATAGGGTCAAAAGCTATTACTCCTTCAATAGACTCACCTTTTTTGGCATTATCATTCTCGCTGTAGTAAATCTCATATCTTCCAGCTGATTTCATATCGGAACCAGTATTTTGGATGGTTGCATATATCTTCTGTCCATCATATTTTTGTCCAATGAATTTTAGAGAGCTGCAATCCCATTCACCATGCTTCTCACCTTTAGAACACCCTGGCTCTTCTGTCTCCCAGGTACCAGCTTGAATGGTCCCAGTTACTGTGTCCCTATCACTAAAATATGCATTCGTCTGCCCAGTCAGAGTTGCCGACATCCCAATAAGCAGATACCAGGCAGCCACAAACTTAAATACAAGCAATAGGATTTTATTCTTCTTCCCAAATTTCCTAATCCGTTTGTATCGTATAAGAACCCCCTCCTAGTGAGTTGATGTTCTTTGGATTTGTTTGTTTCGTTCTTTTTATCGAACCGATAAGTCGAGTATAGTCCATCCGTCTTATTTTGAAAAATTCCAAATTCAGCCGTTTTTTCGTTTTAAAGAACGTTTTCCGTTCTTTTTCTTAGAATATCTCGAGAATTCTCATTATTTTGTATTTTTTATTGAACGTTTTGTTCGTTATAATGAAAGCATCTTTATAATTTATGATAAGGGAGTATTAAGCCTATGATAGGTGGCCGGATTAAAACCTTAAGAATCAAGAAGGGATACTCAATTAATGAGCTTTCTGAAAAAGCGGAGGTATCCAAATCGTATTTGAGCTACATTGAGAGAGGCATACAGGAGAACCCTTCATTGCAGGTTTTATCACGAATAGCCAGGACACTGGATGCTAATCTTGAAGATCTGCTGGAAGAGAATAAAGTAGAAATTACCGATTTGTCTAAGCTGGATGAGGAGTGGGTTTCACTTGTCAAAGAAGCAATCAGGCAGGGAATCACAAAAGAGGATTTCGCCTATTATCTGGAGTTTATTAAATTTAAGAAGATGAATGGAGGGAACGTTTAGTTGAAGGTTAAAGGCCGTTTGCTGATTATATCTGCCTCCTTCCTTATCTTAATCGGAGGCGGATTTGTCCTGTTCTCTCTGCTGGAAATGTATGCTCAAGAGAAGAAAACAAAGGATTCCTTAGCCCAGGCACAAGAAAGAATTCATAATGAAGTGAATAAAGAAAGCAAAAGTGTTCTTCAAACAGAACAGCCAATAGATGTTTCCTTTGAGCAGGGTGAAGTCATTGGCATTTTAAAAATCCCCCGCTTGAAAGCTGAACTTCCCATTATAGAAGGAACTGATGAGGATGAGCTGGAAAAAGGGGTTGGCCATTACTCAACAACTGTACTTCCAGGGCAGCCCGACCAGATTTTATTATCAGGGCATAGAGACACGGTGTTTCGCAGTCTTGGCGAACTTGAAATCGGTGATATTTTTGAAGTCAGCATGCCATATGGAGAGTTTACATACGAAATTACAGATTCAAAGATTGTTGATGCAGATGATACCACTGTAATCCGATCTACCGCTCCCCACGAAATCCTTACTGTTTCCACCTGCTATCCCTTCTCCTATATGGGCAATGCACCCTCCCGGTATATCCTGAATGCAAAAAGAATACAAAATTAAGAGGCACTTTCCCAAGGAAAGCGCCCTTTTTAATTCTTCTAGACAAACACCCTTCCCCCATATAAGAACCTGTACATATCCTTTATTATATGGGTTTCCAGAAGGGACGTATCCTAATGATTAACTTCTTAAGATTACTACTTTATTTAGGCATCATCATTACAGCTATCATTCTATCAGTATAAAAAGCCAGACTCTATAAGCCTGGCTTTTCTGCTTACTTATTCAAACTTACAGCAATCTTCGAGCCCACTTCCGCATTATGCTTCACCAATGCAATGTTCGCTGTCAAGCTTCTTCCTTCTGTTAATTCCTTTACCTTTCCAAGAAGGAATGGTGTTACTTTTTTGCCGGCGATGTTGTTTTCTTTTGCTTCTTTAAGAGCAGTTTCAATAACATTTGTGATAAACGCTTCTTCCAGCGCATCTTTTTCAGGGATTGGGTTGGCAATGACGACGCCACCTTTTAGGCCCAGCTCCCATTTAGTGCGGATCATTTCTGCTGCTTCTCCTGCATTATCCACCCGGTAGTTCACGCTGAACGGGCTTGTGCGTGTGTAAAAGGCAGGCAATACATCTGTTTCAAACCCTACAACCGGAACGCCATGCGTTTCTAAATATTCAAGCGTTAAACCAATATCCAGGATGGATTTCGCACCTGCGCAGATAACGGCAACATTGGTCATAGCAAGTTCCTGAAGGTCAGCCGAGATGTCCATTGTGGTTTCAGCTTCGCGGTGAACTCCGCCTATTCCGCCTGTAACAAAGACTTCAATGCCTGCAAGCTCTGCACAGATCATGGTAGCCGCTACAGTTGTTGCACCATTTTTCTTCTTCGCCACTAAGTATGGAAGGTCACGGCGGCTTGCTTTTTCAACGTCCTTGCTTTGGGCCAGGAACTCCAGCTCCTCATCTGACAGACCGATTTTAATTTTCCCGTTTAAAATGGCAATGGTTGCTGGAACAGCACCGTTTTTGCGGATGATTTCCTCTACCTCTTTTGCTGTCTGAACATTTTGCGGGTATGGCATTCCATGTGAAATGATTGTGGATTCAAGGGCAACAACCGGTTTATTTGCTTTCTTTGCTTCTAACACTTCTTCTGAGTACTCAAGCCATTTTTCTAACATGATGTCACTTCTCCTTAGTCGAAATATTGTTTGAATGTTTCCTGCAAGCGTGTGTTGTTTAGATTTGGATTAACGGTTTCAAGGGACTGCAGAGCCAGCATGGAGCAGGACATCCCGATTTTGCACGCATCCTCTGTGCCCAAGCCCTTTAAATGGGCAAATATAATTCCCGATACAAGGGAGTCGCCTGCCCCTGTCACATCAGCAATTTTCACCTTCGGGGGAAGCTGCACACCTGCTTCACCCCTGTTTGTAAAGTAGATCAGCCCTTTATCTCCCCGGCTGATGACGACTTTTTCAACGCCTTTTTTCATAATTTCCTGTGCCGCCTTGAAGAAGTCTCCTTCGTTGCTGATCTCCATTCCTGTAAGTGCTTCTGCCTCATTTTTGTTGGCAATCAGCCAGGTAACACCCTTCAAATCTTCCGGCAGATTTTTTATTTTAGGAGCTGAAACAGGAGTGATGCAAAGCGGAATGTTCTCTTCATAACACCTTGTAATCATTTGTTTTAAAACCATTGGCGGAAAGTTTGTATCCAGAATCACCATTTCAGAAGATGCCAGGTAACCCCACTTTTTCTCGACAAATTCTCTGCTAACGCTTTCATAAATGGACATATCAGCAAGTGCCACAGCCATTTCCCCTTCAAGGTCAAGCACTGCTGTATAGGTACCGGTAGTGGACCCTGCCAGCGACTGTGAAGGAGTGATATCAGCAAAAGCTTTCGTATATTCAAGAAGCCATTCGCCTTCCGGATCATCTCCCACTACTGTCATCAAACCCACATCACAGCCCAGCCTGCCAAGGTTTTCAGCAATGTTGCGGGCCACTCCGCCGCAGGATTGGGAGCTCTCTGCAGGGTTCGATGTTCCATATTGGAGCTGCCCTGTTGTCTGGATTTTTCTGTCCACATTGGCCCCTCCAACACAAAGCACTTCTTTCTTTTGCGGCAGGACATAAGCTCTGCCAAGAATTTTCCCCTGCTTGGTCAGTGAAGAGATATAGCCGGCTACAGCGGACCTGGAAAGTCCCGTTTTTTCAGCCAGCTCGTTTTGGGCAATAAATGGATCCTCTTTAATCAGCTGCAAAATCAATATTTCTTTATCATTCATAATTGATCAGCCCTGCCTTATTAAACTTTTGTCTTTATTATAAACTTATGTTCATTTGTAATACAAGTGTTATTTTTCAAAAAATTTGCCAAGTTAATAAAATAGCCTCCCGCCTTATACGGGAGACCACTTTTTACGCAGCATTATCTTCTTTTTTAATATCCTTTAAATAATACTTTTCCGAAGTAAAGAACTCGTTTTTCAGCTGTTTAACCTCTTTGCTTAGAAGCAGAACAGCCACGATGTTCGGTATCAAAATCATGGCAAGAGCCAGATCAAGGAACTGCCAGATCGTTTTCGCTGCTCCAACTGAACCAAGAACAATGGCAGCAATGTAAACCACTTTGATGGCTTTTCCAGCAAAAGAGCCAAATAGGAATTCTGCCATTTTGGATCCATAAAAGACTACTACAATGATCGTTGAAATGACAAAGAATACTAGTGATACAGCTACAAGAATACCTCCAAATGATCCAAAGTATTCCGTAAATGCCGCTGCTGTCAAGGCTGAGGGATCTTCCATAGCCCCCTCCCTTGTCCACACCCCGGAGGATAGTACGACAAATGCAGTTGCAGTACAAACAATCAGCGTATCAACAACGATTCCGACAATCGCCCAGAAGCCTTGGCGCACCGGGTGATCGGTTGTGGCTGCAGCATGGGCAATTGGAGCAGTCCCGAGTCCTGCCTCATTGGAATATAATCCTCGTGCAAATCCCCAGCGAATGATTTCACCAATTGCCGCTCCGGCAAATCCGCCTATTGCGGACATCGGCTGAAACGCATAAGTGAAGATTAATTCCAACACTTCAGGAAGTTTTCCCAGATTCATAAATAAAACCACTAAAGCTGCTCCTACATAGATGAGAGCCATAAACGGAACGAAGATTTCGGTCACCTTGCCGATTCTCTGAATCCCGCCAAAAACAACTAAAGAAACAAGTACTGCTACAGCAATTCCGGTATACAGGCCATCTATTTTAAATGTCTCGCCAACCGCAGCGGCTACTGCATTTCCCTGTACCATGATGCTTGGGATCAGTTCAATCATCAGCGCGAAGGCAAAGATCACTCCGAGCCACTTCATGTTAAGCCCTTTTGTCATGTAATACATAGGGCCGCCTACATATTCTCCATCTTCATTTTTTTCTCTATACTTAATGGCCAATACACTTTCCGAGAACTTGATGGCCATTCCAATGAGCGCAATGACCCACATCCAGAAGACAGCACCCGGACCTCCAAACATGATGGCTGCCGGTACACCCACAATGTTTGCGGCACCAATGGTGGAAGCAAGTGCAGATGTGAGTGCCTGCAATGGTGTAACGGTTCCTTTTCCCTTCGGCTTTTTAAAAACACTTCCGAATGTTTGCTTAAAAATATATACCGGATAACGGAACTGGAAGAAACCAAGCAAAAAGGTTAAATACAGCCCTGTTCCGGCTAATAATAGGATGATGGGATATCCCCACAGCCATCCTGAAATATCTCCTACGACTTCTAATAACGTATCCAAAAAAATTTCCCCCTTATTGTTATGCACAGTTGCCCTTGTTCTTCCATTCCCTTTTATTTGCCAGTTAAACACTTAGTTAGCAAAAGAATATGCGAGGTAGACATATTGGTAAATTTCATGTATAGTTAGCTAGGTAACTATTTTAAGCAGGTGAATACAATGCATCCTAATCAAAGCGAATTTTTCCATTCCATTAACCAATTTACCCGTCATTTTTCCAAAGTACTTAATGAAAGTTTGGTGCCGCTTGGTTTATATGCTGCTCAATGGACGATAATTTACCGTCTGAAAACTGGAGGCCCTAGCACTCAAAAAGAGATTTCTTCTTATCTGGGAGTTGAGGCTCCAACCATGACAAGGACATTGGCCCGTCTTGAGAAATCGGGCTGGATCACCAGAACGGCAGGAAAGGACAAACGTGAAAAATTGATTTCACTGACTGATGCAGCCATCAAGGAATACGACAATTGGCTTGCCGCCGTGCGATCAAGCGAAAGTAATGTCCTGCAGAATATTACGGAAGAAGAAATCAGCACAATGATCAGACTTATGGCAAAAATGAGAGAAAATATGGTACCAGGCACCTAGACCAGTTCACCAAATTGGTAGGGGTACCTGGTACTTCATTGTTAGGAGGACAACATGAAGAAACAGCCATTATGGACGAAGGATTTTTTGAGTATTTCTGTTACGAGTTTTTTCTTATTTATGGGGTTTTATGTTTTGCTGACTACGCTTCCCCTTTATATTTTGGATGATTTAAAAGGGGACGAAACACAGGTGGGACTGATCATTTCGGTCTTTCTGATTGCTGCAGTGATCAGCCGGCCTTTTACAGGGAAATGGATTGACGAGGTTGGACGCCGAAAGATCCTGCTTGCTTCCTTGATTGTGTTTGCCGTATCTTCCCTGCTTTATTTCTGGGCTGACTCTACACCTGTTCTTTTAGCACTGCGATTTCTGCACGGAATTGGATTTGGCATGGCCACCACAGCTACTGGAGCTATCGTTGCTGATATTGTGCCGAATGAACGCAGAGGCGAAGGGCTTGGCTATTATGCCATGTTCATGAATCTGGCCATGGTCATTGGACCGTTTGCCGGTTTGACGATTGTTCAATATGCAAGCTTCTTATGGATTTTTGCTTTATGTACAGTTTTATCATTTATTGCTATAGTGCTGGGTGTTTTTGTAAAAATACCGCAAAAAGCAGAGAGCTCTGTGAAGCATCCGAAATTTACACTTTCAAGCTTATTTGAAAAAAATGCTGTTCCTGTGGCAATTTCTGCTGGCATCCTTGCTTTCGCTTACTCAGGAATTCTTTCCTTTATTTCTGTTTATGCGAAAGAGCTTGATTTGCTTGAAGCTGCAAGCTTCTTTTTTGTGGTATATGCGGCATTCATTATTATGTCCCGTCCATTTACAGGCCGCTGGTTTGATGCGTACGGAGAAAATAAAGTGATCTATCCGGCCATTATTCTTTTTGCGGCAGGGTTATTTTTGCTCAGTCAGGCAAACAGCACCTTTGTGTTTCTGCTGTCAGGTGCGATCATCGGATTGGGATATGGCACAATTGTTCCGAGTCTTCAAACGGTTGCAATTAAGCAGGCGGATCCCGCTAAACGCGGGCTTGCTACCTCGACCTTTTTCACACTCTTTGATACCGGAATTGGATTAGGATCCTATGTTCTTGGAATACTTGCTGTTAAGACAGGCTTCTCATCGCTTTATTTTATGCTTGCCGGAGTAGCACTGTTTGGCTTGCTCGTTTACTACCTTCTTCACGGAAAAAAGACAGAACCAAAGAGGATACATTCAGAGGCAAATCTGCCATTATAAAGAGCCCATTTGCGGCTCTTTTCTTTTTGTCAATCTGAATTATGTATATTTTCCAAATATACTTTGTCTTTTTTGTGAACATTGGCATATAATGTAATTAATACCTTTTGGGAGGTTCGCTAATGACCATTGTTCATGTTTTGAATTTTTCTATTCCAATTGCCTGTGTATTTCTATTTGGTGTAATGGTCGACCGCATGTGTAAACCGGATGGCACGGAACAGGAAGCAAATGAATAATGATTTTTTTACTTCAAAGCCGCTGGATCACAGCGCTTTTTTTATTTCACTGCAAAAAAAACCAGCCCGCTAAGGCTGATTCCCCGTTCTTGGCAATATTAAAATCTCTACCCGTCTGTTCTTTGCTCTGCCTTCCTTGGTATCATTTCCGGCAACCGGCTGGAATTCTCCGAAGCCTTTGGCACTGAACCATTTAGGGTCCAGCTGGTCATTTTTCAGGATTATTTTCATAAAGTTGACAGCGCGCATCACACTGAGCTCCCAGTTTGATTCGAATTTTGAGTTGCGGATCGGGACGTTGTCTGTATGGCCGCTGATGATGATGTTTCTTGGCGGGTCCATGATAAGAAGCTCTGCAATTTCATTTGCCATTTTTAAATCCTGCTCACTGACTTCTGCACTACCTGAGCCGAACAGGACATTATCCCTGATTGACACAAGCAGTCCTTCGGTGGTTAAAGAGGTTTCCAATTTATCTGCCAGGTTTTGATTTTCGATAAAGGCATTGACTCTCTGCTGCAGCTCTGCCAGTTCTTCCTGATCGGCAGCCTGCTTCAGCTTTTCTTTTTCCAATTCATCCAGAGCTGCCATTTCCTTAAGATCCTTGCTTGGCTTTTCAGACACAGCATCAGTGGATTGCATTTGGCCTTCCGGCATTGGACTTGGGAATTCAAATACCCCGGTTCCGCCTGAAAAGACATCGTTGAATGCCTTTGATAGCTTCTGGAATTTCTGGGCATCTACGGAACTCATTGCGAATAGGACAATGAATAGTGCTAGAAGCAGTGTTAATAAATCAGCATACGGCAATAGCCAGGATTCATCTACATGCTCCTCATGGTGCTGCTTCTTTTTTCGCCTACTCATCCTTCGCCACGCTGCTTTCTTCAAGGAATATCCGGCGTTCTCCTGCAGGAAGGTAGGAAGCAAGCTTTTGTTCTATCACCCGGGGCGCCTCCCCTTCTAAAATAGAAAGAATTCCTTCGATCATCATACTTTTAATTTTTGCTTCCTGCTTGGATTTTCTCTTTAGCTTATTGGCAAACGGATGCCAGAACACATACCCCGTGAAAATCCCCAGTAAAGTCGCTACGAATGCGGCACTGATGGCATGTCCAAGGCTGGTGGTGTCCTCCATATTTCCCAGTGCTGCAATCAATCCGATAACCGCTCCCAGTACTCCAAGGGATGGGGCATACGTGCCTGCCTGGCTGAAAATTTGAGCTCCGGCCTGATGTCTTTCTTCCATCGCTTCGATTTCTTCGCTTAATACATCCCGTATATAATCGGCACTTTGCCCATCAACGGCCAAAGATAAGCCGTTTTTTAAAAAAGTATTTTCGATTTCGTTCGTTTTGACTTCAAGTGCAAGCAATCCTTCTTTTCTTGCCAGCTGGGCCCAATCCGAAAACATCTTAATCATCTCAGCCGGGTTCATCAGCTTTTCTTCTTTAAATAAAATGCCAAAAAGCTTGGGCACCCGTTTGATTTCATTTGTTGGAAATGCAATTGCCACTGCTGCTGCTGTTCCCAGGATAATGATCAGAATAGCGGCAGGGTTAATAAGAACAGATGGAGAAACCCCTTTAAAAACCATCCCTACTCCAACCGCTATGATCCCTAATATTACTCCTATAATCGTTGTTTTATCCATGCAAGCCACACCTTCTATGTAGTCTGAAAATCTCCAAAACTTTCTATTATTAATTTCGGATGATTTTAACAGTTCTTTAGGAAAATTTTCATATATAAAAGGCAGAGGTGCTTCCCCTGCCTTCGTTTTCATTATTTTTAGATCCAGCGGCATCCGCAGAAACCTCTTCTTCTGCGGTCATCGTCATCTCGGCGGCGTCTGCATCCTCTTCCAGATCCAGCTAAATCTCTGTTGAACCATAAATCACCGACTCCACCAACACTGTCTCTTCCACAGCCGCAATGTCTTCTGCGACTGTCTTCGATTCCAGCTACATCGTCATCTCGGCGGTGCTCCCTGCGGCGGTCTTCCGCTCCACGTACATCATCACGGTGGCGATCATCATCTTCTTTTACAATAACTCTGTCAGCTCTAATTTCCACTTCATCTGCATTAATCTCAAATCTTCTTCTCCAATCTCTCGACATAAGTCTACCTCCCTTCTCATGGATACTATAGAATATGTGCCACAGGAGGTTTTCGCATGGACAAATCCCCAATCGGGAAGAAAATGTGCCTGTTTAAAGAAAAAAACCCCTGTCCTATTCAGGAGAGGAGTTTACGAATTTTATATTTTTTGAAAGACGAGGCTGTTTATTTTCATTAAATGCTTTAAGGCCGCCTGGAAGGTAGCATGTGTTTCAGCATTTAATTCAATGCCAGACAAGACGATTTCCTTTATCAGCTGCGGGGTCATTCCTACAAAGTAAGGCTTTACTCCCATGAGGTTAATGGAATCAGTCAGGTTGCGGATTTGCTGTCCAAGTTCGGAAAGGCACATCTGCTCAATGCGGTCGACCGTAATATCGGTAAAATCTATGATGGCAAATTCAGTGTCATGGTCTTTAATATGATTCAGGATTTTAGCCGTAATTTTTTCGAATCTTTCTGCCATGAGCAGGCCTGTAATTGGCACCAGTATCGTCTGGGGAATAATCGATGGAATAATCGGTGCAGTCATATCCGCTATGGCTGCCTCATATTCTTCCACTCTTTTTTCAAGGACCGTTATATATTCATCTTTGTTCATGTATTCTCCTCAATTCCAATCATCTAATCCATTAGAATAATTTATTGTTAATTTTTTCTCCGTAGTTTTTGAAAAGGGATGAGTTGGTGTTTTGTCTTCTTTTCGACATCATGCTGTTAAAGCGGAGCATCTTTTCGTTAAGTTTCTTCTGCAATGCCTTTTTTTCTTCCTGATCCTCACATTTTTTAATAAGGTCTTCGATCGTCAGCATTTCCTTCTTCATTTGGTTTTCTTCATCAGTGAATCCGGCATTCTTCATGATGCGGTATGCCATTCGCAAATTCTCAGGGACGGAAGACAGGTCATCGAACGGAAGCGGTTTCCCATAGCCTGGCAAATTATCAAATTCGCCATCCTTGTACGCTTTTTTTATCCGATCTTCAGACAGTATAGAAAAGAAGTCCAATCTCAAGTTCCCCCTTCACTTCATTTGTTACTTATTATTATATATTTTCGGTGCTGCTTATTAAAGTAATTATGTATATGGAGGACCTGCAGAAAAATCAAGAGAAAGCTTGCGCCTCCTCCCATCAGATTTTTCCTATTAAGTTCGGATCAATGTTAATCCCGGTCTGGCCAGGCTGCCAATTGGCCGGTACACCTTTCCCTGTCTGCTGTGCATATTGAATTCCCTGCATGATTCTGACATGTTCATGCAGATTTCTGCCGACTTCTCCAGGATAAATGAGCTTCGCCGCAATAATGCCATTAGGATCGATAAAAACGGATGCCCTGACCGCCGCTCCTGACTTTTCGTCCAAAACCCTATAAGCTCTGCTTATTTGATGGGTTCGATCGCTTACCATTGGATAATTTACATTTTTTAAAGAGGGAGATGTTTCCTTAAATACTTTATGGGCGTATACACTGTCCGTACTGATGGACATTACTTCACAGTTTAAGGCTTTTAAATAAGGATTCACAGCGGCGACCGCCGCCAATTCTGTCGGTCAGACAAATGTGAAATCACTCGGGTAAAAAAACAGCAGCACCCATTTTCCAATATAATTCTCCAAATTGACCTTTTTTATTTGATGATCAATGACAGCATCTGCAATAAATACCGGAGCACGATCTCCCCGGCCCGCACAGAATACGGAAGCATTCGAATCATTCACGGCTATCCCCCTCCCTTCCTCTATCGTCTCTGCTATATATACTTATGCGAACAAAGACAAAATTGAACGGAAAATATTGAGTGAAACAGCCGTACATAGTCCAGATGTCCAAGGGGAAAATAGTGAAAGAATGTTAATTCAAGAATGAAGGGAGCCTGATTATGTCACGCGGAGTCCATTTTAACCATAAAAGAAAACATCACCCTGGAGAGTTTCCTGAACACACAATGGTCGAGCGCCATACAACTGAGGCACAGGAAGACGAAGAATTTATTGTGACACAGGAAGCATTTAAAAACCGCTTTGAAGAAGATGAAGCAAAGGAACTTGAGGAAAGAGCCAAAGATTAAAAAGTCAGGGGTCTGAGAACATTCAGACCCCTGCTGCTTATATTGCGTCTATTTCAACTTCTTTCAGCCAGGACGCGCATGCTTCAATATCCTTTGAAAATACGCGATCTTTTGTAATGGAAGGCACCACTTTTCTTGCTTCTTCATAAAAATGTTTTGTTTTATCAGCCATTTTATCAGAACCGCGGAATTCTGCTGCCTGCAGCGCGCAAATCAGTTCAATTGCAAGCACTTTATTGACATTCTGGATAATCTGATAAGCATGTCTTGATCCGATGGTTCCCATGCTCACATGGTCTTCCTGATTACCAGATGAAGGGATCGAGTCCACACTTGCTGGATGGGCAAGTGTCTTATTTTCTGAAACAAGTGATGCTGCAACATATTGGAGAATCATCGCACCTGACTGCAGTCCAGGCTCCGGGCTTAAAAATGGCGGCAAATCACTCAGCTGCGGGTTAACAAGTCTTTCAATCCGGCGCTCTGAAATATTGGCCAATTCCGCAACCGCGATTTTCATGAAGTCCATTGCAAGTGCGATTGGCTGTCCATGAAAGTTTCCGCCGGATATAACGCTTTCCCCATTTTCAAAAATTAGCGGGTTATCTGTGGCTGCGTTCATTTCAATTTCAAGCTTTTCTTTTACATAGTCAAGAGCCTGCCAGGATGCCCCATGAACCTGCGGGATGCAGCGGATGGAATAGGCGTCCTGCACACGGATTTCTCCCTGTCTTGTGATCAGGCTGCTGCCTGCCAGGTATTCCCTCATTCTTCTTGCTGTATCCACCTGCTGCTGATAGCCTCTTGCCTGATGGATATTTTCATCAAACGCATCAATTATGCCGTTTAAGCCCTCCATTGTAACTGCAGCGATGAGTTCACTTTGATAAGCGATTTTTTCCGCTTCCAGATAACCAATGACTCCCATTGCCGTCATCGCTTGAGTGCCGTTAATCAGAGCTAGCCCTTCCTTCGCCTGTAATGTTAAAGGCTCTATTCCCTCCTGAACAAGCACTTCCAGCGCAGGCCTTCTTTCACCCTTGAAAAACACTTCCCCTTCTCCCATTAATACTAATGCCAAATGAGATAGAGGCGCCAAATCGCCGCTCGCTCCAAGAGATCCCTGCTGCGGGATGACAGGATGGATTTGTTTATTCACAAGCGCTAAAAGAGTTTCTATCAAGACAGGACGGACTCCTGAGAACCCTTTTAATAAAGCATTTGCTCTTAATAGGAGCATAGCTCTAGAGACAGACTCAGGGAATGGTTCCCCTACACCGCAGGCATGCGAGCGGATTAAATTCAGCTGAAGATCCTCTACATCTCCCTGATCAATTCTTACATCGCTGAATTTGCCAAAGCCAGTGTTAATGCCGTAAATGACTTTTTCTTCACTTACAATTCTCTTTACGGCTTCACGGCTGTTTTTTACACGAAGCATGCTTTCCTTTGATGCTGCAGCCTTTACTCCTTCAAAAAGCACTTTTTTCGCTTCAGACAAAGTAAGGGTATTTCCATTTAAAGTAACCACGTTGCTCTCCTCCCCGCGAGTTAAAGTCATCATCGATTCTGTCAATTTTTCCATTTCAAATCCTCCCCGGTACGTTAGCGAGATAAAGAAAAGGCTGTATCTCAAACACAGGTTTGAAATACAGCCTTTTTAAAAAGATTATTTGCAATATCAGTTTTTAGATGTCTCATCTTTATCACAGCCTATTTTTAGTATATTTTCTGAATATAATTAATTCTATGTGCCATATGGGAGGATGTCAATTAATTTTTCCCATTTTTTAACAAATTAGATTGTTAGAATGGTAATACAGTAAAGCGTTTTTATTTTAGCCATATAAAAAGCCGGCATTTCTGCCAGCTTAGTTTCATTCAATGTCTTGTCTTTTCAGTGCTTGCTTTAATGTACCGTAAGTATTAATGCCTGTGAAGTCCAGGCCAAGCTGAATGGAAGTCTGGGCAACTTCAGGGCTGATGCCTGAGATGGTGGATTTTACCCCTAGCAGCTGTAAAGCTGTCGTTAAAGAGAATATTTGATGGGCAACCATCGTATCGATGATGGCCACACCTGATAAATCAATAAATAGATGTTCGATATTTTCTTTTGCACATTTTTTCGGAATTTCCTCCAGGAGGATTCGCGCACGTTCAGTATCAATATTGCCGATAAGCGGCAGTACGGCTGTATCGTCCTTAACAGGGATGACTGGGGTGCCAAGTTCATTAATCAGGCTTTGCTGGGCAACAAGCCTTCTGGTCGTCAGCTCATAATATCTCTCCGAAAATTTATTGATTAGTTGATCGAAAGCCTTGTTAATGATCGTGCTCCATTTCAATACATCATTTGCTGTGACTTCAGACTGGTTTTCTTTAATGAACTTTTCAACAAAATGCCAATAGGTTTCCCGGACATTACTTAAAGCTTCAAGCACTTGAAAAATGGGCGTATTAGAATCCACTCTGCTCTCCGCTACTGTAATAGCCCATTCTTCCATATTCTCGTTAAATGTGTCCTCATCAAGCAGAGCTGCTGAAACGGTGCGGTTGGTAAACGTATTTTGTTCTCTCAGGAGCTTCTCATAAGCGGGGTCTGCATCTGCAGAATAAATCGAGCCTTTCTGTTTATCCCTTAAAGACAGCCACATATCTGTGATATTTTTTGAATTCTCCTGAATGTAATCATAAAGAAGCTGATTTTTTGCATTCATTCATTTCACCTTGTCTCTTTCTATTTGTAAACAAACTGGTAAGTCCATTGTAGAATGAATTGGGACTAATTAAAAGCAATACAACTTAGGCAGTTATTCACTTCACTGCCCATCAAAATTTATCCCATTACAAATATTGATGATTTTCAGCTATACTTAGTTTGGACAGAAATGGCTGAATGTAATTTGAAAGGAGTTATTATGAAATCACTTGTTCTTGCTGAAAAGCCCAGTGTTGCCCGTGAAATTGCACGGGTTCTGGGATGCCGGCAATCTCATAAAAGCTATATGGAAGGCGATAAATATATCGTGACTTGGGCTCTTGGCCATTTAATCGAGTTAAAGATGCCTGAGCATTATGACAGCAAATACAAAAACTGGAATCTGGAAGATCTGCCGATTATTCCTGACCAAATGGGCCTGAAGGTGATGAAGCAGACCAGCCACCAGTATAAAGCCATTGAGAACCTGGCAAAGCGGAAGGATATTAAGGAAATTATCATTGGTACTGATGCAGGCCGCGAAGGGGAGCTTGTCGCACGCTGGATATTGGAGAAAATCCGCTGGCGCAAGACAATCAAACGCTTATGGATTTCTTCTGTAACGGACCGCGCCATCCGGGACGGCTTTCAAAACCTTAAGCCAGGAAAACAATTTGAAGATCTGTATGAATCCGCAGTGTGCCGGGCAGAGGCTGATTGGCTCATTGGCCTGAATGTCACAAGAGCCTTGACTACTAAATATAAGGATCCCCTATCCGCTGGCCGGGTGCAGACGCCGACACTGGCACTCGTGATGGAAAGGGAAACATTCATTCAAAAATTTGTTCCAAAAGAGTACTGGACGATTCGCGCCCAAATTGGCCCTCTGCAGGCTGACTGGGAGAAAAACGGTGAAAAGCGCAGCTTTTCTAAAGAAGCAGCTGATGGAGTCCTTTCCAAAGTAAAGGGGCAAAAAGCGGTTATCCAGTCCATTAACCGGAAAGAAAAAACTGAGCCGCAGCCGCTTCCTTATGATTTGACGGAGCTGCAGCGTGACGCCAATAAGCGTTACGGTTTCTCAGCCAAGAAAACGTCGAATGTGCTGCAGAAACTTTATGAGCACCATAAGCTTGTCACATATCCGCGGACAGACTCACGCTATTTGACAAAAGATATGGAAGCAACTATGATGGATCGCCTTCATGGCATTGCAGCTTCCTATAAAGACGAAGTGAAGCCGATCCTTGCGAATCAGGGCAAGGTCCTGGCAAAGCGAGTCTTTAATAATGAAAAAGTAACCGATCACCATGCGATAATTCCGACTGAAGAACGTGTACACCTCGGTGATTTGTCTGCTGATGAGCGGAAACTATACGAATTGATTCTGCGCAGATTTCTGGCCATTTTCCATAACCCTTATAAGTATGAAACCATCCATGCTGCTATTGATGTTAACGGTGAGACATTCACAGCCAGGGAAACAGCAGTTATCGACCTGGGTTATCGCAAGGTTGAACGCAGCAGTGATGAAGAAACAGGAAAACAGAGCCTGAAGAATATCTCAAAAGGACAGCGCTTTACGGTACAAACTGCTGAATTGTCCGCCAAGCTTACTGAACCCCCTCTTCGCTATTCCGAAGCTGACATTTTGACCCAGATGGAAAAATACAGCCTCGGAACACCTGCGACAAGAGCGGAAATCATTGAACGGCTCCTTGATACGGAAGCGATTGAAAGGCAAAATGGACGTCTGTTTCCGACTAAAAAGGGCAAACAGCTGATGGACCTGGTGAATGAAGATCTGAAATCACCTGAACTGACTGCTAAATGGGAACAGGAATTGGAAAAAATCGCACGCGGAAAAGCAGACCCCAAAGAGTTTCTGCAGAATATCCGCAAACAGACACGGACATTGGTTTCAGAAATTAAAAAGAGCGACAAATCTTACCGTGCCCACAATCTCACGGGCTCAAAATGTCCAGAATGCGATTCCTTCCTAAAAGAAAGGAATACCAAGGACGGAAAAATACTTGTCTGTTCCAATCTTGATTGTAATTTCCGAAAGCGCAAGGATCCAAAGCTTTCAAACCGCCGCTGCCCTCAGTGCCGCAAAAAAATGGAGATCCACCAGGGCAAAGCAGGGACCTACTTCCAGTGCCGCCCATGCAATGTGGTGGAGAAAGCCCAGGACAAAAAGAAAGCCGTCAACAAACGCGAAGAACGCAAACTTGTTCAGAAATATACCCAGAAGGAAGATTCTTTTGGAACGAGCCTTGGCGATTTGCTGAAGGCTGCAATGGATGATAAGGATTAATAAATAGCCCTGGCTGATGCCAGGGCTATTTCTGTATGAACTGGCATACACAGCTTGTCCTCTCCATAGCATGTACTAATACTGAAAGGAGAGTGAAAAGATGTTAACCAGAATGGCAGACCGTTTCTCCAAGCTTGTGGAAAGGTATCTCCCGGATGCCTTTGTCATTGCGGTATTAATGACTCTGTTTGTATTTATTGCGGGATTTTTCATGAAGCCTTCTGAACCTGTTGAGCTGTTTAAATCCTTCGGTGACGGCTTCTGGGTGTATCTCGCTTTTACCATGCAGATGGTGCTCCTCTTAATGACAGGCATGGCGCTTGCTTCTGTTCCTTCTGTACAGCGCATACTTGAAAAGCTGTCCTCCAAAGCGAAGACAGCAAACCAGGCCTACGTACTGACTTTTCTCGTTTCATCTGCTGCTTATTATATTAACTGGGGCCTTGCTGTTGTAGTTGGCGCCATAATTGCCCGTGAAGTTGGGAAAAGAAATCAAAACGCACACTTCCCTCTATTAGTGGCTGCAGCCTATGCACCAACTGCTCTATATACCGCTGGTTTATCGAGTTCAATTGGTTTGACTGTTGCGACCAAGGGCCATTTCCTGGAGGAAGTGGCTGGCGTCATTCCAACTTCGGAGACCATTTTCCATCCGGGAACGATTGCTATTTTAGTTGCTCTTGTTGTTACTATGCCGATTTTCATTGTGCTGATGGCACCCAAAAAAGGCATTATCCCATACGTTCCCCCAAAGGCACCCAAGCAGGAAGCTGAACAGCAGGAAATTTTAAAAACTCCCGCCGGAAAGCTTGAAAGAACTCCCTTTCTCGGCATCATTACAGGATTAATCGGGTTAATCTATGCAGTATTTGAGTTTGTAAACGGGCGTGACCTTGACTTGAATATTATCAATATTACCTTTCTATCCTTGGGTCTCATCCTTCATAAATCGCTCGAACAATACGCCAATGCTTTTAAAGAAGCGGGTTCTGCCATTTCACCTATCATTCTGCAATTCCCATTTTACGCTGGCATTATCGCGGTTCTCGGCAGCTCCGGGTTAGCAGAATCCATAATCAATGGAATGGCATCCATAGCAAGTAAAGACACCTTTGATATATTCACCTATTGGGCCGCTGGACTCGTCAATATTCTTGCTCCTTCAGGCGGCGGGCAGTGGGCATTGCAGGGGCCGCTTCAAGTACCTGCCGGTCTGCAGCTGGGTGTGGATCCCGCCATTACTGCTATGGCTGTCGGCTGGGGTGATGCCTGGACGAACCTGATCCAGCCTTTCTGGGCCCTTCCTATTTTAAGTGTGGTTGGCCTTCATATTCGCCATATAATGGGCTACTGTGCATTGCTGGCTATATGGGTGGGTATTGTTACTACTGTTTTGATGTTTTTTGTATATTAATAGGAACAGCCAAGCCTTATCGGGGTTTGGCTGTTTATTTTTGCCTACGCCGAGAGATGGAGCAGGTAAGTTCCTCAGAACGATTTTCAGTTCAATAGGTTTCTTTTTGCTAACAGAACAGCTACAATGAAAAAGAAGATTCTGACAAAGGAGAATACATAATGAGTCAATTTCATACGAATTTAGAGAAATACGCAGAGCTTGCCGTAAAGGTCGGCGTAAATGTACAAAAAGGACAGACGCTTGTTATTAACACAACCCTTGATGCAGCTGAACTGGTTCGTACAATTGTTAAAAAGGCCTATGAAGCAGGAGCTCATAACGTAGTTGTGAACTGGAGCGATGATGCGGTCACACGCACAAAGTACGATTTAGCACCGGAAGAGTCTTTCTCCGAATACCCGGAATGGCGTGCGAAGGAAGTCGAAGATTTAGCTGAAAAGGGTGCGGCATTCATGTCAATCGTTTCAGCAAGCCCTGATTTGCTGAAAGGCGTGAAATCAGAACGAATCTCAAGTTTCCAGAAAGCTGCCGGAAAGGCGCTTGCAAAATACCGCAAATTCATCCAGTCCGATAAAGTAAGCTGGACAGTCATTGCAGCTCCATCTCAAGCCTGGGCAGACATGGTATTCCCTGAAGCACCGGAAGAATCCCGTGTGGAAATGCTTTGGGAAGCCATTTTCAAAGCTACTCGCGCCGATTTGGATAACCCGGTTGAAGCCTGGAAAAAGCATGATGAAACACTTCATGAAAAAGTGGATTATTTGAACAGCAAGCGATATCAGAAGCTTCATTATAAAGCTCCAGGTACGGACCTGACAATCGAGCTTCCAAAAGGCCACTTATGGGTCGGGGCAGGCAGCGTTAATGAACAGGGACATGAATTCATGGCTAACATGCCGACTGAAGAAGTGTTTACGGTACCTTACAAGACAGGCGTCAACGGCACGGTTTCCAGCACAAAGCCTTTAAGCTATGGCGGAAATATCATCGATAAATTCAGCCTGACCTTTGAAAACGGCCGCATTGTCGATGTGAAAGCAGAAGAAGGAGAAGAGATTCTTAAGCAGCTTGTTGAGACAGATGAAGGCTCCCACTATCTTGGTGAAGTGGCCCTGGTTCCTTTCAACTCGCCAATTTCGCAGTCCAATCTGCTTTTCTATAATACTTTATTTGATGAAAATGCTTCAAACCACCTAGCCATTGGCAGTGCGTATGCATTCTGCATTGAAGGCGGCAAGAAAATGTCCAGTGAAGAACTGGCTGAAAACGGCTTGAACGAAAGCTTAACACATGTTGACTTCATGATTGGTTCCGCTGAAATGGATATCGACGGAATCACTGAAGACGGCAAGGCTGAACCTGTATTCAGGAAAGGTGATTGGGCATTTTAAGAAACGCCAAAAATCATGCGGTCATTGTGCCGCATGATTTTTTGTTTTCATTAATACTATTTCACTAACATTTCCTTCTAAATCAGATATGATTTCGATGGAATATTTATCTGCCAGGTAGGTAGAAATAGTTTCTCCTGACAGCATCTTTTCCATTACCTGCGCAGGAGTGCCAAACATAGCAGTTATCTCGTCAATTGAAGTTCTCACCCGCTGTCCAGGAATAGAAATAGCAGTTACATTTCCGGTTTCCCGTTCAAAATAATAGGTAATTTCAGGGTACATGACAAAAGGGCTGCCATTTTCAAACCCTTCCTTCATAAAATTTGGATCTGACTTCTTAATTTCAGATATGTTTGTGCCAATCGGATATGGGCTTCCGAGCGGGATTCCCTGTTTTGCTTTTTCAATGGCATCCACACTGAGTGCCAGGTTTTTAAAAGGATAGTAAAGGGCTTCCTCTTTTAACCACAGATTCATCCAGTCGATATCAGAATGATCTTCTTTGTGCAGCTCTATTCGGTCATGCAGGCTCATCGAAAGGGCTTCCTCATTAAATAGCCATGTTGAAATAACCCATCTATCATTCTTATTTTGGGCAGTTTGAAGATACTTCTGATTAATATTTTTTATTTTCGCTTTAGAGGATGTGGTCACTTCTTTTTCTGTACTGATTTTCAGCACTTCCCCATCTTTAATCGCCAATAACTGACCCTTAACCGCATTTTCCCCCTTGGACTGAAAGATCGAGATGATGGTTTTGTTCCTCATTTTTTGAGTGTAAACCTGCTCCTTCGAAGGGTTAAATGACATTTCTGCACTGTTATTCAAAGCCTCTTGTCTGTAAGCCTCTTTCGAACCTTTTTCAGCCAGGTAAACTGAATAATGTCCTGTAAAATAAGAATCGCCTTTCTTTCCTTTCGCACTGTCCTCTTCCAGAATGGTTCTTCTTTCGTCTTCCGCATAAAGATAAACGGTATATTTCATTTTTCCGTCTGTTGCGTCCAACTGGAATAGTGACTTGCCTTCAAGCCAGACAGTATCTTTTTTCTCTTTCCCGTCCTCTTGTACAGCTGATGTATTTTGTTCTGCTTCCACTTTATCTTCTTTTTCAAATTTTATTTCTTCTGTATTTAAAGATGCATTTATTTCACTTGAGCAGCCTGCTATAACGGATGACAGCATGGCAATCATAATCATATTTATAAAATTTTTCATTATATTCTCCCTAATGTTATAAAAACATTTCCATTTAAAGTCAAATGTTACAATTACGTTTCCTTTAACTAATTAAGTGTAACAAATAGGGATCGTTTCTACAAACCTATCAATATGCTCATTTTTTTACAAAAACAAGGGTTTCCTCCCGTATCCTTTATATATGACTCTTCTCCTGCTTCAATCAAACGTTTGATTGAATCGCCACGGGCCCTATTTATCAGCGTTTTGCAGTTAAATACAAGAGGCTCCGGAATAATCTCCGGAGCTTCTTGCTTAAATTTCTGCTGGTGCAGATGCTGATTTTTCGGTAAATAGACTTACAGTTACATAAGCCGCCAGTGACAAAGCAATAGGCAATACGACTGTATTCATGCCTAATGCATTTGGATAAAAAGTATGGAATAAAATATAGGAGGCAGTTCCGGTTATCATCGAGGCCACTGCACCATATCTATTTCCTTTAGCCCAATAAAGGCCCAGCACAACAGGCCATATGAAGGCTGCTTCCAGTCCTCCAAAAGAAAAGAGATTCAGCCAGATCAGCAAATCGGGCGGACTGAGAGCCATGATGCAAACCAGAATCCCAAGCAGGGCCGTAACCGCAAAACTCAGTTTCTTGATGGCAGCTTCTTTGGCATCAGGCTTAATGTAATTAATATAGACATCTTTCACAATCGCCGAGCTGACCAGAAGGAGCAGGGAATCCACTGTTGACATGATGGCAGCCATCGGTGCTGCCAGTACAATTCCCGCGAGCCATGGAGGAAGCACTTCCATGGCAATCATCGGCATGACTTTATCCCCCACTTCAATCCCTGGAAGAATTGGCCGGGCAAATACGCCAATTAAATGCATGCCAAGCATGATAAACCCGACCACTACTGTTCCAATTATAATTGCCCTATGCATGGCTCTGGCATTTTTATAGGACATGGCCCTCACCGCAACCTGCGGAAGGCCCACAACTCCAACTCCCACCAATATCCAGAATGAGGACACATATAAAGGAGTCAATCCGCCATCAAAGCCAAACGGTGTAATCAGATTCGGGTTTTCTGAAGACAGGTCACTGATAATATTCGGTATTCCCCCACCTGCCACAATAACAGCAATCAGAAGGATCATGGTGCCGATGAACATGATTCCCCCTTGTACGGCATCCGTTACTGCAACAGCACGGAAGCCGCCGATCACCACGTAGACCATAACGGAAGCTGCAAAAATGAATAAAGCAGATAAATAGCTTAATCCTGTCAGTGACTCAATTAATCTTGCTCCGCCAACCCATTGGGCAGCCATGGCAGAAAACAGGAAAATAATGATGCTGAGAGAGGATAGCCAGACGACCCATCTGCTGTTATATCTTTCTTTTAGAAAATCGATGAGCGTTACAGCATCATACTTTCTTGCTGTGATGGCAAACTTTTTCCCCAGAACCATGAGAACGAAATAACCAGTGACAACCTGTGACATGGCAAGCAGCACCCAGCCAAGCCCCTGTGTGTATGCAACGCCCGGCCCTCCAATGAAACTGCTGGCACTTCCGTAGGTTGCAATCATGGTCATAGCCAGAATAAAACCACCCAGCTGCCTTCCTCCAAGAAAGTAATCCTGCAGGAACGAACTCCCGGTATCAATCTTTCTGCTGGACCATAAGCCGACGAGAAAAATAATGATTAAAAAGATGAGAAGAGGAGCAATAACCTGCCAGTTCATTTGGATTCTCCCCCCTCTTCATTTTCTTCGAACGGAACCTCTTTAAACAGAAATTTAACAGCCGCTGTTACCAGAATCACCATTACAGCAAACCCTGCCACGCAGCTCCAAAAAAACCAGGCAGGCAATCCCATAATATATGTATACTCACCAGCAGGCCCAGACCCCATCCCATAGGCAAACCCATACCACCATACAAAATTGAAGAGCACCAGACCAATGCCAATCCACGCCTCTCTCTCTGCGATTTTGAAGCGCTGATCTTTTTTATGTATGCCTTTCTTCATTTTGTCCCCCTTCAGAGCTTTATTATAGTAATGCTCTCAAAAATACAGAATATTCCCTAAATATAATCCCACTTATGTATATTATCTGCAACAAAAAAAGCAGATTGCTCTGCCTTTTTTGATATTATTTTAAAATCGCACTTTAAGCAAGCTATGGTCTTAACGATTGTCAATTGTCTCCGGGTAAAGGTCATGGTTCATCAAACGGTAATCCGCCATTTTTTCATATTTCGTCCCCGGCTTTCCGTAGTTGCAATACGGATCGATGGAGATTCCGCCACGTGGCGTAAATTTACCCCAAACCTCAATATAGCGGGGATCCATTAATTCAATAAGATCGTTCATAATGATGTTCATGCAGTCCTCATGGAAATCGCCATGATTTCTAAAACTGAAAAGATATAGCTTTAATGACTTGCTCTCTACCATTTTCTGATCCGGAATATAGCTGATATAGATGGTCGCAAAATCCGGCTGTCCCGTTTTCGGGCAAAGACTCGTAAACTCAGGGCAATTAAACTTTACAAAATAATCGCGGTTTGGATGCTTATTGTCAAAAGCCTCCAGAATCTCAGGCGAGTATTCAAAAAGATAGTTTGTACCCTGATTTCCCAATAGTGTAATATCCGTTAATTCCTCATCTTTTCTTCCTGACATAAAAAAAGCCTCCCTTTATATGATCCCGCTGATCCTAAGGAGAGGTCCAAAAAGTACAGCTTGAAAAAACAAAAACCATATCCTCTTATGGATATGGTTGATTATTATAATCAAAGCCATAGTTTTTTATAGAGGGTGAAGCTATGAACCTCTCCCGCTCACACGGGAATATTCGAAATATAATTGTCATTGTTACTATAGAGAAAAAGCCTGTTTCTGTCAATAGGGGCTTCCTTATCTGGTTTTCATTTATTCTTCATAGTATAATTACGGTAATTTTCAAAGAAAGGTGACATGTTATGTGGAATGAGTTTAAAAAATTCGCCCTAAAGGGAAATGTGCTTGATTTGGCTGTCGGGGTTGTTATCGGAGCTGCCTTCGGAAAGATTGTATCTTCTCTTGTAGATGATATCATCATGCCGCTTGTTGGATTGCTGATGGGCGGAGTTGACTTTAGGGATCTGATGGTAAAGGTTGGCAGCGCGGAGGTCAAATACGGTTTATTCATACAAAATGTGGTTGATTTCTTCATAGTGGCATTCTCGATTTTCGTCTTTATCAGGATTATCAACAATCGTTTCAAAAAGAAAGAAGAAGCAAAGCCTGCACCAGCTGTGGATAAAAACGTTGAGCTTTTAACTGAAATAAGAGACCTTTTAAAAACCAAATAAATGATGAAACTTAAACAATAGTTCTGACGTATATACATATACAAATTATTTTAGAGGAGAAATGAAAAAATGTATGTACAGCATACCGCAAATAACAGTTATTTGCCTTCTGTTTTACGGGCGTTTGCCTTATCATTAGGGATTGCTTTTATCGGAACGATGGCGGGTGTTTTCATCCCTCCAGCCCTATTTTTGCCGCTCATGGTTCTTGAACTCGGAATGCTGCTTTTCGCTTTCCTGCTTCGCCGCAAAAAGGCCATTGGTTATCCATTCCTGTATGTATTTACATTTATTTCAGGGATGACGACCTATCCGATTGTTGCCCATTACCTGGCGGCCATTGGCCCGAACCCTGTATTGGTCGCCCTTGCAGCGACAACGGTTGTGTTTACAGGCCTGGCTGTATACGCTACGACAACCAAGCGGGATTTATCTTTCCTTGGCGGCATGCTGATGGCGGCATTGCTTGCCCTTATTGCGATCTCTGTTTTCAGCATCTTCTGGCCGTTAAGCTCTAACGCTATGCTGGCATTCTCCTTCATCGGAGTGCTAGTGTTCAGCGGATATGTGCTATTCGATTTCAACCGCATGAAGCATTATGGAGTGTCACCGGAAGAAGTTCCTTTGATGGCTCTTAACTTATACCTTGATTTTATCAACCTGTTCATTAATATTCTTCGCATTTTTGGAATTTTGGGGAGCAGGGACTAAACAGGAGTGCGATCTCCTGTTTTTTTTATGTTCTCACCGCAGGGAAACATTTTATGGAAGCATATTGATGAATCACCTGAAGATCACGCAAAGATTGATGATGTTTTAAAGAAAATGGACGAAGTTAAAGCTTAAAAGGCAGTCAATTACTTGGCTGCCTTTCCTTTTGTAATCTCCCATACGTCACGCAATACTGGCATCTCTACCATTTGCTCCTCGGTTACTAGCTCCCATTGAATGCCTTCAGGCTTTGGATATGGCGTATTGGTTTTGATCAGTTCCTTTTCGGTTGCAATCCAGTCGACAGTCAAATCATATGGGTCCCTCGGGATATCTGCCTCTGTAATCTGGGCGCTGTTGACTGTTCCAATCACAGGGATTTCGGGATTTCCCAGCTCTCTGATTATGGCATATTCACGGTCAGCATAGCCCTCCCCTTTTCCGACACGCCGGCCATCCCGATGAAGGCCCACTGATCCGGCAAAAAACAAATCAATTTTCGGCAATTCTGTGAGAGGAACTTCTTTTCCATATGAGTGGATATGCTTAAGGCTCGCTGCTTTTCGCTCCTCCCCGGCGGGCACCCATTCGGGCTTTACCATAATAAATCCTGCTTTCAGCCTTGGAGTGGGAACCAGCAATGTCTTTCCATCTTTTAAAATTTGTGAACGGACCGGCAGCTGCGGAGAATCAGGATTTACTTTAATTACCTTAGCCTCTTTATACTCAGGCATAGTAAAAACAAATGCAGCCGCTTTTTCAGCTCCTTTGAAATTGGGGATTCTATTTTTTAAAGGAAACGGAAAGCGGCCAAGCTTATTCTCCTCAAGATAATTCCATATGTACTCACGGATTTCTTTCTTCGTATTCATTGCGTTTCACTTCCTTTCTTATATTTTATCCATCAGGGATAAAACTGAATAGAAAAAGAACTTCATTTTTTAAAAGAAATAGGTTTTAAGTCAAGTTCTCGTGGTAAACAATTAATGCAAGGCCAATAACAAAACGGAAGGGACTGGTTGACGATGAAAAGCGTAACAGCGACTTCAAGGTTCGTCATTGGCATTGCAAGAAATCAGGGAGGGTTTGCAGAGCGTTCGAAAGGCACTCTCGTCTATAACCGATATATTTAAAATCGGTTCGGCCCTATGCAAATCATAATCCTCAGGTTGTCCGTCATCGGACTTAAAAAAGGTGCAGACCAATCGGTTTGCATCTTTTTTAATGCCTCATAAATCCACTTCTCACCCGTCTTCTTTTCTCACTATCTGCTAAAAAACTCCTGATCACTGTTTAGACATGTATTTTTTTCACCATAATGGCAAATAAAAGGAGGTTTCTAGCTAAATGTCTGAACATGAACAAAAACAAGAATCAACCATGTCCCGGAGGAGATTCATCCGCAATTCCGGGTTAGTTGCCGGGGGTTTGGTAGGAGGCGGCATTCTTGGCGGCTTAATTGGTGCAAACATGAATAAAGACGGTACAGCAACGGAAGAGAATGCCCATACAAACGGGCATGATCAGGTTGCCTACCAGCAGTCACCTTTATATTTCACAAACCCTGAGATATTCGGAATCCTGCAGGCGGCCGTTGAAAGAATTTATCCAAAGGATGAAAATGGCCCTGGCGCTAATGATTTGGATGTTCCGTTTTTTATCGACCATCAGCTTGCGGGCTCATGGGGAAACAATACAAGGGAATATATGCAGGGCCCATTCTTCCCAGGCTCAAACTTTCAGGGTTACCAATCCCCTTTAAAACGGCATGAGGTCTTTGATGTCGGCCTGGCCGCCCTGCAGACCTACAGCAGTGATAAGTTCAATAAGCCTTTTGCTGAACTTGAGGGTGAACAGCAGGATGAAATTCTTACTGCCTTTGAGGAGGATAAAGTAGAGCTTCGTGGTGTTACCTCAAGGACATTTTTTAATATTCTCCGGGCAGCAACTATTGAAGGCGTCTATGCAGATCCTGCCTATGCCGGCAACAAGAATATGGAAGGCTGGAAAATGAAAGACTTTCCTGGCCATCAAATGAGCTATATCAATCAAATAGAGTCTGAAAAATTTGTTGAAATTAAACCGAACAGTCTCCATTCATATACCAAATAGTACTATCTCTTAAGGAAGTGGTAAAAATGGCTAAAACATTGCCAAAAACAGATGCAGTCGTTGTAGGAGTCGGATGGGCAGGCGGCATCATTGCGGCTGAACTTGGAAAACAGGGGTTAAAAGTAGTTGGTCTGGAGCGGGGGAAAGAGCGCGGAGTCAAGGACTACTATGTTGTCCATGATGAACTTCGCTATGGAATCCGCTATGAATTAATGCAGGATCTTTCAAAAGAAACGATCACGTTCCGCAACCACGGGAAAGAAAGATCTCTTCCTATGCGTCAGCTTGGCTCCTTTTTGCTTGGCGAGGGCTTAGGAGGATCCGGTGTTCACTGGAATGGGCATACCTTCCGCTTTTTGCCCTATGACTTTGAAATTAAGTCGCAGACGGTTAAAAAATATGGCGAAGCAAAGATTAAAGGTCTTCAAGTTCAGGACTGGGGCATTACATACGATGAATTGGAGCCCTATTTCTACGAATTTGAAAAAGCGGCAGGGATTAGCGGAGAAGAAGGCGAGTTAGGGCCAAAGAGAGCGAATCCGTTCCCAAATCCACCAATGAAGGAGACGCCCATTACGGCTAGATTTAAAGAAGCAGCGAAGTCATTGGGGATGAAACCTTACCATATGCCATCCGGCAATATGAGCCAGGCTTATGAAAACCAATATGGCGCCAAGCTGGCTCCATGTCAGTATTGTGCGTTTTGTGAACGCTTCGGCTGTGAATATGGAGCAAAGGCAGATCCGACCGTGGCCGTCATTCCGTTTGCCAAAGAAACAGGAAATGTGGATATCCGCAACTTTGCGAATGTAACAGAAATTATCCATGACGGCAAAAAAGCAACCGGTGTGCGCTATGTGGATGTGCAAACAAAGGAAGAATTCATCCAGCCGGCAGAAATGGTTATTCTGACAAGCTATGTCATGAATAACACCCGCCTGCTGCTGACATCCAAACTGGGGCGCCCATACAATCCTGATACAGGATCAGGGGTTATCGGAAAGAATTATTGCTACCAGATCCTTCCCGGGTCAGCAGGATTTTTTGATGAAGAACAATTTAATACATTTATGGGTGCCGGTGCTCTTGGTGCAACTGTGGATGATTACAATGGAGACAATTTTGACCACTCCGATCTTGGCTTCATCCATGGCGGTTCCATTTCGATCAACCAATCAGGATACCGTCCAATCCAATATAATATGGTTCCGACTGATACACCGAAATGGGGCAGCAAGTTCAAGGAGAACTCCATTAAGTATTTCACAAGAGCATTGAGCATTGGAACACAGGGGGCTTCCATGCCTGTGCAGCACAATTATATGGACCTGGACCCTTCATATAAAGATGCTTACGGGCTCCCTCTGCTTCGCCTGACATATGATTTCACGGAACAGGATAAGAATCTTTATAACTATATTGGAAAAATCACAGACAAAATCATGAAGGAAATGGGACCGGCAAAAATTAACGACAGGCAGCAGCTGGAGCACTATGACATCGTCCCTTATCAGACAACCCACAATACCGGCGGCGTGATCATGGGGGCTGAGCCCGAATCATCAGCTGTAAATAACTATCTGCAGATGTGGGATGCAGAAAATGTATTTGTCATTGGCGCATCCGCTTTCCCTCACAACGGAGGGTATAATCCGACAGGAACAGTTGGGGCACTCGCCTACCGTGCTGCCGAAGGAATCATCAAATACAGCAAAGAAGGCGGTCTGTTAGCATAGAAAATCCACAAAAAGGAGTGAACATCATGGGGCTTTCAAATATAGGAATTCCCGGATTGATTATTATCCTCGTTATTACCTTAATTATCTTCGGGCCAAAAAAGCTTCCTGAGATCGGGTCTGCCTTTGGAAGGACCTTATCAGAATTCAAAAAATCAGCCAGAGATATTATGAGCGACGATGATGAACCCGATTCAAAAACACGCTCAATTGAAACGGCTGATCGGAAGGATAAACCGCTTTAATAGGAGGGTTTAGAATGAAAACGGAAGAACAAACCCTTGTAGAGCATTTAACGGATCTGAGAAAAGTGCTGATTCGATCACTGCTTTTCTTTATAGCCAGTTTTGCCCTATGTCTGTTTTTCATCAACAGACTGATACCCATGCTCGCAAATGATCATGAGCTTGTCATGCTTGGGCCGCTGGATGTCATTAAGCTGTATACGGGAATTGCAGGAAGCATAAGCCTTGGACTTGCGCTTCCTTTTATCTCCTATCAGATTTGGCTATTTGTAAAGCCGGCATTAACGGAAAAAGAAAGCAGAGTATCCTTAATGTTTTTTCCGGCCATTCTTTTCAGCTTTATCGGCGGTCTTTGTTTCGGCTTTTTTATTATATTCCCTGCTATTTATCAGTTTTTAATGCTATTGGGTGAATCACATTTTGCGATGATGATCACTGCCAGGGAGTATTTTTCTTTTCTGCTGATGTCTACCATTCCTTTTGGTTTTCTGTTTGAAGTGCCTTTGCTGTTATTGTTTCTGACAACGATCGGCATTGTCACCCCAGCCATGCTCAGCTCGATGCGAAAATACGCTTATTTGATCATGGCTGTCGTATCAGCCCTAATTACACCGCCTGATTTATTTTCACAGATTCTTGTCCTTGTGCCTCTTATCGGGCTATATGAAATTGGCGTTATTTTATCAAAAGTAAAATTCAAGAAATTGAAAGATGTTCAGGAATCTCCATCCAGCGAGATTTAAACAAGTTTAGGTTGGCCCCCAAAAGGATATTTAATAAGAAAACGTTCTTTTGGGAGGTCTGTAAAAATGAATGAACAGGATCATGTAATCAAACAAGATGGTGAATTGTATACAAAAAATATCAAGAGTGCAATGGACAAGATGTCGAATGAAAGAGCGGAAGATATTCTAAGCAGTTTCGATGAGTTTAAAAGCTATCTGGCTGAAAGAATCGAACTTGGAAAAAAGCTGGGATTAAATGAGGAACAGCTTGCGGTAACAGCGGAAAAAGTGGCTGGCTACCTGGCTGAAAACGTGGAGCCAAAAAACCGTGAAGAACAGCTTCTGAAAGAATTATGGAAAGCTGGCAATGATGAAGAAAAGCATAAGCTGGCCCATATGCTTGTACGCCTGACAGAACAGGCCTAATAACAAAGCCGGAATTGTTGTGTATGACAATTCCGGCTTTGTTACTTTTTTAGATCTCTATAAAGATTTATAAACTGGTTTGGCTCTGACTTTACTTGGTAAGAGAATAGCCCCCGATTGGTATGAAGGTAGAGAAAACCAATTTCGCAATTGGAAGATCTGTATGACATATCCCAAACTTCATCAATCAGAAATTTATCCGTTGGCGAAAGGATGTGATCTTCATATAAGTGAAGATAAAGTTCCTTTTCAATGTATTGCTGCTGATTCCAAACGATCTTCCGGCTGACTGTTATAAAAGGGTGGGAAGCAATGATCCGCACATGAACCTCCATATAAAAAATGATTTGCTTCCATTGAAACATAATGCGGATCGGGATTCAAATGGCGGCACCTTCCCCTATATATTCCTCCCGTAAAATCGCATAATAAGTCAGGTCTATCGGTCTGCCATCTTTCATCGCATGCTGGCGCAAAATTCCTTCATGCTTCATTCCTGACTTCTCCATAATCCTCCATGATCCAGGATTGTCTGTAAAAGCAAGGGCATAAATGCGGTTATGTTGGAGCTCTTCGAATCCATATTTAATAACTGCCCTTGCTGCCTCTGTACCATACCCTTTTCCCCAGAACGGTTTGCCGATCCAATAGCCGATTTCTGCTCTTCTGTTTGCATTAGTGCCTGTAATATTGATGAGCCCTATTAAGCTATTATCCACTTTTTTCGTAATGGCGAAAATCGCAATTTTACCGTTCCTCTCTGCTTCCAGGATGCTTGTAATAAATTCCCTTGCTCCCCCTTCAGGATAGGGATGGGGAATATTTAGTGTTGTTTTGGCCACATCATAATCTCTTGCATATTCTTCTACCTTGGGTGCATCGTCAAGGGTAAGGCTGCGAAGAATTAGGCGGCTGGTTCCAAGGGGTTTCATTGTTCGTCCTCCTTATTCCACCGTCACTGCCAGTTCCCTGATTAATAGAGATGGCGAACCAATGTAGCCTGTTGCCATGAATCCCATCGAGAATTCCAGGTCTGAGCCGATGGCTTCAATATTATTCAATAGCTCATAGAAGTTTCCGGCTATCGTCATTTGGTTTACTGCATTTTGCACTTTTCCGTCTCTGACATAATAGCCGTTGGCCGCAATGGAAAAGTCCCCTGATACGGTATTGGCACCGGAATGGAGGCCGGATAATTCGGTTATGATTATGCCCTCTGAGAGCGATGACACCAGCTCATCATAGCTTTGATCAGATGGAATGACATGAAGGTTCGTTGGAGCTACCGTTAAAGCGCCTTTATAAGAAGCTTTGTAGGCATTCCCCGTCGATTCCACTCCATCTTTTTGAGCTGTTTTGCGGTTATGCATCAAGGTAACAAGCCGGCCGTCTTTCACAATATCTTTCCTGGCAGTGGCGACCCCTTCGCTGTCGAAATTAGAGCTGAGCAGACCTTCTTCTAAAAATGGATCATCTACTATATTCAATGACGCTGCAGCAATGATTTCACCTGTTTTGCCCTTTAAAGCCGATTGCCCTTTTTGGGTATTTTCCGCTGAGAAGATAGGGATGTATGTCTGAAGCAGGGCGCTGGCAGCATCATTTCTCAATAATACAGGATATTTCTTGCTTTCAGCACTTCTGGCATTAAGCTGAGATAATGCTTCTTCTACTGCATGCTTGGCAATTTCCTCCGGTTTCAAGATGGAAAAGTCTCTCGTAAACTTGGAGTATTCACCATTTTTCACTATATCTCCCTGCTTAACGATGACTGATACATAAATGCCGGCATGATTGTTCTTTTCGCTGAGATTCAGGCCTTTGCTGTTGAGGAGAACCCTTTCCGTTTCACCACTGCTCAGCATGAAATAATCAGTCCCGGTTACCCGCTCATCATATGCATAGATGTGCTTTTCTATTTCCTTAAGCAGGTTCATTTTTTCAGAGATTGTAACTTCCGCAAGATTAGCTGAATAGTAGCTTCCTTTTTCATACTGTTCGCTGCCGGCAAAGATCTCTTCCTGTACTTCATCTTCTATAAATTGAGAGTTTTCCTTCGCATTCTCGATCAGAAAAGACAGGGATTCCTCATCCAGTTTTTCAGTAAAAGCATAGCCCATCCTGCCTTCGTAAAGGCCTCGGAAGGAGGTTCCGAACACTTCGGAAGTGTCGTAGGAATCGATTTCTCCTTTGTAAAGCTCGCAGGCGAACTTTTCCTCTCTCTCATAATAAAGCTCCATATCTGTAAAACCATGCTGCCCGCCAAGATGAAATAGCTTTTCCTTAAATTCCTGCAGATTCATATTATTCGCCCCCCTTTGTGCCGCCAACAGTCATTTCGCTTACGCGGATCATCGGCTGGCCAACATTGACAGGGATGCTTCCGCTTTGTGACCCGCACATGCCTGCACCATGGTCCAGGTTATTCCCCACCATATCAACCAGCTGTAGAGTTTTCGGGCCATTCCCTATTAATGTAGCACCTTTTAACGGCTTGCCGATTTTCCCGTCTTTTACAAGATACGCCTCCATGACAGCAAAATTGTAATCGCCAGTTGTGGTATTGACCTGGCCGCCGCCCATGTATTTTGTATAAATTCCGTACTCTGTATTTGAAATGATTTCTTCCGGAGTGGATTTGCCGTTCGCAATATACGTATTGGTCATCCTGGAAGTCGGTGCAAAGCGGTAGGACTGCCGTCTTCCTGAGCCTGTCGACTCCATGCCCATTCTGCGGCCCCCGAATTTATCAATCAAGTAACCTTTTAAAATCCCATTTTCAATCAGCACATTTTTACGGGCTTTTTCGCCTTCATCATCTATCGTAATCGATCCCCACTCATTGGCAAGCGTGCCGTCATCAATGTATGTAACGACATCTGAGGCCACTTTTTCGCCGATCCGGTTTGCAAAAACGGAGTTTTCCTTCGCCACAGATGTAGCTTCCAGGCCATGTCCGCATGCTTCATGGAAAATAACGCCGCCGAATTCATTATCGATGATGACAGGCAATTTTCCGCTCGGGCATGGCTCTGCCCCAAGCATCGTAACCGCGATGCGGGAAGCTTCATTGGCATAATGCTCAAGATTCAGATTTTCCATGAATTCAAAGCCTTTATGAGCTCCAGGTCCATAGAATCCAGGCTGCATTTGGTTTCCTTCTGCAGCAATCGACTGAATGGCAAGGCGGCTTCGCACCCGGCGGTCTTCAACAAATTTACCTTCCGAGTTGGCAATCAGCACATTCTGTTCTTCATCCAAATACCTGACCGTAACCTGCTGGATGCTGTTATGATAGTTTTTCGCAATTTCGTAAGCCTTTTTCATCACTTCTACTTTGCGAAGCTTCTCCACTTCGCGCGGATTAAGAGATATAGGATGAGCTGCCGGTATGATTTCTTTTTGCAGCTGTTCAGGCTGAATGATTTTATCTCCTCTGATCGCTTGGGCAGCATTGCCTGCAGCTTTCAGCAAACCTTCCTTTGATCCATCCGTTGTGTAAGCATAAACACTCTGCAGCCCCTTAAACACGCGAATGCCGATCCCGTAATCCCTGCCCGATAAGCTGCTCTCAATTTTCCCGCCCTGAAGTGCAAGGTTATTGGTGAAACGATCCTCAACAAACACTTCCGCAAAATCCCCGCCAGTAGCCAGGGCTGCTGTAATAACATCATGAATGACTGATTGTGAAAGCATAAAAACCCTCCTTCTTTCTAACTTTTCAAACTATTCTAATCATACCGTACTGATCTTCATTTTAGTATGATTTTTTCCTTTTTTGACCAATAAGGAGGATGATTATGCCTCGGTCTGGAGACTTAAATGAGGTTATTTGCAAATTCGGATTTCTATTTGCACGGGGGCTTGGTCTATTTGCAGGTTTACTTATCTATTTGCTGGTTCTGGTGCTCTATTTGCAGCTTCACAAGTATATTTGCAAGTTCAACTGCTTTATTTGCAATTTCGCTTATTTATTTGCAAGTTCAGCTGCTTTATTTGCAATTTCGCTTATTTATTTGCAAGTTCAGCTGCTTTATTTGCAAGTTTACTCTATTTGAAAAACTGTTTTCCACACAAAAAAAGCGCCACATCCATGGCACTTTCTTTATAATACCCCTGAAAACAGCCGGGCGAAGGATTCCTTCGATCTTTCCGCCAGTCCGCGTTTATAATACTGGACAGGGCTAATCTTTTCACTTTCTTCCAGATCCTCCTCATAATGGGCGGCAAGATCACGGATTGAGCTTGTACCGTATAGAAAGACGTTTACTTCAAAGTTCAAGTGGAAGCTGCGCATATCCATGTTCGCAGTTCCTATTGAAGCGAGGATTCCGTCAACGATAATGATCTTCTGATGCAAGAAGCCTTTTTTATAGGAATAAATTTCGACACCATATCGAAGCAGTTCCGCAAAATAAGACCGGCTTGCGTATTGTGTCAGGAAGCTGTCATTGATCTCAGGGACCAGGATGCGCACTTCCACTCCTTTAGCCGCAGCCACCCTCAATGCGGTGCGAATGGATTCATCGGGGACAAAATAAGGTGTGGCAATCCAAATGGACCGTGTCGCGCAGGAAATCATTGAATAATACAGATCACTCATAATTCCCTGCTGTGTGTCGGGACCGCTGGCCACCACCTGCACCGCACCATCGAGCACATCATCATCAATTGGATACTTTACATTTCTGTATTCCTCCAGCACATCTTCCTTGCTGACATATTCCCAGTCCAGCAGAAAGACCGTATGCAGTGTGTACACAGCCTCCCCCTTCAGGAGCATGTGAGTATCCCGCCAGAAGCCGATTTTTTCATTTTCGCCCAGGTATTCAACGCCCACATTCAATCCTCCCACAAAGCCGACTTTCCCATCTATTACAACAATCTTGCGATGGTTTCGGAAGTTGAATTTCTGATTGAAAAAACCGTACTTCAGTGGAGAAAATGGCCTTACCTTAATGCCTGCATCCTCCATCGACTGCAAGTCCTCCAGTGTAATCCCCATGCTGCCTGCCGCATCAAAAATAAACAGCACTTCCACACCCTGCCTGGCTTTATCCATCAAGATATTGATGATTTCCTTGCCAAGCCTGTCAGACCGGAAAATGTAATATTCCATATGGATAAACTCTTCTGCTTCCCGCAGCTTATTCTTGATTTCATTAAATGTCTCCTCGCCATTTTTAAGGATCTTCGCCCGTGAATTGGTGCTTAGCGGGGTCAATGCCACATTATTGGCGAATTTTGCAAAGCAGTGCTGGCTGTCCTGCAGGAATGATATATCAGGCGCGTCTTCTCTTTTCATCAGCCTTTTCCATTCATCCCTGTCCCTGCTCCTTTTGCTTTTAAACAAGTAGCCCTTCAAATAAAGCTGCCCGGAAAACAAATAAAACAGATAGCCGGCAACCGGAAAAAACACCAGCACATACATCCACAGCAAGGTCTGGTTAGGGCTGCGATTCTCAAGCATCAAGGAATAGACGCTGATAAAAATAACAGCTGCATAAAGCAGGACAGCACCGATTTTAATTGGCGAGCCGGCATCCGTGAAAAATATCGTATACACTGATGCAATCAGGATAAAAACAAATAAGGATTCAACTCTTCTTTTTTTCATAGCCCACTTCTCCAAATCTAAAAAGGTTACAATATGTATGATTCCTTATACCCTTTTTGATGCCCTATAGAAACCAGGCAACATTAGCTTTTCCCATTTTCAGGAGAAGAAAGCATGGTCCGAAAAAAAAGAAGAGCCTTGCTGATAACGCAAAACTCCATGGCTATTGTCCGCCTCCGGTATAATGATTATCACCCATCGTATAATTCGTGCTTTCCCCCGGTTTTTCACTTGGGCTGATTCCTTTTTGGATCGTATTATTTATCTTTTTCCTTCTTCGGTCGATCCAATAAGCGAAAGCCAGAGTCGCGATAATTAAACCAAACAGCACTCCCATTCTGCGTCCCCCTTTTTATATGTATATTCAATATGAATAAACCATTGCTTACTATTCGGGGCGGAAGTCTTTTTTCCTTTTTAAAAAGAGAGCTATTCTTCATAGCTCCCTCTTAAAATTACTTCCTCATATTCTCCTGGTCCTTCAAACGGTTTTGCTGATCCGGCTTACGCTCCTGATTTTTTAATGACTGCTCTTGTTTCTGCCCGGTATTTTGCCCTTTTACATATCTTTTAAGTCCTTGCTGTTTTCCTTAGACATTCCAATCCCTCCTGTACCTTTTTTTTATCCTGTTCCCTTATAAAGGCAGAAAAAAACTATATTTAGAAAAATATTAAAGGAGTTTTTACTGTTAACGAGAATCTAGGGGTTAGGAAAAAATAAAGGAGTGTCCAGGATGAAAATTAGGCTTCTGCGCCCGGATGATGCTGAAATATACAAAGAGATAAGATTGGAAGGATTAAAAAAGAATCCGGAAGCATTTGGTTCAAGCTATGAGGAGGAAGCCGGGAGGCCTCCTGAAGTGTATGGAGAAAGATTTAAGGGGGATAACTCCTTTCACTTCGGCGCATTTGAAGATGGAAAACTAATAGGTGTAGTCAGTTTAGTAAGAGATACAGGAGTGAAAATGAATCATCGTTCCAATATTTATGCGATGTACGTTACAGAGTCCGCGCGTCGGAATGGCGTTGGCAAGGTCCTGGTTGGCAAGGCTGTGGAAAAGGCCCGCTCATGGGACGGAGTTGAACAAATTCACCTGGCCGTAATATCTGAAAATATTCCAGCTAAAAAGCTTTATGCTTCTTTCGGCTTCGAGGTTTACGGCAAGGAGAGGCACGCACTGAAGATTGATGGAAAGTACTATGATGAAGAACTGATGGCATTATTTTTATAATAAAATAAGGCAGCTTCCTGTTTGAGGTGCTGCCTTCTTATCATTGATATTTCTTTACAATTTCCTGCAGCTTCAGAGCTAGCCCCATTTTGCCGCATACTTTCAGGCTGCCTGTCATAAATGCCATGGTCGTGTTGAGATCATCTTTTAATAACTTAGAAAAGTTTTTGTCTGACAGTTTCAGTGTCACTTCAGGCTCATGAGGAGCACCCTCTTCCACTATGACTTTTCCCTCCTTTAATGAAATCTGAATGGGACCGCTTTCCTCAAGGTCCACTTGAAATACCCTATTTTTTTCATCCTTGATATGTACGGGATCAGCGTTCATTTTAACTGCCAGCTGGTATAATTCATCTTTAACTGTCATGGCATGTTCCCCCTCCTTTTATGAATGCCTGCATAAATTATATTTCAACAAATAATGATAAATCCCTGCCGAAAAATGAACAACTATTCATTTCCCAGCAAAAGAATAGCACCTTACTGAGAAGGCGCTATTCTCATATATTTTATTTTCTCTTCCCTTTACCTTTCAAATCAACGCCAATGGCAGCTCCATTGCGGCTTGAATCTGCTACTCCTTTGAAAATTCCTTTATCACGGTCGATCAAAATACTTTGGACGTTTCCAATTGTGGTCGGATTCGGACCGAAGTTATGCCCCATTCCATTCAGCTCGTTTATAGCTTCTGAAGGAATGCCTTCTTCAAAGCGATAGGAGTTCAGGTTATTTGTATAGATCCGCGGTTCCTCAACTGCTGCTTTTAACTCCATGTCATATTCTATGGCGTAAAGGATCGTCTGCAGGACTGATGTTATAATCGTTGGGCCGCCTGGTGAACCGACTGTCAGTACAGGCTCTCCATCTTCAAAGACAATCGTCGGTGTCATCGAGCTTAAAGGCCGCTTGTTAGGCTGGACTTCATTTGCTCCGCCTGGTACGGCATCAAAATCTGTCAGCTCATTATTCAGCATTAATCCATAGCCCGGAACCATGATTCCTGTTCCGAATACCTGTTCAATCGTTGTCGTATAAGAGACAACATTTCCCCACCTGTCCGTTACGGAAAAATGGGTAGTCTCGCCGTATTGGCTGTCATTCGGCTGTTCAGCCCTTTCATAATCGGCTTCACCCTCTTCATATTTCCATGGATCGCCTGCTTCAGGATTTTTGTTGACTTTATCCAGGCTGATAAGTTCCTGGCGCTCTTTAATGTAATCCGGGTGAAGGAGCCCATTGACCGGGACATTTACAAACTCTGGATCCCCTGCATAGACGGCGCGGTCTGCATAGGCAAGATGCATGGTCTCAGCTAGCAGGTGATATTTTTCCCAGGATTTCAAATCATATTGTGATAGATTAAAGTCATCCAAAATCTTCAGCATCTGCAGCAAAAACACTCCGCCAGAGCTTGGAGGCGGCATGCTTGCAATTTCATATCCCTGGTAATCTCCCCAAATAGGCTCGTCAATAGTTACTTCATACCCCGCAAGGTCTTCAGATGTCATCGATCCGCCAAAACCCTGCACCACACCAGCAAGAGCGTCTGCAATTTCCCCATTATAAAAAGCGTCTGTTCCGCCAGCACGTATCATCTTCAGGGTTTTTGCAAGATCCTTCTGTACTAGACGGTCCCCCTCTTCAAGAGGTTCACCCTTAGGCAAAAACACTTTGCCGGCAGCCGTTCTGCCAAGCTTATCCTGATTATCGGCAATCGCATCGGCTAATACAGAATCAATCGGAAAGCCTTTATCTGCCAGCTTAATCGCAGGACCGATCAGCTGCTGCATAGGGCGTGTTCCCCATTTTTCAAGAGCCGTTTCCAATCCCTTCAATGTGCCGGGAACACCGACAGCCGTACCGCCAGTTGAACGCTCCGCAAATGGAATCGGTTTTCCGTTTTCATCCAGGAACATATCTGGTGAGGCACCGGCTGGGGCACGTTCACGGCTGTTAATGATGTTGGTTTCTTTCGTTTTGCCATCATAGACCATCATGAAACCCCCGCCGCCAATTCCGGACATCATCGGTTCCACAACATTGAGGGCAAGTTGAACAGCGACAGCCGCATCGATGGCATTACCGCCCTTTTTCAAAACATCCGCCCCAATTTTTGACGCAAGCGGATGGGCTGAAGCCACCATTCCATCCTTGCCGATATCAACCTGGCTATAACCGCCATAACCATCATCAGGCTTTGGCTTTTTCGCCTGCCCGGTTAAAGGCATGGTTCCGGCAACTAGTAAAATACTTAAAAGCATTAGAATACTAGCTTTCAAAACTCTTCTCATAATCTTCCTCCTTCTGTTAGGTTCTACACGTCTAACTTAAGAGGAAGGAAAAGGATAATCAAGAAATAAGAGTTAATATTCTGAAAGTTAAATCTATTTTACTAGACACTGATGTGTAAAAAGGTTCAATTATACTTGCAGAATAGGAAGATATAAGGAGTCAGTTTTTTACAATTGAAAGTTTCTTTAACTCGGCAGCCCCCAGCTCCACGGATGTCTCCACGTAGCCGATGATCTGCTGGAATGTAAACACTTCAAGGGGCTTTTCAGCGTCGTTTTTATCATATTCGAAGTCTTTTAAAACATAAGGAATGAAAGCACTGACTTGATCGGCAGAAACCTCATCTAAATCTGGCACCTTTACACTTTTCATCTCAAATCTAACTTGGCCGTAATGTTCAGACAGCTTTGCATTACATAGGCGAAAATCATTATGATAGCGGGTAAAGACTTTCTCATCTTTTTCCATTCTGTTTTTCAGCCAGGAAAGATAGAAGCCTGTCAGCCAGACATGGTCTGCAATTAAGTGGGTGTAATATCCGAGGATGTAAGGTGAATGACTTTTGCTCCTGTATTTATCAAGGAAACTCTTATAATCTATTCTTCGCGTGTAATCGTCCGTATTCCCTTTGTAAAAATGGGAAAGATCTTTGGGAGAAATAACGTCTGGCGCTACTCCCCCCAGTAAAAAAGCTGCTCTGTCTTCCATTTTCAATCTGGATGCAATTTCATTGGCGATTATGCTATGCATCACTCTAGATCCCATTCTTCTCCCCCTTATTTACCAAGGCAGACCTGTACCGTATTTCTTTGCCCTGGCTTCACTGTCCTTTCTCCGTCTTTTGCGAATTTCCGCACGTTCTTTTGCTGATTCATATAAGCTCTTTTCTTCATCTGTCTCAGGCACAACCGCCGGCACCGGGGTCGGCTTTCCTTTCTCGTCAACCGCAACCATTGTCAAAAAGGACATAGCACACACATTTCGGTCCCCGGTCAGCAGGTCTTCTGCAATTACTTTTACGAAGATCTCCATTGATGTCCTGCCTGTATAGGTCACAAAAGCCTCCAGGCAGACTGAATTGCCTTCATAAACCGGATGAAGAAAGTCAACAGAGTCTGTAGATGCGGTTACGACATTTCTCCTTCCATGCCTCATCGCCGCGATGGCTGCCACATCATCAATATAAGCCATCAGCTTGCCGCCGAATAGTGTTCCATATGTATTCGTGTCTGGCGGAAGCACGATGCTAGTTTTTACCGTAAAAGATTCTCTGCATGTTTTTGTCTCACTCATGTTGTTCCCTCCTGTTTTATTAAAGCATATCAAAAGCTGATGGCTAATAAAAATAATTTGGATAGATAGTAAAAAAACATTGCCAAAAATATCCTCTTTGTCATATAATCTTATTGACCAGTGTTCAATAATGAAAGGTGATTCCATGAGTCCAAGAAAATCAGCCCATGACGAACTAACAAAAGAAGCAATCATCTCTGTTGCACGTGACCTGTTTGTAAAGGAAGGATATTCAGCAGCATCCATGAGAAAAATTGCGGACACCCTTCAGTGCAGCCATGGTGCCATCTATTATCATTTCAAAAATAAGGCTCAATTATTTTACGAAATTGTTGAAGCCGATTTTCAAAAGCTCGATCAAGTCCTCGACAGTGTGCTGGGAGAATCTGCAGATACCAATGAACAGAAGCTTTTCAGCATTTTTTACGGGTATATCCAATTTGGGCTGACCCATCAAAAACATTATGAGCTGATGTTTTTAATTCGTGATGATGATGTGAAAAGCTATCTAAATGAAGGACCAAATAAAAGCTATATGCATTTTGCGCAAGCGATTAATTCACTCGCTCCAAGATCTCTTTCCATAAAGGATATTTGGTCTGTATTTCTAAGTTTGCACGGCTTTGTCACACATTATTGCAGATCGGAAACAACATTTGAAGAAGTGAAGGAACTCGCCTCTTCACATGCCCAATTTTTAATAAAAGCAATTTTTTAAAGAAATGACATTGCATTTCTTTAATTTTTCCCCTTAATTGAACAGTGGTCAATTAAATAAAAAGGATGATGAAGAATGATGAAAACAGCTGCAGTTTTAGGAGCAACAGGCGGTATGGGCTATGCTTTAACAGAGGCATTATGCCGCAGAAATATTAAAACTATCGCTTTTGCAAGGTCTGAAGAAAACCTGCTTAACTTCAAAAAAGACTGGGGACCAAATGCTGTTATCCATTCAGGCGATGCACTGAATGAAAATGATGTTGAAAAGACAGTGTCCGAAGCAGATGCTGTTTTTCATGCCATCAATATCCCTTACCCGGACTGGGATCCCACACTCTCAATTATCTTAAATAATATCCTGCAGGCTTGCCGCAGACATCATAAGCCTTTTATTTATGCTGATAATATATATTCCTATGGCCTTCAATCCAGCCCCGCTAACGAAGTTTCTCCCAAGAATCCGCACACAAAAAAAGGCAAGCTACGCCAAACCTTAATTGAGATGATAAAAAACTCAGGTGTGCCATACATCATTGCCCACTTCCCTGACTTTTACGGACCTCAAACAGGCAACACTCTCTTGCACTATACTCTCAGCCAGATTATTGAAAAGAATAAGGGCATGTTTGTCGGCAAAACCAATATACCCAGAGAATTCATTTTTATTAAAGATGGAGCAGAAGCGTTAGCCGAACTTGCATTGAATGGAAACTCATACGGTGAAGTCTGGAATATCCCTGGTGCAGGGACCATAACCGGGGAAGAAATAGCCAGTATTGTTTCTCATCATCTTAGTAGAGGCGTTACTTTCAGACCTGTCCATAAATGGATGGTTCGTGCCATCGGTGTTTTTGATCCCATGATGAGGGAATATACAGAATTGATGTATTTGAATCAGAAGCCTGTTATTTTGGACGGCAGTAAATATGAAGCGAGAATTGGAACTCTCCCTAAAACACCATACGAGGCTGGGATTAAAGTGACACTGGATCATTTACTAAACGAAAGGAATGCCGCATTCTAACGGCATTCCTTTATTTAAAGAATGAATTCTTCTTTTTTCCCCTTAGGATATCACCCATCCAGCCTTTTTTAACAAGCATGATATAGAGGGCTGCGGTAGAAGCGATGATAATGATAATGGAGAACAAATACCCATACTTCCATTCCAGTTCGGGCATAATTTTGAAGTTCATGCCCCATAGTGCTCCCCAGGTTGCGATCGGAGTCATAAGGGTGGTAATGACCGTGAGCGTCTTCACGATTTCGTTTCCCCGGTGCATCGATACCATTTCTTCAAAATTAACAAGATCATCAATTTCCTGCTGATACTCCCGCACCAGCGTATAGCCTCTTTCAATCCGCTTGCACGTTCTTTTAAATTCAATTCCTTCTGTTACACCATCACCAAATGTTTCTTCTACACCCAGCCTGATTTCCTTAACAGGAATCATGATATTCTTCCACACCAGGATCTGATGACGGAGTTCATAAATTTCTTCCAGGCGGTTAATATTATTCTTCTCTTTTATTTTCCATAACAGCTCATTTAACCGTACTTCAAATTTATCAATCTTCTGGATGTTATCACTAAGGATTTCTCCTAAAATCACGAAAAATCCATCAATGGCATTATGGGTATAATTCATTTTTTTCAAAAGCAGTGAATCATCAGACTGAATGACAGACGAATCAAAGTTGACTGTGATGAGAAAATCCCTTGTCAGAAAATAGTGAAACAAACTATTTTCATGCTTCTCCTTCGTTTTCTGCTGATAAATAAGCGAGCCGCTTAGAAATTCCTTATCACGAACGAAAGTATCTATTTCCATTACATTTGTTTTGTTCTCTGATGTGTTCTTGGCCCATTCCTGTAATGCTTCTTTATAGTCGCCGGCCTCATTAAACTCTATTTCATCCAAATGATCATAACGGTACCATTTCCAATTATCTTCGCTATATTCCTTTTCCATCCCCATCTTCCTCCTGGAATCCTAATCCTTTTTAATAAATACATAATTCCCCTCTCATGGCCCTAGTAAAACCCTTTAGAAGGAGTAATTATTTCTAGTACTGGAAACAATGTTAATAAGACTAAATGTTTGCATTTAATTATACCGGGTAAATATACACCAAGAAATACAAATCCAATTATTTGAAGGAGGAGCATACTCATGAATTCTCGTCCGTTAAATCCATATCTTTTAGCCGGTGTTGGCATTACAAGTATTTTATTGTTGGCAAGCAAAAACAATCGAAATAAGGTTCAGTCTCTTGCAGTTAAGATGAAAGGCATGCTTCCAGACCGCTTTTTAAATGATACAGTGCCTGAAGAAAAACTTGGCCACCCGGACCCGCATAATATTGAAGATAACAAAATGGTAGATGAAGGTGCCATGTATTCAGTAAATTACTATAACGAAACCGTACAGCAATGACCTAAGGACTGGCTTCCTTAGGTTTTTTACATAATTCTAAATTTTCGGAGGAAATAAGATGGGTGTTCTTTTCATCCTGATTTATTTGGGAATCGTTTTGGCTGTTATCGAAATTCATACCCTTATCTTCACATATACTGGGCTTGATAAGCATATTGCGAGATTTCAGGTGATCAGCATGCTGACAGGAACCGGCTTTACAACCGGGGAATCGGAACTGATTATCGACCATCCGATCCGCAGAAGGTTCGGAGCCTTTTTAATTTTATTTGGTGCCTTCTCATTGGCAGTTATTATTTCTGCAATCAGCAGCATCCTCTCAGATGAATTTTTTACTGCTAAGATCTCGTTCGTTGCCGCCGCCCTAATCATGGTTATTTTTATTTTAAAGATGCCTAAAATGCGGGATTATCTTTCGGGGAAACTGGAGCATGAGCTCGAAGAACATTATGATTTTCGTGATCTCCCGATAAGAGAAGCGCTGCTTACAGATGATACTGATCATGTATTGGATTATTTCATTGATGAAACATGTGAATTTAAGGAAAAGGAGTTAGGAGATATTATCGAAGAGGATGAGGATATCAATGTGCTGTATATCCAGCGGGGTGACGTAAAGATTAGAAAAGAACGGCTAGTGACGGAGCTTCAGGAAGGCGATCATATTATCCTGTACGGAGATGAACATACAATTGAGAGCAAATTCGGGAAAAAAAATGAGGGAAAAAAATAGCATCTGCCCATGGGAGGGAGATGCTTTTTCATTTTCAGTAAAACTGCTTAGCTGGCGATAGATACAGAGTCAGCCCAATTTTCCTGCATACTGTTACATAATGCATCATGGCGAGGAGCACTGCTCCTGTATTCATGCCCATAATGATCCCATCCATCTGCAGGCTATGCATTGAACCAAGCAGGTACATGACTGTAAATGAAACAACCGTGGACCATACTGAATGATAAGCTGCATCTTTCATCAGGCCCAGGCCGATTAAGTAGGCCTGCATCGGGATAATGAAGAAGTGAAGCAAAAAGAATGGCCAAAGCATCTGCAAATACACTGCTGCATCTGTTGAATGAAAAAACACATCGGTCAGCGGCCGTGCGAAAAAGTAAAAAAGTCCAACCGAAGGAATTCCGTATAAAAAAGTGACAAAAAACACCTGCTGAAGAAGCCTCCTCAGTTCATCCAGGTTTTTATCCGCATATTCTTTAGACACAGTTGGAATCAGCATAATTAAAAATGAATGGGCAATGAAGGATGGAAAAAAGCCGATTGTCATGGCCACACCTGCAAGCATACCAAAATGCTCTGTCGCGATTTCTCCCGGCACCCCTGCTTTAAATAGCGCCGCTTTGATCAAAAATGGCTGAACTGCATGGGTCAAGGCATGAAAAACTCGTAAAGCGGTAGTCGGCACAGAGACAGATAGAAGGTTTTGCCGAACACTTTTACCGCTGATAAAACTCGATGGCTCTTTTTTAATGCGCTGATACTGAATAATAAACATATGCAGAAGATATAGGAAAACAACAATCTCACTTCCTACAAAAGTACAAAAAGCAATGAATACTGCGGTATTGGCATCAAATTGAAAGGCCTGGTAAAGAACCACGAGCAGAAGGAGCTGAACGGATTTGCGCAGAAAATTGGAGGCTGCAATTTTCCCCATTTGATGCTTGCCCATGAAAAAGCCTCTGGCAATCGAGGAAAATGACACGATTGGGATGAACCCGATCACAACCCATCTCAGCAGCGGGTGATACTCATTAAAGACACTGACAAACGGAATAATAACCGCTGCAGCTGGCACCAAAATGGCTGTAAAGATAATAGTCAGCTTGATGACATGATGAAGCATGCTGAGATGGTACCTTTTATCTTTTTCCGCAATGAATTTGGAAATAGAGATCGGAAGCTCAAAACTTGCCAGCAGCACAATCAAAAATATGGTCGGCAAAATCGACATGTACATGCCGAGTCCCCTCTCCCCCAGTTCCCGGGCGAGCACCATATTTACCACAAACTCTATACACTCGCTTGCAAAAGCCGCCAGTGCAAGCAATATGACTCCTTTGAAGAATTTACTCATTGCGCCTCTCCTTATATAATGCAGATTCTATATAAGATATGAGACATGCCCCGATAATATATTGCCCTTTTGGAACTTTTAAGAAAATTAATATAACGAAAAGGAGGCTGGCTATATGCCACCCTCCTTTCAACTAAAATACAAAAACATGTGCAATCAGTACAATAACAGGTAAAGTAATAACCGTTCTTTCAATAAAAATAACGAATAAATCCAAAAAGCTCAGCGGAATGTTCGAACGCAGGATCAGGATCCCGATTTCAGACATGTATACTAATTGTGTTAATGACAGGCCCGCCACGACAAATCTTGTCAGCTCGCTCTCAATCCCGCTCCCTATAACGGCCGGAAGGAACATATCAGCAAAGCCAACAAGCATGGTCTGTGCTGCTGCTCCTGCTTCCGGCAATTGCATAAACTCCAAAACCGGGATGAGCGGGTATGAAATAAACTTAAATGCAGGCGTGTATTCCGCAATGATCAGGGCTGCTGCTCCCAGGCTCATCACAAGCGGAATCAGGCCCATCCAAATATCCAAAACGGTTTCAATGCCATTGGTTAACAGCTTTTTGGGACCCGGAGCATTCCTTGCTTTATCAATTGCCTGCTCCCATCCCCATTTCAATTTCGAAACCCCTTCCGGAATGGTTTCATCAATCTGCTGTCCTACTGGCTCATAATAAGTATCCGGCTTCCGGGATAATGGCGGAATTCTTGGCATAATCAATGCTGCCACGACACAGGCAGCAGAAACGGTTAAGTAAAAAGGGATGAATAAATGGCCAAGACCAACCACATTCGCAACGACAAGACTGAAAGCAACAGATGCAATCGAAAAGGTTGTTGCAATGACCGCTGCTTCTCTTTTTGTGTAAAATCCTTCATCATATTGCTTCGTTGTTACCAATACACCTACTGTTCCGGCGCCCATCCAGGACGCAAGGCAATCGATGGAGGACCGTCCGGGAAGTGTAAAAAATGGTCTCATAAATTTTTGGACAAGCGCCCCTATGAACTCCATTAAACCAAACTCTACTAAAAGCGGCAAAAGGATGCCGGCAAACAGGAACCACGTAAGCAAAACGGGAGCCAGGTCGTAGAGAACCACTCCGCCTGTACTCCGCGACCAGATAAATTCAGGCCCGATCTCAAACAAAGTCATGATCCCTACTGCGAATCCAAGGATTCTCATGGTTAATCCAAACTTGCCGGTATCAAATAATCCTTTTAAAAACTTATTATCCAGTATAAATGCCGGTTTTGCTGCCTTTGTCAGGATGGAAAGAAAAACCGATATCCCTAAAATAAAAATGATAATGGCAGGCATCTGTTCACTGAACGCATTGCCTAAAAGAGAGGCTAAAATACCAACACCAATCGTTACATCTCCCTGAAATTTAACTGGAACCAGAAATAGGAGCGAACCAATTAAAGATGGAATGATGAATTTCCAATATTCTCCTGTGACAGCCTGCGGCTTAACCCTTGTCTCAGCTTTCATTCTCATACCTCCTTATAATTTGGAAACAACAGCTTCATGTTCTGTAAGTGCTTCTTCCAATACTTTCAGCCCCTGGTCGATTTGCTCTTTTGTCACGATAAGCGGCGGAATCATCCGAATCACTTCCCCTGAATTTCCGCAGAGATAAAAGAGGACTCCCTTATCAAGTGAAGAGTTCAGAATATCCATTACCGCTTTTCCATCCGGTTTTCCGGTTTGCGGGTCGATTATTTCAATGCCGATCATCAGCCCCAGACCTCGGACACTGCCAATTGCAGGATGTTCGGCTTTCAAATCCTGTAATTTCTTTAATGCATACTCTCCCATTTGCTTTGCGTTTTCCAAAAGATTCTCCGCTTTTAGGACTTCAAGAGACGCCAATGCTGCAGAGCATGCAATGGGATTTCCGCCGAAGGTTGTTCCATGTGCACCCAGCGGCCACTTTTCCATCAGTTCCTTCGAAGCTGCAGTTGCGCTTAACGGCAGTCCTGCCGCGATTCCTTTTGCAATCGCCATAATATCCGGCACAACATCAAAAGCCTGAGCGGCAAACCATTCTCCAGTACGCCCAAAGCCGGTTTGCACTTCATCAAATATCAGCAGGATACCATGCCTGTCACAGATTTCCCTGATCTTCTGCATCCATTTCTTCGGAGGAATGATATAGCCTCCTTCCCCGAGAACCGGTTCAATGATCATGCAGGCAACTTCTTCCGGGTCTACCTGATGCTTGAAGAGTGTTTCAGCATCCTTTTCCATTTTTCTTGGGAAGTACTCCTCAGGATCTTCACCAAAAGGGCAATCCCGCTCATCCGCATATGGAAGCTGATAAGTCAGCCAGGACGGCTGCTGAAACTTGCGGTATTTGCTCTTGGATGTGGATACACTCAGTGCCCCCATCGACCTTCCATGGAAACAGCCTGTGAAGGAGACAACATAGGGCCTCCGCGTGACATACTTTGCAAGCTTAATAGCTCCTTCGATTGCCTCAGTCCCGCTGTTCGCAAAGAAAAAGCAATCCAGATTTCCCGGCGTAATTTTTCCAAGCTCATCTGCGAGCCGCAAAATCGATTCATAGATGATAACGCCTGACGGGCCGTGCACCAAATGGTCTGCACTGTCTTTAATGGCCTGTACAACCTTTGGATGGCGATGTCCGACATTTTCCACTGCGATGCCTGATGTAAAATCCAAATACTCTTTTCCGTCGACTCCGTAGTAATAGCAGCCTTCTGCCTTGACCACCGGCAAATTCGGGTGATCCTTTGCCATGCTTGGCGCCAATAAGTTTGAAATGTTTCCGACAAGATGACTCCAATTTTCTCCGTTCATACTTTCCCCTCCTGAATCCTGCATAGATGTAAATGCTATGTTTTCTCTGCTATTCTTTAATGCAATATTCATGCCAAAGTATGTATTAACAATCATATTTTTTTAATTTTCTTACTACTGAAGGCTGACTGATCCCCAAGGCACCCGCTATTTCTGTAGTGGTTCGGTAACGCTTCCTTGCATTGATTAATACTTTCTTCTCTACTTCTTCCAAAATAGAAGGGAGAGATTGACCCTCATAATCTATAAAACCATCTTTTTTTCCTTGCATATGGTATTCATAAGGCAGGTCCTCTTTCGTGATCATCAGGCTGGTGCTTGTAACGATAAGCCGCTCCATCAGGTTTTCAAGTTCTCTTACGTTTCCCTTCCATTCGAGCTGCAGCAAGTGATCAACCAGGGATCTGTCCAGCTGCCTTTCCCGATTATGCCGCTTGGAGATAGAGTGGAGAAAATAATGAATGAGCGCAAATAAATCCTCCTTCCTCTCCCTTAAAGGCGGAATCTTTAATGGCACCACGTTCAGCCGGAAGAATAAGTCCTGCCTGAAATCCTTGGATTCAACTGCTTTTTCGAGATCCTTATTTGTAGCTGCCAGGAGCCGAAAGTCTGCCTGAACTGGCTTTGTTCCCCCTACTCTATAAAACTGCTTGTCTTGTATGAATTTCAGCAGCTTTGCCTGCAGATGGGCTGAGAGTTCGCCAATTTCATCAAGAAATAGCGTGCCTCCTTTTGCCATTTCAGCAAATCCCATTTTGCCTTTATTCTTTGCCCCTGTAAAAGCACCGCCTTCATACCCGAAAAACTCAGCTTCAAAGATGGATTCCGGAATAGCACTGCAGTTTACTTCAATGAACGGCCCGTCTTTTCGCGTACTGTTTTGATGAATCCATTTGGCGAGAGCTGATTTTCCGACACCTGATTCACCCAGGAGCAGGACTGTGACATCTACATCCCGGATTCTTCTGATGGTTTCAGCTATATTTCTCATCGCCAGGCTGTCAGCTATCATGCCATCCATTTTGATGCTCTTATTGCGCAGGAGATCCAGCTCGCTCTTAACCCTGGCCATTTCTTCCTCAACACTGTTCAGGTATTCTTTTATAACAAGAAGTTCTGAAACATCGTAGGAATAGCTGACAATATGATCGATTTTTCCAGTTTCATTGAATACTGGAATACCAGTAACCAGGATCTTTTTGCCTGAGCCGGCTTTTTGCACCAGTATGACTTTTTTCTTTTTCTTTAATACTTCAGGAGTAATCGCAGGCTTGAAGACCCCTTTTCTTTCCAGATCATAAACAGATTCGCCAAGAAGAGATTCCGGTTCAACGCCGTAATGGCTGCCGCTGCCTTTACTGACTTTTATAATTATGCCGTCTGCATTGGTTACCATAATGTCTTCTTCCATTGAAGATATGACTTCTTTGTCATTATTCCAGTCCATGAAAAAGCTGTTCATTAGTCCCTCCGAAAAAATTATTCAATATTGAATAGTGTTTCTTCTTTTGAAAGATCTTATTATTAAAAGAAAATCTCGTAAAATTATTCAGATTTAAATAATTATTCATTTTTGTATATTACTATACAGGAAATAGATGAAAACTGAAAGGTTTATTTGAAATAATTTTATATTAATTCAATAAAATGCATAAAAAAGGCTAACCCATTTGTTAGCCTTCACTCGCTTTTATAAAATAGCATCCAGTTTCCCGTATAGCTCTTCCCTCTGCTTTTCAAGTTCTTCTTTTTCTTGATAAGCTATCTGCAGCTTCTCTAAATCCATTTCCTTTTCCAGAATCGTTTCTAATTTTATGAGACTAGTCTCAAGTTGTTCAATTGCGTACTCTAATTCCTCTGGTGCCAGCCCTTTATTATTTTTTTTCGGAGAAACAGCCGCTATCTTTGCCTTTTTAACAGCAGGCACTTCAATCTCCGCTTTCCGCTTCTCCTCCATTTTCTTTCTGGCCCAATCATAATTCCCTTCATAGTAATGAAGTTCTTTTTGATCAATCCAGTAAATTTTGCTGAATATTCGATTGATAAAATAACGGTCATGAGAGACAGCCAAAATCGTTCCATTGAATTCTTCCAGTGCCTCTTCAAGTACCTCTCTAGATTCGATATCAAGATGATTGGTCGGTTCATCAAGTATAAGAAAGTTAATATCCCTGTGCATGAGCTGGGCCAGGCAAAGCCTCATTCTTTCACCGCCGCTCAATTGCGATACTTTACGAAAAACAGTATGGCCATAAAAGAGGAAACCGGCCAGAATATGGCGTGCCTCTCCCTCTGTTACAGTCAGCCCTTCCCTAAAAGTGTCAATTACCGATTGATCATTAGCATTTGAGAAAACATGCTGTGACAAATAGCCAATTTTCAGGTTGCTTCCTTTCCGAATTTCCCCTGCATCAGGTTCTAGCTCTCCCAGGATCATTTTGACCAAAGTCGATTTTCCTGTTCCATTATCCCCGACAATAGAAGTCCGGTCGCAGAATTGGATGTGCATGCTGACGTTTTGGAATAAGTACTTACTCCCAAAAGACTTGCTTACTTCTTTCATTAAAACCACATCTTTTCCGCTCCGCTCAGATGATTCAAGATCCATATTCATTTTTTTTCGGTTTAATACAGGCCGGTCCAGCTTCTCCATACGCTGGAGAGCTTTTTCCATGCTGCTTGCCCGTTTATGAAGACCCGCGTTAGGCGGGGTGCATTGATTGGCCCATTCTCTTAACCTCTTGATGGCTTCCTTCATCTTTTTGATTTTTTTCTGCTGTTCTTCATATTGCTGAAACTCTCTCAGCAGCCTTTCTTCTTTCTCTTTTACAAAGCCTGAATAGTTTGTCTGATAAAGGGTGATTTCTCCATCTTCCAAATCCAGAATCCTGCTGACCGTTTCATCCAAAAAAAAGCGATCATGTGAAACGAGCACCACTGTCCCTTCATAATTCTTTATAAAATCAGCCAGCCATTCCACTGCCTTAATATCCAGGTGGTTGGTCGGCTCATCCAGCAGAAGCAGATTCGGGCTTTTCAGGAGCATGTGTCCTAGACATACCTTTGTTTTTTCTCCACCGCTTAGACTGCTGAAATCCTTGTTCAGAAGACTCCTGATATTGAGGCCATGTGAGATGCGGTCTATCTGGCTATCCACTTCATAGCCGTTATTCAGTGTGAACTGATCCTGCAGTTCTCCGTACTCTCCAATAAGTTTATTTAATTGATCCGGAACCGTCTCATTCGCCATCTCCTGTTCCATTTTCTTCATCGTTTTTTCCATCTCCAGCAAATAAGCAAAAGCTGTTTTTAAAACATCAATTGCCGTCATACTAGCCGGATAATCCGGAATTTGCGCCATATAGCCAATCTCACACCCCTTTCTCCAATGAATTTTGCCGGTTTCCGGGACTTCTGCTCCAGCCAGCAATTTAAACAGTGTCGTTTTTCCGCTTCCATTTCTTCCTGTCAAACCAACCCTGTCCCTCTCATGAATTTCAAAGGATAAATTTTCAAATACTATATTTCCGCCGTAACTTTTTCCGATTTGCTGTGCGCTGCATGCGATCATATGAGTTCCTCCGATTTTTAAAAATAAACACAAAAAGGCCATAGGGAACATGCTCCTATGGCCTAAGTAAATTCTGATAAAATTCTGCGGGTCCTTCCCGCTCATAGGTTAGGTGAATCCCGCAAATGCGCGGGTATTCATCTAAACTGTGTGCTTTTTTATCAGAATGATACGGGCGGCAGTTTCCCCATCAAGATTTTTATATCCTGAAGCGGACTTTACTGCCCTAAAACGGAATAAAAAAAAGAGAGCTTGAAGAAGCCCCCTTCACCGTTCCTGAAATGCGCGTTAAAGAGATGTTCTCACTGTTTTGTTTTCATATGAAATTTGCTAAAAAAGGACAGACTTGTCCCGTTAACAGCAAAGCCATGAAAAATTGCACGGTAAATTGTCAGGAATTCAATCCATTCACCACGTGCCAAAACAGTTCCAATCATCTCTTCTCCACCTCCATTTCAAATAAGTTAGTTTTATTTTAATATTTCTTCAATTCAAAAGCAATGGGTATTAGCCTACATTTTCCAGCATAATGTGCATTTTTTAGGATCTGGGGTTCCGCTGGTAAGGAAAAATTATACTCACTAAAAAAGGAAGCCTTTAATGCAGGCTTCCTTTTCATTATTATTTCCACGTCTGAATCTGGTCTGTTTCAAGAATACCAAGAGTTACATCACTAATATCAGGGTCATCAAGCAGCTGATTTCTTACACCAATTTTTATATCATCCGCATCGGCAAGCGTGAGGCCTTCGACTAGCTCAATGTACCCTTCCACATGATATCTTCTTCCCTCCTGTATCAGCCGCAGCTGTTTAATATCCACGACTTGAGGATCACCGAGAATAATTTGGGCGATACGGTCTTCAATATCTTTTGGTGCAGCTACTCCAATCAGGCCCAATGTATTTTCAAATCCGATTTTCACTGCGATGCCCACCAGAAGCAGTCCAATTAAAATTGTGCCGACCCCATCCAGGAAGTAAAGTCCAGTAAAATGAGCAATTAAAATTGAAACAAGGGCAAGCAAGGCACCAAATGTCGCAATAATATCTTCATAAAAGACCAGGCGTGTTGGAGGGGAGGCAAGCCTGACATTTTTAAAGGCAACAGGCACAATGCCAAATCCTTTGGCAGGATTCCTGGTTTCATGGCCGATTTCTTTCATGGCTTTTAATAAAATAAATCCATCGACAGCTACGGCAAGAAGCATAACTCCTACATTGAGCCAGAGGTCGGTTGATTCCTTTGGATGCTGAATCAATTCCCAGCCTTTATGTATCGTTTCATAGGCCATGATGGAAATGACGATAACAGCAATTAATACGAACAAGTTGATCACCCGGCCAAATCCTGTAGGGAATCTTTTGGTTGGCGCCTTTTCCGCAAGCGCACTGCCAAAAAACACAAACCCTTGGTTCAGTGCATCAGCGAGAGAATGAAGGGTTGTGGCAAGCATGGCCCCGCTCCCGCTTGCAAAAGCTGCCAGCCCTTTAGCAATCGCCAGTGCCGTATTTCCGATTGCCGCCATCCCCGATGATTTATTTCCTTTTTTCAATAAAGCAATCACAGACATTTCATCACCGCCAAATTTTTTTGTTTGGTTTTATTGTTACCCTTATGAGCCGATTCTGAATCATTTTTTTCTGGTTCATTATTCAGGCTAAAATAAAAAGAGCTAATATCATAATTAGCTCTCCAGAACATTATTTAACCAGCGAGTGCTTGAAGGCATAAATGACTGCCTGGGTCCTGTCCTGCACCTGCAGCTTGCTTAATATATTACTCACATGTGTTTTGACTGTTTTTAAGGCAATGAAAAGTTCGTCGGCAATTTCCTGGTTCGTTTTACCTTCTGTCATCAAAAGAAGGATTTCCATCTCGCGGCTCGTCAGCTCTTCATGGGGCAGCTGCTGGTTTTTCTGCCTCATTTTCACCATCATTTTACCGGTCACTTCGGGCTCCAGCACCGATTGTCCATGATAGGTCGAGCGGACTGCCTCAGCAATTTCACTGGCTTTAGAAGTTTTCAGCATATAGCTTGTCGCTCCTGCCTCCAAAGCCGGATACACTTTTTCATCATCAAGGAAGCTTGTCACAATGATGATCTTAGCTTCCGGCCATTGCTCAATGATTCTTCTGGTCGCTTCTATGCCGTCCATTTCTTTCATAACGAGATCCATCAAAATGATATCCGGCCTCAATTCGAGTGCCAGATCAATAGCTGTATTCCCGTTATCCGCTTCTCCTATAACCTCTATATCCGGCTGTGCCGTCAAATAGGAAGAAACTCCAATCCGAACCATTTCATGGTCATCCACAAATAAAACTTTAATCATTGGCCTCACCCTCAGAATTTAGTCTTGCCTCAAGCAGACATTTATTTACATAATCGGAACCTTTACTTCAAGACGGGTTCCTTTGTTTCTTACACTGATGATTTTCATGCTTCCGCCAACTTCAGCGGCACGTTCATACATATTCTGCAGACCGTAAGAGCCAGCCCTCGTTTCCTCTACATCAAAACCGACTCCATCATCAGCCACACGGAGTATGGCATAATCATCTCTTTGAATCAGGAGCACTTCAAGATTTTGCGATTTGGAATGGCGGAGTGTATTGGACACAGCTTCCTGAAGAATGCGGAAAAGATGGTCTTCCACCCCTTTATCAAGCGGAAAATTCTCTACCTTCCATTCAATCTCCATCGATACTTTTTGAAGCAATTCGACCAGAAGCTCTTCAATTCCTTCCTGGAGGCTTTTGCCCTTAAGGGCCGCTGGACGAAGGTGCAGCAGCAGGGCACGCATTTCCAGCTGTGACTGATGGATCATTTCTTCCACCATTTTCAGCTGTTTTGCCTGCCTGCCTTCCGGATCCTGCTGGGTTTCAGTAATAGCGGACATCATCATGGATGCTGCAAACAGCTGCTGGCTGACAGAGTCGTGAAGCTCGCGTGCAAGCCTGTTCCGTTCCTGGGAAACGATTTCCTGCATCCTGTTCTCGATATCTTCCGCTTTTTCATTTGCCAGCTTTTGAGAAATCTTTGCCTGATCTGCCATATGCTTTTGAATCTTCTCGGCCCTGATTGCTATGGAATGCAATTCTTTACCTGTTTCCTGCACATCCAATTGGCGGCCTTCCTCCACCTGGTGGAGCATAGTATCTACTGCAAAAAGCTGCCGGCGCCAGTAAATGCCTGACAATAATCCAAAGATCAGGCCAAGAGCCAGACTTATGCTCGGCACAAATAGGATAAACGGAATATCGAGTATTTCCGTTTCCCACAGATCCCGCCAGCCGGGAATGGGAAACATCGTAAAAAAAGAAGCTGTCAGGACAGCAAGAATGAAGAGGGACATGCCTGCTCCCCAGGCAATTTGCCGCTGAATGATACTCATACGCGCTTCACCTCGATATCCCCGACTGCAAGTGAAGTGAAAATCTTAACGCGCTGTCCTGATTGATCATAGCCAGGCGTCTGAAGCTGAAGGAGCTGGTTAAACATCTTTGATTCTTCGTGCTCGAAGATTCTGGCCTTACCCACAATGGCTGAATGGCTGACACTAACCTCCACGTCGTAGGGCACAAGCACCTGCACATTTCCGATGAAGTTCCGGATGAAAATAACGGTTTCTCCCTTGGGAATAACCGTATAGCTTAAGTCTATGACCGTATCGCCTATGCCGGTCTGGATATTTATATCATTCCATTCATATACTTGCTCAGGTGTTTTTTGCTGGCCGACAAATATATTGGAAAAAAGAGGATTCTTTTTAATGACTGTTTCCTTCTGGAGATTCACTGCCGGTTCCTTGAACTCCGGCAGAATCCGTTTAGGGTCTTTTTTGGACTGCCCAAACTGAATCAGCAGGTGAATCAGAATCGCCAGCAGGAAAAATTTCAGTGTCATCATGCTGAAAATATTGATGAGCAGAAAAATTAGCCCAAGCCAGAAAAGCCATTTTCCGGAGCTCTTAGGCATCCTCTTTCTTCCGATATATACCATTCCAATTGGCACAAGAAGAGAGAATAACACGCCGCTATTAAAAAAGGCTATTTCCACAAAGAGAAAGACAAAGCCCAATATGATAATCCAGCTCATATAATCGCTTTTGTTGTTAATGTTCATGAGGCATCCCCCCTTCTGTGTATATGGAATGATAAGAAAAGCGGAAGCGCCTTCGGAACAAGCCAAAAACGCTTGTTCCTGCGAAGAACATCCAAGGAAGCTTTCCCTTGGTGCTCACCCCCGACAAGCACAAGACGAGCCTCACGGAAAGGCGTTCTTTGCCTTTTTGGGAGGATTGCCCGAAATGTGGAGGCGACTGCCCTTTCAAGGAACGCAGACTAAGAGCGCCACGTCCTGTGGCAACGTCTGCATGACCCGCATCCTGCGGGCCTCAGGCATAAGACGGTTCCTGTAAGAAGGCGTTCTTACTTCTGAAAGGAAACGGCTTATGACCCCGAGTCCCTAGGAGCCGCAACAAGACATGCTTGTGACCTCGAGAGGTAGGCGCTGGAGCTAGACAAAGCTAGACAGTTATAGACTTTAAAAGGCGCAGTATCCCTACGCCTTTTTAGAATACCATTTTTTGTTCATAAAATAGAAAGAGTTTTTATCTTTTTTGGGAAAAAGATATTACAGGCCAGGATTAATTTTTGTATTTTGTTTATTTCAGACTTTTTCTAGCTTAGTTTTATCTGAAACAATTACAATACAGGCTTCTTCTCCATCTCTTTTTCCAGCTGGGCGATGCGGGCATCGATTGTGCTGCGGTGATAGGAGCTTTTCACCTGGTGTTCAAGACGGTCAAGATAGGATTCGATTTCCTGGAATCTTGTAAAGGACTTATCATTGTTTTGATCAAGCACTTTATCCATTTGGTGGTTGGCACGTGTGATGTTTTCACGGCCCATCAGCTCCATGCGGCGGATGTGCATATCCTTCAGTTTGTGCTTCATTTCCTCGTATTTTCTTTCAAGATCACCCATTTGCTGTACTGCCTGGTTCAGGAGATCCTTCAAACGGCTGGCACGCTCTTCATACTGCATTTGCTCCTGAGCTGCAAACTGATAGAGTTCTTCTTCACCAGCCTGCGTGGCAACCTCTGCCTGGCGCTTGCGTTTGTCTGCAAGGTTTTTCGCCTGTTCGTATTCTCGGGTAAACTCTTCCTTCAATGTATACTGACGTTCCAAAAGCTTGCGGACCTTTTCGGTTTCACGCTCACATTCACGAAGGTATTGGTTTAAGAGTGAGATTGGATTCTTTTTCTCCTTTTTATCCAATGCTTCATGAAGGTCTGCCATTACTGTATCTTTGATTCTCGTTAATAGGTTTGCCATTTCTATCTCTCCTTTTTTAGTTTCTGTTTAAATCCGCCCATTGCTTTTCAAAGTTAGCAAAAGGGTCATTGTCTTCTTCCATTACACTTGAGCTTGAATCGTTCCACTTTTTATAGACCAGATAAAGAACGTATGCAGCTGCAAGCCCTAAGATTGCCGGAAAGTTGGAAGCCGTGGCCATCAAAGCGATGAACCCAATGATTCCATAGCCGATTTTTGCCATCGTGCTTTCTGCTTTTATAAATTGTTTAAACACAAAGTATAGAATCGCCGCACTTACTGCCAGACCCACGATCGGGCCCAGATTTGAAATCAGCACCATGGCTGCAATTCCACCTGCTATCAGTAATCCAAGTTTTTTCATTTTCGTTTCCTCCTTTCTTGATTTCATCTTACCTGTATTGTGTAAATGCTATAACGAGCCTCAGCTTTATTTTTAAATAAGACCTGAGACGTAGCAGATGGTCGGACTCTTTCAATCAATATGGGAAATATGGAAAAAGAATGTACGTTAATACGGAAAAATGCGGGGTAGACATGGGGTAGGCAAACAAATAATGATGCTGCATTGCGCAGATTTTTCATACATCTATTGAAATGGAGGTCCTCCCGTGTTTGGGTATGATGATTTTTTGAAATTCATTCAAGCTTTTTTTGTGGTTTACCCGGTGGTCACACTGATTCATTTATTGGGACATATCTTCTTTGCAGGCATTTTTGGAGGAAAAGGGATCCGAGTTATCATTGGCACAGGCAAAATACTATTCTCAATGAGGTTTTTGGAGGTTAGACGGTTTTACTTCTGGTATGGAGGGTGTGAGTTTACCTCTTTAAAATACAACAATAAACTGACCAAATCTCTTATCTTTTTAGGAGGGTCTATTTTTAACATAGGCAGTATTTTTATTGTAAATTACCTGATCCGGATGGTCATTCTGGAAGCTAACATGCTGTGGTACCAATTTGTATATTTCTCCTTTTATTACGTCTTTTTCGCCCTGCTGCCAATGGATATGGCAGATGGCACGCTTAGTGACGGTAAGGCCATGTACAAGCTCTGGTTTGATAAAAATAAAGATGATTCCTCAGCAGACTGCCAGCTGATTGATGAGGAGAAAAGAAAATGAGCAGGAGTATGAGCGAATTTTCGGTTTTATGGGCGGAATTTCAAAGTTATGAGCGAAATTTTGGTTTTATCGGCGAAATTTCAAAGTTATGAGCGAAATCTCGGATTTATCGGCGAAACTTCAAAGTTATGAGCGAAATCTCAGTTTTATCGGCGATATTCCAGTATTATGAGCGAAACCTCAAAATTATCCGCAATAACCCTAATTAATAAGCCAATAAAAAAAGGAAGCCCCAATCATTCGGAGCTTCCTTTTTACATAAATTTCTTTTCATAATGGCCTAGTGCCAATAGCGGCCAAATATACCGGTAGCTGTGATAGTGCATGTATAGGAAGCCGGCCATTCCTTGCCCTTTTGGGTAATCTGTCGTCCAGTCATTTCTTTGGCCCTCGCGAATCAGGAAGGCAATGCCTTTCCTGATCTCAGGGCTGTTTTCATTAGAAACGGCAATTAAAGCATCCACGGCCCAGGCAGTATGTGTTAATGTACTGCTTCCCAATGGAACATAGCGTTTTTCCATATCGCTTCTGCAGGATTCTCCCCAGCCGCCGTCTTCATTCTGCACAGACTTCAGCCACTCAACCGCTTTTCTGATGTACTCTTCATCTTTCTTTTCCCCTGCAGCGGCGAGGCCGGTAAGGGCTGCCCAGGTTCCATACAGATAGCAAATCCCCCAGCGTCCATACCAGGAACCGTCTCTTCTCTGATTCTTTTTCAGCCAGCCTATTCCTCTTTTAATTGAAGGTTCAGCTCCTGTAGTGAAGATGCCTAAATATTCAATGGTTCTGCCAGTTAAATCTGCTGTGGACGGATCGGTGAGAATAAACTCTGCTCCTTGAATGGGAATTAGATTCAGCAGGCGGCTATCCACATTTTTTTCAAATGCCGGCCACCCCCCATCACGGTTTTGCATGGATAGAGCCCATTGTACTCCTCTCTGCCTGGATTTCTCGACAGCAGCTCCTGTTTGATTGTGAATGCTTCTCAGACTGGCGGTCGTATCGTCCACATCAGGATGGGTAGTGTTGAAGTCTGAAAATCCCCAGCCTCCAGGAAGTCCCTTGCGGTTGTGGACCGTCCAGTCTCCGTGACGGGTTTGCTGCTTTGACAGCAAATATTTATTTGCTTTAAGAATCGCCGCATCTGATTCATCTACACCTGCCTCCTGGAGGGCGTGGGAAATTAAAGCCGTATTCCATACTTTAGCGTCAGTGAATTGAAAATGGATATGTCCATCTATTGTACAGGACATTCCCTTTAATCCCTTCACCGCCTTGATGATGACTGGATCTTTGGGAGAGTAGCCTAGAGCGAGGAGGGCAAAAATCATATAAAAAGTGCTGCTGAAATAATTTAATGATGTTCCATCCGGTTCAATCCGCTCGAGCATATATTGCTTTGTTCCCTCATATGCCATACTGCGGAGACGTTCAGGAATTCCAATTAAGCTTTCGGCCATGCCGGTAAGAATGTTACCAAGTTCTCTCCATTCATCAGAACGTCTTTCTTCCCATAGCTCTTCCCTGTCCCTTGTTCCATAGATTTCATCCAGATCCGGACTATTTTCCGTTCTTCTCCTGAATTTTTTGCTGCCAAGCAGGATAACCGGCAGGAGATTAATTCTGGCAAAGCTCGAAAGCTGGTAGATGCTGATTGGGCTGGATGGAGGAAGCAGCACAATTTCGATGGGCACTGGAAAAACAGCCGGCCATGGATATTGGCCTGTCATGGCAAGCAAGATTTTCGTAAATAATCCTGCTTTTTTTATCCCGCCCTTTGATAAAATAAATTTCCTTGCAGCTGCCAGATGCGGATCATGCCTCTGTCTATAGCCTGAGTACAAAAGGGCGTAATAGGCTTCAATGGTTAAAGATAAGTTCCCTTTTTTTTCGTCTCTAAAAAGCTTCCACGCACCACTCTTATCCTGGCGGCTTTCAATTCTCTCCGCCAATTTTTGAATGAGCGTTTCATCCTTCGTGTTAAGCGTCCGCAAAAGGATAATCATATAAGCATCAGTCATGATTCCAATTTCAAAAGGATACGCCCATGAGCCATCCTGAGATTGGCTGCTTTTCAGCAATTCGCTTAACCGGCTGATTTCTGCCTTGACTAGCTGCACATTCCTCATTCCCTCACTAAAGTTTTATTACACTATATTCCTTAATCAATTAAAGAATTCGACATTCCGAGAGAGTGTGCTAAGGGCTTTCTAACGGACAGAGAATGTTGCAGCAGTCCCGGGCATGATGACATGGCTTCATGGCAGCTGTTCAAAGAGATGCCTATAATCAATCATTTTTTCGGCACATGAAACAATTCTCTCCTGCCCATACTAAGGTCGGAGGTGCATCAGCGATATGAAATTCTCATGGGTATTGGGGATCATGCTATTAACACAAACTCAAACTGCCAGTCTTCCTGATGACTTATCCATTGAACATGACGGCAGATCCATTGCAAGTGTCAACAGGACAGAATATCAAATGCCGTTTCCCGGGCTTCCGCTATTGGACGGTGAACGGTTTATTCAGCTCCTGGAAAAATTAGATCGCCAGACGTATATTCCGCCTAAGAACGCGTACATAGGCGAAAGCGGGCGTGTCGTTGCTGAGAAGCCTGGAAGAATACTGCACCGCAAAGCATTCACAGATGTTTTTTATACATATTTTTACAGTAACAGGCCAGCTAAAATTGAGATCCCAACACTCCCCGTTTACCCGAGAGTGGATCGGGATCTTATCTCCCATATCCGGGTTAAAATGATCGGCCAGTATGTTACGTATTTTAATCCGAATAACACATCACGCTCCCATAATATCCAGCTTGCAGCAGAATCCCTTGATAATTATGTTGTTTTTCCGAATGAAGTATTTTCTTTTAACCGTGCTGTCGGCAAAAGAACGGCAGGGAAAGGCTATAAGCGTGCTCCGGTTATCGTTAGAGGGGAACTGTCAGAAGATATCGGGGGCGGGATCTGTCAGGTATCCTCCACTCTATTCAATGCAGTTGACCGGGCAGGCGTCAAAGTGATCGAGCGTTATTCCCACAGCAAAAAGGTTCCCTATGTACCGCCTGGCCGAGATGCAACTGTAAGCTGGTATGGCCCGGATTTCACCTTTAAGAACCGTTACAGCTCTCCCCTGCTCATACGGGCAAAAGCTATGCATGGCCAAGTGGTAATCAGAGTATATTCCTCTGATGAAATTGATTATGAGCCCCGCCAGGTCCCTAAAGCGTCAACAATGCTGCCGGAAGAAATCAGCATTGAAAAGGAAGCGATTTTAGAGGATTGATAGCTTTGTTAGCATGCATTCAGGCAGGCATCCAAATCTGACTAATTTAATGTAATCTATAAAAAAAGGCCGATGACCATTATTACCAGCCCGAAGATCGCAGAGCTGCGCTTCACGCTTCTGTTCTGCCGGGGCTTTAGGAATAAACTGATTACAAAACCAACTGGCAAAACAATGCCATTAAAGCTAAATGTAAATGTTCCTAATAGATAATAACCAATCAGTTTCAGGATCAAAAGCTTTTCTTCCTCATTCCTGCTGCGGAACAAAAAATAAATGCCGACTGCCCAAAATAATATAAAGATTATAAACATATGGTGCACCCCCTTTTAAATACGGTATTCTGTGTTAAGCAGGAAAGTGCTATAAAAAGAGAACACCCGCTTATCAGCGGGTGTTCTGCTTTAGATAAGAGCTTTCGAAGAGACAATCACGCCATCTTCATCTGCATATACATATTCTCCCGGCTTCCAGTCAATCCCGCCGAACGTAACTGGGATGTTTCGATCCCCTTTTCCTTCTTTTCGGCTTTTTAAAGGATTGCTGCCAAGTGCCAAGATGCCTGAATCAAGGCTTCCAAGCTCCACTGTATCCCGAACGCACCCATAAATGATCACACCGGCAAGCTTTCTTGATTGGGCAATTTCACCAAGCCGGTCACCCATTAAGGCGCATCTTTTTGATCCGCCGCCATCCACCACCAGTACACTTCCCTCTGGAATGGACTCCAGTGCCTCTTTTACCAGAACGTTATCTTCAAACACTCTAACCGTTGAAATGGGACCGGAAAACTTTCTTTTTTGCCCATAAAATTTAAACTCCTGCTGGCAAATAAGCAGATCTTTGCTGTGGTCATCACATAAATCGGCCGTTTTGAAATCCAAAAGAGATCTCCTCCTTTAGCGCTTTTGGCTGTAAAACACTTTATGCCATCTTCTTTACTTCGATATGCAGCACCCTGTTCCCTTCCTTTTTTAATAATCGAAAGGGAAAGATTGATGATTTCAGGCATATACCTTTTAGTAAGGAAACGCTCTTGGTTCAGAAAAGCGGAAGCGCCTTGCCCACCCCCGACAAGCACAAGACGAGCCTCCCGGAAAGGCGTTCTTTGCCTTTTTGGGAGGATTGGCTTGTGACCTCGAGGGGGTAGGCGCTGGAGCTAGACAGTTATCGACGTTCAAGATTTTATACTTTCTATCTTATGAAAATAGGGAGGTTAAGGAATGGCTTTAATGTGGGCAATTACAATCGGTTTTATGGTTTCATTGGGACTGGCCGGATTTATGCTTGTCCATTTTCTAAAGGGTGCAATGGATTCCCGTGATTCCACGACAGTTGATAGGATTCAGACTGATCCGGAAGAGTAGAGAAAAGAGGCTGCAAGTAAAGGCAGCCTCTTTCTTAGTTTTGGCAATTTGCGCAGTAAAACGTTTTCCGAGAAGATATTTCTTCTTTCACTATAGGGCTGCTGCAGCGGAGGCATGGCTCTCCTTCTCGATCATACACTCTGCACTGCTCATTATAACCCCCGGTTTTAGCATCTGCTTTAAACAAAGGCTCTTCCATATAGCCCCCATACTGAATGGCCCGGGTTAATACGCCCTTCATAGACTGATACAGGATTTTTAATTCTTCCTCATCCAATTCATCTGCTTTTCTCATAGGCAGCAGCCCAGCCTCAAAACAGATTTCATCACTGTAGCAGTTGCCGATTCCCGAAAGAAACTGCTGATTGATGAATGTCGTTTTCAGCATTCCTCTTCTGCTTCCGATCAGTTCGCGGAAGGCCGGAAATCCCAACGTTTGATCCAGAGGCTCCGGTCCCAGATCTGAAAGCTCATTTTCCACCTCTGTGTCTGTCAGCAAGTGGAGATAGCCAAGTCTAAGTCCAATAAAGTAAAGCTTTTTATCCCCAAAAGAAATAATGACCTGTTTGGTGCGGTCAGGATTGTCCGCTTCATTGCCAATATACATCCAGCCGCCAAGCATCAGATGCAGCAACAGATTTTTACCGGAACTCAGCTTAAAAATAAGATGTTTAGCCCTTCGGGTGATTTCGGTTATTTGCGCATTTATCAGCTGACTTTTGAATTGGGCAGGCTGCACGTTGATGGACTTTTCCCGATTTACTTCTACATCAGTAATGACTTTACGGGCCAGCTGCTCCGTTAACAGCCTTCTGTAGGTTTCCATTTCCGGAAGTTCAGGCATGGTGTCAGCTCCTTCCTAAATACTGTTACCTTAGTATTTAATGGAAGGAATCACTTCATTCCTGAAAATTACACGGATTTGACAGAATTCATCCCAGACTCCGAATAATTGCCTCATTCAGCTGTGCCATGATATCATCCGCATGTTCAATTCCGATGGATATCCGCACCACCTGCTTGGTAATGCCGAGTTCATTGCATACTTCTGGAGGCAGTGCCCGGTGAGATGTTGTCAGCGGATGGGATACGGACGTTTCAACACCCGCAAGTGTCGGCACAATTTTAATCCACCCCAGCTCTCTAAAAAACTCATTCACATCAGCATTGTCAGCCAATTCAATCGTAACAATGGCGCCGAACCCTTCTTCACCGTGCTGAAAAGGATAATAGACATTTTTTATTTCTTGATTTTGCTCTAATGCCCTTGCCACTCTTCTGGCATTTGCGGACTGCTGCTTCATTCTGAGAGCCAGAGTTTTCGCGCCCCTGCATGTCAGCCAGGCCTCAAACGGACTTAAATTAGCCCCGAGGTTTACAATTTTTCCGCGTGCTTTTCCGACCAGTTCTTCATTTCCAGCCAGGACACCTGCTGTAATATCGCTATGCCCGCCTAAGTATTTGGTTGCACTGTGGACGACTAAATCAATGCCTTTCAAATAAGGCTGGCAATGATAGGGAGTGGCAAATGTATTATCGATCAGGGTAACGAGATTATGCTTCTTCGCGAGGCGGACGACTTCTTCAAGGTTCTCCACCCGCAATAATGGATTTGTGATGGATTCAGAATAAAGAAGTTTTGTATTCTCCTGTATGGCTCCCTCCACCTGCACAGCATCTGAAAAAGGAACAACGGTTACTTCTATACCGAGCTGTGACAGCTCTTCCTTGATTAAATGGAAGCTGCCGCCGTACAGGTCATCCGCTGCCACAATATGGTCGCCGCTTTTGACCACAGCAAGCACTCCCGCCAGAATAGCGGATAAACCGGATGAGGCAGCCGTCCCGGCTGGTGCTCCTTCCAGGCTTGCAATTAAGTCCCCAAGCTCATCCGTATTCGGATTTCCGACCCGGGAATAGAGATAATTGCCGTTTCCCTGATAAAATCCCTCCAACTCTTCCAGATCATTGAATGCGAAGGCGGAAGTTTGATAGATCGGTGTTACTTTACTTTTAATCTTGCGATTGCTCTTATTTTTCTTGTGCAGAACAGAAGTTTCAAAATTCATTTGGCCTTTCCCCTTTAAAAGAAATAAGGGCTGGACAACGCCCAGACCTTTAATGCGAAATTAGCTGAATTATAGAAAAATTATATCAATACAGCTTTTATGCGTCAATGAAGGAAAGGATCTCTACTTTACTTCCTTCAGAAAGCTTTTAGTCCTGATGCCTGTTCGCCGAATGATTAAAGTTGTGTCTACATTTATATCAGCATCAGCAAATTTTTCATCCCAGTTTTTCTGGACTTTTTTGAAATCCTGATAATCCTGTCTCAGCACAACTTCACCAAAACCGAAAATATCGGTTCCATATTCCTGCTGGACCTTCTCAATCGTTTCTGTGACCATTTCATTAATCTGTTTCTGAGCAGTCTTCCCACTTTCCTCGTATGTCTTTGCTTTATCAAACTGATCGTTGCAATGAGTCCCGTCAATATATGCCTCTGCTCTGATTTTTACATTAATTTTTGCTTTTCCATTTTCGAGTTTCCCTTTAATCCTTGTACTTGTATCATATACTCGTAATCCCATATACTGATTTTCACTGCATTCTATCGTAATAGAGGTTTTAACGATTTTATCCTGAATCCATAAGTAATTTCTTGAATCCTCCAGTGTCAGAAATCCTTCCAGTTTATCACCCTTGAATATAGCCAAAGAGTCCAGGACCACTAGTGCATCCGGGGTGACCTTCATCATATTTTCCGCACTGGCTCCTGCTTCCGGGTCACCCTTAATCCGGACAGCGGCCATTACAGGCTGACGGCCCGGAGCTGTCCAGGCTGTAATGACATCATTCATCCTCACCCCTGGATCTCCGCCCCAATCCTTCATCATGGTGTCCAGCTGAGTGTGCAATTTTAAAGAGGTTGATTTCTGGAATTGATACGTCACTCTTAATACATCAGATCCCTTTCCCCCTCTTGCAATCAATATATTAAAATCATCCCGGATTTCCCTGTTTCTTTCCAGAAAATCAATAAAGTCAATAATCCCTTCTTTAGCAAGTTCCTCTCCGATTATCAGAGTGCGCATGTGGGAATAGATCAAATGCCTGGACATTCCTTCATTCACTCTATAGGTCAGCTCAGCCAAAGAGTTTCCTTCAGCAGAATAAACAATCGATGGAGCATAACCGCTGGCGGTGCGGTTATTCAACTCTGTTGCATTAATGCCTTCTACAGTCAGGGTATACTTATCATCCTCGCCCTTATCCACAGCCATTCCTGTCACAACCGTTATTTCACCCAGCTCTCTCTGATCCCAGCATCCAGAGAGCAGTATAGCCGTCAAAAAAACGGCGAACATCACACCATATTTTCTCAATTGGACTGCTCTCCTTCCATTGGAGGAGGAGAAGGCGACCCTGTCTTTGTAAACTTTTCAGGATTCTGTGTTTTTAGATAAGCTGGCCGCTTCCTCATGCTCCAAATCGGGAATCGGAAAAAGACATCTTTCTGCTGTTCGATGATAAACGGAGCAACCGGTGAAAGATACGGAACGCCAAAGGATCTGAGAGAGCTCAAATGAGCCACAATAAAAACAAGAATAATCAGGACGCCGTATAAGCCCAGAAAGGCTGACACAATGATCAGCAGGAATCTTAACAGCCTTGCTGCTGCAGCAAAACTATAAGTGGGTGATACAAAATTGGCTATGGCTGTAATGGCGACAATGATGACCATTATATTCGATATAATCCCTGCTTCAGCTGCAGCCTGTCCAATGACGAGAGCGCCTACAATTGATACAGTCTGCCCGACAGCCCTTGGCATCCGAACACCGGCCTCACGGAGAATCTCAAAGGTAACTTCCATCAATAACACTTCAATGACTGCCGGAAACGGCACTCCTTCCCGCTGTGCAATGATGCCGAGAAGCAGCGGTGTCGGAAGAAGCTCATGATGAAAGGTTAAAATACCGACATATAAGGATGGCATAATCAAGGCAATCATAAATGATAAATACCTGATCATTCTTAAAAAGCTTCCCATCATGAAGTTTTGATAATAATCTTCTGCAATGGAAAAGAAATCAACCAGAACAGCCGGAACCACCAGCACAAAAGGAGTCCCGTCAACAAGGATGGCAATTTTCCCTTCAAGCAAATTGGATGCTACTGCGTCAGGCCTTTCTGTATTCAGCGCCAGCGGAAAAGGTGTGGCGGATTTGTCAGCAATCAGCTCTTCAATATTTCCAGATTCAAAGATAGCGTTCACCTTTATCTGCCAAAGCCTTTTGCGGACTTCCTGGACGATCTTTTTATTTGAGATGCCCTCCATATATCCGATGTACACGGAAGTATGGGTCTCAGATCCAATAATGAATTTTTCAAAACGAAGCTTTCTGTTTTTAATTCTTCTCCTCAGCAGGCTTACATTTGTTGAGATTGATTCTACAAACCCATCCTTTGGACCCCTTATAACGGTCTGGGTGCTTGGCTCTGTAATGGACCGGTCTTCACCGGAAGCCATGGAAAGGGAAAGCGCTTTTTCCATATCTTTAAAAATAATAATGATGTTTCCATAAAGCAGCGCTGTAATGATTTCATCGAATGACTCAACCAGCTGGTAGCCTGCCCCTCCGAATTTCTCCTTGCATAGTGATTTCAGATCGTCCTCCGTTGTTAATTCAATGCCATCCTCCTTCCCGCTGAGCGATTGAAGAATCGTTTCCTTTAATAATTTTGTATCAATCATAGTTGTAAGATAGATGAGCAAAGAATCTTTCCCCTCTGTTTTCAGCTCATCCATGCTTAAATCAACTGTGCTTCCGAACTCTGCATTTATTCTTTTTTTCAGCTGTTCCAGACTCATGCTTTTAAGATCTGGGCCAGTGTCTGCAGCTTGCTCAGGCTGAACAGGATATTCTTTCTTTTTGTGCATTTTTAAAAGTGATTTAAGAATACTCAAAACTTCATCCCCTTCACGCCGGGTTTAGCCTTTTTCTTTCGCCGCTTCCATAAAACTGCGATCAGCAGAAGTGATGGCAGTCCGAACTGCAATGGCAAGTGCAGGAAGTATGGTACCATCTCAAGCCCCTCCTGCCAATGATCACCGAAGTTTACTGATATTAATATAGAAAAAGATGAAACAATCATGGCCACCGGCAATGAAAAATACCGGTAAGGAAGCCGGAAGGTGTACTCAAGGCCTTTCAATCCTGCAAACATGAACACCGACCCCTTGACCAAAATCCCCAGCATCATAATAAAAACAACGAGTGCATCAATTCTTTCAATGAAATTGCCGATTGAGACCTCGCGCGCTGAACTGAGCATGGGAAAATTGGAACGCAGCAAAGCATCAGCCCCCAGTGTGACAATCATCAGAAACATCGCAAATAATAAAAGCGCACCTGCAATTCCCACCCCCAGCAATGACACACGCAGGCAATATTTAAAGTTGGTTACAACCGGAAGAATGAGTGTAAATGCAATAAGCTCGCCAAAAGGAAACACGATCAAAGTTGGAAAAAGCGCATTCAAAACTGGCTTAAGCCCATCCCCAAGCACAGGCTTAATCTCATGTAAATTGGCATTGCCGCTTGCAAATAATAGGATGGTTAGAAGAAACAAAAATCCGAATAAATAAGGAGTAAAAATTTCCGAAGTTCTCCCCAGGACTTCAAGACCAAGATATAAAATATAAGCCATCAGCAGACAGATGGTCAGCGAGATGATTTCAATCGGCGTCGACGGCAGAATGGCCGAAGCAATCAATTCGCCAAAATCACGGACCACCCTGCAGGCAAGGTATAGGAAATAAACCACGTAAGTAATAGAAAAAATGATTGCAAGCGGCCTTTTAAAGCCAAACTCCATCAGCTCGAATAAATTTTTTCCAGGCACCCGGCTGATTAAAGAGTAATAGAATAGCATGATTCCAAACCCAATCATTATGGCGGCTGCGATTGCAATCCAGGCATCTTTCTTGGCATCCCCGCCTACTCCGACAACAATGGCGCTTCCTAAAAGGAAATTGATCAACAATGTCAGCAGCTGGCTGAGAGAGATATTCTCTTTTAACATTCCATCACCAATCCCTTTTAAATGTATGCGCGCTAAAAATCTTCCCTCTGTCACCACATGGAGTGTCTACTGGGATGACCCCGTTTTTTTCTTCGCTTTAAAAAGGCGAAAATCAATGACTGCACTTGAAGCCAATCCAATAAATACAGAAACAATAATGATCATTCTTCCAGTGGCAATCTCCTTAAACAGTAAATTCCTCAAAGCTTCCCAGATCGTATAATCAAATATTTTCATATCAAAAAACGCAGCTGTTAAAGTCATTAACAGAAAAATGGCCAGATAGCTAAATGTAATCATGACTGTACCCCATTAACATTCGATACTGTATATCTTTTCTCGGCCTGCACATTTTATCCAGAAATGATAAAAAAACAGTGGAGAACCGGATTTATTATTCCCCCTGATTAATTAACAATTTTATGGGTATGGTTAGAGAAGGAGAATTTGTATAGGAATAGGGCTTTCAGGAAAAATTATGAACGAATATAACGTTACAGGAGGACAGGGTATGACGACATCCAACCACAAAACGCCCCAATATCCAGAGCCTTATTGGAGGGAGGAGGAACTTCCGGCCTTCGACAAGCTCAGAGAAGATGCTCAAACGGAAATTGCAATTGTAGGCGGCGGCATTACCGGGATTACAGCTGGATACCTTCTTGCCAAAGAAGGATATAAAGTAGCGATTCTTGAAGCCGGCAATATTTTGAACGGCACTACCGGACATACAACGGCTAAAGTGACGGCACAGCATGGCTTAATATATGATGAATTGATCAGCCATTTCGGCGAGGAAAAAGCCAAGCTCTATTATCAGGCTTCGGCTGATGCACTGAATTTCGTCCGGAGCACAGTTGCCGAAAAGCAAATTGAATGCGACTTTAGCAATGAAGAAGCAATTATATATGCTGTTTCAGAAGAGTATGCACAAAAAGTAGAAAAAGAGCGGCAAGCCTATGAAAAACTCGGAATTCCACACGGTATGAAAGAAAACATTCCTTTTAACATCAGCACAAAAGCAGTGCTTTCCATGTTTGACCAGGCCCAGTTTCATCCGGTGAAATACTTGAAAAAGCTGCTTAAAGACTTTGTGGATATGGGCGGTATTGTTTATGAAAATACAACAGCTGCAGACATTGAAGAAGGCAGCCTCCCTGATGTCGTGACCAGAGAAGGCCATCGCCTGAAATGCAAATATGTTATCGCTGCTTCCCACTTCCCTTTTGCGGATATGAAAGGTTTTTATTTTGCCAGATTATCTCCGGAAAGATCTTATGTACTTGGCGTAAAAACCAAAGAGGATTTTCCTGGAGGCATGTATTATAGTGCCGATTCACCGACCCGCTCACTGAGGTACACACCCTATAACGGAGACAAACTCATTTTAGTGAGCGGCGACGGCCACAAGACTGGCCATGGACCAGATACGATGAAGCACTACGAAGCCCTTGAAACTTTTGCGGAAGATGTGCTCGGCATAACCGATTATCCTTATCGCTGGTCTGCCCAGGATTTATATACGCTTGATAAAGTACCGTATATCGGACCAATTACGTCCAAACAGAAGAATATCTTTGTCGCAACCGGCTACCGGAAATGGGGAATGACAAACGGGACAGCCGCCGCCATGCTGATAAAAGATCAGATTATGGAAAGGGACAACCCTTATGCCGAGCTGTTTACACCATCCAGATTTCAGGCTGACCCAAGCATCAAGAAATTTATTGCGGCCAATACAGATGTAGCCGGACAGCTGATCAAAGGGAAGCTTGAATTCGTGCCGAAAGAAATGGCAGATCTGTCTCATGATGAAGGCGGAGTCGTGATGATCAATGGCAAGCGGACAGGTGCATACAGGGATCCAGAAGGCAGCCTTCATCTTGTGGATACCACCTGCACCCATATGGGATGTGAATGCGAATGGAACCACGGCGACCGCACCTGGGACTGCCCATGCCACGGCTCCCGCTTCTCCTATGACGGAACAGTCGTTGAAGGACCGGCTGCCAAGCATCTTAAAAAAGTTGAAGATTAACTCATTCGTGGTTTTTTGAAGAAATGAAGACAGTCTTCCTTGGAAAACTGTCTTTTTCTATGCATTTATCATCATTTTTGCGAGGATTTACTTGCGTGTTATGGAGATAGTACCGATTTATGTGCGGATAAAAATTCTTCTGTTCGGATACCTCACTTTTATGTGCGGATAAATTTTTTTCTGTGCGGATAGCTTATTTTTATGTGCTGAAGCACTTTTACTTTGTACATGTGGCTGCCTGAGAGATTGTGCACTGCTTTTATTTTCGGATAGCTGGATTTTACTTGCAGATAGCTCATATTTATTTTCGGATAGACTTTTTTATTGCGGCATAGCTCATTTTTATTTTCAGATAGACTTTTTCCAGCAACAAAAAATCCCCCTTCTAAAAAGGAGGATTTGGTTCATCAGTCCTGCACGTTGTTTTCTTTCTTTTCTTTGCTTCCGGTTGTGAATTCAACAAGCTCTTCACTTGTGCGCTGCGGTCTGTGTTTATTGTTATTGCGCTGTGCATTGCCGTTGCCGCGTTTAGTTCTGCCCATATTCTCATCTGCTCCTTTTTTGTTTTTCAGAAGTAGTATGAGTCAATTAACCGGCAGTTATTCTATGCCAGCACTCCAAGTTCTGGAGCTTTTCTATGCTTGGTGGCCTGTTCAAATGCATAAGCAATTTTAATGAGGAGCGGTTCACTATAGGCAAGCCCTGTAAATGTGATGCCCACCGGCTCACCCTCAGGAGTATAGCCGGCCGGCACTGTGATGGATGGATATCCCGCTTTTGCAGGGATGCCTGCACCATAATTATTCGGGAATACGATGGCATCGAGATGATGTTCTTTCATTACGTAATCAATGCCCTTTTCTCCTGAAAAATAGATATCTTTCTCAAGTGCAGATATATAGGCCATTTCCGTCAGATCTCCGCTTGTTTCCTCTGATTCAACCAGGATGGATTGTCCGTATTTTAAGCACTTTTCGCTGTTATTTTCATTAAAATTAATGACATCGGACAGTGTCCGGATATTAAGGTGCGGCGCGACAGTTCGCAGGTAGGCATTCAAATCAGCTTTAAATTCATATGTCAGGACATCATAGCTCCACTCTTCATTGGTGGAAGGAATCAGCACTTCGTCCTGCACCTCTGCACCAAGCTCTTTTAATCGGGCTACTGCCTTATTCATCACAGAGAGCTTTTCAGAACTTAAATAGTCAAAATAAGTCTCCCTGGCGATGCCGATTCGTGCACCCTTTAATCCGGCTTCATCAAGGAAAACGGTAAAATCCTTGCCCTGCAGATCTTTATTTGTCAGGGTAATCGGATCATTTTCGTCAGGTACTGCAAGCACGTTCAATAATAAAGCGGCATCCTTAACCGTTCTCGCCATAGGTCCGGCAGTATCCTGGCTATGGGCAATCGGAATAATGCCGGTTCGGCTGACAAGTCCGACTGTCGGCTTAATTCCAACGAGAGAATTTTGGCTGGCTGGACTTAAAATGGAACCTGATGTCTCCGTTCCAATGGCTGCGGCCGCAAAATTAGCGGCGATGGCTGCACCGGATCCTGCGCTGGAGCCTCCAACATCAAATTTACCCGGTCCATATGGATTCAAGGTCTGTCCGCCTCGTGAGCTGTATCCGCTGGGCATTCCTTCCGTCATAAAATTGGCCCATTCTGTCATATTTGTTTTTCCTAAGATGACTGCTCCCGCTTGCCTTAATTGAGAGGCCACAAACGAATCCTTCTGTGCACAATGATTCTTCAGGGCGAGTGAACCTGCAGTTGTCTGCATTTTGTCCCCTGTATCGATATTATCCTTTAACAATATGGGAATGCCGTGAAGAGGGCTGCGCGGCCCCTGCTCTTCTCTTTCCGCATCCAGAGCAGCTGCAATATGCAGTGCATCCGGATTGAGTTCTAAAACAGAATGAATGTTTTTATCCAGCTGTCCAATCCGGTTCATGTACATCAATACAAGTTCTTTGGAGGTAATTTCCCCATTCTTTATTTTTTCCTGCAATTCATCTATCGTCGCTTCAAGCAGACAGTCATCATGAAAGCTCTTTAGCCTTGGATTTTCCATTATCGATTTCCCCTTATTCTTTAGTTAAATAAAGCTCCACTTACTAATTCGCTTAGAATAGGAGAAAATCCTTTTAATAAAAAGAATGCCAGGCACCAACTGATAGGTGCCTGGCACATTAATTTTATACGATCTGGCCGCCGCGCATTACTTTCTTTTCTGCAGTTAGGCCAAGTTCTTTGGCCATTTTCTTGAGTTCGCGCTCTTCTCTTTCAGTAACCAGAGAGATAACGGTTCCGCTTGCGCCAAATCTTCCTGTTCTTCCTGAACGATGGACATATTGATTAATATCTTTCGGGAAGTCGAAATGCACAACATGGGTGATTCCTTTGATGTCCAGCCCTCTTGCCGCAACATCCGTGGCAATCAGCATATTGGTTTTTCCGGTGCGGAAGTTCTTGATTGCTTTCTGTCTGTCGAATTTGCTCAGATCACTGTGCAGAGTGCTTGAAGAGATATTTTTAAAATCAAGCTTTTCTGCCATAACGGTTAGGTTGCCGATATCCTTAACAAATACCAGTGCCTTTATGTCCTCAAGCCTTGAGATCCTTTCGAGCATTTTAATTTTGTCCCGTGCTTCTGCCACAAAATAAATATGGTCCACACCTGCAGCCTGAATGGTTTCATCCTTCTCAACACGAATGACTTCAGCATCAGCTGTCAGCTCTTTCGCAAGCTGTTCAACAGCCGGCGGCAGTGTCGCTGAGAATAACAGGACCTGGCGTTCTTTAAGCGTTGATTTAACAATATTTTGGACCGTCTGAGCATGTTCAGGCACGAGAAGCTGATCTCCTTCATCAAGGACAACTGTTTTTACTTCATGCATTTTGAGCTTTTTCTGTTTAATCAGCTCAAGCACCCGGCCTGGCGTTCCTAAAGCGATATGCGGATGCTTCTTCAATTTCTCAAGCTGCCTTTTCACATTGGCTCCGCCAATAAAAGAAGCGGCTTTAATCCCGCTGCCTTCTGCCCATTTTTGAATCTCGCTTAATATCTGCATTACAAGCTCCTGTGATGAGGCCAAAATGACGGCCTGGACCGCCTGTTTATCCGGGTCAATTTTTTCTAGGACCGGCAGCAGGTAAGCAAGTGTCTTGCCTGTTCCGGTCGGTGACTCGGCAATAATATCCCTGTCTTCCAAAGCCAGCGGAACCGCTTCTGACTGAACTGTCGTCGGCTGTGCAAATGCAGACTTTTTCCATGCCTCCTGGATAAATGGCTTCATATTTTCAATAAAAGATTGTGTCATATGTAACTCCTTTTAACTTTATCGCGTTTAATAAGATAATTATTTTTAGTATAGCCGAAAAATCGGAAAAAACTAGTATCGGTAATGATACTAGCTTATAGGAAGGAGGATGTCCACTTTTAACAGAAAAAGGCACGAAGCCATTTCTGGCATACGCGCCTTTAAAACTTACTTATGAATCCATACGGCTCCAGCAGAGTTGTCCTTTGCTTCACCGACCACTTGGAATTTCAGGCCATGTTCCGGAACGATGCGTCCTGCATCAGGAATGAGGCTGTTAATGTATGTTTTAGAATCATCAAAAACAGAAATTCCCTTTAAACCAGGGTAGTCATAATCACCGCGAGTTGGCGAGCTTACTTCCCATGCTGGTGTTTTGTCCAAGGAGAACGCGGCATCCGCAATTTGATATCTTGTGCTTTGAGATACTGTTTCTATGCCATCTTTCAGACCGATAATTGCTTCCGGATGTGAATCCACCACTCCAAGGAAACCTTCCCCCGGATGAACGCCAACCCAGTTGTCTGTGTGGCTGTCATCAGCATACCAAACAACTAAACCAGTGTTATATTTTACTCCTCTTGAGTGGGCAAGAGCCGTATCGGAGCCTGCGTAGTTTCTCCATTCCAGGTAATAATGGTTCTTCGCATAGCTGATCCCGTTGGAAACAATGAATCCGTCAAGAGCCATCTGAGATCCGCCTTCAGCATCGTCGGAGAAAATCACATTTCCATCAGCTGTTACTGAGATATTATCAATCGCAAATCCATCTAATGCCAGCCCGCCATCTGTTACATACTCGAATGTCAGGCTAACTTTTTTACCGGCAAATTCGCTTAAGTCATATGTCTTATCTACCCATAGTCCTTTTGAAGATTCAGCACGGGCATCGCCATCTGTATCATCATCACCAATTACATCGAGCTCAGCTTCTGTCCCATCGGCTGCTTTTGCAGTAACAGTTAGATAATCATAATCAAACTCAATATCATAATAAACTTTCGCATTGAAGGCAGCTGTTTCCGCATTTGTTAAGTCTAATTCAGGCGTCGTCAAAGCGGTATGAAGGTCATCACCCTTCGTGCTGTAGTAATATTTCTCGCCAAAAGCAGGTGCAATCCCCTTCACTTCTTTTTCGGGAAGATTTACTTTTACAATTCCAGGGTTTTTAGATTTGGTTACACTTTGGTCAATAACAGTTGCCAAACCTTTATTATCAATATCTTCATAATTTACTTCCATAATATTAGCCCAGTTTCCGCCCATGCCTTTTTGGAAAAATTCTTTATTTTGCGGTGAGAAACTAGTTGGTTCAGTACCTGCTATTTCGCCGTTCCAGCTGCCGCCGCTCATGATGGACCATGAAGCAACTGGCTCGCCTTGACCGGTATATTGCGTATCATACTCATCCGGCAATCCTAAATCATGTCCAAACTCATGGGCAAACACCCCGACCGCTCCGTCTTCAGGCTGAATGGTATAATCAAATGCACCCATTTTTCCGCCCCAATAATCTACCTTGGCTGTAGTATTCGGAACAGCAAATACTCCGCCAAGTGTCCAGCGGTGAGACCAGATGGCATCATCACCAAGCGCACCGCCGCCAGCTTCCTGTCCTGTGCCGGCGTGGATAATCATGAGGTGATCAACTAATCCATCAGGCTCATTAAAGTCTCCATCTCCATCTAAATCATATAAATCAAATTCATCATATTCCGAAAGATCCATTCCAGCGTTCACAGCAGCTTTTAAAGCCTCTTTTACTAAGTCGCGAGGTCCAAGAGGTGATAGATTATCATGACCTCCGTTAGGACTATCATCACCATAATCGCTCGCATTTCCAGGGACCGTCAGCCATTCTGACACAGTGCCATCCACAGTGTAGCTGCCGCCGGATTGCTCTTCATAAAACTGCTTAAACGTTTTTACTTTATCTCCATTAAATAATTCAAATTCAGTATCGCCAAACATCAGCTTCTCATAGTGCTCTTTGTTGAAATCCTCAGCGTACATATATCCCTCTTCCTGAGTTACATTGTTATGCTTGAAATCTTCAAATTCAGTTAGAAGCACAAGCACTTTGTCTGTTCTGACATCACCATTGTAGTTTGCTTCTTTGGCCGGATCTACTTTTACATAGCCGTCCGGTTTGCCCTTTTTATAGTTTTTATGGCCTTTATTCAGCTGCTTTGTCATCTGTTCTTTTTGTTTCGTTAAGAAATCTTTTGTTTTTTTATCAAACTCATCATTATGGTCATGGCTATTTGCTGTATTTCCAGGCTGCTTTTCACCTTGCTTTTCTTTTATGTACTCCTTAACTGCCTTTTCTATTTCTTTAGAGGAAGCATCCTTTTTAACCAATCCTCTGTCTTTTAATGCCTTCCCCAGCCGGTCTTCATTCACAATATTCAAATCAATCGGTGCAGAAAGTTCGTCTGCTGAAACTTTTGAAGGAGCTGCTGTTGTTCCGGCAAAAGATCCCGCAAATAGTGCAGCTGCCATCATCGTGCTGGCTGTAATGGAAGATACAACCTTAAAAGGTTTTTTCTTATTACTCATTCTAATAGCCTCCTGTTTAATTTTTCTAAATTTTCGGATTGCGAGATTAATTCTATCAAACTAAAATAAGGTTTTTAATAGTCTAACAATACTGTTATTTTAATAATTTGATAAAATATGATTAGGTAAATGTAATCAATTTATCCATCATAAGGAAAAGAATTGGGTATTTACACTTATTTGCGGTAAGCACAAAAAGAGCATCAGACTGATCTGATGCTCCCTTCCTGTTATTTATTCAATTTTGTAATTCTTCCTTCAACCGCTGGATTTACTTCCTTTTGTTCCTTAATGTAGTTGATTAAAGCATCAAGGTCGACGATATCCACAGTGCGGTTCGTGCCGTTTAAAAGGGCGCTATAGCCGTCTCCGCCATCAGCCATATAGTTGTTTACCGTCACAGAATATTCTTGTTCTGCAGCGATTAGCGTTCCATCGTTCTTTACTAAAGAAACGATCCGATCTCCAGCAGCTCTCGAAGAATCATACGTCACCTTTAAGCCGGAAACATGCATGATTCTTTCTTTTGAACCCCATTGCTGTTCAAAAAGTTCTTTTATCTGGGCACCGGTCAATGTCATTGTCACAAGGTCATTTCCGAAAGGCTGTACCGTAAAAGCTTCTTTCCACGTAATGTCTCCAGCATCAATGCCTGTACGGACGCCGCCTGAGTTCATGAAGGCAAAATCAGTATTGGTCTGCGCAATCATGGAGTCTGCAATCAGGTTCCCCATCGGAGACTCTCCGTCAGCATTTACATCCCTCGAAATGCCTGTTGAAGTATGGCCGATTACCTCATTTAATATTGGAGCTGCATCAGCAATATAAACATCCAGCATTTTCTTGATTTCTGCATCTGGTTCAATATCACGTGTGGCGTTTACGACTTCGGCTTTTTTAGCAACAATATCTCCGGAAACAGGATCAATTGTTAAATCCACATCAGAAAAAGCTGTACCATAGGAATAAGATTGAACAAGCAATTTTCCTTCAACCACAGTATTTGTATACTTATGGTTATGCCCGCCGAACATCACATCCACTTCATCATCAACCGCATTTGCAATGTCAGCGAGTTCCTCTTGAGGATTAGCCCCATCCTGGTCAGACGTTACAGGATTATGAGTAATGACCACAATCGATTTAACGCCCTGCTCCTTGAGCTCTGCCGTGTACTTGTTGATTGCTTCCGCTTCGTCCGTGAATTCTACTCCAGCTGTTCCGCTTGGCGTTACGATTCCAGGAGTATCGGAATAGGCAATGCCAATAAAGCCGATAGGCACTCCATTCACTTCTTTAATTACGTACGGATCAAGGATTGGTTCCTTTGTTGTTTCATCGACTACATTTGCTGCAACATACGGAAAGTCTGCTCCTTCAAACTCGCCATACTTCTCCACTGTTTTAGGATGGGCGCCGCCATTGATGAGGCGGAGCATTTCGTCTACCCCTTCATCGAATTCATGGTTTCCGACTGTACCTATATCAAAGCCGATCTCATTAAGCATTTTAATGGTTGGCTCGTCCCGAAGAAGGGCAGAAACAGGGGAACTCGCTCCGACTGCATCACCGGCATGCAGCATGATTGTATTGGGATTCGCTGATTCACGCTGTTTTAAATGTGCAGCTAAATATTCGATTCCACCCGCATTCAAGCCGGCATTAAATGTATCAAGCTGTCCATGGAAATCATTGATGCCCAAAAGCTGGACTTCAAAAGGCTTTGGCTCCGGCAATTGAACCGAATATTTCGCAAAGCCATTGGCTGCTTCGCCGGCATAGCCGATTCCGCTGCCTTCAGCAATCGCATCCTTTGCATCAGGTGAAGATTCGAACGTTACATTTACATCACCGGCAACCGGTGCGAATGACCAATTAGCATCTGCAGAAGGATCGATGGTTTGTTCTTCACGGATGTAATCAATGATCGCCTGGCGGTTTTCATCCGGATAAAGCTCTACTGCCGTGTTGTTTCTAACTCCAGGGAAAGTGCCGCTGGCCCGATAATTATTTGTCACAACGATGAATTCCTGATCTGGATCAATAGGCGCTCCGTTATACTGAAGATTTTTGATTCTGTTTGCATCAGCATTAACCTGCTTGCCATCTTTATCATACTTGGCAGGTTCTGTTACATCGATCTCATATGTTACACCATCGATAACATCATAGTTATAAGTAGGGAAATCATTATTAATGAGTGACTGTTCTCCCGCTTCATTTTCTTTTATCTGATTGAACTGGCCTGCCGACATTTCAAGCCATTCTTTCACGTCTGCTCCTTTAATTTTTACCGTAGCGACTGTATTCGGATACAGATATAGATCGGCTACATTTTTAATGGCGATTGTGCCTTCAGGGATATACGTATAATAGCTTGCGCCGTTGCGGCCGCCTGCTTTAAAAGGGGCGCCCGCTGAAAGCACTGGTGTATTTTCATCCGGTGTTCCTTTTAATTGCTTCTCGATATACCACTTCTGTGCATTCGTCACAATTTGAATGGACGGGTCATCTTTTACAAGTGCAAAATAGCTGTGGATATCAGCTGTAGTTTCCCCGACAGGCTGGCGGACATAATTCACGGTGCCTTCATGCTCTTCCTTTACAGCTTTCAAAATGGCAGGATCTGCATCTGCAAGGCTTTCCTTGACGGTCGCACCGGCTTCATTTTTATAGCTTCTAAAAATAGACCTTAAAGATGACTGGGAATCCTTAACCTGCCACTTGCCCTTCACCTTGGCAATAGTCAGGTCCATAACGCCAAGCTGATTGCCCCAGCTTCCCGGCATGATGAACGGCACCCCGTTGACCGTTCCCTTTTCTGTATCCACTCCAGGAAGATCGGTGAAATCTCCCGGAAAATTCTTATGGTTGTGCCCGGAAATGACCGCATCAATGCCTTTTACTTTTGTTAAGTCGTAGGCTGCATTCTCTTCCATCTCAGCATATGCCGCGTCCCCCATGCCGGAGTGCGCGAGTGCAATGATAATGTCAGCCCCGTCTTTTTTCATTTTGGGAATATTGGCTTCTACTGATTTTACAATATCTTTCGTAATGATTTTCCCATCAAGATTGGCTTTATCCCATTGTGTAATCTGCGGAGTCACAGCACCGATTACCCCAACCTTAATGACCTGTTTTCTGCCTTTTTCGTCAACAACTTTTTTCTTGATGATTTTATATGGCTTAAAGTAATTTCTATCGTTATTCGGATTTTGATCGTGGTCGTCTTTGTAGACATTGGCATTTACATAAGGAAATGGCGAATCATCCAGGACCTCATCCAGATAATCGAGCCCATAGTTAAATTCATGGTTTCCAACCGTAGCGGCATCATAATCTAATAGTTCCATAGCTTTGAAAACAGGATGCACTTCCCCATCCTCGAGGGTATCTACTTTTGCTTTATAATCGCCTAGCGGATTTCCCTGAATTAAGTCACCATTGTCAAATAATAATGTATTCTTTGCTTCTTTTCTTGCCTGTTTGATTAAGGTAGCTGTTTTAGCCAGACCAAATTCAATGGTTTCTGCATCTTTATAGTAATCATAGTTATAAAGGTGTGTATGTATATCTGTTGTTCCTAAAATCCGCAGGCTTACTTCATGGCTTAATTTGTGTTCCGGTTTACCTGCATGATCAGGCTTTGCTGCCATAACAGAATCATATGAAATAGGAGCTGCTAAGACAGATAGGGCCATCGTTGTTGCGAGAATCGTCTTTCTAAATTTGCGAATAGGCTTTTTCAAATGAATACATCTCCTCAAAATTAGTAGATTGGTATGATAACATTCATAATTCTATCTATTTTTAGACTTATTTGAGAATGAGAAATTAGGTGGAATTAGCATGGAAAAATTATTAAATTTCTGTAAAAAAGAAGCATATTTACCTAATAAAATACAGCACCCTCAAAGGATGCTGCACGATTTCGAATATTATTATTATTATAGTGTCAGTTACTATTTTCCAGGTCTGCCCTGGAGATTAAATGACATCCCCTGAATTCTTTTATTGGGTTGGCTGCTCTATAGGAATAGTAAGGTTCACAATTGTCCCTTTCCCCTTTTCACTTTCAAACGTGATTCCCGCCTTATGTTCATCCACAATCTGCTTGGTAACCATCAGCCCTAAACCGGTTCCATCCGGCTTAGTTGTATAAAATGGATCCACGACCCGTTCCATATTTTCTGCATCGATCCCGCAGCCTTCATCTTTAATGCTGATCAAAACCTGGTCACCCTCCGTCACTTTGGCCGAAATCAGGATCGTGCCGCCTTCTGTCATAGATTCCATTGCATTCTTGACCAAATTAATAAAAGCCTGCTTCAGCATATTTTCGTCGCACTGAACTTTAGGAACAGCTTCCAGATTTTCTGTTTCAAGACGGATATTCTGATTGGCTGCCTGTTCATGTATGATCGAGATGACATAGTTAATCACTGCATTCAGTTCAACTCTTTTAAACATAGGCAGCCTTGGCTTGCTAAGGATCATAAGGTCATCGGCAATCAGATTAATGCGGTCGATTTCCTCAATCATGATCTTATAGCGGTCCTGGTCTTCAGGGTGTTTTTCCATCTGCAGCTGAGTAAATCCTCTTAATGCTGCTAAAGGATTTCTTACTTCATGGCCGACTGCCGAAGCCATCTGTCCGACAGCAGCCAGCTTTTCAGTCTGGCGGAGCTCCTGGAAAACATGTGTCAGCGAGTGAATATAGGAATAGAAGCGGTTCAGCAGAACATATGAAACACTTGAAAAAATGGCCATAAGCACGATTGGCACCATGACCTTCTGGCTGCTCAACAGTAAACCGGCCAGAAGATACTTCGCAATCATTCCGCCGGTTACTATCCAAAAATAGCGCTTATTCACAAAAATCGGCGCAAATATAATAAATAACAGTTCTACTGCGCTTCCGCTCTGAAATTCCTTCGACTCACCGAAATAGATCAGCATGCTGTTGCTAAAATCTATCAGGAAAAACCCTGCAAAATATAAGTATTTTACCTGAAAAGGGAGTTTCATCCTGATTAAATACAGCGCTAAAGGCAAGAGCCCGATAATAGCCAGATAATACCCCACTCCAAGCCCGCCCTTTGGGAGCCCGATACTGCCGTCAGTATTGAGGGGAAGCAGATAATAATAAAACAAATCATAAAGTGTTAAAATAATATAGAATAGCCATATAAAAAGCTTAACTGCTTTTGTTTCTTCTTTTATCAAAGTCTGTTGATTAAAGCCTTTCATTTACATGCTCCTTGGTTAACTCTATTAATAACGTGTCTTTAGCACTATTATATACGTTTATGTCGAAACATGTATAATATGTTATATTCTTAAACTTCAAAAAACCGGCCATGGTATATCCAGGCCGGTTTGTGTTTATTATTAAGGCTTTAAGATAACTTTAATGCAGTCATCTTCATGGTCATTAAAAATCTTATACGCACGACCTGCTTCTTCGAGCGGGATCTGATGAGTAATGATAGACTTCGGATCGAATTCCTTATTCGTTATTTTTTCGAATAGCTCAGGCATATAGTGCACAACGGGAGCCTGGCCCATTTTAATGGTGATGTTTCTCGAGAAAAATTCCTCCAGCGGGAACATATTATAAGTCAGCCCGTACACACCGGTCAGCTGGACAGTCCCAAATTTGCGGACAGCTTTCGTCGCGATTTGGATCGGGCCTAGCGTTCCGCCCTGGAGCTTAAGCTTCTGCTCGATTTTTTCCACAGCGGATTTCTTCCCGTCCATGCCGACGCAATCAATGACGACATCAGCTCCGCCACGGGTGATTTCTTTTAGATAAGCTCCCATGTCATCATATTTCGTAAAGTCATAGACTTCCACATCATTGGTAAGCTTGGCGTGATTGAGGCGGTAATCGAGATGATCTACTGCAATTACCCGTTTAGCTCCTTTCATCCAGGCAAATTTCTGGGTCATTAACCCGATGGGACCGCAGTCGAGGACGACGACCGTGTCTCCCGCTTTAACGCCTGAATGTTCCACGCTCCAATAAGCTGTCGGCAGCACATCCGATAAAAAGAGCAGTGATTCATCCTCCAGCTCGCACGATTCCGGTATAACAAATGGCATGAAATTGCCAAACGGCACTTTTAGAAACTCTGCCTGACCGCCCGGATGGTTTCCGTATTTCTCGGTATAGCCAAAGTAGCCGCCTGAATCATTATGCGGGTTCGAATTATCACACTGGCTTTCCATATCATGCTGGCAATAGAAGCAATGCCCGCACGATACATTAAACGGGATGACCACCCTGTCGCCTTTTTTTACCCGTGTCACATCAGGACCTGTCTCCTCCACGATTCCCATGGGTTCATGCCCGATAACATAGCCTGGCCGCAATGGCATATTTCCCTGATATAAATGAAGGTCCGATCCGCAAATGGCCGTTGACGTGATTCGGACAATGACATCATCCCGTTTTTCAATTCTGGGATCCTCTACATTTTTCACTTGAATATCTTTCGCTCCCTGGTAGGTGACAGCTCTCATATTTCACACTCCTTTATTGACTTAATAGGCTATACCCTCCTCCGGGCTCAAATAACTCCATTTATATCCAATTTATAAGTTGAAATATTTTACTTAAATGTTAAATTTATTTTTATTTAGAAAAATAGTACAAAAGACCAGTTTAATTATTCTGAATTTTATAAATATAATAGAATCACAGCTTTTTAGCTGTAACCATACATATTATGAGAGGAGATTTTGGATGAAGAAAAAAAGAGTCATTGGGTCAGCAGTACTAAGTGCAGTAATGGGACTATCTGTTTTTGCGTCAGGGGCGTTCGGTCAGCAGGTTGAGAGCAATGAAACCTATCGGGTCGTCATTCAGGGCCCAAGTGCAGAAAAGGCGAAGGCAAAATCGAACTATGGAGTCCGATGGGATTTTGGCCAGAATGGTTTTACTACAACGGTTAATGCTAAACAGTATCAGGCACTTTTAAAAAATAAAAACTTAAAGATTGATAGAGTTGAAGAAGTTAAGAACTCACCTGTGACAGCAGCAAAACCTGGATCGGGGGCTGCATCAGTTCCGGCAGACGGTACACCTTGGGGGATTGAGGCCATTTATAATGACAGCTCCATTCAAAGCACTTCAGGCGGAAACGGGGTAAAAGTTGCCGTGCTGGACACAGGGGTAAATACAGCGCATGCTGATCTTGCTGGACAAGCTGAACAGTGTAAAGACTTTACACAAAGAAAGTCACCTTTAATTGACGGAAGCTGCGGGGACAAGAACGGACACGGCACACATGTTGCTGGTACTGTACTGGCTCATGGCGGCGCTAACGGACAAGGTGTTTATGGGGTAGCTCCTGAGGCAGATCTCTGGGCATATAAGGTGTTAAATGACAGAGGTTCAGGATATTCTGATGACATCGCCGGAGCTATTAAGCATGCGGCCGATGAAGCGGTCCGCACAGGATCTAAAGTGGTCATTTCCATGTCATTAGGTTCAAGCTCTAAGAGCACATTGATTGCAGATGCAGTTGATTACGCCTACAGCAAAGGTGTCCTGGTAGTGGCTGCTGCCGGAAATGATGGTCCTGCCGATAACACGATTGGCTATCCTGGCGCACTGGTGAATGCTGTTGCAGTGGCCGCTCTGGAAAATGTTCAGCAAAATGGTTCATACCGTGTTGCAGATTTCTCATCAAGGGGCAACCCTGCTACTGATGGCGACTACCTAATCCAGGAGCGTGATGTCGAGCTGTCCGCACCAGGCAGAGCAATTGAATCCACATGGTATGATGGCAGCTACAGCACAATCAGCGGCACATCCATGGCTACTCCCCATGTATCCGGATTGGCTGCTAAAATCTGGGCTCAGAATCCATCCATGACTCATACACAGCTTCGCACCGAGCTTCAGAACCGGGGCAAGCTAAATGATATTCTTGGCGGAACAGGCGCTGCAGCGGGTGACGATTATGCGTCAGGCTTTGGCTTCCCGCGTGTAAAATAAGAGAATAATAGAAAAGCTTGGACATTACCGTCCAAGCTTCAGTTTGTAGACAAAAGGGGTTCGGAATAGTCTCATTCCGAACCCCTTTTTTGATTTTTTATTGGATTTGAAGGGATTTTAGAGAATTCTAGACCTCTCCGAGGTCATCATTTAGGCCATTTCTGGACTTTGCCAAGTCCAGTTGGCCATCTTCTTCAAATTCATGGCAGCGAAAGTAAGCATCGCCTGCATCGACAATTTTTTAAGTCCCCTTAGGGTTGTCCAACTCATGCCATGCTTTTCTTTTGCATCTGCGAATACACGTTCAATTGTTTCTTTGCGTTTCTCATAGATCGGTTTGACGTCTTGATGGTGACGAAGGTGATCTGCTTCTTCCACGTGTTCCTCCCACACATGTCGTTGAATCAGTTTTTGATGTGCTTGACTCTGTGTGCATTGAGACAAGAAAGGGCATCCAGCACAAATTCGCGGATCTGATTTATATTGACGATACCCTTCCTTTGTAGTCGTTGTATATTTTAATATCTCACTAGCTGGGCAAATGTAACAGTCAAAATGCTCGTCATAAACATACTCATGTTTTCTGAAGTAACCCTCTTTGTGCGAGGTCGTGTAAGGTAAAGCAGGTGTGATATCGTTTTTCAATAAGTAGCTCGTGACGGCAGGTGTTTTATAAGTCGTCTGCCGCAACAGCTTCTGGTTTACTAACTTTCTCGATGACTTGTTCAACCAATGGCTCTAAAATATGACTATCATGCGTGTTACCCGGGGTTACAATTGTGCCTAGCACGAAGCCGTTGTCGCTGCGATGGAAAGAATAGGCGAACTGTTTTGTACGCTCATCTTTTACATAGTAGCCACTCTCTGGGTCCGTTGTACTCTCCTTAATTTCTTTGTATTCTTCCTTATCAAACTTATCTGGTGGAAACGGCTTTTTTCCATGATCCTCACGGTCTTGGTTAATCTCCTCTTGAAGGCGTTCTTGATAGGCACGTGTTTCTTTTCGAACAACTTTCTTTTCAAATTTGCGCTTATTTGCACTCGCTTTTACATGCGTAGAATCTACAAAAACGTGTTCAGCACTAATTAAATTCTTTTCAGTTGCAGTTTTAAGATTCGGTAAAATATCTGTTCAAAGAGATCGGTGTTTTTAAATCGGCGCTCATAGTTTTACCGAAAGTTGAGAAGTGAGGAACTTTATCGGAAACCATAGCCTAAAAACCATCGATAAGCCATATTCGTTTTCAATTCTTCAATTGTTTGACGCATGGAGCGAATACCGAAGGTATATTGAATAAATGAGAGTTTAATTAATATTACAGGGTCAATACTTGGGCGCCCTACCTCTGAATACATATCTTTTACCAAGTCATAGATGAATGAGAAATCAATCGCAGCCTCAATTTTGCGAACCAAATGGTCCGCTGGTACAAGTTCGTCTAAAGCAATCATTTCAATTTGATCCCGTTGAATTGGATTATGTTTTGAAAGCATTTTACTCACCTCAAGCATTGTATTACTTCTATTTTAAAATAAAAAAGACTGAAGACAAGCACGATTTTCATCGAGTTTGTCGACAGTCTGAAGCTTGGACATTACCGTCCAAGCTTTTTTTGTGATCTGATTTTTATTGAAACTACTGCAAAACAGCCTGCTTTTTCTGCTTTCTGTTATAAATGATTTTGGACAGGCTGACACTCGCCTCATACAGCAGCAGGAGAGGCAATGTAACCAGTATATCTGAGATGAAATCAGGCGGTGTGACTAAAATGGCCACCACAATCAGTACGAAATAGGCATACTTCCTTATCTTCTGCAGCGAATAGGGGTTGAGGATGCCAAGGCTGGTCAGGAACATAATCACAACCGGAAGCTCGAACAGAAAGCCGAATGGCAGTGTTAAATGCAGCACGAATTGAAAATATTTTTCCGTTGTAAAAAAGGCGGTGAACATGTCTCCGGATAAGGTCATTAAAAAATTCAGAACCAGCGGCAAAAGGATGAAGTAACCAAATGCTAAACCGGTAATGAACAGGAAAAATAACGCGGGAATATAGGATAAGGCAACCTTTTTCTCCATTCCGGTAAGCGCCGGGCTGACGAACAGCCAGATTTGATGGGCAGCTACCGGGATGGCGGCTGCAATGGCGACCACAGACGCAAGCATAAAATAGACCCATAGAATCTCAGAAGGACCAAGAACAGCCAATTTAAAGTCCAGATCTTTAACCAGCCACTGATAAATGTCGCTGACGAAAATAAAGGATAGTGCCAAGAACGCTATAAAAACAGCAGCTATAATCATCAGCCTCTTCCGGAGCTCTTCAAAATGCTGGAGGACATTCACTGCCTCATTATTCATATTAATCACCTCAATATAAAAGGAAGGAAGATACTCTCCCTTCCCTATTCTTTCTTATAGCAATTCTTTTTTCTTTTCTTCCGGCTGTTCGTCGGAAACAAGTTCGCGTGTGGATTTCTTGAATTCTTTCAGGGTTGTCCCGAATGCCCTGCCGATTTCAGGGAGCTTGGATGGGCCGAAAATGATCAGAGCCAGCACTAGAACAATAATCAATCCTGGTATCCCGATATTTGATAGCATGGTAACCTCCTAGTATTTGAAGCCTGTAATCGCCACAACTCCCGGACGCGGCATGGTGTCTCCCTTGCGGTGCGGCCATTTGCTTGTCAGATTGTTCAGGTCTTCCGTCTCTTCTCCCGGATGCTGAATGGACAGGAACAGGGTTGTTTCGTTTGGTGTAAAGGATGGTCCAGTTAGTTCTGCTTCAACAGGAGCTGAGGCAAACTGAAAGGCTTCTCCTGTATTTTTTCCTATTGTTGGGATGACGAACATGCCATTGTTGGCAAAATGCGTGTAGATTCCTGTATTCAGCTTGCTTGATGACATATCTGTTACAGTCCAGAGATTGCCAAGGCTATCGAAAGTTAGATTATCAGGTGCACTGAAGCCGCTCTGTTTTCCGCCGGCTGCGAAGATTTCAAAATCAAAAGCCAGTGCACCCAGGTCATCTCCCTCTTCGATAAATCTAGTAATATGACCGTGGAAGTTGCCATGTTTATCATTGTTGGTGTGGGCAATGAATACCGTTTTATCGAACGGGCTGATTTCCACATCTTCTGGACGGTCAGTAGGCGTTCCGCCAACAAGCAGAGCTGCTTCATGGCAGTGGACAGCCACATCAGCCTGTGTCTGGAATTTCTTTAAAAGATCTGCATTCCCATTGACGGCTTTCTGCACATTTTCGATAGTTAATGGCACCCATTTTCCGCTGCCCATATTAGCCACATAAAGTGTCCCTTCTTCAAGAAGGTCTGCGTTGGCTTTCCCGCGGGACTTTACATATTTATTTTTACTGATGAATTTATAGACGCATGCATCTTTCTTATCATCTCCCATATAAACCACAACCCGATTGTCATTGGTCAGGCCGACTGCTGCATTTTCATGGTTGAAGCGGCCAAGGGCGGTGTGCTTTCGCGGCTTGAAATTAGGATCAAACGGATCGATCTCTACAATCCAGCCATAATGTGTATCATTTAATCCTGCATCCTTTGATGTAGATTCAAAATTCTCCTCAGCTGATAAAACCGTGCCCCACAATGTCATGCCGCCAGAACAATTAGCAAAAGTTCCCTGTACATTCGTTGCACCGCCCACTGCTTTTGAACCTTTGGCAGGACCTGTTAGCTGGAACGGAGTCAAGCCTGTAATACGGCGCGCATATTTAGAATCCGTGTCCATTTTCCAGGTACCTTCTTTATCACGGTATACCTCGATAATCGATCCTCCCTGGTTGTATAGCATTTTCTGAATTTGCGCTGCTGTATACTTGCCATTTGCCGGCCTTGCACCATGAACAAAAAGATCGCTTGAATATTCATGATTCACCCATAAGAGGCCACGTTTGTCCTTATCAATTGGAAAATATAATGTAAAGTCATTGTTAAAGCCGAAAGTATCGCCTTTTTTGTTAATGACATCTCCATAGGCTGCCACAACATCGTATTTGTACCCGCGCGGCAAAACAAGGTCGTCTTTATCTGTCGGGTCAATTGGCTTAAAATTTAAACCAGAGATTTTCTTCTGGAATCCGAATAAATGGGAGGCTGCCTCAACACCCTTAGCTTCCGCTTTTGGAACCATTGCCCCCAAACCTGTCGAAGCTACAGTTAAAGCTCCCACACCTGTACCTACATACGTTAAAAACTTGCGGCGATTCAATTCTGACATCCTTAGCACCTCTTCTTTTATATTGTTTGCAGCGTATTTATGTATCAAACCCAAGTACAATACTAAAAGATGAATATTAAGAGAATGCTAAGAAATAACCTGAAAATTGTAAAAGTAGTTTAAAGATTGTAAAAAAATGCCCGGCATCAGCCGGACATCTCTTATCTTTCTATTAAGATACTTTTTCTTCCTGCGGCTTGTATTCCTCTTCCCAATACTCAGCATTTTTTATGCCAAGCTTTTTGGAATTAAACACTGGATCAAGCCCTTGTTTCTTCTGGGCTTCGTAATCTTTCAGTGCAATCAGAGCCGGTTTTCTTAAGATAACGATGGCAATTAAGTTCAGCCAAACCATCAGTCCCAAACCAACATCTCCGAGTGCCCACGCCAAGCCTGCTGTTTTAACAGCACCATAGAAGGTTGCAGCAAGCAAGACAATTTTCAGGATAAACATAGCCAGCTTGCTGTTCTTGCCGCTAATCAGGTAAGCTACGTTTGTTTCAGCCATATAGTAGTAGGCCATGATGGTTGTGAAAGCAAAGAAGAAAAGAGAAACAGCAACGAATCCGGCACCGAAGCCTGGAAGCACAGATTCAACAGCTGCCTGTGTATAACCAGGGCCAGCTTCCACTCCTGGAAGGTTTTCTACAATTGGAGTCGTTCCATCAGCGCCAACTGTATTGAACATTCCAGTAAATAGGATCATGAAAGCTGTTGCGGAACATACGAATAGTGTATCGATGTATACAGAGAATGCCTGCACGAGACCTTGCTTTGCAGGGTGGGAAACCTCAGCAGCTGCAGCAGCATGCGGGCCTGTACCCTGACCAGCTTCGTTTGAATAAATTCCCCGCTTTACGCCCCAGGCGATCGCGCTTCCGATAATTCCGCCAAACATGGAGTCTGCGCCAAAGGCACTGCTGAAGATTAACGAAATTACGCCAGGCAGCTCACCAATGTTCATGGCAATAATAATTAAAGCGACTAAAATATAACCCACTGCCATAAAAGGAACCGTATATTGAGCTACAGTTGCAATACGCTTAACACCGCCGAAAATAATCAGGGCAAGTAAACCGATAATTATAAGACCTGTTACTGTTTTATCAATGCCGAATGCATTTTCCATTCCAAGTGCAATTGAGTTTGACTGGATGCCAGGCATTAAAAGCGCCATAGCCAGCAATGCAGAAATAGCGAAAAGGACGGCAAACCATTTAATTCCGATTCCCTTTTCAATATAATAGGCCGGACCGCCTCGGTATAGCCCGTCTTTTTTCACTTTGTAAATCTGTGCCAGCGTTGATTCAACGAATGCACTGCCTGCTCCGATAAAAGCGATGGCCCACATCCAGAATACAGCACCAGGTCCACCCATTGCGATGGCAGTGGCAGTACCTGCGATGTTACCAGTTCCTACACGGCCGGAAAGAGCAATAGATAAGGCCTGGAAAGACGAAACGCCCGCTGCGGAACTTTTCCCTTGAAACATGAGCAGTACCATATCCTTAATATGGCGGACCTGTAAAAATCGAGTTAAGACTGAGAAGAACAACCCTATTGCTAAACAGATGTAAATAACAGGTGTGCTCCATAAAATGCCGTTTAGCTGATTAACAAAAGCTTCCAAATAACTTCCCCCTTTTTCATGTATATTCTGAATCTTTTTCCTATTAGGAATTATAGAATAAATACTGTTATAAGACAATGTTTTTTTCACGGACTCTGGTAATAATGTCATAGAAATTTTGACTTTTTCCTTAAAAAAGCCGTTTTTATCATGGTTAACAGGTTATATAAAAATTAGAGTGATAGCATAACCCTTCCTCTTTTTTGAAATTTTTAGTATTATATATTTAGGGAAACGAAATGTTTACCGGAAAGAAGTGTTTCAAACATGATAAAACAGACGAAAAGAAATTTAATGATCATGTGGTTTGCCAATTTCTTTGTGGCAGGCAGCATGACGATGGTGCTTCCCTTTATTTCGTTATATATAGAAAGTTTTGGCGACCACTCTCCAACCTATGTGCAGCATTGGTCAGGGTGGACGTTTGCGATCACATTTGTGACTGCGTTTCTTTTTTCACCTGTCTGGGGAAGAATCGGGGACCTTTTTGGGCGCAGGAAAATATTGATTCTGTCGGGAATCGGGATGGGCATTTCCATCTTCCTGATGGGGTACGTGACAAACGTCTGGCAGCTATTTTTTCTCAGGCTGTTTACAGGAATTTTTACAGGCTTCATCGGAATGTCCCAGGCGTTTATTTCCACGCAGACTCCCAAGGAAATTGCCGGCAGGGTGATGGGGACACTGCAGACCGGAAGCATTACAGGTTCATTGATGGGCCCTCTTCTCGGCGGAGTCCTCGCTGATTTATTCGGATTTTCAGATACCTTTAAATGGACCTCCATCGCCATCTTTGTTTCTGCCTTTCTTGTCTTTTTTACAAAAGAACACAAAGTTCAAACAAAAAAGGGCGAGCAAACCCGGTATTCAAGCAAGGCAGTCATCCAGCATATTATCAGCAATCCCGTCCTGCTGACAGTTATGCTGATATCAACGCTTGTTCAAATCGCACACTTCAGCATCCAGCCTATATTATCTTTATATGTCAGTGAATTGCATGGACCGGAAAATCTGGCGTTCTTTGCGGGAATTGCTTTTTCGGCAGCAGGGCTTGGCAATCTGCTGATGGCCAGGCAATGGGGAAAAATCGGAGACCAGCATGGCTATATAAAAACATTGGTTATTCTCCTCTTCCTCGCAGGCGTGTTTTATCTGCCGGGAGGATTTGTCTCAAACATGTGGCAGCTTGTTCTTGTCCGCTTTGCACTTGGTATAACCATCGGTGGCATCATCCCTGTCCGGATCGCTTATATCCGTCAGGAAGCCCCAGTTGCCATGCAAGGCGAAGTGCTGGGCTACAACACAAGCCTCCGCTTTTTCGGCAACATTATCGGACCGGTCATCGGCGGTTTGATCTCCGGCTATCTGGGTTTTTCTGCAGTCTTCGTGGTCACAAGCTTACTCCTCATTCTAAGCGGGCTGATTCTGCTCGGAGCGATGAACCGCCATCCCAAGCTTGCGAAGGATTCTTATTAATTACTGTAAAAGCTGCCCTACATGAGGCAGCTTTTCCTTATTCTTTAAAATGGCATACGCCCAGCTTATTGCCGTCCGGATCTTCAAACTCAAACCACTTTACCGTTCCATCGGCCTGGATTGGACCGGTTTTCACCTTATGCCCTGTCAGATGCTGATGTGCTTCATCAATATCGGAAACATAAAAGTTAAATGGCATATGGGAGGAAGGAATTACTTTTTCAGAACGGACAAGGGTTAAAGGCGTTTCCCCGATTTCCAGGGCTGCATACCCTCCCTGGTCATCCCTCCATCTTACCGGGAAACCAAGCACCGTGCTGTACCATTCAATGGCTTTCCCAAAATCAGTTACCTGCAGAAAGACTGTATCGATTCTTGTAAACATTTCAGCCTCCATAAAAAGGATTTTATATGGAGTTTATTCAACATCTTCTTACAAAAACCTCCTGAGAATATAAAAAAGCCAGCGTTTCCGCTGACTTTAATCTATTTTTTCGCTGCGTTACTTGCGATATGGACAGCATCCCAGACACCCGCAAAAGGCGGGGCATAACAGAGATCCACCATGCCAAGTTCTTCTGCTGCCATATGATTGTGGATGGCAACGGCAAATACATCAATTCGGAGGACCACCCCTTTATTGCCGATGGCGTGGGCTCCGAGGATTCGGTTTGTTCCTTTTTCACAGATCAGCTTGATCCATATAGGGGTCTGATTCGGGTAGTAGCTTGGATGGTCTGCGGCTTTCACTAATTCAGTTGTATAGCCGATGCCAAGCTTTTTTGCATCCTCCTCGGAAAGTCCCGTTCTTCCAAGCTCCATATTAAAAATTTTAATCGCGGCGCTTCCCAGAGTACCCACATATTTTTCATGGCTGCCGGCTATATTGGCCCCAGCCAGGCGACCGCATTTATTCGCATTTGTTCCCAGCGGGATATAATCATTTTCTTCAAGCACTTTGTGATAAACCTGAGCGCAGTCCCCCGCTGCATAAACACCTTCAATATTTGTCCGCATTTCACGGTCGATGATGATGGCTCCATTTTTCGCCATCTCTATACCCGATCCTTCCAGAAACTTCGTAGCAGGCTTTACACCTACAGCAACTAGCACTAAATCTGCTTTATAAGTGCCTTTATCCGTTTTGACACTCTCCACTTTCCCATTGCCGCTGAAGCTCTCTACCTTTTCTCCCAGGTTCAGTTCTACACCATGATCACGTATTTCTTTTTCAGCGATAACTGTTATTTCCTTATCGAAAGGAGCTAGGATTCTCTCGCCCATTTCAATGACACGCACATTTTTGCCGAGGGTTTTCATCGCTTCGACCACCTCGATTCCAATATAGCCTCCGCCGACAATGACAACATCTTTCACTTCTGATTTGCGGGAAATTTCTTTTAGTACTATCCCATCTTCCATTGTTTTCAGCACCTGAACGTTCTCAAGATCGGCTCCAGGAAATGGGGGCATAATGGGAAACGTGCCTGTTCCGATCATCAGCTTATCGTATGTATCCGTAAACATTTTTCCTGATGCAAGGTCTTTAACAGTTACTTCCTTCTCGATTGTATCCACTTTTAATACTTCATGCTGAAGGTGTGTTTTGATGTTCCTCTCAGTAAATTGCTCCTGTGTTCTTGCGATCATTTTCCGGTAATCATCATTTTCTCCAGATATATAATAAGGAAGACCGCAGGCACCGTAAGATAAAAATTTGCCTTTTTCATAGACGGTAATTTCAGCTTTTTCGTCCATTCTCCTTAATTTCGATGCGGCAGACATACTTGCAGCCACCCCGCCAATGACCAGCAGTTTCATCGGAATCTCTCCTCACGTTTCAATAAGGTATTCAAGATAGGTTTCGTTAAAAGGTTAAAATTATACAACATTGCTATACCCTTATAGCTATCCCTTTTTGGCTATTTTAAAACGTTTTTCAAGACTTCTTCCGTTACTTTTCGAACAATGCTTTCAATCATTTCTTCCTGCAGGCCGGGGGCTGTCCGGATTTTCTTATCACTTCCCGGAACCGGTATTCCGCCTGTTTTAATGCCCATTTTCTCACGGATTGAGATCAGTTCTGTAATTTGTCCTGTGCTTAGTTCGTTTGACTTTTGCATGATGTGTTCGGAATACAGCAGCATGAGTGCATAGTGTTCCAGTGATTCCATACGAAAATAGGCCTCTGTGATGTCCCTGCCCCAGGTTAGGGCGCCATGGTTGGCAAGAAGAACGGCATTGTAATCCCTGCAGTATGAGGCAATTGAATCGGGCACTTCCTGTGTGCCTGGTGTGGCATACGGGGCAACCGGCACTTTGCCAAGCAGGACTATCGCTTCCGGAGATACAGGTTTTTCAAGGCTGATTCCGGCTATGGCAAACGAAGTGGCCACAGGGGGATGGGCATGGACAACTGCCTTTGCTTCAGGATTTTCCTGATACACTCTGAGGTGCATCTTTACTTCGGATGAAGGCTTCAGATTGCCCTCAAGCACATTGCCTGAAAGATCCATTTTGACCATCATTTCAGGGGTCATAAATCCTTTGCTTACTCCGGTTGGTGTTGTCCAGAGTTCATGGTCGCCTATCTTAATGGAGATATTTCCGTCGTTTGCTGCTACGAAGTTTTTATTGTACACTCTTCTGCCGATTTCGCAGATCAGTTCCTTTGCTTCCTGATCGCTTATATATGTATTTTGAACAGCCATGGCTGTCAGCTCCCTTCCTATTCACATCCACTCCTTATTGTATATTCAAAAGTGATTTGCATCAGCATTTTTTATCAGATTTCATCTTTCGCTAAAATATGATCATTTCCGCGGAAATATTTTGTAATTCGCGGAAATTCATTCTACTCATAAAAACCGCCCGATCAGAGGATCGGACGGTTCTTCGGGGGTATGATGCTGCCTGCTTATTTCACACGAGGGTATCCAAAGCCTGATGCATAGTCGTCACCAGCTGCTGCACCGTATCCGCCTTTAATGTCATATTGCTTGGCACGGTTTTGAAGCTCTGTGCGAAGCTGAGTATGGCTCATGGATGGGCTGGATGACCAAATTTTTGCTGCAAGGCCAGCTACGTGAGGTGTAGCCATGGATGTTCCGCTGATCGTGTTATAGCCTCCGTTATACCACGTAGACTCGATGCTTGCTCCCGGTGCAGACACTTCCACGTCTTTTTCCTGAATGACATAGTCACCGTCAGTGTTAGGGTTTCCGCGGGACGAGAAGTTGGCTACACGGTATGTACCGTTTTGCTGAACGTTTTCAAGGGCTGCAACCGCAATCGCATTCTTTAATGCTCCAGGATAGCCGATTGTATTAGCGCTGTAGCCGGAATTTCCTGCTGCGGCAACAACAAGGACACCTTTGCTGTAGGCATAATCAACCGCACTGCTGATTAAAGAATCTTTTCCGCTTGAACCAAGTGACATATTGATGACCACTTTTGAACCTGTTCGGGATGCTTCGTCCGCAACGTGGCGGATTGCTGCTGCAATATCATCTGAGTAGCCTGAACCATTATCGCCAAGGACTTTGTATGCCCATAATTTCGCCTGTGGAGCTACTCCATAAATTCCCTGGCCGTCGTATCCCCCATGTGCTAAAACCGTCCCAGCTACATGTGTACCATGTCCCTGACGATCAGTACATGAGCCATTTACAATCGGGCTGGATTGTGTGAAATCCTTACATTGCTCTGCAGAGCCTTCGAGGTCTATATGACTTGTATAAACGCCCGTATCAAGAACAGCAACCTTAATGCCGCTTCCGCCTGACGTACTGGTAATGCTGCTGTTATTATAGATGGAAGCAATTCCCCATGGTGTCTGATCACTAGGGTATCCTGCTGCCTGAATAGAAACCGAATCTTTCTTGGAAGCTTCCGTTCTGGCAGTATCAAGAGTAACTTCGCTTACCTTTTCAATCTTTAAGTTCTTGTTCTTCAAAAGTGCCTGGTATTGCTTTGCATTGACTTCTGCAGTCATGCCATCGCTGCCAAAATCCCAGCGCTTGTCCACCTGTGAATTCACAGAAGCTTTAGCGTTTGACGGTCCCTGGATCAATACCCGGTAGGTTTCGTTTTGAGTCTCTGGCTCTTTTGCAAATGCCCCCGCTGTGAAAACTGATAAACCCATAGTCATACTTAGAAGTGCTGCTCCTAATGCCCTTTTTTTCTTCATCCTTTTTCTCCTCTCGAATCTATATTTTTCCTGTCATTTCTTGTTGTAATTAAAGTATATTTAAAATATTCAGACTCTAACAATATGCTAAATTATTTAATTACCAGACTTTGGAATCAGGCACAGAAACATAGTTTCTCAAAAAGTATCAGGCAATTTGGAGGGTTTACAAATAGTTTATACTACTCACATGTTGTTTTCTTCTTAAATTTCCCATAAATAAAGGAATTACCCCAAATAAAATAGTACCTTTGATTGATGTAAAGAGTTAAATTACACTCTATTTTTATCTTGATCAGGGATATTTTCCTAGTTAAACGCTTTAAAGATATGAAGAATAGAAGTGCATTTATGAAAATGCCTCCTGACCACTTGGCCAGGAGGCGGTATTCTTCCTATTTAAACATTTTAGACAGACTTTCAGTGAACGGTGCATAAGCTATGCCGTTCTCCGTTATTATGCCTGTGATCAGTTCATTACCTGTTACATCGAATGCGGGATTATAGGTTCTCACACCTTCTGGCGCCATCGGCTTTTCGTACCATTTAGAAGTAATCTCTTCTGAATCTCTTAATTCAATTTGGATATCGTCCCCTGTTTTGCATGCGAGATCGACTGTTGACAGCGGGGCACAAACATAGAAAGGTATACTATAATGTTTTGCGAGAATCGCAACGCCAGATGTTCCAATCTTATTGGCTGCATCCCCATTGGCTGCAACACGGTCACAGCCGACAAGTACCGCTTGAATCTTGCCTTCTTTCATGACGATGCTGGCCATATTATCGCAGATCAGCGTAACATCGACACCTGCTTCTTCGAGCTCCCATGCAGTCAGGCGGGCCCCCTGCAGAAGCGGGCGGGTTTCATCGGCGTATACTTTAAAATCATATCCCTTTTCCCGTCCTAAATAAATCGGAGCAAGAGCTGTCCCATATTTAGCGGTCGCAATCGTACCGGCATTACAGTGTGTCAGAATGCCCCATCCAGGCTCAAGAACGGAAAGCGCGTGCTGTCCGATCGACTCGCAAACTTTTTCATCCTCAGCGCGTATTTTTTCTGCTTCCACTTTCAGGGCCTGCTTTATTTCAGCTGCAGCTTTGCCTTCTTCCTTCTGGAAACGGGCTTCCATGCGGTCGAGCGCCCAAAACAGATTGACTGCAGTTGGCCGTGATGACGCCAGGTATTCCTTCGCTTTTTTAAAATCCAGATAAAGTTCTTCATAGCTTGCTGCCGCTGATTGCTTTGTGCCCAAATAAACACCGTAAGCCGCGGCTATTCCAATGGCAGGTGCACCTCGGACCTTCAAATGATAGATTGCATCCCATATATCCTTTAATTCTTTCAAATGCAAAAAGTTCTTTTCATTCGGCAGAACTGTTTGATCTAATAGAATGAGCGTGTCATTTTCATCGTCCAATCTGACAGATTGGATGACATCCACTGGTTTTCCCATCATGCTGCCTCCTTTAGAATCTTTTTTCACAGTCTTTTAGAACACGTACAAAATCCGCTCCTGTTTTAAAAGATTCCCTATCTATAATAAACATTTTTCCGGCTGCCAGACAAATCTTTTCCGCTGCAGCTCTGCTGCTGTAATCTTCAATGGAAGTGACATCCTTTACAGATGCCAGCCCAATAATTCTCCTGCACAGTTCAAGTCCTGTGACAGCTGCTGTGTCACGCAGGACTGTATCCAGATAATATTCTTTAAACCCCTCATAACGGGCTGTTTGCTCAGTTGCTTTCTCATCCCATGCCTGCAGGAATTTCTTTTTGAACAAGTCGATAATATCTTCCATTGTATTTTCGAGATATTCCAGCTGAACCTGTCTTTCTTCCCCCTCTGCCATTGTATATTTCGCGTTCACATAGGCGAAAATCAGGTTGGCGATCACGTTGCCGACATCGTAGCCGGCTGGGCCGCAGAAAGCAAATTCGGGATCAATGATTTTTGTAGAATCTTCTTTTACAAAAATCGAGCCTGTGTGCAGATCGCCATGCAGCAGGGACTGGGCATTGGTCATAAACTCGAATTTAAGCTTAGCAGTTTCAAGCTGAAGCTTTGGATCCTCCCAAATTTCCCTTTTGGCAAATTCCCTTGTGCCTTCAAACACTTCATTTCTCGGACAGTCGTAAAACGGTTCCGTGAAAACGAGGTCCTCTGAAATTTCGCACAATTCCGGGTTGATAAATTTTTGGACGAGCTCTTTCTTTTCCTTATGCCCCATTACGACATCGGAAGTAAGCAATAGGGTATTTACCAGGAAAGTCGAGATATGGTCAGCAAACAGCGGAAATTTTTCATGCTGCATTAAAGCTGTTCTCATAATGGTGTAATCAGACAGATCCTCCATCGCGGTACAGTTCATAATGGGATCGTAGCTAAACACTTTTGGCACGAAACCTGGAGCGAGTTTGTTCTGCAGGTCCAGAATTTCGTATTCAATGCGGTTGCGGTCAGGAGACAGCTTAAATTCATCAGAGATTCTGGCAACCGGTCCAGCCTGCTTGATAATCAGAGACTTATTGTGTTTATGGTCAGTCAGCTTGAACACATAGTTTAAATTGCCATCGCCAATTTCCCTGCAGTCCAATTCGGCATCTGGAGAAAAATAATTCAGTCTCGTTCTGGCATATTCAATGGCTTCCTGTTCAGTCATTGTAAAATAGGCGGATGTAAAAACAGTCATGCAAAAAGCCCCCAATACGAATCTTTTTGATAGTATCTATGATTTTGTGAATTTAATATATTTGAAAATATCTAAATACTATCATGTGACTGGGGGTTCGACAATATTTTTTTAAAAGAAAAGCGGAAGCGCCTTCGGAACAAGCCAAAAGCGCTTGTTCCTGCGAAGAACACCCAAGGAAGCTTTCCTTTGTGCTCACCCCCGACAAGCACAAGACGAACCTCACGGAAAGGCGTTCTTTGCCTTTTTGGGAGGATTGCCCGATATGTGGAGGCGACTGCCAAGGGACGACAGGCATAAGACGAGCCCTGCAAGAAGGTGTTCTTTCCTTCTGAAAGGGATTGGCTTATGTCTCGAGTTCCTAGGAGCCGCAGCTAGACAAGCTTGTGACCTCGAGGGGGTAGGCGCTGAAGCCAGACAGTTATCGCAGTTAAAAAATTTCTATTTTCTATTTTTATATAAAAAGAAGCCGCTTTATGAGCAGCTTCAATCATTTCATTTATTTAATGCTTCTAATCGCCTGCAGGACATTCGAGTAAACTTCAAGTGATGATAAATCGATGCCAAGGGTAACGGCTTTTTTCGCTAAATCCGGTCTGACACCTGTGGCAATCGTGTTGACGCCGATCAGCAGAAGGATGTTCCGGATATCAAAAATATGCTTGGCGATTTCAATATCTATATTCACCGTGCCGGAAAAGTCGATTATTAAGGTTTCAATTCCCAGCTGGCTTACCCGCGGGACTGTTTTCTCAATGATGATTTGTGCTCTGTCATAGTCTATGCTGCCGATCAGCGGAAGAATGGCAATGCTGTCCTGAATGGGTACGATGGCAGCAGACAGCTCATTTATCTGGGATTGCGTCTCCTTTAATTGTTCCTCGGAGTGCCGTTCAAAAGCAAATACGGTTTCATTAATGCTGATGTCGAGTATGTAGTTGACTTTTTTCACAATAGAAATAACTTCATCCGCTGATAACTCAAATTCTATCCCTATATTACGTAATCTATCAGTAAAAACGAGGCGTGTGTCCGGATATCGGGTGACTATATCGGAAATTTTCCCTCCCATGGAGGCAGCCCGTTCGCCGTTTCCTTTACTCCACTCGACCAGCCCTTCAGGAACCCGGTCTTCGCTGTTCGCAATCATGGCTCCCAAATAATTTATAAACTCAACATACATCGAAACGGCCGCATCAATTTCCTGTCTGGGAATTTCGAAACTGAACCGGCTTACGATTTCTGCAACAATCTCTTCGGATAATACCTCCGCATTTTGAGTAAGATACGCTGAAACTTTTTGAATAGGCTCCATCTATGTGTATATCTCCTCTCTTTTGTCATGCTTAGATTATATCCTACTATATCTTCAAAATGACAGAATGGTAGATAAATAGGAGAATTTCCTTAAGAGGAAGAGTCATTAACTATGGTTTTAAAGCCATTCCTCATAATCCTCTTCCCTTATACCGCTGATCAGCAGAGATTCAAACCTTTTGTAAAGCTCCTGGATGTCGGGGTCGCTATTTATCAGCGGCAGCTTGTTTTGATAGTCCTCTTCCGACTTAAAAAAACTGATTTCTGTCCACTTTGTCTCATCTATATTGTTTTTTAAGATTTTGGTTTGAACATCGATGTAATTCCTGTAGATTTGACCGGCTTTCCGCTGGATCAGCATCAGTTCCTGTTCGTTTTCCGGACGGATATGATATTGATAGAGTTTTATATACATGGCAGCTCCTTTGGTTATTCGCGTTATGGGCGGAACTTGGGAAGTTATGAGCATTTGTATTTATGGGCTAAATCCCCATTTTATGAGCGATTTTATTGTGTTTATGAGCGAAATCCCCATTTTATGATCGTTTTTATTGTGTTTATGAGCGAAATTCCTATTTTATGAGCGAATCCAGTTTTTGAGTGTCATTAAGATAAAAAGATTCTAAACCCGCATCAGTTTTTCAATTTCCCAGCTTTTTGTAGAAGCCCAATGCTTCTATTAAAAACTCAATATCATACCCTGTCTTTTCATGAATCCGGGCTGCCCATTCTTCAATAGTATCCGCAGGGGCGTCATGATACAGGCCTTCTGTAGTACTGAGAAAGCTTTTCCAATTATAAAATTCCCAGTGGGCGGTTTCGTTTTTATAGGGAATCCGCTGTTCCAGCAATGCCTTTGGATAAATAGTGTTTTGAGATCGTTCAGCTGCTTCCAGGAAAATGTTCATATCTGCAGCATCCGTATCATAACTCTGCCTCGATATTTTTCCGTTCGGTCGGTGATAAGCGATTTCCAGCTGCCTTTCTTCAGATGAGACCTGAACATCTGCTGCCGGGAAAAATCCGCTTACTTTTTCCGGCGTAAAGTCTCTTGCCTCTGGATCAATCAATATGGGCTGCAGCCATTGATCACCCAGATCGCATAGATAGCGGCGCCCCTCTTCATCCACTGCCACCACTGCCGCATGGGCAGAAGGCGTTTTCAATTCGTGGCCAACCGGATAGGCCTCGATTCCAGCCTGCTTAAATTCATGTAGAAGCCAGATCGCCAGGTCAAAACAGTTTCCGGTAATGCCATATTGGGCACGGTGCTCCTTCATTAAGGAAACATCCCGCTGCTTTTTAATTCCTGCTTTATTGTAAAACCATGCTTTTGTCAAGGTCTCCATCGGAAAACAGTCAAACCTTTTCCAAATCGACAATATGGAATGGGGTGCCTTCAACATGATCATCCTCTCATATATATACCTTTTTACTATTCTTTTTCGATTGTAAAATTCCTCTTCCTTTTGTTTGAACTGCGATGTATGATAGAGTATTTTCAGAAGAAAGCATTTAAAGGAGGCTTCATATGGCCAAGTACAGAGGATACATAGGGACATACACAAAGGGTGAAAGTGAAGGGATTTATTCATTTATTCTGGATACAGAAGCGGGCAGAATTTCCGATGTGAAAACGGCAGCGAAACTGGATAATCCCACTTATTTAACGATTAGCCAGGATAATCAATATTTATACTCGGTAGCCAAGGAAGGCGAATCCGGCGGAGTAGCTGCATATCGTCTTGACAGCAGCAGCGGTTCACTTGAGAAAATCAACAGCCAGGTGGCAGAGGGCTCTCCTCCTTGCCATGTCAGTGTGGATTCATCCGTACGAAATGTTTTCAGTGCAAACTACCATAAAGGGACTGTGGAGTCTTACTTAACAAATGAAGACGGCTCTCTAAACCCTGCCGTTTCGGTTATTGAACATAGCGGATCAGGACCGGACAGCAGGCAGGAAAAACCGCATACTCACTATGCTGGACTTACTCCGGACGAAAAGTATTTAGTTGCAGTTGACCTGGGAACGGACCAGGTGATTACGTATGAAGTGAATGAAGGCATTCTGAAGGAAAAAAGCATCCTGTCTGTAAAGCCGGGCAGCGGTCCGAGACACCTTGTGTTCCATCCAAATGGAAGGTACGCCTATGTGATGACCGAGTTTAGCTCAGAGGTTCTTTTGCTTCAGTATCATGAGGATGGAAGCTTAGTTCAAAAGCAGGCTATTTCCACGCTTCCGGAAGGTTTTACGGAAAATAACCAGGGAAGTGCCATTCATATCTCTTCCGATGGCCGCTTTATTTATTCCGGCAACCGCGGGCACGACAGCATTGCTGTGTTCTCCGTCAATCAGGATAATGGAGAGCTTGCGTTTGTGGGACATACCTCCACAGAAGGAAACTGGCCGCGCGACTTTGTGCTTGATCCAACCGAAAAATTTGTGATTGGCTCCAACCAGAATTCCAGCAATATTATTTTGTATTCCCGGGATGAAAACAACGGGACGCTTACACTGCTTCAATCAGATGTAATGGTTCCGGATCCGGTTTGTGTGAAGTTTTTACATGTGTAAGAAATAAGGTGAGATACTGCGTTTCGCAGAATCTCACCCCTTTTTTTACACACCAATTTTAAAGGCAATCTTCCCCCATTGTTCTGCGTTTTCGATTTTATCAAAAGCCTGCTCGAATTGATCAAGCGTCAGTGCCTCATCCAGCACAGGCCTGATTTGATGCTTTTCAATAAACTGAAGCATTTCATGATACTCTTCTGCACTGCCCATTGTTGAGCCAAGCAGATTTTGCTGGGCGTAAAAGAGGCTGCGGAGGTTGAGTTCCAGCTGATCGCCTGTGGAGGAGCCAAATGTTACGATGGTGCCGCCATTGCGCAGGATTTCGAGCGATTTATTGAATGTTGCCGGACCAACTGATTCAATGACAAGATCGACTTTTTCCCCGCCAAGGACTCCATTCCAGTATTCGCTGCTGTTCAGGGCTTTATCCGCACCGAGTTCAAGCGCTCTCTGACATTTTTCCTCCGAACGGGAAGCAACATATACGGTTGCTCCCGCTGCTTTTGCAAATTGCATTAAGAAGGTTGCAACTCCTCCTCCAATCCCTGGAATGAACACCTTCATGCCTGATTGAAGCTTTCCTCTTGTGAATAATGCTCTGTAGGCGGTTAGTGCTGCCAGGGATAGGACGCCCGCTTCCTCCCAGGTTAAATACGCCGGCTTGGGTGCTGCGTTTTCAGACGGAATGGTGATATATTCGGCGAATGTGCCATGAAACGGCAAGCCGACGATTTCAAAGCCAGCCGGCGGTGCATCGCTCTTTTCCTTCCAGCCCAGTCCGGGATTGATGATGACTTCATCGCCTGGCTTCACGTCTGTAACGTCTTCCCCGACTGAGTCTATGATTCCCGCTCCATCTGAACCGATGACAAGCGCAGGATCTTCTGGCTTATGGCGGTTCAGGACAAATAAATCACGATGGTTCAAGCCTGCCGTTTTCAATTTTACCCTGACCTCGCCGGCACCCGGCTCGGGATTTTCCAGTTCACCATAAGATAATCCGGCACGGCCTGCTTTTCCTTCATGAATGATCGCTTTCATTTTCTCCACCTGCTTTTCTTTAAAAATTTCGTCTATTCTATCATATCTTGAAAGTGCCAGGAGGAAAAAGCGATTTGCCTACTTTGAAGTGCTGAGCCTTAGTTTCACAAATTTTCTTTTCCCTGCCTGAAGAACTAATCCGTCTGTGATTTTCACGAGCATCTGAACATCGCTGACTTTCTCTCCGTTTAAACGGATGCCGCCGCCTGCAATCATTTTTCTCGTTTCCGTTTTGGAGGAAAGCAGGCCGAGGCCGGCAATCAGGTCTGTAATGAGGACTTCACATTCACCCTTCCATTCGGCTTCCGGGATCTCATTCGGCATGGCTCCCTTTTGGAAAATGGTTTTGAAATGCAGTTCGGCTTTATCAGCTGCACCGGTGCCATGGTACATGCGGACGATTGTTCTGCCTAAAAGCATTTTGGCGTCACGCGGGTGCAGAGTGCCGTTATCGAGCCCATCTGCGATTTGCTGTTTTTCTTTTACTGGCAGATCTGTTGCGAGATTGAAGTATTTTGCAATTAGCTCATCCGGGATGGACATGGTTTTGCCGTACATATTATTGGGATCCTCATCCACACCAATGTAATTGTTTTTTGATTTGGACATTTTCTCTTTGCCATCCAGGCCTTCAAGGAGCGGCATCAGGATGACCACCTGCTTTTCTTTTTGGAAATGTTCCTGCAGATGGCGTCCCATCAGGACATTGAAGTGCTGATCATTGCCGCCAAGCTCGATATCGCTTTCTAGAGCAACCGAGTCATAGCCCTGCATCAGCGGGTAGAAAAATTCATGAAGCGAGATCGGTTTGCCTGTGGCCAGGCGCTCTGAAAAGTCGTTGCGTTCCAGCATGCGGGCAACTGTTATGCTGGCAGACAGGCGGATGACGTCTTCGAGCTGGAGGTCCGATAGCCATGCTGAGTTGTAATGAAGATCGACTTTCTCCATGTCCAGCACTTTGCTGAATTGCTCGAAGTATGTTTTGGCATTATGCTTCACTTCTTCATCGGTGAGCTGGTTCCGGGCTGACGATTTGCCTGTCGGGTCGCCAATTTTCCCGGTGAAATCGCCAATGATCAGCTGGATGATGTGGCCGTTGTCCTGGAACTGTTTTAATTTATTCAGCACAACCGTATGGCCAATATGGACATCCGGCGCAGAAGGATCAAGCCCCAATTTAATTTTTAAAGGCTGGTTCTGAAAAAGGGATTTGGCTATTTTATTCTTCAGCTCCGCTTCCGGCAGAATCTCCTGGACGCCATTGCGGTAAACCTCAAGCTGCCTCTCTGCTTCGAGTTTTTGTTGGGCTGTTAATTTTTCAATAAAATTCTCCATGTCCCCCATCCTTTCTTTAATTTGAATACAAAAAACCACGCCCCTAAAGAAAGGGACGTGGTTAACGCGGTACCACCCTTTTTGAAGATTGCTCTTCCACTCAGCGGATTAACGGTCCGTGCCGTTCCCTGCTACTTTTGTTCACAGAGAAAGTTCAAGAAGGTAATTCGCTGTTATCTATGTGCTGATTTTCACCAGGCATCAGCTCTCTGCAACAGGGAGATAAGCAGCTACTTGTTTCTGTCATTACTTAAAATTTGAAATTTTTATTATTTTAGCGGAATGGAGGGAATTGTTCAAGTGTTTTTTCGTGAGTAATAATAATTGAAGATTTTTTGGAGAAGCTGGAAGTATAAAAATATTGGGGGAATGAATCCATTAATAGCCATCATTTCAGATTACATCATTCCCAATACTTTTTGTATTCTATGGATTTCTTTTTTATTACTCCATGTTTCTTTTTCTAGAAGCTCCATGCTGACTTCCTGGGTATCTATTCTTTCTTTTAGTTCACCAAAATCCTTGGCATTTTGGAGTCTCAATTCATTAATCTCGGCTTTTAAGATTTCCTGCCCTGACTTTAATGCACTTAGAATCACACCCTGCTCTTTTTGAACCCCACTCTGTGCATCAAGTTTTCCATTGATTTGATGCAGGATCTTCACTATTTGTTCTTCCATTTAATTCACCTCCTGTATCTCTCTATTATAGCACATTAACAGTAATCATATATAAAAACCAGGAACATGCAATGCCCCTGGTCCATGCTTATTTCGTTAAGATAATTGGTCCTTCTTTTGTGATGACAACGGTATGTTCACATTGGGCGACATGGCTTTTGTTAGGTGTGACGAACGTCCAGCCGTCGCTCATTTCTCTTACTTCCTCATCTCCGCTTGAAATAAATGGTTCGAAGGCTACAACCATGCCTTCTCTTAACAGCTGCTTATCCCATGGATCAAAATAGTTCAGGATATGGTCCGGCTTTTCATGAAGGGAGCGGCCGACACCGTGTCCAGTCAGATTCATGATAACGTTGAATCCATTGTTTTTGGCAACTTTGTGAACTGTCTTTCCGACAAGGCTCAGCTTGCCGCCCGGCTTTAATTTTTTCAGCCCTTCATCGAATGCCTCCTGAGCCGCATCACATAATTTTTGCAGCTTCTCGTCTTCACCAACGACAAATGATAGGCCTGTGTCTGCGAAGTAGCCATCTTTTGATCCTGAAACATCAATATTTACAAGATCGCCCTCTTTAATCACTCGGCTTCCAGGAATGCCATGGGCCACTTCTTCATTCACGCTTATGCATGTGAAGCCTGGAAAATCGTATTCTCCTTTAGGGCCTGAAATCGCTCCGTGCTTTTCAAAAAGCTCTCCGGCTATGTCATCAAGCTCCTTGGTTGTTACGCCCGGCTTTGTTTTTTCAATCATCACATCGCGAATCTCCGCGACAATTCTGCCGATTTCCTTCAGTTTTGCTAATTCTTCCTCATTTTTTACTATCATAAGAATCCTGCCTTTTCATTAGTTGTTATTTCTCTATTATAATCTAAATGTGGCGCGCTTAATAAGATTTCGCCTTTTCTCTTGCTAAAAACCTAATAATCAACAGGAAAGTGATAAGTCCTATAAAGGAAAACAGCAAGACTTCAAGCAGATGGCCTCCTTCATTTGATTTAGGAGGGCTAGGTTTTCTTGCTTCTCCGCTCAGTATTTGTCCGTAAAAATCCTCATGCCCTGATATAATCCTGTCATCCTGCACTTGAACCATTCCATTGGGGCCGGCAATGGGTACAAGAAAGCGGGCTTCATTCGTTTTCTCCAAAAATAAACGGAACTTGCCGCCATCCTGCATCGTAAATATCAATGCCCGCTGTGATGGTTTCTGCTGCTTCTCCTTTATATACCTTTTCGACTTGAAACTGTCTTCCATAAAAAATACCCTTGCTTGATTTTTGTTTACTTTTAAAATTATATGTACCCAGCACAATAACTTGTGAGCGGGATTCAACCTTTTCAGGATTAAGTTCAAGCCATTTTGTTGCCAATGATGGTGAACTCCCTGCCAGCAAAAGCGCAAAAAGTATTAAGAACACCTTTCTCATTGTCTTCTTCTCTTCAATCATACCTTTGATTGAACAATCTGTTCACGCATCGAATGCAGGACACGCTTATAATAGTAATCCTGATGAGGGACAAAGTCCGTTTTCCTAACATTTAAGGAGTTGGGGATTCTTATGCCATTGTCGACTTGGAATCCCTCTGCCTCAGTAAATTCTTTTCCGCAAAACCACAGTTCATAAAAGTCTTCCAGGGTAATCCGGTAAATACCCGTAACCTCTTCTGGCTGCAGGCTGAACTCCTCTAAAGAATGATTGCTGTAATAAAGAAAAACATGGGCCAATTCTTTGTCGATAAAATTTTCTTTTTCCGCGATATAATCAATGACGCCCAGTGGCACCAGGTCCGCAAAATCAACACGAATCCCCAGTTCTTCCTCCACTTCCCTCATGCCGTCCATGACAGATTCATGGCTTAAGAGGTGGCCAGCGGCGGTTATATCCAAAAGGCCTGGATAATCCTTCTTTTCTTTGCTGCGGTATTGAAAATATATATAATCCTGATCTTTTTCCCTGCTGATGAACCAGCAATGAAAGGTTTCATGCCAGTGACCTTTTTTATGGACATCTTCACGGGAAGCCACACCGATTTGTTTTCGGCTTTCATCAAAAATATTCAGAAGTTCTGTCTCCAATTAAATGGCCTCCTTTATCAAATAGCTATGGAATATTTCATGCGGGTCTGCTTGATATAAATCCCGATACTTCGTAAGTTTCTCCTTCTCTGCATAATGCCTTACCATTTTATAAGCAAATGAATAGCCGGCAAATACCGGGATGCCCATCTCTTTATTGCCAAAACAGATTTTGCTTTTTAAAACCTCGTCTGCTGTAATCAGGTTTTGCCGGGCAATTTCTATATAGTTCTGCTCGATTTCCTCAGTAAATTCTTTCTTCCACCAGCGTTTGTCCTTATAAAGTGAAAGACTGAAATACTCAGCGCCCCCCTCCATTTTATACCAGTCCGCAAGAGTAAAGGTTTCCAATGTGAGATTGTAGATCGGATTTTCAGGGGAAGCATGATGGAGCTCATGGGCAAGCATATATTTTAAAAAGTCGGGGTCCGGCTGAGGCGGAATAGCAAGGATGATGGTATCTGGACCTATTGTGTAGCCATTTGTCCACAGTGATTGATCGAAATTCTGAAACCACGGGAAAGAAAGTGCAGGCACGATTGTTATGGTTAGGCTTTCGAAGTGAAGATGCCTCTCAGCTTCATTGCACGTTTCTTCGATGATTGCTGAAATCTCCTCAGGATTCCAGCTGTATTTAATAGCCTCCGCTTCTGGTAATACTGCAAATTTAAGTAGCTGAAATCTTTTGGCCAGCTGTTCCCAGTCCTGCATCCAGGATTTCCTGCCGATCAAGGGACTGATCTGAGATTGAAGGAATCCCTTTAGGTTAAGCCGGTTTTCAATTAGTTCTTCAGGTCTAATCTGATTGAGGGTGTACTTCATAGAAAGTCCTCCTTATTAGAGGTAAGCAGAAGGGATACCCAGCTTCCGGTATCCCCTGTCACTGCTTTCCTGATTGATTCTGATAATTTCGCTGCACCATTCCGGAAGATTTGATCATTCCGAATCTTTCATAAAACGGCTGCAATTCAGGATCACACATGATGTCGATCATATAAATACCGTCCAGCTCTTCCAGCATGCGGGTGACCAGCTTTTGACCGATTCCCTGCTGCTGGTAATCAGGCAGTACTTCGAGCAGCGGAATGTAGGCTGATATCACTCCGTCGCTGATTGCTGTTATGAACCCAGCCACTGCATTTTTATCACGGTCAACGGCAAGTACGATTTTCGTGCTGTTTTTTAGAAGCTTCAGATGTTTTTGAGGGCTCGGCGGATTTGGCCATCCATCAAAAAAACCTTCCAGCATATCTGCTGAAATTCCTTCTGAATTCACTGCATATTCGATCATTTTATCAGCTCCCTTTTATATCAGAAAGAAGCATTCAGAATTCCTCCTGACCCTTTAATACAATAAATTTTCGACAAATATGAAGGAAAAGCCTGTACATTTTTTTGAAAAATTCAAACGGGTCATTTTTCATTTACTCTTTAATCTATTAAAATGATGATAACAAACTTGGTTAAAGGGGCACTAAGGATGCTTGAATTGCTGATTACAATGCTGGAGCGGCTTGGAATCATTGTCACCATTGCGCTGATCCTGACAAGGTTCCGCTTTTTCAGAGAGATGATTTATGGCGAAAGATTAAAACGGCAGCAGGAGTATAAAGCCATTCTTTTTTTCGGTTTCTTTGGCATCATAGGAACCTATTCCGGGCTTGCCTTCAATACGGACACACTGCAGTTCAACCGCTGGGCTTCCGAGCTTGCTTCAGATGAAGCCATTGCCAACTCCAGGGTGATCGGAGTCGTGCTCGCAGGATTGCTTGGCGGCCCTAAAGTAGGGATTGGTGCAGGGATTATAGCGGGATTCCACCGATTTACGCTTGGCGGCTTTACCGGGTTTGCCTGCGGGCTGGCCTCCATTGTGGCGGGGCTGCTTGCCGGCTTTTTCCGGCGAAAAAATGAACATGTGAAGCTGTCTTCGGCCTTCTTCATTGGTGCCACAGCTGAAGCCGTGCAGATGCTGATTATTCTCGGAATTTCACGGCCTATAGAAAAAGCCATTGCACTTGTCGAAATGATCGGGATTCCCATGATTATAGCCAATGGACTTGGCAGTGCCCTTTTTCTGCTGATCATAAAAAATGTTATAAACGAAGAAGAAAAAGCAGGTGCTTTTCATGCACAAAAAACACTGCGGATTGCTGACCAGACGCTTGCTCACCTTCGGGAAGGCATTAATCATAAGTCCGCTCTGGCAGTCTGCCTGATTTTACATAAGGAACTTCAGATGAAAGCAGTCGCAATCACCAATCACACCGAAATCCTTGCCCATGTCGGCCTGGGAAATGACCACCACCGTTCGGGAAGCCCAATCCAGACCCAGATAACGCGGGATGTCATTCAGCACGGGGAAATTGTGGTTGCCAATGACCAGACCATTCACTGCCGGCAGGAAAACTGCCCTCTTGGCGCAGCCATTGTAGCTCCTTTAAAGCTGCGCGGCGAAACGATCGGAACGCTGAAGTTTTACTTCAGTTCGGAAAAAGAAATGACTAATCTCGTGATGGAGCTGATCTCCGGGCTCAGTGTACTGCTCAGCAATCAGCTTGAGATCGCTGAGGCTGATAAAGCCTACCAGCTGGCAAAGGAAGCTGAAATTAAAGCGCTGCAGGCTCAAATATCACCGCATTTTTTATTTAATTCATTGAATACGATTATCTCCCTTGTGCGGATCGAGCCTGCCCAGGCACGGAAATTGCTCGTATCCTTATCGCATTTTCTGCGGCAAAACCTGACGGCCACGACAGTCAGCTGCACGAGCCTTGAACAGGAGCTCAGACATGTAAAGGCTTATCTGTCAATTGAAGAAACCCGGTTTGTGGATCGGCTCGAAGTCATATACGACATTGATGAAGATGCCCTTTTGGAAAGAATCCCGCCGCTCACACTGCAGCCGATTGTGGAAAATGCCGTAAAGCATGGAATTAAGAACAAGGAACAGGACTGTATCATTATGATCAAAATTCAGAAACAGGACGGAATGACGATAGTAAAAGTGAAAGATAATGGACAGGGAATGAGCCGGGAAAGAGCCGAACAGCTCGGCAAGGAAACCCTGCAGTCAGAATCGGGATCAGGACTTGCATTGTACAATGTAAACCGCCGGCTGACCATGATGTTTGGAGAGGAAGCTTCGCTTCAAATTGCTAGCACGCCAGGCATCGGCACTGACATTCAATTCGCCATTCCGCAAACGGAGGAAAAAATTGATGGAAAAAACGATCCGAACCTTAATCGCTGATGACGAACGATACAGCAGAGATGAATTAAAGCATTTACTTGAGGAATTTCCTGTGATCCAGGTAGTCGGCGAGGCTGAATCGGGCGAAGCGGCGGTGATGAAAGCCATCCAGCTTCAGCCGGATGTCGTTTTCCTTGATGTGGAGATGCCCAAAATGAACGGGATGGAAGCTGCCAAATCACTGCAGGAGCTGAAAAAAGTGCCGCTCATCATCTTTGCAACTGCCTACCCGCAGTTTGCTGCTGAAGCCTTCCGCTATGAAGCAACCGATTACTTACTGAAGCCCTACGACGAGGAACAGCTGGAACAGACCATCAGGCGCGTAGAAAAATTGATTGGGGCAAAAACAGAAAATGATATCAGCAAGCCGGCCGGCAAACTGGCTGTTGAAGAAGATGGGGAAATTCTATATCTCGAGCCAAAAGAAATCCTCTATATTTACCGGGATGAAAAAGTATCCAGGATTATAACCAGAACCGGGGAGCATGAAACCAAAACCCCGCTAAAAGATTTGGAGAGCCGGCTGCTTCCCTTCAGCTTTTTCCGGATTCATAAAAGCTATCTGGTGAATCTGGATTATGTCACACGACTCACCCCCTGGTTCAACGGCGCATACCAGCTTGAGATGGAAGGCCGGGAAGAACTCTTGTCTGTGAGCCGGAATTATGTGAAGACACTGCGGGTGCGATTGGAGTTGTGAAAAAGCATCGAGGACGGTGCTTTTTTGTTTTTTGTGGGGGTTCAAGTTTGAGGTGATTGCGCTTTGTTTGGCGGGGATTGCCCTCTTCTGCTTCGGTTTCGCGCTGTTATTGTGTCTGATTGCGCTTATCTGTGAAGTTTTTGCGCTTTGAGTTCGGGTTTGCGCTTTTATTATTTGGAATTGTGCCGAGCTGGATGAGGATTGCGCTCTTGTGCTCGGTTTCGCGCTGTTACAGTGTGTGATTGCGCTTATCTGTGAAGTTTTTGCGCTTTGAGTTCGGATTTGCGCTTTTATTATTTGGAATTGCGCCGAGCTGGATGAGGATTGCGCTTTCCCATGCGATTTTGAGCCGTTATTATCATTAATTGCTCTTTCCTTGAGTGGAATTGCGTCCTAAAGCTGGATTTGCGCCGCTTCAAAAGCTTAATAGCGCTTTGCCTCGGATAATTGCGCTTTCCTTTTAATTTTTGCGCTATATACCAGTTTAACTGCGCTCCCCGGCCCAGACGCCAAATATAATGAATTTTCTATACATTCCCATCCTTCGATGCATGTTAATCCCCCATCACTGCATTTTAATCTTTGTTTTTTACATGTTGGACACAAATTGTTCAAATTTCCTCTTCTTCTTATATAATTTATGTAAACGCATTCATAAAGGGGGATAATGATGATTACTTTCTTAGTCTGTATTGCACTTTTAATTATTGGTTATTTTACGTACGGCAAGTTTGTTGAAAAAGTATTCGGTGTGAAGGAGGCACGGACGACTCCTGCCTACACGCATTCTGACGGTGTGGACTATATCGCTATGAGCACACCAAAGAACTCGCTGATTCAGCTGTTGAATATTGCTGGTACTGGTCCGATTTTCGGCCCGATTATGGGAGCGCTTTACGGACCTGTTGCCTTTATCTGGATCGTGGTCGGCTGTATTTTTGCCGGTGCTGTTCACGATTATTTAACAGGAATGATTTCGATCCGGAACCGCGGCGCGCATTTGCCTGAGCTTGCGAGCAAGTTCCTCGGGAAAGTCATGAAACATGTTGTGAACGCTTTCGCTGTTCTTCTTCTGTTATTGGTTGGTACGGTGTTTGTTACTACTCCTGCTGATCTGCTTTATGTAGTGTTGGATCAGAAGATCTCACTCACACTAATCATTGCTGCGATTTTCATCTATTATATTTTGGCGACTTTGCTGCCTGTTGATAAAATTATCGGCCGCCTGTACCCTTACTTTGGCGCATTGCTTTTAATCAGCGCACTTGGCGTAGGGATTGGCTTAGTTGCAACAGGAGCTAAAATCCCGGAAATTTCACTGCAGAATTTCCACCCGGCTAACGCACCTATTTTCCCATTGCTGTTTTTCACGATCACTTGCGGTGCTCTTTCCGGATTCCATGCAACACAGACACCGATTATCTCCCGTACAACTCAGAATGAAAACCAGGGACGTAAGATTTTCTATGGCATGATGATTGCAGAAGGTATCATCGCCATGATCTGGGCTGCTGCTGCAATGAGCTTATTCGATGGCTATAACGGTTTAAGTGATTTCCTTGCTAACGGAGGTCCTGGTGCCGTGGTAAGCGAAGCTTCTACCCTGATGCTTGGAGCAATCGGCGGAACGCTTGCGATTCTCGGTGTCGTGGTCCTTCCGATCACTTCCGGGGATACGGCTTTCCGAAGTGCACGTATGATTATTGCTGATTACATTAACTTTGCACAGAAGAAATTCTCAAGCCGCCTAATGATTGCTTTGCCTCTATTTGCAATCTCACTGGCACTTACGCAAATCGACTTTAACATCCTATGGAGATACTTCAGCTGGGCTAACCAATCAACTGCGGTAATCGCGCTGTTTGTCGGTGCCATGTACTTGTATATCGCGAAGAAAAATTACTGGATCTCCCTTATTCCGGGAATATTCATGCTGCTGATGGTCCTAACGTATATCTTTAATGCGCAAATCGGCTTCGGTTTATCGATGAATGCTTCCTGGATTGGCGGAGCAATCGGTACAGTCATTCTTGTGGCACTATTCTTCTCTGCTGCTAAAAAGGCCCGGGCGAATAACCTGCCGCTTGAAGAAGATATTTCCGGCTGGAAGAAATCCGCTTAATGGGCTGCTGCGGTCCCAAATACCGTGAAACGGTAAATGAGGAAGAGAAGAGAATAAACGAAAAGGGCACAGATTCTCTTCCTCTTCCTGCCAAGTTGATTTTTGGTGTAATATCTGTAATCGGGTTATTCTTCTATTTAACTTAGCAAAAGTGCACGTACATGCGTGCACTTTTCCATTTAACCAAAGGAGGCACTATAAAATGAGAATATTAGTTGTCGGAGCCGGCGCCATTGGCGGCTATTTTGGCGGAAGGCTTTTGGAAAAAGGCGAAGATGTTACGTTCCTGGTAAGAGAAAACAGAAAGGAGCAGCTTGAGAAATACGGGCTTCTGGTGGAAAGTGTACATGGGGATATGAAGTTTCCTGAGCCGAAAACAATCCAAGCCGGAGAAAAGGCAGATGCATTCGATGTCATCCTGCTCTCAACAAAAGCCTATCATCTTGAGGGAGCCATAGAGGATATCCATCCATACACAGCCGATAAAACCTTGATTCTTCCTCTCTTAAATGGAATTGCCCACATTGATGAATTGACAGCCGCTTTTGGGGAAGAGAACGTTCTTGGCGGCCTTTGCTTTATTGAAACCACTCTTGGTGAAAATGGGAAAGTGATTCAAACCAGCCCGGTCCATGACTTTGTTTTTGGGGAACGATCCGGCGAAAAAACGGAGCGGATCCTGAAGCTTCAAGAGGCTTTTTCAGGTACAAAAGCAAACTTCCGCCTCTCCGAAAATATCGAACAGGAGATGTGGCATAAGTACCTGTTTATCTCCACACTTTCTGGCGTCACCTCCCTGTTCCGCTCTCCAATTGGGCCGATCAGAGATCAGACATTCGGATTGAGTTCGGTTAAAGAACTTTTGAGAGAAGCATCTGCCATTATGAGGGGCTTGGATGCTCCGCTGGCTGACGGGATTGAAGATGCCCAGGTTCAAAAAATAAAAGAAATGGGCTATGAAATGAAATCTTCCCTGCAGCGCGATATGGAAAAGCAGCAGGCAATCGAAGCTGATCATTTCTTTGGATATTTGCTGGAAAAGGCTAAGCTGCTGGATTTGGATGCTCCTGTTATCGGTGCGATATACGCTAACCTGAAAGTTTATGAGAAAAATAGTCTTTAAACTAAAATCCGAGCAGGTATCCCCGCTCGGATTTTAGTCTATTAATTCGTGCTGCTGTTCGTATTATAGTAGAATTTCGCCGTGATGGATCCATCTGCATTTTCTTTAATATCTGTTACATGGATTCCAGAATCAGCTGGAGTTGAGCTATAGCCCTTCCAGAAGTAGTAAGAACCCGTGTGAACATTTCCGGATACAGGCGTGATTTTTCCTCCGGTTTTAAAGAAGTCGCCAGCATCACCGCGATTTACATTCTTCTCCAAATCATAATTGCCATCTGCCTGTAGAACGGATAAACCGTAGTGTGTCACTACTGTACCATCACTTGCTGTTTCAGATTGGTTGTACTGGAAGCGTTTGTTCATCCAGTTTTCCACGTTGTTTGGACGGAAGCCGGCAGTTTGGTACAAGTTGATGATGTTCTCATCTACATGCCACGCCATTAAACCTTTAGAATCTGCACCCTGGCGAATTAAGCCCTGGTTAAACCCATCCTGCTGGACGTTTTCGAATAAGAAGTATTCCGTTCCATTCGAGCCCGGCACTTCCATTTTGACGATGCCGTTGTCTGCATCGGCTTTATTGATTGCCGGCAGTGTAATCTCCTGCACGCCATCTTCAGGCTTCACTTCAATCGGATTTACCCATCCCAAGAAAATCTTAGAGAACGGATCAAAGTGCGTTGGAGAGTTTCCGGCATAAGCTGCAGCATCCGGGTAGCGCATCCAGGAGCCGCCCGCCATCATCGAATAGTTTCCTACACCCTCAGAGCTATAAACCGTATCATAGAAATCAGGCAATCCTAATGCATGTCCAAATTCATGTGCATAAACCCCGGTTTGTGCCGGGAATGGACCCGTTTTTGCCTCTTCTTTATAAGAATTTGTTGCAGCATCAAATCCGGCAACGTTTCCGCCGATGCCTGGCTGGATGTTGTAGTTGTTAACGATTACGCCATCATAGGTCATATCTTCTGCAACTGTTTTATTAATCCATTCATTTTGAGGCATGCCAGCATGTACATCAGCAGGTTTGCCAGTTTCATAGTATTTGCCATAGTAAAGCGCGCTCAGGATATTCCACTTATGAGACCAGAACTGTGCCGGGTCACGGCTGAATTCAGCTCCTGTACCTTCATGAATGACGAAAACGTTAGGCACTTCCCCATCCTCGGCATACTTTGAAAAATCAACCTGCTCGTCTGCCGCTTTCAATAAGTCACGGATGAACTCGCCTGTATGGGCATCTCCATTCACGTTGCCATTTACGTATGTACCGTTTTCAGCATATTTGCCTTCCTGATCCAAGTAGTATGATGCACCTTTTGGCATTTCTACCCAGACAAATTCAGTATTTTCCTTGCGGACCAGGTTTGTTTTACCATAACTGGATTCTTTATAAGCGTTTTGCATCGTGCGGTCCTTTGGAACATTCTCACCATCATATTTCTGGAATTGAGGAAGCTCATAAGGATTATACTCAGTCCCAAAAATTAGATCCTCATAATACTCAGCTGGAACTTGTCCAGGCATATCGCCGACCGGCTCATCACCATCCGGATACTTTGCCAGAAGAACAAGAACCGGTATATCTCCTGTTGCTTCTTTATACGCCACATGATTGTCACCAGGCTGCTGGAATTTTGCACCTGCCTTGGCTGCTTTCTCAGCCGGATCCACTTTTGATAGATCAATTCCCAATTCCTTTGCCTTGGCAGCAAGCTCCGGCGACGCACCTACATGATGGGCAAGACTGATTTGATGCTTACTTTCCTGCTTGGCCTGAGTATCTGCCGGTCCTGCTCCTGCAAAAACGGCACTTCCTGCTAAAGCAAGGGATAAAGCTGAAGTTGATAGGACTTTTAACAATTGACTCACTCCCTATAATCTATTTCTGTAATCTAAATAGTACAAAATATTCAGTATTTTCTAAATAGGAACAAGGGATGGTTTGATAATAATTCTCGTGGTCTTAAAGACTTATTTTTCTGAAAAGTTACAGGTAAAAAAGATAATTTCTCTGTGAAATTTCCTTTAACTGTTTAATGATTTATAATAGAGGGATATGTAAATAAAGGAGACTCTAACATGACTCATATAGAAGACAATGAACGAAAAAAAATCAGCCTTAAAGAAGCAATGAAACAGCAGCTTATGAATAAAAAACAAGAGCAGACAGGCGGAAAGTTCAATAATACTCCGGTTAAATCGGCGAAAGCATTGAAAAGCCAGCAGACAAAGAAGACCAATAATCAGCGGAAACGGACGGGTGTGTAATGGAAGGGCAGAATCGCGCTGCAATTGCGCCTGGATTAAAAGTAAAAATTGTTCTTAAAAAGGATCAGCGGACAGGTGTGCTGACAGAAGGAATCGTGAAAGACATTCTAACAAAGTCACCTTCTCACCCGCATGGTATAAAAGTGAGACTGGAAGATGGACAGGTTGGCCGGGTAAAACAAATTTTACGTTAATAGGGACAGATCCCTTTCACTAGATTTGAATATACTTGGAGGAGACTATTGGTTACACTGATCAAGCCTTTACTGGTAAACATTACAATTCTTTTTTCATTTACGTTTAACGGGAATTTGTTTTTTCCATATCAGACAAAGACCCCTCTCACCCTTAAACAAAAATTGATTTACGGACTGCTTGGCTCATTCGGGGCACTTTTGTGCATGTTTTATCCCATTGAAACGCTGGGGGAAACCCATTTTGATTTGCGCATGGTCGCCATCATGATCGTGACGCTGTATACAGGATGGCTTCCAGGATCCATAGTGATGCTAAGTACAGTCATTAGCCGCTATTTAATAGGCGGCCAGTTTATTTATATTGGGATTTTGGTTTCCATTCTGGCATTTGTGATTACCCTTTCCCTAAGACGAGTGTTCCTTAATTCCAGCCATCGGGTGGTTACTGGTTCATTCATTCTATTCTTTTATTTTTACCTATATATTTCCATACTTGCTACAGCCGTCATTTTTCTGGATACATTCTTTTACCTGACTTACTTCGCGGCGTTTTATCTAACATTTATTGCCCTAATCTTTGTAATCGAGAATCTTTTTAAAACGAACAAACAGATCAATGAAATGATGTATATGGATAAGCTGACAATGGTCGGCCAGCTGGCAGCTTCCATCGCACATGAAATCAGAAATCCTTTATCCACTGTGAGGGGCTTCATTCAATATTTGAGCCAGGATACGGCGGATGAGAGTTTAAAAAAGTTCTCCCCGCTCATAATTGAGGAATTGGATCGCACAAACAGCATCATTACGAACTATTTGAAAGTCTCAAAGCCCGAGCAGTTCCATCTGGCTAATGTCCCCTTGCATGACGTGATTCAGGATTGTGTACTGCTCATGAGGCCGCTTGCCTCTTATTCCAATGTTGTGATTGAGTACGCGGATAAAGGACCGTTTTATGTTCAGGGAGATGAACACCACCTGAAACAGGCCATCATGAATGTGATTAAGAATGGAATAGAATCAGTTCCGGAAAAGGGAAGGATTCATATTTTCACCTCTGCAGATTATTTTCACAACACGGTTGAAATAACCATTGCAGATAACGGCCGGGGCATGACATCCGAGCAATTAGAGAATATCGGACTGCCTTTTTATACAACAAAGACGAAGGGCACAGGCCTTGGCAGCATGGTTACGAACAAGATCATCCGTGAAATGCAAGGAACGATTGAATATGACAGCGATATTGGCAAGGGAACGACAGTGAAAATTGTACTGCCCCTGCTGAAGAGTGATTAAGAAAGAGAAATTGCCAAAAAAAAGAGTGCCTGTGTGCACTCTTTTGCTGTATTGCCTTTTAACCTAGCCGGCCCTGTACCGCAGGCTGGTATTTTCTCATCGGACCTTTTGCCAGAACATCACGCATATAGAAATCCCCGGCAGGATTTGTTTTTTTCAGCAGATCTAAGAGGTATGTAATATCATCCATCGCCCTATGTGTCTGGCTTTCTGCAATCTGGTGGGACTGAAGGAGCGTCAGCAGCTTGCTGTCTGTAAAACCGTATTCCTTCCATGGAACACTTCTCATCGTGCAATACCATTTTAATTCGTTGATGTCTTCAGGATACATCCGGTATAAAAAGCTGCGGTCAAAGGATGCATTATGAGCGAAAACGGAATCGGCATGGAAGAAGTATTTTTTTATTTTGATATCATCAAAGCTTTTTCCGCTGACAGCTTCATAAGGAATCCCGTGGACCCTGAAGGCGCGGCTGTAATTGTTTTTGGCCGATTTGCTGATGGGCTCCCGCAGGAATGCAGCTTTATCCTTAATATCAAGTATCTCCCCTGTATCCGAACGGTACGAAAACAGCTTTAATGCCAGTTCGATGATTTCATCGGAATTTGGTCCAAGCCCTGTCGTCTCCACATCCAGCAGCAATCCCATCTTTTCCTGGTCTCTCATGGCCAGCCTCCTCTATTCATTTTAAATTAAGCATATAATAGAGGAGTGCTGAATGCCAGCGGAACCGCTCTTAGATCTTTTTATCGTTTTTTAAGCGGTCCACATAATCGGCATGATAATTCTGATGCATATATTCCCGATTTTTCATGGAATAGAAATATCCTGTGGAAAGAGACAGAAATGCGAACAGAAAACCTACCCCAAAGCCGAAGTTATGGTAGCCCATGACAATGCTGACAACGGTCGTGAGCAAAAGTATCAGCAATATATAAAATAAAATATTTTTGCTTTTCAAGGATGCTCCTCCCCTTATTTCAATACTTTTTTTAAAAGAAACTGTCTTATTATTATACCAAATTCGAAACAAAACTGGGGCTTTCTCCGTAAGAATAGTAAGGAGGTTTTTCCCATGATTGGACTTGTCATTACACAGATTGCAGTGATCGCGCTCTTCCTGATTCTCGGATGGGCTGTAAGATTCAAAAAGGCTTACTGGCTCATTTCCGGATTTGCATTACGGCCCGAGGAAGAGAAAGAAACATTAATAGAAAACAGGTATCCGCAAAAAATCGGCAGCCTGCTCATCGGCACCGCTATCGGAATGCTGGTGTTTCTGCCTCTATCGTTTACCGAATTCAGATTCGGAACCGAAGCGCAATTCGGCTTCATGCTGGTCGTATTGTTTGGAGGACTCATCTACTTATCCAGATATGAAGTCCCGGCCAAGAGAAAACGCAGTTATATATTCGCCATCATCCTCGCCATCGTAACGCTTGGACCTCTCGTTTATCTAACCGTCTCCAGTCATAAAGGCTATGAAATGGCATTAGCAGAGGATTCATTTGAAATCTCCGGGATGTACGGAGATGAATGGGATTATGAAGATATTCAGTCCGTGCAATTATTGGAGGAGATGCCTGAAGTAACCTGGAGACAAAATGGTATCGGCCTTCCTACCCTTGCACAGGGGCATTTTAAAGTGACTCGCTATGGCAGCAGCCTATTATTCATCCAAAAAGACCATACGCCCATTCTGTACATTAAGCTCAAAGATGAGCAGATATTTGTTAACAGCAAAGATTCCGCAGAGACTCAGAGCTGGTATGAGGAGCTCAAAAAAGAAGTGGAATAACAAATGAAGCCGCCGGCATAGCATTCCGGTGGCTTTTAGTTGAAGGTTTATTGAATTCAATCCATAATTGGATAAACATAGTAAAAACGGGAGGTGCTTCGAAAAGTGTCATATTTACTTCTAATCATTGGATTTGCCCTTTTGATAGCAGGGGCAAACTTTTTTGTGGATGGCGCTTCAAAAATTGCCGGGTTTCTTAAGATTTCTCCGCTGCTGGTCGGGTTGACAATCGTTGCGTTTGGGACAAGTTCACCTGAAGCCACAGTCAGCATTCTGGCAGCGCTGGATGGCAGTGCCGATGTGGCCATTGGGAATGTCGTCGGCAGTAATATCTTTAACATCACATTGGTTGTCGGTATTACCGCAGTGATTTTTCCCCTGAAAGTGGAGAGCACAACCATCCGCAAGGAGATTCCATTCACTTTGCTTGCCACAGCCGCACTTATGATTTTCATTAGTGATACATATCTGAACTCTATCGGCAGCAATGTGGTTTCACGCAGTGATGGTCTCGTTCTGCTGCTGATTTTTGCTGTATTTATGTACTATTTATTTGAAGTGGCCCGGGAAAGCCGAAGCAGTACAAAGGCTGATCCTATTAAAACAAGCGCCGGCCAATGGACGAAGCAAAGCCTTTTGACAATTGCCGGATTGGCTGCCATTATCTTTGGCGGTGATTTGGTAGTCAGAAGCAGTACAGAGATTGCTTACTCATTGGGAATGAGTGAAACATTGGTCGGCTTAACGATTGTTGCCATCGGGACTTCTCTGCCTGAACTGGTGACCTCTGTCGCCGCAGCCATAAAAAAAGAGAGTGAGATCGCTCTTGGAAATATTGTAGGGAGCAATATCTTCAACATCCTGTTTGTCCTCGGGGCTTCAGCTGCCATATCGCCGCTTCCTGTAGACCCTAAAATATTCATCGATATTACGATTTTAATTTTAATCACATTTGTGCTCCTCATCTTCTCAAGAAGCCATTATGCTGTAGGAAAATATGAGGGCAGCTTTCTCGCAGCCTCTTACATTATGTATTTGATTTATATCATTATGCGTAATTAATGCCAGCGCCGGTCCGATTGGGCCGGCGTTTCTTTTTAAGCGGAAGTTGTTTCTGAAAAATACTGCTGCTTCCCCGGCTTCAGCAGCTGCCAGCAGACATAAAGAGAAAGAATTAAATTCAGGCCTGCTAAAATGACAATCGTATAGCGGAGCGGAAACAGGTCTCCGAGAACACCGATTCCAAAGAGCAGGATAATCTGCGCAAAGCTTTGGATGACACCGATCACACTGGTCATTCTGCCCATGATTTCCACAGGCACATTATTCTGATAAAAGGTTTGGTATCCCGCACTTGAGAAAGCATTAAAAATGCCGAGGACAGTAAATCCAATGACCACCATCATATAGGAGTCTGCCAAGGCATAAATCAGATAACCCGCCGCTGTCAAAAGCATGCCATAGCCCATGAGCTGTTTGATGCTAAGCATTTTTGAAACGACGGTGATAAAGAGAGCTCCCAGCGCAAAGCCAATACCGCTGATACTGACAAGGAAACTATAATCCGCTTCTGTCAGCCCAACAACATCCTGGATAAAAACAACCTCCTGGGAATCCATTGCGAGTGAGAACAAACCGAATGCCAGGAAACACCCGTAAACAGAAATGATAAAAACCTCTCTCCTGCCAAACGTGATGACCTGCTTCCAATCATCCCGGAGCGTTTCATAGGCTGATGTTTGTACTGAAGGGGACTTTAACTCTTTATCCATGTCCGGCAGCAGCCAGATGATGACAGCTGAAAAGACAAAGGAAGCCGCATTTAAAAAGATGGCCGTTTCAATGGTTCCAATCAGAAATAATCCGCCTGCGATGGCTGGCCCGACGATGAAAGCGCCTGAGGTAACAAGACTGTTGATGGAGTTGAACCGTTTTCTGCTTTCGATTGGAACCAGCTTGGTTATATACGTAGCGGAAGCCGGCATAAATAGAGCCTTCGCCATACTGATTAGAGAGAGGACTGCATAAATGAAGCCAATGCTTCCCAGAAACGGTATCAGCGCTACACCCAGGGCCCTGGCCATATCCGTCCAAATCATAATGCTCTTTTTATTTTTCCGGTCAATCATGCCCCCGCTCCACGAATTGGTTAAAACGGAAGTGACAGGGCCTATGATCCATAATCCTGCCACAGCAGCAGCTGAGCCGGTCATGTTATAGACAATCAAATTAATAGCAATCAGGTAAATGAAATCTCCCAGTCTGGATATTCCAATCCCCGTCAGCAGGAAGGACGCCATTTTCCAATTAAATTGTTTCATAGATCACCTGCATATATTTAGAATTTTCCCAATTATTAGTATAGCATAAGAAAAGTGGAAGCGCCTCGCCCACCCCCGACAAGCACAAGACGAGCCTCACGGAAAGGCGTTCTTTGCCTTTATGGGAGGATTGGTTTGTGACCTCGAGGGGGTAGGCGCTGGAGCTAGACAGTTATCGAAGTTCAAAATTTTATACTTTCTAATTTAATAAAAAAAGCCCTGGAGAGGAATCTCCAGAGCGCCTATTTCTCAGCCAGCTGCTGATTTTTTTTTGTAAGGAACCTTCGTGCCAACACTTCTTAAACCGGCAAAAAATCTTGCTGTGGAGATGATTGCAGCCAGAACGATAAAGATTCCGCTGACGGCGCCTACCTGGTCGGACAGTATCCACTGCGGCAGGTGCTCCGCCCATCTTCTTGGTGCACTCATCCCGCCTGCATATAGAAAAGAGCCTACAAGCCCCGTAAAAAAGGCAAAATAGAGAGCGATTGTGAACGTATCGATTCCCCTGTGCTCCTGATTGCCTTCGGTCTTATTAAAATAATACATAAACCCAATAATCATAGCGACTACACCCATTCCCATATACGTATGGAAATGGCCCGGAACCCATTTCGTGTTATGCATCACATGATTGACCACAATGGTGGCATCAATGATGGCCGGAATCGCTCCTGCCACCCATCCGAACATGGAAAGGAAAAACATGCTTGAGGCAAAGTCCCATTTCATCCGCGAGCGATAGACAATCATCAGCGCTCCGTAGGCCGTAACGACCATAACGGGCAAGCCGTTTGCATAAGAAAACACCTGCCCGATGATGAGCATCCATTTTGGTACCGCAAAGTCCATCAGCAGATGGTGCGTATAGATCATTAAGGTAAAAAGTGTCGAGCAGTTCCACGCAATTAAAAAGACTTTGTTAGCTTTCCATGGCCGTTTTGTATATTCTGAGAGAACCTCATAGACGGCAATAACAGCCATATAGATGGTGCAGTTGGCAAAGATATGGCCGAATGCATAGGTAAGATGCTTGGCAAGCAGAGGGTCCATTGTGACGGCCGGATTGATGATATTCACTAGGGATGCAGTCAGCACAGTTGCTCCTGCCAGCAGGGCAGTCGAATTGGTGATGATGACCATGGCTGTCGCCACGACAGCAGCAGGCGGCCCGTATCCTTTCTCCCCCCTGAAAATGATATCCCATCCAAGTGCCTTTCCAAGGCCCCCATAAACTGCTGTCAGCCTCGCAGCCAGGTACATGTAAAGAATTAAAAAACCAATGCCAAGAACCAGCATGCCCGATAAGAAGAATACCGCCCCTGCCGCCCCATACATTTTGGCTGACTGGGCAGGAAGCGGATATAAAAATGTCCATCCATCTGAAAAGTCAAAGACAAAAATGGCGATTAGAACCATCGTGACTCCGGTTATAAAAAGGACAAAGTTTACAATGAGGATGAGAGCGTTCAGTTTTATGTATTTAGACAGGAAGTACCATAAGATGGCCGTTCCGCCCAGTGCAGCGATGCCAACCATTCCTGTTCCGTGCGCAGTCATAATCTTATAAAACCACTGCGGTGTGATGCTGATCATTTCACCCTGAATCATCAGCATAATAACACCAAAGATCATCATAAGAATTAAGACAAGTGAAGTCAAAGCCAGGTGCCATACCACTGTTTTCTTGGCTAAAGGGGGAATCGCTTCATTCATCAGACGCTCCCCCTTCCGGTTCGACAACAATTTCTTTGACCATCACATGATGTCCGGCTGAACAGTATTCAAGACATAATATTTGATAAGTTCCAGGTTCTTCAAAAGTATAATAAACTGTATTTGTATATTCAGGCATGGCCTGAGTTTGTTCGACAAGCTCCATATTTTCATTGTATAAGCCAAAACCATGGGTAACATCCGTGGCCGTCACATCAAATTGGACTTTGTCTCCTGCTTCGAAGGTTTCCTCACTCATCTCCCATGCATATTGGACTCCAGTTACCTTCACTACTTTCGCTTCATTTAAGCCTTCCGCTTCGGCCTGATTGCTGTCGTACGGCAGCCTGCCAAGCGTCATGACGGTGGCAAAAGCCATAATGGCAATTAGCCAGAGAAAATAGAATTTCCTGATCTTATATCCTTTTTCCTGGATGGTGCTATACTCTCCGCTGCGCTTGGATTCACCGTAGACAAACGCAAATGCCAGCGCCAGCAGGAAGACAAAGAAAACAGTTGCATACATTGCGATTTGCTGATACATTCATACCCCTCCCATAAATTTTCAACAATCCCCAAACCTTATTTTATGGAAGCTCAAAAGTTAAATCGGTGATATATGTCCTATTTGACGATTTTTTGGAAATTTTCCCGCAAAAAAAATGCCCTGGATCAGGACATTTTCTTTTCTATACCCCTTAATTGATTTAATTCCCTTCCTATCAGATTGGCTGATACCGGCTTTAGATTCATCTCTCTTGCCCATACAGAAAGCTGGCCGATATGATGGATTTCATGGGCAATGGCATGGTTCAAGATGTCCCCCTTTTTGTATAGCCCCTCCTCCATCCACGGCGGTGTAACCATTTCATTGTATTGAACTGGCCATTCCTCCTGAAAAAAGCTTTCTAATTCCCTGCGGTATTCTTCAGAAAGTGCCATTACTTTTTCCAATTCATCATAGTCGGAAAACAGGGGGTCTTTCACTTCCTTGCCTTGAATGACACAAATCCAGCTGTATTCAACATCTACGATATGAAAAAGGGTTTCCAGAATGCCCCCAACTCCTCCAGTCCGATTAGCATTCAGATCTTCGGCTGAGAGCTGGCGGCACCATTCAAACCACTCATCACGCACTTGCCAGTTATAGCGAAATAATGTCAGCATATCCTCTTACCTCCTTGTCCAGATACTTATGGAATTTCGTCAGCATAGGGGAATTTCCTGCAAATTTCTTTTTCAGCCGCATAATTACTTTCAATGTACTTAATCCTAAAGGAAGCAGCAACAGAAGAAAGGGGATTGTATGTGAAGAAGAACTTAATGGTTTTCTATATATCGGTGGGCATATTATTATTGCTTGTTTTATTCGGTGTTTTTATCCCGGATTCGCTGGAGAGTGTGACAGCAAATGTACAGGCTTTTATCACCGATAAATTCGGGTGGTATTATTTGATTCTTGTTTCGTTTATTGTCATTGTTTGTTTATATTTTTTAATCAGCCCTTTAGGAAGAATCAAGCTTGGGAAGCAGGATGATAAACCGGAATTTTCCCGCCCTACGTGGTTTGCCATGCTGTTCAGTGCAGGGATGGGGATCGGGCTGGTTTTCTGGGGTGCAGCTGAGCCGATTTATCACTATGCGGTCGGGTCCCCGACAGGCGGGGAAGTAGGGACGGACCAGGCCATTAGGAATGCCATGAGGTATACTTACTTCCATTGGGGAATCCATGCATGGGCAATTTATGGAATTGTTGCGCTTGTTCTGGCTTACTTTAACTTCCGCCACGGGGAACCTGGTTTAATCAGCGCCACTTTGAAGCCGATTTTAGGCGACCATACACAGAAAGCTGCTGGGAAGATCATTGATATTCTTTCAGTGGTTGCGACTGTGATTGGTGTAGCTACAACACTTGGGTTTGGAGCTGTTCAGATTAATGGAGGGTTATCTTATCTTTTTGGCATACCGGTTAGCATTACTGTCCAGTTCATTATTGTGGTTATTGTTACGGTTCTTTTCATGATATCCGCCTGGTCAGGACTTGGAAAGGGCATCAAAATCTTGAGCAATGCCAATATGATTTTAGCAGCGATTCTATTCCTGCTCACTTTTTTCCTGGGACCTTCATTGTTCATCTTAAACCTGTTCACCAATACACTTGGGTCGTATCTGCAGAATTTGCCTGGCATGAGTCTTAGAATCGCGCCGTTAAATCCAGAGGTCAGGGAATGGATTAATGGCTGGACAATTTTTTACTGGGCCTGGTGGATTGCCTGGGCACCCTTCGTGGGGATTTTCATCGCCCGCGTTTCAAAAGGGAGAACCATCCGGGAATTTGTTTTCGGCGTCCTCCTTGTGCCATCGCTGATAGGCTTCATATGGTTTGCAACATTTGGCGGAACTGCCATTATGCAAGAGCATAACGGTGTTGCCAAAATCTCCGAATTGGCTACTGAGGAAGCATTGTTTGGTGTATTTTCGAACTTTCCGATGGGAACGGTCCTTTCGGTCATTGCCATCTTACTCATTTGTACGTTTTTTATTACCTCTGCCGACTCCGGCACATATGTTTTAGGCATGATGACAACAAATGGTTCGCACCATCCTGGCAATAGGATAAAAATGGTTTGGGGAATATTGCTTGCTGCCATTTCATTGGTCCTGCTCTATTCCGGCGGGCTTCAAGCGCTGCAGAATACGATGATCGCAGCAGCCCTTCCTTTTTCCGTTATCATGGCTTTAATGACCTTCAGTCTGATCAAGGCTCTGCAGAAAGAAGCGAAGGAGCTTGGGATTGGAAAAATTCCGAAGAGGAAGCCTTAATAGAACACCTGCAGATTGAAATCTGCAGGTTTTACTAATGTTTATTTTACCGGGATCCAGATCTCTGAATAATAATCCGGACTGGACGCATCCCCGGCAGAATAGACTTCCAGCTCTGGTGCAGCAGCATGTTCATAACCGCTGGATGGAAACCATTCCGAGAAGATTTTTTTCCAGGCGGTTTGCATGGCATGAGGCATGGCGCCATGAACTTCGAACACCGCCCATTTGGAGGCAGGGACTTCCAGGCACTCGAAGCTGTCAGGCTTATCGCCTTTGAAGCTTGCCCCGATCCAGTAATCCATGCTGTCAGGCTTCGTGCTGCGTTTATCGACACATACGCCGAGAACCCCTTTAATTTCTCCATTATTCAGCATAAATAATTTGTCATCTGTTCCGTTACTATTTACTTCATCCCACATTTTCGGGATGCCGGCCAGATTCTCTTCATTGCACAATGAGAACTCCCTTTTGATTCCTGCTACTTTAAAAGCTTCTTTTTCGACAATTGCATATTGCATTGGTTCTGCCCCTTTCAGACTCACCTGGATCACCAGGCGGTTATATGATTTCAGCTTTCCGGAAAAGTTTCTTGCTTCAGTCGGGGTCATGCCATGCTGCCTGCGGAAAGCCTTGGTAAAAGCTTCGGGAGTGTCATAGCCGTATTTATAGGCGAGATCAATCACTTTGCTGTCGGTTCGGACCAGCTCCTGTGCAGCGATGGTCAGTCTTCTTCCCCGGATATATTCGCCGACCGGCATATCTGTCAAAATGGCGAACGTGCGCTGAAAATGAAATACGGAGGAGTTCGCTGCCTCCGCGGCTTTTCCGATGGAAAGATCCTCATCCAGCAAGTACTCCTCTATATAATCAATCGCCTTCTGCAGCGATACGATCCATGACATTACTGATCACTCCCTTGAATAAATCCTACCTTTTTCTCTTTTTGACTTCCTGTCATTTTTTGCTTTGTTTTGGCAGGTTGATATTAAAGAATTCTTATTATAGGAGGGGAATACCTGCTTATTGGGGAATTTTTGATGCAGATGCTGGCAGGTCGGGCAGAATCAGGAAAATACCGGCCGAAATGGGGGATTTACCGGCCTATTTTGCCGTTTCACCGGCCAAATTTAGGAAAATACCGGCCAATGTGGGGCATTTACCGGCCAAAAGGAATAGGCATCCTGCCTTGAAAGTTTTAACGGCCATTTTTCCGATTTTATCGGCCAAAATGAAGGTTTTACGGCCGAATTTGTAAATTTAACGGCCAAACTCAACGATTTATCGGCCGAACTGTCAGTATTCCGTTTATCGGTCACTTCATCAGCTTTATCGGTCATAATTTTAATTTATCGGTTACTATTCGATTTTATCGGTCAGTTTCTCCAATATTTCGGTCAGTTTCCAGCTATATCGGTCAGTCCTTATTCTATCAAGGAACCTGAAAATAGCCAGCCGCCCGATATCGGGCAGCTGGCTTCGATGGCATCTTATATGGCACGTCCCCAATGACGGTGCATGGCAATGCTATTAATTAAATTCTCATTGGAGGAAGCATCGCCGCTTTTGATTTCGACGATTCCCATTTCCGAAAGGGTTTGGGATTGCCCCAGCGTGTTCATTGCTTCTGCAGGCAGCAGCTCGGCTCCTTCGCCGCCAAACGCAATAGTTTTGAAATGCTTGTAGGCTTCGCTGACGAATTCCTTGGCCTGCGGCACCATTTTCAGAGCATCTGCACTTTCTTTTCCGCCGGCGATATAGATGGCGTCATACATAACGGAGTGGGAGGTCAGGAATGTTTTCATTATTTCCAGTTCTCCGCCGTCCCCTTTGATCATGCCCAGGTTTTTGCTGACAATTTCAGGCATAATCCCAGCACCTTTCAAAGCTTCCATCACGCTGCTGACTTCAGTATAGCTGAAGCCATTATCAGCAAGAATGGCGACTTTTCGGGTCTTAGGTGATTTGGCTGTGTTCATTTGGCTTAATGCTGGTGAAGAAAGCGTTACTTTGGATTCATTCGCAGCATCCGGCACTATAGCGCCAACTCCGAGGGCAATTTGTTCGGCTAGGAAATGATCCACATTGCTGAACATGTCGACAACCTGCTGCTTCACATCTTTGTTCTGCACCTTTCCGACTTCAAAGCGGAACGCCTCAATCATATGCTGCTTTTCCACTTCAGACATGCTGTTCCAGAACATTTTCGCCTGGCTGTAATGGTCCTTGAAGCTGTCGCTGCGCTCGCGAACTTTGCGTCCTTCGACTTTTTCCTGATAATGAATATAGCCGCCCTCTTCTGCTGTGGCAGGGCTTGGATCATTATTCTGCATTGAGTTTTTATGATAAGCAACCGGCCCTTTATTAATCGTCATGCGATGGTAGCCGTCATACTGATTATTATGGAACGGACAAACAGGACGGTTGATCGGGATCTCATGGAAGTTCGGCCCTCCCAGGCGGATCAGCTGGGTATCTGTATAGGAAAATAATCGTCCCTGCAGCAGCGGGTCATTTGAAAAATCAATGCCAGGTACAACATGCCCGGGATGGAATGCAACCTGCTCCGTTTCTGCAAATACATTATCCTGATTGCGGTTCAGCGTCATTTTTCCAATGATCTTAACCGGGACCATTTCCTCCGGCCACAGCTTTGTCGCATCCAGAATATCAAAATCAAAGGAGAATTCATCTTCTTCATCAATCATCTGAACACCGAGCTCAAATTCAGGGTAATCCCCCATTTCGATGGCTTCCCAAAGATCGCGGCGGTGGAAATCCGGATCCTTTCCGGCAAGTTTTTGGGCTTCGTCAAAAACCAGGGAATGCGTGCCCAGAACAGGCTTCCAGTGGAATTTCACAAAACGTGCCTTACCCTGCTCGTTCACAAATCGGAACGTGTGAACACCAAAGCCCTCCATCATGCGGAAACTGCGCGGAATGGCACGGTCTGACATCGTCCACATGATCATGTGGGCTGTTTCAGTATTGTTGGCGGCAAAATCCCAGAACGTATCATGTGCCGTTGAGGCCTGCGGCATTTCGTTATGCGGCTCCGGCTTGAATGAATGAACGAGATCCGGGAATTTGATGGCATCCTGAATGAAGAATACCGGAATATTATTGCCGACTAAGTCGTAGTTGCCCTCTTCGGTATAAAACTTCGTCGCAAAGCCGCGGGCATCACGTACAGAGTCTGCCGAGCCGCGGGAACCGGCAACAGTCGAGAAACGAACAAAGACCGGGGTTTTGACAGATGGATCCTGCAGAAACTTTGCCCGGGTATAGTCTGCCATGGATTCATACACCTGAAAGTACCCGTGCGCGCCAAAACCGCGGGCATGGACAACCCGTTCAGGGATGCGCTCATGATCAAAGTGCGTCATTTTTTCCCGGAAGTGAAAGTCCTCCATCAAGGTCGGACCGCGGGAACCGGCTTTTAACGAATGCTCATCCTCCGAAACCTTGACTCCCTGATTGGTCGTCAGCTTCTTACCTGTGTTATCCATGCGAAACTCCTCAAGCTGCTTGTCCTTGCTGTGCTCATTTACGCCTTTGTTTTGCGGATCTTGTTTCAAATGTTCTTCCTCCTTATATAAAGAAGCAATTGCTTCTGGGCTACGATGTAAATATGTATCTATATGTTGAAATACCCCAGAATGAAGGCGGTAAACGGCAAAATAAAAGAAAGCAGCGGAAAACTGCTTTCTCTCAGGCTTGTGGGCTAATCTCAGTTTTAGGCTGATCCGCGTCTCTCAGCAGCTGAATAAAGGTCCTTTTTTGCAGATGATACAGGATTAGCACCAGAATACAGCCTCCGCATGCAGCCAGCAGGATCCAGACAGGCAATTTTTCAAGTAAGAAGCCAAAGAAGATAAAGCCCAATGGTGTCATGGCACTCGCTCCTGTTTCAAGGAGTGACATGACCCTGCCCCGATAGGCATCAGGCGTGCCTTTTTGCAGTAAAACCATTACCGGAATGTTGACCACCATGATAACTGAAGATAGCAGCAGGACCATTCCGATTAAAAAAGGAAACATGATGCTGTTTGAAATGCTCATCAGGCCAGGAAAATTCGGGAGGCCAAGCAGAGCAATGATAAGGGACATGGCTATTACGCCCCCAAAGATGGTAATTTCTTTTCTCTTTACTTCGGGGCGGGCGGATAGAACGACTGACATGATCAGCATCCCGACGGAAAATGCCCCTTCAATGATGCCCAGCTGGAGGGAACTCATTTCCCGCACTGTCAGAACCAGATAAGGCATGGCAACGGGAAAAACCGCGAACCAAAAATTCAGCCAGATGCTAATGATAATGAGATTTTTTATGAATGGCTGATTTTTCACATATGAAACACCCATTTTCAGATCGTAGATCATACCATTTTCTTCTGGTCTTTCTTTTTTCTCTGCAAATAGATTGTATTGAATGAGTAAACTGGTGATGCCGGAGACTATGAAGGCGATGATGTTGATAAGCATGAAGACTGATAGATGGAAGATGCCAAAGAAGACGCCCCCAAGAACGGGTCCCAAGATGGCGGATGATGAAGCTGCAGCCTGATTGAGTGACATCGCTTTTTGCAGAGTATCAGGACCAACCATGTTGTAAATCGCTGAAGTGACTGCCGCTGAATAAAAGGTATTCAAAATGCTTAAAACGGCTGTGGCTGTGTAAAGGAGCCAGATTTCCTGTGTGGAAAAAAGATACAGCAGCAAAATGGCAATAAGCCAGACGGCACAGGCAAAATCGGAAATAATGATGATCTTTTTGCGGTCCCATCTGTCACTGAGTGCTCCCGCAACAGGGGAAAGCAGGATTCTTGGCAGCGCACTAAGAATGAGGGTTATGGCAAAGTTTAAGCTGGACCCTGTTTCTGCAAGGATATACAGCCCAATGGCAAAGCCGTAAATGGAAGAACCGAGCACCGCTGTCAATTTCCCTGCAAGAAACAGTGTTATATTTCTTTTAATCTGTGCTTCCATCTATTCTTCCTCCTCGGAATTAAGCAATTTGAAGCTGCAGGAGATTTCATATGGATTGCGATTTATAGCTCCCTTGACGCTCTTTTCCATGTATTTTACCATCAGATCATACAAATCGTCCTGAAATCCCTTTAGTTCTTCCTCTGTAAGGGAGATGCTTATTCCCATGGTGCTGCTGCTTTCTCCCTTCTCCTGTCTTTTTTCTTCTTTCAAGTTAAATTGGGTCGCTTTTGAACGGTAATACTTTTCGATAATGCCCCTGTTTTCTTTCGTTTCCTCAATCTCCAGTATTCCGCCTTTATAAAGCTGCTGAATATGGTAATGAATACTTCCCGCAGACCTCCCGAGCTCTTCAGCAACCTGTTTGGCTGTCATGGCACTTTTAGCGAGAAGATATATAATTTTAATTCTTAACGGGCTGGATATCAGCTTCTGCTGTTCAAGATTGATCTCCATCGTTTTCTTGATTAAATCCAAGATGGTTTCACCCTTTCTAAATCACTTATTTATTCTAATTTTATTATATGTTCTAAAAAATTAGAATGATACATTTTTTTAAATAAATATAAATAAATATCCGTTGTTACAGTTTATCTTTTTACAGGATTGTTCCGCCCACCCTCCACAATTTCGTATTTTCTGACAATATTATATAAAAAAAGCAAATGAGTATTGTCATAAATAGTAAAACAATATAGAATTTTCTTATAACCTCACAAAGAGGCAGGTGAAACGGTGGAAATCACAAAGCATTTTTTCTTTAATCTATCGCTCTTGATCGTCATCTTGTTTATTGTGCTGGTATGGGCGGAAAAAAGCTCTAAATTCCGGTTTTCCAAAGGCTGCTCTTTTATATGGCTTTTGTTTATGATCTGGATATGCTTTCAGTTTTCCTATCAGCCAAGCCCGCATTACTTTTTTGATTTACGATTAATACCTGTCATCATCGGCGGTTTATATGCGGGTATTGGCCCCGCATTGGCCGGGTCTGTGATTTTGATGAGAAGTTTTTATGGAATAGAACCTGGGTTTTATTCTAATATTCTTTTATATTTGCCCCTAGGGATTATTCTTTGGAGGCTCTATCCCTGGTTTTGGAGGCAGGTGCCGCGGAAAAGGATTCGCCTTACAGTTATCATTGCCCTGATTTTAAGTGTGCTGACCGTTGTGGTTATGGAATTATCGGTGCCGCCTCAGAATCGGTTTGATGCCTGGTTTGCCTACCTGGTGATTCCGCCATTGGGCGTTTTCATGATTTCATATGTATTTGAGTTTGCCAAAAGAAATCTGGATATCCGTGAAAATCTCGTCCGGGCAGAAAAACTTGAAGCTGTCGAGCAAATGGGAGCAGCCATCTCACATGAAATCCGCAATCCGCTGACGGCTGCAATCGGATTTGTTCAGCTATTGCAGGAACAGCGGCTGCCGCCGCGAAAAAGGGTTGAGTATTTGGGCATCGTGAAAGCCGAATTGGAATCGGCGGAGCAGGTCATTCAAAATTATTTAACCTTTTCAAAGCCATCCTTAGATAAGATTGAAGAAATTAATGTAAAAAAAGAACTAATGCAAGTCATGAATATATTAAAACCGACTGCCAACCAGAATTCCGTAGAGATCAATGCCCATTTTGCCCTCCTCGGGTCGATTAAAGGTGACCGGCAAAAATTCCACCAATGCTTTTTGAATGTAATAAAAAATTCAATTGAGGCCATGCCGCGCGGCGGGCAATTATACATAGAAACGCACTATAGCAGCAGCCAGATCACCATCGAAATAAAAGACACCGGTGTCGGCATGACGTCCGATCAGCTTCAGCGTTTAGGAGAACCCTATTATTCCACCAAAGGCTCCAAAGGGACCGGCCTCGGAATGATGGTCGTATTCAGTATTGTAAGGGCCATGGATGGCAATGTTCGCGTCAAAAGCGAAGTCGGTAAAGGCACCGTTTTCAGCTTTACTTTTCCGAACTATAAGTCGGAGTTACATAATGAATAAAAAAACAGCAGCGGCGGCTGCTGTTTTTTACTGGCTTAACATGATTTTATCTGCTTCACCTCAAGATGCTTCGTGCAGTTATACAGCTCACAGTCCCACTGGCTTTCTTTGATCAAAAGCTTTGTGATGGATGTGTTTTTCAGCGGGGATGACAGATCCGTGTGCGGCACCAGTTCTCTTAACAGATGGCGGATGAAGGAGCCGTGGCTTACGATCAGCACATTTTCGCCCGGGTGCTTATCTGTAATTTCCTGCAGGAACTCAAGTCCTCTATTAATGATGCTTTCTTTCGGCTCAAAACCGAGGTCCATTTCACGCCAGCCTGTGCCCCATTTTTTAATACGCTCCGCTTCGGTTGTGCCTTCAATCATCCCGCCGCCGACTTCTCTTATTCGGGGATCAAGTTGAAGGGGAATGGAACCGATTTTCTCCTGGATGGCTTCTGCAGTCTGCTTTGCCCTTATGAGATTGCTAGAGTAGATTACATCCCAGCTTTCTGCGGCAAGCCTTTCTGCCAGGCGTTCTGCCTCAGCCAATCCTTCTTCATTGAGGGGAATATCCGAGCTCCCCTGTGCCCGTCCCTCCTTATTCCAGGCTGTAATTCCGTGCCTGATCAAACCGATATTTGTCATCTATAACACGTCCTTTCTTTTCATTTGATTGTTATTCTATTAAAATAGTCGATCTCTTATCTAAGTAAAAAGAGCGGTACTTGCCGCTCCTGAAGCTAATCTACTTTTCTTATGCTTGTAAAAGGATACCAGACGAATTCGCTGACGCCGATGATCCTCTCCTTCTCAATAAACCCGAGTCCATTTCGGCTGTCCAGGCTGACAAGGCGGTTGTCGCCCATCACAAAATAGTGATCTTCCGGAACAGTGAGGGGGCCGAAGTCACCGGTCAGTTTGTTGACAATTCCTTCTGCCGCTTCGCGATTTTCTGAAAGATAGTCTTCATCCCACTGCTTGCCGTTTATATACAGATGGTCATCTTTCATTTCCAGTTCATCACCGGGGAATCCTATTAATCTTTTAACATAGTTTTTTTCTTCGCCCTTGATGATAACAATATCGCCTCTGTCCAGTTCTTCAAATTTATTTACGAAGATTTTTTCCTCATCATGGAGAGTTGGATCCATGGAGGCTCCTTCCACATAGTAAGGTGAAAAAAGGAAGACCCTGATTACCATTGCGATTCCAAAAGCAATCAGAAGGGATTTCAGCCAGCTCGCTATTTCATGCTTATTCAATGTGTTCCACCAAAGCTTTCTGCACCTATATACCGATCTTTGATCAAGGTGCGGTGATGAAGTTCATGGCCGGCAATGATATAAGCAATGGCCCGGGCCGTTACTTCGGTGCCGTTCGCATTCCCGCTCCTTAGCAATGCCTCATCATCCAGGCTTTTTAGTAAGGCAATCGTGTTTTGGCGGGCATGTGACAGCTGCTCTAAAAGTTCCATGATGCTGAAACGGTTGAATTGCCCAGTCTTCACATACTCATTATCATCATAGCCCGGCAGCTTCGCCTTCTCCCCTCTGCCAACGCAAAGCAGGCGGTAGCTCATGATGCGTTCGGTATCTGCGATATGACCGATAACTTCTTTAACAGTCCATTTTTCCGGAGCATAACGAAAATGAGCCTGATCTTCATTCAGGCCTTTTACCAGATTCATCGTTTCCTTTATTTGCCCATCGAGGATTTGCAGCAGGTCCCCTTCCGGTACGGAGCTGACATATTTCTCATAATAGGGTGCATACTCATTGAATTCAGGTTTCTTTAACATCGCGTTCCCTCCCATTCTATTACCTTATTTTACTAAATTTCTGTTTTCAGAGCCACTATTAGGTCTGAAACAGCTCGCCCCGAACTGCTTTTATATAGCGTTCCACTGACCGCTGCACAGCAAGGTCTGCCTCTTTTTCTATAACTCTGTGAAACGCGTTGTAAATCCGGTCAAATGATAGCGGTTTTATTCTGCCGGCCATTCGTTCTACCGTTTCAGCCGGAAGCGGGATGAGATTCGGGTAGCTGTACATGAAGCTGACCCACCCACTGTCTGCGACAACCTGAATGATGTCGCCGGTGAGCATGATGCCCTTGCCTTCATTCCCATTTTCCCAATGAAGGACAGCACCGCCTTTAAAATGGCCGCCGAGGCGGTGGATGACCAGGCCATCTTGAAGTTTGAGCGATTCTCCGCTCCAGAAAATGATGTGTTCACTGTCCCTCATCACCCATTCCCTGTCGTCTTCATGTATATAGATCGGCACATTGAATGTTTCCGCCCATTCCGCCTGTGCTGAATAATAATGAGGATGGGACAATGCGATCGCGTCCAATCCGCCTAGTTCTTTTATCGTTTCAATCGTGTGCTCATCGAGATAGGTAATGCAGTCCCACATCAGATTAAAGCCATTATTTTGAACGAGATAGGCTGTCTGGCCAATGGCAAACTCCGGAGCTGTTTTCAGGCTATAAAGATTGGATTCCTCCTGCTGTATTTCATTTATATAAGTTTGGCTATCCGTCATTTCATGTAATGTTGTCCATTCCTGGCCGCGGGGTCCAACGTACTGGCGCTCTTCCATGCAGATCGGGCAGCTTTCAGGCTGATGGCCGGATGGCGGAAATTGCGTTCCGCACGTTTTGCATATATATTTTTCCATAAGGGTTGCCTCCATTTCTCATACTGGTTACATTACCCATTTTAATGCTGCAAACGTTATGCTAAATCGCCGTTCCGACTGAATATGGCTACAACTTTAGCCTGAAGACTTATACTTTAAGCCTAAGGTAAAAACCTCAAAGTCCAGCTTTTCGTAATAGCCGGCTTTCTCTTCCTCGGCCAGCAATTGTACATGCAGATATGCATTCGAACACTCTTCTGCCAGCCTTCGCACCATTTCCTTGCCGATACCCTGGCTGCGATAATCTGGATCAACGATTAATCCGCAAAGATAGGCATTAATCACTCCGTCTGAAATAATGCGTCCTGTCCCGATCAGGCACTCTCCATCATAGGCACTGATCACAAGCCAGCTCTGCTCCATCGCCTTATGCAGTTTTTCTTTCGGCAGCTTCAAAAATTTATTCCAGCCGTCATTTTCATATAACCGAAATAATTGATCCTTATCCGGTATGGCAAATTCATATTTGAACATAAAAAATCTCCTTAACAATGGAATGCTAATCCTATTCTGGCTTAATGCGGAAAAATCCTCTTCTTTAACGGTTATGCACCTTGGATGCACAAGATTCTTCCTATTACCCTGCGATGCCCTATACAAGGATTTGCTTTATGAAACTTTTTTGTCTGCCGCCCGTATTAAATAATAACGAACTTATTTTAGGAGAGATTCTTATGGGAAATATTTTTATTTTTTCACTGATTGCCGGACTGGCGATTTCTATCCTGCTGATTCCGTTCAGCTATAAACCGAAGGCTAGGGCGAAGGAAAAGGAAGGCAGGAAACTGGGGACCGGACTTATGGCCGGCACCGCCGCCCTATCTGTGCTGCTTGTTTTTGCCGTGTATTATTTCACCAATCTGGACCGGAACTTAACCAGCTTATGGCTATTTGCGGTTATCGCTTCTTTAATAGGAGCAGTTTTCGCGACAGGCAGGGAACGAATGATAAAAACGGGTGTGTTTGCTGTCAGTCTGATTGCAGGGGTTTTCTTTCTGACAGCTTTTCTATTCAATGCAGATGATAAATATGAAAGTGCCAAAATGAATGAAAAAACGGAGATTGAGACGTTTGACGAAAAAGAAACACCGGCGAGTGTGCCACCGCAGTTTGCGCGCAATAAGATGAAGAAGGCTTTCGGTCAGGTTCCGAATACGAGTTATTATGAACTTGGCAGCCTGCAGATCCAGAAAGTCAATGGAGAGTATGTTTATATTGCGCCTGTAGAGTTTTCCGGCTTTTTCAAATGGTGGAATGGAGATAAAACACCTGGCTATTTTACAATCAGCGCGACTGACTCCTCAGCCAATCCAAAGTTTGTGAAAAGCGATATGGTGTACACACCATCCTCTTATTTTAATAAAAATATTGAGCGCCATATCCGGATGCAGTATCCGCAGGCCATTTTTTACGGAGATGTGCAGCTGGAAGTGGATGACGACGGGAAGCCGTTTTATATCCGTTCATATGGAGAATTTATTTCGGCGCGAAATGGCTTTGATGTTCAAGGGGTGGTCATGGTTGACCCGCTGAACGGACAGACGAAATCCTATAAACTTGCGGATGTGCCTTCCTTTATTGATGGAGCTGTTTCTCCTGAAACTGTCAGTCTGCAGAACAGCTATTTCGGGAATTATGTCCATGGCTTCTGGAACAGCAAATTCGGAAAGTCCGATGTAAGGCTTCCATCGGATGAAGGAACGGAAGCCAATGTGAGTCCGATTTTTGATGAGAATGGCGACATGTATTACTTCACAGATTTTACAAGTCCAAAAGAAGGCGTCGATTCGATGCTTGGCTATTCTCTGACAAATTCAAGGACGGGCGAAGCGACCTTCTTTACAGGTAATCTTGAGGAATCTTATATGGATTCGCAGGGTGCCCTCCAGATTATCGAGAAGAAATTCATCGAGAAGAAATGGAGCGGCGAAATGCCTGTTCTGTATAACTTCTACGGGGAAGCGAGCTGGCTGACGCCTGTGCTTGATGCTAACGGATTCCTGCAGAACTACTTTATTGTATCAGCTGCCAACCCGGAAATATCTGCTTATGGGACAACGCCAAATGAAGCATTGCGTTTATATAAAACCGCATTGCAGCGAGGCGGAGGCACTGTAGACGGAAGCTCGAAAGCAGAGGAAAAACAGATGAGCGGCACTGTACTGCGGGTGTACAAGGAGAAATCCGTGGAATACACAGTCGTATCATTTCTGCTGGATAACCGCCAGAGCTATGTGGTTTCATCTGAAACCGTGCCGATGGCCATTTATCTGCAGGAAGGCGATCAGGTGGACATGAACTATCTCGATACAGGTGAGGCATTCCTGCCAGTGAAGGAAATGACCATTAAAGGATTGGAATAACTAAAAGCTCCAGGCGCCCGCTCATCGGCGCCTGGAGCTAGACAGTTATCTAACTTCCGGCCTGATACGCCTTAAATATTAAGAAACACGATGAAGACAGTCTTCATCGTGTTTTTTATTACCCTGCTATTATGTTCGCTGATTTAATGGCACTGGATAGCGTGGATTTGATGCTGACGTGATCAAATGACAAACCGAGCTGTACTGCGGTCTGGGCAATTTCCGGTCTTAAGCCGGAGATTGTTGTCTTTACGCCGATCAGGCTTAGCGCTTCTATCAGCTGGAATAGCTGATGGGCTACCATGGTATCAATCATAACTACGCCTGAAAGGTCCAGGAACAGCTGGTTGACGCCTAATTTATTGCATTGCTGAAGTGTATTTTCAAGCATGCTTTTTGCACGTGCCGTATCAATATCCCCGACAAGCGGCAGAAGTGCGATATCTTCTGTTAAAGAAATGACCGGGGAACTTAGTTCAAGGATTAATGCCTGCTGAGCCTGCAGCCTCTTCTGGGAATGGTTATTATATTCTTCCGTGAACCACGTAACCACTTCACCAATGGTTCTAATAATCATCCTGCGCCATAATGCAATTTGTTTTTCATCATATTGGCCCTGGCTGGTTTCAACGAACTGCTCAAGCAAGTTCAAATACTGTTCCTGGGTGTTAAAGAACTCCTGCAGGATCATCTCCAGAGGGGTACGGAGGTGTTCATCATCCTGCGCCACTTTGACAATCCAGCTTTCCAAATCATGAAAGAACGCTTCTTCTTCTTTATGGAAGACTTCGGAGAACTGCTTGTGGAATTCGTAATTCTGCTTCTTTACGCTTTCAATCACAGCGGGGTCTTCCGAGGTATAAATCCCGCCGCTCTCTTCCTTGTTCACATTTTTATACCATTCTTCTGTTAAGTCCCAGGTTTTGTCCAGGAAAAATTGATATAGATCTTGATTACGATGCATGCCTGTCTCCCCTAACCGAACTGTTATTTCAATATTATTATTATTTTAACCGATGGGAAATAAAGTGTCGATTCTAAACTCCTACCTATTTTGCGCTAATTCCCTGCTGTCCGCATACTGATAGTCTGCCCCTGGTCTCGGAAGCATTATGCTAAAGGCGGAAGCCAGGACAAGAAGAACGATGGACGCAATGAAAGAACTGTCATAGCTCCCTGTCAGATCAAATATGACACCAGGGACGAAGGAACCGAGAGCAGAACCCAGCTGATGGCTCAAATATATCCAGCCAATCACGGCTCCAGCGGAAAGATGCCTGAAATATTCCGCAGCCAGTTTCATGGTCGGTGCGACAGTGGCAAAATTGACAATCCCAAAGCTGATGGCAAACAGAATTAACAGATGGGATTGAGTGACAAAAAAGCCAAACAGGGAAGCATCATTCACGATGATGAGCAGCAGAACAATGGTCAGGGCCCGCACTCCATAGAGAAAGGCAAGAATCCTTCTGCAATTCCACCTATCTGCGAGGAACCCGGATACAACTGTGCCGAGAATATTAAAGCCGGCCAGCAGACTGACAGCGGCTCCGGTAACGCCAGGCGTAAATCCGCAATACTGGGCAAAGGGAATAAGATGCGTATCCATCAGGCCTGTAGTGGTGACGCCGCATACGAAAAACGGGAGCATGAGAAACAGGAATTCTTTTCGCTTTAAGAGCTGGAATATAGATAGCGTTCCTTTTGGTGCTTCCTTTTTACCTTGCTTCCCCTTCTCACTATCACTCACTTTTGCTCCATAAGCCTCGATATGCAAATCAGCCGGGGTTGAACGGATAAAGAGCAGAAGCAGCGGAAAAATGAATACAATCAAAAAGAAGCCGAGCACGAGCACGGTTGTCTTCCAGCCCAGCTGGTCAATTAGGAATAAGGTCAGCGGGACGAGAATAAGCTGTCCTGCGGCTGTGCCTGCAGACATCAGTCCCATGGCCATACCTTTTTTATCGGCAAACCAGGTTGCCACCGCCATCGTTCCCGCTACATTGGATGCACCGCCAAAGCCAACAGAGGCGATTACACCATAGATGATCATCAGCTGAACAGCATTAGTGGTGAAAAAGGTCAGGAGTGTTGAAAAACCAATCACTAAAATGCTGCAGGACAGAATATAGCGGATGCCATATTTATCAATCAGCCTGCCAACATACGGCTGTGAAATGGCAAAAACAATATAGCTGACAAAGGCAATGAAGGATATGACGCTGCGATTCGCTGAAAACTCATGCTCCCATGGCGCCATAAACGCCCCGAACGACAATCGTACACCTTGCGCAGCCAGCAACGCCAAAAACGTCAATATTAAAATAATCCACGCATAATGAATCTTTAAGCGCTTCACGATGTGAACCTTCTTTCCGGTGACAGGCACCTATGCCAGTTTGCTTAAGTGGTATAGGTGCCTGTCACTTTTTTAAGAATAATCATACCATACAATTTTTATAACTTTCTAAATTTTGTCTGTTTTTCGCGGTTATTCAACAATTTACCTTTCAATCAAACGTTTGATTGAAAGGACAGACAATCCTTCTTATACTTGATTTTTTCCCGGGAAATAGGTGCAGGAATTGTCGGGGAACAGCAAAGCCCTTTCGTCAATATATGATTAAAGGCCATTCCCTTTTGAGAATGGCCTTTGCCTTTTATACAGCCTGTTTTTGCTGCTCCTGCTTCATTAATTTCATTTCACTAATGGCTTTCTTAGCCTTATTTTCATCAAATTCATTTTCGCTCTTTGCTACAACCATCGTTGCGATTCCGTTTCCGATCAGGTTCACGATGGCTCTTCCTTCACTCATGAAGCGGTCTACACCAAGAAGAAGCGCCAATCCTTCCAGAGGAATAACCTGAAGGGCGGCAAGCGTGGATGCCAATACGATAAATCCGCTGCCTGTTACACCCGCAGCACCCTTTGAAGTCAGCATGAGCACTAATAGAATGGTAACCTGCTGGCCGATTGTCAGATCCACTCCGAACACTTGTGCAAGGAAGACAACCGCCATGGACAGGTAAATGGATGTACCATCCAGGTTAAAGGAATAACCTGTTGGGATAACCAGCCCAACAACCGATTTCGAGCAGCCGATGCGCTCCATTTTATCCATCATTCTCGGAAGCACTGATTCTGATGAACTTGTGCCTAATACGATTAAAATTTCATCTTTGATGAACTTCAGATAATTCCATAAGCTGAATCCGTACATTTTGCAGATAATATTTAAAACAACAAAGATAAATAAGAACATCGTCACATACACGGAAATCATCAGTTTCCCAAGCGGAACAAGGGATGCCAGGCCGAAATGTCCGATTGTATAGGCCATCGCTCCAAATGCTCCAAGCGGGGCTGCCTTCATGACATAGCCGATAATTTTAAAGAAGACTAATGATAGCTTATCCAAAAATTCAATGACGATTTTGCCCTTTTCACCAAGAGCGGCCAGACCGACACCAAATAAGATAGAAAAGAATAATACCTGCAGGATATCTCCTTTTGCAAAGGCATCCACCATGTTGGAAGGCACGATATGTGTCACAAATTCGATCCAGTTAATGCCCTCACCGCCATTGGCTGTATACTGTGAAACATCCCCTTTTTCCAATTCATTAAAGTTCAGGCCTGCACCTGGTTTAATGACATTAACGACGATAAGACCGATCATTAAAGCAAGTGTAGTAACAACCTCAAAATATATGAACGCTTTCCCGCCAACCTTGCCGACTTTTTTCATATCACCCATTTTGGCGATTCCAAGGACGATGGTCAGGAAAATAATCGGGGCAATGACCATTTTGACTGCGTTGATGAAGGTGTCGCCGACCGGCTTCATCTCTTTTCCGACTTCCGGCCAAATCAGCCCGACCATAACACCGATAAAAATAGCCGTTAATACCTGAAAGGTTAAATTCTTATAAATCCGCTGCTTCTTCACTTTTATCTCATCTCCTTTTTTCTAACTATTCATTCTATTAGAAATGATAGCGTTTTCAGATAAAAGCGAGAAGTTTATGGTCATAACGGATGTTTTGTTCATTTTGGTCTCAAGGAATGAAACTAAACAATGACATACCGATTGACAGGCCTGCCGATTCCCCCGTACTGCACATCAAGCCTGATCGCACCGCTTTTTTCAAGGTAATCAAGATAGCGGCGGGCGGTTACTCTGGCAATGCCGATGCCGTTGGCGACTTCTTCGGCAGAGCGAGGTTCAGTCTGCTGCTGCATAAATGCGGTAATTTCATTTAAGGTGAATTCATTCAGCCCTTTTGGCAGAATGTTTGCTTCTTTCTTCGCCTGCTTGGCATAAATCAGGGCATCGAGCTGCTCCTGTGACAGGATGCCTGATTCCTTAAGGCTTTCCCTGTAATGGCGGTATTTTTCGAGAGCCTGCTGAATCCTGTTCAGCTTAAAGGGTTTGATAATATAATCCCTGGCTCCGTTTTGAAGCATCAGCTTGATGGTTTCCTTATCCTTTGCAGCGGAAACGACAATGACATCAGAATCAAGGTGCTGCTTTCTGAATTCCTGCAGGGTTTGAATGCCATCTTTTTTCGGCATAAAAATATCTAAAATCACCAGGTCAGGCTGCAGCTTTTTGGCAAGGGTGATGCCTTCCTCCCCATTTCCGGCTGCCGCGATGATTTTAAATCCTTCAACACTTGCAATAAATTCTTTATTCACTTCCTGGACCATTGGATCATCTTCAATCAGCAGCACACTGATTTCCTCTTTAACCGCCATATGATTCTCCCTCCGCTTCCATAGGAAAAGTGATCGTAAATGAAGTTCCTTCACCCCGGCTTGTTGACACTTCGATCGCTCCTCCGCCTTTTTCTGTAATTTGTTTAACAAGGTAAAGCCCATATCCTGTCCCGCCTGATTTATTGGCGGTGAATCCTTTTTCATATAGCTTCGGCAAAAGCGCTTCCTCTATCCCGCAGCCGTTATCTTCCACCAGCACGGCACAAATCTCTTCGGTCTGTTCAATGCTGATATCAACTTTTCGATCTTCACGATCACTATGCTCAAAAGCCCCGAAGGCATTTTCAATCAGATTGCCCAGCAGCAATACAAAGTCATGGTGATCCAGGCGGTTCGGAAACTCCTCCAGGCTGCTGTTTAGGTCAATGACCACAGTGATGCCCAATTCCCTGCCGCGCCGCACTTTGCTTAATAAAAGGCCTGCGATGGCATCGTTCCTGATTTTATCGCTGAGGAAATTCGAGAGGTTTTCCTGCTCCTCAGAAGCATCGAACGTCAGCTTTAATGCTTTGTCTGCTTTCCCAAGCTGGATCAATCCGGCAATGGTGTGAAGCTTGTTCATATGTTCATGGTTCTGCACCCTAAGCGCCTCTACAAAGCTTTTTACGCCTGTCAGCTCTTCGGCTAGCTTCGTGACTTCTGTACGGTCCTGGAAGATGGCCACAGCTCCAATCTTCTCATTGTCTTTCCGGATGGGAATTCTGGTGCTCAGGATGACCTTGCCGCTTACAATGATTTGTTCGTTATAGACTGCACGATTACTCTCCACAATCTCCGGGAGCCTTGTGTCTTTTAGAACGTCTCTGATTTTTTTGCCGGCGACGGGTCCTGTCACATTAAATATTTTCTTTGCCTTTTCATTGAAAATCGTAATGTTTTCCTGGTTATCGATCGCGATTACGCCTTCATTGATCGAATGGAACGTGGCTGTCCTTTCCTCCAGCATCCGTTTTATTTCATGGGGCTCCAGCTGGAACATCTGCTTTTTAATATGATTGGCAAGCATTAAAGAGCCGATCAGTCCAAATATGAGTGTCAGCAGGACAATAATGCTGATTTCGTCTGCCAGATCTGTGATAATCTCCGTAATCGAAGGGATCTTATTGCCGACAACGACCACACCGATTTGATTGAGGCTTTCATTTTTGATCGGGATGAATGCGCGGATAAAGGTGCCGACGTCTCCCTCTGCCTTGGAAAAATAAATATGCTCGGCAAAAGCCGGCTTCTCATCCTCCCCTGAAGAAGGCCTGCCGATCAGTTCCCTGACCGGGTGAGAATAGCGGATACGCTCCATATTCATGATTACAATATAATCTGTTTCATTAATAATGCGGATTTCCTCTGCGACTTTGTTAACCGTCTTCCAGCCCTGGGGCTGCAGGATTCCTTTTTTCACATCTGACAGTTCTGCCACCGTTCTGGCTGTATTCATCGAGCGTATTCTCAGTTCTTTTTCTTCCTGCTCCTGGATGTTTGCAATAACGACCATTCCGCCAATCAATAAAGAAAAAATAACGACTGCATAAGACAGGATGGTAATCTTCCAGCGGATGGGCATCTGATTCACAAGGGTCCCTCCCTTCTGCCTTTACGGATAGAATTCTTGTAAGTATGATAACATTAATAGTTTTAAAAAGGAGGATTCAAATGAAAAGCGCCGCAGGCTATATTCTCCTTGCCGGTATGGTTTTGCTGCTGGCTGGCTTCTTTGGCTATCAAAGCTTTTTTCCCCGGGATGAGATTCCCTATGATGATGACCAGGAAGGGCTCAAGGATCAAATTGTCTTCAAGTTCAGCCATGTGGTGGCTGAAAATACGCCGAAGGGCCTTGCCGCCCAAAAGTTTGCGGAACTTGTCGCCGAAAAGTCGAATGGCCATATTAAAATAGAGGTGTTTCCAAATGGCAGTCTCTATTCTGATATAGAAGAAATAAATGCTCTTAAAGAAGGCCAGGTTCACTTTATTGCCCCCTCCACATCCAAGCTAGGCATGCTTTCCCCGCAATGGGGAGTGCTGGATCTGCCTTTTGCGTTCCCTACGCGTGAAGCTGCGCTTGAAGGATTGAACGGGGATATCGGCAAGCAGCTGCTGAGATCCCTGCAGGGGGACGGCATTAAAGGGCTCGCCCACTGGCCAAATGGATTTAAGCAGATCACTTCGAATCAGGGTCCTATCCAAAAACCAGGGGATCTGGAAGGACAATCCTTCCGAATCATGCAAAGTGATGTGATATCGGCCCAATTCAGCCGCCTGAAGGCAAAGGCTGTTCAGGATTCATTCAATTCCACTTATAAACTCCTTGAAGAAGGCGATGTGGATGGAGAAGAAAATACCATTTCCAATATCTACTCAAAGAAATTTTATAACCTGCAAAAGCATATGACAATCAGCAATCATGGCTATCTTGGATATGCGGTGATGATGAGCGAAAAGGTCTGGAATGAGCAGAGTGAGGAAACAAAGAAGATTCTGCTTGAGGCAATGGAAGAAACAACCGCATGGAACAGCCGGATGGCTTTTGAAATGAACGAAGAACTGCTTGAAAAAATCAGGCTGAATTCCTCCATTCAAATTCATGAGCTTACACCTGAAGAAAAACAGAAATGGCAGGCTGAACTGGACCCTGTCTATGAAGACTTTTCGCATGAAATCGGGAAGAAACTTGTGGAAGAGATGCAGGAGCTGCGGGCTAAATATGAATAAAAAGATGACAGGCACCTCTGCTAGCCCGCTGAAGGTGCCTGTCACTCTTTTTTACAGCTTCTGTATGAATGCTACTTTGAGGTAGTCTCCTTCTTTGAATTCCTTAATGGTGCGGAAGTCTTCCGGGAGGGTGAATTCCTCAAGGATTTTGTAGCGGTCCCCTGTTTGTGCGAACGCTTTTTTGATAAAGTCTTTGAATTTTTTCATGTTGAATGTGCTGCAGTTTGATGATGCCACAATGATTCCGTTCTTTTCTGTGATCTGAATGGCCTGCGCGAGCAGTTCCGGGTAATCTTTTCTGGCGCTGAATGTATGTTTTTTGGAACGGGCAAAGCTTGGAGGGTCCAGGATGACCATATCAAATTTCAGCTGCTTCCGAACGGCGTATTTGAAGTAGTTGAACACATCTTCCACAATGATATCCTGTGCCTCAAAATCAATGCCGTTGACACTGAACATTTCGATGGTTTTGCTTTTGCTGCGGTTGGCAAGGTCAACACTGGTTGTTTTCACTGCTCCCCCTAATGCGGCAGCCGCTGAAAAAGCGCCCGTATAAGAGAACGTGTTCAGTACCGTTTTTCCTTCCGCATACTTGTCCCTGATCGTCTTCCGGACATGCCTCTGGTCAAGGAATACGCCTACCATGGCGCCATCATTCAGATAAATAGGAAAGCTGATTCCATTCTCCTTCACCATCAGCGGAAAAGATGCCCGTTCTCCTGCTGCAAAATCATCATCCTCGATGTAAGTACCTTTTACAGCAAACCGTTTCTTTTCATACAGGCCTTTTACATCAGCACTGTTCATCAATGCCTGAATCACCGTATCCCTGAAGGTGTAAACCCCTTCACTGTACCAGCTGATCACGTAAAATCCATCGTAATAATCAATCGTGATGCCTCCGATTCCATCTCCTTCTCCATTGAAAACCCGAAAAGCGGTTGTTTCGGAATCACGGAATAGAGCTTCCCGCCTTTTTAAAGCTTCTTTAAATTTTTTCGCAAAAAACGCTTCGTCGAAGGTTTCCTGAGGATTACGCGTAAGAATCCAGCCTCTGCCTTTATTCTGCTTTCCATAATATCCTTTGCCGATAAACCGTCCGCTCTCATCAGCCAGTTCAATGACCGCACCCTCTTCTATCCCCTTCGGAATACGCTGCACCGACTCCTCCGTCACCAGCGGATAGCCATCCTTAAACCCATTCTTATATTTAGAAGCCGCGATTAATTTGATAACTTTACTCATATTTCCACCCAATCATTTTGTTAGTATAGCTATCATTGTAACATTAAAAGTGCCAGGCACCTATACCAGCTGGGTGAAGTGGTATGGGTGCCTGGCACTAGATGCTTTAGCAGAAACTCCACTGAGTAGGGGCAGCTTCCGCTGTTTCTTTCAGCATCGTTCCATTCCTGGCGAAGTCTGTATGCCAGGAGAGGGCTTTTTCCAGTACGTGCGGAGTCTGTCCGCCTCTTGTGAGGGCTTCCCGGTAATATTCGCGAAGCTGGTCGCGGTACAGAGGGTGTGCGCAATTCTCGATGATCAGTTCGACTCGCTGTCTTGGAGCAAGTCCGCGAAGATCTGCATAGCCCTGTTCCGTCACGATGACATCCACATCATGCTCGGTGTGGTCAACATGTGAGACGAATGGGACGATGCTTGAAATCTTGCCGTCTTTGGCAATTGATTTTGTCACGAAGATCGCCAGGCGCGCATTTCTGGCAAAATCGCCAGATCCCCCGATGCCGTTCATCATTTTCGTTCCAAGGACATGGGTGGAGTTCACGTTTCCATAGATATCAAGCTCGAGCGCTGTATTGATCGAAATCAAGCCGAGGCGGCGGATGATTTCAGGATGGTTGGAAATCTCCTGCGGACGCATGATTAAACGGTCCCTGTACCGGTCAAAGTTCGTGAAAACCTCCTTCATTTTTTCATCCGATAGAGTGATAGAACAGCAGGAAGCAAAGTTCACCTTTCCGGCATCCATCAAATCGAATACGGCATCCTGCAGCACTTCTGAATAGACTTCCAGATTCTCAAACTCAGAGTCGAGCATTCCATGAAGCACGGCATTTGCCACGGAACCAATGCCTGACTGCAGCGGTGCCAGGCTATTTGTCAGCCTGCCGGCTGCAATTTCCCCGCGGAGAAACTGAAGCAGGTGCTGGGCCATGATGGCGGTCTCTTCATCCGGCGAACGATTGTCGAAGGAGAGTCCTGCTGATTTGTGAATACGATTCCCCTCACCTTATCCAAATCCACTTTAATTCCAGGAGCGCCAATACGATCGTCTGCTTTCGTCAGCGGAATCGGATTCCGTTCCCCCTGCTTGCCAGGTTCATATAAATCATGCAAACCTTCCAGCTGCGTGGATTGGGCAAGATTGATTTCGATGATGATGTGTCTGGCATTTTCAGCGAAAGATAGCGAGTTTCCTATTGAAGTAGACGGAATGATCAGCCCATCCTCCGTGATAGAAACCGCTTCCAAAATAGCGAAATCAATAGGATCCATGACACTGGCGCGCACAAGCTCTGCCGTGTGGGACAAATGCTGATCGACAAATAAGAAATCCCCCTGGTTAATCCCTTTTCTCATGGTCGGATCGGCCTGAAATGGCAGCCTTTTTCCTAAAATCTCCGCTTCAGCAAAAAGCTTATCCACATCAGATCCCAAAGAAGCCCCTGTATAGACATTCACTTTAAAGCTCTCATGCTGGGCACGATCGGCCAGCGCAAATGGCACCGCTTTCACGTCACCCGCACGTGTAAAGCCGCTTAGCCCCAGAGTCATGCCATCCTGAATCCAGGATGCTGCTTCTTCCGGTGTGACAACCCGGTCATGCAGGCGGCTGTCGCGAATCCGTTCTAAATTTTTCTCCATGATGCTCATCCCCTCTATCATGATATATAAAATCATTTTACCCGGATAAAGAGGGAGCCAGGACTTTTCCGATCATATTACGGAAAATTCCGATAAAACAGCAAATTCCAAGGCTGAAACAGAAAGAATTTTCTAAAAACCGAGCAATTTGCGGAAATAGCTGGAGTAAGACTGGCTGACAGGCACCCGGTCCCCATTTTTCATGACGAGGAGAAAAGTGGAATGCGTGTCAGGAAAGATTTCCTTGATATGATTGACATTTACAATGAATGAGCGGTGGCAGCGGATGAAACTGTCCTTCGGCAAAGAATACTCAAAATCCTGAAGCGAGTATTTATGGGTGCCTGAATTGCCGCCAGTATGTACATAGGTCTTCTTATCCTTTGCCTCAAGGTAAACAACCTCGGAAAAAGGAATCGGAATCCAGCCATCATTCGTTTTCATTGTCACAACCGATTTGCCGTCCGTCAATGCCGGGAAAATGGCGGTTACGCAGCCTTCAAGCTTTCCTTCATGCAAAAATGGCACGGCCATGCCGTGATACGGAACACCAAATACATCGCGGTCAATAAACTCCGACACTCTTTGCTGTGTCCCTAAAGCCTTATAGGCGATGGTTCCTTCCTTTACCCTGTCCCCCGGCCTGATTTTCAAATCGATGCGCTTGCTCGGCCGGTAATAGATATATTCATTCGTATTGGAAACCGCTATGGATATTTCATCGGAAAACAGCTCTCCAATTACATCCAGCAGCGATACAACTGTAATGCTTTCCACGTTCTCTCAGCACCTTTCATGATGATGGCTTTTTCTTATTTTACAAGTTTTCGGAGGGGGATTCACTTAATTTCTTATCATTGCCGAAAAGGCACCGGCATAGAATAGAGAAGGTTAGGGGTAAAGGAGGATGCTGATATGCTGATTCGCCATCAGATGGTGGAGAAAAAAGATGTTCGGTTTTGTGATGAAACCTTTAATTTGGAACAGGCGCTGCAGTTTTTAAATGAAACTGGCTACCGCTGTGTCCCTATTCTGGATGCCGCACATACAAAGTTTGTCGGCAATATCTATAAGGTTGATATCTTAGAATATAAGGAGAATCATTCTTTGGTTGAACCGATTACGGCTCTGGCTAAAGACCAGCAGACCGTAATTGATGAGGATGACTCTTTCATGAAAGCCTTTTTCACGCTGAAGAGATATCCTTATCTGCCGGTTGAAAAAGAAAATGGGCAGTTTGTCGGATTGCTGACACATGCGGCCGTCCTGGAACTGCTGGAGGAAGCGTGGGGACTGAACCGCGGAAGCTATACGCTGACTGTGGGAAGCTATGGCACACAGGGAACACTGAAAAAGATAAGCAGTATTATCAGTAAATACAGCGATATACAGGGAGTCATTTCACTGGACTCATCCAGCTTCCATGTCAGCCTGATCCGCCGTATCCTTTTTACATTGCCGAAGGATACGACAGAGGAAACCCTGGATAAAATTAAGAAAGAACTGGACACAAATGGCTTCCGTGTGATTGGGGTCGAGTGCCATAATGGTGAGTGTTAACGAGAAAAGCGGAAGCGCCTCGCCCACCCCCGACACCTCGAGGGGGTAGGCTGCTTGCGCTAGACAGTTATCAACGTTCAGAGTTTTATACTTTCTTCTTTAACGAGAAAAGCCGTTCCTTGATGGAATGGCTTTTTCTTACCGGTTATTCCGATGGAAGAATTCCTGATACCCGTAAATAATCCATGCGTAAGAGGTGAAAAACAGGAAAATATGGATGGGCTTAAATTTTACGAGCTTGTATAAGTTAAACCTTTGATACAAGTAATTTAGCGGGTATGCAAACAGCAAATCCATGATTGCATTTACTGTCAGGTACTTCTTGAAACTGCCAAAGGTAAAATGAAAGATCCATAAGGTCCCGATAAAAAATGGACCCAGTATGAAGGTTAGATCATTGAGAAGTTTCTTGAAGTGTCCGCCTTCCACAGTCCACCATTTAAAGGGTATGGCCAGAGTGCTTAAAATTAACACTAAAATACCTGCAAAAACCGAAACGGTTGAAAATTTATTGAATGACTTTTTCGGCAGAAAAAATATGGTCAGCCAAGGAATGACCAAGTGAAGCAGCCTGATCGCTGTAGTTGCTTTCATGTAAAAATCCCCTTTCTTCCATATTATGGTTCAGGGGATTTTGAATTATTCTCCAATTACTTAAACAGCTGATTCCATCTTAAACATTCCGTCCATCTTCCTGACGATTTCTTTTCCAATTTCAATGGACGCCGTCGCGGCCGGAGATGGTGCATTTAAGACATGAATGGAGCGCTTGCTAGGCACAATGAAAAAGTCATCGACTAATGAGCCATCGTCCTTCAAGGCCTGCGCTCTGACACCGGCCGGCCCGGGAACAATATCATCCTTCTGGATGTCCGGCATAAGCTTCTGGACATTTTTCATGAAGAGCTCCTTGGATGCTGAGCGGATCATTTCTTCCACTCCCTCTTTCATATATTTCTTTGCGAGCTTCCAGAAGCCTTTATAAGCCACAACCTCCATAAGGTCTGCCACATTCAGATCCGTCTTTTTATAGCCCTCCCGCTTAAAGCTTAGAACGGCATTTGGACCAACATCAATGGCTCCGTTAATCATCCTGGTAAAATGGACCCCAAGGAACGGGAAGTTGGGATTTGGCACAGGGTAGATGAGATTTTTGACGAGGCTGCTTTTCTCCGGTTTGAGCATGAAATACTCGCCTCTGAATGGCACTATTTTGACATCAGTTTTCAATCCGGCAAGCTTGGCGATCCGGTCTGACTGCAGGCCGCCGCAGTTTACATAGTAAGCTCCTCTTATCTCTCCCCTGCTGGTCTGGACGACAACTTCCTGAGCCGTTTCGTCAATGGCTAATACTTTATGATTCAGCAGTATGTCCCCGCCTTTTGCTGTAATGATCTCAGCCATTTTTTCCGAAACCTGCTTATAATTGACAATGCCAGCCATTGGCACATGGATGGCCTTTTTTCCGTTCACATGCGGCTCGATTTCATGGAGCTCGCCATCGTCAATCATGCGGATTCCCAGGCCATTGTCTACACCGCGCTGATATAAATCATCCAATAGAGGCAGTTCGAAATCTTCGCTTGCGACAATGACTTTTCCGCAGATATCCACTTCAAGGCCATGCTTACGGCAAAATTCTGTCATGGACTCGCTGCCTTTTTTGGCAAGCCTGGCTTTATAGCTGCCAGGTTTATAGTAAATTCCGGAATGGATGACGCCGCTGTTATGGCCTGTCTGGTGGGCCGCCACATGGCTTTCTTTTTCCAGGATGGCCACTTTTGCTGCCGGAAACCGGTTCAGCAGCTCCATTCCTGTTGACAGGCCGACAATGCCCCCGCCAATAATGATGTAATCATACATGATCCTCCACCCTTTCTCTTATTTATGATCGATCCCGCAGGCTTTTGCCAGTAATTCGATAATATGGACCACACGCACCTTCTCTTCTAGCCCTTCCCGTTTCACCCCGAGGCACATCTGCAGATGGCAGCCAGGGTTAGACGTGACGATGGTGTCCGGCGAGATTTTTTGGACTTGTTCCATTTTGGCGTCGAGTATTTCCATGGACTCTTCATAGTGAACAATATTATAGATTCCGGCCGATCCGCAGCACACATCCCCTTTAGGAAGAGGAATATATGTAATGCCAGGTATGCTTTCGAGGAGCTGAACGGGATCATCCGCCACCTTCTGCACATTTAACAGATGGCAGGATGGCTGATAGGTCACAGCACCTGAGAGTTCCCGGCTGAAACTGATTCCGAGTTTGTTCAGTATTACACTTACATCCTTATTCTTTTGTGCGAACACCTTGGCACGCTCTGCCCATTCCGGGTCATCTGCGAGAAGATGATCATATTCAACGAGCATCGCACCGCAGCCGCCAATCGCATTAACCACATAATCAAAGTTCCCTTTTTCAAAAGCCGCAATATTTTCCTTCGCCAGTTTCCTGGATGTTCCCGTATCTCCGCTATGGTTCTGCAGGGCACCGCAGCAGGTCTGTTCCTTGATTACGGTGACTTCGCAGCCGGCATGCTGAAGCAGCTTGATGCTGAGGTCATTGATTTTGGCAAAAAACACATCCATAATACAGCCTGTAAAAAAAGCGACACGGGCATTCGGATCGCGCTCTGGCAGAAGGATGCCTGTTCTCAGCTGTTTATTTGGCATTTCCACAGCCGGAGCAATCTCTTCAAAAGCCCGAAGCTGTTCGGGAAGAATGCTGAGCACCTTGCTTTTGCGGGCAAACGAATCAATGCCTGTTTTTTGATAGGCCCGAAGTGAAGCTCTCATGACTGCCAGCAGTTTTTTATTCGGCAAGGCCTTTTGCAGAGCCATGTTCTCTATGAATGGAGCTGGTGCTTCGGCAGCTTTTACTTTCTTAAATGATTCGAGGATTTTTCCATACTGCACATTGGTTGGGCAGGCTGTTTCACAGGCACGGCAGCCAAGGCAGAGCTCCATTGATTCGGTTATTTCATCGATGGTTATTTTCCCTTCTGCGGCCATTTGCACAAGATTGATTCGGCCCCGTGGAGAATGCCTTTCCTTCCCCAAGCTGGCATATGTGGGGCAGGCCGGGAGACAATAGCCGCACTGGACACAGTCAAACGTTTCTTTATAGGCGAGCTGGCTAGTCATGGACTAACACCAGCTTCTGCCCTTTTGTCTCGGGAAAAATCTTGCCCGGATTCATAATGTTGTTCGGATCCCACGCTGTTTTCATTCGTTTCATCATATCCAGTCCCGCTTCCCCAAGCTCCATCTCCATAAATGGCGCCTTCATGGTTCCGATGCCATGCTCGCCTGAGAGGGTTCCTCCCAATTCAATCGCAGCGGAAAAAATCTCCGCTACTGCTTTTTCCACACGCTTCATTTCTTCTTTGTCCTGTTTATCGGTAATGATATTCGGATGCAGATTTCCGTCGCCAGCATGACCGAATACGACTAAGTCGATTTCATATTTTGCTTTGATTTCCTGAAGCCTTCTGAACATTTCAGGAATCTTGCTTCTTGGAATTGTGGCATCCTCGGAAATTTTCGTTGGTTTTTTCCTGACAATCGCAGGTGAAACGAGCTTCCTCGCTTTCCATAAGTTCACAGCAGATTCCTCATCCCTGGCGATGATGGCTTCCCTTGCCCCTACTTCCAGGCAAACCTGCTTCACCTGCTCGCTTTCATCCCTGATAGCGATAGGATGGCCATCAAGCTCAATCAGGATAATGGCATCCACATCAATCGGGAGCCCGATCGGCTGAAACTCTTCAACCGCCCGGATGGAAGCCTGATCCATGATTTCCATTTTGGAAGGCAGGATGCCGGAAGTTAGCACCGCAGAAATCGCTTTTCCGGCATCAATAATATCATCAAATATGACCATCATCGTCTGGGTTGCCTGCGGCCTTGGAATCAGCTGAAGAGTTGCCTCTGTGATGATGCCCAATGTCCCTTCCGAACCCACAATCAGCTTCGTCAGGTCATAGCCTGTGACGTTTTTGACCGTCCGTCCGCCTGTCCGGATAATGTCCCCTTCTGGCGTGACGATCTCAAGCCCCAGCACATAATCCTTTGTAACCCCGTACTTTAAACCGCGCGGCCCACCTGCATTCTCGGCAAGGTTCCCTCCAATTGTGGAAACATGGGAACTGCTTGGGTCCGGCGGATACATCAGCCCATGCCGCTGTGCCTCACGGTCAATATCAGCAGTGATGACACCTGGAGATACAATTGCAACGGTATCCTCCGGGTCGATGATCAGCTTCTGGGTCCACCTGGAAAAATCAAGGACCATCCCGCCATGGACAGGGAGCGGGCCTCCGCTCAGACTCGTTCCCCTGCCTCTTGGATAGACTGGTACTTTCATATCATTGGCGACCTTTACAATGCCTGCCACTTCCTCAGTCGAAACTGGCTGCAGGATGATCTCCGGAATATAGGCTCCAAATGAGCCATCGTATGAATATGAGACCAAGTCTGCTTTCTCAAGCAGAATGCGCTTTTCTGATCCCATGATGCTTTTAAGCCTCTCAACAATCTGTTCGGTGATCACAACGGCACCTTCTTTCCTTCCCCTTCGTTCACCTTCAATTTCTTTGTAACATTCTCAAGATGCACCCGCATCGCCTTTGCCGCTCTTTCTTCATCCTGTTCTTTTATAGCTGTAAAAATGCTCATATGCTCCTGATAAACCTGTTCGCGCTTTGCCGGAAGACCCACATTCTTCTGAAGGGAAAAAGCAATCGCTTTTCGGTACAGATCATCGATATTTTCCATTACCTGTATCATGAAACGATTTTTCGTTGCAGCGATCAGGTGTTTATGAAAATTAACGTCTGCCAGATCGCCTACCGCTTCGGGGTTCGTCAGCGTGATTTCAAATTGATCGAGCGCCAGCTTCATTTTTTCCAGGTCGGCCTCATCACGACGCAAGGCAGCAATCGCTGCTGCCTGTGTCTCCATAATCATCCGCATTTCCAGAAGCTCAAAAACCTGTTCCACGGGAATGTATTCAATCGCTAACGAACCAAGCATGTCTGCCATATTAACTTCTTTGACAAAGCTGCGGCCGCCTTGCCTGGATTCAATAATTCCGCTGGCAGATAATACGCTCAATGCTTCTCGAACAGGCGCACGGCTGACGCCAAACAGTTTGGCCAGTTCATTCTCGGATGGCATCGGCTCATTTGCCGTGAACTTGCCTTCTTTTATCATTTCCTTCAGCTGATCCAGCACCTGGGCCGAGATTTTTTTCCGTTCGATTTTCATTGATGTTAGCTCCTTATATGGTGATTTCGACAGAACTGTTTTTCTTTACTCTGATGATGTGGAAGAGAATCGCAAACACACAAAGCCCAAGTCCGGCAATATCCGTGATCATGCCTGGCTTAATAAGCATTAAAGCCCCTGCAAACATTAGGACTCTTTCAACAATCGTCAGCTTGGCATTCAGGTAGTTTCCAAGCGAACTTGCCAGGGCGTAAATGCCCAGCGTACTTGTGAGGACCACTAGTGCGACTGATAAAATGGATATCGTTTCTCCCTCTGCTGCCTGAAGCAGAATAATAGGGTTATAGGCAATCATGAACGGGATGATAAAACCCGGAAGTGAAATTCTAAGCGCTTCCCATGATGTCTGCATCGCATTGGCGCCAGCCAGTCCTGCTGCGGTATATGATGCCAGAGCCACAGGCGGCGTAATGTTGGACAATGCACCAAACCAGAACACAAAGAAATGTGCAGCGATTGGATTAACGCCCGCTTCCACAAGTGCAGGAGCTGCCGTAACCGCAACGACGATGTAAAGAGCTGTGGATGGAAGCCCCATACTTAAAACGATGCAAGTGAGCATGACGACGATTAAAATCAGCCAAAGCTGGCCGCCCGTTAATTCGACAATATTATAAGCTAATGTAGATCCAATTCCCGTCATGGTGACAACGCAGATGATGATTCCGATGGCGGCACAGGCAATCCCGACTTGAATCGTCCCTCTTCCGCCTTCAATAAAAGCTTCAATTGTTTTAGAAATCGTGATTCTTGAAGATTTATCCTTTGCCAGCCAGCTCGCCACAATGACAGCACCTATTCCGGCAAATCCGGCAAATAGAGCTGTCTTTCCCATTAATAGTGTTGTGATGACAACGATGATCGGAATAAGCAGGACACCGCGTTCCTTCAGGATTTGGACGACATCCGGGATATTTTCTTTACTGATGCCTTTTAGGCCTTGCTTTTTCGCTTCAATATCAATAGCAAAAATCAGTGCGATATAGTAGAGAAAGCTTGGGATGATCGCTGCCAGGATGACCGTTGTATAAGAGATTCCAAGGAAACCGGCCATGATGAAGGCGGCAGCGCCCATAATCGGCGGCATAATCATTCCGCCTGTTGAAGCAGCCGCTTCCACGGCACCGGCAAACTTGGGCTTAAGGCCAATGGATTTCATCAATGGAATCGTAAAAGCTCCTGTTGTCGCGACGTTGGCCACTGCACTTCCGCTCAATGATCCTGTCAGTGCACTGGAGATGACCGCTACTTGGGCAGGGCCTCCGCGCTTTCTGCCTGCAATGGCAAGGGCGAGATCATTGAAAAGCTGGGTTGCACCGCTTACAGACAGGAATGCACCAAAGAGGACAAACATGACGATGAATGTGGATGCCGTCGAAAGCGTCAATCCCAGCACGCCCTCAGTCGTCATATAAAGGCGGTACAGCAGGCGTTCCAGTGAAAAGCCGGCATGCCCGAAAATCCACGGGAAGTAGGTTCCAAACAGGGCGTATACAATAGCCCCTCCGCACAGGATCGGGATAAAGATCCCAACTGCCCGTCTTGAAGCTTCAAGGAGGACGATGATCGTAATGGCTCCAAAGACATAGTCAATCATAATCGGCTGGGAGCCGCGGTCCACATGAATCGTTGTGTAATTCAGGAGCAGGTAGCCAAGACCTGCAATGGCAAGCGCCGCAAAGACATAATCAGGGGCTGTAAACCTTTTTTGATTGGAAGATTTTCCGGCCGGATAATAGAAAAAAGTCATGACCAGCAGGATGCCCAGAAAAATCAGGTTTCTATAAATCTCTTGAATATTGGATAATCCATTCGAATAAATGGAAAAAACAGAAAACAGAACAGCAATGATGGCAGCCGCTTTTTTGTATGGACCCTCCAGCAGCCGCATGCCGCCGCCTGCTTCTTTATCCAGATCGGCTGGCTGTACAATGGGTTCGCTTGTTGATTTTGTCATGGTTTTCCCTCCTTTATTTCGCTTCCGGCGGAATTAGATTTTCAGGTATATCAAGACCTGCTTCTTTAAAATATCTGTAGGCTCCGGCGTGCAATGGCACGGATACGCCATCAAGGGCCGTTTCCAGTGTCATTTCCTTGGCAGAGCTATGAACCTCATACATTTCATCCAGATTTTCATAGAGCGTTTTGGTTAAAATATAGATGGTTTCTTCGTCCATTTCTTTTGTTGTGGATAAAAGGTTCGGCTGGGCAATGGTGTTGATATCTTCGTCAATGCGAGGATATGTCCCTCCAGGAATCACATAGCGGTACCAGCTGTCAGATACTGCATTAATGGCATCCAGCTGTTCATCGGTTACTTCTAAAATCGATGCTTTGACATTACTTGCATACATATCTGTTACAGCGGAAATCGGGATTCCTGCAGGAAGCGAGCCTCCATCCAATCTCCCGTCACGCATCGCGGAAACCGTGTCACTGTAGCCAAGATACTCAGGAGAAATATCCTTTTTCGTAAGATCAAGGCCTTCCATCATCACAACTGTGGATTGCTCCGTACCGCTTGCCTGCGGCCCTACAGAAAATTGTGTTCCTTTTATATCGTCGATGGTTCCACTGTTGATTTTACTGTTCATCAGCACGAAATGCTCCACATTTGGCCAGAGCATGGAGATCGTGCGCAGATCCTCATAACGCTTTCCTTCAAAGGAGCCATCTCCTGCATAGGCCTGGGACGAAATTAACCCCTGAAGAATGGCAAGCTGTGCTTCCCCTTCACGAAGCAGTTCTATATTTTCAATGGAGCCGGCTGAAGACTGGCCGCTCGCCTGGATTTTCTCACCCTTTAAATGACTGCTCCATACATTGGCCATTCCAACCCCAATCGGGTAATATGTACCTCCTGTTGAAGCGGTGGCAACGGATACGAACTTTTTATCCTTGTTCTCGGCCGCTGTCCGCACGCCAACAATGGCAATAAAAACAAGTGTCAGAACCGATATGATAATCTTCCACTTTTTCTGAATCATAAAATCCTCCCTTTCTAGTAAGTATGTAAGCGTTTTTTCAAACTTGTATTACAAGTATACAAGATTACAGGTTTTGAATTCAATTAAAATTCAGACTTTTTGTTTTATTCCGGAAAATAAAATGGGCTCATCCTTTGATATTTCTGGGTTTTCGAATGTGAAAATAGGAGTTTTTACCTGGCAGAGTTACAAACAAAGAAAGACCATTTTCTCTGTTCAGAAAATGGCCTTTCTTTTATAACAGCTTACCCATATAGTATTCATCGACAAATTCTCCGTTTATCATAAGCGAATGTTTCTTGGTGCCTTCTACTTGGAAGCCGGCCTTTTTGTAGAGGGCGACACCGGCCTGATTGTGGATAACTACTGTGAGTTCCAGCCTGTGGATATCGTGTTTACTTGCCCAACAGTCAAGCTCTTCAAACAGCTTTGTGCCGATTCCCTGGCCTCTGTGTTCGCTGAGGATGCCTGCAACGAGATAGGCTGAGTGCCGGTTTCTCCGTGCAGCACCGCCAATGGCCATTAAGAAGCCGACCAATTGATTATCTTTTTCCGAGATGATGATAGTCGATTGGTCTTCTTTTTGTATAGCTTCTATTCTTTTTCTTTGTGCCTCGGCTGAGGTCTTTCTTTCACCTGGCTCGAAAAGCATGTAGTCTGATTCGTTTTCTACTTGTTTGATCAAGTCGGCCAGGGCCTGGGCGTCTGCTGGTTTTATGTGGCGGATGATCATGCGATTGCTCCCTTTTACTATTTTTTCATAAGCCCTTCAACAAAATCTTTCAAAACATGTACACCATATACACAGTCATTTAATGACGTCCATTCCCGCGGATTGTGGCTGATGCCATCCCTGCTGCGGACGAACAGCATGGCGGCCGGCATTTCAGTTCCGACGATCATGGTGTCATGGCCGGCGCCGCTTGGGATGTAAACGGGTTTAATATCGAACTTCTCAAGGGATTCTGCTATACCAGCCTGCAGGCTTTCATCAATTGGCAAAGGTTTGATTTTGGCATTCAGGTTCATTTGCACGTCAATACTTCGTTCCTCTGCTATTTTCACCGCTTCGATCTTAATTTGATCAAGCAGCTGATCACGGGTTTCTTCAAAAATATCCCGGATATCCACTGTTAATATTACTTCCTGTGCGATGACATTAAAGCCATTTGGATGTACGTTCAGCTTTCCGACAGTCGTAACGGCCGTATCACTGACCTGCTTTGGAAAATTCTCAATGGCAGCTACAAACAATGAGGCAGCCACCAGCGGATCTTTTCGTCCAGCCATCGGCGTATTTCCTGCATGTCCAGCTTCTCCTATAAAGGTAACCTCCAGCGAGGCTGGCCCTGCAATGCCTTTTACCACTCCAACTGGCTGATTCTCTCTTTCCAGCACCTTCCCCTGCTCGATATGGACTTCCACAAAGGCTTCAATTTCACGCCTGTTTTTTCCTGCCTTTAAGCACTCTTCCGCACTGCTGCCATATTCGGTCAATACTTCCCGAAACGACTTGCCATTTTCATCCCGCAGGCTATCCATTTCTTCCGGCTTCAGCTGCCCCATAAATGCCCGGCTGCCTGTTAAGCTGCTCTTGAATCTCGAACCCTCTTCATCTGAAAAAATCACAACCTCATACGGCTTCTCCGGTATGTATCCTGTTTCTTTCCATGACTCCGCAACTTCCAATGCTGAAAGAACCCCTAACGGCCCATCGAAATGCCCTCCATTTGGAACACTGTCAACATGGGAACCGGAAGCGATTGCCGGACCTTCTGTTTTTCCTTCGAGTCTTCCAAAAACGTTTCCTGCTCCATCTGCTGTAACGGTAAGTCCTGCGTTTTTCATCCACTTGATTACTAGCTCTTTCGCTTCTTTCTCGTCGGCAGAATAGCCTGGGCGTGTTACCCCGCCGCTTTCCATGAGGCCTATTCTTGAAAGCTCATCAAGCCTTGAGGCCAATCTTTCGCCGTTTACACCTGAGTGTGTCAGTTCTTGGTCATAATCTTTTATTAACTGTTCATAAAGGTTCATGGGTTTCACTCTTTCTTAATTTTTTTTGATACTATTAACACTGTGAGATTACTAGAATGTTGATTCTGCGCGAAGTGACCGATAAATTGGAAACTTGACCGATATCTCGGAAAACAGACCGATAAAATGGAATTTTGACCGATATATCAATAAAGTAACCGATATATTTTAAATCTGACCGATAAACCTGTGAAAGTGGCCGATAAATTTTGAGGCAGTGCTAAAAAATGACTGATGCAGTGCAAAAAGCCCGGCAGATATCAACCTGCCAGGCCGCAAATCATTAAATAATCCCCTGCATTCGTAAAATAATCTCGGCAATTACTGCAGATCCGATGAAAGTTCCGAAGAACACGAAAACTGCGACAATAATGCTTCTCCAGCCCAGCTTGGAAAAGTCAGCCCAGTTTTTTCCGATCGAGATGCCTGCATAAGCCAGAATTGGCGTAGCAAGAGCGAGGATATTGACCTGAGTTGTCCACTCGACAACATATTCAGATCCCGGTACTCCCGGAATGGAAACGATGATTCCGATAATCCCGATATATCCGACGCTCGGGATATTGCCTGGCAGCACTTTTTCAAGAATCAGACCCAGCACACTGATGACAATTAAAACAAGCATGCCCGGAATGGCTGCAGACGGCAGGATATCGTAGCCTACCCAGTTTCCGATTAGCGCTGAAAGACCGAATATGCCTAAAATCAGGAACCACTCTGTTATATTTTTAAGCATGGATATCTCCCCCTTTGTCCGCAGCCTTTTTCTCTTTGCGTTTCATCATGATGCTGTACAGCTTTTCAGTAAGAGGCAATCCAATGAAAATACTGGCATACAGCCCTGTAGAAAGTGAAAGCAGGTTACTGGCGCCTGCGAAGGCAACAATCTGCGCCTCCATTTCAGGGAAGGCAGCGACGAGCGATCCGCTGGCGGCCGCCATCATGCTGCCGCTTCCCACCCCCGATGCCATCGCGAACGACAGCGGATGGAGCGGCGTAATCGTGGCCAGGAATCCGGAAATCAATCCAAGGAAGGCAGCACCAAACACAGTACCGAAAATATAAATAGCCATTACTCCTCTGCCTTCTGGCGAATCAAATCCGTATTTATTCATAATCAGCCCGACGTTCGGCTCCCGGCCAATCGAGTGGGTCATGCCAATGGCTTCTCTTTTAAAACCAAGAAAAATGGCCACTGGCAGTGCAAATAAGATCGTTCCCAAGTTACCAAGTTCCTGCAGCAATAAAGATGGCCCCGCCGCAATGATTGCCTCGATTTGCGGCCCGATCGTTACTCCAATTTTCGCAATTAAAAGAGTAACCCCAAGCACGATGAGGGGCTCTGCATTTTTAGCCTGTTTTTCCTTAATAAGCGGAGTGAAGTAAAGTCCCAGCCCCAGGAAAAAAGCATAGAGCATAGGCAGCAGCAGAATAACCCCTGCGCCTACTTTAAAGCTGATCTGTCCAATCGCTTCGGTGGCCGCAACCAGAACTAGCACAACGGCATGCAAGCGCCAATCTTTTAAAATTTCTGTCTTTTCGTTTTTCATGTTTTCCCCCCTAGATTAAAAGATTTCTAGATAGATCCGCACACGGCGGAAGAATCAAGCTTGCCCTTCCCTTGCTCCATCGCCTTTTCATAGATATCGCACACCAGCTGACCCAAAGGAGAATCTTCGCTATAAAATTCGGCTGTTTCTTTGTATAAGTGAATATCCTTATTCATGTGCTCCAGGCTGAACAGCACATTCTCGTATGTATGCTGAAGGATATTTTCACCGAATACGGTCAGAACGCGATTATGCGCAGACCCGCTTTGAATGACTTCCGCCAGCTGAGACCGGCTGACACCTGCTTTCTCCCCCACTGCAAAAGCCTCCCCCAGGCCTGCAGTCGTTAGTGCAACCAGCATATTATGGCACAGCTTTGCCACCTGGCCTGATCCTGAAGGACCGAGCAGAAAGATATCCTTTCCTACGCTCTCCAGGACCGGGCGAATGTCCGGCAAATATCTATCGTCTCCCCCAACCATTATGGTCAGCGTACCGGCATCAGCACCCTTTGGTCCCCCGCTTAACGGACAGTCATAAAAATGGATGCCTTGCTCATTTGCAGCCTGATTCAATTCCTGGGCTGTTTTCGGGTCTATGGTGCTCATATCCAGCACAAAACTGTGAGGCTTTAAAGCAGGAAAGACTCCGCTTCCACCCATCATAACATCCTTCACAATACTTGGTCCAGGCAATGAAGAAATTACTAGATCCGCCTGTCTTGCTGTCTCGTATGGAGAAGGCTGGGGAATGGCCCCCAGCGCCTCGCATTTCGCCAGTGCATCCTGACTTGGATCATAAGCATACACCTTATACCCGCTTTTGATTAAATTTTTCACAATGCCCTTTCCCATGGCCCCGCAGCCAATTACGCCAATGTTTTTCATCCTCTCCCTCCTTAAGGTTTTATATAAACTGTTTTGGTATCAAGCCAGAAATCCAATGCCGTACTGCCCTGTTCACGCGGCCCGATGCTGGATGTCTTTTTGCCGCCAAACGGGAGCTGGTTTTCATAATGATTGGATGGGATATTTACGTGCGTGACCCCTGTTTCAATTTTTCGGACAAAATCGAATGCCTTCTGAAGGTCATTCGTAAAAATGGCGGATGACAAGCCAAAATCCGTATCATTTGCAAGCTCAATCGCCTCTTCGTAAGAATCCACTTCCATCACAGCCACAACAGGACCGAAAATCTCTTCCTGGGCGATTGTAAAATCTTTTGTAACTTTACTGAAAACAGTCGGAGCAACGAAATAGCCATTCGCCAAATCGCCATCTGTCAGCTGCTTTCCGCCATATTCAAGCACAGCTCCTTCTTCGATGGCGCTATTCACATAATGGAGATACGTATTCAATTGATGCTTATTCGCAACCGCGCCGTTGTCATATCCTTCCCGAACCCCATTGCCGACCTTTACTTGCTTCGCTTTTTCAACTAATAACTCAATGACATTTCGCGAAATGGACCGGGGCACAATCACGCGGCTGGTTCCCGTACAGCTTTGGCCGTTATTATAAAATCCGCTGATGACCACACTCTGGACAGCATCTTCCAGATTGGCATCCTCCAGAATGACCGTCGCGTTCTTCCCGCCCATTTCAGCCTGCATTTTTCCGCCATGGGCTGTCACGAGCTTGCCAAGATGGATGCCGACATCAGAGGAGCCTGTAAACGAGACTGCCTTAATTTCCGGATTGGTTCCAAGCTCTTCTCCCACGACAGAGCCCGGGCCCGTGATCATATTCAGCACGCCCGCTGGCATTCCAGCCTTTTCGAACAGCTCGACCACCTTCACTGCGATTAAAGACGTGTCACTTGCGGCCTTATAGATGATCGTATTTCCCGCCAGCATGGAAGGTGCAATTTTATAGATGGCGATTCCGAGCGGAAAATTAAATGGCGTAACGACGGCCACCACTCCCAGCGGCTCCTGAATCGTGCAGGCAAAGGTTTTCGGATCAATCGCAGGCACGGTTTCTCCTGAGATCCGGTTAGCCTCGCCGCTGAAATGCTTCAGAGCCTGAACCGTTGCATCTACCTCCTTTCGGGCTGCCTCGATCGTTTTGCCGACTTCCTTCGTAATGATTTCTGCTAATTCCTCTTTTTCCTGCTGGATGAGAAAGATCAGTTTAAAAAGGATGTCCCCCCGGCTGATTGGAGATGTATTTTTCCATTCGGGAAAAGCCCTCTTTGCACTTTCGATTGCTTTTTGCACATCAATCGCATTCGATTTCTGAAAGTAACCCAGTACCTCATCTGTATGGGCAGGATTCAAGCTGGGATACGTTTCCCCTGTCACAGAAGGAACCCATTCCCCGCCAATGTAATTGTAATAAGTTTCTGCACCAGTATTCCTGACCGCAGTTTTCTGGCTATTAACCTCTGTACTCATTCAATCTCTCCTTATCGCTTAAGTTGAGATTATTATAATATTTAGAATATTCTATGTACACGTGCCGATAGACAAATATTCCTTCCCTTCTTTGTGGCAATCCCCAATTAAGGGTTTAAAAAGTCGAAAACCTGGAAGGCCAGGACAACTGTAATCCAATCTTCTTTCCGGGAAAAATCAAGCTGCAGTTCGCTCTCAATTTTTTTCAGCCGGTATGCCAGGGTATTGGGATGGATATGCATCTCTTCTGCTGTTTGTTTATGGCTTTGATTATGTGCCAGAAAGATTTGCATCGTTTTCAAATATTCTGGCTCCATCTTTAAAAGAGAGCCAATTTTATCGGAGACAAATTTATTCAGCAAGCTGCGGTCGGTGTTGAGCCACAGTCTTTCAGCACCAAGCTCAGAATAAGTGATAAAGGTTTTGTGCTGATGGTTTTTAGCAAATGATAAAGCTTCGGCAGCTTCCTGATAAGTATCTGTCATATCTGTCAAAGCAACCTCTCTGCCCAAACCTATGACAGCTCTGTTCACTTTTCTCTGAATAGCATCAGCCAGAGACTGGTCATACTTTTTCCGGCCATTCACCAGAAGTGCAATGATTTGGTTTGATTTCGTAAAAACGATCGAGGTTTCACAGTATTTCATGATGATCTGTTCAATCGATCGGATGAGCTTTTCTTTTTGAAGGATGGAGGCTGCATCCCATAGAAAACCAGACTTGCATTCCACCATCATACAGGCGATGCTGCTTTTCTCATTCATGCGGAACTTTTCCAGAATCCTTGCATTCAGACGTCCGCCATTGATCAAATCATGAAAGGCCTCTTCCCTTAGATGCATCTCTTTTTCAAAAAGCGTATTCTGCCTGACAAACTCCAGTGACAAAGCCGTTGAAGCGTGTTCAAGAGCAGCCTTCTGGATATTGGTCAAACGCTCGATTGGCTCATTCAAAAGGAAATATCCGAAAAGTTCGTTGGAATTTATGATCGGAAATGAATGGGATGGCTCAACTGCTGACTCTGCAAAGATTACCGGGGTACTCAAAATATGACTGATCGTATCAAGGATATACGAAGTCCCCCTTCCCTCCAGCAGAATCTTCGTGAATTTCCGGTGAATATCAAGAGATTGGCTAAGCTCCTCATTTTTTCGCCTGACTTCTTCGTAAAGCTTCGAGTTCATGATGGCAATAGCCGCCTGGTCTGCCACCACCTCCAGCACTTGAAAGTCAGCTTCAGTAAACTGTACATCCCTGTCGAAGTTATCCACCACAAGCACGCCGATGCAATTCTCCTTATAAACCAATGGGACGACGATTCCGCTTTTCACATCCCGCTGGTAAACGCCATTAAAAAAGTAATGATAATTTGCCTCAGTCATATGGCTCATATGCTCCCTGAACTCATGTCCTGACGCAATTACTCCCTTTTTAGTCAGAAAAACCTGCCCCGTCAAGGATTCACCAGGCTCAAACTTCAGCTGGCTCATAAAGCCTGTTTCCACCCCAACCCCGCTGGAAAAATGCAATAATCCATCTTCCTTTAATGTGTAAAGAATGGTCGTGTCAGCATGGTCTACTAAATCAAAGGCAGCTTGTACCAGCCTCTTTAGAATCTCCTCCAGTTCAAGAGACTGGGTTAAACTGCGATTAATTTCCAGGAGGCTTGAGATTTTGTCCTGCAAGATCGTCATGGCTGTTCTCCTTTCTAATAGGTTTGGTGAAATTATCTCAAAGACATTACAATCTATTATTGCTGCAAACTATCTATTTTTCTGCCAAACTATCCTTATTCACTTCACTGCCTCTCTACCGTCCGAGCCAATACCGCCCCGGCGATGAGTCCCCAAACGGGTGCGCTGATATGGAGAAAGCTTACGCCTGATAGGGTGACGATGAAGGCTGCGAGTGCGCTTAACCGCAAACGGTTTTCGGAGAAGCCCATTTGCAGACTTGAATGTAGGACGCCAATCAGGGCGAACCCGGCGAGCAATGAAACAAATGCCTGTGGAAGCGACTGGATAAAGGGCACGATTTTCCAGGCGAATATGCCGAAAACAATCGTAATCGCGCCTGAAATCACAGCTCCCATATACCTTTTCTCCCTTGGGCCTGAATCCGGCCCGGCACAGATGGCGCTCATCATGCCTGCGATATTGGCACACTGGCCGCCAAAGAAGCTGGTGATTACGGAGAAGACGCCGCTTGATGAGACGATTTTACGAATAGGCGGTTTAAAGTCCTCACTTTCGAGGGCCCCGATTCCCGGTGCAGCGTCATTGCTCAGTATCAGCATCGCCAGCGGCAGGGCAATCGTCACAAGCCCCATCCAACTGAATTCCGGCATTTGGATAGACGGCAGGAAATAGGCAATCTCTTTAGCCGGATTTAAATCAGCTGTCAAATACAGCACCGCAAAGGCAATCGCAACGGCCGCAAGCACAGGCGGGAACTTCTTCACATATCTCGTAAAAAGCAGAAAACTGATTAAAGCCGCTCCTCCGACAACAGGCATTTCCTGAATGGCCGGTACGAGCTTCACGACATAGCCGGCAACCAATCCGCCAAGCATGGATGCGATGACTTCTTTCGGCACCCAGCCAATGATTTTTGTAAACAGCCCAGAAATGCCGACCAGAAAAATCAGCAGCCCGGACATCACATACCCGCCTATCAGTTCAGGATACGAATATTGGGCAGTCACAGTCGCCAAAAAGGCCGCTCCAGTAATCGAATGCCCTCCTGTGATGGGAATCCTATATAGAAGCGGCAGGAGGATGCTGTAGACACCCCCGAAAAAATAAACCGCAAACATCCAGTTAATCGTCTGCTGATCAGTAAATCCACCTGCTGACGCAGCCTGTAAAATGATCAGTGCCGGCCCCGTCATAACCAGCGTGCTTGCAATGATTCCCGATGACATGTTTTCCGCTGTCAGATCCCTTATGAACGAACGCTTCTGTACTTCTTGACTGTATCCGCTATGCCTTTCCTTCGGCAAACCCATTTTTCCTGCCCCCGACTTCCGATTATTTTACTTACTATCATGATTTTAAATAAGGGAATTGTCAAACTATTTCGCATTTGGAAGTTTTGACAAAAAAAGACCTCCTAAGAGGCCCCTAACTCATTCCGATTAAAATAGACATTTAAAACCTGCTTCAGGGATTGATCGATCTGCACCCATTCATCCAGCTTATAGTTATTCAGCATTTTCGCCAGGTTTGGCTTAATGCCGATCAATTTGATAATGCTGCCTGTCATGAAGTTCAATGTTTTAATCAGCTGGGTGAATTTCTCAATGCCTTTTCCTTCAATCTCCCCAACCGCTGTCAGATCAAAGAGAATTTCTTCATATTCGCCTGCAAAAACAGCTTTCAAGCAGCTTTCGGAAATAACGTTTATTTTATCTGGTGTAATGTCGCCGAATAAAGGAATCAGGCACAGGGTTTCCGACAGCGGAATAAACGGCCCGGACAGCTGGTTTAAGCGGATCAGCACCTGCTCCAGCTCTTCTTTTTTCTCCAGCAGTTCAAAGTCGGTTGAGGACAGGCGCTGCTGCAGCTGCATCAGTTTATCCATCAAGCCTTCATTCGAGCTGTCTTTTGGCAGAAACAGCATATTGGCATGATCCTCGCTGTCCCATTGAATATGAACCTCAAATAAAGAAAGCTGTGTTTCCCTGGTCTTCATGTTCAGTTCCAGCTTCACGGGATCCAATCCGGGCTCCCAGCTGTACTGAATCAGCTTTTCAATGCTCTCCTCATCAATGATTCCTTTTAAATGCCCCTGGCTCAGGTCAAAGCTTTCCCATGCTATTGTGGAGTAGCTAACTATTTTCCCGTTCCTGTCAGCTTTTAAAAACGCAAGCGGAAGCGGCTGATCAAAATATTGCATTTTGCTGTCCTCCCGCTTCATAGTTTTGCAGCCATTCCTTTGTTTCCGGCAAATCCTGTAGAATGACCGTATGATCAGAGCAATAAGGAAGCAGATCATACTTCCCTGCTAAACGCCCGCCAAGAAGAACAGCCGGCTTATGCGGCAGTTTAGCAAATGCTTCGGCATATTCCTTCAGCTTCGGCAGGTGATAGACGATGCTGACCGACAGTCCGATTACGCTTGGCTTCCAATCTTTTGCCGTTTTCAGCGCATATTCCAAAGGCAGGCTCGGGCCAAAATATTTCGTCTCCCAGCCGTGCTCTTCAAAAAGGCTGTTGACCATTTTCAGGCCAATATAATGCTGTTCCCCATCCAGGCAGAGAAACATGGCTTTTTGGCTTGATTGTCTTTTTTCCCGCTGATAAGCGAGTTTTGAGAGCACAAAATCACATGTTGCTGTTGCCAAATGTTCGTCTGCGACTGTGATCTGATTTGTCTCCCATAAAAAGCCGATATGCTGCATTGCGGGTGTAATCAAATTTTGATAAACTTCGAGACGCGATAGCTGCGGATGCTCTTGAATGTTTTCCCAAACTTTTGCAGAATTGCCTTCCAGCAGCAGTGAAGCGAGTGTTTCAGCCTGGTTCATCTTACACTCCTCCCTTCACAGGTTCACCTTTCAAAACAGCAATGGCTTCCGCCAGATAAAGATGAAACTTCTCTGCCTTATCAGCAGAATCTGTATCATTAGCCAGCACAGCCTGAATGATTTCGAAATTGTCGATCAGATGCCGGGTCTTCATCCCATGCTTCTTTAAAATGCCATCAAGCCAGACGGCATAATCAGTGAAAAAAGCAGATTGGTTCAGCTCATAAGCTGTCTCGAGATGCTTCATATGATGATGGTTATCTTCGCGGCACTTCTCTTTTCCTTGTTCGCCAAACCGCTCCAGCAGGGAAGGCTCGCGTTCATAGATTTCTTCGGTAACACTGTTTACGATCTTTTCAAATTTCACTTAGCCACCACCTTATATTGCGAAACCTTTGGAACCACTGCAGCCAATTCCTGATCCGGATACTTTTTCTCTAAATCATGGATTCTCTTAAAATCTTCGCTCCGGACCCAGTTTAAATAGTTTTCCTTTGTATCAAAGATGAGCTGCACCGTCAGTTCACCGGCGCGCTTATCATTCTGCAGCAGCAGAAAATCGATAAACCCCTCCGCCTGGTCGACCGACCGCGAACGATTTTTATATATGCGAATGACTTCTTCCGACTTTTCATCGGGAACGTCAAATGTTGAAAAAACGGTGTACATGAACTCTCCTCCAATTTTGGGAGTTTTCTGGCTTTATTAAGTATAACACACTGATTTGGATTGTCATTTTGGGAGGGTTATAGGCAATTGATGAGATTTTTTGTTTGCTGGATAAATAGTTGCTGTTTCTATTTATTCTCCGATTTTTCGTCGTTAATTTGGATGATTAACTACCATTTTCTCTCCTCGCCCCATATTTTCGTCTTTAATCCGGTTGATTAACTACCATTTTCTCTCCTTGCCCCACATTTTCGTCTTTAATCCGGTTGATTAACTACCATTTTCTCTCCTTGCCCCACATTTTCGTCTTTAATCCGGTTGATTAACTACCATTTCTCTTCCTCTCTCCACTTTTTCGTCTTTAATCAGGATGATTAACTACCATTTTCACGTACTCTCCAAGTTTTTCATCATTAATCCCCGTCCCCCTTCTTCTCAGCCTTAAGTCCGATGCCAAGATATGTCTCTGGCTCGTTATGACTCTCGTTATTCCCGGTTAAGATAGTATCTGTAAGAATTGTTAAGTTTTTCCTGCAAACAAGATCGCATTTTGGCGAATTAGGTCGGACGATTTATTGGAAAATTAAAGAAAAGGTGGTTATTAATACCTATTCCCCTCTGTATAATTAGGTCTTGGGTGCAAATTTTCACTATTAGGGAGTAAGGAGAATGTTTATGAAATTATTAAAAATGATTGTGCAGAGAAAGATTTTGGTTGCCCTTATGACGGTGCTGATTTTGGCCATTGGCAGCTTTTCCATTATCGAATTGGATAAAGAGCTGATGCCGCCGGTAACGATGGATGGCGCTTATGTGGAGATCAGTGCCGGTGAAATGGCAGCTATTGAAGTGGAGCGATCGATCACCAACCCCCTGGAGCAGCAAATCAGGGGGATTGATGGAGTGGAATCGGTTGACTCCACATCGGCGATCGGACGGAGCTCACTTCAAGTTTCATTTGAACAGGGCCGGGGCGACGATCTTTTTAAAGAAGTAGAAACGGCTGCAACCGCCGCTAAAGGCGAGAATGCCGCGATCACGGATGTCACTTCGGGACAGTATGGGACCACGCAAAGCTATGAATTCTATATGGATGTATCCGGCGGCAGCATGGAGGAGATGACCGCTTTTGCCAAAAAGGTTCTTGAACCGCGCCTGGAAGCATTGCCGGAAGTCCGCGACGTATCGCTTGCCGGTGTTCAGGAGCACGAGGTAATCATTGAATTGGACCGCAGCAAATTGGCTGAGAAAGGGCTGGATTCTGCAGCTGTGATCGGTGCGATTCAGCAGGTTAACAGCGAAGCCACACTGGGAGAACTCAGCAGCGATGCCGGCTCTCCTTCCCTCCGCTGGAATACGAAGCTTGAAAATGTGGAGGATCTACAGAATATCAAAATCCCCTCACAAAATGGGTTTGTTGATCTGAAAGATGTTGCAGATGTTCATTTTCAGCCGATTGAAAGCTCATCCTTCGTCTGGAAAAACGGCACGAAGGATTTCATCTTTGTCCAGGTTGGCCGTGCTGCAGATGCCACGCAAATTGAAATGGCAGCTGCGGTCCGAGATGAAGTGAATTACATCCGCGAAGACGGACTGGTGAAAGGCTTTGAACTGAACGAAATGGTGGCACAGGCAGATTATGTGCAGGAATCAATTGATGGCGTGACCGGCAACATTTTAATCGGCGGCGTCATTGCCATTGCCATTCTGCTGATCTTTTTAAGGAATGTAAGGGCCACCTTTATCATCGGCCTGTCAATCCCGACTTCCATCCTGCTGACGTTTACGGCGATGTGGGTTTTTGATTACAGCTTTAATATCCTGACCCTGATTGGGCTTGGCCTCGGAATCGGGATGATGGTGGATTCTTCAATTGTGATCATCGAATCCATTTACCGCAAGAAAGAGCAGGGCCTTGGCAAGCTGGAGTCCGTTTTAGAAGGAACGAAAGAGGTTTCATCAGCAGTTATTGCTTCGATGCTCACTACGATTGTGGTATTCCTGCCGATCGGACTGATTGGCGGCGATGTGGGAACATTCATGATCATGCTGTCTGCTGTTGTAGCCATTACATTGATCAGTTCGGTTATTGTCTCGTTTACTTTGATCCCATCTCTTTCGGGAAAAATGCTGAAGCTCCGCAAGCCGAAGAAGGAGCGCAAAGAAGGGCCGATTATGCGCCTTTATAGCCGGATTGTGGCCTGGACCATCCGGAAAAAGAGGTACAGTTTTGCGGTCATTGCGATTTTCTTCCTGATGTTTGCCGGTTCATTAACGCTTGTGACGAAAATTCCGATGACGATTATGCCCGATATGTTTAACCGGTACACAGAGCTGATGGTTGACCTGGAAACGGGTATTTCGATTGAAGATAAAGAAGACATCGCTCAAGGAATCAATCAGAAACTGCAATCGATTGAAGATGTAGAGTCCAATTATGTCATGGACAGCGGCGGCATGTTCTATACGATCATCAATATGACAAAGGGCGATGACATTACAAGAGAGCAAAAAGATGTCAATGAAGACATTATGAAAGAACTTCGCAGCCTGTCTGATACCCTCCCGGTTAAAAATGTTCAGAGTGCGATGTCGGCTGGCGGCGGATCACCGGTTCAGGTTAATATTATGGGCGAAGATTTTGCAGATCTGCAGAAGCTTACCAGAGATTTTACAGAGGAGCTCGAAAAGATTGACGGCATCGTCGGTGTGACCAACTCGATGGAGCGCACGTCAGAGGAGCAGGTTGTTGTTTTAAAGGAAGAATCGATTGAAAAGGCAGGCTTAACCCAGCTGCAAATCAGGCAGTTTATTGAGCAGGCGTTCATGGAAATGCCTGTCGGGGAAATGGCCATGAATGAAGAAAATGTGCCGCTTGCCTTGAAATGGGCTGAGAAAACAGATTCCAGGTCAGATCTGCTGGATTTAAAGGTTCCAACTGCCCAGGGCGAGAAAGCATTATCTTCCTTCATTGAATTGAAGAGTGTAGATACACCTAATGAAATTTCCCATCATGACGGGGAGCGCTTCATCTCCATTTCAGCTGATATTGAAGGCAAGGACCTTGGTGCCGTGAACCGGGATGTTCAAAAGCTGATCAATGATTTTGAAGCCCCTGCTGGCTATAGTGTGGCAGCTGCCGGGGATCTTGAACAGCAGCAGGAATTAATCATGGATATGGTGTTTGTTTTAGCAATTGCGATTTTCCTTGTGTACCTCGTGATGGCTGTCCAATTTAACCACCTTGGCCATCCGCTGATTGTCATGTCTGTCATACCGATGACCATCGTCGGCGTCATTCTCGGTTTGTTCCTGACGCAGATGGAGCTTAGCGTAATGTCAGGAATGGGAATTGTGATGCTGATTGGGATTGTGCTCAATAACGCCATCCTGCTGATCGACCGTACGAATCAGCTCCGCCTGGAAGGCTTCTCTGTTGAAGAGGCACTTCTGGAAGCAGGCAAAAACCGGATCCGGCCGATATTCATGACAACCCTGACAACGGTTGGCGGAATGCTGCCCCTTGCCCTGGCATCGGGAACTTCCGGCAACTATCAGGCGCCGATGGCAACGGTCATTATTTCGGGCCTGCTGTTTGCAACCTTTATCACGTTGCTGCTAATCCCGGCGGTTTACCGCTTATTCACTACGTCCAGCCTCCGTTTTGGCTGGCTGAAGAAAAAGCAAAAAAAGAAAAGCAATGATGTTAAAGTGATTCCGGAGACCGTTAATTAACATAGTTCCGCCCCCTCAAAAACTGAGGGGGCTTTTGCGGATATTTCAAGCACTATGGACAAGGGCTCTCTCCTTCTGTTTTTTTCCACATATATTAGTAGGAGAAAGGAGTGAATCCCATGTGCCAATATTGTGTTGAAGAATATTATTACAAGAAGAAAGTCTGCTGCAAAAAGAAGGACAAACATGAACATCACAGCTGCAAGAAATGCACCAGCGATTTTAAACCTCACTGTTCCTGTAAAAAATGCTCTGATGAGCATAAAAAATGTTCCTGCAAAAAATGCTCTGATGAGCATAAAAGATGTTCCTGCAAAAAATGCTCACCGGAAATTCATCATTGCTCTTGCAAGAAATGCTCATTTGAACACAAGCATTTTTGCTGCTGTAAAAAATGTTTCCATAGCGATGACTATTAATCCAGTAAAACAGCGGCCAGCTTTGCTGACCGCTTACTTTATTTTATCAGCCACACGCTTTAAGGACAGCATTAAAAGTCGGACACCAAGAAAAAAGAGGATAAAACAGATGAAGGAATAGGTGTGAGTCCAATTGATAAGGACAAAGATATTCAAAAAGCTAAATAACGGTTCAAAGATATAAGCAAACATGATTCCAAGGCCAACAGCTGCAAAGGCATAGCTTTTCCACGTACTGAAGTACTGATATATCAGCATGCCCGAAATTGGGATCACCACAAAATCTGCAGGCAATAATGGCGGAATAAAGTGTAGCAGCTTATCCGGATATCCCCACAAAAGAAAGTTCACTCCCACAACATCAAGAAAACAGGCGATGATCCCACAGAGTAGCCCGAAAGCAAGTATTTCAAAGAACCGCCCCTTATCCACGAGCCTCCACCAAATAAAAAACGGCAAAATGCTCGCAGCCAGCAGCAGCCACCAATTAAAGCTGAACAAATCCTCCTTCAGCCAATGCTCAAGAGAAACATCTCTTAGCTTTTCTCTAATGTTTTGCTCATCTTTATATGAAGAAATGCGGCTCAATTTATCACCTGCCCACACGAGTTGGTATCTTGTTACTCATCTTTCCCCATGGAAGAAGTTACATACAGTAAGCCGATGGTTTTAGTGAAATATTGGCGGGTTTGCGGGATTGGTTTGCGGGGTAGGTGCAAATATTCTGCTGGTGGGCGCAATTATTCTGCTGTTTGGCGCATTTGTTCATTGAAACGGCGCATATCTGGCGTGATGGCGCATTTACTGGTGATGTTGACTCAATTAACTGGGCGGACGGCGCAATCATGATGCGGGTGGGCGCATTTATTGGATGCAGGCGCGCGTATCTGGTATGGCAGCGCATTTATCGGGGACTTTGGCCTCTTTAACCTGGCTGGCAGCGCAATCATGCTGCAGAACAGCGCAATGCCAACCAAAACACCCAATAATCAGCAGCAGCGGCGCATACAGTTTTCACAAAAAGAAGCAGCTGGCAGAGCCAGCCGCTTTCATTCCTATTGCTGTCCAGTATAAATGCTAATCGCATCTCTTAAAAACTCGGCTGCACCTGGGCCAATTTTATCATAATAGGCTTTAAATCTTTCATCTGCCACATACATTTCCGCCAGGCCGGCGTGGGCCTCTTTGCTGTATTCACTCCAGTAGAAAGTGATCCACTGCTTGTGCAGATCGGCTGCTCTTTGTGCGAGCTCGCCTGCCGGATCGCCCGTTTCCATGGCTTGGGCTAAGGTGCTGTTCACCTGTTCGGACAATTTGGTAACGGCCATATACTCCTCCTGGGTCATGTTCATGAGTTTGGCATTGGACTTATCAACCGTCTCATCGCCATATTTCTCACGGATTTCTTTTCCGTATTGTTCCTCATTATCTTCAATCATTTTCTTTTTGAATCCTACAAACTTCTCTTTGTCTGACATGGTCGTTCTCCCTTCTGCTGACGCTATCGTTTTTTCTACATTCGTAATAAGCAGATCAAGCTGCTTTCTTTTCTCAAGGAGTTTCTCGCGGTGCTCCCTCAGTGCATCCGCAGCATCGAAAGCGGGTGCTGTGATAATTTCCTTAATCTGATCAAGGCTGATGCCAAGCTCTCTGTAAAACAGAATCTGCTGCAGTCTGTCAACTTCCTGCTGTCCATAAATCCGGTATCCTGACGAATTGGTTCTTGCTGGCTTAAGAATGCCAATTTCATCATAATACCTGAGGGTCCTCGAGCTGACCCCAGCCAGCTGTGCAAGCTTCTGCACTGTGTATTCCATGCGATGGCCTCCTTTCGAAAGACGTTAGAAAGTACTTTCTGTTTATTACGATACACCTTTACGCAGCGTGAAGGTCAAACACTTTTCATAAAAAAAATTAATCCAGCTTTTTAATCAGGAGAGCTGCAGTTGTCTTGGAAATTCTGCATCCTTCCAGGTCCTCCTCCTTAATCAATCCCAGATCCATAGCAGATTTTATTTTCCCTTCATCAGGCCGCTTTTGAATCAGGTCGAGAAGATTCAGCTCCTCCAGTTTGCTGACAGTTGGAGCGGGGTCGAATTTTTCTGTCCTTCTGATCTGCCTCTGCAATTTGTAGCTATCAATCTTCACTTCTCCTTTTTCATTCTGTCCCACTGCTGTATCGAAATACTGGTGGAACATGTCTTTGAGGTTATCGAGTTCGGCTTCCAAATCCTTTTTTCTGCGGTTCAGCTCATCAAAACGGACCAGCATCTCTTTTGTAATCATGTATGGATCGCCTCTTTTCTTGGATGATACTTCATCTTATTTTGGAAGAGGCGGATTTATGCATAATATTAGAACGTACGTTCCTAAATACACATACGAAAGATTTGGTGTAAAATGGATTTAACTAGGAGGGGACATGATGCTTTTAACGATTTTTTGGGGAATTCTCGGAATATATGTTTTGTTTTCTCTCCTGATTCTGCCTATGCAATACCGCTTTTTGGCAGCTTTAAAAAAGAAAGAAGCCGAAAATAAAGCGAAGGGGAAAACACAGGGTGAAATGTACGACAGCATGAGAGTGGATGAACTGGTTCTGCATGAGGACATGCAGGGAAATCCAATCTTTTTTCTGGCTAATTCGCTGGCATCGGTTATCTATCGGATCAAACATTGAGCGGTTTCGCGGATAAGTTATTAAAATAGCCTGGCGGGCTTCCGCCAGGCATCTTTTTTACTGCAATTCCTCCAGCGCAATTTTCTGATACGCTTTAAAAAAGGAATCACAGAACACATCCCACTCTTCAGCCGCTTCCATGGAAGCTTCGCTGACTTCCCCGCACACCGGGCGCTGCAGGAGGTCAGTCAGCTGCTCGGCAAATCGATCAATCGTTTCCTGAGAAGCACCTTCCAGCACGTTCGCTACAAAATCAGCTGGCAAATACCAGTCTGTCACTCTATGAATATCGCGGTAAATTTGTGTCAGCAGCAGATTGCGCGGGCCTTCCCACTGCTCATTGACGACGATATCGCGGAAAATGCGCGGAAGTGAGGAGAATTCCTCCATTACGCCATGGCCTGCAAAGACGGAAATGGCATCGCGCAGCACTTCTGCTCCTTCGTTCGTCGCACAGATTTTCTGCAGCAGCACAAGCTCCCTCAGGTTAAACAGCTGTTTTCTCAGTTCAAGCGGCTGATCAACCGGAATACCGGCATTCAGCGGCTGATCAAGGCGCAGGAATTGATCATAGATTTTAAAAGCGCCTGCCGCTGTGCGGTGTGCGGCGTTTTCAATTTTCTTCACCGTTCTCGCTGATAGCGGGTAAGCTTTTACCTTTTTTCCAAAAACGGTCCGGAAATCACCATAGAGACTGGCTTCACGGGCTGCACGGAGCATGAAGCCTGCACAGGCAATGCCGATTTCAAGGCGGGATAGTGTCAGGACGATTCCGACTGCAACGGCCACCCCTTTTCCTGCCGGGCCAACCGGGTAAGCAAGAGCCCCTTTATACTGGAATTCCCCTGTAGGCAGCTCGGCCGTGCCCATTTTCCACTTGATCCGGTTGATTTCATACCCATTGCGTTTTTCTTTTTCTTTATCCCCCGGAAGCCAGGACGGAACGATGAATGTCGATACTTTATCAGTGCCGGAAATTTTCGCGGTGACCACCGAATAGTCGGCATGGGCAACCGAGCAGAAAAATTTATTGCCGTAGAGGCGATAGTTTTTTCCATCCGGAACGACCTCAAGCACATTGGCAGGCAAATCGGAACCGCCCTGGATTTCCGTCATGAATTGGGCACCGATCGCAAAGTCCCCGTCCAGCCCCTCTTTCGTATGCTGTAAAATTTGTTCCAGCTCTGGAATATCTTCATTCGGATATTGTTCGAGGAGTGCAATTAATCCAATCGTGCATGTCAGCGGGCAGGCGACACCAGCTTCTCCCAGCTGATGAATCAGCATCCGCTTTGTGAAACTTTCCCAGGATGGCATTTTGCTTGAAAAAAGCCCTGCACCGAACACTTCTTTCTCAAGCTGATGTGTTTCCATTGGACGGACGACACGGTCAATGCGGTGATTGAAGGCATCAAAATGAAGCATATAGGGACGGACTTCGGGCCTTGCCGCTCTTTCTGCAAGGGTGTTCCATTTGGAAGAAACAGCAGGAGAAAAATGCTGCAGCTCATTATGTATCTGTTCATATTGTGAGCCTGCATATTTCTTTAAGGCCTTTTGCAAAAATGGATCATCCTTATACCAGTCCAGATTGCTGCGCTTCTCTAAAAACTCATCAAATGAGTACATATTCTTTCCTCTTGCCTGAACGTCCTGGGAAGTTATATTCATGGAAAAATCACTCCTTTTTTGATTGACAAAATATAATTTTCAGAATTATTATAAAACTAAGCTAACGTTAACGTCAACTAGGAGGATACATAATGACAGAAGAAAAGGTTTTTACCATTAGCGAGCTTGCAACGATGTTTGACATCAGCTCAAGAACGATCCGCTATTACGAGGAAATTGGTATGCTGACATCGGAAAACCGGGACAGCCTGACCAAGCAGCGCAGCTATACGAATCGTGAGCGCCGGCGCCTGAAAATGATTCTGCGCGGAAAAAAGCTCGGCTTCAGCCTTCAGGAAATCAAGGAGATGATTGATCTTTATGAATTAAATCCGGAAGGTGAAGCGGAAAAAAGCAGGATTATTGCATTTGCTGACAGCAAGCTAAAGGAAATTGAAGAGCAGATCATGCAGCTGCAAATGCTGCGGGAAGACATTCTGACTTACAAAGAAAAGTATGAAAACAGCCGGGTGAAAACATAAAATTATTCATTTTAAAAGGGGCTGATTGAAGTGGGAGCAACGATTCACGGAGTATTGGAGAGAAACGCAAGGAAGTTTCCTGAAAAGGATGCCTTTATTACGGCGTCAAACCGCCTTACATACGTAGACATGAACCGTACATGCAACAAACTGGCACGATATCTTCAGGATGAAGGTATCCGGCGCGGCGACCGGATTGCGGTGATGTTTCGCAATAATGAGTACTTCTTTTATGCTTTTTTTGCCTGCATGAAGATCGGCGCCATTCCGATGCCGATGAATATCCGTTTGACACCGAAGGAATTGGGGGATATTTTTCAAAATGCGAATGCTGCTGGGGTTCTGTATGAGGATGAGCTTGCTGAAACGGTGACGTCGTTAAAAGAGAATTTGAATTTCCATTTTCCGATACAGGAATCAGTTGAGGCTTCTGCTCATTTTTCTGACGGCAATCTCGATGTGCCAATTGATTCGCGGGATGTCTGCGAGATTCTTTTTACATCCGGAACAACAGGGATGCCAAAGGGAGTTGTGTTCAACCATGAACGCATTCTTGCGATTGCCGCCGCGGTTTCGGTTAATTTCAGCTTGTCGCATAGTGATTCCATGCTTACCCTGATGCCTCTCTCCCACTCTGCTCCATTGAATACTTTTTTCATGAGCGGGTTTTACTGCGGCGCAACTCATGTGATTGGGGACTTTACGCCTAAAGGGTTCCTGAACTGGATTCAGCTGGAAAAGACGACCTTCTCATTTGCAGCACCGGTCGCCTATTTGCTTGCGGCCAAGGATCCGGATTTGGCTTCTTATGATTTATCCAGCATGCGTGTTTTTGCGTATGGCGGCGGCCCGCTGGCACTGGCCTCCTATCATCATGTAAAAAAAGCATTTCAGAACGAAAACTTCTATCAGGTATACGGGCTGACGGAAGCGGGACCGAATGGAATTTTATTATATCCGGAAGAGCATCTGGAAAAGGCCGGAAGCATCGGCAAGAATCCGACGGTTAATATGGAAATCCGGGTCGTCCGTCCGGATGGCACCGATACGGCTCCGAATGAATACGGCGAGATTCTTCTGGCAGGCGACAGCCTTATGGTGGGATATGATAATAATGTGGATGAAACGAATGCCGTATTGAAAGATGGCTGGCTCTATACCGGGGACATTGCCTATCGGGATGAGGATGGCTACTTTTACATTGTGGACCGAAAAAAGGATGTCATCATTTCGGGCGGCGTCAACATTTATCCGCGTGAAATCGAAGAAGTACTCGCGAAGCATGACGCGGTTTTGGAATCCTGTGTAGTCGGTGTGCCGCATGAAGAATGGGGCGAAACCGTCAAAGCTGTCGTCGTGCTGAAGGGAAATGCTTCAGAGGAGGAATTGCGGGCATTTGCTGCTGAACATCTGGCTGAGTTTAAATGTCCTCGGATTTATTCCTTTGTGGATGAACTGCCGCGGAATGCGAGCGGGAAGATTTTGAAGCAGCAGGTGAAATTGGTGCATGCATAATTGTATGGGGATCAGGTGCTTAGGAAGGCGCCTGGTCCTTTTTTTGTTTATGGAGGTTTTATGGCGACTATTTTTCTGGTTCTGCTTTCTTTTTCGGCTTCATGGACCCTCTATGGAGACCATCCCTCCCACTCTGTTGCCTTTTTCAGGTTTATGATGAAAATAGCAGGAATTTCCCCCTAAAAAAAGTATCTTAATAGTATAACCAAACGATCCAGGAGGCCACATGAAGTCAAGAACCGAAACCGAGATAATGAATATGATTTTAACAACTGCCAAGGAAGATGAGCGGGTGCGCGCGGTTATTCTGAATGGTTCGCGCGCGAATCCGAATGTGAGGAGGGATATTTTTCAGGATTACGATATTGTGTACATAGTTAGGGAAATGGAGTCCTTTATCTGTAATCATAGCTGGGTGGATGTATTTGGCGAGCGGGTTATGATGCAGATGCCGGAGGAGAAGGTGCTGCCGCCTGCCGATGGACGCGGACGCTTCCACTATTTGATGCAGTTTATGGACGGGAACCGGATTGATCTGACTTTAATTCCGGCTGAAAAGATGGATGAACTGCTGGAGCCCGACAGTATGAGTGTGCTGCTTCTGGATAAGGATGGGCTGATTGGGTACCTGCCGCCAGCCAGTGATCGGGATTATCTCATCAGGAAGCCGGATGCTCAAGAGTTTGCGGATCTCTGCAATGAGTTTTGGTGGATCACAATGAATATCAGCAAAGGGCTTTGGCGCAGGGAGCTGACTTACGCGATGTTTATGCATGAGCAGATCAACCGCAATGTGATGATTACAATGCTGGAATGGAAGGTCGGCATCGCAGCCGATTTTGCAAAGAGCGCAGGCAAAGCCGGCAAGTATCTGCCCGATTTTCTTCCTGCCGAGGATTGGGAGCAGTTCGAGGCCACCTATTCAGACGCCGATTTTAATCACATATGGGAAGTCCTTTTTACAATGTGCTCCCTTTTCAGAAAAACGGCCGTCGAGGTCGCGGAGAAACTGGGCTTCGAGTACCCATTTGAAGATGATAAGCGTGTGACTGCTTTTTTAAAGCATGTCCGCAGCCTGCCTGCCGATGCATCATACATCTATTAAAAAAATCCCCTTCATCAGGGGATTTTTCTAGTTATTCTTCAATTCCAGCTGTTCGAACGCAGACCAGTTCACCATTTTTTCAAGAAGAATGGAGATCAGGACGCCCATCAGGAGCCCGTTGGATAGGAATGGCTGAATCAGAACTGGCAATTCCGCGAACACCGCGGCCGGTGTATTCATCAAGCTGATGCCGATCAGGACGGGTGCAGCTAAACGGAAGATGGTGTCTGAGTTAAACACTTTTCCGCTTAAGCTGTTGAAAGCAGTCCCGAACAGCTGCAGATACGCGACAAACAGCACGGCGTTCCCGACTGTTACCGGCATGCCGGCCAGCCATGAACCTAGGTGCGGGATCAGGCCAATGACCGTCAACAGCGCACCCCCAATAAAGAATGGTGTTCTCATCAATATTCGCGTACTCTGAAGGAATCCGATCGATGAGGTAAACGGCGTATACGGCACGAGGCCAAACCCGCTTCCAATCACCGTGAATACCGCGGTGATAAAAATGGAGCCGCGGTACTCGCGCTTCCCGGATTCTTTTTTAAATAATCGGTCACTGGAACTGATGGAAGCGACTGTGTTGCTCAGGTTCATCAGACTGGCAAAAAAGGCTACAGCCACAATTCCGATTTCGAGGTTAGGCTGTCCCAGCGGAAACAGCATAAAGCTCACATCTCCAGACGCTGTCCCCTGCACCGCTTCACCGGCAAACAGGAGATCATAGCCGATCCAGCCTGCCAGCAACCCTATTAAAATAGAAAAATTGCTGATGACGGCGTTCCCTTTTAATTTTAATAAACTCACAAAAATGACGAGGGCAAAGGAATAAAGGGTGATTGGAACATCAATTGTTCCATGTTCACTGACCTTCATCATGCCTTTGAAAAAGATGAAAATCAGCTGGAAGGTTAATAGGAACAGGTAAACGGACATCACCATCGGGCTGAATATCGATTTTAGCAGAGAGATGCCGTTAAAGGCTGCGAGAATCAGCGTGACAGCCGAAGCGAGCAGCACGCCTGTCGCAATTCCGCCACCGATTTCCGTATAGCTCATGCCAAGGGACGACGCCGACAGGCCAAGGTTTAAGATGACTCCCCACAGCAAGCCGGAGTGGCCTTCCATGAGAGGATAACGATGCCCTTTCCAGCCTTGAAAAATGGTCGCCAGCCCCGTAAAGATAAGCGAGGCTCTCAGCATCATCGCAATCGTTTCTCCCGGCAGCCCGAAGACTGTTCCAACTGAAATCGGGACCATCACTGTATTTGCAAAAATAAAAAATAGCCATTGAACAGAAGAAAATATCGTTACGGTACCAAACCGTTTATCCAAGGTATCAACACCGCTTTCTATTATTTCGTTACTCTAAAAATAAACCAGCTATTATTATAGTACAAATCGTGAAAAATTTCTTTGGATTTTTCTTGAAGAAAGGTTGAAATTCAGGAGAAGGAGGAGCTGGAGCCCGGAATAACAGCGGCTGACCGATATATTGGAAATCTGACCGAAATAATAAAAAGCTGACCGATAAAGTGAAAATTTGACCGATATATCCATTAATTGACCGAAATACTAGAGAGGCTGACCGATATTTTCATTAAATGACCGAAATACTAGAGATGTTAACCGATATAACGGGCATGCAATATAGGAAAAGCCCGCAAATTCCATTGCGGGCCCCCTCCATTTTACATAAACCCGGAAAACCACAGTCCGAGCGCGGTTCCGACATAGTTGCCGATGATATAGCCTAGCGTTCCGACAACGAGTATCGGTCCGATCAGATCCTTCCAGCCTTTGGCGATGGCCATGGCGGCAGCGGTGGTCGGTCCGCCGACATTGGCATTGCTGGCCAAAAGGATTTCTTCGAGGTCATATTTTAATAGTTTGCCTGCTGTTAAGGATACGGCCAAATTCACCACAACGATGATGAACACAAATACCAGCAGCAGCGGGGCATTTTCAATAATCAGCGGGATCGATGCCGGAATGCCGATCACGACAAAGAACAGGTATATCAGGAATGTGCCGATTTCCTGGCTTCCGTTAATCGAATCGAAGTATTTGGGAAACATGGCCAGAGCAAGGAACGTCAGAGTGGTCAGCATCAGATATTTGTCTCCAAACAGCCCATTTACGAGATTGATAAAGAAAGAAACGCCGTCCCCGGAAGGAATGGCTGCGTCCAGGAATTCAGCGATTTTAAAAGAAACAATCACCAGCAAAAAGGCTGTTCCGACGGATAACGCGATATCCTTTAAGGAAATGTCCTTTCTCTTCCAAAAGCTTTCCGCAAGTGTCTTCCCCTCTTCTCCTATACTACCGCTTTCCACCTGGTCTACATGCGGCGTTTTAAACCGGCGCCGGAAAAAACCAATGGCTGGTACCATCATCAAAACGACGAAATAAATCGCCATCATTAAATTATCGGCGACAACTGCGGCGGAAACCATTTCTCCAGGCGTCTCGAATTTTGCCGCCATTGCAGCGAAGTTTACTCCGCCGCCAATATAGGACGCGCTGAGCATCGCGCCCAGTTTATCAAGGACAGGTATATGATCTTTCAGCAAGAAGAAGCTGATGATCACCCCTGCCACTGTCCCAATGGAGCTGATGAGAAAGATAATCAGCAGCCGGCCGCTTTCCTGCCAGATTCTTTTAATCTTCACATGAAAAAGAAGCAATGGGATCGCAAGCGGAATGATAAAAGTCCAGACTGCATCGTATACAGGCGATGCTGTCGGAATAATGCCGGTATTGGATAGAATAATGGCGCCAATCAGGGCAACAATCGCCCCTGAAATTTTTGCTGCCCAGCTGTATCGCTGCTCCAGATAGATGCTTGCCGAGGCCCAAACCACAATAATTCCCCATAGTGTTACATAATCATCAGCTTTAATAAGTGTCTGCTCCAATAGCATTTCCTCCTTTTTTACAGTGTCACTACTATTCATATTAGCCGTATCTCTTTTAAAATTCAAAATATTCAAACCGAACGAAATTGATTCGACAAAATTCGGGCGGTGCCTGTCACCAAAAATTATTTTATATTTTTTTGAAGCCGAAAGTGCTGTTTCGTACGTCTAGATTGCAGACACTTTTTTAGAAGGAAGGTTATTGCGTGATAGAAGTTAGAGAATTAAGCCATGCGTTTGAGATTGGCAAAAAAGAAAAGAAGACGGTTATTCCTGTATTGGAGGATGTTTCTTTTTCAGTGGAAAAAGGCGAGATTGTCACGATTGTGGGCAGGAGCGGATCCGGGAAGTCGACTCTTCTAAATATCATCAGCGGTTTTATTAAGCCAAAGCATGGAGAGGTGTGGATACATGGCGAGAAGGTCAGTGATTATAACGAAGGGAAATTTGCTGATTTCCGCCTGGCGAATCTCGGTTTCATTTTCCAGAGCTTTCAGCTGATTCCAAGCATGACGGCTTACCAGAATGTCGAGCTCCCTCTCATTCTCAAAGGGATGACTGAAAAGGAAAGACAGCAGAAGACGGAAGAGACGTTAAAGCGTGTAGGACTCATCGAATATAAGGATCATTATCCAAGTGAGCTTTCCGGCGGACAGCAGCAGCGCGTCAGCATCGCCCGGGCGCTTGTCGTGAATCCTCCCCTCATTCTGGCGGATGAACCGACAGGCAGCCTGGACAGCGAAACAGAAAACGAGCTGCTGCAGTTCATTCAAGAGCTGAACCGCGATCTGGGCATTACGTTTCTGATTATTACGCACGACGAAAAAGTGGCAGCCATCGGCCATAAGACAATTGAAATCACAGATGGAAGGGTTATGGAGGGTGTGTTGGCATGAATTTAAAAGATCAATTCAGATTTGTAAGGCAAAATATGAAAAAGAATAAAACAAGGCTGTTTATGACGATTTTAGCCACAGCGATTGGATGTACCTTTCTGATTGTGCTGGCATCGGTCGGATTCGGGCTGCATAAATCGATCATCCAGGATGTAATGGAAGACAGCCTCGTAACGGAAATCCAGGTTCACGGCAAGGAAGCGGGCGAAGGAAATTTCCAGGGCATCAAAGATGAAGATATCAAACATTTTCAAGAAATCACCGGGGTAAAAGCAGTCACCCGCAGGCAATCTCTGCAGCAAAGCCCGAGCTTTAAAACAGAGGATTATTCCGCTCAATCAGAAGCCGTTTCGGCCTATTTTCCGGAAGAAGTGAAGGCAGGATTCGAACTTTCTGAAGGAAGACTCCCGGAAAAAGGGAATGAAGTGGTGGTTGGCTCCTCCTTTGCAGATGCTCTGTCTCTGGAGCCGAAAGAAGGAGAAAACGCCTTTAATGAGGATGGATCTATAAAAGAAGAATACGCCTACAAGGGTGAATTAGTCGGAAAGACGATTGAAATGGAAGTTATCAAAATGGAGGATGGCAAAGAAATCAAAAAGTCCATTCCCCTGACCATAACCGGGGTCACGAAGAAGCCTTCTAAAGAATGGATGCAGATCCGCACGGTCTTCATTTCTGAAGACATCTTTAAAGAAGTCGAAGCTTTCACCGGCACACCTGGCGGAAACCCGGAGCAGATTGAAGGAACGCCCGAAGATACTGGCCGGATTTACGATACGGTCAGCCTTTACGCTAAAGATGTCGAGGCTGTCACAGGTATCAATGACAAATTGAAAGACGACAATTATATGGTCTATTCCATCGTAAACGAGATGAAGCAGATCAATATGGTTTTTACGATTCTAAAAATCGGTCTTCTCTTCATCGGAACCATCGCTTTAATCATTGCTTCCATCGGCATTTATAATACAATGACGATGGCCGTTACGGAGCGCGCCCCCGATATCGGCATCATGAAAGCGATCGGCGCCCATCCGAAGACGATTAAGCGGATCTTTGTCCTTGAAAGCAGCTATATCGGCCTGCTTGGCGCCCTGTTTGGCACAATTGTCGCTTATGGAATCAGCTATGCTGTCAACCTGGCCCTTCCGCTTGTGCTGGAAAGAGTGTTTGAGGAAGCTCCGCCTGAGGGTCTCATGCTTTCCTACATTCCGTGGTCCCTGACACTGATCAGTGTGGCGATTTGTCTGACAGTCACCATCTTCTCCGGCTGGCGTCCTGCCAAGCGCGCGACACAGGTGGATGTGCTGAAGGCGATGAGACGGGAAGTATAATAGAAAAAACATCGCTGGTTTAAGCCGGCGATGTTTTCCATTATAGCTTCATTGCTTCCTCGCGAACCTTCTGCAGGAATTCCTCTACCACCTTCAGGTTATTTTTATCGCCGCCAAGCTTCAGCATGGCCCTTCCAACGAAGTTTACCCCTTTATTTTCCCCTTCATAAATAAACCTGGTGTGGGATTCATCGATTTTGACCAGCGTAAATGCGAGGGTGATTTCAAAGGCCTTTCCCAATACAAAATGGATCTGCTTATGCTTTTTATCCTCTGAGTTCTCATAAGCCAGCGTTTCGACAATATAAGTCTCAAGACGCTTGCCTTCTCTGTAGGTTTGCCTGTGCTTTGCCCCTGCTTCATTTTCCCTTTTTTCGATCAGGATGTGCTCTTCAACCTTGGGCATGATTTTCTTTATGTGCTGGTCGGAAAACAAACTCCACACCATTTCAATATTTCTTTCAATCATGATTTCTTCTTTCCATTGAATCACGATTCTTCCTCCTTTCCCGATTCCAAAAAGGCATCGATTTCCTCTATTTGACCTTGAAGCTCCTCCATCTGCTTCTTGATCAGCTTTCTTTTTTGCAATAGCAATGCTTCCAGATTGGCGAATGATTCATCCTCCATCACGGAAATCATTTCCTGAATGGTGAAGCCTAATCTTCTTAGCTTTAGTAAAAGGATAGCCAAAAAGTAGCTGCCGTCATCGTAATACCGGTAATTATTATTAGGGTCAATAAATGCGGGCTCCAGCAGCTTCACTTCTGCGTAATATCGCAATGTTTCCTTCGTTAACCCGGTCATTTCCGCAAACTCGCTAATCTTGTACATCGCTTCCTCCCTTACATCTTAAACTGTGGGGTGCACCACACGGTCAATGCATTATTTTCAGTGTACATGAAAAAAGCCTTAACGGCATTGTCCGTTAAGGCTTCCGGGTTATTATGGGTTCAGCACAAATCTCAATGCACGGCTTAAAGCGGAAGGCACGACAGAAATATGGTTTTCCCCCTCGGCGATGTCCAGCATGACTTCCTTTATGTATTCTATTTATCTCAGCCTGAATATCAGGTCTTCTAATGTAAAACAATCTGTATTCATCTTTAACACTCCTGTTTCGTTCTGTTAATAATGATAATCATTATCAAAACAAGAGCATAAAAAAACATCGCCCTCTAGTGGCGATGCTTTCCGGACTTACCCATTTAAAAATAAGGTAGCTGTTACATATTTCTTTGTCAGCGACTTGTAGTAGGCCGATAAAACCGTCATTGAAGCCGTTACAAGAATATTGGAAACGATGTCTTTCTGCTGATCAGTAAAATCCTGAAAACTCTCCAATGTTTTCAATGCTTCTTTTTTGATGCATTGTTCTGTCTGATCGTACATGCTTTTCCCGGCACCATTGTGCTGATGGGCTTTTTCAAAAATGGCCGCGTAAGCAGAATAAAAAGGAATCGGCTCAATCAGGTCGTCTGTGCGGTCATCCAGATCATTAAAAAGGAGAGCAAGAATTTTTCGGATCGAATTGAAGTCAAGCGTCGCTTTCAGATCCTCCACGATAAAAAGCATGGCAGCCTGGTCGGCCGAATATTTCTTGCCGAGCTGCGGACTGCCAATCAGGTCCTTCACATCCCGCTTCACCCAGTTTTGCACAGCAGTCGAAGATAGATGGGTAAATTCGATCTGGTTTCCCAGCGCAACAATTTCATTGAGGGAAAAGCCGATTTTCTGCAAATCTGCCCGCAGCAATTTTTCAAATATGGCCGGCATTTTGGTATCCAGAAAAGCCTCCGTTGATATTCCCTTCTTTTCATGGGCGGCCGCCCATGCCTGCTGGAGGATTTGTTTGGGCGAATGCCCTCCTTCCCCCTTCAGCGACAGAAGGAAATCAGCCATGCTTTTCCTCGATAGCTGGAATAATTCCAAGATAATCAGCCCCTGCGTTCTCTTTTCGATGCTTTCATCCTAATGGTTTCAATGATAACAGTCAACGTCTATTTCATTACCGCCTAGTTTTTACTTGTCATTTTAATTGAAAAATTATATTATATAGTCAGATGACAAGTTCATATGAACTCAAAATAGATTAAAGGGTGAGGAAATGGGTAAACGTATTTTTTACTTTTTATTGACGAACGTGCTTGTTCTATTGACGATCAGTATTATTTTCTCGCTGATTGGCGGAGGTAATTACATCAATGCCCAGGGCGGCATTGATTTCGGCGCATTGCTTGTTGTCAGTGCCGTGATTGGTTTCACGGGCTCATTCATTTCTCTGTGGATGTCCCGCTGGATGGCCAAGAGAATGATGAATGTCCAGGTACTGGATCCAAATGGTGCCCTTTCAGCAGCTGAACGCGACATCGTGGAAAAAGTTCACCGCCTATCAAGAGCAGCAGGCTTAACACATATGCCTGAAGTGGGAATCTACCATTCCCCTGAAGTGAACGCATTTGCAACAGGTCCTACGAAAAAACGCTCTCTTGTGGCGGTTTCAACTGGATTGCTGCAGGAAATGGATGACGATGCAATTGAAGGTGTCATCGCCCATGAAGTCGCCCATATTGCCAACGGAGACATGGTCACCATGACCCTTCTCCAGGGGGTTGTCAACACATTCGTTGTCTTCCTTGCACGAATTGCAGCCTGGGTGGCATCCCGTTTTGTCAGAGAAGAAATGGCGCCGATTGTACACTTTATAGCTGTAATCGTGTTCCAAATCGCCTTTTCAATCCTTGGAAGCCTTGTGGTCTTCGCTTACTCACGCCACCGCGAGTTCCATGCGGACCGCGGAGGAGCTGACCTTGCCGGCAAAGACAAAATGACACATGCCCTGCAGATGCTGAAGGCCTACTCAAGCCGCATTAAGGGTGAAGAACAGACAGCGATCTCCACTTTGAAAATTAATAACAGAAGCAAAGCTTCCCTGTTCTCGACACATCCCGATTTGGATGAGCGTATTAGACGTTTGAGTGCGAAGTAAACATAAAAGCGCAAGCGCCTTGTCCACCCCCGACACCTCGAGGGGGTAGGCTGCTTGCGCTAGACATGGGAAAGGGTGCCCTCACGGGGGCACCCTTTTCATATTCTTTCCCCTCCAACTCTCTGAAAATTGTTTGCCCCTCCATTATCCGGGTAACCTCCTACTATACAGCAGGAAAAAGCATCGGGGCTAAGGCTGTGACGGTATGCCCCGATGCAGCACCCTGGATAATTAATTAAATCGAGGAGGACAAGAACATGAACGGTTTCCAGCGCATTGCACTTGTACTGACGATCATTGGATCCATCAATTGGGGGCTGATTGGATTTTTCCAATTTGATTTAGTTGCCAGCTTATTCGGAGGACAGGATGCAGTTTTATCAAGAATAGTCTATGGTTTAGTGGGAATTGCCGGATTGATCAATCTAGGTCTCCTCTTTAAACCAAGCCGCGAATATGAAAGAGAGCCGGAATCAAGACCTGTGCGATAAAAGGAATTCCCCCACCCAATATGGCTGGGGGGTCTTTCAATCAAACGTTTGATTGAACCGATAGACCAAAAAACGCTCATTTTCATTGCCCTCGAGGACCACCTCTTTTATCAGCTCAAATGGGGTGCTGTTTTCCAGATAAAAAATATAATCTTCTGAGGGGTAATATAAAATGATGTCCATTGTACGCGGGTTCCCTTCTGCTGAGCGCAGGATGCTGTTGACGACTTTCATGAAAATCTGCACCGAAAACGGATTGAAAAAGTAAAAGTGGCTGTCCTGCGGTGTTATTTCATAATCCTGAGCCAGGATGCAATGAAAGCTGATTCTGCCTTTTTCTCCTTTGTAAGTCCGCAGGTTTTCCAGTGCCTCACGGTAAAAGTCCTCACTCATCTCAACACCGGCAGCAGATGCCCGAAATGTATGGTGAATATAAAATGGCAGCCGGCCTTTGCCGCAGCCGAAATCCACCAGGCGGTCACTGCTTTCTAGCCCGTATTCGCTGAACAGTTTTTCCAGGCCGTGATATGGAGTGGGCTCGTAGCGGTGGTAGTGGAAAGATTTATGGAATCCTATTTGGTCGCCGCTTGTATGGATGCTGAGCATTTCATCAAATTTTTTCATGCTGGATTCCTCCGCTAAAAAATGCCTGCCGCCATCCAAATTGGACAGCACCAGGCATTGTTATATGTAGTATTTATTTCGATTCATTCACTAGATATTCTTTTAATGTCTGCTGCATTGTTCCCTTTGTTTCCGCCTGATTTTCGAATGATACGCCGGCATGGATCATTTTTCGGACAAGTTCAGCACGCAGGCCTGTAAGGACCGCATCACATCCCATCATTTTGATGCCGCTCAGGATCTTTTTGAAGTGAACAATGACGTCGATTTCCATATCGGCAATTCCGGAAAGATCCATGATCAAGGTCTGGATTTTAATGGATGAGATATCCATCAGAACCTTCTCTTCAATCGTCTGAATCCGGTAGGAATCAATCATGCCAATCAGCGGCAGTACGGCCACAGAAGTGCTGACCGGAATAATCGGCACCGACAAATGCTCAACCAGGTTGCGCTGTGACTTAAGCATTTCATCTTTATAATCAGAGTAGCTGATGAAGAAGTTATTCAAAAATTGGTCAACATGATCATTGACTTCCTTTTCCATATTATAGAAGTCCTCACCCACGGTCTGTTGCCCTTTGATTTTGTCAAACTGGTATAAAAAGTACCACAAAGTGCGCCGGATGGCCTGTACCCATTCCAGCTTAAATGACAGCGTCAGGGAATGCTCCGCCCAGGCAACGCCTTCCTGTCTGGCAAAAGCAATCAGCTCTTCTTCTTTATTTTCGGCCACATATAAAGCCAATTTCTCGGCATTTTTTAAAAGATCGATATTGCCTCTCTGGAGGATTTCATTGATTTTAGAGGCTACATTCACAGCCTCGGATAATAATTTTCGCTGAAAATTCTCACGATTTGCGACAATAAACCCTGCTATATCCTTGGTTTCCTTGTAAGTTGCTTCCATTTTAAGCATACGCCCCTTTGTTTTATATACTATACACTTTCGTTTTTATCTCGAAAAGTCCTTCTCTTGAACTTAAATATGGAAGATATCATCATGCTTCCAGACCCCTAACTTTTTATACCCTTTCTAATTTACCCTTAAACCTTTAATTTGATTTTTTTATAACGAAAAAGAAGCGCCGGAATTGGCGCTTCTTTTTAAAAAATTCCGGATGTGCTGATAAACACAACAACAATCGTAGCAGGAACCAATACTTTCATCAGGATGCTCCAGGCTGTGTACATAGCTGGCGAAAGATTGCTGCCAAGCAGAAATTCCTCTTTTACAAGCTGTTTGTCCATTCTAAAAGATATAAACAGGGCAATCAGCAGGCAGCCTAGAGGGAGCAGGATGTTGCTGACCAGGTAGTCGGTCGCATCAAAGATATTTTTCCCGAAAATGTTGAAGTCCCCAAGCAGGCTGAACGACAGCGCAGCAGGAATCCCGGCGGCAAACATGACAATTCCGGAGATCCAGGAGATCTTTTTCCGGGAATGCTTTCCGTTCTCGATGAATGCAGAAACGATGATCTCAAGCATGCTGAACGATGATGTTAAAGTGGCAAATAAGAAAAGCAGCAGGAAGATCGCCAGGAACATTTCTCCTAATGGGATCTGTGAAAAGACGGCCGGCAGGACCATGAACAAAAGTCCCGGGCCTTCCGTTGGTTCAAATCCGAATGCAAACACAACCGGAAAAATCGCCAATCCTGCCAAAACGGAAATTATGATGTTCATGATGACAACAGAGCCCGCTGAATTTGGGATGCTGACTTTTTTGTCCAGATACGAGCTGTAAGTGACCATGCATGAGAAGCCGACTGCCAATGCAAAGAAAGACTGTCCCAATGCATATAGGGCCGATTCCCCTGTGATTTTGCTGAAGTCCGGGTTCAGGAAGAACTTGACTCCTTCCATCGCTCCATCAAGCGTCAGTGCGCGTACCACAAGCACGATAAAAAAGATGAATAATAGCGGCATCATATATTTGCTTGCAGCTTCAATCCCGTTTTGGATTCCGAATGTGATAACCACAATGTTAATAAGCAGAAAAGCTGCCAGTCCCATTAGAGTCCAGCTTGGCGTGGAAGTGATCATGCCAAACAGTTCCGGATAGGCTGCACCTGGCGTGATGATTTTGCCGCCAATTGACAGGACTGTATAAATCAGCACCCAGCCTCCAACAACCGAATAAAAACTCAGCAGCAGGAAGCAGCCGACAACGCCAAGCTTGCCGGTAATGGTCCACGGGCTTTTTGGCGCCAGTTTATAATAAGCAGACACTGCTTCTTTCTGTGCGCCCCGCCCGATAATAAATTCTGAAATGAGCATCGGAAGACCAATCAGAATCGTAAATGCGATAAACATCAGCAAAAAAGCGCCGCCGCCGCTCGTTCCGGCTACATACGGGAACTTCCAGATCGCTCCCAGGCCAATCGCGGCACCCGCTGAGGACATGATAAAGCCGAATTTAGATGACCATTGCTCTCGATTTGTACTCATAGTACCCCCCTGTTCTCTATTTTTATGTAGGGGCCCGTTTTTAAAATGGCGGGCCCGGACTTTCCTTTAAGGCGCAGATTACAGCTCTGTGCGGATATCCCAAAGTTCAGGGAAGAAGCGCTGATCCAATACTTTTTTCAAATAGCCGACACCGGAGGAACCGCCTGTGCCCATCTTGAAGCCGATGATCCGTTCCACCGTTTTCATATGGCGGAAGCGCCACTGCTGGAGCCAATCTTCGATATCCACAAGTTTTTCTGCAAGCTCGTATAACTCCCAGTACTTTTCAGGATTTTTATACACCGTCATCCAGGCTGCGCGGACAGAATCATTTTCTTTGTATGTTCTGGTTACATCTCTGTTCAGAATGTCTTCATCAACCGGCAGGCCAGCTTTGTGAAGCGCGCGGATGGCTACATCGTATAGGCCAGGCTTTTCGAACGCTTCGGTTAATTTCGCATGAAGCTCCGGATCTTTTTGATAGATTTTCAGAACATGCTCGGTTTTGTAGCCTAACGCAAATTCTACCATACGATACTGGTAGGATTGGAAGCCAGATGCCTGGCCGAGTGAATCGCGGAACTCCATATACTCGGACGGCGTCAATGTGGACAGCACATCCCATGCCTGAATAATTTGCGATTGCGTCTTCGAAACGCGTGCCAATCGCTTCTGTGCTGTGGATAAATCATTGTTTTCAATCGATTCGATGGCTGCGCCCATTTCATGAAGAATCAGCTTCATCCACAGCTCACTCACCTGGTGTATGACGATGAACAGCATCTCATCATGATGGCCGGAAAGCCTGTTTTGAGCGGATAGGATTTTGTCGAGCTGAAGATATTCACCGTATGTCATGTTGTTGGTGAAATCTGTATGGATGCTCTTTTCAGAGGTTGTCGCGTTTACGTCCTGGTGTTTTTCGTTGCTCATGTGGGTTCCTCCTTGGTATTGGTTCTTGTCGTTCTCGATTCGGCCTGGTTCTGAGGCCCGGTATATCAGCGACTGACCGATATATCTGGAAAGTGACCGATATATTGAAAATCTGACCGATATTGTTATGTGATTGGCCGATAAATTAAAATTTTGACCGATATGTTACTTTTTTGGCCGATAGACCTGCTGCTGGTTGCGGCCGAACTTCATTTGGCCCGTAAATCCTGCAGTTTGGCCGGTATTTTATTGAAATTGGCCGGTAAATGTACCAGTTTGGCCGGTATTTCCTTCAAATCGGCCGGTAAAGGCTATCTCTGCTGGCTGCTGCGGTTCCTGCAAGGCAGAAATATAGCGTTTGGCCGATAAACCTGGCCGTTCGGCAGTTAATTAGGCTATTTTGGCCGTTATCCCGCCTAAATCGGCCGAATAACCGCCCGCACCGGGCTGCCGTCTCCGTCTTTTATCGGGAGCGGCAGGGCAATTAGCTCATAATTTCCTTCTTCTACCTCATCCAGCATGATATTTTCCAAAATATGAATGCCATTTCGATATAACGCATGGTGTGTTTCCATCTCTTTGCTGTCGAGCGCATCGACAGATGGCACATCCACTCCGAGCAGGCGCACGCCTTTACTGCCGAGGTAATCTGCCATATCCGCTGTCAGTTCAGGGATCCGATTCGGAAACACTTCCGGATCATTCGGAACCGCGGTCCTAAGCAGGACACGTTCCACGCCTTCGAGATCAAATCCGTTCAGAACTTCCGAATCCACCGTTTCATAGGCAGATACATCAATTACCCGCGCCGGTCCGATATACAGCTCGATGTCCAGGTCCAAGATCTTTTCGCCTTCATCATTAAAATGGAACGGCGCATCGACATGTGTTCCGGTATGCAGGCTGGTCGTAATCCGGCCAATATTGACAGAGCCGGTTTGTTCTTTTGTAAAAGCCGTTTCATAGCTGAATGGCGTATCACCTGGCCAGTGGGCGATGCCGCTGGTGAGCGGCTGTGAAATATCAATCCAGCCTTTTTTCATCATGCTACGACTCCCCGCTTATTTTCATATTGTTTGTATTTTTCCTCTTCCATGATGCCTTTTAAAATTTGCACCGTTTTCCACACTTCTTCAAATGTGTTATACAAAGCAACCGGCGCCAGGCGGATTCCGTTTGGCGCACGGAAATCCGGAATGACTCCCTCAGACTTCAGCGCCTTGCAAATCCTTGCTGCTTCCGGGTGCTCCAGATAAATATGGCCGCCGCGCTTCTTTTCATCAAGCGGGTTGCGCAGGATAAATCCGTGTCCGTCAAGCTCATGCTGAATCAGCTCAATCATATAGCCCGTCAGTTTAAGGGATTTTTCACGGATTCTTTCCATGCCGACTTCATTAAACGTGCTGAGTGACCCAATAATTGGCGCCATGCTAAAGATATTCGGAGTTCCAATCTGATATGCGCCTGCATCTTCTGCTGCTGTCAGCACATGTTCCATATCAAACTGCTTATCCTTGCGGGAGCTGAACCAGCCGGCTAGTCCCGGGACCTGGCCAAAATGGCGCTTGTTCACAAACAATCCGCCCGTCGAGCCTGGTCCCCCATTCAGATGCTTATAGTTGCACCAGAACGCGAAATCCACATCCCAATCACTCAGAGAATGCGGGACAGATCCAACCGAATGACATAGATCAAAGCCAATCTCAATCCCGCGCTTATGTGCTTCTGCAGTCAGATACTCGATATCCAGCACCTGGCCGCTTCGGTATAAAACACCCGGCAGGACAATCAGCGCGATTTCATCTGTCATCGCCGCGACAATGTCTTCTTCCCTCAGAGTATGGCCATCCGCGCTTTTCACCTGGACAAGATGCTCTTCAGGATCATAGCCCTTCAGCTTAACCTGGCTTTGCAGCGCATAAATATCACTTGGAAAATTCAGTTCATCTGCCAGTATCTTCGTTCTTTTTCCTTCCGGCTTATAAAAAGTCGAGACAAGCTGGTGCAGATTAACGGTTGTGGAACCGCTTACAATCACTTCCTCCGGATTTGCCCCCACGATTGGCGCCAATTCTTTTCCGAGTTTTTCAGAAAGATAGAACCAGGGATTGTCCCCTTCTGTCCAGCCGTCAATAGCATGGTGCTTCCAGGAATCCAGCAGTTCGAGGAGTGACTTTTCCGCACGTTTTGAAAGCAATCCAAGTGAATTGCCATCCAGATAAATTCCATCTTCTTTTATATAAAACTCTTCCCGGTAGGACAGATCATTCCGTGCATCCATTCCGATTGCATACTCTCGTGTAATATCCATTGATTTCCAACCTTTCAGAATATTTATTATTTACGAAAATTATATTGTTTGATTGACACTATGTCAATGATATAATGTCAGTATAGTTGTCAGAAAATGAACGAAGGAATGAAAGAAATGACGAACCCGATCGATCAATTGCCGGCAAGGCAGCAGCAGGCCCTGAAAACACGCCAAAAGCTTCTCCAGGCCGGAAAAGAAGTTTTTCTCGAAAACGGCTTCCAAAAAGCAACCATCTCCCAAGTAATCAAAAAAGCAAAAACAGGCTACGGCACGGCGTACGTCTATTTTAAAAATAAAGATGAGCTTTTCATTACTTTAATGGAAGATCTCATGAACCAATTTTACGAAGTGGCAGAGATGCCCTTTAAGCCGCAGGCCAAAGAAGAGGCCTATGAAAATATTAAGAAGCAGGTCAGGCTGTTTCTGCAGCTGGCTTTGGACGAGCGGGACATGATGAAGGTCGTAAAAGAGGCAATCGGCGTCTCACCTGAGATAGAGGAAAAATGGTACGGAATTCGTGAACGCTTCATCGAGCGGATTTCAGTCGATATCCGCTACGCACAGGCGCAAAAGCTTGCCAAAGAGCACCTCGATCCGGCCCTTACCGCGAGAGGCTGGTTTTATTCAAATGAGATGTTCATGTGGGAGCTTGTGATGAATGAGGAGAAGTATCAGATGGATGACGTGATTGTTAATTTGACGAGCATGTATACGGGCGGGCTGTACGAATAAAGATTTATGTGCCACTTTTAATGATTTGCCTGCCCCTTTTTCATTTTATGGTTCAATTATGTGCCACTATTCAATTATATGTGCCATTTCCCATTCCACCGTCTGTTATAAATTTCAAAAAAAGGTGCCTCCTCCCCCAGGAAAAGGCACCTTTTTTCAATTCGAAACCAGCTTGGGTTCATTCGATGTAACCGTAATACTCCCTTTCGAAATCTTCACAACCACATCCGAATCTCTCGCAATGTCGGGGTCATGCGTAACGACGATCACGCATTTCCCTTCTTCATGGGCCAGAGCCCGTAAAAGCCCAACAATCTCCTTGGCGGTATCTTCATCCAGGTTGCCGGTCGGCTCGTCCGCCACAATCAGCTCGGCGTCACAGCACAATGCCCGGGCAATGGACACACGTTGCTGCTGGCCGCCGCTTAAAGTAAGCACTTTTTGCCGGGCCTGGATTTCAGAAATCCCGACCCGCTTCAGCATCTCCACAGCAATCGCCTTTTTATTTTTCGCAGAAGACCCCGTAATTTCCATCGCTGTCAATACATTCTGCAGGGCCGTCATATAAGGAAGCAGATTATAAGATTGAAAGACAATCGAGACAAATTTGTTCCGGAACCGCGTCAGCCCGATTTTTCGGATATCCTTTCCTTCGTAAAGGACTTCTCCTTCTTTCGGAACATCCAGGGCACTGGCCAGAGCAAGGAATGTCGTTTTCCCGGATCCGGACGGCCCGATTATGCTGTAAAAATTCCCTTTTTCAAAACTCACATTAATATTTTTCAAGATATCATGTTTTTTATTTTCGTGTTTATACCAGTAGCTGATATTTTTGAATTCCAGCAATGAACTCATTTTTCCATCTCCTTTTAATCCTGCTTGCTTAGAATGGCTTTTGGCTGAAGGCGTAATACGGATAACGAAGGCAGTAATGCCGACAATGCTGCGATTACCAGGCCAATTAGCGCAAGGAAGCCAAGATCCTCTCCTGTCACCTGGACATCCATTTCATCTACTGTCTCCACTGATTCCTGAGCCTGCATCATTCCCGGTCCGAAGCCGCCCATGCCTCTTCCTCTGAAGGATTCCGGTGTATCCGTCTGTTCCGCTGAAGCCAGTTCCTGATTCAGGAGCTGGTCGCCAAGCTGACTCGCCACCACATTGCCGCTCGCTGTGGCAATGCCGAGCGATAATACAGCCACGACTAAAATTTCCGCTATAAACTGGCCTGCGAGCTTCCACCTTTTTTCCCCGATCGCCAGCAGGACGCCCATTTCATACTTCCGCTCACGGATCGACATCATGACGATCAGACCCAATATGATCGCTCCGGCAATGGATACCAGGTACACAATATTTTTCGAAAATCCGGCTACATTCTCAATCGGGCCGACCATCTGCTGATAAAGCTGGTCATCGGCATCAAGCTTGAACGTTTCGAAATCGATGCTGCTCTCTGCTTTTGCCTGATCGATAAAGCTCTGCATATCAGCTGGATCATCTATGTAGTAGATAGCGCTATCGATCGTATTTTCATAGTCAGCACCTTTTAGTGCTGCAGCAGCAGTGTATGGAACATACAGCTTGTTATAAGGATTCAGTGCTGTAAAATCCATTGCCTGATCAGATCCGGCAGAAGCTGTTTGATAGATTCCGATCACTTCAAGCTCCATTACAGCGGTCTCATCACGCGGGTTTGTGACGGTAATCTTGTCTCCAACAGCCAGCTCGTTTTCTTCCGCCAATGTCTGTTCAATCAGCGTGACATTTTTTCCGATATGCTCTTCTGTGATCCCGGTTCCTTCAACAATCGAGGAGGTTCCATCCATAAACTCCGCAACCGAGTCTGTAAATGCAACCCCCTGCAGGCTCACATCCCCCTGCATCATTCCACCCGGCATGCCCCTCCCAGGCTCCTGCCCTTCACTGCTTTCATCAGATGTGTCTGAGGCAGCCGACTCGCTTTCAATCGCCTCAAAATCGGAGGCCAGCCCAGTGTTGGATGAGTAAAAATTATAGCCTTTAATCTGGTCATAAGAAGCCAGTTCCTCTGCTGCATCAAGCGGGACAGGCACTGACTGGAAACGTACCCGCTCCCCCCCGCTCTGCTGCCCGGACATCGCCTGCTCTCTCAGTTTTTCCATATCAGCCTGCAGGGTGACATCTGCCCCCAGCTTTTGGCGGGCGAGATCACCCGACTTTTCGGCAGCTGTCTGGATCGACAGTCCTGCCAGCACTAATACACAAATCACGGTAAATACGAAGATCTGCAGAATGCTTTTCCCTTTTCGGGCCTTCACGCTTAAAAACGCTCGTTTTAAAAAATTCATCTCAAGATTCCCCTCAGCCCTCTAAATAGTTCTTAATCTCATATTCTTCAAATTTCTCTTCCAGCCATGCGGTGTACTCGGTCTGCATCTCTGTTTCGAATAAGGTATTTTTAATATCCTCCTTCACATCCTCATAGACTGCTTCTTTGGCTTCCTGCTTTTCTGCTACTTTGATGACATGATAGCCATATTCGGTTTTTACGGGCTCGCTGATTTTTCCCGGCTCGAGTGCAAAGGCGACCTCTTCAAATTCTGCAGCCATGTCTCCTTTTCCGAAAAAGCCGAGGTCACCGCCCGCATCTTTGTTGCTTTCATCTGTCGAGTATTCAGCCGCCAGCTCTGCGAAGTCCCCGCCATCATTCAGCTTCTCAATGACTTCTTTTGCCGCCTTCTCATCTTCTACTAAAATATGGCTAGCCGAAACCTGTTCCTCCTGGGCAAAGCTGTCTTTGTTTTCATCAAAATAGGCTTTCATATCTTCTTCCGAAATTTCAATCCTTGGTTCGAGCAGCTTCTTCGTTGCCAGGTAGGATTCGATATCTTCCTCAAAATCGGCCATCGTCAGGCCGCTTGATTCGAGCGTCTGCTTTAAAGCATCCTCACCGCCGTATGACTCCGCATATACTGCCTTTTCCTCATCAATTTCTTCCTGTGTCACTTTCACATTTTCTTTCTTCGCTTCCTGATCAATCACTTTCTCGGTGATCAGCGAATCCAGAAGCTCCTGCCCGTACTGGTCAACGAGACGCTCATGCAGCTCATCCTTGCTGATTTTTTCTCCGTTTACGGTCGCAGCAGCATCATCTTGTATAGTGAAAAAGATGGCTGCAGCTGCCCCGATTGTTAATAAACTACCTAAAATCCAATAGAAAACTTTCTTATTCTTCATCCTGTTCCCCTCTCCTAATTCGCTTTCTGATTGCTTGTCAGCGTGACTTCAGCTGTTTTCAATTCGCCCCCGCGATAAAATTCGATTTTCACCTTATCGCCAATCGAAAAATCGCTGTATAAATGCTTGCGCAAATCTCCGGAATTCGTGATTTGCTTTCCGCCAATGCTGACGAGAATGTCCTCTGCCTGCAATCCTGCTTTAGCTGCAGCGGAATCCGGATCTATGTTTGCTACAATCGCCCCGCTAGTTACGCCATCAGGAAGATTGCGCAAATATTGAGGCGGCACTTCGTCAAAGCTTGCCAGGCCAACGCCAAGATACGGGCGGACCACTTGTCCATTTTCAATCAGCTGATCAATCAGTGTTTTCACTTCATTGCTTGGGATGGCAAACCCAAGACCTTCCACCCCGCTGTCCGCAATCTTCAGGCTGTTGATCCCGACCAGCTGGCCGGCTGTATTCATAAGGGCACCTCCGCTGTTGCCGGGATTAATCGCTGCATCTGTCTGAATGACATTTATGTTCCATTCCCCTGCAGAAGTGCTCACTTCAATCGAGCGGTCCACTGCGCTCACAATGCCCTGTGTAACCGTTCTGGATAAATCCAGGCCAAGCGGATTGCCGATCGCCAGCACCTGATCACCTGCTCTCAGCTTGGAAGAATCGCCAAACGTCATGGCTGCAGCGTCTACATCTCCTTTGATTTTCAGCACCGCAATATCTGTCAGTGCATCGGTTCCTACCAATTCTGCTGTTGCCTTCTCGCCATCATGCAGCGTCACCTGAATTTCGCTGGCATTTTCAATCACATGGTTATTAGTCACAATGTATGCCGCATCGTCTGTCTTTTTAAAAATAACCCCTGAACCCGTACCGCTTTCTGAAGCTTCACTCGACTGGCTGAACGGATTATTGTTTTGCTGCTGCATATTCACTACGCCGACAATCGCTTTCGATGCCTGCTCAATTGTATCCGCCAGGGAATTGGATGAAGAAGATACCGGCGTCACATTGAGATTGGATGAGCTTTCAGCTTGTCCAGTTTCTTCTGGAACGGTTGCCTGCGGCGTATCTTCCTGGAAATACGGAACCACTGTCAGCGTAAGCGCCGAACCCAGCACACCAGCCGCCACGGTTGACAGAAACCCTTTCCATACCGGCTTTTTCACCGCCCGGTTTTCCGTTCTGCTTTCTTCGTTAAACTCTGTCATGATTGAACACTTCCTTCTTATCTATTTTGAATTTGAATTAGTTTTCGTTTGCCTTACAAGTCATACTTTAAAGGCCCAATGTGTCAGGAAAATGTCAAAGGGGATTTTTCGAAAAAATTTTCTTATGACTGCATAGGTTTTCGGCCAGGAGTAGTTGAGGTCTAGGAGAAAATGTCCGAACCCTGTGGCTTTTCAGACTGTTTCAGATGAAATCCGAGAGCAAATGATCGAACCTGGCGGTTATTCGGACAGTTGTTGATGAAATCCGGGTGACTCTGTCCGAATCCAATGGTTATTCGGACTGTTTTTGATGAAATCCGGGTGATCCTGTCCGAATCCAGCGGTTTTTCGGACATTTTTAGATGAAATTCGGGTGATTCTGTCCGTATCCAGTGGTTATTCGGACTGTTTTTGATGAAAACCGGGTGACTCTGTCCGAATCCAGTGGTTATTCGGATTGTTTTTGATGAAAACTGGGTGATCCTGTCCGAATCCAGTGGTTATTCGGACTGTTTTTGATGAAAACCGGGTGATCCTGTCCGAATCCAGCGGTTTTTCGGACAGTTTTTGATGAAAACCGGGTGATCCTGTCCGAATCCAGCGGTTATTCGGAAGTTTTTGATGAAAACCGGGTGATCCTGTCCGAATCCAGTGGTTATTCGGACAGTTTTTGATGAAAAGCGGGTGACTCTGTCCGAATCCAGCGGTTATTCGGACAGTTTTTGATGAAATCCGGGTGATCCTGTCCGAATCCAGTGGTTATTCGGACAGTTTTTGGTGAAAACCGGGTGATCCTGTCCGAATCCAGCGGTTTTTCGGACAGTTTTTGATGAAAACCGGGTGATCCTGTCCGAATCCAGCGGTTATTCGGACAGTTTTTGATGAAATCCGGGTGACTCTGTCCGAATCCAGCGGTTTTTCGGACATTTTTAGATGAAATTCGGGCGATTCTGTCCGAATCCACCGGCTAATCGGACTGCGGCAGATGAAATCCTGGAGAACCATCAAATAAAAGAAGACCTCAAAAACAGACGCTGAAACAGGACTGTTATTGAGATCTTATTTTTTTCCTTTTACAAAACTCATAGTGCTCAGGTTCGCACAAACATCTCTAAAGCTTATTAAATTATTACTTTCGTTCCATTAAATTTGGTTAGCGTAAAACCGTTAAAATGCTCATTAAAGGATGAGCTGTAATCCCGCAGGAGCCCAATGGCCACTGCTTCACCAAGCTTTAGCCCTTCTATGCCATCAGAACGCCAATGAACACCTGCTGTGTCTCTGCCCAGGGAAATATTCACACCAAGCTTATTAAGCTCCCCTCCTGCTGTCAGAGGTGCCCCCGGATAAGGAAGCAGCGAGAGTCCATCCAAACATGCTTCCACCGGATCCGGAATCACAAATGATTCGTTGAAAAATGCTTTAAGGATCGTAACCCCTGCACCGGCTATGCATGCATGGCCGGCAGGATAGGCTGGATGGGTCGGACAGCCTTCCGGATATGCCATAGGCAGAAGATAAGAGCCATATCTGCTGTAAACCTGAGTAAGGACGCTGGATTCAAGGAGTTCTGAGTGGATCGGGTATTTAGCCGATCCATTCATATGGTTATGAACACGCCCGCCAAATTCTTCTGGCCGGAGTCTGCGGTGGACGAGGAACTTTTGGAACCAGGCAGCTTCCAGTGCCATCCTCCCTGCTTTTGTGACCATGTCCAATATATGAGCAGCTCCGAAGGTAATGAAACCTCCCTGGGTAGCCGACTTAAGATAAGGGTTGTTCGTGTCGAGAGCATCGGGCCCATAACTAAGCAAAATTAAACAGGCCGATAGCGGACATTGAAATGAAAAATCATAATGTACATACTCACCTAAGTCACGCCCGTTGCGGATATAGCGGGGCACCGGATCTTTTATCGGTTCTCGGGGTGATGAGCCATTTTGTATATCCAGCCATTCTTCATAAGATGTCATATGATCAGACCCAGCCAAAGTGGTGCGGTATTTCTGGGGAATGTCTGCAGAACCAAATGGAATGTCCTTCCACAGCAACTGTGAAATATAGGGACCTGTAAGATTACCTGGAAACTCACTGCGGAACAATGTTTCAGGAGTGACCTTTCCGTTAACTTCCGGTCCGCGAAAATCAGAAAATCTTGATAGTTCACCAGCAGCCTCGGCAATAAGGAGATCACTTTCATAAGCCCAGAAAGGAATATCCCTGGTAAGTGCCTGCCAGTATAACTCTGCCATTTCTCCCGCCTCCCATGCGCTGCTGAATGCTGGAGGCTTGGACAGTTTCAATTGATGGCAATCCGGTCCAATTAAATCATACACATAGGAAGCCTGTGGATTTGAAAGCCTAACCTTCCCTCCCATTGGGATTGATTCAAAATCCTCTGGATTTCCGAACTTAAAGCTTCCATATACTGGTCATACGCCTCGGATACAACTTCTCCAAGAGAATTATGGGGAAGTCCCTTGGTGTAGCTGCCTATTTTCCCGGGAAGCTGTTCATCTCCATTGCATGGATGTTCTTTTGGCGGCACGAGCAGTTGAGAAGCAGCAGACACAAGACGGATGCAAAAGGCTGCCTTCATTCGCTTCCACCCAGTTTTAGGTGCTATTAAGCAGCCTTTTTCCTTATCATAGTAAATTTTCTTTTCTTCCATATAATCTCCCCTGTATCTTCTATTTGGTTTCTTCATGATGATCATTTCATTATATTCACAGGGCAGTTGCAAGCTTGGGTATCAAACTAGAATCCCCCTATCCATTTTGGAAAATGAAAAATAGGATTAATGGAATTCGCTCAGAAAGAGAAAATGGATGCCTGCTTCCACAAAAAAATGCCCAGAGAATCTTTCTCTCAGCATGTCATGAATCCTTTTCAATCCCAAATCGTACTATACTATAACTGACTAAAAAGCGAGGTGTGGAGAATGTTTATTCGACTTTTTCATAAATCAGACCGCACAGGTAAAATCGCCATTCTATCAAGTACCATCCTTTTATTAATAGGCGGATTGACTGCCCTTTTCCTTTAACTGAACCCGGACGATTTGTCTGGTTTTCATGCTTCTAGGATTGACTCCCCCCTATTTTCAAGCTTTTCAGGATAGATTTAGGGGCTGTCCGCAAATAAGCTTCTTTTATCAAGCCTTCTACCTCATTAAACTCTAGTTCATGATCACCTAGAATGGAGGTCCAGCCATGCTGCCCGATATAGGGGGTCTTGAAAAAACGGCTGCCTCCCTGCAATAAAAACTCCTGCGTTTCTTTTGATGTTTTCATGGCAATGGACGGAATGCCCTCTTCGTTTTCTCCCAAAATAATAAAAGGTTTATCTTTCACCCGAAATGAAGTATGTCCAAATTTATCAACCTGTTCGGCGGTTTCAGGAAAACCAATGGCAATCTCCCTTACCTTTGCCAGAATCTCTATGCTTTTTTGTGATTTTAATTGTTTATGGATCATCTTAAAACTCCCTTATCTGTTCATTAATGACACTATTCAACACTATATATAGAAATCCTTGTATTCTGGCTGTTATGATAGCTTTTTGCCAAAAAATTTTTTCAAAACTTCATTCATTTCTCACATTCCCCTTTTAAGATATGAAAAGAAGATGGACGAAGAGGAGCTTTGATGACATGGAAAAGGTTAAAGAAACGACTGATATACAGAAACAGCCGCAGACTAACACATCTCTGTACAGAACGGTTTGGAGATGGCATTTTTATGCGGGCATTATTTTTGCGCCATTTCTTTTTATTCTGGCAGTAACAGGAGCAATCTATTTATTTAAGCCACAAATCGAGGGTGTCCTTTATCAGGATTATTATGAAGTCACCCCTCAGAATGAAAAAATTTCGGCTTCACAGCAGATTGAAGAAGTGAAGAAGCTTTATCCGGATGCAGCAGTGACGGTGTACCGTCCCGGGGAAAGCGCCAATCGTTCAAGTGAAGTCGGCATTGTGAATAACGATGAATCGCTTACTGTTTTTATGAATCCTTATACAGGTGAGTCCCTCGGGGAATTAAACAGCGAAGAGCGGATTATGGATAAAATTGAAGAGTTTCACGGGGAACTGATGGCCGGCACGCTGGGAGACCGGATCGTGGAGCTTGCGGCCTGCTGGGCAGTTGTGCTGATTGTAACGGGGCTGTATTTATGGTTCCCGAAGAAAAGGCCCGGCATGGCTGGTATACTTTTTCCGCGTCTGAATAAAGGAAAAAAAACATTCAGAAGAGATTTGCATGCTGTACCTGCCTTCTGGGTCACTGCTGGGATGCTCTTTTTAATCATGACAGGATTGCCTTGGTCCGGATTCTGGGGTACGAACTTTCAATCGATGGCAACCAATACCGGGGAAGGATATCCCCCTAGTGTCTGGGTTGGAAGCGGACCACAGTCAACCATCCAAACGAAAGACATTGCCGATGTTCCATGGGCTGCCGAAAATCTGGACGTGCCTGTGTCAGACCTTCAGGGATTTATTCCTCTTTCGATTGATGATGTTGTTTCTGCTGCAGAACGTGAAGGCGTCCATCCTAGCTATTCAATTTATATTCCACAGGATAAATTGGGAGTGTATACAATTTCAGCCTTCCCGCCCAAAGCGCAGGATGAAATTACGATGCATGTCGATCAGTATACAGGTGCGGTTTTGACAGATTACCGCTATGACCATTACGGGTGGATCGGGAAAATGGTCGCGTGGGGAATTACGCTTCATAAGGGGACACAATTTGGTCTGATTAACCAATTAATCAGTTTATTCATCTGCCTTGGCATCATCCTTGTGGCGGTAAGCGGCTATTATCTGTGGCTCAAACGCAAGCCGAAAAAAGACATGGGTGCACCAAAAACAGCTGGGTTTAACAACACAAAGGGATTCTTCCTTCTGTTAATTGCCATGGGAGTCCTCTTCCCATTAGTCGGCTTAACGATCATCGCTGTTTTGATAATTGACTTTTTCTTAATCCGGAGAATACCAGCGTTGAAGAGGTTTCTGAATGCATAAGTTTATGATAGGGGAGTCTAATGCCGTGAAAAAATATATCTTTATGATCCTGCTGCTGTCTTTTCTGAGTGCATGTTCACTTGATGAGAATGCAGCAGAGCTTTACAAACAGGAAACTCCGCTGAAACTGGAAATACAAACACCCGACACTTTTACAGCTGGAGAACAGGAAACAATTAAAGCCACTCTCACACAGGACGGCAAACCGGCTGATCATGCTGATTTTGTTCATTTCGAAATTTGGAAGCAGGACGGCACTGTCCAATATGGGATGGAAGAAGCAGTCAATGAGGGCGGGGGCGTCTACAGCATCAGCAAGGACTTTGACAAGGATGGGCTCTACTTTGTAAAAGTGCATGCCCAGCAAGGCGATAGCCTGATCATGCCGCAAAAGCAGTTTATTGTGGGGGAGCTGTCGAAAAGCGACTTGGAATTCCTGCAAGAAGGAACAGGCAAGCAGGAAGCCGGGCAGGGGCATCATCATTAAAGGAAGATGGAGAAATATGAAAACAAAAGGGCAGAAATGACAGTAAAGGCTGTCACTTCTGCCCTTTAATATAATCATAAAGGTACTGCCATCCAATCACTTAATCTACAACCGGAAACCACCCCGGAGTGTTCACGATTGCCTGCCAGAGCGGATCCGGGATAACCAGTTTCTCCTGATCCTTCCTGGATAAAGTTGTGGCAATTTCAGATTCTTTTCCTTCCTGCACCTTTTGCACCCAATCCGGCTCCATAATCAGTTCCCGGCCAAGAGCAACCATGGCCACTCCCGTTTCCAGTGCTTTTACAGCTTCATCAGGAGTATGGATCGACCCTACTCCGATAAGCGGCAGGCGATTATTAATTTTTTCTAAAAGATGCTGAATTCTCGGCTTAGCTTCATCAGCCCCGCGTCTTGGCTTGGACCAGAACTCCATAAGGGAGACATGAAGATAGTCAAGCCCTTTATCCGATAGGACATCCACAAGCTGAAGTGTATCTTCCATTGTAATCCCTGGATCAGTCGGCTCTTCAGGCGAAAAACGGTAACCGACAATGAATGGCTCTTTCGCATGTTCTTGTACAGCTTTTTGCACTGCGTCTACCACAGCTAACGGGAACGTCATGCGCTTTTCAAGGCTGCCCCCAAATCGGTCCTCACGGCGATTTGAATGCGGAGAAAAGAACTGCTGAATTAAATAGCCGTTGGCTCCATGAATTTCGACACCATCATAGCCTGCCTGGATGGCCCGGCGGGTGGTCTCTCTGAAAGCGGCAATGATGTCCTCCACTTCTTTTTCCGTCAGTGCCCTTGGCGTATTTTCGCTTCCTTCTGAAGCAACCGCACTGGCACTTACTGTTTCCCCATTTGGAACAAGCTCTGGAGGGCATTCCCTCCCGCCATGAAAAATCTGGAGAATCGCTTTGGCACCCTGCTCTTTAATGCTGGCTGCCAGCCTCGAAAGACTTGGAATCATCCCATCGTGATCGCCGCCGAATTCACCATGAAATCCCTTTCCGTTGGCTGTCACATTTGTACAGGCCGTAATCACCATTCCGGCCCCTTTGGAGCGGCGTACGTAATAATCGATCTCGGCATCTGACACCGTTCCATCCGGATGGGAAGAGAAATTGGTCATCGGAGCCAGGACCACTCTGTTTTTTAACTCCACATTATTTTTTAACTGAAGAGATTCTAATAGCGGTTTATAGCTTGGATTCATGTAAATCACTCCTTTTTTTCGTTCAAACCTAGTTTGTTTAATGTTTACGCAAAATAAACTGACAGCGAAACTATACTGTAATACTATAAGTTACAGTTTAGGAAGTCAATTATTTGAACCGCAAGCTTTTTCCGCCTGGTGGGACAGGGGGACAGTCTTCTGTCCCTCTGCTCCAAGTAAAAATATGTTAACCTGTCTCCTGATCCCAATACGATATATTTTCGATTACCACATCCAGCTGGCCGCTTGGGATAATCAGGGAGGTTTGTTCACCCATATTTTTTAACAGAAGCTGCCTGCCAACCGGAGACAAGAATGAAATGCAGCCATTATCAGGGTCCGACTGATCTGGCAGGCAGATATGATAATCCTCCCGGTCATCCTCCCCGTTTAATAACACTGTTACTTTTGTTCCAATCAACACTTTTCGCAAAGGCGGTTCTGCAGGAACCTGATTACAACGTGCAATGTATTGCTCCACTTCGCTTACATAGATACTAAGGAAGTCGTTTTTCCGCTCCTTTAACGGAGTGGAAGATACATAAAGGCTATTCAAATCCTGATAATTTTCATCAATAAACGTCAGCTGTTTAATAAAGTACTCTTTTTCAGTAAGAGCCTCAAGACTATGGTTCATAGTAGATAACCCCCCTGCTGGGATTAAACACCTTGCAAAACTTCAATTCTACTGTCATTTCCTTGCACCATCCTTCTTTTGAATATATAAAAAGCAGACCTTTCCCGTTTACAAAGAAAGGTCTACTATATGTTTACAACATAGCATATATGTACCTGAAAAGCCAGCTAACGATTAATCCTATTAAAATGCTGCAAGCAGCATCATAATTATATAAGAGCAAAATGTATCTTTATACCATAATCTTTGTCCAAGCGTTTTCTCCCTTTTATCATAGCTTAATAGAGTAAAAAACACTCTATGAGAAAGGAGGAAATAATAATGATGAGTTCTAATAAAAACGGATGTGATGATAATTGCCCTCCACGCCCCCTTACTGAAAATGATCAAAGTTTAACTTTTTCAAATTGTGTTCCTGTTTCTGGCACCAGCAGCACAACTGGAAATATCGTATTTATTGCAGATCCGGAGATAGACGTGACGATGATTGGTTCATTTGAAAGCACAAATGGGGTTGGATTCAATGCTTTAATTGTTTTCAACAGCGGGCCAAGCATGAATTTAAACGTCCCACCAGGAGACAGCGCTACTTTTATTTTTAATGATATTCGAGAAATTGCTTTATTTCCACTAGCTGGCGGACAGGAATATACAGGTATATTTAAATATAAAGTCACCTTTACGTTTGAAGCTTAGCCTCTATTTCGGCTGCCGTACCGGCAGCCTTTTTTTGAATGGCCATTTAAATACTGATTAATCTATTATGCCACTATTAAATCAAGCTGAAATCCAAGTATTTCTTTATACCATTTTGCAGAAAGCTCCGGGTCTTTAACCGGAATAAATATTCCTTCCACACCTTTTAGCAACGGCTTATTCATATATCCATCCCCTTGTGAATTTGTATTATATTTACAATTATTTGCTGTTCATATAAATCCTGCCTTTTAGCCAGCTAACAGGTTTAGGTACCTAGCTGTTTGTATACAGATGCTCACAATGTTCTTTTTACATAATTCCCTTCAGCCGCTTCACTGCCGAATGAACAGTCAGTCTATGAAAGGAAATAAGCTTCTTTTTATAAATAACCGAAAACACACCATAAGGAGTTGGAGATAACTCCATTAATTCTTCTCTGTGCTTAAAATCGATTATTTTGAGAGGGATGCCTAATTTATTTGCTGATGTGATTATGTTTTCTGCAGCGATGTCAACGTATGGGCATTGAAAAGAGCGCATGATTGTCAGGTCGTCGAATTTACTTATTCTTTCATCCCAATCTGCTGGAAAGAAAGGCATTGAGGAACTCTGTTCAAACTGATACACAAGCAGCTCGAATTGAAAAGGTGCCGTATCTGCCAATTGAAATCCATTCTTCAAAAAAATGTCCTTGCCCGGTGTCCATGAGGTATCGGGATTTGTCACCACAATGACACCCTGCTTAGCATTATTCCTTGCATCCTGCAGACATCTGTTTATCAATTGAGTGCCGTATCCTTTTCCAGTGTTTCGCTTACCCATAGACAATGAATGACCAGATAATTGTCTGCGTAGACGACTCTTGAAGAAAAAGCAGCATCCGTGTATTCAATAAAACCAGCTTGCTTATTGCCTTCAAATAGCTGGATATACTTTAGTCCTTCCTCGAACCTTTCGTTCAGTCACTTATTTTTGCTTATGTATCCCAGCGAATCTTTTTACTTCTCAGGCAAAAACTCCCCGTTCCTTCGAGGAGTTTTGTATCAAATTCAACCATTTGTAAATCCGCCAAAAAAAACCACTCCTTCTTCCCTAATCACTTCTCCTTTTTGTATTATTTCTCCTTTTTTATTCAAACCGCCTTTGGCAAAAAAAAACGCTCCTGCTTTTGCAGGAACGCGTTTTGCACATTCTCTCCTGATTCCTGTCTCCCCCCTTGAATAGTTTCACAATTATTAAGCAATCTAAAGTGTGTATGGGAGGTGAAGATATTGTCACGTCAGAACGGCAAGTCAGAGAAGCAAGCAGCGAAATCCTCAGTTGATAATCGTCAAGGTGCAGGTTCAGAATATGAAAGAGAACGTGCTGGGAAAGTAGAAGGGTACGGTCAGCCATACCCGGATAATGGAGCTAAAAATTAATTCTGGTAAGAGTGAATTAGACTTTAATTCACTCTTTTTACTTTATGCATGCGAACCTTCCAATCATTACGCCTGGGTTAATAGTCGATAACAGAGTTGAAATCTTATTAATGGATTAATGACGCTCTCAAATCACTAATGCCATGTTCCAAATAGCCCTTGAGGCAAGTTAGCATATAAATCCAGCCTTCTTTTTGTCCCAGCATTTTGCTTACGACTTCAGGGTCATTTTCGTCAAGACCAGATTCGTTCACCTCAATGATTGTACTTAAATGATCCGGTTCATTCAGTGTAATGGCAACAACTGTTTCTTCATTCGTTTCTCCGCCCCATGAAAACACGATTTTCTTATTTTCCTCCATTTTTAAAACTTTTAAAATGCCTTCTGCGTTATATTCATCATATTTCACTGTAATGGACTTGCCTTGCTCCCATCTTTCGGAACTCGATGAGAACCAGAAATGACCGATTTTAACTGGGTCTACTATGGCTTCAAACACCTCATTAGCCGGCTTATTTATTTTAAATTTCGCAGTTATTTGAGTATCCACAATAAATCAACTCTCTTTCAGGTAATTAATACTTCTTTTATTATATCCTGCACTCTATTTTTTTGTGGAATGTGTATTTTAATTAGCTTCTATACTGCTTTCACCACTTTGGATGCCTTCTCAGCAGGCTTTTTCCATACCAGCGTTAAACCAATCCCCACTGCCAGGATGACCGTCGCAAAATAATAAGGATAGTTAATATCGATATCAAACAGCATCCCCCCTATAATAGGGCCGCTGATATTCGCGAGGCTAGTAAACATCGAGTTCATGCCGCCCACGAAGCCTTGTTCATTGCCTGCGATGTTGGAAAGATAGGAAGTGACAGCCGGACGGAATAAGTCGAACCCTACGAACACAATGAAGGTTACAAGTAAAATCGCGAAGTAGGAATGAACAACAGTCATTAAGAACACAAGCAGGCCAGATAATATTAAACTGTAGCGGATCAGTTTGATTTCGCCCCAAATGCGGGTCATGCGGTCAAACAGGAGGATTTGCGATACGGCTCCGAAAATGGCTCCGCCTGTGATCACAATGGCGATATCTGATGGTTTAAAGGCAAATTTGTGATCCACAAATAAGCTAAAGAATGATTCAAATGCGGCCAGCCCGAATGACGCAATAAAGATCAGAATAAAGGCCAGGAGATACTTTGGCTCTGTTATGCGTCTGAAGCCGCTCTTGCCATCTGTGGCCCCTTCTTGATTTTCTTCTTCACTGCGCTCTGGCTCAGTTAATAAAATCATGGAAAGGACTCCTGCAAGTGCGCCGAGTGCTCCCGCAAAGAAGAATGGCACGCGCGTTCCAAACTCCGCTAAAAATCCGCCGATGCCAGGGCCGATAATAAATCCGGTACTGATGGCTGCTGACATATATCCGAGTGCCTTTGGACGGGTATCCGTCGTCGTAATATCTGCGATAAAGGCTGTTACGGCCGGCATAATAAAGGCCGCACTAATTCCGCCTAAGATCCGGGAAACGAACAGCAGCTCGATCTCTTTGCCGATCCCGAATAAAAATTCTGATAAGCCGAAAATAAATAGGCCCGTGACAATCATGATCTTCCTGCCCCATTTATCGGCTGCTCTCCCTGCAAACGGGGAAACAATCAGCTGGGCCAATGCAAAAGCGGCTGTTAAATACCCGATGGTTGTGCCCGTTATGCCCAATTCATTCATCAATGTAGGCAGAACAGGAATGACCAGTCCAATTCCCAAAAAGGCTATGAATAAATTTGTTAATAATAATCCCAATGTGATTTTTTGTGTCTTCATCTATATCATGCTCCTTACAAAACAGTCAAAACTTGATTTATTTATACGTTTTATCCTAGTGTATATAGTAACTATATAGTCAAGGGCAGTGATGTAAAAAATGAGTAAAAAAGATGGAAAATATTTAACGACAGGTGAATTCGCAAAGCTTTGCAAGGTTAATAAGCAGACTATCTTTTATTACGATCAGATTGGGATTTTGTCCCCGGTAAAGAAAAACGAAAAAGGATACCGCTATTATTCCATTCACCAATTAGAGTTATTTTTTGTGATTGATTTATTAAAGGATCTTGGCATGTCTCTTAACGATATTCAGCAGTACATGCAAAATAAATCGCCCGAAAGCTTTTTGTCCATTATGTACCGGAAAAAAGAAGAGATTGTAAAAAAGCGGCAGGAAATCGAAATGAAGGAGAAAATGATCGAGGCCAAAATTGGATTAATGGAAGAAGCTTCTCAACTTGATTTTAATAGGATTACGCTTCAGCCATTGCCGGAAGCAACCCTCTATCTAAGCAGGAACATCCAAAATATATCCGATGAAGAATTTGTGGAGGTCATCTCGGATTTTATTAATGAATTGCAGATCTCACAGCTTGACTCAGGGTATCCGATTGGATCTATAACGAAGCGGGAGCAGATGCTGAAGGGGGAATACTCCAATTACAGCTATTTGTATATCGAGCAGCCCAATCCAAAGGAAGGACATCCGTATTTTCGGGCCGTAAAAGGTGATTTTCTCATCGGCTATCATGTTGGGAGCGAAAAAACCATCAGCCATACATATAAGCGATTTTTCTCAGAGATGGAAAGGCTGCATTTAACCTTAGGGGAGCATGTTTTTGAAGAGTACATTTATGATACCGTTGTACAGAATGATAAGGAGCATTTTGTCACTAAAATTATGATGCAGGTTGCCCGGGGATAGGATTTCCGTGATTCTTTATTCAAAAGCTGTTAGGAAAATTCACAATAATATGATACACTTTGTTTACCATTTGATTTACTGTGTACATGTGCCCTGCTCATTCGTGAGCAGGGTTCCTTATTTTCACAAAAAAACAGGCCCATTAAGAGCCTGCCCTGAGTTTGGTTTTAAAATTTAAGCTTTACGCACGTTAGCTGCTTGAGCTCCACGCTGACCTTGCTCAACATCGAAAGTCACTTCTTGACCTTCTTCTAAAGATTTATAACCTTCGCCTTGGATAGCTGAGAAATGAACGAATACGTCTTCTCCACCTTCGCGTTCGATGAATCCGAAGCCTTTTTCACTGTTAAACCATTTTACTTTACCATTTTCCATTTTTGTTGCCTCCTTGTGCGTATAAACACACATTGTGTTACTATCCTTGCTCTCAGTGATCATCAAGACGTAAAGTTTTACTCAAACTATCCTTTACACCGAACAAAAATAATTCTTATTTAGATTAACATTTTTCAGAATTATATGCAAGAAAACATATAAAGGAAAACATCATTTCTCTATTCCTCAAATAAAAGCATGCACAAACTTCGAATATTAAGCATAAAAAAACTGCTATTTCATAGCAGTCATTGATAGCGCCTTAAGAAGTAAAAGAATATCCTGATGAATGCTGTTGCATACTTGATCATCGCTGCAGTTCTCAAAATCAGCCTGCAAACGTCCAAGTTCTCTAATGAATAGTAAGTTTTCTTCCTTACTAAGCATAGTGTATTCGCTCCTTTTTACATAGGAAAAACACTATGTCGTTTCAGGTTAACACTATTGCATTTTATTTACAATCCTTCAACAGGGCTTTAGAAAGAGGGATTTCTTCTTTCGCTGGTGAACCCATTTCAATATCAAAGTATGATAAACTGAATTTGCAGGCATAAAATGTCAGAATCCAATGGGGTGCAAATTTGGAAAGTATACATGTAAAAGAAGTCCATGAAATTCACGGCCTTACTAAGGGACATGTATTAAATTTTTTCAAGAATCAGGACCAGTATATTTCGAATGTCATTGAATTTGTTATTTCCGGCTTAGAACAAAATGAATACTCCATCATTGTAGAAAATGACCGAATGACTCCATTGATTAAGAAAAGACTCACAGAGAAGTTGAATAATAACTGCCTGGAAAAAGTAATGTTCGTCAATAATTATGACTTCTATTATGCCAAGGGGGACTTTAGCGTTAATTCTATTTTCGATTATCTCCCAAACTTAATTGAAGGTTATTCAGAACGGGATTTAGCTGTCCGGAGCTGGGCTCATGTCGAATGGCGTGATGAACCTGAAGTCAATAAAAAATTATCGGTATCTGAAAAAGAAGCTGATCTAATCGTTGCCAAAACAAAACTCCTGTCTGTTTGCGCCTACGATTCAGAAAGGGTTAGTAATGAATTAAAAGAAAGTCTCCTATTTTGCCATAACTTTCTTGTAAATGAATGAGTGAAGAAACAGAAAAATGCAGACAGGATTTACTGTAAATAAAATTAGTCTCACCTTTAATAAGTGAGACTAATTTGGCTCCCCCGTGAACTTCCCCTAAAAACCTGCTCTGTTGGCAGTTCATATTTCACTATTTAGTAAAAACGAGGTATTTTTGCCCGATATAGTTAGTTGATGTGTAAATGCCCGCTCCCAAAAGAACCGCAAGCTCTTCAGGTGATACATCATGCCCAAGAAGGGTGAAAGTCTGGATAAATTCTGCAGCCATGCCGCTTATGGAATAAGAAAGAATATAGCTAAAAAACAGAATGAATATGAAGCGCACAGCACTGCTTTGAATGCGGGCCCTGCTCCTGAAGGTGAACGATCTGTTCAGGAAATAGCTGACCGCTGCCCCCGTACTGTTTCCCAGAAATGTAGCAGTCCAATACGACAGCCCCGCCAAATCCAGCAGCATAAATATCATGGATAGCCCGACAATTGTATTCACTGTTCCCACAAGCAAAAATCGAATAAAAGTATCAGTTCGTTTCAGATAATGTTCCAAAATGAATGTCCGCGAACTCATCATCATGGTCTCCGTCCGTAATCAAATGGCGGGAAATCGGTAAATTAAACGCATCTACTTCAATCGAAAACTTAGGTCTGCGTTTTGTCTCTTTATAGATTTTCCCGATATATTCCCCCACCAGACCAATGGCTGTCAGCTGAAGCCCCCCCAACATCCAGATCGAGGCGATTAACGATGTCCAGCCGGTTTCCGTTTCGCCAAAATAGCGCAAACCTAGAAAGTAGAGGCCAAATAGAAAGCTGATAAAAAAAGATCCGATCCCCAATGCCAATACCATCCGGATTGGCGTCACGGAAAAAGAAGTAATACCCTCAAAGGAAAAGGCCAGCATTTTTTTCAGCGGATACTTCGTTTCTCCGGCAAGCCGCTCTTTTCGGTCATAGTAAACATTGGCCGTTTTATAGCCCAATAAGGGCACAATTCCGCGTAAAAACAGATTGGTTTCCTCATAGCGCTGCAGCTCTTCCAAGGCACGCTTGCTCATCAGGCGGAAATCAGCATGATTATAGACAAGATCTACGCCCATTTTCTTCATCAGTTTATAAAATCCCTGTGCCGTGCTTCTTTTGAAAAACGTATCACTGTCCCTCTTTTTCCTTACTCCATAGACAATGTCATATCCTTCACGGAATTTCAGGATAAACTCCCGGATCACGGCAATATCATCCTGAAGATCGGCATCGATGGACACCGTGCAATCCGAAACCTTTCCTGCAGCTGTTAATCCCGCAAGCAGGGCATTCTGATGTCCTGCATTTCTGGCAAGCTTCAGCCCCCGTACTTTAGGGTTATTCAGGCTCTGCTTATAAATGATCTGCCAGGTCCGGTCCATGCTGCCATCATCCACAAATAAAATCTTGCTTTTATCAGAAACAAGATCCTCGTCCAGCAATTCTGCAAGCATCCCATTCAGCTGATGAATGGTATCCGGCAGTACCTCCTCTTCGTTATAGCAAGGAACTACGATGGTGAGTACTGGGTTGGTCATTCTAATTCCCCCTGCTTATATGGCTTTATAAAGGTAGATTTTCCACACAGAGCTTTTTGATTCAAAAACCTTCTCCAGCCGAAGCTGATTATCTTCCGCATTGTCGATCGGGACGGATGAAAAAAGATAGGAACCGCCCATGGCCTTAAAGGCTTCTGTATTCAACTCAAGATTCTTCAGCCTTTTTTTCGTCCGCTTTTTGAACATATAATGCTTGCCAAGCTCGTCTGTAAAGAGATAGCATCTTCCGCCCCATTCATCAAAATAAATGCGGATGGCTTTATTTTTTTCCAGCTCTTTTTCAATGATTTTCCGAAATTGATATTTGTATGTTAAGGGGTAGAAATTATTATACGAATCCAGCGTGTAGAAGCCATTATACTGGGCAATGGCCGGATGAAGCCCAATGCTTGCCACCCGGTAATCCTCCTGCGGAAGCCCAATGTATTCTTTAATATCCAAGAACTGCTTTTCTGCGTAAAATTGCTTGACCGTTGGCTTATCCTGAAAAAGAATTTCCTCGTTAAAAAATGAAACGGTCATGACCTGTGCCAGCACAAAAACCGGAACCAGCCGCCTCCAGAACTGGCAATATGACCAAATGATTTTCAGGGATAGCGCGAAAAGCACATAGATAACCAGCGGCCTTAAAAAGTGATACCTGGCAAAGTTGAAAGTATCGAGAACATGAAATCGCTCTGTCAGCGGCAGCCAGCCTTTGTAAAACCAGAAGGCATACCATGCTGATAGGGCAAAGTTAAGAAGGAACAGGAACAAAAACACCTTGTCCATCTTCCCCTTTTTCTGCCTTAGCGTCATAAAAAGGGCCACAAACATCAGCGGAAGAATGACCAGAGTATGCATCGTGGCAGCATGGTGGTGCCCGAGAGCAAAGTTCTTGAATGTCAGTCTGACGCAATGCCAGAAGGTAAGCCTCGCATGAAAGTATTCATCCCGGCTGTTTGGCTCATCGTCAAAAAGAAAGGAATAAACCAGTCTGTATTCCACGATGAAAAAGATTCCGGTCATATAAACAATCGATAAGAGAAATGGCCAATTCAATGTTCTTTTCCGGATCAAGTCTGTCAGCCAGAAAATCCCCATCGCACTCAGGAAAAAGAAAAAGCCAAGGACAATGCTTGCATATAAAGGCAACAGGGTGAGGACAAGAACATTTCTCCAGGACCTTTCCCCCTGCCTGATATTTAAAAAAGCCCACAGTGCAAGCGGCATCCCAAGTGTGCTCAGCATACCGGATGGCCAGAATGGTGTGAAGGCAAAAGCTAGGGCTGTCCCAATCGTAATGGGCGCCCACTTCTCTTCTTTAAGGAAGTGCTTTTTCAAAAGCAAATACATGCCGATAAAGGCAAATACCCTTGTAATCGTCTGGCTGAGCGCATAGGCAATCATCTTCGGGAAAAGGGCATACAGCCACACAATTAAAGTAAATTCAGAGCCAAATGCATTTCGGGACAGATTTCCGTTTATAATCTGCGGAATAACAGCATCTATTGGTCCTGTCAGCTGCCCGCTTTCAGCCAGGACTTTATACCAGGCCAGATTGGAATCCAGATTATCATGAACGCGGATATGCGCGTCTTCACCTAATATGTATAGGGGGGATACAAACAAAACTAAGGCAATTCCGGCCAGAATAAGAAGATTTTTCTCGGCTGTCATTTTTTTAAAAAGCAACCTTTACACCTCTTGGTTCAAGATTATTTACAAATTTAGGGTTCACGAACAGGGGCAAAATATTCAGGAAGGGATAATACAACCTTCCTCCGACATAAAAATAGAGTGGAAAGGGGGGAATTAAATGATTAAAAAAGCGGTCATTCCCGCTGCAGGCCTCGGAACCCGCTTTCTGCCGGCCACAAAGGCACAGCCAAAGGAAATGCTCCCCATTGTCGACAAGCCCGCCATTCAATACATTGTGGAGGAAGCCATCGCTTCAGGGATTGAAGATATCATCATCATAACCGGGAGAAACAAACGGGCCATTGAAGACCATTTTGATAAGTCGGTTGAAATGGAGCTGCTGCTGCAGAAAAGCGGAAAGCTTGAGATGCTCGAAGAAGTGCGCGAAATAACCAATCTGGCTGATATCCATTATGTCAGGCAAAAGGAGCCGCTGGGATTGGGGCACGCCATTTTATGCGCGAGAAAGTTCATTGGCAGGGAGCCGTTTGCCGTCCTCCTTGGCGATGATATTATTGACGGGGAACCTCCTGCCATGCTGCAAATGATTGAGCAATATAACCAAACAGGGGCGAGCATCCTCGGATGCAGTGAGGTTCCTCTGTCTGAAGTCAATAAGTATGGAATTGTCGGCTATTCAGAACAGAGGGGCCCATTATACAAAGTGGATAGCCTTGTTGAAAAACCTCCTGCTGAAAAAGCGCCTTCTGCCCATGCGATTATTGGCCGCTATGTTTTAACACCTGCAATCTTTGACATGCTTGAGAACGGAAGCCCGGACAGAAAAGGCGAGCTGCAGCTGACAGATGCCCTTCATGCTTTGCTTCACCGGGAAAAAATTTATTCGTATCTGATCAAGGGCAGCCGTTATGATATTGGAGATAAATTCGGCTTTCTTAAAGCCTCGATTGATTACGCCCTGCAAAGACCTGAGCTGAGGGAAAAGCTTTTACTATACTTAAGGCAAGCTCGTGTATGATTTGTGATATCCGTCAGGATGGGACCTGTGCCAGCTCCAGGCATCCTCGACAATCTGGCGGATACTTGTTTTTTGTGGCTTCCAGTTCAGCAGTGACCTTGCTTTTTCTGATGACGCAACCAGTTCTGCCGGGTCTCCAGACCGGCGGGGAGCTATCGTTACTTTAAAATATCTGTTTGTTACCTCTGCTGCAGTTCTGATTACTTCTTTTACAGAGATCCCTTTGCTGCCGCCCAGATTAAAGACATTGCTTTCCCCTCCATCTTCCAGGTACCGGAGTGCCAGCAGATGGGCTTCAGCCAAATCCTCTACATGAATATAGTCCCTTATGCAGGTACCATCCTTTGTTGGATAGTCATCCCCAAAAATGGAGACAGATTCTCTTTTTCCAAGTGCCGCCTGCAGGATAATCGGAATTAGGTGTGTCTCGTATTGATGGTCTTCCCCAATCTCCCCTGATGCCTTTGCCCCTGCAGCATTAAAATACCGGAGCGACACGAACTTTGCTCCTGATGACTGCCCCCACCAATGGAGCATCCGTTCAATGGCAAGCTTTGTCTCGCCATACGGGCTGGCAGGCTTGAGCGGAGCGTCTTCCCGTATAGGCTGGCTTTTCGCCTCTCCATATACGGCGGCAGTGGACGAAAACACGAGCCGTTTAACATTATAAGTTTCCAAAGCTTTTAGAAGGCTAAGAGAACCAATTACATTATTATCATAGTAACTTAGCGGATTTTTCATCGATTCCCCTACCAGTGATGATGCCGCAAAATGAAAGACTGCCTCTATTCGCTCACGGCAAAGGACACTATTCAGAAAATCCTGCGATCTGATATCCCCCTCATAGAAAGCTGCCTTCGGATGGACCGCCTGCCTGTGACCCTCAGCCAAATGATCAACTACCACTGTTTCATACCCTTTTCGAATGAGAAGATCTACAATATGTGAACCAATATAACCTGCTCCTCCTGTAACCAAGATTGCCATTCCATCACTCCTGCATAGGTTTATATTCTCTTTTCTATATGCAGGTTTGATGTTGAGTATGATAAAACTGCGGAGTCCCTCATTCCCCGAATGAGTATCAGGTTCGGCTCTTCTGTTCGGATTTCTTCTTCTCCTGTCCGAAGTGGCTCCAGGTTCAGACTGCTCCGCCCGGATTTCCACTCCTCCTGTCCGAAGTGGCTCCAGGTTCGGACTCCACCGCGCGGATTTCTCCTTCTCCTGTCCGAAGTTGCATCAGGTTCAGACTCCACAGCCGGGTTTTCTCCTTTTCCTGTCCGAAGTTGCATCAGGTTCGGACTCCACAGCCGGGTTTTCTTCTTTTCCTGTCCGAAGTTGCATCAGGTTCGGACTCCACTGACCGGTTTTCTTCTTTTCCTGTCCGAAGTTGTATCAGGTTCGGACTCCACAGCCGGGTTTTCTCCTTTTCCTGTCCGAAGTTGCATCAGGTTCGGACTCCACAGCCGGGTTTTCTCCCTTTCCTGTCCGAAGTTGCATCAGGTTCGGACTCCACTGACCGGTTTTCTCTCTTTCCTGTCCGAAGTTGCATCAGGTTCGGACTCCACAGCCGGGTTTTCTTCTTTTCCTGTCCGAAGTTGCATCAGGTTCGGACTCCACAGCCGGGTTTTCTTCTTTTCCTGTCCGAAGTTGCATCAGGTTCGGACTCCACTGACCGGTTTTCTTCTTTTCCTGTCCGAATCAGCCCCGGATTCGGACTGCTTTCCTCGATTTTCTCCTTCTCCTGTCCGAATCAGCACCAGGTTTACTCAATTCCCCTTTCCCCTGTCAATTTCAATTTAAAAAAAGGCCAGATTCAATCTGGCCCCCACAATGCTTATTAAATTTAAATCGCCGCCTTAATCTGCTTCGTATAGAAAAAGCGCACAATGAAAAAGTATACAACCTGGATGGCCAGGAAAACACTCAGAACTGCAACTGATTCTTTAAACAGGTTAAAGTAGAACAGGTTCGATAACGCTGTCAGGGCTATAGCACCATGGATCAGTGCCACAAGTATCGGCGCGAAAAAGAGGATCATGGTCTGTCTGTTTAAGACCTTTTTCAGCTCTTTCTCGGTTAACCCCATCTTGGAAATCGATTGGAATTTTTGTTTATCTTCATCCAGGTCCATGTAAAGCCTGAAGTATAGGAAGCTGCCGGCTGATACGAAGAAGACAATCCCTATGAACAGCCCGACAAATAATATGGGCCCGTAGCCTTTCATAATCTCATATATTTCGTAGTCTACTGATGTAATTTCATATCTTGGCAGTTTCTTGTACAGCTTTTCAGAGGCAGCCATTACCCTTTCCTTTCCATCCCTTGCCTGCCAGGCATAATAGCTTTCCTGAAACTCTGGTTCAGGAAGCTTTTGATAGTCTTCATCTGACACGATAAAATACGAATCTGTTGCCGGCAAGGCTTTCGAATGAATGACTTCTTTCGGTTTCAAAACTGTGCCGGACGTCAGTGTAATGGTTTCATTCAGGAGTTCCTTCGTTTGCCCGAAGCTGGTTCCTGCAAACTCCACTGTCATTACTTGCCCGTCTATTAAGTCAATCGGATCTTCGTCAATGAGCGCGGCAAAGCGGTTAAAATCAGATTGACTGGCAATCAGGATGGTATCCCCGCCGATTTCAAAGTAGCGCAATACGGTATGCTCCGAATCCGCTTCAATCTTTTCTTCCTTTAACGTTTGATTGATAAATGCTACATTCTGTTCCTCATGTCCTTCAGATGTTTTATAGGAAAACGTTGTGGCATTCACATTTTTTATGCTGGAGGTCAAAACGGTTTGAAATCCGAACAAAGTGCCGATTGCACTGAAGGCAACCGTTGAAACCATGGCCACCATAAAAAAAGTCCGGGCATTATCCTTCATGCGGAAGGCTAAATCCGAAAACAGCAGCATATTGGTTTTAAACCAGAAAACATGCTCATTCTTCTTTAATCTTCTAATGATAAACACGCTTAATTGTGTAAATAACAAATAAGTGCCTATACAAACAACAATAATGACTGGCACCATTGCAGCTACTACCATCACACCTTTTGCAAGTAAGGCGACTGCATACCCCGCCCCTAATAAAAGGACAGCCAGCACCGTTAAGAGAAGATTCGCTTTTGGCTCACCTTTTGACATTTTATTCCCTTTAATTAATTCAATCAGCTTTTTGCTGCGGAGAACATATGTCACAAATAAGGAAATAAAGAAAAATAAAATAATAAAGGAGATAAAAGTGATCAGGATGGCTTTAGCCGGAAAATAAAAAGACAGCGATCGTTCAATAATCAGCACATTTTCAGCCAGCAGCAAAATCGCCTTTGCAAACACAAGGCCAAGGAGAATTCCGCCCAGGGTTGCCAATAAGCCAATCAGCATATTCTCCAGGAAGACCATTAGACGGATCTGCTTCATGGACATGCCCTGAATCATTAATAACCCAAACTCTTTCTTCCTGGATTGCAGGAATGAGCTCATCGAATATAAAACAAAAAAGAACGAAAACACATAGATAATTCCTGCAGCTGCATTCATTCCCTTCGTGACGGTTGAGTTCATCTGATCCCCGCTTAATGCAGGATGATTCGCAAAAATCGAGAAGGTAAAGAAAACCATGACCGTAAATAAACTGCTGAGGAAGTAGGCTGCATACAGCCGTTTGTTGCGTATGACGTTATTAAACGCGAACTGACGAAAGGTCATGTGCATCCCCTCCCAGCAGTGAAAGTGTATCGATGATCTTTTGGAAAAAGGCCTGGCGGTTGTCACCGCGGTGAATTTCTGAATAGAACTTCCCGTCCCGGATGAAAATGACCCGGTTGCAATAGCTCGCTGCCTGCGCATCATGTGTGACAAGCATCATGGTTGTCTTCTCCGTTTTATTAATCGATTCAAGCATCTCCATAACATCCTTGGAAGACTTGGAATCGAGATTACCTGTTGGTTCATCTGCCAAAAGCAGCTTCGGCGTATGAATCATCGCTCTTGCCACAGCGGCTCTTTGCGCCTGTCCTCCGGATATTTCATACGTCCGTTTATTCATAATGCCGGTAATCCCCAGTTTTTCGGCAATTTGATACGCCTTTTCCTTCATATCCTTCACTTTTTTTCCGTCCAATGTCAGCGGCAGGACCATATTTTCTTCAACCGTTAAGGTATGAAGCAGATTGAAGTCCTGGAAGACAAACCCTAATTCACGGCGCCGAAATTGGGCCAGCTCCTCTTTTTTTAAGACATGTGGATTTCTTTCATTGATCAGGATTTCTCCTGTTGTCGGTTCATCAATGGTGGCAATCATGTTCAGCAGCGTCGTTTTCCCGCTTCCCGATGGACCCATGATTCCGACAAACTCACCTTCATCAATGGTTAAGTTAATATCCGTTAACGCTCGATAGGCGATCTTTCCTTCATAAATCTTGCTTACTTGCTTCACTTTTAGCATCACAAGTTCTCCTTTCACATTCCGTTGACTTGTGATCAGTATATCTTCTATACCCATTTCAAAAAATCGATTTTTCTTTCACTTACCTTACAAGGCTGTAAGGTTTTGTGTTTTTCCAAAAATCAGCCGGAAAAGAGACCCTTCTCCCATCTTGGATTCCAGTTCAATGCGATGGCCAAGATGATCGGCTGCCTCCTTCGTCAAGTACAGCCCCATACCTGTGGATTCTCTGAATTTCCGTCCATTTTCACCGGTATAAAAAGGTTCAAACACACGGCGCTTGTCCTCCTCCGGAATCCCAATGCCATAGTCCTTCACTTCTAAGACAGCTTCACCGTTTTTTTCAAAGATGGCAATATCAACCCGATTGCTCTTCCCTCTGGAATACTTGACCGCATTATTGATCAGCTGAGAAAGCATAAAGAACAGCCATTTCTCATCTGTCTCCACGATCATGTCCTTCTTCTCCTGCAGGAGATTCGGATACACCCCGTTCCGGATGTAAAACCGTTTGTTTTCGCCATTCACTTCATGAATGATTTTAGACAAGTTTACAGGTCTGATATGAAAATCCTGTTCGATCGTCCGAAGTCTGGCCATATAGAGGATGGTGTTCAGGCCCGTTTTCATCCGATCCGTTTCTTCACGAATACTGGAGGAGTCAGGTTCATCCAGGTTTTGCGCAATCAGTTCAATGACAGAAAGCGGTGTTTTCATCTGATGGACCCATTGATCCATAAACTTCAGATGCTCCTCCTGCCTGGATTCCAGCTCTTTGATTCTCGTCTGATAATGCCTGTATTGATCCTTCAGCAGATGATCAAGCGCCTGTGAAATCGGTGAGTTTTCTGTTGTTTGAAAGGAATCGTCAAGGGAAGCAAGTTCCTCCGTCAGCCTCTTATAAAACTTGCGGCGGCTAAAATAGTGGTAGGCCAGGTAGGCCGTGAGAAAGAATAGGCCGAGAAAGATGCCATATAGGGCTGGCAATAGATGACGATAGCCATCAAGCCAATAGATGGCCAGAATCATAAAAAATTGAAAGATCTGTACAGTGATTAGGAACGCATGCTCTTTAAGGAATAATTTCATGTTTCTCCAGCCTTTCACCAGGTAACAATCAAACGGTAACCTGCGCCTCTCACGGTTTCGACCGCTCCTGAAAGCCCGATTGCCTCAAATTTCTTTCTTACCCTTGCCATATTTACATTCAGCGTATTTTCATCCACATAGACCTGCTCATCCCACAGCTTTTCCAGCAAGTCTTCACGGCCGGCCACACGAGGATACCGCTCCAGTAAATTCTCAATAATATCCGCCTCTTTTTTGGACAGCGGAACGGTTTTATCACCGAAACACAATTCCAGCCTTTCCGGAAACAGCTTCAATCCTTCTGCCTCCATAACTCGTTCCTGGGCCTGTGATGCATACTCCCCGTAAGCACGGCGCAGCTGGCTGCGGATTTTCGCCATCACAATTTCCGGATGAAACGGTTTGGTGATGAAATCATCGCCCCCATTCTCCAGCGCCATCACCTGGTCCATCTCCCCTACCCGTGCGGAAATGAAAATAACCGGACAGATTGACTCCTGCCGGATTTGCCTGCACCAGTAATAGCCATCAAAGCTCGGAAGATTAATATCCAGGAGGACAAGATCCGGTTTATGCTTATGAAACTCCCCCATCACATCATCGAACTGTTCCGCAGCCGCAGCGTCATAGCCATACTTCACTAAGTAGGTCTGCAGGTGCTCCGCGATCTTCGGATCATCCTCAATAATGAATACTTTCTGCATCCTCTCACTCCTTTGTCTTAGAAAATTATGCCATAAGGTGAACGGGAAAGAAAAGCGGAAGGCGCCTGGAGCTAGACAATTATGTAACTTCAGAATTTATACATTCTTTTAAAAAAGAGCTGCCTCAGCAGCCCTTTTTAGACACACGCTTTCTTTTCTAATGCACTAATCCATTTGTAATACCCTAGAAGTATGGTTAATAAGATCGGATTAACAATGGCAGAATGCCATATACTCCACCATCCATAATGAAAGAAACCAAATGGATGAGGCAGCATGGCTACAGCTTCTTAGCTTAGCAGGAAGATTTCCCAAATAATAAAGTAACGTACCTTTTTCATGAAAGAACCATTAAAAGGATACCAATTGATAAACATCAAATTAATAGGTGGGATTAAGATTGTTTAAGCAGGAAATGCTACCCAGTCTATTCCTTGTGTAAAGTACCAGTATCCTTTGTACTTTAGATCGATAAAAATATCAAAGAATAGTTGGAATGCAATAGTAAAAACCCAAATATGGACAATTTTATTGGCTGATATCCCCTTAATGGTCTTATATAATATCAAATTAAACACAACAACTGAGGCAATTTGTAAGATCATTTTCCACTCCGGAAAGTTTTTAGATATTATTTGCATTGAGCGAGAATTCAATCCTCCCAAAACACTCCTCTCTGTTTTTTAATTTTTTGTCATTTAGAGACTAGTTTTGTCGAAATGATTCAATGTTTTTCCTTAATTTGCAATAATAGTTCCTGGACTTTTATTATTTAAAGGAGTAAATAAATGTGTCATTTTTGCAGTGAACTTAGAAAGAAGATTCAACTTTTTAGAAAAACACTTATTGAAACTGGAATAAAGAAAGGTTTAGAGCATCCTGATACTATAAAAAACAGTCAGATATTAGATGAACTTATCTTTAGGTTCCAGTCCAAATGTAAATAGGATTCATTACCGTAAATGAACTACTTTTAATAGAAACTCACTTCACCGCCAAATAAGCAGATAAATTTCAAAAAGAGGGCAAGATAGATAAGAAATAACTCTATAAAAACCGGAGAATCTGAATGGTCTATATCTTTACAATTACAACGCTTGCTATCAACTCTATATTGATTTTCATTATTCCATTAAAATTAACCCGGCAGGAGCTTTATACAACCTGGCTGGCTGGCTGTCACTTTAAATGCGCTTCTTGCAGATTTAATTTTTGGCCATGTTTTAGACCTATACGACTTAATGGATCCAGGTCCCCAGCTATTTGATTTATTTATTGGAATCACCCTGCCGGCCAACATTCGGAATCCTATATGTTAACTTCATGCCTAAACCAAAGAAGAAATTTTTGCTTTACCTTTTGTTTTGGGTCGGTTTTTCTGTATGTTACGAAGTCCTATCCATTACTTTGGCTACGTAGTATATTAGGGCTGGCAAGTATGGTGGTCAGCCATCTATTATATTGGAGCCTGCCTTTATATGCGCTGGCATTTTCGTTTTTTAAGGAAAGAAAGGAATCAGCATTTAAAAATAGGGACAAGCCGAGAAACAGTACCTCAAAAAATGCACATACAACTAAGTTAAAAACAAGCAGTCCATGTCAAAGCGTCTGCTTGTTTTTTTCCCTTCAATAAGATCGTCTGCATTTTAAAATGACGCGATCCTGCCGTCTCTGCCTTCAACATGACAAAAGTGTCACTTTACATTCTGTTACATCGATGGTTGGCGGGAAAAATGGCCGGTATAGTATGGTAGTGAAGGAGGTCGAAGCCATGACCAAGATGATACAAACAAAAAACCTATCGAAATCTTATGGAAAAACACAGGTCTTAAAAAATATTGATTTGACTGTTGAAAGAGGGGAATTCACTGCCATGTGTGACACTCCGAAAAGGACTTTATTAATCTTGGTTCAATAATTGCGTCAAAAAAAGAAAACCTACTTTACCTCTTCAAATTCCAGCGGTAAAGTAGGCTTTTTAATATTAGAAAACTTTGTTCATCATTCTTCTTATTTTAAGGTATCATAAATAAGTTTGTTTATTGTAATGGAGCTTAGAATTTCAAAATGAATTTGAAGGTAGGTATAGTCAGCTGTAATATTAAATGATTGATACTTTTGATACGCTTTGAGCATCATTGTCTTTTCTAATAAAATGGTTACTAAACATGTTCCAATTAGAAACGTTTGGAAATCCGTATTTATTTAATTCTGCTGAGAATTGTGAGATAATCGGCGGCTTTAATTTTAGGGAATGAAGTTTTTGATAGTTTGTAGAAAAGACTTCACTTGGGCTGCCATCAAGTACAATTCTCCCTGCATCTACAACTACTACTCTACTAGCGTATTGAGCTACGACTTCCATATCATGAGTAATCATCACAATTGTTGCTTCTTTTTCCGTAATTAGATTTTCCATTAAAGTTAAAAGAGCTTTTAAGCTTTGCTCATCCTGGCCAGTCGTTGGTTCATCCAATAAAATAATCTTGGGATTTGAAACTAACATCGTTGCCACGGCTAATCTTTGTCGCTCTCCCCTGCTCAAAGAAAAAGGATGTTCCTTTCTTTTTTTCTGTAATCCTACTGTATTGAGGGCTAATTCAACTTGTTTACTGATTATCTCTTCGCTGTAGCCTCTATTTTTTAAGCCAAATTGCACTTCCTCTTCAACTGAATTACAGAACAGTTGATTATCAGGATTTTGGAAAACATACCCAATTTCTAATATTATGTCTTGTACTTTGAAATCTTTAGTGTTTTTGTTATTGATTTCAACCGAACCTTGAGATGGCCTTAATAATCCAATTAGGTTTTTCATTAAAGTGGATTTACCGCAACCATTATGTCCAACGATAGCCAAAAGTTCCCCTTTTTTAATATCTAAATTTATATCATGTAGAATTTGTTTACCTTTTTGATAACTAAAGTTTACATCCTGTAATTTTGCAACGCTGTCTTGCCTATCACCTGTTACCTGATTTTCAGCCATAGGCAGTGTTAACTTTTTAGAAGTAAGTAGTTGTTTGGCCCATTCTAATACTTCCCTTTTAGATATGGGGTAGGAATTGTATTTAAAGCCTTTATCAAACAGATATTTCCCTAACCTTATATGATCCGGGATTCGAATTCCTAGATCATCCAGTGCTTTAAAATGGTTATAAAAAATTTCACTAGGGCTTCCGTTATAAAGAATTTCCCCTTCGTGCATGATAATGACTCTATCAATAAATTCAATCAAATCATTCAGATCATGCTCTATAATAAGGAAGGTTGTATCAATTTCTTCTTTTAACTCTGATATTATATCCATTACTTCTTGTTTGCTAATTGGATCTAGATCCGTTGTTGGATCATCAAGTATTAAAATGGAGGGCAACATGGCTAAGTTACTTGCAATTGACACCTTTTGCTTTTGCCCTCCAGATAATGAAAATGTAATTTGCTTTTTAATGTCTTCTAATCTTAATTTTTGAAGTCCATACTGAACCCGTTTTTGTATCTCTTCCTTAGTGTACCCTTGGCATTCCACTCCAAATGCAACTTCATCCTCTACCCGTATTGAAAAAATCTGATCTTCTGGATTTTGAAATACCATTCCGATTTCGGAGGAAAGTTCATGCATTGGAACACCTTGGGTATCCTTTCCATTTATGATTATGTCCCCTGTCAGATTCCCTTCAGAGAGATGGGGAATTATCCCATTAAGGCATTTTGCAAGAGTTGTCTTTCCACTTCCACTAGTGCCGGAAATGAGGACAAATTCCCCTTTCTTGATCTCTAAGTTGATGTTTTTCAAAGTTTTTGCTTCTACACCTGGATATGAAAAACTAGCCCCTCTTACCTCAATAATATTGTTATTATCCATAACTTCCTCCTTTTTGAAGGGTCTCGACTTATACTCTAGATTATGCGACTATCGAATTATTTCCACCTAGTCCGAGCGCATATCTTACGTATAACGCAGCAGCAAAGAATAGAATCGTTAAAATGATAACCGTAATATCCATTTTTGTGAGTTTCATATCTTGATAGTATTCACGCCAAGCCATTTTACTAAATCCTTTACTTTCAACAGCAAGCCCCATTGTCCTACTTCTTCTCAATGAGTTTACTAAAAGAGGAAAAGCAGCCAATTTAAAACTGTTCCAACTACCCTTTATTCCTTTCTTATTTACACCTCGAATGGTTTGAGCGTTGGAAATATTAGTGAGTTCTTCGAATACTAAAGGAAAAAAACGCAATGTTCCTAAAAACATGAAGGCTATACTCATAGGTACCTTCATTTTCATTAACCCTTTTGCTAATAACGCAGGGTCTGTAGTTGAAATGATGATTATAGTCATAAAGCAGGGGATGGCAATCCTATAACCAAGTACTAAGCCAGAGAATAGTCCAATATCGGTTGCTTGAAGAGACCCTATAGAAAAAAGAACTACTGCATCGGCCTGATTGTAATTATAAAAAGTAGAAAAAACAACTGCAGATAGAGCGAGTATAACGATTGTCCCTAACAAGGGAGCAATAGACTTAATTTTAATCTTGGCAGAAAACCACACCGGCAGACCCAACAGTAAAACCGCTGATAAATAAAGAGGATCCATAAACAATAGAGGAATAATAACGAATCCTAATATTAAAAGTAGTTTAGCCCTTGGATCTAGTCTATGAACCCAAGTATCTGTATCTAGATTAGAAACAAAATCAATCGCTGCCATAATTTACTATACACCTCCAAATAATCATCCTATGAGAGCTTTTAATTTAAGTCCAAGCGGCTTCGCAATCACAGTACCGATAATCATACCAATAATGGAAATTCCAAAAACAATCGCCATTAGATTAAAAGGAACAGGAATCTGATAAGGATAAATAATACTCCACCAAACAAAAGCCTCGTAAACAATGTTGTAAAGCACTGCAGCTACAATTAAATCTTTTGTACTAGAATATACATCATCAGGATTGCTAAAAGATTTACTTCTTTTCTTTAAATATAGTTCAGGTAAAAATGGAGCAGCTACAACTAGTATCCAATAGATTGGGAGTTCGCCTTGAAGAAAAAAGTTTATTGCGCACCAAGCTGCGGTGAAATAAACCGACGCATAAGGCCTTCTTACAACCACCCAGCAAAGAACCAAACAAAACGCACAGAAAAGATAGACAAAAGTATGGTTGAAAGGGAAAACAACTCCTGCAAATTTGAAGAAATACCAAAGTACACGATACAAAACGGCAAAAATAACAATCGTGATTAAATCAACCGCAGTTACCTTTTTATTTAAGAGATTTATCCTATTTTCCATCCCTATTTCTGCCATAACAATACCTCCTATTTTTTTATACAAAGATTGTTAAATAGGTTGTGTAAGCCCTCCTAAACTAACAATTTCCTCTTTCGTTAGTCCTTCAAAATTGACTCCTTCTTTCCTGAAATCTTTGTTCATTAGTAATGAGGCTGTATTAATAATTGAATCTGTATAAGGGGTTTCTATCCCCACTTTTCTTCCTAATTCGGATATAGGAACAAGACCAAAAGGAATATCTTCATTCATATACCTATGATTTAAAGTAGTTGGGGCAATAGCTTCTGGGAATAATCCTGGTAAAGCTTCGTAAAGACTCGAATAGTCTGTTTCATAAAAATCATTCAATAGGGTTAAAATATCTATGGTTTCAACCAGGAACAAGTCTGCTAGTTTTCTCCTTTCCTCATCAAGTTTTTCAACATAGGTTACCGTTAAGGGAGAAACACCATTGGTATAAAATTTGAATTCCTCAGAAGCATCAATCCTGCTGGCATTAAATAAAGTAATTGGGGTATGAATACAAACATTTGTATTATTCAATGATGTTTCAAAAATATTATTGGCTGGTATTAATTGAGGGAATGCATCTAAAAATGTTGTCGATATGGAAGGATTCTTTGAGGTAGGTATAGAGCTGACTTGAACATTTTTCTTAATTCTATTGATATAAACTGATCCAGCATTATCTGCTTTACTAACAAATGGCATGGCACTCGTTTCTGCAATAGTAATATTCCTATCTTCCATGACAGGACCTAGAACTTCTTTACATTCCGCTGCCCCCCAATAACCTGGGAAGATGACAATTGTTTGATTGTTTTTCAGGAATGGTTTGAGTTGTCTAAAGATTGGTTTGTGCCCAAAAGAAGTAGTTGTAATAATAATAAATTCTGCATCTTTGATAACCTCGTTAATATTGGCAGACGCTTCAATAGATATCTTAGCTGAGTACACGCCCTTAAGTTCAAGACCTTGTTGTGTAAGCCTTTCTGCTTTTATAGGACTTCGACTATATAGTTTTACCTTTTTTCCATTTAGTGAGAGGTAGCTTGCGATTGCCTGGCCTGTGTTACCAGCTCCAATTACTGCATATGACATATAATCCCCCTAGTCTACTCGTTTATAATAGCTTCTTCATACTGTTTCACAATTTCTAAAGCTTGCTCCAACGAATCCAAAACATGGTTTTTTATTGTTAATTCAGCGTTTACTTTATCTTTTTTAATAATGTACTCAAGAATAACCTCATGCTCATCTGATGTTTTTTTTGTATCAACAAAATGTGCTAACCTTCTATATCTGGTGATACGATCATTAAGCTGGTACAAAATTTTTACAACTGTTTTGTTATCGCAAAGGTCGTAGAGAGAAATATGAAATTGACTGCCGAAATGGTTAACATCTTCATAGTTTCCTTCTCTCGATGTTTCTTTAAGCATTTTCACTAAATAGGAAAGATGCCTAATTTCTTTCTCTGTAATGTTCTCAATTGCTTCTACAACCACAACTCCTTCTAACATACTACGTACTAAAAATAATTCTTTTACTTCTTGCTTTGATACTGGTGCAACTTTTAATCGTCCATTAGGCTGTCGAACCACTAATTCCTCTAACTCTAACCTTTGCAGCGCCTCTCTGAGAGGAGTGCGACTAATCTCTAATTCGCTGGCTAATTCATCCTCTATAATAGGCTGACCTGGTTTGAACGAACAATTTATAATTCTTTTCTTTAATTCTGAGTAAGCAATATCTTTTGCTGAAATTCTAGCTATCTTTTTTTCCGAAATCACCCTTTTCCCCTCCCTCCAATATAATTGAATAATTGTATACAATTATATTAATTCAGAATATTTATAATGTAAAGAAAATTTTAAATAAACTTAGCAAACTTTTTAAAAGTATCTTGTATAGTTTGGACAAACTAGCTTACCCTTAGAGAAAAAGAAGGGAGATTAAACCGTTCAATGCAACAGCCTATTAATTGAATCATTACGGGTTGTTGAAGACATTGTAAATAACTTTTATGGTTATTAAAGTCCTTAAAGGAGTAGAATTACAGAAAATTTATCAAAGTCATTTGAAATCAAGCGTTAATTCATAAAATAAGCCTTAATCCTTCTTAAAATAATGCACTTATTGTTTTTTTATATTAGGTTCCCTTTTTTCGAATGAATTGACCATTACTCGTATTAATCCTGTTCTAGAGTAAAAAAATGAGCGCCATCCTTGTTTTGGATAGGCGCCCTATAAAATACTTATGATAAATGCTTTATTTTCCTATCAATCGGTGTACGCTCCTTAGCTTCAGGTACTTCCTCAGGAAAGCCTACTCCTAAAATACCGACCACATCGCAATCATCCGGGACATTTAAAGTAGTTCTTGCTGCAGCTGAAACCCCCAGGGAAGACCAGAATGTCCCCACTCCTGATTCCCACGCCATCAGCATGAAGTTCTGAATAAAGCAGGATACTGCAGCCATATTCTCAGTTCGTTCCAGATCGGTTGCTCCATACCTGGATAGGATCGCCAGCACGACTGGTGCCTGGCCAAAATCGGTTTTGTGATTCAGCTTAGCCCTTGTTTCCGGACCAACAAATAATACTTCCCATGGCTCCGTCATTTTATGGTTGGGTGCCATGCTCGCAGCCTCCAGCCAGGATGTGATTAAACTGTGCTCCACTTTATCAGATTTAAATTTTTTTATGTTGCGGCGAGTCGTGATTATTTTCTGTATATCCATTGTTAATTTCCCCTTTCATTTAGGATTCATTTTACTAGATTAATAGGTTATTTACATGACAGCTTTCTCATTATCAATGGAACTCCCCTTTGCCCGGGCTGCCAGGAACATATAGGACAGAACAGCCCCGGCACTAGTACAAGCTATGACAATCCCCATTGACATCGCCGGGCTGTTTCCTAAGCCAACAAGGGGAGCCACACATCCGCCAAAAATTAAGGATAGTACCCCCAGTAATGCGGAGGCACTCCCTGCTGACTTTCCCTGATTCTGCATGGCCAGCGAAAAGCCTGAAGTACTCACCACCCCAATACTTGAGACAACAAAGAATAACGGCGGCAAAATTGCGTACAATCCTGCATCAAAAAGAAGGATGATTAAAAGAGTAATAGCTCCAATGAAAGCGATGCAAATACCAGCCGTAAAAAGCTTCCTTTCACTGATCCGCCCCGCTAACCTTCCCGTAATTTGACTGGAAATGATAATTCCAAGTCCATTGATGGCAAATATCAGGCTGAACACCTGCGGGGAGGCCCCATAAATGTTTTGCAGTACGAAGGGTGAGCCGGATATATACGCAAACATGGCTGCAAACACCAGGCCTTGCGACAATGCATACCCTATGAAGCTTCGATCAATCAAGAGCTGTTGAAAGGTAGTTAATGTGTTTTTTATGCCGCCCTGTGATCGGGAAACATCTGGCAGCGTCTCCGGCAGACCGAATAGGACGACAAGAAACATCACCAAGCCGATTACACTCAAAACGATAAACACTCCCTGCCAGGGAGCAATCCGCAATAACTGGCCGCCAAGTATAGGGGCAAGTATGGGGGCCACACCATTCACTAAAGCCAGCAGAGAGAAAAATTTAGTCAGCTCAGTGCCTGAGTAAAGATCCCTGACAATCGCACGGGAGATGACAATCCCGGCTGCCCCGGCCAGGCCCTGAATAAACCTCAGCACAATCAAGCCCCAGATGGAATGGCTAAAGGCGCACAAGAGAGAAACGGCAAAATAAATCAATAACCCTATAAGTAGCGGCTTCCGGCGTCCGCGCACATCACTGAGCGGCCCTGCAAGCAGCTGGCCTAATGATAGGCCGAGCAGGAAAAAGGTTAAACTAAGCTGTACGAGGGACGGCTTGGTATGCAGATCATTAGCTATATCAGGCAGAGCCGGCAAATACATGTCGATGGATAAGGGGGCAAACGCGGCTAAAGTACCAAGAACGATCGCCATCCATAATCGCCTTGACTTTGAAGGTGCACCCGGGGCATTTCTTATACTTTCTAAAGAATCATTCATTGATTTTCCTGCCTTTTCCTATGAATTTTGGACTTTAAGATCAAAGGTTATTGATAAGAATCCGTATGGCTTCTGAAACATCCACCTTTTTTTCCTGGCAGAAATGATTCAGCTTTTTGAACATTTCTTCATCCAGCCTGACATGGATGGAATGCTTAAGTTTTTGGCCTTCAGGCTTCTTTGGCCGGCCCCTTCCAATTTTCCGCTGTCCTGTTTCGTCCCTCCAAACGGCTATGGTCACATACCCGTCCTTTTCCAGCCATTTCTGAAGATCATTTTCCTTCCAAATACGTGCTGCATCATTTTCATGTTTTTTCAGATATTCTGCAAGATCCTCACCTTCCAGGCCTTTCTTTTTCGCTTTATGAATCATCTTGTTTCTAAGAAATTCTTCATACTGTTCGAATGATGTAAAGGTTTGTTCTTTCATAAACCCTCCGGAATATTTTTTGTTCTACAAAAAATATTAAAGAAGTTTATTCTGCAATGCAATCTTTTTTGTTCTACAAAAAAAAGAAAGCCTAATTTCTTCGGTAGAAGTTAGGCTTTCTATGAATATCAATGTTTCTGAACCACCCCAGGCTCAAGGTTTCTTCCAGAACCTTTTGAAGTCCCTATCAATACTCCAATTCCAAGCAGCAAAAGGAAAATCCCTAACCAGGAAGTCATGTTTAACGATTCACCCAATAGGAAAACCCCTAATAGTGCAGCTGTCAATGGCTCCGCCAGCGCAAGTGTGACAGCCGTTGAAGAGGAAACATGGACAAGCCCTTTTGAAAAAAGGAAATAGGCAATTCCCGTAGCCAGGATCCCCAGGTGTAGACTGACAGTCAAACCTCGAACACTCGCAAGCCAGGACATGTCAAAAATAAATAAGAATGGCGATAGCAGAATGGCACTTAGTGTGAATACAACGGCAACGACTGATAAAGATGAATAATTTTCAACCAGATCCCTGCTGACAAGCGTATAGCCTGCAAATGTCAAACCAGCCCCCAATGCCATTATTAGGCCAATCGGGTCCATATGAACCAAATTTTTGTTCATGAAAAGCAGAACACAGCCCAAAATAGACAGGGAGGTTGAACACCACCAAATGGCAGAGGGGCGTTTTTTCAAATAGAGCCATTCAAGGAAACCAGATAAGATCGGCGCACTCCCTATTGCGGTCACGGTCCCAATGGCAACCCCTGTTAAAGTGACCGCTGAAAAGAACAATGGCTGGTACAGCGCCATACAAAGTGATGCCATCAGGGTGTTCTTAATGGGCCAATTTTTCAGTTCCAGTTTCCCTGCCAGTAGAACCATGCATAATAAAAATAAACCTCCTGCCGCCAGACGGGCAGCCCCGATGGCAATCGGGTGTGCGTTTTCCGGCGCAAATGCCTGCGTGGTACCCGTGGTCCCCCAGAGCACTCCGGCAAGCAATATATAAAACGGAGCTATTTTAACACTCATGTTCTCACCTCAATAAAAAAAGATAAAAGGAATCATTAAACTTATCTTAGAAAATTCCCTGAGAATTTTCTTTACCAAGTTTAATATCCCTTTTATCCATTCTTAAGGATCCTGTACTTTTGTGGTGCTACCCCTTCACAGCGGTTGAACCACCGGGTAAAGGAGGAAGAATTTTCGAAGCCTAATTCCCCGCTGATCACCGACATGGACCAGGATGTTGACATTAATAAATGCTTCGCCTCTTTCAAACGAAGATCAGATATGTAGGCTTTTGGGCTTCTCCCGGTTTTCTTCTTAAACCATGCGGAATAATAGGCTGGATGATAATGTTCGATTTGCGCTAAAGTCTCTAATCGGATGGACTCCTTAAAATGCTTATGAATATAGTCAATCGATGGGGGCTTGGCGATTTGCAGTTTGCTGGTCACAAACCTGGTCAAATCAGCCAGGGAAGACGCATTCCCCTGATTCCCCGCCTCTTCCAGCAGCAAATAACGGATCGAAGACCATTGCTGATCCAGCTGAATGTACATACTGCTGGTCTCTTCCGGCAAATAGGCCTTCGGGATATCCAGGATCAAAAACTCATTCCGGTCCATCGACCGATAGTTATGATCAACCCCTTGCGGAAGGTAAAAACAATAGTCCGGGTCAAGCTTAATTTCCTGCCATTTCGTCTGTATATCCAGGGAGCCCTGCAAGGGGAAAAGAAACTGGCCAAACTCATGCTGGTGCGAATGAAACTCTCTGGAATAGGATCTTTTTTCGCAGGTAATGCTTTTCATTTTACTCCCCCCTGATCATGCTTTAGTTTATTATAATCCGAAACTATGAGGGATTAAAGATTGGATAATGAATCGGAAATCCTAAACTGAATAAAAAAAGCCAAATGTCACATGATAAGGAAAAAATGGGGGTGGTATCCGGATGGCAAATTTCTTTAGAATAGTCAATGCGATTATCTTATGGGCTATAGTCATTAAGTTTCTTCCAAAGAAATCATTGAAAAGGTATTTACCGGTTACACTGTTCTGCGCAGGTAATTTGCTGATACTTTCTCTTCTTAACTTCATCTTTAAATGGTGGAATGTAAAAGGCGGCACTAAATTTCTTATTTTTGATGACCTTGCTTTTATATACGGGCCATTTTTCACCATAAACTTATGGGTATTTCATTTTACATATGGAAAATTCTCGATCTATGCCTTATGCAATCTCATCATGGATCTCTTATTCGCTTTTCCTTTGAGTGCAATTTTTCAAAAAATAGGCCATTATAAGTTAAATAAATTAAACTCAATGGGATTATTTATTATGTATTATGCTTTGGCATTACTAAATTACGGATTCCAAATGCTTTTCGAAAAAGAAGTTAACCGCTAAAAAATAAAACAAGACTGTCGGGAGTTTTTTCGGCAGCTATTCTTCCTCTCCTGTCCGGATAGGCACTGCATTCGGACTCAAATCCTCGGTTTTCTCCCTATCCTGTCCGAATAGGCACTGCATTCGGACTCAAATCCTCAGTTTTCTCCCTATCCTGTCCAAATAGGCACTGCTTTCGGACTCAAATCCTCGGTTTTATCCGCATCCTGTCCGAATAGGCACTGCATTCGGACTCAAATCCTCGGTTTTATCCGCATCCTGTCCGAATAAAGCCACACATTCGGACTCAGGTCGTCTGTTTTATCCCTCTCCTCCCTGAATAGATCCGAATTCGGATTTATTTTGAAGGATCCAATTTATTATCGCCTCAAGCTATATACCAGCTGCTGAATAATAAAAAAGCCGAAGAGGTCCATCTCTTCAGCCTTGTTTCTCCAATTCAAGCAGAAGCTGCTTCATTTCAATGCCTCCGCGGTAGCCGGTTATCGCACCATTTTTTCCGATGACACGATGGCATGGGACCGCGATTAACAGCGGATTGGCACCGATTGCTTTCCCTGCTGCCCGGACTGCCTGTGGCCTGTTTATTTTCTCTGCGATGTCCGAATAAGAGACTGTTTTTCCGTATGGAATCTGCGCTAATTCCTCCCAGACTTCCTCTTGAAACGGGCTGCCTTTCACATCCAGGTCCATTGAAAAAACTTGTCTTTTCCCCTGAAGAAATTCCTGTAATTCAATCATGTATGGCTGCAATGCTTCTTTATTTTCCACAAGCACCGCATCTGGCAAGTATTTTTTCAAGGAGCTTTCAAAATCCTCAAACTCCGGGTCAGATCCAATATAGCAGAGACCCTTTTCTGTTTTCGCCAGATAAAGGCTCCATTCACCTTCCTGCAGGTTCGCCCATTCAATGTTCATTCTTTCTCCTCCCTAGTTTTGTTTCTATATGCTGCAGGCGTTGTACCCAGCTTCTTTTTGAATAAAGAGATAAAATAGGGGGTGCTGGGGAATCCTGCTGATGCACCGACATCGGCTATCGATTGCTCCCCGGCCTCCAGCATATGGACGGCTTTTTCGAGCCGGATATCCTGAATATACTCTGTGGGCGACTTCCCGGTGACCCTTTTGAACACCCGCTGTAAATGATAGGGACTTCCATGAAACAGGTCCCCCAATTGATGCAATGTAATCGGGTCGCTATAATGCTGATCGATCCACCCGGTTATTTGCTTAATCCATTCTTCAGCAGGCAGGCTGAGGCCTTCCGGTTTGCAGCGCTTGCACGGCCTGAAATTTTCCGCCAGTGCTTGAGCGGCATTTTTAAAAATAGCGACATTGCCGATATTCGGGACCCTCGACCGGCACGATGGCCTGCAGAATATCCCTGTCGTTTTAACACCATAAAGAAAGAGATCATCATAGGACTTGTCGCAATCCTTTATGGCGTTCCAATAATCTTCCGGAATCTGTTCATAAGCCATCTGCGCTCACCTCTGCTAAAAAGTATACACAAAAAACATTTATCATCAGCGATTTCCTAAATATAAACGCAAGATAACGTAATCCTGAGGGTTTACAATATAGAAAAGGAGGAATCCAAATGAGCTCTCACACTGTTGACTGGAAAGTGAATGAAAATGGCCTGGTCATTTTCACTCCGCATGAATTCAGCTTTTCCGAAAACTTGCGATACTTATCAAGATCGGCAAATGAATGCCTCTATGAAATTTCCGGCGAGACAATTAGACGCGCCCTTGCCATCGGGAATGAAAAGCTGCTGCTTGAAATAAGTGCTGTGTCAGATCAATCTCTCTCCGTCGTCATTCATAAGCCCGTCACGCATCAAATGAAAGCGGAAATTGCGGCATATATTCATGATTGGTTCGACCTCGGAGCCAGCCTGACCCCATTTTATGAGATGGCACAAACAGATCCCTTGCTGCAAAAGCCTGCCGAGCAATTTTTCGGACTGAGAGTTATGGGAATTCCCGATTTATTCGAGGCTCTTGCGTGGGGAATCCTTGGGCAGCAGATTAACCTTACATATGCGTATACACTAAAGCGGCGGCTGGTTGAAAAATATGGGGAGTCCCTGGAAAACGGCGGGAGTAAATACTGGCTCTTCCCTGAAGCGGAAACGATTGCCGGGTTAACCATCGAAGATCTGGCTGACTTAAAAATGACCTTGAAAAAATGTGAATATCTGATAGACGTAGCCCGCTTGATTGCAAATGGCGAGCTTTCGAAAAAGGACTTGCTGACCACGGGAGATGTGAAGGCTGCAGAAAAAAGGCTGACCAAAATACGCGGCATCGGCCCCTGGACCGCCCATTATGTCCTCATGCGGTGTCTGCGCTTCCCGAACGCTTTTCCAATCGATGATGTCGGCCTTCATAATGCGATCAAAGCGACTCTCGGCTCTGAAAGGAAACCAGCGAAGGAGGAAATCCTAAAATATTCGGCTGGCTGGGAGAATTGGGAAGCGTATGCTACTTTTTATTTGTGGAGAGTATTATATTAAATTATTTGCACTGTGCCATCGCCGAAAAACTAATGTGACGCGGAGTGGCCAATATATTGAAAATCTGACCGATAAAATGAAATTCGGATGGATATCCTTTTGAAAGTGACCGATAAAATAAAAATCCGGCAATATCATAACATTTTGGCCGATATATCTAATAGAGGACAGGTTCCCCTGTCCTTTCTATGTCAGAAAAAAATATAGTGGTGTCATCACAAGAAATAAAGCCTGAAAAAAACACCCGCCGGCACAGCCAAGACAGCCCTCATCCGCCAGCTGCTCCCCAGCTTCATACGCATTCTCGCCTACATCCCAGCCATTATCCTCTTCTTCATTATTCTTCTTGCTATTCTCCTTATCTTCTTGCAGCTGAATCATAGTATCCCCGCTTTCCTGTTAACCTGGAATAATAGTAAATTATTTTCCATAAAAAAGAAAAGGCCTGCACGGCCCTTTCTTTAGTAATGAATTTTATATTTCTCCGCAAGGATTTTTATATCAACCTTGTAAATAAGATCAATCATCCGCGTCCCAATCATCTGGCAGATCACTGCATAAACAATAACCTTCCAGTCCACGACAACGCCGGCAAGGATAAGCAGACTGCCATTTATGTAAAATAACGTCCGTCCCGGCGCACTTCCCCTTGCTTTTGAAATGATTAACGCAAGGATATCCATGCCTCCTGACGAAGCGCCCATCCGGAATAAAATTCCCACTCCTATTCCAAAGACTACAGCTCCAAGCAAAAGATCCAGGAGAACCGGATTCAGCGGTTCCGTTATGTATGGAGTCAGAAAATCAATCGTAACCGAAGTAACCGAAACACAAAACAGTGTCCAGATCACACTGCTTTTCCCGAGCCATTTGGCTGCTGCCAGCAGCAGGCCCGCATTCAAAACCCACAATGTCACCGAGTAAGGCGTGTCCAATAGATAATTGAATAAAACCGCCATACTCGCCGCGCCGCCGGACGGGATAAAATGCGGAAACAAGAAAAAGGTCATCGCGAGACCCTGGATGCTGGCGGCCATTCCCAAAATCAAAGATTTATAGAGTACGTGCATGACAAAAACTCCTAACGTTTTTCCTCACTCTATCTTATAATATTTTCATAGAATACGAAACCGCGCGAGGTGAATTGAATGACCTTTCCTTTTGAAACGGAACGGCTCCTGCTTCGGACCATGCAGGCCGATGATCTGGATGCAGTTTATGAGATTTGGGGCAGCCCGGAGGTAATGAAATACTGCGGCGGCGCCAGCTCAAAAAGCCGTGTCCAGCGCTCCATCGATTTTTACCAGCGGCTGCAGAATGAAAAAGGCTACTCTGTTTATACTGTTTTGCTAAAAGAAACCTCCGCCATCATTGGAGTTTGCGGGTTTAATCCGGCAGAAAATGAACACGAAGTCGAGCTCCTCTATCATTTTAATCAGCATTGCTGGGGAAAGGGATATGCTGCTGAAGCAGCGGCTGCATGCGTGGCCGCTTTAAGGAAAAATTGCCCGAACGTCCGGAAAATGATCGCGGCTGTGGATCCGGCCAACCCTGCATCCGGGAAGGTGCTCGGGAAAATCGGCATGACCGCAGCTGGAATGAAGTGGTTTGACGATACACAGCAGGAAGAACTCTGTTATGAAATGGAATTTGCGTAAACAATTGACCTTCTTTTTTGCTGTGAAATAAAAAACGAGTCTGCACTTGCTGCAGACCCGCCTCTTCTATTCTATTAAAATCCAACTGCCTTTTTTCCGCCCACAACAGGAAGGCTGATAAAACTTTGCCCAAGCTTTACTTCAAACGTGGCCCCTGTTGTTGAAGGAATTGTACGTCTTCGATCGCTTCCAGCGATGATGATGCCGATTCGGTGACCTTCCTTAAATACGTAGTCTTCAGGCAAAACATCCCATTCAAACTTATAATTCTTGCCCTCTTTTAAAGGGTCATCCTTCTCAATCGTTTTCCAGTTCTGCGGATCAAACCATCCTCTTGTCACGACTTCATATGGTGCTGTCTGAGTAGTTTTTTCTGTTTCTTTGTAACATGCGTCATCTGTTAAAATACTTTCTCCCCAGCAGCTTTCTGTATTCAGAGTTCGGACTCCCTCTCCCGGGCCTTCATGATGAATGCGGGTATCCGTTCCATAGTCGACAATGAGAACTGTCAAATTAGAGTCTTCTTTATTGACCTTTGCCCGAAGTGAAATTTCAGGTATGCCGCTTAAACGGACATCTTCTTCAAGCTGTGGAGAAAGAAATGCAAGGCGGTCGCTTTTGACAGCCGTTTCATTGGTGACCATCTGCTGCTCTGTTTGTGCCGGGTTATCTGTAAAGGATTGCTGGAAATTGCCCTTCACAGGCCCAGTTGTCAGCATGCCATTTGTCTGATCATTCTCGCCTGGCGCTAATCGTATTTTAACATTTGCCGCATTTTGATCCGGCCATGAGGATTGGGTTTCCCATTTATCCGCACCTCTTTCAATATCAACAGCAGGCTCGTCCATAATGCCATTCTCAATATCCATCAGCCAGTAGTCGAACCAGCGATGCAGCGTATCAACCCACTCTGCTCTCCGGAAGTCAAATGGATCAACATGGCCAGTCTGGGTGAGCCATAGTTTTCTCGGAACATCTTCTTTGGATAGGGCTATCCACCAATCCGCAAGGTGATTCATTTTTACATTGAAATCATTTAATCCATGGACCGCAAACACACTTGCTTTTACATTTTTTACGTCCTTTACGTAATTTCTTTCATCCCAAAACTCATTATAATCTCCTGAAGGATCATCCGCTTGAAAGTTCAAACGATCAAACACCGGCTTGCAGGCTTGTTTTCGGGAGCTGCTGGCAACTCTGCTGGCCAAGCCCCCTGGCCCGTTGTTGTAATATGTAAGTCCCTCATAGCGGTAATAATTGTACCAGCTGCTAATGGCTCCAATTGGAACAATTGTTTTTAAGCCCTCTACGCCTGTAGCCGCTACCCCATTGGCCAGCGTGCCATCATAGGACTTTCCAATCATGCCCACATTCCCGGTTGTCCATTCTGCTTTCACTTCATTATTATCTTTGTCCCAGGCTTTTGCTCTGCCATTCATCCAGTCAATCACAACTCGGATGCTTTCAATTTCCTCATATCCGCCTGTTGTCGGACAGCCATCCGAATTATTGGTCCCAACCATTTCAGGCAAAGCGACTGCATACCCTCTTGGCACAAAATAATTATCATAAAATAGAGGGAACTTCTCATTAATGCCATCCTTGTCCCGGTCTTTCACTTCACTTTCATTTCCCCGCCCAAGACTTTCATAATATGGACTCGCATCCATGATCACGGGAACCTTCAGGCCTTCTTCTGTTTCTTTCGGACGGATGATATCCACGGCAATCCTGTCTGCTTTTCCGTTTTCATCCGAATCAAGTGTGGATTCGACATACACAGTTTCACGAATCGCCTCTTCATATGAATAGATTGGCTGAGACTTTTCCTCCTCGATTTGTGCTGCCTGTGCCGATTTTTCTTTCACAGCTGCATTTGCAGGTGTGTAGGCAAATGATGATAGAGTCATAGAAATGACAGCTAACACAGCTGCAGGTCTGAGAAGCTTTTTCTTTTTCATAGAATCCCTCCTCTACTATTTGCCATTCATTATATTTCGAGTTTAGAAATATTAATAGATTACTTTTTCCTAAAATTCAATATTTTTCAAAAAATGTAACTCTGTTACTAATGAGAGGAAAGTCTTGGAAATGGCGGGAACCCTTTCAACGGAATTAAAGAACTAGCCGAGGATTTGCTGGGGCAGCTGGAGAGTAATCATTTTGACAGCAGGAACTGATTTTGTTTTTTGGCTAAAAAAACCTGGCACTCATCAAGAGTGCCAGGCTTTCCATTAACAAACCGAATCCGTAGATTTCGGGTTCTTCAATCCAAACAGCGGACGGATGAACAGCGCCACGCCCGTTCCAAGCATGGCCATGATGGCCCATACCCAGCCGTGCAGGCTGAAAGATGCGATTCCGCCAAAGTAGGCACCGATGTTGCAGCCAAACGCAAGGCGGGAACCATATCCCATAAGCAGTCCGCCGACAATCGCAGCACCTGCGACACCCGGCTTGATTTTTCCAGGCTTGAACGTTCCCTGTGATGCCGCTGAAATGAAGGCACCAAGGATGATGCCGAAGTTCATAACGCTTGTAGAATCAGCAAGCACTGTATTTTTCAATGCGGCTAAATTTGGTTCACTTGCAAAGTAACCCCATGATGTTACGTCGATTCCCATTGCCATCAACGTTTTACAGCCCCATAATGCGAATGCGGATGTGATGCCCCAAGGTGTTCCGCGGACAGTCAGAGTCAGTGCATTCAGCAAAGCCAAGACGATTGCGGCTGCGAACAATGGCCAGGATCCTCTCAGGATTTTTTTCCACCCGGCCGTTGTAGGCAGAGCTTTCATCATTGGCGCTTTACGCTTTTTCGCAATTTGCAGAGTTACCCAATAGATCAATGCAAATAAGGCAAGCTGCAGAAGCAATGCTCCGCCGTAGCCGAGTCCCGTAGATGTAGCCAGGGAGATTGGCGGCAATGCCGGTGTTTCTTCCATCCAGAATGAGAAGTGGTACGCTCCGATCGTGGAACCAACGATGAAAGAAATCAGCGTCAGGATCATGGAGGATTGTCCTCCGCCTACCGAATACAAAGTACCGGACGCACAGCCATTCCCAAGCTGCATCCCAATTCCAAAAATAAAGGAACCAAACAGGACGCTAACTCCTACAGGAGACACATATCCTTTAGGCTCGATTCCTGTAAAACTAAAGCCAGTGCTTAAAATAATCGCAAATAATGCTGAAGCAACGGCCAGCATCAGCATATGCGCCTGCAGGCCCTGCCCGTTTCCGACGCTTGCGAAGCGCCTGAATGCAGATGTGAAGCCGAAGCGGGCATGAAGCAAGGTCATGCCGAGTGCAATTCCAATAATAAATAGAACTCCCTGTGTCATGTTCGCTGCATTTATAATGGAAATGAACAAAATGATAGCTGCAAGAACGCCAGCTGCTACAAAAGGCTTTTGAATCGGATTTAAGTTTGAAACAACTGTTGTTGGTGCTGAAACCCATGATTTACTTTTAACTTCTACTTGAGCCAACCTCATTCACTCCTTTTCTTATCTTTTTAGTCGGATTAAAGTGTTATTTTATACTATATTTTTTTAAAAGTAAATGGTGAATTTTTCTCAAGCCCGATGATTTTCCCTTTTTCACCTGATATAATTATATATTTGGAGAGTCATAATTTTAAAGACAGGAAAGGAAAGGATATCATTGCTTAAGCGGTTAAAATGGCCATCATGGGTATTATTCAGCATCTTCGTTGCAGGCATCTATTATTTTATCAGCTCTGGAGCTGACACCAGCCTGCAGGCTTTTTCCAGAACAGAAACCACTTCCCCGGCAGCTTTCCCCGGATTAAACCTTGAAACCCGGACAAAGGAAACGAAATCTTATACCCTTGCGATCAGTACTCCGATCACTGAAATTGAGAATTTGAACAAACCCATGAAAGAATGGATTCAGGCTCAGGAAATGGAATTCCTGGAACTTGTGAAAGCAAACCGGCAGCATCTGGACAGCGAAGAATTCCGTGCCCATCTTAATATCAAGGCGGAGCCGAAAAAAGTCTCCGATACCATGTACACCCTTGTATTTGAAGCCTACCAGTACACCGGTGGCGCAAATGGGCAAGCAGTGGTTAAAACGTTCACCATCGATCTTGCCAATCAGAAAATGGTGCAGCTTGCTGATGTAATCCGTATGGATGAGGAGTCCCTGACGACCCTCAGGACGATGATAAAAAAGCAAATCGGCGAGAAGGAAGAACTCCAGGACTATCTGTTTGATGACCTGCTTGACGAAACTCTGGAAAATCCGCCGAGCTGGAAATGGTCACTGAGCGGCAAGAATTTCACCCTTTATTTTAACGAATATGAAATTGCGGCCGGTGCAGCCGGAGCGGTCAAAGTGAAAATTCCAATCGAACAGATCCGTCCTCTCTTAAAGGATGAAATCGCCCAGCATTTGAAACTGCCTGACATTCAGCTTCCTGAACCGGAAGTCAAGGAACCAGAAGCAGCTCCGCTGGATCCAAACGGCAAGTATATTGCCCTTACCTTTGATGATGGGCCACACCCGAAAGTCACACCGCTTATTCTGGATATTCTAAAAAAACATAACGCAAAGGCTACCTTTTATATGCTTGGCAGCCAGGCGCAATTCTATCCTGCCCTCGCAAGCCAAGTGGCTGAAGAAGGCCATGAAATCGGAAATCACAGTGACAGCCATGCAGACCTTTCATCCCTCGGCGAAAAAGAAATCCGCAAAGAAATGGAAGAAGCCAGCAACAAAATCAAAGAAGCAAGCGGCCAGCTTCCAGCAACCGTCCGCCCGCCTTATGGGGCCATGAATGAAGATGTGAAAAAAATTGCTGGAATGGCCCATACACCGCTTATTCTATGGTCCGTCGATTCACTGGACTGGAAAACACTCAATGCCTCGGCTATTCAAAAAATCGTGAAGGCCAATGCCGTGCCAGGCTCAATCGTCTTAATGCACGATATCCATAAGCCAACTGCTGAAGCACTTCCGGACCTGCTGACCTATCTTGAAAAAGAAGGCTACGAATTCATTACCGTCTCCCAGCTTCTATCCCTGCAGGAACAGGAAGTGACCGGTACGTTTTTTGGAAAACGACAATAATCATTCAAACAGACGCTCAGGATAATCCTGGGCGTTTAGTTTTTGTCGTTCCCAGCTTGTCTAGCTGATGCAGTATCCTTTTCATATAACTTAATGGAGTCACCGCTCGCCCCGTATACCTCTCCGCTATGCGTCCAGCCGTATTTTTCATAATACCCTTCCAAATCGGTCTGGAGATAGAGTTTTTTAAATCCAAGCTTCGCCGCTTCTACAATACCATGATCAAGCAGCCTGGCACCAAGCTTCTTTCCCCTGCTGTTGGGATCAACGTACAGACATGCCAGCCACGGATACAAATCCTGCCGGCTATTGAGGTCATTGCGGATTAAAGCGTACGTGCCAATGATCTCCTCATTCTCGATCGCTGCATAAAATCTCGGGATGCCGTCCTCTGTTTTCCCGGAGTGAATCATGCAATCCTGGTAAAAAGTGAAGTTTTCTTCTGTTCCCCACTTCTCCCAGGAATATTGAACTGCGCTATCAAATAAATGTGGATGTTCGTGAACTGCGATAATTTTCATTTGTCTATCCTCCCACATTAATTATTCCTCTCGAGTTTTGTTAATTCCTTTTTAGGTGGCGGAACTCTCGTTCAAAGAACGAAAGATACCTCATTTTTAGCCGCAGGTAACACTCCAAATAAAGTTTTTAGGAATAAAATTTTCCATCCAGCGAAGATTAATAATATTTATGTCTTACGAAGGGGTAACCCGCAATGGATCGATTTATTAATGAAATAAAAGCAGAGCTTGGAAACAATGGCGATTTTCATCTTCAGAGAGACTATCTTGCTGATGCTGCCGTTATGCTGCTGGGATTTAATACACTCATTGATTTTATCAAAACGAGAGTGGTGCTTCACAAGCATGCGGAGAGCATCCTTTTGCAGAATCAGCCTTCTGGGGATTTATGGCGGGCCATAGGGGAAGTGATTGAAGGGGATGTCCGGAAAGCCATTTCATCCATATATGAAGGCAAACTGATTATCCATTTTGAAAACACCGCCCGTTTTATCATTATGGAGCCTGTACCCGCGATGCTCGATCGTTCGATTGATTCACCCACAAATGAAAATGTTATTCAAGGAGCATTGGATTCCTTTACAGAAGGAATCGATACTAATATCGGCATGGTCCGAAAACTGGTGAACTCGGACGAAATCAGAATCGACTCTTTTACAGCCGGCCGCAGCCGCAAAAACAAACTATCCTTGCTGTATATTGATGGCCAAGCGGATGCGGATCTGGTTAATAGCATTCGTGATCATATTGAAAAAAATATTCAAATAGAAGCCTGTGATCTGCAGGGGCTAGCCAAAATGCTGGGGTTTCCATCTTGGAGTGCAATCTCAAAGTTTAATACGACCGAGCTGCCCCATCATGCGGTTCAGAATCTGAAAAAAGGAAAAGTCATTCTGTTTGTGGATCGATTGCCTTTTGCGCTGATTCTTCCAAATTTGCTCTGGGATATGTTTGCTGTTGAAAATGACCGGAATTTTCCTCTCCCCATCATGCTAGCCATTCGGGCGATCAGAATCATCGGCATTTTAATCACGCTGATAACACCCGGGCTGTATGTGGCACTGGTTTCCGTAAACCCTGAAGTCTTGCAGATCCAGCTAGCTTTATCAGTTGCCCAAAGCCGCGAAGGAGTTCCTTATCCGGCATTGGTGGAAATTATTTTCATGCTTCTTATTCTTGAATTAATCCTGGAAGCCAGTGTAAGGCTGCCGAAATCCATTGGACCCACTATTACAATGGTAGGTGGAATTATTCTGGGGCAGGCTGCCGTGGAAGCGAAATTAGTCAGCAATCTGCTGATCATCATTCTTGCCGCCACTACCATTGCCAACTCAACCATCGTCGGGTTTCAAAACTCTGTTTCCATTCGGCTTTTCAAATATGCCATTGTGCTTCTGGCGGCGATATTTGGCATCCTGGGACTGGTTGCCGGTTTGGTTTTCGTTGGCGCTTACCTAGCAAGCCTCAATACTTATGGCAAGTCCTATCTCTACTTAAATTTAAAAGGGAATGAAAGCAATGGCGGATAAAAGTTTGCATGTCATGCTGATGTATGTCATCAGTCATTTGGGCCTTATTTTCTTTATGTATCCGGGCAATGTTATTTCAAGTACAGAACAGGGCCACTGGCTTCCTGTTCTGGTCGGCGTGGTCATTCATTTCATTTTTATCACTATTTATATGAAGGGACTAAGCTATTTTCCGAAAAAAGACATCATTCGCATCTATGCAGGAATCGGAAAAGGGACAGCTATCTTCTTTATTGCCCCGGTATTCTTATATTTCAGCATGATTTTATTGATAACACTCCGGGCTTATGCCGAAATCATCACCATTGTCTTTTTATCCAACACTCCCTTATGGGCCATCATGCTTTTATTGATATCTATTTCAACATATATAGCAGCCAAAGGAGTCGAAACCATTTTTCGCACTGGACTTCTCCTATCCCTTTTATTTCTTCCCATCATCATCTTTATTTTCTTCACTTCTTTTCAGAACGTGGATTGGAGGTACATGGTTCCTTTAGATGCAGATCTCGGATTCATTATAAAACGAACATACTTAGAAAGCTTTTTTGCTTTCTCCGGAGGCTTTCTGTTTCTCGGCTTTGTCCAGCCTTATTTCTCCTATGACAGAAAATATGTATTATGGGCCGCCGCATTCCTTATTCCCTTTTTCCTTTTTTCAGTCTATATTCCGGTCCTGACTTTTGGGCAGGCAACATCAGCCACAACCTTCCTTCCATATGTTGTGGCTGTGGATGCCATCAATATTAATTGGCTGATGTTCGACAGGGTCACGATGTTTTTTCTGCTGAGCCTCATCTCCTTTATCATGCTTTACCTTGCCCTTGTGTCCTGGAAAGCAATTCGAATCTTAAGTCATTACCTTCCTTCCATTAAACCGGTAAAATTGTTGCTCGCGCTATCCGCCGCAGTCTATATTTCATGTTTTTTCATTCCGGACTGGAAGGATGTTGAGAAATTATTTTGGTGGAATACGTTTCTGAGGTTCTACATTTTAATTGCAGTTCCATTTTCAATCTTTTTCTTTGGACGCCGCATGAAGAGGAAGGGTAAAGATGAAACCATTTAATGTAAAATCTAAAGCCCCTATTACTGTCTGTCTGCTTCTGGCAGTGATGACATTAACCGGCTGCTGGGACATTAGGGATATCAATCATCGGACACTTCCTGTTGTCCTTGGCATTTCTACTGTTGAAGACGATCAATACAAGGTTTTCCTAAAAATTCCTGAGCCTGTGGAAGGGTCTTTGGAAGTAAAGATTGTATCCGGTACGGGGGAAACCATTTCCCACGCTGTCGATGTCATCAGCCGAAACATGGAGACCAGTGTAGACCTGCTTCATGTAAAAGTAATCATGATTGAGAGGAAAACAGCGGAGAAAGGCATGAAAGACATCATCGCCGGTTTCATGAGATCACGGGAAGTATCCCCAAAAGCACTAGTAACGATTTGTGACCAGAACCTGGATGAATTTTTTTCGATACTCTCAGAATCAAAGGATCTTCGAGGAACCAACATGTTCGATTACTTTGAAAAAAATGCAGGCTGGAATCCGGAAATTGCCCTTACAAGAATATGGGAAGTCTACCGCAGCATCCATTCCTATACACGCGATGTAGCAATCCCGCTGATTGTTACCGGAGAAACGACTACCTACGAACAAGTCGGCTCTGCCGTAATAAAGAACGGAAAGATGGTGGAGCAGATCAGCAATGATGAAACCCTGCTTTTCAACGCTTTTAATAATGAAGGCACCCATGGACAAATTGAAGTCCTGAATCACGCAAGTGTCATGATTATCGGCAACTCCATGGACCACCAAACTGACTTGACTGATAAACAGCCAATTTTACAAAGCCGAATAAACCTAAAGGTTGTCGTCCTCGAGACAAGGGGCAAAACATCCAGTGATATGATCAAAAAAGAGTTGAGCCATTTACTGACAGACCGATTCAGCAGCATGTTAGCCAAACTCCAGGAAAGCGAAGCAGATATTCTGGGCTTGGGGCAATTGTATCGCACTAAAATCGACCGAAAAGAGCTAAAAAACTGGCGGTCCATTTACTATCCTAATTTAAAATCTGATATTCAATTTCATATAGATGTTCAAAATGAGGGGTATTTAAGAACAACCTGATGGGACAGTGAATCTGTCCCTTTTCTGGTCAGGCGTTGAATAAGCATAACAATTAAGGGCGCTTGATGTCGGTTTGCTAAATTTGAGGGAACTATTCGGTTTGATTTGTGCCGTTCAATGTCGGTCTGCCAATCTGAGGGTGACTACTCTGCCTGATTAGCGCCGCTCATTATCAGTTTTCTAATTTGAGGGGTACTATTCAGATCGATTAGTTCCGTTCATTATCAATTTCTCATTGCGAAGGGAACGATTCCATCCAATTCGTGACGCTCACGAACAATTTTCCCGCACAATGGGTACGATTCCACCTCATTCGTGAGCTCATCAACGATTTCCCAGCACAAAGGGAACGATTCCACCTTATTCGTGCCCCTCATCAACGACTTCCCCACTCAAAGGGAACGATTCCACCTTATTCGTGCTCCTCATCAACGACTTCCCCACTCAAAGGGAACGCAACCCTACATTCGTCCCGCTCACAACCGACTTCCCCGCCACTAAAGCAGCCACTCACGCAAACTCCCCCGCCGGCAAATCCCACTTCCCAATCTCCTTCAAAAACGCCAAACGCACAGTCCCAATCGGCCCATTCCGCTGTTTGGCGAGGATGATCTCAATCGTATCCTTGCGGTCGGATTCCTTATGGTAATAATCATCACGGTACAAAAACGCAATCACATCCGCATCCTGCTCAATCTGCCCGCTCTCCCGCAAATCTGAAAGCATCGGCCGCTTATCCTGCCTGCTTTCCACGCCCCGGCTTAGCTGCGAAAGAGCAATCACAGCTACATTCAAATCCCTTGCCATCGTCTTCAGCTTCCGGCTGATCTCGCTGATTTTCGCCTGGCGGTTCTGATGCCTGGGATCCCCCGCAATCAGCTGCATATAATCAATCACCACCAGCATCCGTCTACTCTCGCCGTACTTCCGGCGTGCTTTTCTGACCTTGGACCAGATGTACCCAATATCCATCCCTGCCTGATCGAAAATATGCAGCTTCACCTCGCCGAACTCCCCCATCACACCGGAAAAATGAGCCCAGTCTCCATCACTGAAATAGCGCTTCGGGTTCCTCATTTTAATCGAGCTGATTTCCCCTTTGCAGCTGATCATCCTTTTCAGGAGCTGCTTTTTAGACATTTCCAATGAAAAAATAAGGGCCACATCCTGATCAGCCGCATGAAGAGCCATATTCAAGGCAAAGGCTGTTTTCCCGACACTCGGCCGCGCTCCGACAATGATCAAATCAGACTCCTGGAACCCGCCGGTCAGCCTGTCCAGGTTCCTAAAACCAGACGGAATCCCGGTCATTTCGCCAAGATCCTTTTCCGCTTCCCCGTAAAGCTCAACCAAGGAAGGCATGACCTCCCCCAAGTCATCATCCCCAACATGATCCTCAATCTGCATGAGATCCTGAATGCCATCCCGCAAAGTACAGGAAATGTCTCCAGTCTGGGCATTTTGCTGAATCCGACCCGCAATTTCGACAGCCTTGCGCTTCTGGTAATATTCAAGACTCCCGTTTAGTCATCAAGATTAAAATCCTCCTCCCGCAGCTGCTTACCAAGCGGCTTTTGATTCAGGTACGATTCAAAGCGGGCGCCAAACAGCGTCTCAGGCCTCAGGAACTTCCTCCAGTACGGATCATGCAGCCATTCCTCCGCCTTCAGGTCGATCACTTTTTTAAATCCTCGAGCCTGAATCCCTCCAGCCACCGTGCCCGGATCAGCTTCTTCGTTTTCTTCGAGCCTGTCCGGTATGCTGAATGGGTTTGGCTGTTCAGGTATTCGACAACCGCAGCATAAGGAATATCTTTTTTCTCTGTTGTAGTCTCTGTAGTAGTCTCTGGTATTGGTTGTTGCATATTGTCATCCTCGAGATCGCAATCTGTTATATTCGATTCTTCAACCTGATATACTCGATGTTCCATGCCAAGTGATGCTTCCAATTCAGCCAGTTTTTTATAATCAATCGTGTACCATTTGGTCTTATCCATTTTAGTGGCATTAAAATTCGCAGATATCAAGAACCCCATCTCCTCAAGGGAACGAATGGTACGTCCGATCGTTGCATGGGACCAAAATGGCATCTGCTTCTTCCAATCTTTATAGGTATTGTAAATCCATTTGCGCCCTTCTTTTATATGCCTGCTCTTCACAAGCCAATAATGAATCTGCTGAATGAGCACCGCCTCATTCAGTCCCATCTTCTCCGCCAATGACGGAAGAATTAAAATTGGCCTTTCATCCACCAAAAGTGAGCTCATATAAATCCCCCCAATATTTTCATGCTCCAATTCTGCTAAATTCGGTTTGGCAGATTCGAGAATCGCAATCTTCTCATATATATAATCCATTTGAGCGCCCCAAAAAGACATGGTGAATTAATATTTTATTGGTAATTATGAAAATTTCATGAACAAACAAATAAAGGCTGCCCATTTTCGGCAGCCTCAGTTATGTAATCGTTTCTCCAGTACTATCTTATGCAGTCCTTTTTCATCGGTGTATGTTTCAATAACATCAAATCCATGCTTAATATTTAATATCAGCATGCTTCGCCATTTGTTCATCGTCTTCGTCCTGACCACTTTATATCCCGTTTCTTTTAGGTATTCATGCTGCTTTTCCATCAGTATGGAAGCAATCCCGTTTTTTCTGTAATCAGGGTCGACCCCGCCCAGCCAGCTATAAAATGTATCCTGATCAATGGCATACCCCATTTTATATCCGATCACCTTTTCTCCATCCATAGCCGTCAGCACCAGTAATTGGGGTCTGCTTTTCATTTTGCTGACTAAATGATCAGACTCTCCAAATATGGTTTTATGCAGTTCTAAGATTCCTTTTAAAGTTTCTGCTTCAGGGATTGAGGTAAAAAGAGTAAATTTCATAAGCCGCTAACCACCCTTATTCTCTAATAATCGGTCCAGCTTTTCTCCCACCCGCTTCAGTCTGTCGTTTCTTCTCTTAAAAATAAAAAACAGAATGACCATAAACGCTGGAATCGTCAGTAAAAAGGCAAAAGCTAAAAGCTGAAATAAAATATCGCCACCATTAAATCCGGCTTGAGATAATATTAAGAAATTCATGAAGATTCCCCTTTCTGGGATGACATGGTTAAATTATATAAACTTCTGAGGGATACCACGAGAGCAAAAACTGCCAAAGCATTAGTCACGGAAAAGAAGTCTATACCCGTTATCATGTTTCTAATCATCAATATTATGGCTATTACAGAAATAATGATGGCCGAGTAAAAATCAAACCTGCCGCTATTTTCTTTCAAAATCAGTCCCTCCTTTATAATAGTTTACGATTTTATTGGACGGAAAGTTTCATGGTCAGTTATAAAAACGCCCGGCAAGATGGTCTATTTGCATTACAGAGGGACACGTTCTTTGTCCCGATAAAGTAGCCTGTACAAAAAAAGAAAAAGAGGCATGGCCAGACAGCAGATCTGCCCGACCATACCTCGACTATATTACGGTCTTTGTCAGCTTTCAAAAGCATACAATATAATCTCCATCCCGCTATGTGTCTTGCGCCAATCATAAACGACTAGTACGCTCTTGTCTGTTCTGTTTTCCACTTCAGCCTTAAATCTGTTTTTAACCTCCTCCATAATGATTCTCTTATCCTCATACTTTCCTGAGTTTACTTGTCTTCGATCATCATAAACAATTGCATAGTCTAATAACTTGTTAGAAATATTCATTTACTCCCTCCTTCAAAAATGGATATTTATGTTAAAATATAGTTTACAGCCTTTCTTTATTCTTTAATCTATCCAGAATCTCATGATTTAACTTTATGATATATTCCTGCTCTTTCTTCATTTCGTGCTGTCTATAAGCAAGGAATACGAAAAAACTTAAGCACATGATTACGAATAACAGCCAAAACAAATCCACAAAAAGTCCATTTGCAGCACTCCAGTAAAAAGGTATGGCTATTTTAACACACATGATTTTATAGAAAAGAAGGCGGTGAGAGTTTTGAATAAATCGCAGCGGCTTTTATTAAGTCTATTAGCCATCATTTTGAGTTTTGCCCTATTTGTGATTGGAATATTATTTTCTGAAAAAATGCCTTTCCTGACTGTGCTGGGGATATTGGGGCTTAGCGGGGTTTATTATTTTGTTTTCCGTATTGTCAAAAGATCATCCAAGACAGAACACTAAAGATCCCTATTCCATTAGAAAAAGGTGAAACCTATGAGTTCAAAATATCAAGATATTATAACTACCAGAGAAGAATTTGCGTCTTTTCGGGAGGAAATCGGCCAGCCCAGTGCGCGTGCCGCCAGCAAAGTCATTACTTTCATCGATGAGCATTGCATTGATTTTATTTCCAAATCTCCTTTTTTAACTTTGTCCACTTCAGATTCTGACGGAAAATGTGATGTTTCTCCAAGGGGGGATTCCCCCGGATTTGTGACGGTTCTTGACGAGCAGCATCTTTTTATTCCCGAACGGCCAGGCAATAAAAGAATGGATTCCGCTCATAATATCATAGCAAATCCCAATATTGGACTTCTTTTTCTCATACCCGGGCTTGGAGAAACGCTAAGAATTAATGGCAAAGCTTATATTTGCCGTGATCCTGAGCTCTTAGAGAAGAGCAAGGTAAAAGGCCGAGCTCCCTTATTTGGAATTTTAGTAGAAGCAGAGGAATGCTTTATCCATTGTGCGAAAGCATTGATTCGATCGGGATTATGGAACAGGGAGTCATGGCTTGCGAAAGAAACCCTTCCTTCTGCCCCTGCAATGCTGGCAGCTCATACAAAATTGCCGAATGATACATCCGAACAAGTGGCGAAGGACCTCCAGGATAGTTATAAAAATAGATTGTATTAAGGAAAGCCTCCCTAAACGGGCGGCTGTCCTGACACTCAGCGCTGCTGCACCCAATGAAATGACCTTTTCAGAAACGCAATGAGCCCCATAGCTTATTGAAGAATATAAAGCTAGTTTTATAGAAAAAGGAATTATATAATAGGAGAAAAATATTTTCATTTTGGAGAAAACTCATATGGGGCACGAATTATGGATGTACATCCTCATTCTCACTTTTTCAGGGGCACTCAGCTTATCGCTTTGTTTCTTTGCACACTTTAAACTAAGGAATGCACCGGGTGCCGGACCTTATAAGATCTTAACACTGCTGTCCGCGATTTTTACCTTTTCCTATGCATTCGAACTGACGAGCTCCACTTTAACAGAAATTCAATTCTGGCTGGGCATTGAATATTTGTTCATGCCATTCATTCCTGTTTTCACCTTATTGATGTGTCTGGAATATGCCGGACACAAGCTGAGCAGGCGCCTGTATTTTTCCCTGTTCATCATCCCGATTTTGACCATCTTTATGCATCATACCAATAAGCTCCATCAATTCTACTACTCAGCAATCAGGCTGAGAGAGGATACGCCATTTCCCGTGCTGGATTTGGAATATGGGTTCTGGTTTTATGTGCACGCCATTTTTCTGTTCATGTGCCTGATGTTCAGCATCATCATCCTTCTTCTGCGCTTAAGAAGATCCTTCTGGCGATTCCGGGTGCAAATCCTTTTGATGACCGCCGGACTGGCTGTTCCGATTGTGGCCAACCATTATTATCTGAATGACCTGAGTCCCTACGGCATTGATTTAGGCCCTGTATCCATGAGTATTTCCTTCATTCTTCATGGCATAGCGCTCTTCTCATTCCAGATGTTCAATCTCGCTCCAATAGCAAGGGACACGGTTTTTGAAAGCTTGAAGGAGGGTGTCATCGTTCTCAATCAGAACGGGGCGATCGTGGATTATAACCAGGCGATGCTGCCTGTTATGCCTGACCTGAAGGAATCTGCCATCGGCAAGCCTATTCATGATGTTCTGCATGGAAACAGCATGCTTAGACAAGTTATCTGCTCTGGTAGGAATGGGGATTATGTGTGGGAAAAAGTGGGTGCACAGGTCCATTTCCAAGTACAATTTTCACCCGTCTATTCCCTGAACAAAGACCCAATTGGACGAATTATCTCCCTGGCGGATGTAACTGAAAAAGTAAATATGCAGAAAACCCTTAAACGTTTGGCCAGCATTGATAGTTTAACCCAGATTTATAATCGGGCCTATTTTCTAAGTGAGATGGAAAGCTCACTTAGCACCCTATCTCCAGGTGCGGATGTTTCACTTATTATGTTTGATATTGACCACTTTAAACATGTCAATGATACATATGGCCACGAAGCTGGCGATCTAGTGCTGGTCCAGGTCGCAAGCCTCGTGAAAACCAGCCTTCGAAATCGTGATATCATCGGCAGATATGGCGGGGAAGAATTCATGATTTATTTGCCTGACACGCCTGCACACGAAGCACACCTGCTGATCGAAGCGATCCGCCTGGACATTGCCGGGAGCCCGATCGTGGTGGATGAGAAAACAATTTCAATCACCTCAAGTTTCGGCCTGTCACATACAAAAGTCTCAGCGGATAATCTGGATGGTGCAGCCAAAATCCTATTGAAGCACGCCGACCTCGCACTTTATGATGCAAAAAGGAATGGCAGAAACAATGTACAGCGTTACGGGGAAATACTCCCTGCTTGACCCTGATATCGGGAAAGGAGCTGAATGTTTTGTTTGTTAAGAAGAAGGCATCCACTGGAGAGAAAAACGGTGTTTCCTACCTGAATGGTCAAATTAAGTTTCAGGGTGTTTCATTAAATGTCTATTGCTATTTAACGGATGGAGTCTTAATTGACACGGGCGCCCAGTCCTTACATACATTCTTTGAGCCATTTATGGATGAAGGCGATTTTGACCAGGTCGTGATCACCCATTTTCATGAAGACCATACAGGCTGCGCGGCATATGCTGAAAAAACGAAGAAACTGCCTATCTTTTTAAACGAAAAATCTATCCATTCCTGTGCCAAAAAGGCAGATTACCCTTTATACAGGCAGCTCTTTTGGGGAAGAAGGAAGCCATTCAATGCCCAGGCCATGCCTGACTCGTTTTCATCCCGTAAAGCGCAGTGGGATATCATCGACACCCCCGGCCACGCTTTCGATCATAAAGCCTTCTTAAACAGGGAAACAGGCCAGCTGTTTACTGGCGATTTATTCGTCAGCGAAAAGACCAAGGTCGTTTTAGCCGAAGAAAGCATTCCGGAAATTATCCGCTCATTGGATCGGGTTCTAACTTATGATTTCGAAGATGTGTTCTGCAGCCATGCAGGCTATGTAGAAGATGGGCGCGCAGCACTCCAGCGAAAGCGGGATTATTTGCTGTCCATCCAGGATGACGTATTCGCTCTGCACAAAGAAGGGAATTCAGCCGACACGATCCGGCAAAAGCTTTTTCCGAAAAAATATCCGATCGTCAAATTTTCAGGCGGGGAATGGGATTCACGGCATATTGTCACATCGATATTGGAGGAAAGCAGCACATTCAAGCTTTAAGAATCATAATGATCGGTGAAATAGGTATAAAAAAATAACTTTGACCTTTTTGGCCAAAGTTATTAGTATCTTACTCTATGATGTACCTATTGATTAATCGATATTATTCAGCCCTGCACATTCCCGAATCGCTTTGCCTTCTAACGTAAGAATGCCGTAATCTTTTGTTTTAGCGGAATTGATCATGGCTTCCGCCAATATTTCAGTCGGCAGAGGTTCTTGAGAACGAAGTATTCCAAATTTATTAAAAAGCTGTATGGTTTTCAATCCGGCAACTTCCATTGTTCTATCACTATTTTTTCGTATCAATACTGGCGGTTTGAAGATTGATAGTTTTGGGAACCCTAAAGCCTTTACAGCTTCTTCTAACTGCCCCTTCATCCTTGTATAAAAAAAGAGAGAATCAGGCGAGGAAGAACCTGAAGATACCAACACATAATTACTCACATTGTTTTCTCTGGCAACTTTAGCAAACTGGTATTGATAATCGTAATCAATTTTCCATTGAGCTTCTTTACTTCCCGCAGCTTTAAGAGTAGTTCCCAAAGAAGAAAACAAAACATCGCCCTTCACCAAATGCTTCCATTGTTCTGAGTTGTCAAAGTCAATCACATGCACCTTTAATTTTTCATGCTGGATATGAAGATCACGCCTGACAAAAATATCAACCTGATGAAAAGAATCGTCTTCCAGCAATAAATCCAGCAAGTCCTTACCTGTTGCTCCCGTTGCTCCTATTAATAATGCGTGCATTTTTTTCTCCTTATATTTTATATAGTCTATTTGAAATTATATACCACGTTCGTTCTTTATATGTCATTATCTAAATCACGGTCAAGAAATGAGTCCCTTTCCTTTTTACTCCCATACTTGGCTTCGATAAATTGACCAGCCACAGACTTGTTAATACCATCCCTGACTGCTGCAGAAATGACTATATACAGAATAAATAATCCTGCAATCCAAAGAATGATAGAAAATAAGAATGAACCGAAAACCATTTATATCTCCTCCAAACTTTTAAGCAATTCACTTTCAATCCTCTTCTATTCCTCTTAATACTTATTAGGTATGTAATGCTAATTATTTGACTTCCTTGTTCGATTAACCTGCCTCTATGTTCAAAAAGAAAAAAGCTGCCTTGTTAGGCAACCTGAATAAAAGCTGGTATTAAGGGTAATATACCTCTATAAAACTTTAACGAGGTGATGGAAATGTCTAACATGATGAATCAAGAAGAAATAGAAACATTAAGAGAGTTAATCAAAGACATAGACACGGCCATGCTGACCACGGTAACTGAAGAAGGACTTGTTTCCCGTCCAATGAAAACACAAGAAGTAGAGTTTGATGGTGACTTATGGTTTTTCACTAAAAAAGAGACTAATAAATATGAGGAAATTTTACATGATCAAGATGTTAATGTAGCTTATGCAGGTAAATCCTATGTTTCCGTCCGTGGAAAAGCAGAAATAGTTGAGGACTTAGATAAGAAAAAGGAATTGTGGAGCAAAGTATATGAGGAAATTATGCAAACTTCTTATGATGATCCTAATGTAGTCTTGATAAAAATAAAAGCGGAAGCAGTCGAATATTGGGAAACCGGTAACTTTACGAAGAAAATAGCCTTTCTCTTAAAACGGATGACAGGGCAAAGTTCTAAATCGACAGATGTGAATGAAACGGTTGAATTGAATAAATAACAACAAAAATGGATTGTCTAATTATAGGACAATCCATTTTGCTTTTTTGAGTAATGTTGATCTATTTGTTTCCATATTAATCTCTGGGTTTACTTTATCTGATTTTTAATTAAGTATATTATCTTTTAATTTAAATACTGACTGCATAGACTACCTTTGTCAGTCCTTATCAGACTAACCCTTGCCCCATCGAAATCCTATTAACCCTCTTACTTGTTGTCATTACTCCAACTCTTTTGCAGTTTCCGGACGTATATGATTTGTCCTATATGGTAGGCATTATGCGTGGATAGATTCCCAAGTATTGCCCACCACTTTGCAGCTACAGGGAAACCCTCAATTTCACTTTCTAGTTTATCTTGGGAGAGTAAGTCTTGCCACTGCAGGAGCACCTCTAATAGCTGCTCTTTTAAGTCAGTAAACTTCGTATTTTCCGGTATTATAAAGCTTTCATTATTATTGCGTAAGGATGGAACAGCATCTACGTGAGATTTATGATACCTCTTTTGCCAGGTTTCATTCCAATAGAGAAGATGCTGCACAATTTCAGCGATGCTATTGCTTTCCTCATTAGGTTTCCAAAACGCATCTTCCTCTGATAAGTTTGCAACTGATTCTGAAAACGGAATGTACCAGCTAGGATCATTTGTATTTGCTGACAATTGATCGGCCAAAACATCTATAGCATAAGACATACTCGCCACGCTCCCTTTGACTTTATTTATGTTAATATAACTCCACTCTATTCCATGTTCACGAATGAACTAAAGTTCCTTTTGATAATGTTCAAGATGTCCTTCATCGATCATTTTTTGAAATGCCCTATCTCCTTCTTCGGCTTTCCTTTGACAAAGTCCTTCTACCCGCAGCATAAATAAAATCTCAATTTCGTTTATGTTTCTCATTAATTATTTTCTTGTTAAGTATCCTAACCTCCCCGACCATAAGCAGCCTCATATCTTCTACGATATACTTCGCCAACTCTTCATCAGTAATGTCATCACCATCAAGATCAAGCCGAAAATCCTGTCCTTGCAATCCACCGCCATTAGTAAAATCGATTTCAAAGTCGAAAATAACTCTTTTATCCATTTTAGATCCACCTCATATTAGTTTCGGGTCGATTATATATATATTCTTATTGAATGAAACCATAACCTTTTTGATCTAATCTGCCCCTTTATTTTATAAAGAAAAAAGCCACCGAGTTGGCAGCTGATTTTGAACACAAGCACCCTTTACTTTAAGTACATTCTTTCACAAAGTAGTTCAGATACATCCTGTATTGAATGCATAGTATCCTTGTACTACGCAGCAAATTACTCTGTTATTTTTCGTCTTTTTTATTCAACATAATTCAATTAGTGATTATCATATTACATCCTCACCATTATCAAAACATTTTAAAAGAATTAATTTCACTTTCTAATCAGACTACAACAAAACACAAAGTAAAATAAGGGAAAGTAGAATCAACACTCTACTTTTCCTTTTAAATAAAATACTTTTATTTAGTTCCTAACCGAACACCTGTTGTAACACAACCAGATTGGAATGGATTATCAGTAAATGTAACTTCTCCTTCAAGAACTAATGGGACTCTTATAGTTAAATTTCTATTAATAGGGTCTAGTTCAGTTTCTAGTTTACATGCTCCACAATCAATGAAAGAATCTAAAAGTATGCGACTACTTAAATTGTAGATTAGAGTTAAACAAACTTGTTGAGATAAATTTTCTAGAGTACAAGGCATTTTATCTGCACCTCCTTTCCTAACTAATATTAGGAAATGCAAAAAAGACAAGTTTAGTGCGAGCAAATGTACTAGAACAGAACAAATATGTGATTGCCTGCTGTCCAAAAACATTTTTTCAACCTTTATACAAAGAAATTATTAAGAGTTAGAATTTACTTCTAGCACCAACCGGGATATCAGTATCAGATGGTGTATAGGCTTTTAACTTGGTATGTGAATTAGTATTCGAATTAGTGCAACCAGTAACAAATAAAAAAACGATGCAAGTTACTATACACAAATGTCTCAGGATAAGCCCTACCCTTTTTTACGATAATTATTGGTATAAGGTTTCTTCTTCAACTACCCTGCCCCTTTAGCACAGAAAGCTGTAGCCCTTGATCTGCTAAACCTTTATATAGAAGCCAGCCCCCTAAAGCATCTACTTTCATCTTAATAACTAAAACTTCCTTAATTCAGGAATTCCCTTATTACGAATATTCTCCCACACAAAGATTAATACTAATTTTGTATTCATATTTGGATTATTTCCCGTAGTATGTATTTCCATCTAAATCAGTACTCAAAAGAAAAAGCTATTCACTAAGTGATACTGTTGGGAAAGATGGGATTTGCTATTACCTTTTTATATATTCAGTTGGAATTCGCTGCTGTCATAATTGCCAATAGTAAAGGTGAAATAGAAATGAAAAAGCTTATACTAATATGCCTGTCCTTGCTGCTTTCAGGGTGTGTGGAAAAAGAAATCATTGATGATATAAATATTGAAGTAGGAGTCGGCTACGATTTAGCAGAGGATGAGAAAGATAAGTATAGAGGAACTGTATTATTCCAGGAATTCCAGCCTGATCAAAGTGTAATTAACAAGACATTTTCTGGAAGTGGAAAACTTAGGCAGGACATACGTCTAGATGTTTCTAAACAAACATCAGAACCAGTAGTCTCTGGTGGATTAAAGCTGGCTGTATTCGGACCTGAAATTTCCACAAAAGGAATTTATGACTTAATAGATTCTTTTCAGAGAGATGCAAGTATGGGGGCGCGCGTATTTGTTGCAACCGCAGAGGGAAAAACAGAAGAATTGTTAAATGGCGAGTATGGAAGCCGGGGAAACGCTACGTATATCTCTAATCTTATTCAACATAATATTGAACATCGCGATATTCCAATAACCAATTTGCATATTTTTTCCCGTGATTACTATCAGGATGGTAAGGATCCCTTCCTGCCCCGCCTAAAGAAAGCCGGGAATGATAAGGTGAAGATAGTTGGAATTAGTCTCTTCCAAAAGGATAAAGAAGTGGCCATCCTCCCTGTAAAGGACCTGTTCTATTTTAAATTGCTGGTAGATAAATATAGCGAAGGAAACTTTGATGTTAAGTTAAAAAAGGGAGATCGAGCTGCTGTAAAGAGCATAAAATCAAAAAATAAAATCAAAATGACTGATAATCACGCTGCCATAACCATTAATCTCGAAGGAATTATTCGTGAGTTTACGGGAGATATTTTAACCCCACAGATTGTTGGAGAGATTGAAAAGAACCTGGAGAAAAAAATTGAACAGGAATGCTTAAGATTATTAATACAATTTCAGGATCTCGGAATAGACCCTGTTGGCCTGGGTCAAAAGAAAAAAAACCGGAATCGGAACTTTGACTTTAAAAAGTGGGAAGACGATTACAAAATGTTAGGCTTTGATGTTAACTGCAATGTAGTAATAGAAGAAACAGGCGTTCTTGAATAAAAGCGGGCCATAATAGTCCGTATTCCCAGCTTATTAGGTTAAAAAAATGGTTTCGCAGAAAAGATAGAAATAAAATTGAAATGTTCCTTTAGAAAAGCGGCTAGCTTCCTTCATCCGTAAATTATCCTTCAATAAACCTGCCACTTTAATTTAGCACACCTTTGTTAAGTACTTTTTTAACAAACTTAGCTCTATTAGTGGTAACGTCAGGAAAGTGCGATTTACAATGATAAGGGAATACTAAAAAGCCCAACTTCCCCGTAATTCAAAGAAAAATTGAGCTTTTTCATTTTTTCATTAAAGCACCCGATCGTTGAACTTTCAAGACTTAAAAAGGTAAGCAGTTGGCTCCATGCATCACCAAGAAGGGGGAGGCCATGCTCCAATTAATTGCCGAATCAGTGCTACCTGTCCGGTATGATAACTGTTGTGTGCCATAAGCGTGGCTAAAAGGTCACCACGCGTCCTTTCCAATCCCGCGTCTCTTTGTTCCTTTAAATCTTTTTTTGCTTCGTTTTCAGCTTCCATTAGCCCCTTACTGAATTGTAAAACAGTGTCACTCCACTCGGTTTCATTTGACGGAGCTGTTTCCGCGGGCCAAGAGTCTTCGTCATGCTCTGGATGATTGGGCACGCCGCCATTAAGGTAGACAAGATAGAAATCCTGCCAAAAAATCATATGGTTTATAATCTGCCATACTGAATATGGACAGTTTGCGGGTTTAACGCCAGCCATCTCCCACCGTAAACCCTCAAACACCTCCAAGGGGTCAACATGAGCATTTTCCCCATGTAACCCGGTTTCAAAGAAATAAGATGACATAAGCATTCCCTCACTTTTAGAAAATTAAACGAACTTTTTTCACCCAACAAGATGAGAATCCCGAAGAACAACTTTTTATTCAGAGAAAGTCAGTTTCATAGTCATCTCCTACTTTAGAATTCAACAAAACTAATAAACAAATCATCTTTTTAAGATTCTGCCTTTTTATAATAAATCCTGCTATTTCATATTCAACAATCTGGCCCTTTTCATAAAGAAAGACGCTATCCATATTTCAAAAAAGCGCCTGTTTGCTTAACACTAACCTTTAAACAATTTTCCCTAGCCATGAATACGTCCCCACCGAAGATCTTTGCTTATCTATTAATACCCCTTCAGAAAATCCACCCTATTAGGTATAGCATCATTATTTTCGATTCTCTTCAATGTATCCAAAAAGCAAGCGATCGCTTCATTTAGCTCTGTCACTGCTGATATATGAGGAGTGATGATGATATCGTCTCTTCCCCATAGCCCGGAAGTCTCTGGCAGCGGTTCTGTTTCAAGAACATCTAACACAGCAAAACGGACCTTTCTGAAATTGAGCGCTTCAATAAGCGCTTGCTCGTCCACTGTATGGCCTCTGCCGACATTAATAAAGGCAGCTCCGTTTAAATGGCTGAAAAACGTACGATCAAATAGCTTACTCGTTTCTTTTGTCAAAGGCAATGTGCTGATAATCCAATCTGCCTGTGCAGCCAGTGTGCCTGCAGAGCTGGTTTTCGCGACCTTATGAAAATACTCCTTTTGCCTGCCGCTTTGCGAGACGCCGTAAACGGTGGCTCCAAGACTTGAAAAAACCTTCGCAGCCTCCTGCCCAATCTCCCCTGTACCAAAGATAACAATCGTTTGATCCTTCACCATTTGCGGAGTTTTTGGAGCCCACCTTTTCTCCCTTTGTTTTCCTTCAAAGTATTGATGAAATTGAAGATCCCTTAATACATAGCTTAAACAATACTCGCTTATTCTCTGTCCAAACGAGCAAACAGTCCTGGTTAGAAGAATATCACGTTCCTTCCATCCTTCAATTTCCAAATAATTGTTTACTCCGGCATTAAAGGAATGTACCCATTTAAGATCGGCAAAGCGGAAGCCGGGACATGGCTTGAAACCGACATAGGCATCCGCCCATGACAAATCCTCTTCTGTAATATCGTCAACCTGCTTAAAACGAAAGCACTGAGATGCTTCAGCTGGCAGCTGTTCTTGAAATTCCTTTTCATAGCTTCCTGCAACCAGTATATTATGTATGATCATTCAACTTCCCCCATCCTGTTGCTCCTTTGTTTTTGTTTACATTCTAGCACGGTAACACACATCCTTCATCTAATAATATTAGACTATCTATAATTGAAGGAGTCTGTTCCAGAGTTCCCCTGACTAACTTAGTACTAATAGCCGGTTCTAATCATATTCTTATAAAAGGAAACAATATGAAGGGGTGGAAAGTCAGTTGATAACAGTCAAGGTTGGTTTACGGCCCATTGCCAGTAAGATAAATTTACCTACTGTTTTGAAAACAGCTATACTTCCAGGTGACTCAAAGGAAAGATTATTTATTGCAACCCAGGTAGGAGAGATCTTTTACATAAGAAACTCAAGCTTAAGGACTTTTTTAGATATTCGCCCCCGAATCCTAAAGCTAGGTGTTTCTGGTGGCGGATATGATGAACGGGGATTGCTGGGACTAGCGTTTCATCCCGAATTTTATTATAACGGTCTGTTTTATCTTCATTATTCAGCAGCCGGGACACAAGGACCAGGTGTTCTTTCTGAATCTTTTAATCCTAACCCGTGTGATCCTGGAACTTTAAACCTCAGGTGGATGAATAGAGAAACACAATATGACCATATTGATACCATTGAAGAATGGATTTTACAATCGAATGGCGGACCCCAAAAACGAAGGACTTTACTTAACTTAAGAAGGCCATTTTCAAATCATAACGGAGTCAATAGTTTAAACTTTTCACCAGAAACAGGAAAACTTGTTTTAACAACCGGAGATGGCGGATCAGGCCATGATCCATTTAACTTAAGCCAGGATGATCTCGAAATTGCTGGTAAAATAATTGAAATGGATGTAGATAAGAATACTTATATCATTAATCCCCCCATTGCCACGCGCTTTAATGAACTTCCCGCAGCGATTCAGGAAACCCTAACAGTAATGGCCAAAGGGGTTCGCAATATTCCAGGCATTTCATTTCAAAGGTTTTATAATCAGTATATTAAATATGCAGGGAATGTCGGCCAGGATTTGGTCGAATCGATTTTTTCATTCGTTCATTATAAACCCATACCGGTTACTCAGCTTGTTCAAGCTTCTTTCATGAATTCAGAACCTGACATGGAAGGATTTATAAACTTTGGCTGGCGAGGCTGGGAAGGTGATTTTCCTGCATCGATTATAAGAGGCTGCACCAATAATGGGACTTTGGATGAGAAGACAATTGCTTATTACAATGAAGCAGCAGCACTTTCAGCGAGTCGTCTCCGGCCTTTAACCAGTTATTTTCATAAAGACTCTAGACCAGATAAGTTTGGAGGAACTGCACTTACAGGAGTGCAAGCCTATATGGGGAAAAGAATCCCTGGTTTAACAGGAAGCGTTGTGTTTACCGATCTTGCCCGGAAAGAATCGCAGCCTCAGGTTAGAGGGGCTTTAGCCTATACCACCATAAGACCAAATGGTGAACAAAATGAATTTAGTGTGATACAAACCGATTATGATTTTGGATCTCAATCAGCCTATTATGTTAATTTGGGAACGAATCTGAAACAGACCAGATTATATTTAGGGGTTTATGGATCTATGAAAGTGACTGATTTTAACCAAGGCACTGTTTTTGAAATAGTTCCATGAATCATAACTATAGAATTCTGCTTAATCCTGATAAATCTCTTACATGGATTGAATCGGAAATAAAACCACGAGGTGGAGAATCACTAAATGATAATCATTTTTAATCTTATAATCATGATTAAAGCAACTTCAACCCATAACCAGCTATAAAGGAAAACAAATAAAAAAATACTTCCCGCTGTAAGAAATGAAAAGGATACAGAGACGGCTGGACCTAAAACTGGAAAGTGAAAAAAAAATATTAAACTCATAATTCCTAACATTAAAAGGATTGTACCAGCAGCAATAACACTTAACCTCTTCCTGAAAAAGGAAAAAGAAGCCCCAATGCCAAGCCCTAACAAGCCTGTTGTAAAAGGAAATATAATTAGTTCAGATGGCTGCAGGATAAATAACAACATAATTGTCAGAGAATAGGACATTACTCCAAATGGAATGGAAAACATGGAACATAACATAATAGGTGCAGTGGCAAGCGGACTTAAAAAATATCCTATACCTGGTAAAAAGCCGCCAGCAGCCTGTAGAATAGCAGCAATACAAGTAAAAATAGACACTAAAATGAGCTTCATTGTTTTTTTATATTTATTGAATATTTCCTGAAATAGACGAACCTCATCAGAAATAGGTTTAAAAAAATACACCTATTCACCTCCTTCTATATTGGTTTAAGCGTTACTATACATTATATTTACCATTTATTAGAGGTGAACGATTTTTTATAATCCATTTACAGAGGAAAGTTAGCTGCAGTGTTGCTATCTGGGTAATAATAAATAAATTTCCTTCAACCATAAAAAAACAAGGGCCTTAATGGCCCCGGTTATTATTTGACTATTACGTTTCCAACCATTCCTTCCTGGAAATGGTACCGGCATATAAGCTCATATGTACCGGGCTGATTCGGTTTCACGGAAATGTTTGTTTCTTTTCCTGGCTGGATCTCGGCGTCAATTCCGAGCTTTTCCACTGTGAAGGTGTGCTCTTTCTTACCTTTATTTTTCAATATTAACGTTGTGGTTGTTCCTTTCGGAATAGTGATGACTTTCGGATTAAAGTAATCATCGTTCAGCTCGACCTCAATCGATTTCACCTTAGTTCCAACACCGGATTCGGCAAATACACCGAATGAGCCTAGAGTTGACAGCACCACAACCATTGCAAGCACAACGACTAATCCTGTTACCCGCTTTTTCACAGACATTCGCAATCCCTCCTTTCCTAAACACTAGTTTTATCTGATTCACAAAATATTATCACCATAAATTTTGTTCCAAAGTGCTATCTGAAACAGTGAATAGACAAGCTGCCGATCTGCAAATCCACATTCTAAATAATTTGCTGCCACTCCTCATAAACCGCCAGGCTCTCGAATCAGCTAGTTTTTCCTTTACGTGCTGGGTGAAGGCTGCTCAAGAATCTCCTGTAAATTTTCAGTTTGAACGAACATGTTCGCGGTTGGCATTTGTACTTGATTCTTATGGAATAAAGACATTAGTTCAAATCTTACCTGCCTGGAAGATTCAAAATACTCTTCAGGCTTAACCAAGCCTACAATACAAAATTCGTACCCAACATGTTTAAGGTTTGGATTTAAGTCTGTAATCCCAATATATTGAAAAGGTTCAGCAGCCTCGCCCCCTTGCCTATACAGGCTATGAACTAATTTTTCATTGCACATAACACTTGCTTTCTCTAACAATTCCTTTATTCTTGCTGGATCTTCCTGATAACTTACCGTAATCCGTTCAATAACCCGCATCCAGCCTTTATTAAAATTTTGTATCGCTCTAATCTCTCCATGCGGGATGGTAAGGAGCTTTCCCGACCATTCACGAATTTGCATAAAGCGTATACTTATCTCTTCAATGGTACCTGAACTTGTCCCGTTGAAAGTAACAAAATCGCCGACACGAAACTCTTTGTCCGTTAATCTTGCGAACCCTAAAATAACGTCTTTTAACATCTGCTGTGCAGCAAAACCGATGACAACACCGGCAATCCCTGCACCTGCAAGAATACCTTTTATATCTACAAACTGACTAATTAGGTAAATAACAAGGCTAATCGCAATTCCATATCTAAAAATGGATCGAGTTACACCTTGTATCGTCTGTTCTACCTCTTCATCAAAAAAATTAGACTTCTTAAAGAACCAATTTATAATACGGTTTATGACAATTGAAAAGGTAATGAGAACCAAAGCAAATAGAGTAAATCTTAAAAGTAAAAACTTCCTTATATAATCAAAAAATTCCTCAGTAAAAGTTAATAGGTCCATCCATCCACTCCCTAAAAAGGAAAATTTCCAGGATCATCTGTTACCTTGTCTTACATATTGTTTCCTTAACTATGAATTTTCATTATCATTCCCAGTTCATCTTCAACAATTGGGTCCAAATAAAAAGACACGTCCTGTGGAAACGTGACCGTTTGTTAATAAAACAGTTTAAGGTTACTCACTGTTAGCGCAAAAATCCCTGCTGAATATATCCTCTACTTATTTTTCAAATGAGACACACCTTCTTACTGCTTAATTACCCTGACCCGTTTGCTCAAAGCATATATAATTAAATCCTAACTGATAAACAAAGTAACACGAAGCCAATAAGAAGTAACCAAGAACGAATAGATTGATAGAACATCCATCGTTTTCTTATCTCCTTCCAATCAATTGGCGGATTGTCTGCATCCCACTGTTTGATTGCCTTGTTAATAGGAACGTTAAATCTAATAGTTATTATTGTTGCTAAAATGAACATTCCAGCAGAAGAAAAACGGCTTGCAAGCCCGATAATTCCAGGTTCTTTCGTAAATACTGCGAAAGACAAGGTTAGAATTACACTTACAGGCATTAATATAGGCATAATAAGTCCAAATGTTTTCAGCGAACCTTGTTCAAAGTATATATGCTGCTTTTGAGGTAAATGACGGATAACGGGATGTACTAAAGCGTATGAAGTAAACTCAGCACAAGCTGTAAAACCCGCTATCATACTTATCATACAAGTATTGAACAGTTTTTTAATTTTTTAACCAACCTGCCCCGTTAGTCGAACAAGAAAAATGGCTGCTGTTAGCAGTCTTTATTTAACTAACAGTACCCATTAGTTGAAAAAGATTTTATTAACATTCACCTTGAAAAATATAAGGTGTAGAGGATTTTAATAAGTCCTCTACTCCACCTGGGTGGTAAGGCATTAAGTTATTAGCAGTATTTATGTCTACCCATTTTATTTCTGCAATTTCGTTCTTATCTTTAATTGTAATTTCTCCGTCAATAACTTTTGCCCCAAATGTAATCATTAAACCGTGATGACCGTGTTTAGAAAAGAACGCTTCATTAACTGCAATAATATTTTCTATTTCAACTACTAAACCAGTTTCTTCTTTTGTTTCTCGGATAACTGCCTGTTCTAACGTTTCACCTTTTTCAACTGCCCCACCTGGTAGAGACCAAGTTGAATGTCGATTATTAACCATTAATACTTTCTCTGTTATTTCTTCATAAATAAACGCATATACAACGTCTACTCTCTTCACAATTAACCCCTCTTCCCATTATTCAAATAAATTTTTACATTTTTGCTTTCTTTACTAATCTGCCCCCTTAGCACAATAAGAAAAGCCGCCTAAGATGGCAGCTGGATTTAATCGGTTATTATGGTCTTTGTATAATAATGAATTGATTAATTTCTATTTTCAATAGTGGCTCTAGAATTTAATCAAATAAAGTTTGTCTTGGTTCAGCCATTCCAAATTGTGCCCATTCTTCTTTTGAGGGTCCGTAAATCCCTGGAACAATAAGTCCTGCTTGTCTCATTAGAATAGTCATTTGTCCTCGGTGGTGGGTTTGATGTTGGTTTAAAAATAATAACAGACTTCCCTTTGTCATTTTTATGCCAAAGAAATCAATTTTTTCTAATAGGGTCTGATCAGTCCATTGAGTTTCCAAAGCCTCAACAAAGTTATAAGAAGAATTAATATAGCTTTCAGCAATGAAATTAGCCGAAGATGGAACAGACCAATCTTCATCAGGAGCTTCAAACCTTAAACCTGCCTGCGAACTAATCACTTTTATAGCAGTAACCGTATGCCACGCAATACGTCCTAAAGACCATTGATTTGGAGTGACTTCATGTTTTAATGATTCATCTGTGAGATTATTAAGAATCCTGTTTGTAGCCCCAGCCTCAAATTCCCAGGATTTTAAAAAGTCGCTTAAGCTATGATACATCTTCAGACTCCTCTCAATTTATACTCATATTAAAATTCTCCCTTTTAATAAAATTACCTTCCCTGTTTTTCATTAAGGCTGCACCCCAGAAACTTGGAATTTCCAATCCTGATTTAATTTTCCTTTTGGGTAATATCTCTTCTAGTTATTTTACTAACCTGAAAAAAGCTGCGCGATTAGCAGCTGATCTTGAACATAAGTACCCGTAAATTGATTACTAAAAGAAATTTTCAGCAAATTGTTCTTCTGAAATTACTTGTAAACCATTTCTTTTAAGTAAAGCTGAAGTAACTCCGTTTCCAACAATTTTGTTACCCTTAAATTCACCGTTATAAATCATTGAACTACCACAAGATGGGCTATTCTCCTTGAGAACAACTATTGTTGCGTTAATTTTTTTAGCTTTTTCTAAAGTTGCATAAGCTCCTTTTATGTAAAGTTCGGTTACGTCATTACCAGATTTCTCAACCACTTTAGCCTTTCCATCCAGTACATCTTCTCCGTCTCCGCCTACTATTTCAGCAGGTTCCCTTGGGGTTGAAAACCCACCAAGCATTTCGGGACAGACCGTAACAGCTTTATTCTCTCCAACTAAATTACTAATCTTGTTATCTAAGCTATGTGTACCGTTATACCTAACTTCTAATCCAGCTAAACAAGAACTGACCAAAATCATTAACTGCCACACACCTCTCAAAGAAATCCATACATTACTGGTTAATGGTGTCGCTTCTTATTGCTCCTCTTGCACCCATTAGTTATATAACATACTCAATTTCTACAAAAGAACTGAACTCACTTATGTTAGGATTCTCCGTTACTAGTCTAAATACACTTTCCTATTTAATGTGAGCATTTTTCTTGCTATAAATTGCGAAGCATTTCTTTTATTTCTTCACGTTTTTGAATGGTTGTATCGTTTTCATTAGGGAAAATCGCTGCAGCACCACCGTCATGTTCAATATCAACTAATAACTCGTCTAAAAAATTTGAAAGTGGAATGTTAAACGCTTCGTATGACTCATCTAAATTGGCAGCCTTCATTTCAGCAAAGCTTCTGCTTGGCCATACAGGCAGCAAAAATTCATATTCCCCATCATCTTCTAAGAGAAATAGGTCGCCATTCTCGTCGCGCAGCAGCCACACCTGTTCATCCGTTGTAACCATACCATAAAAATATGCAAGCCGCTTTTCAGCAGGGCGGTTTAAAATAAATCGTTTAATTAATTTCATATAGGTCATTCCTTTACGATAATTATGTAAAAATATATCAAATTATATAGAAAGTTGCTACTTTATTTCATTTCCTGGTTAATAGTGATCATCCTTACGGTTACAATGCAAAATCCAGTCATCATTAATTAACCAATACCTTATTATCTAGCCTCCCCCTTTAGTTTAAAAAGAAAATAGTTGCCTGATTTCTTCTTCAATCAATTCCTTGTTAAACAGAAAAAAAACTCCTGGTTTGAAAGCTGATCTCTTTAGTTAAATAAAAAAGGCAAGTCTTCACTTAATCTCTCTCTTTTCATAATTTTTATAGTTTGATAAAGATAAAGCGGTCTTCAGGGTTCCAAACGTGCAGATGGTCCGCTATGTATCCGCGCAGCCATAAAACGCCATTAATTCGTCTAAGATAAAAACCTTTCGGAAAATCATCATCTTCAGTTAGGATCTCCGATGCTATTGTGACAGAGCCAGGTGGAGCTTCTTGCTGCTGCTTTGCGGTATTCCCCGAAAAACCTTCAGGCTGGTCCAGATATTTCAGTCTCAGGTGAGGACCCAGCTCATGCGGACATAATTCCAAACCAAGGCTTCTCGCTCTTTTAAAAAGCTGTTCTGTAGTAGCTCCATCATGAAAACCAAGGTTCATAACGGTTAGCTCAACTGTCTTCAGGCTGGACACCCTATCAGAAGTCGTAAATCTATCATCGGCAAACAGTCTTTCGCCATACTCATTCATCAAGATGGAGTATTGCTGCAGTTTTTGATGAAGCTGCGATTTCGTAAGTCCGCCAACTTCTACTGTTCTAGTAATAAATGGATCATCTGGGTATATTTGCATTTGCAGTCACTCCAATACTTAGAGTTATTAACCTCTATTTATTTGACTTCCCCGTTCAATTAACCTGCCCCAATTGTTATAAAAAAAAAATCGGCTGTAATTTGCAGCCGATCCTGAAGTATTTTGGTACCTCCGAATTCAATTTATAATCCAAAAGGACCTGCTGAGGCAAGTCCCCACAACTTAAGCCGTTACCGATACAGCGTATTTTTCTTCCAATGTCTTCTTTAAGAATGAAGCTAACTCGAGCATTCCATATTTTCCAGCTTTCGCTTCTGCATCAGAATTATAGTTTGTGTTTGTATTAATATCATAAGTGTAAATATTACCTTCAGCATTTCTGATAAATTCGATTCCAGCGACTTGAATATGATTCCTGGCCAGAACCTCTTTGTATTTTTCTAAAATTTCGTCCTCAAAATCTTCAATGATCTGGAATTTAGGCTTCTCTTCAACCTCTTCTCCTACCGGGCAGAATAAGTCGCCAATCTGGCATGCGTCCGCCGGGCAAAGTTCAAATCCTTCCGAAGTATCAACCCTGACGGAATAAACAAAGTTGCCCCCTACAAACTCACAGCGGGTGATATAGCTTTCAGGAGATTGAATGTATTCCTGAATAAGAGTAATACCATCAACAGGCTCTTCGAAGGAAGGTCCCTCCACATAAGCTTTTAAAGCTTCAATACTATGGAATAATTGAACACCCAGGCCTTTACCGGCTCGGTTATGTTTCGTGATAAACGGCTTTCCTGCAAATTCTTCAGCTGCATTAATAATATTTTGTTTTCCCACCGCTGCAATCGTTTTTGGAGTCCTGACACCAGATTTGTTTAACTCCAAGTATTGTAAGACCTTACTAACTTCCAGCTTGAGAGCGCTCGTTCCATTTAACACTGTACGGCCATGTGCTTCTAGCCAGGCCAATACTTGTCCGGAAAATTCAGCTGCAAAACGATGATCACGAGTATGAGAAGAAGCACTCATCCGGCTATAGAAGATTCCTTCTGGCGGTTCTGCAGATAAATCTAACGTCCCTTCGTCTAAATGCCATTCTTCATAAGGAACACCCAGTTCCTCCAGCCTTTTTGTCAAATGGACTGTCCACTCACTATTTTCATGTATTACATATACCTTGGTCATTATTCCGGCCCCTTTCTAGCTCTTTATTAAACTGCGTTTTTGTTCCACTAATGGCATAACCGTCTTTGCGAAGCGTTCCATTTCCTCCAGTTGAGGTGAAAATTGCAATAATAGCAGGTCTAGTCCAGCTTCTTCATATTGCAGGATTCGATCAGCAATTTGCTCTGGTGTTCCTACTAAGTTTGGCCGCAAACCTCTGTTAGAGACAGAGTAATCCTGCAGCTGAATCTGCTGCTCTAATTGTGATTTTGTCGTGAAGTCCTTAAAGCCTGCGTAACCGCTGGAATCCTTTACGGTCGTGATTTTTTCAAGCTCAGCAAGAGACTCTTCTTCTGTATCACGGCAAATAACATAAGCTGCCATTCCGAAAGAACTGAATGGCGCATTGTTCGTTTGTTCACGCCGTGCCTTCATTTCTCCTATTTTCCGTTCAATCTCTTCAACCGTTCCGCCGTGCATAACATAAGCATCACATTTTTCTGCGATGGTCTGCTTGCCTTTTTCACTTTCACCGCCTGCATAAAGAATCGGGTTAGGTCTTTGAACTGGCTTCGGAGCAAGCTTCGTATCGTTTAAGTCGTAAAATTGGCCAGAATAATTGAAGTTTTCTTCTGTCCATAACCCTTTTAGAACATCAATGAACTCTTCAGTACGGGCGTACCGCTCATCATGTTCTGTAAAAATGCCGCCATATTGACGGGCTTCTTCGGCCCACCAGGCAGAAACAACGTTAAGAGTAAAACGTCCGCTGCTGATTTGATCAATATTGGCTGCCATTTTTGCTGCTACAGCAGGATTATGAAAACCAGGGCGAATCGCGGTCATAATTTCAATTTTTTCCGTCACGGCTGCAAGTGCGGCTGCCGTGGACCATGCTTCAAGAGAATCATGGTCCGGTCCTTTAATATCATTTAAATATAATTCAGCTATTAACGTAGTCGAGTATCCCCATTTTTCAGCCGACTGAATGACGTTTTTAGCATATTCAAAGGTTGGCGGCATCTTTTCGTCATCCACATTTCGCAGCCAGCCTCCAAAAATCGGCAGCCAGAAACCATATTTCATTTTTCTTCTCTCCTCTTGCATTTTAAATATCTACTTTTCGCATAAATTAAGTTGGATTTACAAACAATAAAAAAACTCTCCTCCTAAGAAGAGAGTTTGATAAACCCTCTTCTCATCTTTCAAGCGATACGCTTGCTGGAATTGGCACAGTATTCATCAGAACCTGCTGCCGAGGCTTCAAAGGGCCAGTCCCTCCACCTCTCTGGATAAGAAGAAAAATATTCAACTTTTTAATTATTTAAAGCGATAATAATTTAAATTCATCCAATTGTCAATCAATTATTTCTGAACTCTAAATATTGGTAAGATTAGCCTTGAAAAATGACCCTCTTAATACATATCCTTCTGAGTAAAATTCCAAAACGCCACAGCCAGGCAGGCGGCCGTCCAAACCCCGAGAACGGTCAGCGAAAACGGCAGGGACATCCCTTCAATCGGCGGAGCCTGGCCTTCTAAATAGTTAATCAGATCAAAGTTCAAGTTCACTAAATACTTGGAACTCGTCCAGCTCGAACCGATAGAAGATAGCAGAGTGCCTGCGATTAACACGGCCATCATCGCCCCTATTCCAGTCGCTGTATTTTTGACTAGAACTGATATCATGAGGCTTATGGTTCCAACAACCGCTGTTACTACCCAGGCAAGTCCAACTGACATCAGCAAGTATTCCCACATCGGCAGAGTATGGATGTATTCCGTTGAAAATTCACCAGATGCAGAAGCTTGAAATCCGGTCAAAATTGGGGCGGTCCATCCATCATATCCGAGCACGATTCCTGAAACCCCATAACAAACAATCACGGTTGCCGCCATCAGCATGGAGGTATACAGCAAAACCGTCAGCCATTTAGCCATCAGGATTCTCCATCGTTTAACCGGCCGGGACAGTAATGTTTTGATGGTGCCATCATTATATTCCCCGCTCACAATATCAGCCATTATAATAATAATGAATAAAGGCAGGACAAGTGTGACTCCCTGTGAGAAAAAGATGCGGATAAACGTAGGGGCTCCAGGATAGTTTGGGTTGATATCGTTGTCCAGATAGTACTGCTTTTGCTTCAGATCAAATTCAAGGAACTGTCTGAACTCGTCCTGGATTCCACTCGATGCGAGCCGATTTTGCCGGTCGACAATCTCCTGCTGAAGCTCCACCCGCCAGTCCAGAGTGCCCTGCTTTTCTATTTTCTCCTGTATCTCCCGGTACTGTGCATATGTAAACATCGAGACCAGAATGACTAATATAACGCTGACAACCGCCAGGCGTTTTTTGGAAGCAATTTTCATCACTTCATTACGAATCAGTCCAACCATATTCGGATTAGACAATATGATCGCCTCCTGTCAAACTGATGAATAGGTCCTCCAATGTCTGCACTTTCCTTTCGATCGTCCATACCTCAATACCCGCCTTCATTAAAGCCTCATTCAGAATTGAGGTTTTGCTTTCATCCATAAGAGTGTGTATAGTATGGTCATCGTATAGTTCTGCAGCCTGGACATACTGGGATTCTTGTAAAATAGCAAGTGCACGAGCAGAATCACTGACTCTCCAATCCACACCAGATGACAGTGCACCAACTAAATCGCTTACGCTGCCGACCTTCACGATTTTCCCATGGCTCATAATAGCCACACGATCCGCCAGCAATTCGATTTCACTTAAAATATGACTGGATACGAGCACCGAAAGGCCCGTATCATCGACCAGCTTCCTGATAAATGTTCGAAGGTCTTTTATTCCCATCGGGTCCAAGCCATTCGTAGGCTCATCCAATATAAGCACATCCGGGCGGCCTAACAATGCTTGTGTAATACCAAGACGCTGACGCATTCCTAATGAATAGGTCCGAACCTGATCATCAATTCTAGCGGTCAGATCAACCAGATCAATGACTTCCTGTATCCGTTCTTCATCCACATCAGGCAGCATTCGCGCAAACATCTGCAGGTTTTCGCGGCCGCTCAAATACTTATACAGCTCGGGATTTTCGACGATAGAACCAAGGCGCTGCATCGCCTGAACGAATTGCTTTCTTACATCAAAACCGCAGATGTGAATCTTTCCGGACGTTGGCTTAATGAGCCCGACGAGCATCCGGATCGTGGTGGTTTTCCCGGCGCCATTAGGGCCCAGGAACCCAAATACTTCTCCTGGATAAATTTCAAATGATATATTATCAATAATCGTTTTCTTTCCAATGATTTTCGTTGCATTTTCCAATAGAACTGTCGGCTTTAAGCTCATAGCATCACCCTTTTTCTATTCTAACTAAATCTTCGAACAATGACTCTTTTAAATACTCAATTTGAGAAAAATTTAGATACAATTACATTAGAAGGAGAGGTCAAACGATGAAAAAATGGATGTGGCCGTTATTTTTCACCTTATCCCTTGCGCTGACAGTTCTTTTTGGGTATGGCCTTGCCAGTGCCTATATGGATGTTACCAGCCCGCCTCAAGCGGAAATATTAGCAAAATCAGAGGAAGTTCCTGTCACACCTGGTGATACATATATCGCACTCGGAGATTCATTAACCAGGGGTGTCGGCTCATCAAAGGGAGAAGGTTTTGTCCCGCTGGTTGGAAATGAACTTAAAGAAAATAATACTGTTGAACGTTTCCAAAACCTGGGTGTAAGAGGTGCAAGGATTGAAGATTTGCTGGTCCAGTTAGAACAAAAGGAAGTCAAGAGATCTCTTAAAGATGCCAAAATCATTACTATCACAATAGGGGGAAATAACCTATTTAATAGCGGAGAGATCCTAAAAAAATATTCTGAAGAAACCGCCCTTGGCATCGTGGAGACCGAAATTCCCAATTTGGAAAAGACGTTTAAAAACATTCGTGAAAGTAATCCGAATGCAGTCATACTCTATATGGGGCTTTATAATCCATTCAAGCAATCGCCCAACGGGGATTCATTTGATTCCATCATCCAAAAATGGAATGAGTCTGCCCGTACACTAGGCTTGAAATACAGAGTTCAAGTAGTGGATACTTTCAATCTGGTCACGGATGCCAAACGCGATCTTTCCAGTGACGTCTTCCATCCGAATGATGCTACTTATCAGCAAATAGCTGAAAGCATGTCACTTGTCATTAAAAAAAGTATCATACAATAAGAAAAAGGTGAATCCACTGCAGATTCACCTTTTTCATTATTTGCATGCTTTATTAACCTTTACCCAAAGGTGTCCTGCAGGGCTATGATTCCGTTAATCCTATAATGGTGTACTTACCCTAACTGGCGTTTGAATTCTTTAACGGCGAAGAAGTAAGAGATGACCATGATGCCGACGCACCAGGCAAGCGCGATCCAGATGCCGCTGCCAACAGACCCTTCATACAAGAGGGCGCGGATCGCATCCACGATTGAAGTCACAGGCTGGTTCTCAGCGAACGCACGGACTATTTTAGGCATGGTATCGGTGGGAACAAAGGCCGAACTGATAAACGGCAGGAAAATCAGCGGGTACGAGTAGGCTGTAGCCCCTTCCATAGACCCCGCTTTCAATCCGGGAATGACCGCCAGCCATGTCAGCGCCAGCGTAAACAGCCCGAGTATCCCTGCTACCGCGAGCCAATCCAGGATATTAGCGCTGGAACGGAAGCCCATTAAGAGCGCAACGAGGATAACCACCATGATAGTAAGCGCATTGGAAACAAGCGAGGTCAGCACGTGAGCCCACAATACCGACGAGCGCTTGATGGGCATGGTAATGAAACGCGCCATCAGCCCGCTCTTAACATCCGAAAACAGCCGCACGGAAGTGTAAGCAACGCCGGATGCGATGGCCATCAGCAAGATTCCCGGCAATAAATAATTGACGTAGTTGTCCGTGCCTGTCTCTATGGCGCCGCCAAATACGTAGACAAACAGCAGCAGCATCATAATCGGCGTAATCGCCACCGTGATAATTGTATCCGGACTGCGCATAATGTTGCGCATTAAACGCCCTAGTAATACCCCTGTTTTGCTTTTCATTTACATCTCCTCCTTTTTGCCGATGATCGCGAGGAAAATTTCCTCCAATGTCGGCTGCTTCTCGATGTACTCCACTTTCGCGGGCGGGAACATCCCTTTAAGTTCGGCAAGGGTACCGGTCGTGATGATTTTTCCGCCATGCAGGATGGCGATTCGGTCCGCCAGTTGTTCGGCTTCTTCCAGGTACTGGGTCGTCAGCAAGATGGTCGTGCCGCCGCCGGCAAGTTCCTTGACGGTATCCCAGACTTCAATTCGCGCTTCCGGGTCAAGCCCTGTCGTCGGTTCGTCGAGAAAAATGACTGCTGGCGTCCCGATAAGGCTCATGGCGATGTCAAGCCGGCGCTTCATCCCGCCGGAATAATTGTCCGCCCGGCGGTTGGCCGCATCGGTCAGGCTGAATCTTGCAAGCAGATTGTCAGCGACTTGAGCAGGATTGGAAATTCCCCGCAGCTTGGCGATCATCATCAGGTTTTCCCGCCCGGTGAGCATGCCGTCTAAAGCTGCGAACTGCCCTGTCAGACTGATGCTCTGGCGAACATGATCCGGTTGACGCTGGACGTCAAAGCCGCAAATACCTGCTTCTCCGCCATCGGACTTCATCAGCGTCGAGAGGATGTTGACGGTCGTCGTCTTGCCCGCTCCATTTGAGCCCAGCAGTGCGAAAATGGAGCCACGCTGCACCTCAAAATCCACCCCCTTTAAGACTTCCTTGTCTTTAAAGGATTTTTTTAACCCTTTTACAGAAATCGCTGCATTGCTCATACTTTTTTCCTCCTTATAATAAGCGCCTTACGGAGCTGGATTGCCTACAAGCCTCTACTTAGTCTGACAGATATTCTGTATAACTTAGTACCGGGGTAAAAATGAAACTGAATAGTGCAGGTAATAAATACATTTGTAAAACACCTATTCAGTCGGTATTATCTATAGAATTTACTTTTTTCCCAATCGCTTCATGATACTCTCATTCAAATCTTCTCGATACTTGGCGACATAGGTTTTAGCATTTGCCACTAGTTCGTCAGCAAAGGACGCCACGTCATCTCCGGTGATTTCCAGCACTTGTCTGCCTTCTGCCGCACCGGCTTCGAACAACTCGATTAATTCATACTGCATGTGCAGCATATCCATCCCGTTGCCCGCTGAGAAATTCCACATGTAGTTTTGAATTTTCTTAAATACAAACTGGTAATCCTCAGGCAGTGCTTCAACCCTTGCCATCATCATCTTGTATTCTTTTTTATCACCAATCATTTTTTTGAACATTTCCAACATGCTATTTTTCCTCCTTTTTTATAAAGCTGAACAAGACACTCCAAAAATATCCGACAGAATATCTTATGAAACTAGGTTGACTTCAAGACGTTGATTTTTGATGATACAAAATCCCATTTTTCCCAAAATAATTCAAGTTCCTGGCGGCCGGCATCATTAAGTGAGTAAAACTTGCGGGGCGGCCCCATATCTGACGGTTTCTTTTCCACGTTCACCAGCATTTTCTTTTCTAATCGCACGAGGATGGTGTAGACCGTCCCTTCCACGACTTCGGTAAATCCAAGCTGGTTCAGCCGGCGGGTAATCTCGTAGCCATAGGTTTCATGTCGGCTGATGATTTCCAGTACACAGCCTTCCAGCGAACCCTTCAGCATTTCAGTTAAATTTTCCATGTTCAGAGCCTCCTCTATTGTGTCTGACGTATATTCAGTATTACTTAGTACCAGGGAAAATTTATACTGAACAGCTTTTGAAAACTCCGCTATTCAGTATTGCTTATTACAAGTACATTGTATCACCGAGTAGCAAAAGGCGTCAACTTTTTATTTTAAAAATAATTTCAACTAAGCTGCTCCGTTAATTAAATAATAAATGCCGCCTTATTCGGCAGCATCCCTGAGCATAAGCACCTATAGTTCAATAAAGCAGCTGTATAATCAAATTAATACAGTTTAGTGAAATCTTTAGGGGTACTTTGTCTGGAAAAGTAACTCAACCAGTACCGCGAGGAGCATTTCAACGGAATTTAATATATATAAAAAATCTCAGTACAATCCTGCTGCTAGTTTCATAAATTTAAATCTGAAAGTAGCATTCCATACACAATGCTCTCTGTCCATTCATCCATATTCCAAAAATCCTGTATGAAATGAGCTTCTTTTCTCATACCTATACGCTCACACAACTTTTGTGAGGGTTTATTTCTTGCATCAAGGCTGGCTTGTATACGATGCACATCAAACTCAACAAATAACTTCTTCACTAAATTACTCACAGCTTCAGTTGCATAACCCCTTAGGATCCAGGAGCAAATCACCCGTTTATTTATGTCTATTATTCAGCTGCTTTTCCTCCTATCAACGATGTGATGGCCAGGAACCCTGCATCTTCCTAATTTGAATAATTTGACCCGTATGGTATGCATCGTGAAGCATTATGTCTAATAGCTTTTCTTCCAGAGAATTTTGTTCAAGCACTTCAGTGGTTGTTTTAATTAAAGCTTCTCTTAAACTGCGTTGAACCTTTTCTGCGCGTTCAACGACAGCCATCCATTCCCTGTCATCATTTATTTGTTCTGTAAGGCAGAAAGTTTGATCCCCATCGAGATTTTGTGCCCATTCACGGCCTTCTAAATTTGCTGCAAGTCTTTCTTTATAGTAAATAAGATGATTAACATTTTCCCAAATTGATTTTGTTGTCTCTCCTGCCGGTCTCCACCTGGCCTGTTCGGCGGTGAGTCCTTCTATTGCAGGTTTGAAAGGCGCATACCAGCTCTCATTATCGTATGTAGTATCAAGCATTCTTAAGAGCAATTCAGTTCGATTCATTTTTATCCACTCCTTAAAAAAATTAGGTGCCACTAAAGAGTATTTCAACAAAATGACAGGAACTCCTTTTTATACTAACCTGGCCTGTTTAATTAATAATCAAAAGCCGCTTTTTCGGCAGCTGACCTTGAACATAGGCACCCGATAGCTCAATAGCAAATAAATGACAACTTGCTATTTCTCCCAAAGCTCGACCAGCCGACCTTCAGGGTCTTCAATCCAAATAAACTTCCCAAACTCACTAACCTCTTTTTCCTTAACAAGAGGTACACCCATTTGTTCAAGATGCTTAATAGTCTCGTTTAGATTATGTACTTGAAAATTCAACATCACTTGTTGTTCTGTTGGAAAATAACTGTCATTCTCGGCAAAGAAAGAAAAGATGGTTTCATTCCCTAATTGTGGTTTAACCACAGTCCCATTCCAATTTTCTATTTCAATCTTCAACACTTCACTGTACCATTTTTTCACAGCATCAAGATTCTTAGTTCGCCAAAATATCCCGCCGAAACCTTTTATCATCGTAACTAGCCCCTATCTTATTTTATTCTTTTCGTTTTTCGATTGTTATCTTTACAAACTTTAGTATTTCTATAAAAAAGGAACTGCTGTACACAGTTCCTTTGTTATACTCCTCCAATGACCAGCTAAATCCAGTCTGCACTTTCATCAGCAAGTCTTTGTAAATCATTCATAAAAACTCCAGCATGATAGCCATCACAAACAGCATGATGCATTTGTAAAGAGACAGGCAGGAATAATTCATCATTTACTTGTGAATACTTCCCTCCAGTTATTATGGGCAAGAGAAAATCCCCACCATTATTTATATTTAAATTAAATGCCGTAAAAGAACTCCAGGGAATCATAGAGATCGGAATATTATTATCTGGTATAGGTGTTTTTGGAAATAATCTCCCCGTACCATTGTATTCTTCTACATCATTTTCATATTGAGAATGAAACTCAGAAAAAACTGCTAAGTTTGGTGACCAGATGCCAGAAAATGTGTGCGTCTTCTTATCAAAAATTGTATAGAGAGGGCAAATCTCTGTCCAATAACCTAAATTACCTTCTGAGTTAAAACTTATTCTAAATTCTCTGTGGGAGTTAACGATTTTTGTAACCATAAAAATAAACGCAGGATATAACTTATAATTCTTTTTCTTTAAGTTCTTCATCAGAATAGTAATATTCATTTCATTCGTTATACTGAATGTTGTCTGCTGCTGTAAATAGTGTTCAAAATATTCTTTTCGATCCCAATTGTCACGATTAATAATGTTAAATTTCATATTCAACGCCTCCTAATATAATTAAATTTATCTTAGGAGGCTATTTTCACTGCTTTTTCATGACAGTCATCCTTTTTATAAAAAATTCTTTAAATTATCAAGTTCCACTAACCTTGAAATGACACCTTTTAATATTTCAATAGATTTTATTGGTTCTTAATCAAAATCTAAAATGTGATTTCCACCATCAATCACATTTTATATAAGATTTTGATTCTTTTTAATTTTGTAAAATTGTCTTATCAACCTACAGGTCTTAATATGTTGAAAAAATTTGCAGATATAAACTGATTCCCCTTAAATGGCCCTATACACATTACGCTTTACTCTAAAAGAACCCGAGTGCGATAATTAGATACAAAACCTTACTTACCTTCCGGAATAAATTTAAGCAAAAAACTAATTTGACGTGCTGATATCGTAAAGATAAAAAACATAATCATTAGATACACTTGAGTATCCCTGTTGACGAATCATTGCCGTAAGATTTCCGCGGTGATATGTGCCATGGTTAACAACATGCTGAATCAATTCAGAAAAATGAGTATCCAAACGCCCAAATTTAGGATGCACTGGTGAAATCTCTTTATCCAAATCGCTAACATTGTTAAGAAGCTTTTGATATTCCTCTGACAAACTTTGAAACAGCTTTTCCATTTCTTCAAGACTCTTATCTTTTGTCGTTTCTTGAGCAATGGCGATAGAAGCTTGAATCTCTTCCATACTATTCTCCTGCATTACACCGAGCCATATTGTATCTGCCGTATAAATATGAACAAGTGCCTTCGCAATCGAGGAAAAAACACTTTGTATTTCCCGATCATAAATGTCCTTGGGCAATTCTTTCAATCGCTCGAAAAACTTTTTGTTCGCCCAAACGTGATAATCATACAGTTTTAACGCATGATGCTTTCCCATCAAGGATTCCTCCCTTTCAGTTAAATTTTTCCTTCCTAAATACTTCGGTCTTCACTGTAAAAAGCCCTGCCCGATTGTTGAAGATCATTGCAACACTTTCTTGAGCAAAAGCACCCTATAGTTGAATAAGGATAACGACTTTCCTGAGGGAAAATCATTCAAACTTTTATTATCTGAATTTCATATGAAATATCTCTTAGTGGTACTGGAAGTTCAGCACCCTTAGTAGCTAAGAAATTTTCTAACTCAGCTTTTAAATCTTCACTGGATCGTTCACTTGTCTCATTAATAATTATTTTTAATACTTGTTCTGGTTTACCATTAGGATAATAAACTTGAACATCATTATAATTTTTTTCCTTTATGTAATCCATTGCAATACCTTCAAGCAACAGCATAGCATGCTCTGTCTGTACTTCTTTTAAATTTCTCTTCAAAATTTTTATATTGTAGTGCCTTAAATCTGCTTTAGATATGTTTTTCTCTAAATATTCCAGTAGCTCTTGCTCACTGTTTGCTTCGTCCATTTCAATCCGGATTATTGAGTCTGTACTACCTACTTGAGAGTTGAATAAACCATATTCATCAAATACAGCGTTAATAACAGATGCAATACGGTCATCTCGAGCCTTACCATCATCATCGTCATCGTTGGTAGAAACGTCGTCTTTGTTGATATAAACATCAGATAGTAGAAGTACGACAAATGTTATAATTAAAATAGAAATAGATTTTAACTTTTTCATTATACCCTCCTTTTTAAATTCATTTTACCAAATTACCCCAATCAATTGTTGAACTAATCTACCCCTTAGTGGAATAAGAAAAAGGGCTGCCGTAGCAACCCCTAGTTTAACTCAAGCTATTCGTTATCTATAAAATAAAAACGATGACCTTAAACATATTTACTTTTGGTCTTTTCTAAAATAACTGTACCAAGGCTTTCCTATGAAGAATAAAGGTGTTATCAACAATGCGATAAAACTTTCTGTTTCTAAACCATTAAAAATAACAAATGCCAGGAGAATCATAAAAACCAATAGTCTTAATGCAAAAAAACATCGTTTCATTGCAACCTTAGGAATTTTTATCACCTCCAATAGCAGTTTTCTCAATTAAAGGATCACCCATATTTTTCCATAAAAAACGCTCCCTTGTTGAAGAAACCTGCCCTTTTATGGAATAAGAAAAGCCGCCTAAGATGGCAGCTAGTTCTTTTAGTAAGCACCCTTTACTTTAATAACCTGTTCGAATTGTGCAATATAAACCGTTTTCCCTGGTAATCAGTCATATATATCCTTACATTAAAATTCCATTACAGAGAATATCCTCCTGCATTCAAATACATACTATCCTTATACTCATTTTTACTTAAAAGGAGTAACATATGAATATTCAAAAAATGATAAGGAGTGTAGTTATGGGAATATTAAGTGGTAACCCCCAGGATGAACCCATGCATTATGGTGAGGTAGTTTCGACTTGGACTCATCTTTTGACTAATAACGGCATGATTGCAGGATATCAGTCTTTTTTTAACCATTCTGGTGATCAAGACTTAAAAAAACTCATTGAAGAAGCGATACAAGGTTTAAAAAACGAGAATAATCAATTGCAAGACTTATTAAAAACAAATGGAATTGGACTACCACCTGCTCCACCGGATCGCCCTAATGCAAATCTTGAAAGTATCCCGGTAGGAGCCAGATTTACTGATCCAGAAATTAGCGCATCAATTTCAAAAGATACAGCTGCTGGATTAGTGACATGTAGTCAAGTAATGGGTCAAAGTATTCGAGAAGATATTGCCATGATGTATGGTCAGTTTCATATGGCAAAGGCACAATTCGGTTTAAAAATCTTAAAGCTTAACAAAGAAAAAGGATGGTTAATCCCCCCTCCTCTACACTACAATGAATCTAAGGATTGCTAATGTATAAAGCGCCTCTTGTTAGGCGCTTTTTTCCTTTTTAAAGCATATTTTTTTCACAGTATGTGTCAAATACCACATATAAGATGGAATTTTATCATCTTTTTGTTTCACTAACCTGCCCCGTTTATGGAATAAGAAAAAAGCTGCCTGATTAGCAGCTGTTCTTGAACATAAGCACCCATTAGCTTAACGAAGAATTTATTAAAATTGTTCCCCAATAAAGAAAACTAATAATAAAGAACACAGATAGAAATACCGTAAGTGCCTTTGGCAATTTTCCATAAAAATAAATTAAGGCTAATCCTATCAATATGTGAATAACAGCAAAAAGAAAAATACTCAACTCTTTCTCCTCTACCAATAATTGTAACATTTTGTATATTAGTGAGTATATCTATATTTCATTAATCTGCCCCTTTTGTTGAATAAAAAAAGCTGCCCAATTCGGCAGCTGATCTTGAATATAAGCACCCTTAAGTTGAATAACCACCTTCTCCGTTAGTACATATTTCTATCGTACTGTGCAGCAGCTGAAAGAAATAATGCAAACTAAGCTATAGGTTTATGTTTTACCGGTGATGAAAGGTTTATTAATGAAGAGGGTTGTCCATAAACCATTGAATCGTCTATAAAGTCCTCAAGAGTGTGAACTGTTTCTGTTACAACCTTTACTAAATAACTGAATTGTCCAGCTAGCCTATGACACTCTATTACACTTGGATGGGCAATGCAAAAATCTCTAAACTCCTTACATTTCTTTGTGTCATAAAGTATAAAAGCAATAACATGCTTGTTTATTTTTTCCGGGTTAATAACAGCTCGATACCCTATAATAACTTCCTTTTCCTCTAATCTTTTTAACCTCTCATTTGTTGCCGGTGTGGATAGCCCAATTTTTTTTCCTAGCTCTGTCACCGATATGCGTGCATTCTCTTGCAATTCAACCAAAATTCTCTTGTCAATTTCATCCATTCTAAAGCCACCTTCATTTTTAAAGTGTAACCTTATAAAAAGCTTAATTTATTAAATATTTTAATAAAAATACAATAATAAATCTATGTAAAAAGTGAAAGTGAATTATTACAATTAAGTTATTAAATCTATGGAGGTAATGACTTTGATAAAGCTGCATGATAACGTCCCGTTAATTGTGATCGATGTCCAAAGCGCTTTTGATGATTCCAGTTGGGGAAAGAGAAACAATCCATGTGCTGAAAGAAATATCGAAAAGCTAATAGAGTATTGGAATTTAAATCAAAGATTAGTCATCTATGTTAAACACTTGTCAAAAAATAAAGAATCTCTTTTTTATTATAAAAGCGAAACAAGTGAATTCAAGGAAATGATTAACCCACAGCCAAAGGATATTGTTATTACCAAAAGTGTTAATAGTGCGTTTATTGGTACAAACCTTGAAAAAATATTAAGGAAAAATAATTGCCCTAATATTGTTATAACAGGCTTGACGACTAACCACTGTGTGGAAACAACAACACGTATGGCTGGAAATCTCGGCTTTAATCCTTTTTTAGTTTCAGATGCGACGGCAACTTTTGATAGGCAGAGTTTCAATGGGAAAACATTTAATGCAGAAAAAATACATGAGATGACTTTAGCAAATCTGCATGAAGAATTTGCAATTATTAAAAAAACAGAAGAAATATTAGCAATGTTATAAAGTTAAATTGGAAAATTTTGTTGTGTGGTAAGTAAAAAAGAACTTAACAAAGGAGAGTAATAAATGGCATTAGAAATGAGAAAGTCTTGTGAAGCTTGTGAACAAAGCAGCTCAATAGAAACCATTGCTTATATTTGTACTCACGAATGTACTTTTTGTGAACCTTGCACAGAAAATATGAATTATATTTGTCCCAATTGCGGAGGGGAATTGGTTAGACGCCCTAAGCCTAGTGGAACGTGTCCCATTACTACTTCAAGATAAAGCAGCTTAGGAAATTCAATTTAGCTTGTACAAATGAACACAAGCTTGAAAGTATTTTGGCTGCACAGAGTTCATTAACATTATCAAAGCCTCTTGTAAGTAAAATAGTCCCTACCTATTCAATTTGGTCGGGACTATTTTAATAAAATACTAACATAAAAGTAGTGTGTTATTTTTATAATTAACCTTATAATTACTTCCAAAAACTTCTTCAATTATCTGCCGTTAACTTAAGTACATTCTTTAGCAAAGTTATTTAAAAGTGAAGATTCTTGTTACGCAACAATAGTCTAATGTGATATAACAGCATAGATTCTTAGTGAATAAACCTGCCCTGTTTGTTTAAAAAGAAAGGCTTTGTTAAATAGTATTGTTGTTTTTCAGGCAAAAAATATGGGAACGTCTGATTTGGACGTTCCCGTTCTTATTCTGTTAAAGCACCCGTTAATGAAATAAGGTAATTTATTTATTATAATCTTACCAGTGTACTTGAAGTTTATTACCATTTGGGTCATAAAAGTGGAAAAAGGCATGACCATTATCTTCTTTTATATCCTCGACCTTAACTTGATTATCAATTAAGTGTTGATGAAATTTAGATAATTCTGGACTTGTAAAGCCAATGCTAAATTCTTGTTCATTTTCAATTGTAAAATGTGCAAATGTTTCATCTTCGGTAGGAACTAAGATAAGTAAGAAAGGTCCTTCATTTACTTTTAAAATTGCAAGTTCCTCAGTATTGTTTAGTAACTGGAGCTCTAATACATCTCTATACCATTGTGCAGACAGTTCTAAATCTTTTACAGGAATTCTAATATAATGTACTTGTTCAATAAATGATTTACTCATAGCCTTCTCTCCTTTATTTAATCCGGTAAATACTAATCGAGAATCCCATACCAACATCTTGTAAATAATGTAATTTACTATTGTACATAATGAAATTTGCTTTCTTTACTATGCTGCCCCGTTTGCTTACTAAGAATATTCGGTGTAAATGCAGTCACCAATGCTCTCTGCAATAAGTGCTGATTTTTATCCGTCCTCTTTTAATGCACATTTTAGGCGTACACTATGAACTTCCATTGTTCCTCGCCTTCCTGCTTTGCGTACAATTCCTTCTGCATTCAATTCATTTAAAAGTGCTGTCACTGTTTCACGAATACTGCCCATCATCATTGCTAATTCTTGATGAGTTATGTAAATATCAAGTGCAATCCAATCTCCCGGACTGCTGCTAGACAATTTATCCCCAAACTTTTCTGTAAGTTTATTTAACAGGAATAAAAGCCGTTTCCTTGCACTGCTATATGCCATATACTCTAATAACTCTTCGACTTCCTTTAAACGGCTGGAGATTATTTCAAGAAGCTTTAATGAAATACTTGGATTTTCATGTATTATTTTTTCAAACTGCACTCTATCTATTCTGCAAATAACAGAATCTTCCTATGTCTCAGCATATAAATTTTCAGAACCTGTTGTAAACGTACCAATATCTCCAAACAAATGCCCAGTTTCTAAAATATCAACTGTAAACTCTTTCCCGCTTTCAGTTAATCTATACAAACGAACTTTACCCGATTTGATTAAATACAATATCTTTTGATCCATATGAGGAGAACTAATAATGGTACCTTTTTTCACAACTTTCATGGGTATGACCGGTTCATATTTCTTTAATTCTTCCAGTTCCAGATCCCCCAAAAGCTGTATTCTCGATAAATACTTAATCTTATCCATATAGCCCTCCCCCAAATTCTGCGGAATGTAGTCCAGACTACATACTCACTAAACAAAAAAGCCTAGAATTCATGTATAGCAGCTACGTCTATTATACAAAAGGAGGAAACTGTATGGATGTTATAACGGTAACCATTCAAATTATTTTAATTTTGATTTTCGCAATATCCATTTCGATGAAATTAACACGTACCAAGTCAATGGTTAAGCACTGGAGCGAATATCGTTACCCCCTATGGTTTATGCAATTAACTGCTTTCTTGGAAAGTTTGAGCGTAGGTGGATTGATCATAGGATTTTGGCTTCCTAAATTTATTTTGCTTTCAGGATCCCTAATTATTATTCTTATGCTTGGTGCTTTACATGCTCACTTCTTAAGAGCCAAACATAGACCGATTATGGGGTTAAATGCTTTAACTATGCTTACTTTAGCTATCGTAATTACCTTTATTCAAATTGTTAAGTAGTTGAGAATAGCTATGAAAGAAAACGGCAAATACACCGGTTACATGCACAAAACGTGCTCCATTATGCAGCTAAAATAAAGGTAAATAGCCCTCTTCCTGTAAGGGAGAGGGCTACTGTTTATCCGAAGATAAAAAGTCACCTTTTTTACTAAAGAACAGTATGTTTTCTTTACCCCTAATTGTATATAAGTGTTTTATAACTCTAATGCTTCTTCACACATTGCTTTTAATTCTGCAACAAAATTACTTATTGCTTATTCACAGCATTTATTGATTAGCTTAGTGATATCATTTGTATAAAAATTCTGACAATATACAAACAGCTACCATTACATTTTAAAGTTGTTTTTCTCCATATGCTTTAATAATCCTGTAAAATATCACCCAAAAACTTTGAACCACTAAATAAATAGCAAAAGAATAATAGATGTTATATCCATTTTGATAGTGAAAGATCCCTATGTACTCAGAGATTCGCTCTATCCCAACACTTATAAACGCCCATACCAAAATGAATAACAGAGAAAAATTTGGCTTTATATTAATGAAGTCATATATATAAAAGAGAGTCTGCTGCCACTGCACAGATAATTGCTTTACCCCACAGTGCAACTTGCAAAGCCTAGGTGGACTGTGAATGCCAACGGCAGGGGTCACGCTTTTCTGGTCGAACCTAGAACCTCCAAATAGTGCTGATTGTACATAATGCCTAGGATGTTCCCAAAAGGATCTACCACAGAAGCAGTGATGAATCCCTCTCCGCGCTCTGTGGGTGCCTCGTACTCTTTTGCTCCCATAGAGAGCAGCTTCTTGAAAGTTGCTTCTACATTGTCGACGTGCCAGTACACTACTGCACCGGCTGGGCCGGTAACTGAACCATCGGGCGCGAATCGTCTATCGATCAGACCCAGCTCGTGCTGGTAGTCGCCGAGGCGAAACTCGGCATATCCTGGACGTTCAAAGTATGGTTGAATGCTCAATAGCTTGGCGTACCACTTCTTTGCCGCTGCTAGATCATCCGTCCAAAAACTGACAGTGGTGAGCCCTCGTATTGTCTGTGTGTCGCTCATAATCGATTTCCTCCTTAATGTTAAGTAGCACGTCCGAAGCTAAACTAAATAACATCTTTGATTAACTTCGATTTTCTTACAAATAATTCCTTCTCTTGTTCAAGAAAATGGCCCGATTGTTGAAAAAAACCTAATGACGATTCTTCAACTAAACTCCCTCAATAAAAGAAGCGAAAACGGCTGTTTACTCTTGTTTTCTTAGATTTTCATAGTTAATTACCTGCCGGTAAGTCCTTTATTGTTGGAGATTTATCACTTGAAAGGATATATTTGGACCATTAAAGAAAAAAGAATTATAACCCACTAACCAACCAATTACAGAAATTGGTGGATGAGTAAAAATATGATCGCACTGGTGGATGTCCACATTTCTCATGGAGGTCAACCCTCCCATGCCTCACAGAGTCTTCGCTCTCAAATTCCTTCGTCCAACCTTTCCATGAGGTGGATGTCGGCCATGCTGCCCCACAGGGTCCATGCCCGTAATTTAGTTGCTTTGCCGACTAATCCGTGCTTCAAATGTCTCCAAAACTATAAGCCAAGGACTATTTCTAATCTAAACGAAACCAGAATTAAGCGGCCAGTTCTGCCTTCTTTGATCCTGCCAAGTGAGGGATATCTTTTAACATCTTTTCTTCACTAAATTCAAATTGCTTTTTACTTATACTAAAGAAAATACGAATCAATTTATTACACAAAGCGATAAGGGACTGCATCTTCTTTAGCGGGTTGTCTGGCCGTTGTGTAAAGTAAGTATGCAGGGCCTTAAAAGCTGAATTTTTGGCAACTAGAATCATGCAAACCCTAAACAACAGAGCCCTTAGCTTCTTCCGTCCTCTCTTGGAGATGGTGGTTTTTCCCTTATGCTTTCCAGACGTATTTTCCTTCAGACTCAAGCCAGCCAGCTTAATAATTTGTCGGGGGTGAGTGAGTGTACTCACGTAGGTCACCCACTTCCGCAAAGAAACCAGCGACTGTATCTCTTCCAACACCCTTGACCGCTAACATTTGGGCTACACCTGGAATTTCATCAAGCAGGTAATCTATTTTTCCGTCCAATTCTTCGAATTCCTTCTGAATCAAATCATATTTAGCCAGAAGAGTTTTAAGCTCCATTTTTGCCATCTCAGAGCCTTGGCGAAGTCCGATGGACTGACTCGCTGCTTGCTTTAACTCCCGAATCTTATTAGCACCTACACTTCTTTTTACGGATTTTCTTAAATGGAAAAGCAATTCATCTTCTGTGAAATTGGCTATTTCATACGGTAGAGCATAAAGCCGTAAGAATTGTAATGCAGCCTTGCCCTCCCACTTCTTAAAGACCTTAAGAAATTCCGGAAAATACCGGTCAATCCAGTTATGCACCTGGCCTTGGACCGTTTGAAGGTCCTCGGTTAAAAGATCGCGTATTTTCTTTGCTACACGGAGTTCGGCATAAACACCTTGCGGTATGATAAGTTCGGCGTATCTTCCGTCCTTGACCAACTGGGCAATGACCTTGGCATCTTTTACATCATTCTTAGTTGGAGAATTATCATCAAGCTCCTTGCTTTTCTTGACGTGCAAGGGATTTACAGCTACAAACTTAATCTCGTTCTCTTTTAAAATATGAGCCAGGTTAAACCAATAATGACCTGTTGGCTCCATACCGACAATCACTTTCTCCATACTGTGTGCTTTCTTCGTTTCCGAAATCCAATGAAGAAAATGCTCAAAACCTTCTTTTGTATTTTCAAAATAACAAGGGGTTCCAAACTCCATTCCCCTGAAATCCTGGGCACGTGCCACATGCTTGAATTTCGCGATATCCACCCCTATAATTAGGGTGTAAGGAGTAATTTGAGCAATCTTCTTATTCTGGTTATAATTCATTTTAAAGCCTCCTGGTATTTGAGTAATGTCCTTTTCGCTTGCCGGCTTCAGGACTCTCTCATTCTACCAAGAGGTTATTTTTTTGTTCAAACTCCATTTTCCTTCATTACAGGAATGCTGCCCCTTTAGTTCAACAAAAAAAGCCGCCTTTTGGCAGCTAATATCTTAAAGTAATAGCACCTGTTAGCTGAACAAGATAATTATATAAAGTGCTGTTAACTTTTTTAATGAAAATCTCGGAACTGTAATATTTGATTTACTTCACCAATTTGTGGGTTCTTCCATTCTTCACTCATGATTTTCCATATAAAATTGTTCAACAACACTGACAATCATAGTTAGATAATTATTTATACAACAATAAAGAAATTCCATCCTATTAATAATGCAAATAATAAAGTTAACAAAGTAAGTGTAAGAATATAAAATACTTTACGTTTTTAGAACTTACTATTTTTCTCATATATTTGATAGAGAAGAACAATAACTGTACATACGAGTAAAGGATAATTCAGTAAAGATGAGGTTTGACCTCCGCAAAAGTACGGAATTTATTCATCATAATTCTAGTAATACATATTAGATTGTTTAAAACGGTCGTTGTACCACATAATATTAACATTGAATAGTAGAAATTAAATCTTTTATCTTCTAATTCTAATTGTTTCTTTCTATTTTTAAATTTAAGAATGAGTAAAATCAGTGGTGCAATTAAGAAATATAGAGTTGTACTTAATAATACTAAAACACTAGCAATTAAAACTGGGATTGTTCTATCAGGTGGTAGTTCAGATAAATCCATACCATGTCCTACAATTATCTGTTTCACTTTGCCTTCTTCCATTTTGAATTTTAAAATGGGATACGCATTTCTAAAAATAGGAAATTTTCTTTAACAAGTTCATAATAATATGGTTTCGTCTGTACATAAGTACCTTTATATTGCCCTAAACTCATTGTGATTTCATTTTTGTTCGTTGCACTAACAGTATATAAATTTTGATAATTTGCAAATTCTAAAAAATTTCCCTCTTGCCGTTGAAATGGAACATATTTTCCATCTACTTCATTTGAAGAAGGTAGTTTTTGATAAGGAACTTTACTCTCTGTATGCTTTTTACCAATTAACAATTCTTGTACTCCAAATAGAATGTCCATTTCAGCACTTGCATTTGTAAGGATTACAATTCCAAATCTTTCTTCAGGTACTATCGCAAATTGACTTGAAAATGCTGCAGTATTACCTCCATGACCAATAGTACGGTATTCTCCCAAATATTCAAAAAAACCATGTGCCGTTCCAACCATTTCTCCATCTAAACTGTAACTTGGTGAAAACATAGTTTCTAATGTAACTGAATTATCGAATAGTGGTGATTTTTGACCTTTTTCAGGAGTTATTGCAATTGCATATTTTGCCAAATCTTCTACCGTACCGTTTATAGAACCTGCCGGATAATGAGAAACATATGACCAATTACCAAGAAGGAAACCTCCTTCTGGATTTGGTAAATATCCCTTTGCTTTTGTTTCTAAAAGTTTTTTATTATCATCAAATGTTGTATTTCCCGTTGTATTATTCATCTCAAGTACATTAAATAAATGTTCCCGTTCATAATCATGAAATGGCTGTTTACTTATACATTCCACTACATAACCAGCAAGAGATGCTCCATAGTTACTATACGAACTAGCTGTTCCCACTTTATAATACTGTTTAGATTTATCAAGTAGTAATGCTTCTTCAAGAGGGAATAATCCATCCTTTGAAAAAGCAATTGTATCAAAGGCGTAGTCTCCAAATCCAGCAGCATGATTCATAAGATCTCTCATTGTAACAGTTTGTTGGAAATTAAGTTTTTTTGCAAAGTCAGAAGGTAGATATGTTTTAAGATCCTCATCTAAATCAAGTTTACCTTGTTCAACTAATTGCATTGCAGATGTCCAAGTGAATAATTTACTTATGGATGCCCATTCAAAAACTGTCTTTGATGGATCAACTGAAATTTGCTTTTCAACATCCGCATATCCATAGCCTTTTGAGAGAATAATTTGACCATCTTTCACAACTGCAATTGCAACCCCTGGTGTTGTTTTATCTAAATACTGCGATACATATTGATCTATCTTTTCTTCCATCTCATTCAATGGAATACCCGAAGGTGTTTCCCCGTTAATTTTCTTTATTTCCGCTGCAAAACTAAGTTTTGTACTTAGTCCAAAAACAGTCAAAAACATAATAATACTAACTGTTAATATCAATCCTATTCTTTTTATCATTTTCTTATCCCCTCTCATAAAAGTAATAGTCTTAGATTAACGCCCTTAGAGAAAAGCTAAAAATCAATATCTTTAAGAGCATTTAACTCTGCATAACCAACTTTCATTATCATTATCGATAATGATAAATAAAAAGTTGGATGATTGCAATAATAATTCTCATTATTTATAATAGGAATGAAAAATTGGATGAATAAGAGGATATTATGGTCAATAAAGTTGATGTTTTAATGCATCCCGTTAGAATGAAAATTTGCCAATCATTAATGAGAAATAAAGAAAATGGATTAACACCTTTAGAAATGGTCAAAATCATTAAAGATGTACCTCAAGCAACTCTATATAGACAGTTACAAATTATGATGGATTCTGGAATTATTCACGTTATTAAAGAAAAAAAGTGAAATCAGTTTCTGAAAAATATTATGCTTTAATAGAAGATGAGGCTAAAATCGATGCGGAGGAATGGAAAAAAGCATCGCAACAGCAGAAACTTGATTATGTTACTTACTACCAATTATCTCTTTTGTATCAATATCAAAGTTATCTTAAAAAATTAGAAGAACAAAACAATTCAGAGGATAGTGCTACTTTTTCTTTAGCCGCGTTAGCGTTAGATGATGAAAAATTCAAGCAATTCCAAAATGAATTAAATGAATTAATTAATAAGTACTATCATAATACAAGTGAAAATAATGCAGAAGATACTGCAGTTCGAACAGTTGCTATTACAATGATTCCAGATGCTTAAGAGATAATAATGCCTCTTAAGCATCTAGCATTGCACCTTAGTATTCTATGTTCTTCTTCAACTAACATGCCCCGTTTTGATGAAACGACTCTCTATTAAGAACTCCTTCAAGAGTTGGCTAATGTTGCGTGCAATACCACGGGTTCGTTCAATTACTGCAAAATGTCCTGTACCAATTCACAGGACATTTCTATTGTCATTTATAGATTATGCACCCCAAAACGGAACCCTTTATGCTATTTCAGGAGCCTTCTTTTCTATCTACATAAACTATTTCCCTTATTAAACTAAACTGCCCCGTTAGTCGAATAAGAAAAAAGAGCTGCTAATCCTAGCTGGATCTTCAACTCTTTCACCCGTTAGCTAAAACACATCGACTTTAAAATGATAAAAATGTTAACCTATGTACTTAGAGAATAAAATACGGTCTTGTCCTTTTCCAGCATAATCCGTTCCTAAAGTAAGAGTAAAACCCATTGACTTGTGATATGCAACCGAACCTTCGTTAACTGGAGAAGTTATACATTTAACTGTATCGCACCCTAAATTACGAACTTTTAAGAAGAATAAATTATATAATTCTCTTGCTAATCCTTTATTTCTAAGTTCAGGATTAATACCAACAAAATGTATATAAGCTTCGTTAGGATGTGTTTGAGAGACAAATCCAATAAGGAAAGCCGACAAACTTTTGTCTTCATCTTCAACTATAAAACTCGTCGATTGGAAATGTTCGAAGAATAATCGAGGCAACAAATGTTTCATTTCCCGACCTCCCCACCAATCATTAATAACATCTATTACTTTATTATAATCATTTTCAATAACATTCCGAGTAACCATTTCAAGACATCCTCTTTCATTAATATTTATATTATCTTCTTCTATTAAACTGCCCCTTTAGTACAATAAGAGCTGCTATCTAATAAAGGATAAGCCTTATAAGCTTATCCCCCTTACTTCCTTATCTATTAATGAAGGTAATTCTAAAATGGATTTTAAATTAGGACTTTCTTTATAAGGTAGCATATCAATGCTTCCTATTTTAGTAGCAACATCATACTCTCCAATAATAGTGTCTAATAATATAAAGGCAGCATTTTCCCATTCTTCAAAATCAGAGTCATAGCCTCTGAGATATAGAACAATGTCTAAAGTATCACCATTTTTTCTGTAAGTGAAATAGACATCATCAGGCCCTAAACTTATATCATCATATTCTATAGTGGAAATATCATCAACAGCACTTTTTTGGCGAAAGGCAATTATTTTAAAGCCTTCAAGTTGGGGTGCATTTTCAACAAGGTCAATGACGTCTGGAAAGGCAGACAAGATGCCATCAGCGCTTATTATAAACTCTCTCTTTCCTTCTATAAGATCTGCACTAAATTCAAATGCTAAATCATCATTTATCTTAGATAACTGTTTACTTAGTTTGTTGAACAATGAATTTAAATTTTCTTCTTTTAACCGATAATAGTCTTGTGAATTCTTTTCAAACCAAATCCAGAAGTCAGCAACTGTATAGTTTCTTCCAAAGAATTTTTTGAACATGGTGTCCATCCTTTATGAGTAATTTAGATAATTATACTCAAAGAAAAGTTAAATTTAAATAAAAATTTTGGAAACATAAGATAGAGATTCATTTAACTAAAAAAAGCCAGGATTTCTCCCGGCCACCCACTTTTAATAACCATGTACTACACCCGGAACTCAAAGTTTATTCATAACAAATATTCTGTATTACTAAAAGAATTCCTGTTTTTTGGAAACGCCCTCTTTCACTAACCTGCCCCTTTAGTTCAATATGAAAAAAGCTGAAGATTAGCAGCTGATCTTGAACATAAGCAGTTGTTAGTTGAATTCAACAAAAAGCGTAATAATTTTCAAACAAATTTTACTTTTTAAATTTTCTAATTGTTTATTTGTCTACTGCTATTGATGATGATTCAAGTTTAATACAATATATTATTTCAATTAGTTATTGTCGACAGACTTACTATATTTTTATATGTCAATCTAGCTCTGGAAATCTTTTTCAATTGTGGTTCTATCTTTATTGGTTTTTGCTTGAAGATAAGTATACAGCTCTTCCATATCCCCTGTTCTATTACTTTTTTGTATTACTTATAAATTTTTCAAATCCTTCATAATATTTGCTTTGATAATTTGGATCATTGTAAATAAGTAACAATTCTTGATAATCTTTTGCCGACATTTTATCTTCAATTTGAATAAGAATATTATTCCAATTGTTTATTCTTTGGAGTGAACCGGTTTTTATAGCAAGTCCCTTATTTTCCTCAGTTTCTATTTGTTGAATAAATTGTTCAATTTCTATCTTACATTGTAGTAATTCTTTCCGCGTTTTATTATTTAAATTTGGTAATTCTTCAGATTGATATTGAAAATAACGCATTTTTCTATAATGATATTTCCTGATTTAGTTTTTCTTCTTTTCTGTTTTTAGTTATTTGATTTATCGCACCACCCGCAATTACTTTACTAATATCCTTCCAATTTTCTTTCACAAATTTACCAGCCTTTGGCCCTTGTTCTTTAGTAAATTTAATAATTGGTCTAATAGGAATTTTAGCCATTACTTATACCTCCAAAAAGTAAGTTATTGAATATGTCTCCCTTTTAAATTGACAAAAACATTTTCATTATTCATTTGTAACCAGAATACACGAAATAATGATGCCTTCTAACATTACTCCTATTCTTTAATTATTTAGTTTTTTTATAGTTTATCGTTAATATTCGCGGAAAAATTGAACTTCCAATTTTATAGAAGTTCTAATTGGATATGGACTTATTTAACTCCCTCAGTTTAATACGGTTTACTCACGAATGCTCGCTTATTCGCAGGATTTCATCTTCCATGGATATATATTTCTAAATTGAAAAAAGTAGATTCTGGACAAATGGCTACGTGAAGACATAGTTAAATAGAGGAGTAGGATTACACTCCAAATTCTACCATATGATGTACTTCTCCACGCCAGCCCTTGGAGGCTTTCCCTCCCATGTCTCAACGGGTCAATTGCCCTCTCATTCCTTCGTCATGCCTATCCAAGGGGTGGAGGCCAGTTATGCTAACCTGATGGGTCAGTGCCCTTTTGTTGAACAAACCTGATACTCCGTACATATTTGAAATCCTGCGAATAAGCCAACACTCGACCTTTAAAAATATAAGGGGTAATGATTCTCTTCGAGAAAAAGTGAATTGAACTACGCTGCCAACTCAGTTAACGGCTGGACCTTCTTGGCACAATAAGCTTCGTTTTTTCGCGCTATCCCTACAAAGATCCTAGCTAACTTCCCGATCAGCTTCATTATAGATTTCATTTTTTTCATTTTCTTGACCTTAACATTATTCGAGTGGAGGGCTTTAAATTCCGGGTTGTTCATTACCAGACTCATAGTAGCTAAATAGAGGAAACGTCTTAACCTTGATCTTCCACGCTTTGAAATGATAATTTGCCCTTTCCACTTCCCTGAACTGGCTTCGGCTAGATGGAGTCCTGCATGGCGAAGTAAAGAGTTGCCGTGTGAAAAACCACTTAAATCTCCTGCTTCCCCTAAAATACCAGCTAACGAAATTTCACTAATTCCCTTAATCATAAGTAACTTATTCGCGAAAGGAATTTTAGGTAGTTCATCCTTAATTGCCAGCTCAACTCTTTCAAGTTGTTGAATCGCAAGGTCATACTCTTCGAGTAATTGTTCAAGATGAAATTTATAAGCTTCTAATGCTTGCCTTGTACCAACTGATTTCCTGGCTACATTGAGGAGTAAATAGGCTTTCTTTAATCCAGGCTGTCGCTTCATCAGTAACTTCCACCCGGCCACGATCTCTTCAGGCTTCATGGAACCCAGTTCCATCGGAGATGTGAAAAGCCGAAGTGTTGCGATGGCCCCTTTAGCAGTGATGTCTTTAAATACTTGCCTAAGCTCGGGGAAGACAATATCCACCCAGCGATTCAATTGATTAATCGAGCTTACAAGCCTCTTAACAATGACATCCCGATTTGACATGAGCACCCTGAGCTTTTCAAACGACTCAGAAGTATTCCTCACAAAGGCATAGTAACCGTTCTTCACCATATCGGCTATTACAAGAGCGTCTTTTTTATCACTCTTTGATTGGGTATTATCACGGTTTTCTTTATTTCTTTTCACCAAATGAGGGTTAACTGTCACTACCTCAATATCTTGTTTCATCAGCCATTTAGAAAGGTTAATCCAATAATGACCGGTAGGTTCCATACCAACTATGGCAGCCTCAAGTTTATGTAATCTTTTAATGCTATTAATCCAGATTAACAGGGACGAAAATCCTCTTCGTTGTTTGGAAAAGTGATTGGATCTCCTACTACAATCCCACGGAAATTCACTGCTCTGGCTACGTGAAATTGTTGTGCAATATCCACACCAACCACAAGATGTTTATCAGTAATTCTTTCTATTAGTTGATTTTGTTTGTCCTGCATTTTAAACTTCATAGTAAGGGTTCCTCCTAAGTTTGAGTTAGAGTCGTGTCTTACTCATATCTTACTGAGGAGCCCTATTTTTTTCAAAGCTCAAAAATAACGATCTACAGGAATGCTAACCTGCCCCGTTAGTACAACAGTAAAACCATTCCGCCTATTCCCTCTGATGCCTAAAATACTTGACGCAATTCAATCTGACCTTCCCCATGTCCTTGGGGGTCCGGCATCCGCATGGCCCATTCGATGGCATCTTCCCTCGACTTCACATCAATCAGAATGAAGCCGGCAATCAATTCTTGCGATTCTGTAAATGGGCCTTCGGTAACCACCGGCTTTTCCCCTGGATGCGGAAACGAAATGCGAATCCCATTTGAACTTGGATGGAGTCCTTTAGCCATAACCCGCACGCCTGCCTTGACTAATTCCTCATTGTACTTCGTCATAGCTTCCATGAGTTCAGGGCTCGGGAGCTGACCGGCTTCCGAATTCTTCGAGGCTTTGACAATCAGCATAAAGAGCATATAAATTTCCTCCTTCTTGTTTAGAGGCAAATCACCATTTATTTCTTCTTCAACTATCCGCTTCGTTAGTCCAATAAGGAATACAACAAAAAAGGCGATTAATCCTTCTTGGATCAACACACCCTTTAGTTTAAATGGAAATTTTCACAATCTTTTCTTTACCTAACAATATCTAATCTCTTAAATGTGTTGGAGCATTACAAAAAGACGTCCTCTTACTTAACATGTTTTTTCTTATGGCAACAATTGTGATCAAGCATTCCCTAATTGTTCTCATTCTCACCTGTTGAATAGATATTCATATGCAACAAACAATATAAGTAAATAAGCTAAAAAATCAGGAGGGATCACATGCTAAATGTATGGGAAACAGTTATGGATACCATGAAATCGATGACAGATCAAGATGAAGATCAACCTCTTCATGTTGGAGAAGTGATGGCATGCTGGATTTACTTAGCAGGCCTTGAATTAGCAAAAGTTTCTGTTCAAGCAGGTATAAATACCACGACGGATAATGAACTAAAAGCAATACTTGAAGAAGACATGAAACTAGGGAACAGTCAGAGGGAACGACTTCATGATTTTATGATTAAGGAAGGAATTACATTGCCTTCTGCCCCTGAAGATATGCCAAAATCAGACCCTAACAGTGTTCCTTTCGGTGTTAAATTAACGGATGATGTAATTGCAAACGAATTATCTTTAAAAATTATTAGCTTAATTATGCGTGCTGCTAGTGCTGCTTCAGAATCGATTCGTACAGATGTAGGTATATTGTTTATTCAGTTTCAAGCAGAAAAATTAGCTTTCGCGACTAGATTAAAACATTTAATGCGCAAGCGCGGATGGATTAAAGTCCCACCTTTTTACGTCCCACCTGGTTCTCAACAACCATTAGGCTAAAAATTCTATAGTGATATCTACGTGAGTGATAAAGGTAAAAATTAGGCAGAGCAAAAACAAGCAAATGCAATTTTAGGTTTACATAAACACAACTATAAAGGTAGAAAAACGCCAAACCCATATGAATCGGAGGATTGGCGTTTTTATTTTATGTAGAACTTTAAAAACCGTTGATGAATCACTTTTTTCTGATTTTTCACAATACTTTTTACTGCATATAAAAGTAAGGATTTTTTTCAACCACTTAACTCAATTAAATGGACCGATTGTTGAATAAGAGCTAAAGACTATTCTTCAACTAAACTGCACTTTTACTTGAATAGAAAATGCGTTAATCCTTCCTGAGTCAATATCACCCGTTAGTCATCCATGAAGCGCAAAAATCAGCGCTTCACCACAGAGAATGAAAATGGATAGGAAGTGTCAATACTGATACTGACCTTAATCCAGTCAACCAATCCATAGATTTATTATTTTAACGCTCTCCTCTTTTTTTAAACGATTAAGCAGGGTCTTCTTAAGGAATGTCATTTATCTAATCTTAAGGAAACTTATTTTCATGGTAGTCGAACAAACAAAGCTGCAAAATTCAGCAGCTGGTCTTGAACATAAGCCTTCGTTTATTTAATTAGAAGTTGTGCTTATTGAGTTAAATGTTTTTTGAAAATCTGTTCAGGTTCATAATCACCTTCTTTAAACAATGGGATTCCCCGTCCAATTACTGCAGGAGCAACCGTAAGGATGATTTCATCTATCAATTTTTCTTTTATAAAAGAATGCAGCAAGGCCCCTCCGCCAACGATCAATATTTTTTTCCATCCTGGTGCTTTAGTTTCTCTAAAAGAGGTTAGACCTTGGTTAATAAACTTTACATATTTAGTGTACCTATGGACAAATTAAAAAAAACATAGCATTCTTTGTTTTCATATGGAAACTTGCCATTCTCGTGCTTCATTAACCCAGTCATATGTTTTTCTCCCCATTATGATTGTGTCATCTGTTTTATAAAAAGCTGAAAAACCGTTATCGCCCTCCCCTTCAACATTAAAAAGCAATCCAGTGATTCATCCTTTGCAGCGATGTACCCATCCAAACTTGCTGCAATAAATATTACTAATTTACGTTGGTTTGTTATATTTTTCTCCTTCGGATAATTCTTTTCTTTTAGTATGTACCTAATAATAGAATTAAGCGATTCCCTTTAGAAGAATCGCTTTGAATTTTTATTGATTGTTTGTTTCCAGGATTGAATTTTTGGCGCTTATATAACCGGCTCCATATATATATTTATTATTTTCATTCTGGGGATTCCCCCATGTTTCAGCACCGGTCATAAGTTTATTTTTGACCTGATCCGGTGACAGCTGTCTGTTGCTTTCTAGAATTAATGCGGCAACTCCAGCACAAATTGGCGTTGCCATTGAAGTTCCGGATAATGAGAAGTATTCAGTACCCACACGTGCTGATTTTTGCAGTTTATCCAAATATGAATTTGGCGACCGTAATGATATGATATTTACACCAGGTGCTACAACATCTGGCTTAATCAACTGACTTGATAGGGTTCCACGACTTGAAAAGTTTGCGATTATATCACCTTCACGAACGGGTGTATTCCAATCATCCATGGCCCCGACTGTTATGACCTTTTCGCTGATTCCAGGACTGGCAATCGTTCCAAAATTCGGACCTGAATTTCCTGCTGCAACACAAACAACAATACCGGCATCCCATGCTGCATTAACCGCTTTTACCATCATGTCATCTTCCGGATCCCCTACAGGTGAACTTCCCAGCGACATACTTATGATGTCAATTTTCGGCTGGTTTTCCGGGGTGCTGTTATACTCAATGCACCACTGAACCCCTGCCATGACAGTGGACAGGGAACCTGAACCCAGCTTATCCAATACTTTGACACCAATAATATTTGCATTCGGTGCAGGCCCTCGATATATTCCGCCCGAGGCGGTACCATCACCGGCAGCGTCACCGGCGCAATGGGTACCATGGCCATTGTCGTCATACGCTGCTGTACGGTTATTAATAAAGTCTTTAAAATGTTTTAAACGATCCCCTATATCCTGGTGAGGGTAAACTCCAGTATCAATTACGGCAATCGTTACATCTTGCCCTGTCAGCAAATTGCTTTCTCTCAGCGCTTCTCCTGCTTCAACAGAGGGTGTAGCGACGTCGAGCAGTGCTTGTACTCTTCGATCGTAATGGATTTTATGAATATGGGAGCAAGAGGTTAATAGATCATCTAGTGCGGCTGGCGTCATATCCATACTGCAGCAGGAAATGCTTGAAAAGCTTCTATTTACCTTTGCTCTGAAATGCCTTTGTGAAACAGCATGACATTCCTCTACTGCATCAGAAAAACTGCAGCCTTTCTTAAATTCCACAACTACAGGAAAGTTTTTGGTTCTTTTCAGTACTTTTTCCAAAGGAGAATGTAAAAAGCAGGGTGTCCATTTAAAAGGGGTATAAAGGTGAATCAAATCTTGTCGGAGCTGCAAATCCAGCTTATCCGCATGTGTACGAACCATTTGTATCATTGAAAATCCAAACATGTTTGTCCTCCTTTCCCATAAGCTAGTAACAAGCTATGAAAAGGCAGAAAAAAGGGAACGGTGTTTGTCCCATGGAGATACAAAAAAAGAGAAGGCTGCTGCCCTCTCTTACAAATAAGTTTATTAAACTTGTATGTTGGCTCCATTATCTGATTCTGCCATTGAAAATTCTTAACAAACCCTGTAGTTTTTGCCTGATATCCCATCCTGCGGTAAAATTGATGAGCAGATTCCCGCTGGTTACGTTTTTTTCTTTTATATCTAAATACGACTGTTGTAAAATAACGTTCATCAGTTGAAACAAAAAAAAATAAAAGGTAGTACATAATTTGTTTACTACGTTAAATCTTTGGTAAAAACTCTAAAACTTTAATAAAGAGTACACCTTTAAGTCTTTATGTTCCCCTTTAACATACATTACTTTTCTACTTATACCTTCAAAAGACATACCTAACTTTTCCATAACACGCTCTGAACCCTCATTTTCTAAGAAGCATCTTGCCTGAATACGAACTAAGTTCATACTTTCGAGCCCAAAAGAGATGATTGCCTTTGCTGCTTCGGTAATTAACCCTTTGCCCCAGTATTCTTTAGATAGAACATATCCAATTTCAGCACTATTGTGTTTTGGATGCCACCAAACAAAGTGAACTGTTCCAATAAATTTACCATTTTCTTTTAGCTCAATCCCCCATGGAGCATCATATTGAGGTAAAAATGAATTAATAAAATCTGATAATGAAGAATGAGTATCCCACGTTACATATCTCGTTACTTCTTCATTCGAGGCATATAAATACATATCTTCTGCATCATTTAATGTGATTTTTCTAAGAACGAGACGTTCCGTTTCTATTTTAGGTACATCACCAAATTTATCTATAATATTCATGAATTCACCACTTTACAAAATATTATTAACTGATAATAATTCCATTAAATTAGCCTGCCCCTTTAGTTTAATAAGAAAAAAGCTGTCTGATTAGCAGCTGATCTTGAATATAAGCACCAGTTACATTGCAATCCTTCAAAAACTCATCAAACCAACTAAAATCATTTAATTGTAAAACTCCATATGTGTTTTTTCCTTTTTGTAATAATCTAGTCTGTCTTGTAAAGTACCAGTATGAAATTCAAACTTATGCCCATCTGGATCAGTAAAGTAAATAGACTTTTTATCTTTTTCGTCTCTTGGACGACCTGACAGGATGTTTACCTTCAATTCTTTTAGTTTACGGTACATATTATCAAATTCCGCTTCTTCTATTGAAAAAGCTATATGTGTATATGATTGGCAAATTTCAGTACGAGGAATATCCTTTTCTTCATTAAGGGCAAGCCATATACCGTTTAAATCAAAATAGGCAGTACTTTTTCCCTTAACTAACAACTTTGCACCAAACACATTTTTATAAAACTCAATAGAAGCTTCTAAATTGGAAACTGAAAATAAAAAATGATTAATGCCTTTTATTGACACCAAATCACCCCAACCTAAGTTTTTTATATAGTCATTATACAAAATCTTATTGAAGTATTCTGCCCCGTTTGCCCAATAGTGACTTTAACAAAAGAAGCAATAATCCCTCCTGGATTATTGCCCTATTAGATGCAAAAGCAGTCCTGTGTTAATCAACTTATATGAATGTCTGTTCCATACTGAGCTAATTGTAGTTTCCTTGCCACAGATTGAGATGCTAAGTTGTCCTTAGAAGTGCTATATAGAGCAATTCGTCCTTGTATTTGTACTTCTGCAGCCCAGGCCGGAAAATCCGCCTGAGTTGGCAGCTGGATCTTAAAGTAATGCACCCTTTAGTTTAAGTGAAAATCTTCACAATATTTCTTTGCCTTAACAAAATCAGATACCTTAATGTGTAGGGGCATATCAAAAAGACGCCTTCTTATTAAAGAAAAGTGCCCTGTTCTTGAATAGGTAAAAAATGACTTAGTACACGATCTTTTCACATTACGTACGGTGACCTGAGAATGTAGCTATTTTACTTAGCGATTGGTTCGCTGGTCCTCCCTTATAGAAAAAATTTTTATGACTGATTTAACACTAACCTTTATGTAAGTACCTGTACTAAAAGTGCATACTTACATATTTGTAGTGTTCACTTTATCATTAAGATATAAATATTACTTAAGGAGGAGAAGTCTTTGAAAACTCTTATTATCGTAACACATCCCAGCATAGAAACATCCGTCATTAATAAGCGATGGGTAGAAGAACTGAAAAAACATCCGGAAAAGTATACTGTTCACGAATTGTCTAAGGTTTACCCTGATGGAAACATAGACGTGGAAAAAGAACAAAAATTGGTTGAATCACATGGTAATCTTGTTTTGCAGTTCCCTATATATTGGTTTAATTGTCCGCCTCTCCTTAAAAAATGGTTTGACGATGTTTTAGCTTATGGATGGGCTTATGGTTCAAATGGAGGCGATAAATTAAAGAATCGTAAAGTAGCTTTAGGTGTATCTGCCGGAATCAAAAAAGAAGATTATAGTGAAACTGGGAGATATCAGTATACACTTGAACAAATTTTAGTTCCATTTAAAACGACATTCTTGTACTGCAATGCAGATTATCGATCGTTTTTTGCGTTTTATGGCAAAGAAAGTGAGCCGGGTGGAAACGAAGAAGAAGAAAATGAGCCGGGTACAAGCAAATTGGAAAAAAGCGCTCAGGATTATTTGAATTTTGTTGACAACCTGTAATAGGCCGCTTATTTAAAGCTATAAAAAAGAAGTATTTTTGTTGAGAAATACTTCTTTTGATTTTAAAAGTTAGCAAGGCTTACTCTGCATTATCCAGAGCTGGCAAACGATTTTTCTCTCCCCACTCGCACATCATATTTAACAATGGAACAAGAGAAAGACCACGGTCAGATAATGAATATTCAACTTTTGGAGGTATTTGGGGAAATTCCTTGCGTATGATAAGGCCCTCTGCCTCCAGCTCTTTTAACATGATGCTTAGCGTTTTAAAGGAAATGGTACCAATACTTCGCTTCAGCTCATTATGCCGCATAACCTTATGTTCAGACAGCCAATATATAATGATCATTTTATATTTACCGCCTATTAAGGACAACGTATATCCAAAGCCAGTGTCTTTTAGTTCAATGCCAGTCGGAACACAGGTTTTGCTCACAAGTTACACTCTCCTTTAGATATGTATATGAAAAATACATCCTATACAATAGATCATTATGCAACCTTATTGCAAAGGATGTAAAGTAAATCGCTATAAAATTTGTTATATCTTTAACTCGAATAGAAACTTTTAACAAAATACCTCTGTTAAAAAACTCCTTCTTTATTCAACTAAACTGCCCCGTTTGTAGAATAAGAAACAAGAGAGATCCCTTTTAAACAATATCTAATATCCAAACAAGACAAATTTATATCCGGGTAGATAAATATTTGAAAAGACAGCAATTCCCCTTGGGTAAATATGGTAAACTATTATGAAAGAAGGATGACATGAAGAAGTTTGCTTCAATCTTAACAATCGTTGCTGCACTCTTTGTATTTGATTTGGCTGTAAAAAAAGATGATGCTCCCATTAATGAGGAAGATAAGAGCAGCCAGATCATGTCTGTTCTTGACACTGTGGATGATGAATTTGGTTTATTTGGCTATTCGGTAAGTCATGAAGAATCAATTATCTATATTTTTATGGATTCAGCAAAGAGTGAAAAAGAACTAAAGGAATATCTATCAAAGCAAATTGCTAAAAAAGAAATGGAACAATATAGATATGACATAACTAAAAGACCTCTGGAGGAAGTTCAGACAGAGACTAATTTAGCTAAAATCGAAGGTGTTCTATTTGACTATATAGAAGGAAAAAATTATACAGATATTCAACGTGTAATAAGTTTTTCCGAACCAGAACCAACTATTAAAATTGATCTTGCAAAAACCAGTGAAAGATCTATTGAGGAATTTGAGGCTGAACTAAATAATATTTTAGCTTCTTATGATACCAATACTCCTAAAAATTTTAAATATAGGATCCAAATTGAAAAAACAGAAAATGTGTGAAATCCTTCGTTCTAGAAAAGAGGATTTTTTTATAAAAAACAGAATCTGTCTTAGTTTGGTTATCCCAATTCATTAATGTTTCCTGCATTAGAAAAGCAATACCTTATAAAAGTTCGACTAGTACTCAAATTAAATTTAGAGAAAAAGTTTTTATACTAAACTCCCTCAATAAAAGAAGCGAAAACGGCTGCCCCTTTTGCTAAATAAGAAAAAGCCGCCTTATTCGGCAGCTGATCCTGAACATAAGCACCATTTATTTTACGTGTGTTTCTTCACTATTTGTAGTTTTTGACTGTTTTATTTTCTTCCAATTAGAAAATATTTCTATTGACGAAATAAGGAATCCAATCCATAAGAAACCATTATCAAATGATATTCCTGAGGCGGATTGCCCTCCAAATACTGTTAGCAACCCCATTAAGAAAAGGATATAGGCGATCGAACATAATTGCCATTTTAAGGCTAATTCCCGATTAGTGTCTCTATATCTTTTAATGAAGAAACTGGTCAGAAATAACCCAACAAACAGTATAATCACCACGTTTTTTGGGGTTTTATACGCAAGCGGATTATCTGGAAAATAGTCACAAACAAATAATAATGTGAAAGCCAAGAATATTATTAATTCCAGTGGTTTTAAAAAGATCAAAATCCTCCACCTTCCTCATATTACCATTTCCGATAAATTCCATCATAATTATCCAAACCGTGCTTGTCCAACTAAGCTGCCTCGTTAGCATAATTTCTAATGCGCCCAATCAATATGCTATAATTTGGAGGGTAAAATGAAGATAGAGGTGACAATCCTTGGCCATACATGTCGTACTATATCAGCCGGATATTCCGGCCAATACCGGAAATATTGCCCTTACTTGCGCTGCAACGGATACTTCCTTGCATTTAATCCGGCCGCTTGGTTTTTCAACAGATGCAGAAATGATAAAACGGGCAGGCTTTGATTTCTGGGAATCCGTGAACATAACGTATTATGATTCAATGGATGACTTTTTTTCACAAAACCAGGGGGAGTTTTACTATATTGAAACCTTTGGTGAACAAGCACATTCATCCTTTGATTTCAGCGATGCTTCAAAGGAACATTATTTTATGTTTGGAAAAGAAACAACGGGCTTGCCAAAAGACTTACTGGAAGAAAATAAAGATCACTTTTTAAGAATACCCATGAATGATAATGTCCGTTCACTCAACCTTTCGAGCACAGCTGCTATATTGGTGTATGAGGCTCTTCGCCAGCAGGGATTTCCCCATCTAAAATAAAACATCTTCCGAGCTGGAAGATGTTTTGTCTTCCGCTATCGCCCTTTAACACCTTCAGGTCAGTCATTTTTCCGGTTTCAGAATGGTTCTTTGCAAGGGAACACCTCCCATCGAAACATTGCGTTCTATGAAAATATAGGTACGGCCATCAATGACAAATTTTCGATTCCCTATATAACTGGCATCTCTCCCTTGATTGACAAGTTCACTCTGTATTGCTTCAACATACTCTTTAAAATCCACATACCTCTCATCCAGATCAATGGTGATATGATTTTTTCTATATCCCATAAGCCAATTAAAACCAATCAGGCATAAACCGAGTATGGCCAAAAATAAAATGATTTTCATATCGAGGTTTCACCTCCCTTTTAATAACTAATGTATGAGATTGATATTAATTCGTTTCATGTAAAATAAGTTCGATATTCCCCTATGCTAACATAATATTCCAAATACTAAAAAACAGAGGGCCATCTGGGTTCCTCTGTTTTTCCTATAAACTTATAATCCCTTTTTCACCTTTCCCTCCATCAGCTGGGCCATTTGCTTAGAATTAAGATCATTCTCTTCATAGAGTTTATGAATGATGTTTTGATAGTCTCTTTCATTACGGTTCTGGCTTAGTTTATTGGCAGCTTGAATTTCCTGTACTTTAATCTTGAATCCAACAATTCCTTTCAGCTGCTGTTCTAAAAGCTCCGGAGAAAGCTTATCCCATAAGACAGGATTTTTGCGATGCTTTTCATATTTTTGAAGCAGCATGGCCAGGTCCCTCTTTAATTCCTCTTCACTCAGAATACTCGCTTGACCATATACATGGACAGCCTGATAGTTCCATGTCGGTACATTTTCTTCTTCATACCAGGAGGAAGAAATGTAAGCATGTGGCCCCTGGAACATCACCAGCACATCTTCAGAGGCTTCGAATGTTCTCCATTGCGGGTTCCCATAAGCCATATGCCCTGTTAAATAGCACGTATCTCCTTCTTTCATTAACTGCAATGGCAGATGCGTAGCAATGGGTCTTCCTTGTTTTACTGTGACCATCGTGCCAAACGAGTTACTTTGAACAAACTCCCAAATTTCATCCGCATTTGTGACTTTATAGTATTTTGGAATATACATAACCATCCGCCCTTCGAAAAAATTATTTGAGAGTCTTGACCATTATAAAATCCGTTTGTTCTTCATCACCCATATAAAAAGAGTGGGCTCCCGTTTGGACAAACCCTATTTTCTTATAAAAGGCAATTGCCTTTTCATTTTTTTCCCATACACCCAGCCAGATTTTCTTTTTATTAAGCTCCATCGCAACTTCCAGGGCTTTATGGAACAGATACTTACCAAGCCCCTGTTTCTGAAATGGGCTTCTGATATAAATCCTCTCGATTTCAAGTGCTTCCTCGCCCATTTCTTCAGTCTGAGCCTCATCGGTATTAACCTTTAAATACCCGGCAGTCTCGCCCTCAAATTCAACAAAGTAGAACTGTGATGAAGATTGAGATAGTTCAGTTTCTAATTGCTTTAGGTTAAATGCCTTTTCCAAATAGGCTTGCATATTATCGGGAGAATTCTGATCCTTAAACGTCTCACTAAATGTTTCATAGCTAATTTCCTGAAGTCTGCTTAAATCTTCAAGCGTACATTTTTTTATATGAATAGTCATTATGCCTCTCCTTTAATAATTTCTCTTGTTCCCCTTCTTCACATATTCCCAGTCTTTTTCTACATTTTTTCTAACCCTTTGAAGCAGCTCGAAAATGGTTTCAGCTTCTTTCTCGGAAAGTCCTTCTAAGCAAATCGCATTGGAATATTCATGTTCTCTTTTTATAAAAGGAAAAGCTTTTTCCCCTTTCTCTGTTGGGAAGAGCCTCCTGATTTTCTTGTTCTGTTCATCATCTTTCTTTTCTATGAAGCCATTCATTTCAAGCTTTTTAATCGCTCGGGCCGCTGTTGTCCGATCTACTTTTATCATCTCAGCTAACTTTTCCTGAATTATGCCTGGATTTTCACATATTCGCACAAGGTACAGGTACTGACCTTTTGTAAGGTCAAGCTCTTTAAACTCGATATTGCTTATGGAATCCAGAGCCCTTGCGATCATGCCAATTTCACGGAGAATTTCCAGCGTACTCAGCTCCTCAACACGTTTTTTTGTTGTAAATGCAATAATAATGTTATGTATTCAATCTAACTTATTTTTGTTGCATTTGCAATAAAAAAATAATTAAATATTTGTTTCTACCTATTATGACTTTTAAATCTTACAACCGTTTGTTTAATGTCAAAAGGCCCGCTTTTCAGCGAGCCTTAAAGTGTTATCTTACAAATGTAAGCTTACTTTCCTTTTCATTGATTTCATATTGTGATCCTTCAGGTTTTCCAAATACGATGCTTCTGTCGCAGATGGCCTCTACATCTTCTTTATCATGTGTCACCATGATACAGGTCATGTTTGCCTTTTTCAGGATCTCCCGAAGTTCATCCCTGATCGAGCCTTTTAAATTCGCATCCAAATTGCTGAATGGCTCATCCATCAGCAGCAATTTCGGCTTTGGCGCAAGAGCCCTGGCCAGAGCAATCCTCTGCTGCTGCCCGCCGCTTAGCTGATGCGGATATCTTTTTTCAAAATCAGTCATCTGCACAAGCTCAAGCATCTCCCTGACACGCGGCAATCTTTCCTTTCGTGACAGGCGGGATAAGCCGAATAAAAGATTATCTTTTACTGACATATGAGGAAAAAGCGCGTAGTCCTGAAATACCATGCCCACTCCGCGATCTTCCGGATGCAGGAAAGTCTTCTTGCCTGCTGCTTCTGTACCGGCGATTTCTATCGTGCCCGCCCTTGGAATTTCAAGACCTGAAATCAATCGAAGAAGCGTGCTCTTCCCGCTTCCACTTTGTCCAAGTATGCCAACGATCTCCCCTTCGTCCATTGTAAAAGAAAAATCTTCAATTACAGGAACATGAGCTTTTGGAAATGAAAATGTCAGGTTATGAATTGTAAGGATGTTCATTTCTTCACCTTCTTATCAATCATTTGAAACACCGCAACAGATATAACACTTATGAGAATAATCATGAGGGAAGGTATGGCCGCCTCATAAATCATCTCATCTTTTGCGTATTGATAGGTCTTCGTGGCAAGGGTATCAAAATTAAATGGCCTGAGCAGCAAAGCTAATGGAAGCTCTTTAATAATTTCTACAAATGTTAGAATAAAACCGCTGAATAAAGCGCCTTTAATCAAGGGCAAATCCACCTTGAAAAAGGTTTTTGTGACGCCGAAGCCCAGCATCCTTGATGCTTCTGTATATTTGTTCCCTATTTTCTCAAATCCGATTTCAACAGCATTATAGCCTGTTGCCATAAATCGTATGGTATAGCCAATCACCAGCATGGCCAGAGATAAGCTTAAGATAAGGGGAGCTTTACCCCACCCCATATAAGAGTAAAATGGCGCAAGCACAGAATCAAGTTCTATAAATAACGCAAGGACTCCAATCGCAATGATCGCTCCGGGAATCGAATATCCTGCTGTTGCCAGCTTGGATAAAATGTACGCTCCGGAGGAATGGGACCGTGTTACATTTGCGATAATCACGGCAAATAAAAGAATCAGTGCCGTAGAGATTATTCCAACAAAAACAGTCTGGTTTAATAATGTAAAGAACGTGTCGTTCCACACCTTCGTGAAAGTCAGCCTGGACCATGCCAGCAGCTGAACCACAGGTATTAAAAACCCAAGAAGGAAAATCACCGAACAGTAGATAAAAACCGCTGCAGCCCGAAGCCCCTTCAGCTTTTGGCGTCCCAGGGGCCTGGATTTGCTGCTGATATTATACCGTCTCCCCTGCCTGAGCAATTTTTCAATAAAAAACAATCCAACTATGATGACCATTAACCATGCAGCCAGGCGCATGGCTGAATCTGCATCATACATGCCAAACCAAGTCTGGAATATGGCTGTCGTAATCGTATGAATGCCAAAATAGCTTGTCACTCCATAATCACTCAAAACCTCATAAATAACAAGCACAGCTCCAGCAACGATTGCCGGTCTTGAGAGCGGCAGTACAATTCTCACAAAAATGGCAAAGGGTTTTCTCCCCAGAAGCCTTGCATTCTCAAGGTAGGAAGAGCTTTGATTTTCAAGAAAAGCTCTGCAAATGATATATACATACGGAAATAGAAAAATCGTAAATATAAATACAGCACCTTTAAGCGAGGATATGGAAAGCCATTCCGGGTTAATCTGATAATCGAACTCGTTCCTTATGGTTACCTGAACAACCCCTGTATAGCTCAACATTGTTCGATAGGTATAGGCTGCGATATAAGGAGGAATAGCCAGCGGAAGAATCAGCCCCCAGCTGAAAAAGCGCCTCATCGGGAAGTCGTATGCAGCTATGAGCCAGGCCAGGCTTACTCCCAATATAGCTGTAAAAACCCCTGTCAGCACAACCAGGATAATCGAATTGGCAGCATAATTTTTTAATAGATACTCCCTGATCTGAAACCAATTTTCATTCGGTTCCTGGAAAATAGAAAAAAAGATAAACAAGATGGGCAGCAAAATCATTGCCGCCCCAATCAAGCTTACCAGCCACCATCCGTTAAAATCCTTTCGAAAGAAATGTTTAACAGATTCCGTATTCATTATTATTTCCAGCCTGTTTTATTAAAGATTTCAATAGCCTTTTGGTTATGCTTGCCTAAAGTATCAAAGTCAAGCTCCTGCATCTTAAAGTCACCCCATGACTTAAGGATTTCAGGCTTTTCCGCTTCAGGATTAACAGGGAATTCATAGTTGTTTGCTGCTAAATATTCCTGAGCATCCTTGCCAGTCATATATTCGATCAGCTTCGTCGCATTTTCAGGATTTTTGCTGTGCTTCGTTAACCCAATTCCGCTGATATTCACATGTGTGCCGTTTGTTTCCTGGTTAGGGAAGAATACGCCCAAACCTTCCGCCACTTTCACTTCTTCAGGGTCAGATGAATTGGCAAGCAGTCCTACATAGTACGTATTCATAATCCCCACATCACCGATGCCGGCTGCGATGGCTTTAGCCTGGTCTCGGTCCCCGCCATCCGGCTGGCGGGCGAAGTTCTTCACAATGCCTTCTGACCATTCTTCTGCCGCTTTATCACCATTTAATTCAATGAAAGAAGCAAGCAGGGACTGGTTGTAAAGGCTGGTTGAAGAGCGGGCGAGCACTTTGCCCTTCCACTTATCGCTTGTTAAATCTTCATAAGTGGATAATTGATCAGGTGAGACTCTGTCCTTCGAATACACGATTACACGTGCCCTTGTAGCCATTCCAATCCATTTGTTTTCGTTATCGCGCAAATTCTCAGGTACATTTTCATTGATTACATCAGATTCAACAGGCTGAAGTATATCATTTTCTTTTGCGTGCGCAAGGACACCGCCGTCCACAGTAATGAATAAATCGGCTTCCGTGCTTTCGCCTTCACGCTTTAGACGCTCAATCAGTTCTTCGGCTTCCCCTTTAACGACATTGACTTTAATGCCCGTTTCTTCTGTGAAATCCTTGTATACTTGATCATCTGCCTCATAATGTCTGGCAGTATAGACATTGACTACCTGCTCTTCCTTTTTGGAAGCGGTGTCCTTTTTACCCTCAGAAGTGCTTTCTCCCCCGCATCCAGCCAGAGTAAGGGTTAGAGCTGTTGTTGCGATAAAAGGCTTTAGTAATTTTGATAAGTTCATGTTTCTTTCCACCTTTATATATGTATTTGATATTGATAATTATTATCACTTACTACATTCTACATACCCCTACTCGTTTCGTCAATATCCTTTTTCTATGAAAATAGCAAATTTGTCAAATGATATGTTTTGGAATGTACTATGGTGTACTATGGGGCGATCCAATCGTCCCTATTATTTATATACTTTTCTAACGGCAACACCCATCCCAAACCTATATGCTAAAATAGAAATAAATGGGAGGTGTTTTGTTTGCCGGATTGGTCGTATCATCCTATTTTTAAGCCCATACTTCAGAAGCTGCCCGCTTCCTTCAGCAGGGAGTTTATCCATCGCGGGATGAGCATGATATCATCCAGCCGTATAGGGGAAGGATTAATCGAATTTCTTGGTCATATGGAACCCTCCAGAAAGCTTGCGAAAAATGTATTTGGCGTTCATTTTTCCACTCCAGTCGGACTAAGCGGCAGGATTGATCCTCACTTAACCGGGATGAAGGCTTTTCATAATCTGGGGTTTGGTTTTATTGAAATCGGGCCCGTTTCTATTCGAGGGTCAGCAGAAGAACTATATGTAGACCCGAAACAAGAAAAGATACATAGATTAATGGACGCTTCAGTAGAGTTAACGGCTGCTAAGAAACAGTTGCTTTCTCTAAAGAAAAAGAAAATTCCGCTTCTTATAAACGTTGAAGGAACTTATCAAGAGGCCATCCAAATTTGTGAAGAATTACTTCCTTTTAGCGACGGATTTATTTTGGGCAGCCATACTTTTCAATCAGCGAGCCAATTTAACCAATTTAAATATGAATTAAATAAACCTATCATCCTTTCTATTTCGCAGGATGATATTCTCAGCCTGGACTATAGCCCGGACGGAATTCTCCTTACAGGAAAGGATTCCCCGGAAGAACTCATTCATAAGCTTGGAACTCTCAGGAAGCTGTTCAGCGAAGATTTCCCCATCATCACTTCAGGCTGTATTAAAGAGCCTTCAGATGCTATTAAACTGCTGGAAAGCGGAGCTTCTTTAACTATGTTAAGCGATGAGTACATTTTTACTGGACCCGGATTGCCGAAGAGGATTAATGAGGCCTATACCAGCACATTTCCGAAGGAGACTGCCAATGTGGAGGGATGGCGCTGGTACTGGCTGTTTGGCTTAGCTATTGCCATTGCAGGGTTCATTGCCCTGTTTTTCAGCATGACTTCGGTGATCCTTCCCTATGATGAGAGATTTCTGGGAATCTTTAGGAAAGATATTATTTATTTTAACCCTGCCATTTTATATTTTATGGCTCATGACAGAATGACGCTGTCAGGAACGATGATTTCAGGCGGAATCATCTATATGCAGCTTGCCAGGCATGGAATAAGAAATGGCCTCCACTGGGCAAGAAAAGCAGTAAATATAGCAGGCACTATCGGCTTCCTGGGAATTGTCCTGTTTATTGGCTACGGTTATTTCGATTGGCTTCATGGGCTGTTTTGGCTTATTTTACTTCCCTTATTTATATTGGGATATGCAAAATCAAGAACAGCAATTGCATCTCCCTCCAGTTCAAATCTTTTCAACAGTGCGCAGTGGAAGCTGAGCTTATTCGGCCAGCTTTGCTTTGTGATACTGGGGTTTTCATTAGCTATTGGCGGGATGGTCATTTCCGCCATAGGAGCTTCACATGTATTTGTACCAACGGACCTTGCTTATCTTTGCCTGACTCCTGAAGCTCTGAACGAATTTAACGATCGGCTAATTCCTGTGATCGCACATGACCGTGCGGGATTTGGAAGTGCACTATTAAGTGTGGGCTTGCTCGTCTTGATGCTGGCTTTATGGGGAATCCGCGAGGGGGAAAGATGGGTGTGGTGGACCTTCACCATTGGGGCCATTCCGGCATTTGCCGCCGGGATCTTAACTCATTTTTTTATTAACTATACGGATTTCATCCACTTGCTTCCTGCTTACTTCGCTTTGCTTTTGTATGTGATTGGCGTTATTGCAACCGCCCCTTTTTTATTAAAAAAATAGTGGCTAAATAAAAAACCGGGCGGTATCGGAACTGGATACCACCCGGTTTTCAGCCTATTAATCAATCTTTAACAGCCGCTTCTTCACCTGTTTGATTTTCATGATGGGGTTTCACTCTTTTAATAAAGAAAGCAAGTATGAGGGCGATCACCGCAATCAATGCAGAAAGGAAGAAAGTGAAATTAATGCCATGCAGCATCGCTTCATTCATGATTTGCTGCTGCATATCAGCTGCGGCCTGTGCAGATGGCTGAGCTGCACTTGCACTCATATTGGCCAGTGTGTCACCTGCCAGTTCCTCTGCTTTTTCTTTCGTGCGGTTATTCATGACGGTAATCAGCAGCGCAGAGCCAATGGCGCCGGATACCTGCTGCAGTGTATTATTCATAGCGGTTCCGTGCGGATTATTTATCGCCGGCAGCTGATTCAATCCATTGGTCATGACAGGCATCATAACCATTGACATCCCGAACATCCGAAAGGTATACAGCAGAACAAGGGTAGAATAGGCCGTATTCATGCCGATTCTGCTGAAGTAATAAGATGTTACAACGGTAATGGTCAGCCCGATCACCGCCAAAACTCTTGCCCCATACTTATCAAAGAGTTTTCCTGTAATGGGAGACATGATCCCCATAACAATCGCTCCCGGAAGCATCAATAGACCCGAATCCATTGGTGAAATTCCGCGGATGGTCTGTACATAGATGGGCATCAAAATCATCGCTGAAAACATGGCGACAGCTATCACGATTGAAATGGCCGATGACAGGGCAAACATCGGATATTTGTAGATGCGAAACTCAAGCATAGGATCATCCATCCGTAGCTGACGGATTATAAAGGTAATTAAAGCAATTGCCCCAATCGCAATTGTGCCGTACACGAGGGGGCTATCCCATCCTTTTTCCCCTGCTGAACTAAAGCCATAAAGCAGTCCGCCAAATCCAATGCTTGATAATACCAGAGAGATGAAATCAAGCTTAATCGCTCTCTGCGGTGTAATATCTTTTAATTTAAAGACTGCAAAAACTACGGTTAACAGGGCAATTGGCAGAACAAGGTCAAATAACATTCTCCAGCTGTAATGTTCAATCAGCCATCCTGAAAGAGTCGGCCCAATCGCTGGAGCTGTAATCATGACAAGACCAAACATCCCCATTGCAGCCCCTCTTTTCTCGACCGGAAATGCGGTAAGCATGACATTCATTAATAACGGCATCATAATCGCCGATCCTGAAGCCTGAATCATCCGAGCCCCTAATAACACACCAAATGCAGGCGCAATACTGGCCAGGAATGTTCCCAAAGTAAACAGTGACATGGCTGTAATGAATAATTTCTTGTCGGAAAATCGCTGAATGAAGAATGCACTCGCCGGTATTAAAATCCCGTTAATAAGCATATAGCCTGTAGACAGCCATTGTACGGCAGTTGCATTCACATCAAATTCTTCCATAATGGATGGGAGAGCTACATTCAGCAATGTTTCATTCAATATCGCTACAAAAGCCCCGATAAATAAAATGGCGATCATGCCATACGGCGGTTTGTTTTGATCCGTATTGGTTTGCTGCGACATTCGATCAATCCTTCTTTCTATGTTAAATATAGATTTGATTATAGGATACACCTGACCTGATCAAACCTGAATGAGACCTTCCCGCAAAACATCCTGCAAGAACGGACTCGGTTCACCCACACTGCAGAGCTGCAAATCATGCATCGCTCTCGTGCAGGAGGTATAAAACACTCTTCGCAGGCTTTCATCACCATATACACTTTCCGATGCATCATAAATAATAACGGCATCAAATTCAATGCCCTTGGATAAATACGAAGGTACGACAACAACTCCTTCTTCATATTCGGTCGAGTTGCTTTTCAGGAGTTTTATTCCCTCGATGCCGGACAGGGCTTCATAGGCCTGTGCACTTTCTTCTGCAGACTTACAGATAATGGCCATGCTGTTAAGCCCCTGGCTTCTCCAGTCAGCAACCTGAGAGGCAATGAAGCTGTGCAGTTCGGTTTGATCGGATAATTGCTTCAGCTCAGGCAGCTTGCCATCGCGTTCAAACGGGATAATCTCTTTCCCGTTAGGAACCAGTCTTCGTGTAAATTCGATGATCGGTTTAGTCGACCGGTAGCTCCTCGCTAAATTAATCAGTTCTGTCTGATCCGGTCCATACAGGCTGGTGAGTGTGTGAAAATCAGCCGTTTCGCTGGCATGGGCGAAGATCGCCTGGTTAAAATCACCGAGCACCGTCATCTTGGATGCAGGAAACAAACGCTTTAAGAAATCAAATTGAAACGGAGAGTAATCCTGCGCCTCATCCACCACAATATGTTTAATCGCACTATTTGTCTGAAAGCCTTGAATTTGCTCTTTCACATATAAAAATGGAGTAGCATCTTCATAACATAATCTGCCTTCATCGAGCATTTCCTGAGTCGACTGACAGATAGCAGCCCATTCTGCCGGCATCTCCTCTTCCATCCACTCTCGGATTTTCAGGGGATCTGCAAAAAGCTGCTTGTATATCGCCTTAAAATCAATGAAACGCATGGCCCGGATTTGTTTTCGCAGCGGCTTGAATTTTTTCCGGACAATCAGGCGGGCTAACGCTTCAGGCTCGATTTCATAATCATGAATCGAATCCCCTGTAAAGCCGCGTTTTTTCGCCAGGTAGGCATGCGCCTTATGGTATTCCTCATTGCTGAGCAGTTCAATTTCCTCCTGTACCCACTCCTTGGACCGTTCGGCTTTTTCAGCTTCAGTAATTTTCTTAATAAGCCAATCCGCCAGCTTCTCAAGTCTGTTATGAAAACGGAGTGAAGTGCCACTGCTGTAGAATTGATCTGCCATTTGCTGAGCAGCAACGATTGAATTTCCTCTGAAACTTATATCCTTAAACATCATTCCCGATAACTCCAGCGACTTCAAGTAAGCATTAATCGCCTCAAAAAAACGGGCAGATGCTTTAAATTTAATGCCCGCAACCCTCGATCTGTACTCAGGGGTTTTCACAGCAGTTAAAACATACTCCAATTGCTCATATGGATTTTCTACGGCGAACTCTTTACCCAGCCGATGATCCAAATATTCCTGGAAGGTAACCTGCTGCATGTTTTCTTCCCCGAGCTCCGGCAGCACATTGGATACATAGCTGTTAAACATCCTATTAGGTGAAAACAGAATGATTTGATCAGCATTCAGATTTTCCCGGTACTTGTAAAGCAGATAAGCAATCCGCTGCAGGGCAGCTGACGTCTTGCCGCTTCCAGCTGCACCGTGAACAATAAGCAGCCTTCCCTGATCATGGCGGATGATCCGGTTTTGATCCTGTTGAATGGTCGCGACAATATTGTGCATATGCTTATCAGTTCCCTTGCCGAGAACCTGCTGCAGAATTTCATCCCCAATGGTCAGACTCGTATCGAACATGGATTGAAGTTCACCGCGGCGGATCAAATATTGCCACTTTTTCTCCAATGTGCCCTCAATTGCGCCTCCGGGTGTTTCATACTTAGCCGGGCCGGGCTGGTAATCATAGTACACACTCGAAACCGGCGCCCTCCAGTCGTAAATAAGAAAATTCTCGCCGCTCTGATCTCTCAGCGTAGAAATGCCAATATAAACAGGCTCCTGTTCTGAAGATCCTTCTTCCGTAAAATCGATCCGGCCGAAATAGGGCACCTCCTCCATCCGGCGCAAGGCAGACAAGCGCTTGGAAGCATGCCGATGGGTACTCTGGCTGACAGACAGAGCCTGTGCCTCCTGCCTCAAACCGATAATGGTCTCCAAATAATCATCAAAGGTATCCGTATTCACCTTCACTTCATCCCAAAAGTGTTTGCGGATATGAACCACTTCGTTTTTGCGCCTGGAGGTTTCTTCTTCCAATCTGCGGACTTCCTCCGTAATCGTCTCCATAACACCATCCAATCGTTTTTGCTCCTGCTGAAGTTTTGAATTCATAGCAAACACTCCTTTAAAAAAATTTATAAAAAGGTTGACAAACGAATCGATTGCATTATATAATTAAGATAGGGATAATATACTTAACTTTATTTTTATAATGCACATCTATATAAATTTACCACAGGAATTCATTTATTTCAATGGTTAATTCAAAAAAGAGCCGTATTTACAGTTTTTAGCGTAAATACGGCTCTTTTTATTTCTTTTTTATTCCATATGCCCACATCTCCTCACTCAGTCTAAAGCAGAAACCACCGGAAAATTCGGCTTTAAAGTTCTTAGAGATATGTTAGGGTAATACATATAGGGATGAGTCCCTTGGTAAAAAATTCAAAGGAGGCCTCGTCATGATTATCAAGTGGATTCGGCACAGATAATGAACAGGGGCAGGCCTAAATGCTCCGGAAACAATCTGATCTGCGATATTTACGATTATACGGAGGTAAAATATGAGTGAACAAATAATGAAAATAAATAATGTGGATATATGTACAGAGAGCTTTGGAAACTCTAAGGATCCAGCAATTCTTTTGATCATGGGCGCAATGTCTTCACTGGACTGGTGGGACGAGGATTTCTGTCTCCGTCTGGCTGATCAGGGGAGATTTGTCATTCGTTACGATCATCGGGATCTGGGCAGATCGACCACTTATGAACACGGAACTTCCAATTATACAATAACAGACTTGGCTGACGATGCAGCAGGCGTACTTGATGCTTATCACATTGACCGGGCCCATATCGTCGGCATGTCCATGGGCGGATTAACCGGACAGATTCTTGCCTTAAGATATCCGGCACGTGTATTGACACTTACACTTATTGCATCAAGTGTATTTGGAACTGAGATAGAAAAGCTCCCGCCAATGGATCAGAAAATCCTGGATTACCACACGAAGAGCGCTTCCATCGATTGGTCGGATCGGGATGCGGCTATTCCGTATCTCGCGGGAGGATGGAAAACACTAGCCGGCTCCAAACCTTTCGAACAAGAAAGAATGTATAAGCTGGCAGCAAGAGAAGCAGACCGTGCCAATCATTTGCCGAGCAGATTTAACCATGCCATGCTACAGGGTGGAGAAGCCTATTACGATAGAATGAATGAGATACGCGTACCAGTTCTCATTATTCACGGAACAGAAGACCCGGCCCTTCCATACGAGCACGGACTTGCGCTTAAGAAAGCCATCCCGCATTCTGAATTGCTGACACTTGCTGGAACTGGACATGAGATTCATAGTGAAGACTGGAATCAGATTATAGATTCTGTTGCAAAGCATAGTTCCTGATAAAATAATAGTTAGAAAAGTTTAAAGCCCAATTTCTCAAAATTATTAATGAGAAATTGGGCTGCTTTTTTCTTTCCAATTACGAGATTAAGAAGAACCCTGCTACTAATGGACTGGAATCAAGGCTTCAGCACATTTAATGCTTTCCTTTAAGTAAACAGGCGCATTAGGGTGATGTAATATCTCTTCAGTTGTTAGCCATAACACCTCTTCGACCTCATCGGAACATAAAGGTAATGCATCACCAGATTCATATTCGCAAAGAAAAACAATATCGACTACATTTTGATTAGTATCTGTTACGAAAGAAGTACTGTGTACATAAATTAAACGGTCTTTTACTTTTACACCGACTTCCTCTAAAATTTCACGCTTTACAGTTCTTTCTAAAATATTTGATGAGTTTCCTTCTAAATCCACCTTTCCTCCAACAAGGGAAAGCAAACCACCTGCATGTTCCTCTTTTTTACTTCTTTCAACAATGAGCCACTTGTCATTTTTCCTTATAGCTCCTTCTACATTTACAATAAACATTTTGCGCCTCCTACTCATAAATATCACTGCCTATCATTAATAGAAGCAGACCAGGTTTTATAAAGGAGCAATTAATTCAACTTTCATTCGATCAGGATCTTCGAAATAGACTGCGTAATGAGCAGTTCCTCCCGCAAAAGGATGCTTGTTTTTATAAAGGATATTGACCCCTTTAGCCTCTAATACATTCGTTATTTCATCAACGTGAAGCCGTGATTCAGCATAAAATGCCAGATGATTCAGCCCCACTCGGCATCTATGATATGGAATATCAAGAAAGCGTTCCTCTGCCTGCACAAAGACAATGTAGGTTTCACCTAGTCTCCAGCTTTGTCCGAATTCCCACTTTTGAAAAGATACATATCCTAACTCCTCGAGAAACCACCCCCAAAATTCGGATGACCTTTCCAGATTTGATACGTACAGCTCGATATGATGGAGCAACCCCTTTGACAAATACACACCTCCTGGTGAATAAACATTCCAAAATAATTGATAGCTACTTACCTAACCTAACATTTCTACGTCTTTTCAATTCCCCTTTGTTTAACTAAACGCACCCGTTACTTTAAGTACATTTCTTCACAAACTTCAGCTTGCCCCCCATTTACTGAAAGGTATTTCGTTAATTATTTGTGCTGTTTTACCAAACCAAAAATCTATTCAAGAAGAACTTCATCACCCACATTAATTTCACCAGTTCTAATAACAGTAGCATAAACGCCAAAATAATTATTTCTTTCTTTTGCAACTGTTTTCAGTAAAGTAGAATCTCGTTCTGCACTATCGGGGTTAACAGTAATAATCATACATCTTTCACAATGCCTTTTTAATTCTAATTCAACTTCGTTCCCTATTCTAATTCGTCTCCCAAACCATTTCTCTTCGATAAACGGGATTTTATCTTTTAATGATATAAGTAAATTGGGACGAAAACGTCGATAATCAATCTCTGTTTTTCCCAAAATTTGTTTCAATTCTTGTAATGAAGCGTCCGTAACAAGTTGAATGTGTTCTTCTTCAATCGCCCCTAAAGGTACATTTGAAGGGGAATATGTAATAAGAGAAATTTTTCGTTTCGATTTGTTTTCAATTTCTTTAGTTAATTCTTCATTACCCCAATCAAGAATCTTACCTTCAGGTGTCATTATTTCAATCTTAGGATACTCCTCCATTAACTCTTCTCCTACAAATCTTGCTTTGTATCGAACCATCTCTGGAAACTGCGTTATTGTTAAAAACTTCCCTGGTCTTGTTTTATCTAAAAAAGTATGGCTACGGTCTCCGTACAAACCATAATCCATTACTCTTGTTTTCTGTACGCTCTCTCCGTAAAAGGATTTTACGGGATGACGAACAATCTCCTTAATATGTCCGATTAACATTAATTTCCCCTCCATTTTTTAATTCTATTTTATCATTCCTTCTTAGACTAAACTGTCCCTTTAACACAAGAAGCGACTATCCTTATTGGACAATCGCACCTGTTACTTGAATAACTAAAGTTCTTTTTTCATAGAAACAACTTTAATATTTATACCGTTTGGTTTATGTACAATCTCTTCATCATAAACATGATAACCAATGGAACTATATAGCTTTATGTTCTTAGCTACTGTCGTTCTGACTTTACATAGTATTGTAGGAACTCCAATTTTATTTACGTAATCCTCTAAAGACTTTAATATAATTTTTGCAATGCCTTTACCTTGTTTTTCGGGAATAACTGACAAACGATAAAAATACAAACCCTCGTCTTTTATCTGAAATCGCACCATTCCAACTGGTTGATTATCTTCATAAGCAATCAATGCTTTTTCTTCTTTTTCTAAAGCGTCTAATACTGACTGAACAGTTTCTTCTAAAGCACTTGATGGTGGAATATCATTCTTATATTCCATAAATGCCTTAATCATTAAATCATGAATTACTGGTGCATCAGAAGATATTGCAGGATTTATAATCATTGTTAATCTCCCTTTTATATAATAATTATTCATTATAATTAATTTTTACACAAAATAGAAGTGTCAAATATCTTAAACAATCCTGCCCCGTTTATTGCATAAGAAAAGGCTGTATCTTAGCAGCCAGCTCTTTAAGCAAAGCACCCTTTCGTATTATAAGGTCAACTAGAAATGAAAATATTTCTGGTTGACCATTTTTTATATCGATATATGATAACCGTAGCCGGGGTAGAACGTAAGCACCCGTGGGACATGATCCCGTCAACTAAACCGTTCGCCCCCTACTTGTAGAAACATGATTGAGGCTGGTTGGGACGTTGATCTCGTATAACAAGCGAAGCTATGATACTGCAAGAAGGATTAGGGGTACCGGCAAATATGATTTAGGAGGAGAAGCCAATGAATCCAGTGGTTGGACTGGATGTAGCCAAAGGTGAAAGCCAGATACAAGCTTTCCTGGATAAGAAAAAACCTTATCAAAAAAGCTTTAAAGTTGAACACACTCTTGAAGGTCTGGAAAAACTGCATTCCTTTCTCTCAGATGTTGAGAGAATAACTGGGGTAAAACCTCCATTAGTCATGGAGTCAACCGGTCACTATCATACTCCGGTAGTCCATTATTTTGAGGAAAGAGGATACTTGATCATTATTGTTAACCCTTTAGTCTCATATCGGGCAAAGAGTTCAAGTTTAAGAAAGGTAAAGACAGATATAATTGATGCCAATCATCTCTGCGAGATGTATTACAAGGAGGATTTGGTACCTTATAAAAAACGCGGTATCCAGCTCTTGAACCTTCGAAACCTGACTAGACAGCACGAAAATATTACGGGGATTTATGTGCAAACAAAACTGCAATTCCAAGCCGTCTTGGATCAGGTGTTTCCAGTATATAGAGGAGTGTTTGGGGACTTATATTCTGTTGTCTCTCTACTCACCTTACTTGAATTTCCAACATCTCAAAGTATCTTAGAAGCAGGCGAAGAGACAGTTACTAACACAATAAAAAAGTTATGTCCAAGGCGCTCCATCAAATGGGCTAAGACAAAAGCAATATCCCTTTTAGCTGCTGCAAGCCAAAATCCCTTTAGGGAAAATATCTACCAAAGCCACATTTTAAGCGTGGAAATGTATATAAAAATGCTTCTGGAATACCAAAAGCATCTATCCAAATTTGAAGAAGAGATAGATGCCTTGGCAAAAGATATTGAAGAATATAAAATCATCCAATCAATCCCTGGGATCGGAGAAAAGATCGCTGCAACGATCATTTCCGAAATTGGCGAGATTGAACGGTTTGATCACCCTAAAAAGCTTGTCGCATTCGCTGGTATTGACCCGAGTATCTTTGAATCAGGTAAATTCAGAGGAACCGTAAACAGGATTACCCAAAGAGGTTCAAGCCGACTTAGGCATACACTGTATATGGCCGTTAGGTGTGCTATTCGGGATTCCAGGAAAAGCAAAACGACGGAGGAACTAATCCCTCGCAATAAAAGGTTGAGAGAATTCTATGATAAAAAACGGGAAGAAGGAAAACCCTTTAAAGTAGCAATAATAGCCTGTGCCAATAAGCTTTTACAATGGATTTATGCCCTTTTGAAAAGCAGAACGACTTTCCAAGATCTAGCTTAGCTACCCAGATAGACTAATAAAAGCAAAACTTTCCAAACATCCAGGTTAGGAAGGTTATTTGGCATGCTTATTTTTAGCATACCATAATATAAAATTCTATTTCATTGAAAAATGTTGACAAACTATTAGCTGGTTTCGTTTAAGTGCATTTCTTCACAATTAAACAAAAAAGAGATGCTTTTAAAGCATCTCACCCTTTAATTGAACAACAAATGGTTAGCTTAAATAGCCTTCAAGTAAATTTATTAACCCTATGGCAGTTTCTTTTTTACTTGAATAGCAACGAGGTTTTTGATCTTTTATAACGATATAATGTTTCTCTTCCTCACCATATAGTGAACCTGATTTATTAGCAACCATAAATTCTGCATTAGAAGTGATCATTCGTAGATTAGCTCTTTCGATTAAGAAATCAACTTCATTTGTATGTTCTAACTTAAATCCTACAAGTAATAAATTGAATTCCATTTTTTATTTGTGATAATACTTTAGGAGCCTTTTTAAAATGAATTATTGGAGATTCGTCACTAGACATTTTTCCAGATTCTAAAATTTGATTTCCACTTTGATCTACTATTTTATCAATAACCCAATCTGAACCAGCTGCAGCCATTATTACAACATCTATATGTTCAGATTGTACAATTTTTTTTAATTTTTCACCTAAGTCATAAATACCTTCAAATTGATATAAAGTCATATCTCTATGATTTTCAGGTAATTTCGCAAAATAGCCGTGTAAATAAATTACCTCTGCATCTTTTCTTAACGCTTCTTCAGCGAGATAACAACCCATAGTACCTTTCGCCAGATTAGTATGACCTCTAACACTGTCCCATTTTTCAAGTGTTCCTCCACTTGTAATTAAAATCTTTTTTCCTTTTAATGAACTCATAAAATCACCTTTGAAATTATTTATTTGAACTTAGTTTTGCTACCATAGCAGCTACCAGTGTTCAAATTTTGCACCTGATAGATTAAGTATAATCCTTCACAATCTTTTTATGTTACAGCTGTGTTGGAATATTAGTTTGCTCGTCAAAATTTATTTCTAAAAGTTGACCAGCGTGAACTAAACCAGATCCAAATCCATACATAAGAACTCTGTCTCCATTATTAACTTTTCCCTCACGAATTCCAAGGTCAAGAGCTAATGGAATAGTTGCAGCAGAAGTATTTCCAAAGTTGACTAGGCTATAAAGAGTTTTTTCCATTGGGAATTCTAATTTCTCGCAAATGGGCTCAATTAGCCGTAAGTTAGCACTATGAGGAATAAACCAATCAACTTGTTCTAAACTCGTTTTCGTTTTTTCTACAATTTTTTTTACACTCTTAGGAACATTCCTAACAACCCATCGAAAAACTTCCCTGCCGTTTTGTACAAGAAATTGAGTATCGAGTAACTCAATACCATTAACCTTTTTTGATAACCCTGTTCGGTAAACATGCTGTCCTCCGCTCCCGTCACTTCCGAGATTAAACCCAATGAAACTTTTTGATTGTTCATCCTTTTCAACCAATACCGCACCAGCACCATCACCAAATAAAATGCATGTACTTCTATCAGTATAATCAGTAATTTTTGATAATGTATCCGCTCCGATAACAAGCACCTTATTATGGAGTCCAGAGGCGATAAAAGTATGAGCTGTATGTAATGCATAAACAAACCCTGCACATGCCGCACTTATATCTATGGCACCTGTTTGACCAATATTTAAACGGTCTTGAATGATACTTGAAACAGAAGGAAATGGGAAATCCGGCGTACTTGTTGCTACGATTATCATATCTACATCTTCAACTTTTTTATTATATCTTTGCATTAAATCCTTTACGGCAGCTTCACATAAATCACTCGTAAATTCATTAGGATGGCTAATTCTGCGTTCATGAATGCCAGTCCTTTGAATAATCCATTCATTATTTGTATCGACCATTTGCTCAAGATCAAAATTTGTTAGCTTTTTTTCGGGTACATATGTCCCTATAGCTGTTATTCTAGCACCTATCATATAATCCACCCGCCTTAAATTAGAAGTTGATATTAATACCTGGTGCTAATTATAACGATTGACAGTAAATAAATGCAAATTAAAATCTACTAACAATACTCCTTATTGCATTAACCTGCCCCTTTTATGGAACAAGAAAAGCTGTCGGGGTTGGCAGCTAATCAAAAAAATAAATACGAGTTAGCAAAGCAAGAATAAGTTTTAATTTACCTCTTTAACAAACAATACCCTATCTTGACTTGATCCATCGTAATCAGTAAATACAGATACTCCATCAATTTCTTTGTCACCCTTTTCGATCTGAAAACCTGCAATTGAATCCTTATTTACTGGTGAAGTTACAGCACGAACAACATTTCTATTATTCATTTTTACCACCTTGAAAAATTCATTATAAAGTTGCTTTCCAATTTGGATCCTGCGAAAGTCGGGATTTACACCAACAAAATGTATGTATGCAACATCAGTGTTAGATTGAGACAAAAAACCAATTAGAAAGCCAATGATTTGACCATCTTTTTCAGCAATAAAACTTGTATTATCAAAATGGTCAAAGAACAACTTTGGCAACTTATCGGACATTGGCCTACCACCCCACCACTCGTTAATCAAAGGTGATATCACGTAATAATCAGAACTTTTCACATTGCGTATTTCCACTAATAAACATCCTTTCTTATTGTTTCTAAGACAATATTATCGTTCTTCTTGAACAAAACTGCCCCGGTAGTTAAATAAAAAAAGGCTGCCGCAGCAACATTACCTTCTTGAATTCAAGCACCCATTAGTGAAAGAAACCAGTTGCTTATAATGGCAAACTCATAGAAACTGTTCTTATATTAAAGCCCATTTTTTAGCTTGATTCCCTGCAAATGCACTTAGACGGACTTCGGAGTGTCCATCTTGTCTTAGATGGTAAATGGCTGTTCTCATTAACTGTTTAGAAATTCCGTTTCCTCTAAATTCTTCTCTAACAAATAGTTCATAAATAAATCCATTCATCTTATCAGTGAATTGGTCTTTACTTGCCCCTATAAGAATCCAGCCCATTAATTTATCGTTCTCAGTTGCTATTAAATAATAGCTTCCCTTCTCCAGCAGTGGTTCAACAAGATGTTTGATTTTTTCATTTGTAGGTTTTACTTCACCTAATGTGCCATCAAATACAGCTAGGGGCGATAGTAAAATAATATTTTTAAGTTCTGAATCATTAGGTTTCCTAATTTCCATTAATAAAATCAGTCCTTCAATATCGTTTTATTAAGTTTAGCATAATATTCCAGTAATCTTCTTCAAAAGTCTAAAATTAAATTGGTTCCTTGTTCAAGTAACCTGCCCCTTTAGTTCAATAAAAATAGCCACCTGGGATGGCAGCTGGATATAAAAGTAACGCACCCTATAGCTTAAGTACATTTGTTCACAAACTTCTTTCAGGAATGTTGCACGTAACTTCAATATGAGGTAACGGCAGGAAAATGCGGATTTACAGCGATAAGGAATTTCCAACTTAAAAAGCCCAACTCTCTACAAAACAAAATAGAGAAAGTGAGCTTTTCAGTTACTTCATTATTTTTATTTGAACTAATATAAAACTGCTAAGTAGATTTTTTAGCTCAGCTATTTATTGAATTCATTAACTGGAAGTAGTATTCAGATTTATGAGTCTTATTTAGGTTATACCAGGAATGTAATGTATCTTGTGCAAATACATCTAATTTTTTCAGTACTTCCATCGCAAATTCCAGAGGAGCTATTCCTGATGCAGTAACTAAATTCGCATCAGATACGGCAGATCCCCCCTCATAGAACTTTTCTCCTTTATAGTTAGGACATACCATTTTAGTGTATTCTAAATTATTACTTGTATGCTTTCTAGTATCTAAGTATCCCATATTCGCCAGGGCCTCAGTTGCACCACAAATTGCAGCAACAACAGTGCCAAGCTTTAAAGCTTGGCCTATTCTTTCCAAGATAGGTTGGTTAATTTCTTCACTCCAAGTAGTCCCTCCCGGTAAAATTAACAGATCTTTACTTTCAAGAGTACATTCATCAAGGGAAATATCTGGTTTTATGCTCAGTCCTCCCATAGTAATAATCATTTCTTTATTAGCTCCTACTGTAATTACTTTTAAAGGTGCTAAATCTTTTTTGAAGTATCTTCCTGAGTTTAGTTCAGCAATTAAATATCCATATTCCCAGTCCGACATTGAATTAAATACATATAGAAAAACTTTTTTTGTTTGCATCCAACAACACTCCCAATCACAATTTATATAGCAATTATAAAATAACTTCCTGACAGTTAACGTCAGGAAGTTATCATGATGAAATTTTATTAATTCCGACAGAACTTCAATAAGTCTTTTCTTAAGACTTATAGGCTCAATAACTTTAATAGATTTATTGTACGGTAAAAGTAAATAAGGTACATATGTATGTATTATATCTTCTTCAAGAAGAAAAACTGCTTGATTTGAAGTCCGTTCTTGTAAATAATGTCCTAAAAACCAATGTTGGCAAATATCAGCCAATACACTTTTATCTCCATTAATAACCAAAGGAATAATCCCTTCCTTATCTTCCATAGTTGGAAGAAGGTTTTTTATAAAAAAGTCACGTGCTGAAAAATTTTCTGGCCGGTTACACTTATTTTCGGTTAGCATTAGACTTTCAATTCGATCTACTCTAAAACTACGGATATCATTCCTAAGATGACAAAATCCAATCACATACCACATATTATTCCAATAGATAATTCTGTACGGATCGACCAATCTATAATTTAATTGCTTTTCGCCACTTTTATGGTAGAGAATTTTTACTGAGTACCCGTCAGCAACGGCCTGTTCCAACTCCTTCAAATAAGGTTTCATAGAGAGTGAACTTAATCGACTTATTACTTCAAGACTAGTTAAATGTTGGTTTATCTTTGTTTCCTGCTCTTGATTTGAGTATTTACTTAGTTTAGAAATGGCCCTATTTAGTGCTTCACCTCCATAATATCCGGCTTCTTCTGCAAAAACAGCAGCGTGAAATAGTGAAGTTTGCTCCTCAAAATCAAAAAAAAGAGGAGCCTCAATAAAGTTGTTCAATAAAGTGTATCCACCGTTATGTCCTGGTTCTGAAATTATAGGTACGCCACTTGTTGAAATTGTATCAATATAACGATACACAGTCCTTATATTCATCTCTAACTTTTCTGAAATTTGTTTTGCAGTAATTTTTTCACCTGAACGAAGCATCCATAGAATTGCTAACATATTGTCAATTTTAGGCATATAATTCCACCTCTATATGAAAATTTATTTTCTAACAACTTATACAATTCCTTCATAAGGTCCTCCTACACAGTTTGCACCTATCCAGAAAAGAAAAACTTCTTTAACTATCCTGCATCGTTAGCCCATTAAGAAAAGCCGCCTTAGATGGCAGCTGGTTCATAAGTCAGTTATTAGGGGGCTTTGCTTTGTATAATAGTGAATTGATTAAATATCTAGATGCAATCCAGTCTCTAAAAATTTTTGTCAAATAAAGTCTGTTTTGGTTCAGCCATTCCAAATTGTGCCCATTCTTCTTTTGAAGGACCGTAAATCCCTGGAACACTAATTCCTGCTTGTCTCATTAGAATAGTCATTTGTCCCCGGTGATGAGTTTGATGTTGGCTTAAAAATAATAAAAGACTTCCCTTTGTCATGTTTATTCCAAAGAAATTAATTTGTTCCAATAGGGTCTGATCAGTCCATTGAGTTTTCAAAGCCTCAACAAATTCATGTGAAGATTTAATATAGCTTTCAGCAATGAAATTAGCAGATGATGGGACAGACCAGTCTTCATCAGGAGCGTCAAACCTTAATCCTGCCTGTGAACTAATAACTATAATAGAAGTGACCGTATGCCACGCAATACGTCCTAAAGACCATTGATTTGGAGTGACTTCTTGCTTTAATGATTCATCCGTGAGATTTTTAATAATCCTGCTTGTAGCTCCTGCCTCAAATTCCCAAGATGCATAAAAATCGCTTAAGCTATGATACATCTTCAAACTCCTCTCAATAATATGCTTATTAAATTCTCCCTTTTAATAAAATTACCTCCTCCTTTTTTCTTTAAGGCTGCACCCCATAAATTTGGATTTCCAATTTTGGTTGAATTCTCCTTTTGTAATAACCTCTTCTTATTTAACAACTACCCTCGTTGGTACAACAAACGCAGCATCCCTCTTCTTCATCAGAATAGAAGTCGGCTTCTTCATCTTGGTCTACATAAGTAATAACACCCTCACTTGATTTTCAATATGGCTTATTCCATTTCCCCCTTTACCTTAATAAGGAATTCAATTATAGAACGTTCTTTTATCTTGATCTCACTGGAACCCATAACTCATGCCTTGGTTGATGCTTTGGTCCGTAATAACATTCAATACAAGGCAAATTTGCTAACTCATAGCCAGAAGTCGGAACCCATTCTGAATACAACCTTTTCCATGCATTAGGTATATTGGGGAAGACAGCCCATGTACTTGGAGGTATACAAATTGTTCTTAGATCCTTCGGGAGTTCCTCCTCATATCTCACCCCCATAAAATACTCAAACTCTTCATCTGTAATAGCAGCTTCATTACCGCAAATCCCCAATAGACCTTCAAGTGTACATTTTGGATTTTCCCATGACATATCTATTAGCCTTTGCATAAATCCATCCTTTTTCGCAGTATTCCATATTGAAGGTATGGTTTTGAATGCTCTACTAGTTTTTACCGGTCTTCCCTTTCCAACAATTCTTAGTTCAAAGTCGATTTTCTCTAATCTGTAATCCATTTCTACATCTCCTTTAATAGAAATTTGAAAAGAGATTCTTGGAAAGGCTTTTAATTGCATTCCATTTTTACGGGCAGCAGAAGGCGTCATTCCATGTGTCTTTTTAAAAGCCCGGGTAAATGAATCAACAGAATCATAACCGTATTTTGCTGCTATATCTATTATCCGCATATCACTTTTTTGAATATCAAAAGCTGCAGCTGTTAGACGTCTTCGTCTAATGTATTCTGATAATGATATACCAGAAATAGATGAAAACATCCTTGAGAAATGAAACTCCGAAGTATAAGCAATTGCTGCCATCCTTTTATAGTCAATTTCACTATCAAGGTTTTGTTCAATATAATCCAATACGTTATTCATTTTTTCCAGCCAATCCATCTATTCCATCCCTTTCCAATAATCATTTTAGAAGAAAGCAGGCTTTGCTGCCCGACATATATTGCCTAAAAATGTCGGTTCTAATAACACAATAATGTGGTAATTCGATTGATTTAAACAATTTCCTGTCCCGTTAGCCGAAAAAGAAAGATGCTTTGCTCCATATTGAAGCAAAGCAAGCATAGTTCAAATACCTAGCTAATATCGAAATCTTATTCCTATTTCATCTTTTAGGGAACTACCTAGACCAAACTCTCAACCCATGATCTCAACCAAATTAACAAATGCATACAAAAACTCAACGTGTTTTAAATCCTTACAGTTGTTTACATAAATACAATCCTTTTTTTGAACTCTAATAGATCACTTCTGTGCAAATCCTTTCACAACTTTAGCTTTATTTGCTGCAGTTCTTATTCAACAACCTGCCCCTATAGCTAAATAAGGATTTTATTTTTATATTATTTGAAAAGTAGTCTTTATTAAATTGTTTGCCTTTTGAGTGTTAAGTGAAGTATCTAGAGAAACATACCTTTCTTTATCCGTATCTATTTCGTATGGTGTTATAGTCGTATGAATTCCAAGTTGCTTTAACCGTCTTTCATAAAATGTAAAATAACTTATGCTCTGTTTAGGTCCTAAGTGTAGAGTTCCTGTAAATTCATTGTAAATCAATTCAAGTATTGCATTCGATAAATCATTAACGTGTGTAAATGTACGGTATAAATTAGTTGCTGCTTTAACTTCTTGATTTTCCTCCATTAATCGGATGATTCGGTTTGTTCTTTTTTCTATATTATTTCGGTCACCATAGAGTGGTCCTATTCGAACAATTATATGATTGTTATGGAGATGCCTAATTAGTTGTTCTCCCGTATGTTTTGCATTTACATATACAGAAAGAGGAGCATCATTTGGGAGAAAACCTATTGTATCCGATTCCTTATAGTTTCCTAGCCCTTCAGTAAATACGGCATCAGTTGAAATGAAAATAAGTTTTGTTTCAGGTTTAATGACTGTCAACAAATTATTAAGACCTGTGTGGATTAATTCCATTTCGTTATCGTTACTCATAAGAGTCCAGACAATAACATCTGGTTTAATTTCAGCTATCATCCCTTTTAAAGAGGAGAAATTATTAACATCTACTTGTATGATATTCTTTTTATCTACTGCGTGACGTGAAGTTCCGTAAATAGTTACCTTTTTTTTATTTGCCTGGGCAATTAAAGAAGAGCCAAGAAACCCCTTCCCACCTAGTACGAGTACTTTCATTATTCCTCACACTTCTCGTATATTTTTTGGATGTTGTACAATAATTTCAACAAAAAGACGCATTAATCCTTCTTAGATCAATACGTCGAACTAAGTTATCTTTTTTACTTATTGCTTAAACCTGCTCCTTTAGTTCAACAAAAAAGCCGCCTGGTTCGGCAGCTGATATTGAACAATTGCATATTTTAGTTGAAAGAGTTTATATCAGTAATTGTCAATTTTCAGTGCATTTGTTCCAATTAAAAGGCATCAGTTGCAGCTTTTCTGCTTTCTTTTCATCTACTGACATAACAACCCAAACTTCACCCATTTTATGCAATTCCTTTTTGACATTGTTTCCTTCGATTCTTTTATAAAGAAAATATCCTTTTGACCCTTCTAAGCCATTCTCTAAAAACAATCGCATTGAGCCAATACTATGACCTACAAATAAATGCTGTAATGAAACTTTATCAGAATGGTCATTAATTTTATCCCCTACTTTTAAGTTTAAGTAACTGTGCTTAAATTCTTGATATCCAGATAAGTCTAAGTTGTAGCTCTTAACAATATCTTTTAGTACACTGTCATCAAATTCTATCCGTTTCTTTTCAAATTCCTTTACACATACACTTTTAGGAGGCTTTCTTTCTCCTTTTGAATTGGCTAATACATTTACATTATTTGTTCCGCAAATTATGATACTGAACATAAGTAATAAAAGAGAAAACCTTTTGTTCATTCTTTCATCACCCCTAAATTATATTTAGGGGTATTTTTCCCAAGTCAATTAAGACTATCCTTATTGAACAAACCTGCCCTTTAGTTCAATAAAAAATGCTGCAAAGCAGCACCTAAAAAAATTTCTTATATAATTCACGTCTCAAGTGGCCGCTCAGGTATGCATAGACTCTGGTAGTTTCGCTTTTTTCGTGTCCCATTAAATTTTGTATAACCTCTAATGGCGCCCCATTATTAATAAGTGTAGTTGCATAGCTATGTCTAAGTTGATGTGGGTGAATGCACTTATTTATTCGTGATCTTTTGGAAATCTGTTTTATGACATATCTCATTTGTGCAATATTCATTCGATGTGGTGCTCGAATCGTAACGAACAACGCTTGTTGATCATCAGCTCTTTCTTCTAGATATCTTTTTAACCAAATACTACATTGAGTATTAAAATACACTTCTCTTTCTTTTTTTCCTTTTCCAAAAACGATAACGGATTGTTCTGCCATATTTATTGAGTGCTTATCTAAGTTTACAACTTCTCCTATCCTACAGCCTGTTGAATACATAAATAGCTTTCTCAAAAGTTGTTTTACATGCTTCACGAAGCAATTCAATTTCCTCTTCCGTAAGAAACTTAGGAATTCTACTCTCTGGCTTAGGTTCTTTAATAGTAGATACCGGGTTAATAGAAACGTATTTCTCTTCTTGAGCCCATTTAAACAATGATTTTATAAAACGTATCCGATGACAGAGACTAGAAGCTTTTAACTCTGCAGCAACTTCTCCAAGAAATAATTTAATGGATTCTGTTGTAATATCAGTGATTTTAATATCTCCAAAGTACTTGATTAATAAAGACATTTGCACTTTATATACCTTTAAGGTTTGAGAAGAATATCCCTGAATTTGTTTATCTGCTTTATAAAGATTCCAGGCTTCAGATACAAGCATAATGAACAACTCCCTGACCGTTCTATTATTAACATTATCCGCCTGAAAACTAAAAAATATACTAGTTTTATAGAATTTATTAAGTAATTGCACCCTTTAGTTCAATAAGGATGTGCTTGTTAGTTATTACTCATCTTCTGGAACAAGGAATGACTCGGACGGATGCTGCAGAGAAAGCCGGTATCTCTAGAATGACTCTATTCTCCTGTTGTAGCTTTTAAAGTGGATTTTCATATTGGCCCAGTACCAGCGTTGCTGTAACCAGGGGCAAAGTAGACATAGCTTAAATACACCTCATACCCCTTGGTTATTAGTTAGTCTCTTTGTTGTTTTGTATCTTACGAGCCAGCATTTTACAATAAATAAAAAGAATCCATTTTGAAAAAAGTTTAATCAAAAAGGATTCTTATATTGTAGTATTAAAATTGATCATTTTCTGCCTATGTTATTAAACAATCGCGCCCGATTACGGAATAAGAATAACATATTTCTTTGTGTGTCTATTTTACATAAAGCTTCTAATATTCGGTCTCCTACTCAACGCCGACCGTTTCATAAGTATGGCTTAGTTGTCGGATGGATTATGAATCAACCCTATTGTACAACAAGGATTTAGTGCAACTTTTGATCAACTCTCCGGATTACCTAACGCCTCTATCCCAAGACTTCGTAAATGAGGCGCTGCTTTTAAATCAGAGTTAAAGAGAGTGTGCCAAGTTTCTGGACCAACTATTCCGTCAACTTGAAGCTCGAATCTTTTTTGAAATTCTTTTACCTTCATCTGAGTATTCGGGTCAAAAATACCATCAATATTAACATCAATATTCGCTTCATTGAGACGAGCCTGAATCTTTTTCACCTCTGCTCCCTTATCACCTAGTTTCACAACATGGCCGGGATAAGGTGCAGTAGAAGTATCTGTAATGGTACTATCGATGATTATTTCCATTACTTCAGGTATTCCAGACTCTCGTTCACATTCTATGGGAATTTGCCTCCCTGTAAGCGGGTTGTAGGTTACCTCGACAGGGACCATTTGATCAGTCGGTAGTACTTCAATCCATTGGTCGAAAACTTGGAAGTTCTTATCTTTATTGTTAGGATCCCGATTTGGATCGTTCGGGTCTACACGGAAGCCATTTTGTAGTGGATAAAAACCATGCTCAAAGACCTTTTCAACTGGAGTTGAAGTAACCTTGTTATCAACGTTTAGCTCAGTTTCCGGATAAGTGTTGACTTTATTGGATTCCTCATGTTTCTCTGCAACTTGAAAGCAAAGATAGTCGATTGCGTTTTGTATGGTGACTGTCGCTTCAGGTTCTAGTCCCAACCTCGTTTTGATTTGGTTTAGTTCATCTTCTGGAGCAGCGTAATCACATTTCAGGCCATCAACCCCCTCTATATTAGCGTTTTGTAGCCAATTTATAGCAGCCTTCTCCTTTCCGGGCCGTACAGGGATAACTGCTTTAACCCAGGGTGCGTTAAGGAAGGTATTTCGCAAATTGTCCCCGTCTAATTGCAAAAGCCATCCGAGCGAACTGCCCAACGGTGCTGGTTGCGATTTTTCAGTAATCAGGTAATTGTCTTTCCGCGGAGGACTATCAGGCCAGGGAACGAGGTTACCGTCAAGCTGTGTCTGGATGTCGGACAAAGTCTTAAATTTCTGCATATGCTTACGGGGCTTCCACCACTCTGGAGCGACAAAGTACAGCATCTTATCAATATCAAAGATTGAGTTTATCAATTCCGAGAGAACGTGACGGCCGTGCTCGCTACCTTTTACCACATTGTCGTAATGAGCATCAGTCATCAAGGAACGTATGAGCCTACGGTAAATAATGATGCGTTCTTCTTCTCGCAACTCTTCAAATTTGCGCTTGTTGATCCCGCTGGCAAGTTCGACACGCTCCTTAACAGCCTTGTAAAAAGCTTCTTTGGATTTACGGTTATTTTCGTTGGTTGCTGCAATACCCTCTTCTTTCTTCTTTTTGTTGGCGGCTGCGATTTCTTCTCTTTTGGCTGTGCTCGCTGTATATCTCAACGTTCCACCGACTACAAAGTCTACGCGTTTGTCCCATTCAAGGCCACCGGGACCCGTGATGACACCAATTTCAAGCTGTTTAGATGGCGTAAACCGAGCCCCGAAACCCCAAACTCCGTGGAAATCATCACCAGTACCTGAGATCTGTGTGGCCGGAATGATTCCTTCAACAACGACAACTTCAAAACCGTCTGGTGCCTTCGGGGGATCGATCATTGTAAGTGTTACAAATCCGTGTTGTCGTTGGTCGTCAAAATCCCATTTCGCATTTGCTGTAAAAGGAATCACTTGATCGGCAGGAATGGGTATTTCTGTCTGGTCCGGCATCGGCACGAGATCGGTCGGTTGGGCGTAATGAATCATTTCCGCAAGTCCAAGATCTTCACCGGGATCTTCAACAAAGGTCTCCCAACATAGATAAGTACCAATATCTTGGACTTGTACACCAACCTGTCTCATCTTTCTACGTAATTCATAGTTAATTAGCTTTTTTGTGTTGTTGGCTATAACATACCGTTTACTTGACGTGTCTGTTACCTCTGTAACAGTTTTAAAAGTCGATTTATAATTTTCACGTATTTCGCTTGATAGCTTTTCGCTCTGTTGTCTCATCCTTTTATGAGTTTTTTCCCTGGAGGACTGTTGGGTTTTGTCCATGTTAAGGCTTGCTGTGGCGGAAGCGTCTCCAGTACCCCACGATTGATTCACGGTGGTTGTGAAACCAAGTTTAAGATCTTCTTTGTTTTCTTCCTTCACCGCATCACTTATATCATCTTGGTCCGTTATATTGGTCTCCTTTTTTTTCGTGGTTTCAAAAAATGTTTCAACGGTCTTTTCGGTAGTAGTCCTCCGAGTACTAACCTCTACCAGTTCTACTGTTGATCCGGGGCTTAGCCATACGTGGCCAGTTGGCGTCCCAAGAAACGTGTCCAACTCAAAGAAATACTGTCGGAACAAATGGACAATACCAAGCGGGGACAATGCAGCGTTTTTTACGTCTTTTTTTGGATCAAAGGTCAGGTAAGGGTCCGTAAAATCCATGTCTTTCTTGTTTAACGCTTGAAGGAAAGAGTCCTTTGAGTCCATGTCCAATTTTTTAAAAAAGATATTGTTTAATTCATTGACGCGACCATTTACAACTAGCTCTTTAATGACCCCTGCAATCACTGTTTCATTGGCGATACCACTCCTCACCTCTTCTTGACATTTTTCCTTTTTTTCCTCCGTGTCGTTTTCTTCGCAGCAGCTGGCTAAAACTTCATTGTAATGGTCGATGACTTTGGTTCTAAGGATTTCCGTAAGAAAGTCATTGTTCACAAGGTGCCGCCACTCATCTTCCTTATTTGGAACCTTTCCAAAATTATAAATTTTTTCGCTGATTTGCTGAAGTACAATGGAATCCTGGGGAATCAATTTAGGAGCAGCAAATCCCGCAGGCTTCAAGTCGGGAGCCGAAATTGAACATTTTTTACCGAAATTGATATTTGTCTTGACTTCCAAATAAGGACTCAATCGAGATAATAGAGCGTTATTTTCATATTTAATATTGTTTTTGATTCGGTCGAGCTGCCTTTTAGAATTCCAACCGATCAAGGAATTATATACGCCAAAGAGCTCACTAGCGTAAGGCAGTACGGATTGATAGTCGGATAAATTAGTTATTCTCTTAATATTTGACAAGTGATGTACCCCTTTCGTTTTAGATGACTAATACCCTAGCCGTCTCATGACATAGGATTTCCCAATTATCAGAGTAAATATGTATTTTAAAACCTTGTAGCGTTAGGGAATAAGTTTTAACTATCTTCTTACGGCTTAGAAATTGACTTAAGCTAGATATTGAAAAACTAAAGTGGTATATAATACAGTCTGAAATCAGTAATGACTAGTTGAGGCCTTTAGCGTCTTCCGCGACCGTTGGATGGATCATCCATCAACCCCAGCGCTGGATAAAGTCAAATTCCAAATGACTCCTGACGCTGTTAGGCAAGATTTTATCCGCGTTGCCGCCTCAAGATCAGGAGTCATGGACACGTGTACCGCGCCAGGGGGCAAAGTCAAACCGAGAAAGATGCTGGTTTCTATCGGGCGGACCTTTCCCAACCTATCGAAATTCAAACCTGGAGACTCTTATAAGTTTAAATCTCCCGACCAGTCTGCTTGGCAACTTGTCAAGAACGGCATCATCAATGCACGAGAGTACATCTATGTCAAAGATCAATACCTTGTAAGTCGTCGTGTGAAGGATTTACTGGTTGCTAAGTTGAAAGATCCAACCGCTTTTTACAGATAAATAATCGTAAAAAATTAGCCAAAGACAAAAAAGTCTAAAAGGGTATTTTAGGAAAATTTCAAATAAGTGGGTAAGACCATTTCGGTTGGGCAGAATATATTGCGGGAATGGTGCTAACCATGCTTAGATCTTCCCCATTACAAACATGGGAGTGAAATAGATGACTGAAAATAACGAACGCAATCGCAACGGTGGATACGCAAATCAAGGTGGGAACGCTATGAACCAAGCTGGTAACAATGGTACTAAGCCATGACCGGTCGGATTGAGCCAGCCGCACCAATCGCCCCCATCGCGGCACCCGATCGGCCAGTGCGGGCCTCACCTGTATCAGCACATGCCCGCCCAGAGGCCCCAAAGGGGAGTCCTCTCCCAAGCCCGGCTCCGCCTCAGGCAGCACGGGAGACACCGCAATCCAGACTCGAACTCGGGCCAATCAGACATGAACGCATTGCATCGTCGAACCGCGACGCCGCCGGGACCGGCGCAATCTACAGAATGGACCTCGACCTCTACGAAGGCCGGATCGCGTTCCTATCCCGAGAGGGCCCGGCCCTTCGCGGCTACGTCGACACGGACCTGGACGCGGGCGCCTACACGCTGAGTGTCAATGCGGAAAAGAAAGTTTGGCTCATCAACGAGGCGGTCAAGCCTGGACTACGCTTCAGTGTCGATCTGGACGGACCGGACCCTTTTGAACTGAGGTACGAACAACCATTGGTCCTGACAGCGCACGCCGGAATGCAGTCCAAGCACAATATCGATTCTGTCGCCGATACCATCGCGTTCCTTAAAGAGGAGGAGTCGCAGTCCATGCGATGGCGGGCACTGATGGGCCTAAGCGATGTGCTGCTGGAAGATGTTATCGACCAGCTCTGGTCCGCAGAGAAAACCGGGCAGGCTGTGATCATGGACCTTCTCGCCAGTTTCGAGCAGGAAGCGAGCCAGACGAACCGGCCGATCGATCTGGCACGGGTCCTGCGCGTGATAGAGGGATTCACCTACAATCAAAGTGCCTTGTATGTGGACGCATTCACCAGTTACATGCTCGATCCCCTAAGCAAGGAGCCGGATGAAAAGCGGGCTCAGGCTCACCTTTCAACCGTCCAGATCCGGCTGATATTCGACAAGTGGCCGCCCACTCGAAGCATCGTTATCTATGCCGATGACATTTCAGACGGAGATCAGATCGACCCCGATCCTCCCACATACGGAAGCGCGAACCTGACCTATCCTAAATGGCTCAACCGGGCAATGACGCCCCGCATCCACGCCGCGAAGAAAGCGATCCTCGAACAGCTGGAGAATGAGAACCTTGTCAGCATCATCGAGCAGGCCCACGACGCCTACGAAAAAATCCAATTCGCGTGGTCGGTTTTCGGCTTGGCGCAACCATTCATTACCCGCTTGGCTAATCCTAAGCCCACACCGGACAAATGGGCCGGCTCGGTCGGGGCCGCCCGCGTGGAGGGTGCCGTCTGGCGTTGGAAAGGGATCCAACCGTCCATGACCGGCCCCGGGGCCTGGGTTAGAGATTTTGAAGCAGGGGTAAATATGTCGGCACGTAACGCCTACTATCAATTGGAAGCCGCGGGCACCCCGCCGGGATGGGGATATCGCTGCGGTGGCTTGCAGTTCGAAAACTTCCTCAATGGCATGCTCGTCGATGCGAAGGATTGGGCCTACTGGGGTAATGTCAGCAAATCCATGCGTGGGCTCTCCGATCCCGCGATCGCTATGTCCAAGATTCGTCAGGCAGAGGCTCAGTTGCGGGTCGCGAAACGGGCTGGCGTCGGCTTGCAATGGCGAATCTCGTCCGCGGACTTGGTACCCGTGATTCGCTCGGGGTTTAGGGCTCACGGGCTTTCAGAAATTTCTGTCGTCCATGTCCCCACGCGCCCGCCACCTCCCGATTGGATACCAAGAATACCAACCAAAATCTTCTAGCCCAAGGTCGCACGCTAGATGTTTGGGCTGCAATTACTGTCGGAAAAATATTTACAGCAGCTTCGCGCTTCGCCTACGTAGAGAAAACGACAAAGAAACCCGATTTCTGATTCATCGGGAAACCATAAAAATAAAAATGAGCGGTGCGAAGTTCCAATCTTCGCGCCCACTCATTTTTATCTTTATCAGCTTATCTTGTTACACTAAACTGCCCCGTTTGTTTAATAAGAAAGGCTTTGTTAAATAGTATTGTTGTTTTTCAGGCAAAAAATATGGGAACGTCTGATTTGGACGTTCCCGTTCTTATTCCGTTAAAGCCCCCGTTTGTTGAAAAAGGCAAGAATTATTATATTTCGAAAAAGTTATCCCTTTCTACTTTACACACTCTTAGCGCGAAGCTCTTATACCATTCATTTTTACCTCTATCCTGTGCAACTTGATGTGCTGAGTTTTCCTTCCAATTCTTTATTGCATCCAAGGAAACCCAATATGAAACTGTAATTCCTAACCCTTCATCACGAGCACTTTCCACGCCTAAGAATCCCTTTTGCTGAGAAGCTAACTCTACCATTTTTTCCGCCATTTTTCCGTAACCTCTATCTCCCTCAGTTCTTTGTGATGAAAAAATCACTGCGTAATAAGGTGGTTCAGGAGTTTTTACAATTCCATTCATACATAGTTTCCTCCAGGTTAATATTTTTACAATTTCTACTTTTCTATTATAAATATTTTTATACAAGAAAAGCGACTGCCCTAATTGAACAATCGCACACTATATAATAAGATATTTACTTGATTTCATTTAACCAAGGGTGTCCATTAATAATCTTTCCTGGGTCGCAGTTATGTCATATCAAGGCAGGCTCGGTCTACTTTTCATTAACCCTAATATCTTTGTCAAACACATAAACAGTCATGGCAATATCCAAATCTATATTAATATCCGCATAAATGCTGACAAGCTTCGCCTGAACTAATTCCTCCAATTTTTTTACTTTAGAAGAATCCTCATAGATCCTTTTCACTAATGTAGTCCTTGCCTCATGAACCATCTGATGTCCTTCACTTGATTCAATCATAAATTTTTCTATATTAGTCAGATTCCCTTTCATCTCACTAATCGCCCAGGGACCTGCAAACCGTGTGGTAATTTCTCTCGGTCCATTCCCAACACATTCTTTACGTATTTCCCGAACCAGCATATTGAATTGATGTTCAATTGTCATTACGATTCTCCTCTTTCGCCGATTAAAAACAACCTCTTACTTGGTAAAAAATAACTAATCATAAGGACCAATACTACTAAAGATAACCACAGATTTTGGATTGGATGTTCATTATTCACAATGATAAAACGGATGGTCGCTGTAATTCCTATATAGAGAAGGTTCCTTAATGGAAAATGATAATTTTCCTTGAAATATTCAACAATCATCGAAATAAATCCGAAATACAGGAAAAATACTAAAACCTTCCCAAGAATATCATGTACATTATAATTTCCAATAAATGCATCATTTACAATATGGTAAAGTTCCCTAAAAAGAAAAAAAATGAGGGCACAGCTTAGAATACTCAACGATGAATTTAACATTATCTGATAAAATTTTATTAACCAGTTCCCTTTATTCAATCGATCTAATACAGCCATTGTTCCCCTCCATCGTTACTAATCCTATTTTATTATTAATATAATTTAGACAGTGGAGTCACGGAGGTCTATTCCTTCATTCCCTCTCCAAGCCCTTTCAAAAAGTTGATGCCGAATCCCATGGCACGGTTCACATCAGGATCCTTCGTAAGTTTTATTAAATCAAATAGACCTACTTTTTGATTCTGCTGAAGTCCCTCTTCTGCTTTTTGAAGACCTTTAGACAAGCCTTCCATCAATATTTTCGTCGTTTCAGGATTTAGCTCCGTCAACAGTCCTGCGACAGCCATTCCATTATTAATGGCGTTTGTGACAGGCGGCCGCAGCATTTGCCCAACCGCAATCTTAGCGATTTTTTCCTTTGCTTCAACTAAACTAGTAACGGCTTCCAGAATTCCGCTCTCATGAAGCTCTTGGAGCAGTTTTATTGCTTCCTGTATGCCATCCGCATTTTGCGTTAAGTCTCTCAGCACTTTTTCAAGAGCCTGGCCTTGCATATCTTTTTCATTTAATATTGGTTCAGCGACTTTGTGTATCGGTTTCGCCATTACTTAATCCCTCCTGTCAGGCCGGCAATGGGCTCATAATCTTCACGTGCCCATTTTCGTTCCACCTGTACACCGAGCTGCGGATTTCGTTTTGCATAACGGGGATTATATAACGGAAGCGGCGTACTGCCTTTTGCCTTTAATATTTCCATTTTTACTTTTGTCTGCTTATAGGCTGGTGTCTGTGTCCGAACATCACCGACACTTCCAGTTAATAGATTGATCGCATTTTCATGACTGACTGAATGCATAGGGACATACAGTTCTTTCCCCTGTACCCGATCGGTTATGATCGTACGAAGCTTTATTGCTCCATACGGGGACACAAGACGTACAAGCGACCCGTCCTTAACACCTCGTTCACGTGCCAGCTCCGGGGAAACTTCCACGAATACCTCAGGCAGTTTATACTGAAGCCCCTTGGATTTATTGGTCATGTTTCCTTCATGGAAATGTTCTAATAGCCGTCCATTATTCAATGTCAGATCGTATTCCAGCGAAAATTCAATAGGCGGAACAAATTCCACCAGGGAAAGACGGGCTTTTCCATCTGGAAAGTTAAACCGTTCCGTATAAAGGAGGGGCTCATCGGTTCCATCTTTTTGTACTGGCCATATTAAGCTGTTCCATCCCTCAAGCCGTTCATACGATACACCTTCAAAAATCGGAGATAAGTCTGCAATTTCATCCATTATTTCGCTTGGATGTCCGTAATTCCAATCAGCCCCCATATATTGCGCGATTTGCTGAATAATCCACCAATCCGGTTTTGATTCACCCAATGGTTCAAGTGCACGATAGAGCCGCTGAATGCGCCGCTCTGTATTGGTAAATGTTCCATCTTTCTCTAGTGACGGAGCCGCCGGCAAGACGACATCTGCAAATTGGGCCGTTTTGGTAAGAAACACATCCTGAACAACAAAGAATTCCAGTTTGCTGAGAGTATCATGCACATGGTTGGAGTTTGAATCGACCCATGCCATATCCTCTCCCATTAGATACATGGCTTTTAAATCGCCCTTCTCCACTGCTTCTAACATTTCAATATTGGTTAGCCCAGGCTTTTCGGAAATTCTGGCGCCATATGCCTGTTCAAACTTCGCCCGGGCCAAATCATCTGCCAGACGCTGATTCCCTGGAAGCCATTGCGGCAGAGTCCCCATATCGCAGGATCCCTGTACATTGTTATGCCCCCTAAGAGGATATGCCCCTGCACCAGGACGGCCAAAGTTCCCTGTTACAAGCAGAAGATTCGCGATCGCAGCGGATGTATGTGATCCTGCTACATTTTGAGTGACTCCCATTCCCCATAAAACGCATGTTCCATCTGCTTCATATATCATTTTAGCTGTTTCAATCAGATGTTCTTTTGAAAGCCCCGTTACTTCCTCCGCATATTCAAGCGTGTATTTTTCAAGGAGTGACAGATACTCACTGTATTGATTTACACGTTTTTCAATAAAGGTTTCATCATGCCAGCCTTGATCGATGATATATTTGGCAACAGCTGTTATCCATACATAATCCGTTCCCTGTTTAGGATGTAGATACAGATCAGATCGCTCAGCCATTTCATGTTTTCGAAGATCTGACACAATCAGCTTCTGGCCATATAATTTCTTTGCACGCTTCACCCGGGTCGCCAGCACAGGGTGGCCTTCAGTTGGGTTTGCACCAATAATGATCACAAGCCCTGCACTCGCAATATCTTTAATCGTGCCGGAGTCGCCTCCATGTCCAACTGTCGCCAGCAATCCATCTGTTGCAGGTGACTGGCAGTATCGAGAACAATTGTCAATGTTGTTTGATTCAAATACCTGGCGGGCTAATTTTTGCATAAGATAAGCGTCTTCATTCGTTGTTTTGGAAGAACTGACAAATCCTAAACCACGCCCTCCATACATTTGTTTGATCGAGCCCAATTTTTCTGCAATCAATGTCAGGGCTTCATCCCAGGAGGCAGGAACAAACTCATCCCCCTTTCGGATTAAAGGGGTTGTAAGACGCTGCTCGCTATTGATAAAATCCCACCCAAACTTTCCTTTAACACAGGTAGAAACACTGTTAACAGGCCCATTTTCAGTCGGCTCGATCTTTAAGATTTCACGGCCCTTTGTCCATACTTCAAATGAACACCCAACTCCGCAAAACGTACAAACGGTTTTGGTTTTCTTTGTGCGGGTATCCCGCATTGCAGCCTCTACTTCTGACAAAGCAAAGATGGTCTTATAGTCGGGTTCGACTTCTTTAATCAGATCTACCATTGGGTTTAATAATTCATTTGGAATAGCAGTCATAAGACCAGCTTCCCCGAGCATTGATTTTTCCATTAGCGCGTTACATGGACAAACCGTTGCACACTGTCCGCAGGATACGCAGGAAGATTCATTTATGGATGAATCTTTATCCCAAATGACACGCGGCATTTTCCGCTCCCAATCAATCGTCAGTGTTTCATTAACCTGTAAATCCTGGCATACTTCCACACAGCGCCCGCAAAGAATACACTGATTCGGATCGTATCGGTAAAAAGGATGTGACATATCCACTTCATATCCTTTTTCCCGGAATGGACGGGTTTGATGTTCAACTTCCAAAAATTCAGCGGTATTATGAACACGGCAATTCCCGTTGTTATTGTCGCAAACCGTACAATAAAGCAAGTGATTCTCCAAGATGCGGTCCATTGCCTCTGATTGTGCCGTTTTGGCCCGTTCTGAGGAAGTCAGGATATTCATTCCTTCCTCCATTTGCGTAGAACAGGCCCTCGCAATTTTCCCATCTATCTCACACATACATGTATCACAAGTCTGTATTGGGCCTAATACCTCTGAATAGCAGATATGCGGGTGCTCTATCCCTTGCTGCAAAAGATAATCAAGGATACGCACTCCCTTTTCCGCCTCACGAACCTCCCCATTAATCTTTACTCTGACTGTTTCTGACAATGTAAACTCCCCTTTTCCCAAAATAAAAAGCCCGCCATAAAATAGTTTTGTGCATGAATATACACAAACTATTTTATGGCGGGCTAATCTCTAAGCAGGTTATCCTACTAGTTATCCATCTCACCATTATACTTTTAAAAAAAGACATAGAGTCAGGCAATTATACATTACGTAACACCCATGAACTTTTATACTGTCATTATAGTGCTTTTTATATTTAATATCAATATCAAATTATTGACCTTAAATCCCCACTGATTTCTGGGATAATGTATTTTACGTGTGCTTATTCACAAACTTCTCCAACAAAGGAATAAATTTCTCATGCGCATAAATGCCTTCAGATTCTGAAATAGTTTGAAGAAGAACTGCCTGTAAAGATTCTGTTAATAAGTTTAAAGACTGCTGGACAGAACCATTCTCAAATTTCTCCAATGACTCAGGCAATTCATCCTCGTCTAAAATATAATATTCTCCATTCGGAAGCACCAATATATCGATTATTAAATCTTCAAAAGATACCATTCTATCGTTTATAAATGTATTTTTTACAATGTTAAAATAGGAGCCTAAATAATTTCCTTTATGATCTCTCCAGAAATATAAATTATATGGGCGATCTTCCCAGTAATAAGCAATTGTATAACTGCCTTTCGGTATGGTTAATTGAGCTTGATTGGCTATCATTGTAAAAGTGTCTTCAATAATATGAAAAAGCACCGCACTTTGATTTCGTACTGTCAACAGCATACAATTATATTCCACGACCTCGGAATCGTATCGTATTTTCCTTTCTATTACTTCAGCCCCATAAAATTGATGTGTTCTTACATTTGTTATAGCTGACCCCCCCTTTTTAATATAAGAACTATTCAGCAAAAATTAAATTCATTATGTACTGTTCTCCAATTGGTCCCATTTTTCTGCTCCCTGTATCCTGAAACCCAACTTTCTCATACAGTTTTTGAGCAGCTATGTTTTTATGATTAACAGCTAATACGATTTCATTACAGTCAGGGAATTCGTCAGCAGCAAATTTTCTTAGTAATAACATAGCCTGTTTTGCATACCCTTGTCCTTGCTTAGCCTGGTTAATGGATAATGAAGTTAGCAGCATCGCCTGCGGATTGTCCGAATAATCTTTTACTCTTTCAGTTGAATGCAGCAAAAAGAAGCCCACTGGTTCTCCATCACAAAGGATAACGATCCGATACTGACCTTCAGTTACTTCTTTATAATTGCCTGGCAGCGAAGTGAATTGAACCTGCTCTTTAGGAAGCTCAAAAGAATTTAAAATATCCATATGTTCAGTAGAGAAATGTCTTAACTCTAAATAATTTGTTTTTTGCATTTATTATTCCTCCTCAGTTCAATAGTAAGGGAGGAACAAATGTTTGTACAGTTGAATTTTATTTCATTTGATGAGGATGCTATCCTTGAGAAAAAATAAGTAATTAAAGGGAAATACAAGCTGCCGTGATGGCAGCTGGCACTATTTTTTCTTGCATTTTATCATGAAGAAGTTTATTGATGGTTTATTTTTCATATCCTTATTTGGCTCGTCAATTTCTGAAATCTCGATCAGGCCGTATTGTCCAAATTCTTGTTTTATGGTGTGAGAATCATAAAAAAACATTTTCACACCTTCCATGATCTCAAAATAGTCTTTATCCAATTGTTTGCCCTTACCAAACATGGGGGCTTTTTTTGAAACAGCTGTAAAAATCATATATCCATTTGGCTTTAACTGATCATAGCAATCTTTAATAAACTTCTCTCTCTCATCCTTATTCAATAAGTGAAGAAGAGCGTGAGAGAATACACCATTGTAAAGTTGGTCATCAAAAGGCATGTCAATTACTGAGCCATGAAAAATTCTGCTGTCAATCCCATTTTGCCTCGCCAGATCAATGGCTGTTTTGGAAATCTCAATACCGGTCACATTTATTCCATTTTCAATAAAAACCTTCGCATTTCTTCCATATCCAATACCGGGCAACAGTATATCCTTAACATTCTTTTCAAGGAAAAAGTCCTTTGTTAAGATAGCGGAATCTGCAGCCTCAAACCCCCACATGGTTTGTTTTTCTATAAAACTTGATTCCCAGAATTCCATAGGTCTCTATCTCCTTTATGTTTTATTTTCATTATGGTGAGTTGATTAACGCCATAAATCCCAATCATAGATATAATGACTCTTTAATAACTATAATCGGTTTTCATTTTATTGTAAATGTAATTCGTTAACAATTAACAGAATATCTTCTTTATTAAACGTTAAGCCTGCTGCTCCTTTGAGTAAACAAAAAAGCCGCCTATTGGCAGCTTGACTTAAATTTATGCATCTTTAGTTGTTAGCAAAGGATTAACAAACCAGGAACCTTCAGGTAACAGAAGGTTCTTTTAAGTTAATTGAATAGTTGTAATACAAGTACCGTCATTCTCAAAAGTTTTAATTTCTGATTCTGATTCTTTTCCATCATACTTAATCCTTATTTGATACGTTTTATCTCTTGGGAGCCATAGATCGAAAAACCCATTAGCCTGGGACTTTACTTTTTCTTTCAAAATGACATTGCCTTCCTCATCTTCAATATATACATCAAACTCTTTCTCAGCTAATTCACCTTGACAACCTGTCAAGCTATGATTAGTTCAAGGATGGGTTTCATTAACGTAAGGTGCAATAGAAACAAAAAATTCTTCTTTTGGCAAATCATAGACTAATTCTTCACCATCCGCTTTTTTTACCATCAGCTGCTGTGAGGTAATCGAAGCAGACTCGCTTTTCACGTTTCCTACACTGTAATCATTCACTAATTCTTTGATGTCTTCAGCCTTTAAAGCAGCCTCATCATTTGAATTGGCTTGTCCACAGCCAGCTAATACAATTGAAATGAGTAAGACAGCCAGAAATATTTTTACCTTCATCTTTTTTCACATCCTTATTCAGTTTCTTCCTTACTGATTATTGCCAAAGTAAACAATAGCAAATAAATATGGAGAAATTGTGGAGAGATGATTTGCGGCACCTGTTGCTGATATAAGCAAATCAAATGTAACTATGCTAAAGTTATTTGTGCATAAATATTTCAGAGGCCGTGAGACAAATTGAACTTAATTGAGAAATTATATACTCTTATAATATTTTTAGCAGTGATTATCGGTATTAGTATAGGGCAAGCAGAGTTAATAAGGTCTAATTCGGAAAATTTTATTATGCCTTTATTAGTAGCAATGCTATATATTACTTTCTTGCAAATTCCTATTGAAGATATCAGGATAGCTTTTAAGAACATAAAATTTACATACACTTCAATCATCATTAACTTTGTCTGGACACCCATCCTGGCATGGCTGCTGGCAATGGTATTTTTAGGCGATAATCCCGCACTATATATTGGGTTTATTATGCTGATGGTTACACCTTGCACTGATTGGTACTTAATCTTTACAGGCATAGCAAAAGGAAATGTAGCCTTATCAACTGCTATCCTGCCTCTAAACTTAATCTTACAGGTCATATTGCTGCCTATTTACCTCCTGATCTTTGGCGGAACGACAGGAGTAATAGAACTGGGGTTTTTAGTTGAAAGTATTTTGGTTGCATTAATCATACCGTTAGTTCTGGCGGTTTTAACCAAGATCCTCTTAAAAAACAAGGATCAGTTAAGAGAAAGCCTTGTATCCAATCTTAGCATATTGCCAATTATTTTTCTAAGCTTGGCCATCGTTGCAATGTTTGCATCACAGGGACAATTATTGCTTAATCATTTAGATTTACTGTGGAAAATAACAATACCTATCCTTTTATTTTTTATCGTTAATCTTTTTGTCAGTCAAAAAGCTGGACAGCTTATGAGATTTCCGAACTCCGACAGAGCCAGTTTAAGCTTGACTACTTTAGCCAGAAATTCCCCGATTGCTTTAGCCATTGCTATGACCGCATTTCCAGATCAGCCTTTGATTGCGTTAACCTTAGTAGTAGGCCCTCTGCTGGAATTGCCTATCCTGGCCGTCATCACCCAGATTTTATTATTTATTACTAAAGAGAAAAGAACATAAAAATCGAAAGCACACATCCCTTCTATTTAAGAATGTGTGCTTTTTTAGATATATTTAACTTGCCTCATTAGTACAAAATAAGGTTGTTAATCTAACCTACATGCGAATATATTAGTTATTCACACCCTTCATATTTTCCCTTCTCTAATCTGCAAATTAGTATGAAAAGTTTCATATCCAGAAAAAACACAGGGAAATTTTAGCTTTTAAGTGCTTAGACATATGTTAAGGTAATAAATATAGGGATGAGTCCCTTGTTAAATAAGATTTAAAAGGAGGCCTCGTCATGATTATCAAGTGGATTCGGCACAGATAATGAACAGGGGCAGGCCAAATATGCTCCGGAAAAAATCTGATTTGCGATATTAGGAACGGTGATAAGATCATACGGAGGTAAAATATGAGTGAACAGATAATGAAAATAAATAAAGTGGATATATGTACAGAGAGCTTTGGAAATTCTAAGGATCCAGCAATTCTTTTGATCATGGGCGCAATGACTTCACTGGACTGGTGGGACGAAGACTTCTGTCTCCGTCTAGCTGATCAGGGGAGATTTGTCATTCGGTACGACCATCGGGATCTGGGACGATCGACCACTTATGAACCTGGGACTTCCAATTATACGATAACAGACTTAGCCGACGATGCGGCTGGTGTACTGGATGCTTATCATATAGAGCAGGCACATATCGTTGGCATGTCCATGGGAGGCTTAACTGGCCAGATTCTAGCGTTAAGATATCCTGACCGTGTACTGACGCTTACGCTCATTGCATCAAGTGTGTTTGGGACTGAGATGGAAAAGCTGCCGCCAATGGATCAGAACATACTGGATTACCACGCGAAGAGCGCTTCCATCGATTGGTCGAATCGGGATGCCGCTATTCCTTATCTCGCGGGCGGATGGAAAACTTTAGCCGGCTCCAAACCTTTCGAGCAGGAAAGAATATATAAACTTGCTGCAAGAGAAGCAGATCGCGCCAAACATCTGCCAAGCAGATTTAACCATGCCATGCTGCAAGGTGGAGACGTATATTTCGATAGAATGGATGAGATCAGCGTACCGGTGCTCATTATTCATGGCACAGAAGACCCAGCCCTCCCATACGAGCACGGGCTTGCTCTTAAGAAAGCCATCCCTCATTCTGAATTAGTGACACTTGATGGAACTGGACACGAGATTCATAGTGAAGACTGGAATCAGATTATAGATTCCGTTGTAAAGCTTAGTTCTAGATAAGAAGAATAAGTTGAAAGAAAATATCCCTTCACGCAAGAAGGCTTGGTTTTAGTTGTATTTACTAGTTTTATTTAAGGTAACATAAGGAAAGTTCAAGCCCAATTTCTCAATGTTATTAACGAGAAATTGGGCTGCTCTTACTTCACAATCAGGCCATTAAAATAGAGCACCCGGTTGTTAAAGTACATAACAAAATATCCCCCCTAGTAAAAGAGCTTCCCATGAAAAGTGGGAAGCCCTAACTTATTTGTCCTTAATTCTGAGAAGACGCAAGCCGTTTAATGTGACAATAAGAGTCGCACCCATATCTGCAAAAATCGCAATCCAAAGCGTTAGCCAGCCTGGAATGACCAGAAGTAATGCGACAAGCTTTATCCCTAATGAAAACGTAATGTTTTGCTTAATAATGCTAAGGGCTTTTCTGCTTAACTTAACGGTAAATGGCAGTTTCCCAAGATCATCTGCCATCAGGGCAATATCCGCTGTTTCAAGAGCGGTATCCGTTCCAGCTCCCCCCATGGCAATCCCAATGGTAGAAGCAGCCAATGCAGGGGCATCATTTACACCGTCACCAACCATTGCCACACGGTCATATTTATTTCTAAGATCTTTTATAAACGTTAATTTATCCTGTGGCAATAATTCAGCTTTAATATCCGATACGCTTACTTGTTCACCAATCGCGTTTGCAGTTCCTTCGTTATCGCCAGTAAGCATAATGGTTTTTTGAATCCCCATAGAATGAAGATTTTCAATAACATTTTTGCTGTTTTCTCTTAACACATCCGCAACGGCAATCAGACCCAATACTTCCTTTGAGGTACCTGCCACCATGACCGTTTTTCCTTGCTTTTGAAGATGGGCAATTGTTGCTTTTAATTCAGCTGGAATTCCATTTGTTAATAGTTCCTCGAACAAATTCGGGCTTCCAACATAATACATCCTATTTTGAAAGATCCCTTTAATTCCTTTTCCCATAATGGAGGAAAAGTCTTCAATACTGATATCCTGGTAGGGCGCATTTTCTTCTTCCGCCTTTTTCATAATAGCTGATGCCAGTGGATGCTGTGATCCTTTTTCCAATGCGGCAACAATGGACAGAAGCTCATTAGAATTGGCATTGGATTGCGGCAGGTAATCCGTTACCATGGGGATCCCTTTTGTTAGTGTTCCCGTTTTGTCAAAGGCAATGGCTTTGATTGCCCCCATCTCTTCTAAATGAATACCGCCTTTGATCAGTACGCCATTTTTTGCGGCATTCCCAATCGCAGTTACAATCGCAACAGGAGTAGAGATGACGAGCGCACAAGGGCACCCAACCACAAGCGCAGCTAATCCCTGGTAAATCCACGTATCCCAATCAGCTCCAAAAAACAGCGGAGGAACAACGGCCACACCTAAGGCGATAAGCATGATGAGCGGCGTATAGTATTTAGCAAATTTGTCGACAAAGGCTTGTGAAGGTGCTCGCTCAGCCTGAGCCTCTTCCACCAAGTGGATGATCTTCGCAATTGTCGTATCATCTACATGTTTCGTCACTTTAACCTCAAGCAGTCCCTCTTCATTCAATGTCCCTGCAAAGACTTCATCTTCAGCCGTTTTAGCAACAGGGACAGATTCCCCCGTAATAGCAGCTTGATTGACGGAAGACAAGCCCTTTACTACGATGCCATCCATCGCGATTTTTTGCCCTGGCTTGACAATCATAATGTCGCCAAGCTGAATGTCCTCCACCTCAACCATCATTTCTTTGTTCCCTCTTCGGATTAAGGCTTCCCGTGGAGCTATATCCATTAAGGAACGGATCGATTGACGAGCTTTATCCATGGAATACGTTTCAAGAGCTTCACTAATCGCAAATAGGATGACGACGGTTGCTCCTTCGCCCCATTCCCCAATAAAGGCAGCACCAATGACGGCAATCGTCATAAGTGTTCTCATATCAAACTGAAGGCGAATTAAATTTTTCAGCCCTGTTGTGAAAAGGCGATAACCGCCAATTACCATAGAGGCACCATACGCTAGAATCGAAAAAATGCTCTCTTCTCCATTCAGCTGCCCGGCAAACCAGCCAATTATGAGGAGGACAAGGGAGGCAATGACAGTCGCATGTTTTTTCAGAAAAGGTTCTTTCTTCTCTTCAAATCGCTCCTTTTCAGGGATAACTTTTAAATTTTCAAAAGCTCCGGCCTTTTCTAGTTCTTCAATGGTTGCTTCTCCATAAACCGTCAGCTTTGATGCACCGAAATTTATATTTGCATCAGAAACACCATCCAGGTGTTTTACGTTCTTTTCGAACTTTGCAGCACAGCCTGCTCAGGAAAAACCCTGTACACGATAGACATTTTTTTCATCTGATTTCGCTAAAGCCTCACTCATAGTGCTCCACCTCCTTTTGATGTGTTAAGGCAATTTGAATCAGCTGTTTGACATGATCATCATCGAGCGAATAAAAGACTAATTTGCCTTCCTTCCGGTATTTCGCCAAGCCCATATTTCGAAGAAGACGTAAGTGGTGAGAAGCCGTTGCCGTAGTGCACCCAACAATATTGGCTACATCACAGACACATAATTCTTCTTCTTCACATAGGGAAAAGGCAATCTTAACCCTAGTGTCATCAGATAACGCTTTAAATATTTGGGCAACAGCAGAGGTATTCTGATGGGAGACAGATTCTTTCACACGCCTTACTTTCTCTTCATCGACGCAGGTTACTTCACAAACATCATCGTGCTTCAAAAGAAGCCACCTCCTTAATCAAACGATCATTTGACTATTAGTATATGCATCTTTTTTTGAATAGTCAAACATTCATTTGATTATTAGGAAGATATTTTCTTGTCATAAAAAATGAGTACCTAAAAGCAAAAAATGATTCATCCAAATTGAAGGATGAACCATTAATAGAAAAATGACTAAAACACCAATTAAAGAGGAACGTTTTCAAAATGTTCAACTTCAGGAAATGGATCATAGAAATGGTGCAGCTGTTTTTTCCAATCTTGATACTCTATCGATTGTCTAAACCCAATTGTATGGTCCTCCAATGATTCCCACTTCACCAGCAATAAATATTTACCCCTAACTTCCATACATCGCTGAAGCTCGTGAAATATGTAACCTTTCATAGAAGAAATAATTTTTGATGCTTCACGAAATGCTTCTTCATATTCCTCCTCCATACCCTGCTTAACTTGTAACATTACTGCTTCTAGTATCATGTGAAATCCCCTTTCCTTATTTCCCCATTTACTAAATGTTCCCTATTATTAGTTTAAGTACATGTATTCACAATCTCTTTCCCCGAAATACAATGCTTCTCTAGAGAACCGCCTGGTTAGATAACTTTTGCAACTATGCTGTTCCTTTACTTTAATAAACAGTAAGTCCCATTCCTGATGTATTACTTTATGTTAACTGAACAAGAACAATTACTCTACTCTTGCTACTCCTAATGCTAAGTATTCCCACAGCACATCTTCAACTTTCTCAGCCAATTCCTTCTGACATTCTATAACTAAAACTACTTCAGACTTTTTTCCTTTTACTACCCTATTTCTTTTATGTACAACTTTAAAAATGATGTAGTCGATAATAAAGCCAAGTATAAAGCCAGTTGCCGCACCAATTAGCCCCCAATAAATGGGACCCCATTCTAAAATAAACCCTACACTTGCTCCAATAACAGAAAAAGCCGTTCCAATCGCTGCTCCCTTATCAAAAAGACTAATGCCGTCTGCCCGATGAAGTGTATCAAATAATCTCCTTTCCTCTACTCTGTTAATAAGGGGAACAGCAAGAATACTCTCTTTCTTCACACCCTCTTTTTCCAAAGCTGTGATTGCTAATTCAAGATAGGAGGAATGCTCAAAGGTTGAGATTATCTGCAATCATTTCACCTCATCCACTGAAACGGGAATTTTCACTCGATACTGCTGGTAATTTTCCTTTAGATATTTTCGTTGTTCACTTTCAAATAGTTTATTATTTTCAACTGTATTAACGTATGAATCATATATAGAAAACCCGTAAAGAGAAGGAATAAAAAGAAACCATTGCGGATTAATGACTTGTGTTGCTTGACTAATCTCTCCTATGAAAAGAAAATGAATGGCCACAAGAATTTTTGAAAAATAGACAAAAACAATCATAAAAATCATTGTAAAAATCGCAGCCACAACTCTATGGATATATAATTGCCCTAACCCAGGAGTAAAAACAGACCATACTATTGCGTTTAGTGGTCTTCTTTTATCTAAATAATTTATCTCTAAGGCACCAATGATATATGAATTGAAATCCGCATTTTCTCGTTCAGCTAATAGGAATACTCTATTCAAATCTACAGTTGTTCGATAACTATCCCAAATCGCGAAAATGTAAACAGGAATATACATAAGTGTCCACCTTGGGTCAAGAACGTCTTTTGCCATTTCAATATTCCCAGTAAAAGATAAAACCAGCGCTTGGTTTATGTGGGCCATATTATTTACAAAAATCTCCCAAATAAACAAGGCATAACCTCTAAGATATTTAGACAAAAGAAGATGACCAAATCCAGGAAATGCCGCCGACCACCATGCAATAATATAGGGATTTCGCAGATGAAGTTGAGTTGTTCCAAGGGTGCTAACGTGAGCTTTATACCTCCGTGCTCTTTGGGTAGGGTTTATTGGATTGATCGGTTCAAAATTTCGCATAAATGTATCCTCAACTTTTTATATGTTAAGGATACCTTTTGGAAAATTTGGCAATTTTATTCGTATATACGCTAAATTTAGTGTTTTAACACTTATACCACACGATTTTTTAGTCGGTATTGTTGAGGTGAAATTGTTAGATTGATCTCTGGTTGTAGCGTATCCCCGCCAATAGCCATCAAAGGAAATGTATGATTCATATAAAATTGGATCACTTTGGCTGTTTTCCTCGGTCAGACTGTCAATGAATCATAAAAAGAGTTGTTTATTTCTAACTCCTGATGCAATACTTCTCCCATACGCTTCATCCCTTCAATGATTTTCTCTTTAGACATATTGGAGTAATTTAAACGCAATGTATTTGTTTGTGTGCCATTTGGAAAAAAGGGAGCACCAGGTACACAAGCAACATTGTTTTTCAGGCACTCTGTGAATATATGCGCTGAATCAATGCCCTCCGGAAGCTCAACCCAAATAAATAATCCGCCTTCCGGCTTACTGTAAGATAAATTATTTGGGAAAAATTCTTCAATGCAGGATAACATAGCTGTGCATCTTTCTTTATAAACAGCTTTTATTTTATTTATGTGCTCTTCGATATCGTAAAGCTCCATATATTTTGCCGTAATTCTTTGAGCAAAGCTATCCGTGTGCAAGTCAGCTGTTTGCTTAAAAGCAACATACTTATCAATGAAAGTTTCGTCCGCACAAATCCAGCCAAGCCGAAGACCGGGAGTGAAAATTTTAGAGAAAGTGCTTAAATAAATGACTCTGCCTTCTGTGTCAAAATGTTTCACAGGCGGGAGTTCCACTCCAGCAAATCTTACAGCTCCATAGGGATTATCCTCTACAATCAGCACATCATATTGATTAGCAAGCTCAATCATTCTTTTTCGTCTTTCGAGTTTTAAGGTGCGGCCAGTAGGGTTTTGGAAATCAGGAATTGTATAAATAAATTTTGCATCAGGATGCTCTTGCAGCTTTTGCTCCAGCTCTTCCATCACCATTCCATCATCATCCATTGCTACTTCAATAAATTGGGCCTTATATGACTTGAATACATTAATGGCTGCAAGATAGGTCGGGCTTTCGCAAATAATAGCATCTCCCTCATTGATAAATAATCTTCCCGTCAGGTCGATTGCCTGCTGGGATCCTGATGTAATAAGAACATTTTCAAAGCTGGAGTCAATCCCAGCCATTTTCATTCTCTGACAAATAGCTTCTCTCAAAGGAATATATCCTTCAGTCGTACTATATTGAAGGGCAGCCGCACCTTCTTCATTCAATACAGCATTGCATACATCCTTTAGAGCTTCTACAGGAAACAGCTCTGGAGCTGGCAAACCTCCCGCAAAAGAGATAACTTCTGGTCTTTCTGTTACTTTTAATATTTCACGTGTCTCGGAAGATGTTACAAAGCGAGCTCTCTCAGCAAATTTATGTTCCATTTATATACATTCCTTTTATAATTTTTTAGTTAATTACGATACTGAAAATTCAGTTAGTTCTGCTTATACCTTTCTCTTTTTGATGGATACCTGCCCATATCACAATGGGAATAAGCAGTAATGAAAGGACAGCACCTGAAATGGAAAGGGCTGCATAACTGGAATATGCTACAACTATTCCGGATAATCCTCCTCCTAATGCTCCTGACAAAGCAATCCATACATCGATAGAACCCTGCGTTTTAGCCCGAGTAGAAGCGTGAGTTGAATCTACCAGAATGGCCGTGCCGCTAATTAATCCAAAATTCCATCCAAGCCCAAGTAAAACAAGGGCTATATTGAGTACGGCCATTGAATCAGCAGGTCCAGTTGCAGCCAGAATGCCAGAAGCAAGCAGCGTAACAGCAGAAGCAATAGCCATAGCAGCACGGCCAATTTTATCAACAAGGAAGCCAGTTACTAACGAAGGCAAAAACATCGCACCTATATGAAATCCAATGACAAGCCCTACTTCATTTAAAGCATGTCCATGGTGTCCCATATGTATGGGGGTCATCGTCATAATGGCCATCATCACAAATTGAGTTAAAACCATTACGGCAGCCCCTGCAAAAATGCCTCGCCTGTTTATCGATGCCAAATTTGAACTTTTCACTAAATGATTGGTTTTACTTTGTGCCTCTGATATTGCTTTTGCCACAATAAAGGGATCAGGACGAAGGAAAATAAATAGAACGAATCCAGCAAGTATATACGCCGCAGCCGCTAATAAAAAGGGACCGGCTAAAGCAGGAATTCCTATGGATATGGAAAACTCCCCCATTACATCCACCAGGTTAGGTCCTGCGACAGCACCGAATGTAGTGGAAACCATGGCCATGCTAATAGCCTTTGCCCTTTGTTTTGGGTTTGCCAGGTCAGTTCCAGCGTAGCGTGCCTGTAAGTTTGTAGCCGTTCCAGCCCCGTAGATGAGCAGTGAAATAAACAAAAGCAGAATGTTGTTTGTTAATGCTGAAATCACTACTCCAATGGCGCCGATGCCTCCAGCCATAAATCCTGCCGCAAGTCCAGGACGGCGTCCAAATCGCTGTGAAAGACGGCCCACCAGCAGCGCAGCCCCCGCTGATCCAAAAGTAAATAACGCCGTCGGAATTCCCGTTACACTATCTGTACCCAGCATGTTTTGCGCTAGAAGTGCCCCTACTGTTATCCCTGCTGCAAGTCCTGCTCCTCCAAAAATCTGGGATATGACAATGACAATTAATGTTCTTTTGTATAATTGCTGCTGTTTTTCTGAAGAATTTATATAGCTTTGCAGCCAAGCAGATTGGACGTCTAACGGTAACAAAAGCTCACCTCCCTTTCTAGAACGCTCTATTTTCATAATATTCCAACTAGATTTAAATCATCTTAACACGCGCAAAAAAACCATACAATATTATAATTGTATGGCGAACAATATTAGCTAAGATTGTTTAGCAGGCGTTTAAGGATAATCAAACCTCTCTCAAGCTCTTCAAGCGTTTCCGGTGTACATACAGAAACTCTAACAGCCCTCTCCGGACAACTGTTTCCAACTACAAAGCGTTCAGCTGCAAACACTTGTACCCCTTGCTGTTTAGCTAACGTTTCAAATTCAGCACCTGTAATCTTGCCTGGCAATAGCAGCCAGCGAAAGATGCCTGTTTCAGCACCTAAACACGTAAAGTCTGCCAAATATCGGTTTACAAGTTGGTTTCTGCGGATAGTCTGCTCCTGATGACCCTCAATTAAGACTTCAAATTGATTTGATACAATCGTACGTGCTGCCAGTTCTGCCAGTAATGGGGAAACGGATACATTTAAATTATAAAGTGCCTTTGAAATTGGCTCTTTGAATTGACTCGGCACTGCTGCATAGGCCAGCCGCAGACCCGGTGCAAATGTTTTAGATAGACTTGCAATATAGATAACCTGATCTGGTGCAAACGATGCGACTGCCGGCAATGGTTCTTTGTTGAGAAGATGGTACGATGCATCTTCGATAATGAACTGATTATACTTTTTGGCAATGGCTGCGATCATTTTTCGATTCTCGACCGACATAAAGGAAGCTGTCGGATTATGATAATCCGGAATCAAGTAAATGCCTTTAATATTTTCATTTTTACACGCATATTCAAAAGACGCTGGACTCATTTCATAATTCTCTGTTTTTATTGGCACCAGCTGCACACTAAGCATCGCTGCAGCCGTTTTTAAACCAGGGTATGTATGCTGGTCAACTCCAATGCGCTCTCCAGGCTTACAAAGACTTGCCAGTGCAGCAGCAATAGCATTTTGACCACCATTCGCAAATAAAATGTGATCAACGGTTGTTTCTAACCCGCCTCTGCGGATAAGCTTAACCGCTGCATCCTTTTGCCAATGGCTTTCGCCTGCCCGGCCATAACCAAACCATTTTTCATAATCGGTCTCTTGCAGCATACTTTTCAGCTGGAGCATCAGCGGCTCGAAAGAAGCATTATCCGGAAGTGTCGCTCCCATTTCAATTAAATGCTTCGGCTTTGTATCTTCAAGTAAATAAGCATTCGATAGAGCATCATAGGACACAAATGTGCCGCTTCCAACCGTTGCACTTAATAAGCCCTTTAACTCACACACTTTAAATGCTTTTGAAATGGTGCTCACATTTAAATCTAAATAATCGGCCAATTCCCGCTGTGGAGGAAGTTTCGTTCCAGGCAATAAAACTCCGTTTAAAATATCCTGTTCCAATTGCCCTGCCAGTGCTTGAAAAATGGGCTTTTCTGTTTTATCGATGGATGGCTTCCAGGTCATAGGATAGTTTTCAAAAGAATTAATCGGCATGATACGCATCCTTTTTTGTACAAGTTTTCAATGAAGCTGTATCTATAATTATAACCTTTGTTCAACTACCCCGCCCCTTTCATTGATCAAAGAAAAAACTTTAGTTTTTATTCTTCAAATACTTTTCCCAATCACTTAAATACATCTTTGGCTTATCTTCAGGCTCAGATGATAATTTACAGATAAATTCTAATGAATTTCCATCTGGGTCATGAAAATAGACCATAGCATGTGTCTGGTCTGGCATTACAATGGGTTCAAGAGGTTTAAAGCCGAATTCTTCACGCATTTCAATGCCGCGCTTTTCCAGCCACGTTTTGGCATTCTTTAGATCTTCTAAATCTACTCTAAATGCAATATGTCTGATGGATGGATGATAAGTTATTTTCGCCTGTTCACATTCCCATAATCCAAGCCAGCTTTCATTCTTAACGATCCAAAAAAATGCTGTTTTTTCGTATTTTATTGCTAATTCCAACCCCAAGCCCTTGTAAAATTCAATCGACTTACTGATATTACTTACTGGTAAATGTGCTTCATACAGTCCTTTAATCATTTTTTAACCTCATTCCCTAATTTTCTTAGCATTAATATATCAGTAACGGAGCCATATTCCGTCCACAATATGGATGAAGTCTTATACTTCTTTATATGTATTTGCCTTCCTCTATTTAGGGATTTCCAAAACAAAAAAGCTGCCCCGCATGAATGTGCGAGCCAGCCCATACCTATTCGATTACTTCCACACGTACGCTTTTCCGGCCCCATTGAAGGGCATCGCTGCGGTTAGGAATGAACACATCGATTGAACTTCCATTTATGCCGCCGCCTATGTCCGCTGCTATCGCAACTCCATAGCCTTCTACTTTCACGATAGATCCAAGCGGAATGACACTGGGATCGACAGCAATCACTTTCGCATCAGGGTACTTTTTCAAATCCAGGCCCATCCGTGTCACACCTGAACAGCCCTCACAATCTGCCGTGTACGCTGTGCTTTCCACAGTTAAAGTTTTACCGGCAGCTGTGCCGCGCTTGGCCTTTCGATCCAGCTCTGTTCTTGTCTTCGGACCGGCAATTCCGTCTGCAGTCAGTCCTTGCTGTTTTTGAAAGCTCTTGACAGCGCTCAATGTGCCATTTCCATAAATACCATCTAAATTAGATTTATAGTGACCTGTTTGTTTCAATTGATATTGAATTTGAATGACTTGCTTCCCAATATCTCCATATCTCAGCACTTTTAACGCATGGCTTGTTTGCGGTCCTGCAATTCCATCAACCTTCAGATTGCGCTTACGCTGAAAGTCCTTGACGGCTTCCACCGTGATAGATCCATAGTATCCTGTCGATGTATGGTACGGGAAAACCCCTTTCGTCATAAGGTAATCCTGCAATTCGGCCACATCTGACCCTGATGATCCATTGGCAAGTGTCCGATCCCCGAACGCCGCTTCTGTAAATGAAGGAGCCGCAAGCATGAGAACTCCAGCCGCAAGAACCATCAGCATGTTTCTAAATCTCTTTAACATAAAAAATCCTCCCCAATTTCTTTTTACATAAAAGAATTCGAGAGGAAATGACATTATTCGTGTGTTGAAAGCAGAATCACAACGTTCGGCCCTCTATCATCCATTATCTTGAAATAATGTGTTCTATTTTGTCTGCGTATATATTACGCAACATAATGAGAAAATAGAACCCCCAAAAATGCCCTTTACTGAGCTACTTCTGCGCAATTTGAATAAGGTTGCCGCATGTATCATCGAAGACAGCCAATGTGACATCACCCATTACTGTCGGCTCAATAGTAAACTTCACTCCGAGTTTTATTAATCGGTTATACTCTTCGTGAACATCAGCAACGCCAAACATTGTGGCCGGGATTCCTTCGGCAAATATCTTCATTTGATATTCTTTGGCGGCCGGATGTTCATTCGGTTCCAGCAAAAGCTCCGTACCGTCTTGATCTTCTGGAGAAACAAGGGCGATCCACCTGTGTTCTCCGACGGGGATGTCATGCTTTTTTACAAACCCCAGCGTTTCTGTGTAAAATTTCAATGCATTATCTTGATCCTGGACGAAGACACTGGTAACAATAACTTTCATCATGTTTTTGCCTCCTTTGATATTTGTAACGCATGATTCTGTACTAACAATCTGGCTGCCAGCAAAACCAGCCCACACATTTGTTAATTCCTATTCCGATTTTATAAAATTACTCTACCCATCCTTTCAGCAAATTTTTAAGCGGCTTGTTATTAAAAATAATTACGCGATATTTTCCCTTTCGTTCGGAATTTATGAGCTCTGCTTCTTCTAATACAGAAAGGTGTTTAGCTATTGCCTGCCGCGAAATGGAAAGGCCGTGCTTCATAATGAGACGAGCCGTCAGTTCATACAGCGTCATCTCTTTGCGTTCAGACAGTTCGTCTAAAATAAGCCGCCGAGTCGAATCACCAAGTGCTTTGAATATAGCCTCTTTGTCCCAATTCATATATTGATTATAAGCAACCATACGGTTACTTGTCAACACAGGCAACTTTATGGTTGCCTAATGGAGGTGCCTTATCAATCGCGGCATCAAGCACCAAGAAAGAACCTGCATAATTACTCTAAAGGTTTAATCCCAAAGAAATGTATACCTAATTCTGTATTAGTAAAAAATACTAAAGAGGTGAGAACAATTGGAAAATGAAAATTTAAAGCTTACATCTTCCGAAATAGGAACACTATGGGGGGAGTATGTAAACGGAACAATGACCGAAATCGTAAATAGGTATATGATCTCCATTATAGAAGACGAAGAAATAAAACAAGTTTTTGATATAGCTATTAAGACAGGGGAAAAGCAAAAGAAGCAGCTTGTTTCCTTCATTGAGAAGGATGGATTTCCAGTTCCCATTGGGTTTACAGTGTCCGACCTCAATAAAGGTGCAGGGAGATTGTTTTCAGACACATTCTGCCTGAATTATTTACATATTATGACTATACATGGTTTGTTGGGTCATACAACCGCTTTATGTGTTTCAGTCAGAAAGGACATACGGGAGTTTTACAACTCGTGTGTTGATGACGCAAAAGGCATGTACGATTTAACCATTGAGCTGCTGCTGAAGAAAGGAGTTTTTCAAAGAGATCCCTATTTTTATCCTAACGAGAGCCCTGAACTTATTACTGCAACAGATTTTACTGATGGATTTTTCGGAAAAGGGAGACTTTTATCTTCCACAGAAATAATCAGTATTTCTCTTAACATTAAAAAGGGCATTATGGCAAAAGCTCTTTCAATCGGATTCAGTCAAGTCACAGAATTAAAAGAAGTAAGAAAGTTTTTTGAGGAATTAGAAAAAACTGCCGATGAAAACCTGCAGGCTCTTTCAAAAATTTTGCACAAAGATAATTTGCCAGTCCCAATGTCGTGGGAATCAGAGATTACAACGTCAAAAGACTCTCCTTTTTCTGATAAATTAATGTTGTATCATATGGGTTTCCTGGCTCAAACTGCACAAGTATATTACGGGACAGGTCTAGCTGGAGCCATGCGAACAGACCTGGCCTTAGCTTATGAAAAAGCCATTCTAAAAACCTTGGGAATCACCAGAAAATGGTTCGGTATTATGGTGAAAAACAAGTGGTTAGAACAGCAGCCACTTGCTCCCAATAGAAAAGAACTTGCAAAAGATAAATAAGTTATACCCTCATTTGTGTGAGGGGTGTTCCCCCCGTCAATGTCTTACCGGCTGCTGAGCCGAGCTGGCTTTTTCGACCAGCTCGGCTCTTCTTTATTAATCTCCACCCCCGCCGCAGCTTGAGCAGGAGCTGCCCGACCCGCAGCTTGTACAGCTTGATGAAATCTTGCTGCTGATTTTCATGTAACCGGAAAAATCATCATAATGAAAATACGACACAGATAAAAAAGGAACGAGCATTGCGTTATAGTTTTGCTGATTTTTTCTTTTTCTCATCATTTCTTGTATGGCGTCTTTTTCGTAATTTTTTACTTTCTTTGCTGTTTTTTTCATGACAGAAATGAGCGAGAGCACAGTAGCCATATATTGGCTATCACTCTTAAAATAGAGCTCTATTAGTTCATTTTCCGGCAAACACTTAAACTCATCAATTATATTTGGAGGTACAGGGAATCTGTAAAATCCCTTATAAAGATGGATATTTTCCTTTCTTATGAAAAAGAGCTCACCATACACCCAATCAAAAAATCCGCGCAAATCAGGTTCAGGCGACTTTTTTAGATTTGGACTGTGACGAAGAGTGCTTCCTAAATATTCTTTTGAAAAGTCATCATACTCACGGGTAAACATGAGCATCTGATGCCACAGATCATCGACTTTTTCGCTGAACATAAGTGACTCTTTTAAAAGAGAAGTCAAAATAAAGTAGCGTTTTAAATCCAGCAGACGCCAGCTTTACTCATTTTCTTTTAGCTTAATTTCTTTCATTACCCTCTCTTCTACGTTTCCCATATAACTTTTACTAAGGGACTTCTCCAGGTGATCACTTAACTTTTTCAACCCTTTAATTGGTTTTATGTCTAATGATTTTGGAGATAAACCAAATTTAAATGAGAGCTTTTTGCGCAAAAATAAAATAAACCAAATAACCACTGCAAGCAGGAGTAACCAGACCATGTAATCCCCCCTTCTTTAATACTATTACGAAATCCATTTTCAGAAGTTCCATATTTTGCAATATTAATATTGTTTAGCACAAAAAGAAAAAGCTGCCTTACTCGGCAGCTGCTCAATATATGCACCATTTAAGATAATATCACACCCGCAAAATTCCCTCTTAGTACTTGTTTCTCATTCTGGTTCGTACAAAGGAAAGAGGCGGCAATGGCCATTCTATTATGATCTTGCTCTTCATATTTATCGATCGTTACTTCACATATGATTGTATCTCCTGTAAAGACAGGTCTCAAAAACTAAAAATTCATCGTACGGGCCAACACGTTTGCGTCTCCGCCCACTTTGGTTGGCAGAGTGGCCGTTAATAATCCTTGGACTACAAGCCTCCCCTGTTCATCCGGGGTTATATGGTGAATTCCTTCATCACCTGATATTTCTGTAAATAATTCAACATCCCTTTTTGTAAAAGTCCGTTCAAATGTAATCATGTCCCCAACTTTTAATGGCATAAAAAGCTCCCTCCCGAAAGTTAAACAATATATCAATTAATCACTGAATATTACAATAATTGAAGATGGTATTCAACTTATTAGCCCAGTTTCCACTTGCTGTTTATGTATCGAATTTCCAATCTTTTGGCTTTATATCCTTATTCACCCATTCCTTTTGCGGTGCCTGGTATGGGGTGTTGGCGACCAAATGATTATTGTGCCAGCTTGCTGCTCCGGAACGAATCATTTCATCGAGCAGGACTGGAATAAATTCTTCAGGCTGCAGCTGGAAAGAATAGCGCGCAAAATCCTGGAACCATCCGCACTTTAGCAGGTAGTCGCTGATCTCTTCTTTGGCCAATCCATCTTTCATGATTAAGGTGAATGAAAAAATCCGCTTGCAGGCATGCCATGACACTTTTTCTGGTGCCTTAAGCCACTTTTCAAACCGTCTCTTTGCTGTATCAATGGCAGCCAGAGGATTCTCGATTTGAGGCCCATGTCCTGAATAGGCCTGCCCGATCCGGAGTCCCGACAGCCGTTCCAGACTTTCCATCGATCGCTGGATTGATGAAACACCCTCCCGAAAGATATTCAACCATCCGATATCATTTTGGTGAAAAAGATCCCCGCAAATTAATACCTCTTCTTCAGGTCCATACAAAGAAATATGCCCTAAAGTATGTCCAGGTGTATGCAGGACTTTAAAGGTTCTGCTTCCTGTCTGAATTTCATCTTTATCTGAAAGTTTAGTATCGACTCGATAAGGTTCTACAGGCTGATCCAGCCATTCTGCACTGCAGGCTTCGGGATCACAGGAGTTAATTAATTCCGCTTCCCATCTATGAGCAGCAATCCTAACATCATAATTTTTTTGAAAATGAAAATTGCCTCCCACATGGTCGCTATGATAGTGCGTGTTTACAATAAGTTGTATTTCTTCCGGTGAAACACCTGCTTCTTTCATTAATTGCTCAGTTTCTTTGATATCACTTCCAAATCCAGTATCAATAAGGATTGGAAGTTCATCCTTGATCAGAACCATATTCGCACTTGGAAACTTTCTTTCAAAGAAAATAATATTCAAAGCTTCGCCTCCTAAAATTTCAACCTCAATTTAAATGTGACATATATTCAAATGCTGTCGTCCCATAAACGCTTTTAAAATGCTTATTTAAGTGAGTTAAATCAACAAAACCACATTCAGTAACGGCTGCATAGATGTCTTTATTCTTTTCTATTACCTGCTTGGCGCGTTCGATCTTGCAGTTAAGAAAATACTGGTACGGTGATATTCCAGTATGAGCCTTAAATAATCTGATGAACTGGAATTTTGATAGATTCAGCTCTTTACATATGTCGTCCAGTTTAAGCACATTCCCCAAGCTTGCATGAACCATATCCTTCGCTTTTCTAATTAGAGCATTATCTTTCTTATCATATGATGAAAGTTTAGTATGAATGAGATGATCTGTGAGGGATAAAAGCAATTCACTGCATAATGCTTCATCTTTTTCGCTTAATATGGCATGAGAAAGACTCAATATTTTTTGTTCAAGCCGATCATCATACACAACGGGATTTGAAAAACGGACGATATCCTTTGTCCCGCTGACCTCTGAAATCAGCTGGGGGTCAATATATAACATCACATAGTCAAGACCGGTCTCATCATGCGCCATTCCGTCATGTGCCTGTTCCGGATTAAAAAGCATAACGCCATTGGGATAGGATAATTGCAGACCGCCATCCAGGGTATAGTGCTGAATGCCGCGCAGCGTAACACCTATTGCATATTCCGCGTGAGCATGCTTTTTATACGCAAATTCAGAAATACTTGCTGACAACGCAGTAATCCCTGTCGATTTTTTATAGATAAATTTGTCCATTGGACTCACCCCTTAACAGCATACCTACATCCAGATCATCAAGCCGGAATAAGCTAAAAATATGGCCATTACTATATTTACAATCTTATCATGCTTCTGTAAAAACGCCTTGAAAATGGTACCGAAAAGAACCCATGTAATAAATGCTAAAAATCCAATAAACGTGATGGCGAGAACACTCAGTGTCACAGCCGGCACTTCCGTATAATACGGCATGATGAAGCTGGGAATGACAGTCATTGTAAATAAAACGACCTTTGGATTTAAAAACTGCATCAGGAAGCCCGACATAAAGGTGCCATTTTGGTTTACAGCTGGCTTTGAAGTATCCGCTTTGAATATTTGATAAGCGAGATAGAATATATAAAAGCTTCCGATTAACTGCATAACGATTAATATTTTTGGTATGACCTCCATAAGGATCGTATTCAGCATAGCTGAAATCATAAGCAGCAGGCCAAAAGCAATCGTTGCTCCATACGTATATTCCATCGCCTTTTTCGTCCCAATATTATGGACAGTGGATAATATGACGATATTCGTCGGGCCTGGCGTAAACGTAACAATAAAACAATATACTAAAAAAGATGTAATATTCATGAAGAAAACTCCTTTCAGGGTATTCTCACATAAATATACATCTTAGGATTAAGCGGCTTATAGTATATAATTGCAGAATTAAATTTACGGTGAAGCCATTCGTAATTTACTATTTTTTTTGATTGATACAACTTGTAAAGGGAGCTGGTCAGCTGAGTAAAAAGTACCCCAACTTTGGTGAATACCACTGCCAGCACGACCATATTTATGAAAGAGATGCCCCTATTTTAGAGAAATTGGGATATAAAATCCGGTCTAATCCTCTATTGGAAGGGCATTGAATCGCACCTTCAAGAGTATGTCGCACTCTCTGATAGCCAATGTAAAACTTGTTCCTGGCCTATATGGAGTTTGTGAAGAAGGCAGTTAAGAGATACTTGAAGGGAAGAGACTAAGGGAAGTTAAATAAGTCCTGCCTTTTCTTTTTTTCATACTGCCAGAAAACTGACTAAAACTAAGTTTCTCCATCGAATATTGAAATGATTTTGATTACATATCGTATAGGTCTTTAAAAAAAATTAAAGGCTGTCCATAAAAGACCGTAACTTAACGATCTTCTGGGACAGCCTCCATTACTTTTGCTATCTTCTTTCCTGGTTTGGAGCAAAGACGGCAGGTGAAGCACTTATTGCAATGAATCTCTTTTACTGAATTCTCCTTGCTTTCTTCCGTTAATTTGAGTGGACTAGTGGCAGTCATTAAAGAACTCCCTTTCTATTGGGCACAGGTTGAAATTTTTCAATTCATTTCATAAACAGGGAGGAAGATGACTCTATCCCCCTCCCTGTTCTTTTAAAAAAGCGAGAATTCCGGTAAATAGCAGACTTTAATTCACAGTCTTGCTTTCCTTTGTCTCTACTGCCTTTAGATAGGTTTTCTCTTTCACATTTTTTGTTTCTTCATTCTCTTCAGCACCATTTACTAAGTCACGGGTCGCTCTCTTGAATTCCTTCAACGTATTGCCAAAAGCTCGTCCAATTTCCGGAAGCTTTGAAGGTCCAAAAATAATTAACGCAATCACCAGGATTAAAATGAGCCCGGGTATCCCGATATTCTGCAGCATCCTGCACCTCCGTAATCTGGATGGCATTTACCATCCAGAAAATTTCCATTAAAATTCATATAAATTTAGCAGTTATAGAATAGGCATTCCATGACGCTCTAATGCAGCTGCTTCCAGGATGCTCATTCCTTGCTCTTCGGCAAGTGATGCGACTTTGCCGGACACAATCGGGCCGAGGCCGGCAGGCGGAGCAGCATGTCCCATGGCTCTTTGGCGGGCAGAGTTTCGCCTTGCAAATGGTCCCCAAATCGCAAATGTGATACCTGGGGTTTGAATATTTACAAAGAACGTATTTCCATCAGGGGAGAATGCCGGTCCGGCAAATTCAGAGCCATTCAATGTGTTCTCAGCAAAGGTATACACATTTCCCTCAGGTGTCAGGCCAATGATTCTGTCATTCCCGCCGCCATCTTCAGCAATCCAAAGGTCACCCCAGGGACTCATACAAATATTGTCTGGCATTTCCAAATCGTTTTTATCAGTGGATTCATAAAAAAGTTCTAATGTATTTGTAGCAGGAAAGTAGCGGTAAACACGGCCAAGTCTGCCATCCCCGGCACTCGTATCGTCAAACCAGAACACACCAGCAGAAAAGAACGCACCTTCTAAGCGGCTAAACTGAATACAGCCTTTGTCTTTGGCATCCTGCTGTGCGCGTTCAGGATTGATTTCCTTCCACACGACGCCAAATTTTTGTCCTTTTTCAAACGAACTTGCTTTAGATGCCGGAAGTTCATCGATTGCCAATGCCTCCAATTTTCCTCCTTTTTGAAGGGAGCCGAGAGTCTGGGTACGGTCATTTGGAGTAAACCGATATAGGAAGCTTGGACTCGCATCTTCTGTCAGATACCATATCCCTGTCGCAGGATCGACTGCACAGGCTTCATGAGAGAAGTAACCCATATCACGGATTGGGGTTTTCGACATTTCGTTTTCCGGATCAAGCGGATTGACTTCAAAAACAAAGCCATGTCCCAATTCCCGTGTCTCTTCACATGTTAACCAAGTCCCCCAGGTTGTGGAGCCGCCGGCACAGTTGCGGATTGTACCAGAACTTGTCACATACTCCTGAATAACCTCTCTGTTCGAACCAACGACTATTGTGGTTGTACCTCCCGCAGCACCTTTGCTCCAAGGATTTTTTCCGTTTACAGGGTATTGAGAATTTGTGCTGTTTTCATGATTGCGTACAAGAATGGTCGTGTTTTTCTCGCCTCTATAAGCAGCCATTCCATCAAGCATTGCAGGCACGAGGTCACCGTTTGACATTTTATCGCCCGTTTTGGATATAATTTTGTAATGGAACCCTTTAGGAAGATCTAATATTCCGTTTGGATCTTTTACTAATGGGCCATATCCGCCAAAACCACTAGTTGGATTGTTCCCTGGTGCTGCAGCCAATGTCTTTGTTATGCCGCCTAAAGAATAGACACCCGACGCTCCTAATGCAACTGCTAACGTACCTGCTCCTCCAGCTTTTAAAAAGTCCCGCCTGTTCATGCCGCTATTGCTCAATCTAATCCGCCTCCTGATAAATAATTGGATGACTTATGATCCTTTGCTGCCGTGTCCACTATTCATAAGTTATCAGATTATTCTTAAATGAATATTAAATATATGTAAGGCTTTAGTAAAAACCATTTTACAAATATCGATTAATTTTTCATTGATGAACTGGTTAGGTTCTTGAATTAGGCGTTAAAAAGATTCTCATTTTCATAGATTCAGGATCTAATTAAAAAGACTTGTAAATAAAAAGAACAGCAAAACTTTGACCTGCTTTTCGTCAGCACTTTATTCATATGGAATCTATCTGTACTTTGGGGCTGCAATGATTTGCCTGGGGAGTATTGGAGAATGGCTTCAATACTATAAGCTATTTTTGTACGATCATTCGAAAAAAAAGTGTCTTGAAAGCCAGCCTTTCAAGACACCTTACAATGATTAACTTATCATTCACATATCACATTGTGCTGATATCAATCACAAATCGATACTTCACATCTGAAGCTAAAACTCGTTCGTAAGCTTCATCTATTTGATCAGCTGTAATGACTTCAATCTTTGGAGCGATGTTATGTTTTGCACAGAAATCCAGCATTTCCTGCGTCTCACGGATGCCTCCAATCATAGAACCCGCAAAGGAACGGCGATGGCCTATGAGTGAGAACACATTGACTGACAATGGCTCTGCTGGAGCACCAACGTTAACCAATGTTCCGTCAAGCGTGAGCAGTGAGAAGTAAGCATCTATGTCGATCTTTGCACTTACCGTGTTAATAATTAAGTCAAACGTTCCGGCAAGTTTTTTGAAAGTTTCCGGGTCGTTTGTGGCAAAGTAATGATCTGCTCCGAATTGCAGGCCGTCTTCTTTTTTATTCAATGTTTGCGAAATGACTGTTACTTCTGCACCCATGGCATGTGCAATTTTGACAGCCATATGGCCAAGGCCGCCCATACCGACAACCGCTACTTTCTTTCCCGGCCCAGCTTCCCAATGATTTAGCGGCGAATAAGTAGTAATGCCCGCGCAAAGCAGTGGTGCTGCAGCGTCAAGCCCAATGCTATCAGGAATTCTGAGTACGAATTCTTCCTGTACTACAATGTGCGTAGAATACCCGCCTTGAGTTGGTTCACCGTATTTGTCAACACCTGCGTAGGTTTGAATATTTCCCTTGAAGCAGTATTGTTCTTCTCCTTTACGGCAGTTATCACATTCTCCGCAGGAGTCAACCATACATCCGACCCCAACCCGGTCACCGACCTTGTACTTTGTAACCTCAGCTCCTACTTCCGCAACAATTCCTGCAATCTCATGCCCGGGTACGAGCGGATAGTTCACAGGACCCCACTCCCCATGAGCAGTATGAATGTCAGAATGGCAAATGCCAGCATATTTAATTTCAATCAGTACATCATGCAAATCCAGATCGCGCCTTTTAATTTCAGCCACTCTAAACGGCTTGTCCGGACCGTCAACGGCCCGCGCTTTAGAAGTTATCATGAATAAAACCTCCTGAAGAATTTTTTTAAGAGAATGATAGATTTTAAAAAGAACTCAGTTAAGTTCCCATCGTTTCTCTCTTTTCACCACCATGTTAAGGCTTATAGTTAACTCTAGGTCAAGTGATAAATTTAATTTTTTTAATCCCAATAAAGTGACTTTGACATTTATAAAATACCATGATAATCTCACCTCATACCTTATAGTTAACTCTAGGTCTATATCTATAAGAATAGGAGATAAATAATGAAGACATACACGATCAGTGAAGTGGCAAAGGAATTGAATCTGACAGTATATACCCTCCGCTACTACGACAAAGAAGGTCTGATGCCTTTTGTAGAACGGACCTCCAGCGGAAACCGCTTGTTTAAAGAATCCGACCTTAGCGCTCTAAAAGTAATAGAATGCCTGAAAGCCACCGGAATGCCTATTAAGGAAATAAAAAATTTCATAGACTGGTGTTCTGAAGGGGATGCTACACTGCAGCAAAGATATGACATGTTTCTGGAGCGAAAAGCAAATGTAGAAGCACAAATGGAAGAACTAAGAAAAACAATGGATGTCATCGAGCATAAATGCTTATACTACAAGACTGCACTGGAAGCAGGTACGGAAGATATTCATAAGGAAGATAAAATAGAGATTAATAGCTGACAGAAAGCCGCCTGTATTTTATACAGGCGGCTTTCTTTAACTAAAAAAACCATCTAATAAGTATCACAATACACAATACACAATCCAATCATGTTTTTCTTGATTGCAGAAAAAATAAAAACTGCCGCTATCTGCAATGTTGAAATGGGCCTTTTCATCAGAGCCGGGAACATTCTAGTTTCTTGCCTTACATACTAGATTTTCTTTTTGATTTCATCGTGAAGTTCAAAGCATATTTTTCATTTAATTTGCTATCTTATATTCTGCAGAACCAGTTTCTTCTTTTAGTTTGTAATAACGAATCTCTTAAATCATCATCCTCCTGTTCTGCTCCGTATTTTAATGCTCCATCATTTCAAGGGCAATGTCATGGCCATCCATGTCAGATGGATAGTACGTAGGCCAATGGGTAACTTCATCCAGTAATTTTTCTCGGTCGTCACCCCAATACAGGTGATAGTGACTAGCTTCTGTCGGATAGATACTATGATCACTAAACTGAATATATTGAGGAAGACCTTCATTTTTTGCTTCTAGTTTAAATACATATCTAACCCCTCTATTTCCCGCATCATATGTTAAAATTTCATACCCATCGTAGATATACTCCCCAGAATATTCTTCTCCGTTTTTGAAAAACGTTACCTTATTCCCCTGTATCTGAATTCGTCCAACATTTGTTTGGTATCCTTCACTATAATATTCCTTATATTCTTTAGCTGTCATCTCTCCCCCATGCTCTGCTTTATGAGCAAATACTTCGTCAAGGGTGCCATCTTGAAGATATGGGTATACCGACTGCCAGTCACCTTCCCAGTCGGATAAGGATCGATCCTTCACTTGACTGTTTTCAAAATATCCTTCATAAATTTTTGCTGTTTCTTCATTATGTGAATGAGTATGGCCGTGATCGTGTTCACCCTGCTCATTTGTCTCAGAAGCTCCCTCGGATGAAGGTTTCGATAAAGCTTTTGTCAGTTCCTCTAAGTTGTACTGCATGAGAGTAAAGTAGTCCTCATTATTCTTTATATCTTCTTCTGTTAAAACCGATAAATTGTGTATACGTAAAGCCTCTGCATCAATTTCCTTCCTAACTATGTCTGCCACTTTAGGAGTTATATTCTGTTCAAAAAATACATGCTTCAAACCATGCTTTTCAGCAGTCTTAATGATGTTTTGTACCTCTTTATGTGAGGGTTCGTTAGCAGGGCTCAAGCCGGATACTGCGATTTGCTCGATCCCATAGGTTTTCTCCCAATAGCCATAAGCAGCATGAGATACAATAATTTTATTTTCAGGTAAATTTTCAAGTTGTGCACGGAAGTCCTGGTCTAAGTTTTCGAGCTTTCCTTTCAGCCCCTCAAAGTTTTGGTTAAAAATCTCTTCTTGCTCAGGTTTTAATTCAACTAATAAATCTTTTATATGCTCTGCCAGCTGAATAGAACGAATAGGATCCAGCCAAACGTGAGGATCTTGATCCCCATGATTATGTCCAGCATGTTCATCCTCATGACTGCCTTCTTCTTCATGCTCATGGCCGCCATCCTCTCCTTCATGGGTATGTACATGCTTTTCCAAGTTAATTCCTTTTGATGCTTCAAGTATCTTAACGTCATCAGATTGAATGGTTTCCGAGATTTTGTTTGCATATGATTCTAAACCTGCCCCATTATAAATAAAAGCATCAGATTCAGATATTTTTATCATATCGCTGGTGGTTGGTTCATATGTATGCGAGTCTGATCCCGATGGCAGAATAGACTCCACGGAAGCTTGATCTCCTGCAATTTGTTCAGCAAAAAACTGAAGAGGATATACAGTTGTATAAATCTTTAACTCTTTGCTGGATCCTTTTGGTTCCCTCTCACTTTCAGTGCTGTTTGTAGCTTTTCCTCCACACGCAACTAGCGTTAAGATAACAATAAATAACCTAAGTAAGCCTGCAAATTTTTTTACCAATGTAACTCCCCCTTTACATAGTGAACATTTTATCGTAATGATTACGATTTGTAAATAGTAATCATTACGATTTTTTAGTTATACCCGTTCAACTACTTAGTTTAAAAAGAAAAAAGCTGCTCGATTAGCAGCTAATTTTGTACATAAGTACCCATTAGTTCAATACCTTTATCAATTCAATTTCATCTCTGATCGGAATACCATCATTTCCAATTAAGGGTATCTCGGGTTTTACCTTTCTTGCTCTCTCAACCGCATTATTAATAATTTTGGACAGGATAAATCCTCGTTTCTGATAAAATTTTAATGCTAATAAATTATCGTTTGTTGTTATAAGTTTAACGATTTTACAATTTTTCTTTATAGCATGATTTTCTACCTCTTGAACTAATGATGTACCTATCCCCTTACCTTCTTCCATACTATCTAAGGATATAATTTCGCATTCCTTATCTTTAATTATGTAGGTAATTAAGCCAATGATTTTGTCTTCTTCATTTACAACAGCAATACCATCTAGTGCACTACAATCATAAATTCCACTGGAGGTAACCATTTCTGGGCTTCCCCAATGCAATTTAAAGAATTCTATTATTTTATTTTTCGGTAAATCCTCAACTGCATAAGTTTTCATTTAAAGCCACCTCAAATGTAATAAACTCTTCTTCCCCGTCTGTGCAAATTGAATAAGCCACCTGGCCGGCAAGGTTTCTCATTAATTCTCCTATTTAGAGCCTACCTATTATCTTTTAGAATTGAATATACATAGGTATCGTGTGCTTCTCCATTTTGCTGCATATAATCTCTTAGAATACCCTCTTTTTGAAATCCGGCTCTAGTCAGTAATTTATTAGATGCCTCATTTTCCATAAATACAACTGCCCCAATACGAGTTAGATCCAATTCCTCGAATCCATATTGAATAACTTTCGATACAGCTTCGAAAGTATAGCCTTTTCTCCAATGTTCAGGATGTATTTCATATCCTATTTCTGCCCGCTTATGTTTGAGAGACAATGCATTGAAGCCAACAGTCCCAATTATTCCTTTCTTCCCTTTAAGTTCAATTCCCCAGCGTATTCCTCTTTTCTCCCTGTAGCTATTTGCAAAAAAGTCAACAATTGCTTCAGCCTGTTCCATCCTTTCTAATGTTTCCTGCCCATAGTAACGGGTCACATTGTCATTAGAAAAACAAGCGTATATACTCTCAGCATCTTCTTTCAAGATTTCTCTCAGCATCAATCTTTTAGTCTCTAATGTCGGTATCACTTTTTTCTCCCCTTAACTTCTATAGCTATATACTATCTTGATAATATCTGAAGAATATTTCCATCAGGATCTGATATAAAAATGGCATGGAAACCCTTCTCCCTATTGGTAATCACCTTGAACTGTTCTGTTTGCAGCAGTCGATAATAGTAAAATATCTTTAACGGCTGCTGGTTTTTAACTGCTAATGAAAATTCATTTATTATATTGTCATTGTATGGCTGTTTTTTATTATCTATTGAAGTATTTTTCTTTAATGAAGTTCTTGCTCGGTGAAGGGCTGTTTTAATTGATTCATTACTGACTCTCAGCATTGCGGCGATTTCTTCAGAAGTATATTGGAACACATCTTTTAACGTTATTAGCATAGCCTGACGGAGTGGAAGTGTACTATATAAGATTTCTACTAAACTGTCCCACTCCGTAAAATCCCAACTTTTCTCAAATAACTCATGAGGGTCCACCAACATTTCAGTTTTCTTGCGCTTTTCATCAATAAATATATTTCTGGCAATGGTGTACAAAAAAGTTATGTTAATCACTCTGTCTGGCTCTTTTTCTCTTATTTTGATCAATTTAATCATTGTCTCCTGGGTTAGATCCTCGGCCAGCCATTCTGAGGATGTTAAGGATAAACAATATTTATATAGCCTCAAAGAAATTTCCTCAACAGTTAAAGATTCAATAATCATTTTTCCTCCGAAAAATATTTTCATTTTTTTGTAACTTTTCTTTTATTATACTCGTTTGTATAGGAACAAAAAATAAGGAGTGTGACTTTGCATGTTTAAGGTAGGCAGCATTTTTATTCCGGTTACGGACTTGGAAAGGTCTAAAAAATGGTATGAAGTAAACCTCGGCCTAACGAAAGTAGATGAGTGGCAGGAAAACGGGGCTGATCATGGTGTGGGTTATGTTTTTGAGAATGACACCACAGGTCTTGCTTTAATAAAGGTAGAAAAACCTCAGCCAACGGAATTTACCGTCAAAGGGAAAAGTAAAAATGTCTATTATAATTTCGAAGTAGATAACATCCAGCAAGCTTACGATCGGTTGAAACAAAATGGAGTGGAAACAACAGACATTCATGATTATGGGATTATGAAAGGGTTTGATTTCTTTGACCTTGATGGGAATACCTTCAGTGCAGTAAGCGAAGAAATGAATTCGCCCTATCATAAAGACAATTTGTAAGCTTAAATAGTGGAAGCAGCCAATGGTGTGCTTCCACTAACCTGGCCTTTTAGCCTACGAGGATACCTCCTGCTCCATTAACCATGAATTCTTATACCTTCAGTTTTACATCGCAATTAATAATAAAGGAATTCCCAAATCCCCCTTTAGCAAACAACAAATCTAATGTTACACTAGAATTAATGGAATAATTTAGAAATGGGGTTAAGATGATGGAGGACTTTATATTAGAGATTAGTGATTTGAGAAAGAACTATGGTCCGAAGTCCGTGCTGAATGGTGTATCTTTTCAGGTGAAAAGCGGGGAAATCATCGGGTATATTGGCCCGAACGGTGCTGGAAAAAGCACTACTGTCAAAGTCATGCTTGGCATTGAAGATGACTATTCAGGACAAGTCAAAATCTTTGGCCAGGATATTTCGGATGGAAATATTGAATATAAAAGAAAAATCGGATATGTGCCGGAAATCGCTGATGTATACGATAATTTGACCGGCCAGGAATACTTAACCTTTGTTGGCGAATTGTATGGTCTCGATTCGGACCTCGCCAGTGATAAGGCAAAAAGCCTGATGGAACTATTTGGAACAGGGGAAGTCTACCATTCCCGGATAGCTTCTTATTCAAAAGGAATGCGTCAAAAGCTCCTCATTATCTCGAGCTTACTGCATAATCCGGAACTTCTGTTTTTTGATGAACCCATCAATGGTCTGGATGCAAATAGTGTCATGATATTCAAAGAAATCATGGCACAGCTTGCCGAACAGGGAAAAACGATCTTTTATTCTTCTCATATTATGGATGTGGTCGAAAAAATAAGCAGCCGCATTATTCTCCTGCATGACGGCAGAATTGCTGCAGATGGCACCTTTGAAGAGTTAAGGCAGCAAAATACGGAAGGTTCACTCGAACAGATCTTCAACCAGCTTACGGGATTCAGTGAACATAAGGAACTTGGTGCCAGATTTGTTTCAGTAGTAAGGGAGATGTAGGGATGCAGGACTATCGCACTCTTAAACTATTGGATCGTTTTGAGCGGATTTTCAGCAGCTTTGGCGTAGATTACAAGATAATGAGAACACTCCTGCAAGTAAAGCTAACGATGGATGGACGGCGTGTGCCCACCATTTTCTCGCAGAATGCAAAAAAAGGAAACAAAGAAAAGAACAATCAGTACATAAAGTCTTTATGGATTTACGTATTGTTTGGGCTGTTTTTGATTCCATTTGTGCTTATGGGGGACAATTACCTTTTCCAGATGAGCCTCTTTTATGGGATTTTCACCTTTTTCGTCATGACCTCCATGATTTCCGATTTTTCTTCGGTTTTATTGGATATTCGTGATCGTAACATCCTGTTTCCAAAGCCAGTCGACCGAAAAACGATCAGCACAGCAAAAATGGTGCATGTTACGATTTATCTTTCTTTCCTTACCATTGCGCTTGCGGGAATCCCTTTGATAGTGGGACTAATTAAAAATGGCCTCTTATTTTTCCTTATAGCTGCCGTAAACATCATCCTGATTGACCTTTTGGTTGTTGGTTTAACCGCCCTGATCTATTTATCGATTTTGCGATTTTTTGATGGGGAAAAATTAAAAGATATCATCAACTATGTCCAAATTGGGCTGTCCCTTATGATCATGGTTGGCTATCAATTGCTTATTCGCTCTTTTGAGTTAATTGACTTAACGGTTTCGCTTCAGCCAAAGTGGTGGCAGGTATTCATCTTTCCAATGTGGTTTGGGGCAAATATCGAAATGATGATGAAGGGCACCTTCCAGCCGTTTTATCTCATCTTTTCAGCATTAGGACTCATTGTTCCGATCCTGTCCATCTGGATTTATATGAAATTTACCAGCACCTTCGAGCAAAACCTCCAAAAGCTTGCTTATCATGGAAAAGCCAAAGAAACGAAACGGAGTAAAGCGGGACAATTCCTTCTCAGCATCATTTGCCGCTCACCTGAAGAAAGAGCAGTTTTCAGATTTGCCGGCAGCATGATGAGAAATGAACGGGATTTTAAGCTGAAAGCCTATCCGTCTCTGGGTTTTTCCATCGTGATTCCGTTTATTTTTATCATGAATACTCTTCGTGAAGATTTTGCACAGCTATCTGACAGCAAGTCCTATTTAACGATTTACTTTAGCTTGATCATCATTCCGACCATTATGATTCTTCTAAAGTATTCAGGCAAATATAAGGGTGCCTTTATTTACCGGGTTGCCCCTCTCAAACAGCTAAAGCCGGTGTTCAGGGGTACCATCAAGGCATTTATCTTTAAGTTATATTTGCCAGTTTACTTGCTTCTAAGTGCACTATTCCTTTTCCTATTTGGGGCAAAAATCCTGCCGGATCTTATCGCTGTATTTATCAGTGCCTGTCTATATGCGGTCATTTGTTTTATGGTTCTAAAGAAAGCCCTGCCCTTTTCGGAGTCTTTTAATGAGTACAATCAAAACGGCAATAGTGCCATTATATTCGGATTGATGCTGATTGTGGCATTATTTGCCGGCCTTCATTTTGTCAGCACATTATTGCCATATGGAATCTATCTGTATTTGGGGATAGCGATTATTTACCTGGGTATTTTTTGGAAGCTGGCTTTCAATATTACGTGGGAACAGATTGTTGAATAACCTGCTTGGCGTTTATCAAAGGATGGTCATTTTGATATCGGCTAACCGCATGGCTTCTCCTTGCGGATTTTAATCTGCTTCTTGTTTTAAGCTTTAGCTGCCAATATTGGCGGCTCTTTTTTTGCCTCTTTTTGAACTGTCACCTGATGTTTGTGCGAATTCCAGCTCTCTTGCAATAAAAATAGACATCCCGCAAAAGGATGCCAGCTAATTTAAAATGAATTTTTAAGATTTTATCATCTGGACAAAAACTAGCATGATAAATGAAATTCCTATCATACTCGCTACCTATAACCAGGCATTGCCTGAGTCAATAGCTACATAAATAGCTGTTGGAATCGTTTTTTCCTGGGATATTTCCGGCAAACGTTAGGACTGGTGAACAAAAATCAGCAGCCATTTAACTTATTTAAGGCCTTTAAACCCATACTCTTCAAAAATACTCATTGATTTTTCATTTTGAAGATAATCATAGAATAACTTGGCTTCCTCTGGATGGCTTGTATCTTTAACCACACCCAAAGGATAAATAATGGCATCGTGAGTGTTTTCATCTGCCGTGTCCACAATGTTAACTTTTTCAGATATTAATGCATCCGTTTTATAAACAATTCCAGCATCCACATTATTTGTCTCTACATATGTAAGCACTTGCCGAACATCTTTGGCATACACCACTTTTTGTTCCATGTTTTTCCAAATACCCGTATTTTCTAAAGACTCCTTCGCATATTTCCCTGCAGGAACAGACTCTGGAGTGCCGATAGACACTTTATCTGCTTCAGCAAGATCATTAAACGATTTAATTCCCATTGCTGATTCTTTAGGCACCACCAGAACAAGTTCATTTCCAACTAAATCAATTCCATTCTTTTCTTCAATAAGCCCGTCCTGTACTAATTTATCAAATTTATCCTCTGCAGCTGAAAAGAAAAGATCAACGGGTGCTCCCTGGGAAATTTGCTGCTGAAGTGAGCCTGAAGCTCCAAAGTTAAAGTTTACCAGCACATTCGGATGCTCTTTTTCGAAGCTTGCTTCAATATCCGTTAAGGCATCCTGCAGGCTTGCTGCTGCCGAGATAGTCAATTCCACTTTCTCTTTGGTTCCTTCTTGCTTCTCCTCTCCTGAATTTTTAGTTTGGTCATTATTTGAACATCCAGCCAATGATAAAAAAAGGACCGTTAACGAAAAAAATAACAGGTAACGCTTTTTCATTATATAATCTCCCTTTCCAATTAGTTATAAAAGGAAGGCACAATGGCCTTCCTTTTAATATTTAATACAATTAGAAACAGCAGTAGTTGCTTAAATGAATCCCATTAATACAGCTTATTACTGATATTTTCGGATATCTCCATTTTAACTTTTGAAGCTTGTTCATAGTTTTTCATGGTGATTCCCGTGCAGATAAGATCAATTAAATATAGCTGTGTGATTTTGGCTACTAATGAACCGCTGTCTAACGGGCTTTCCTTTACAGATGTCAGTAAAATATAATCTGCGTATTTTGCCAAAGGGGATTTCACATAGTTTGTTAATACAATCACTGTAGCTTTCTTTTCATTTGCTATTTTGACAGTGTCGACAATATCCTTTGTGCTGCCTGTTAAACTAATCGCAATCACAACGGAATGTTCATCTAAGGAGGTCGCCCTCATCACCTGGAAGTGAGGATCTGTGACGACATCAACATGTTTTCCTATTCTCATTAGGCGATTTTGCATATCAAGCCCGGCAATTCCGGAAGAGCCTATGCCGAAAATCACCACATCCCTGGAACGGACTATTGCCTCGATGCTGTTTTCAAGAGCCTGATTATTCAGCATACTATACGTATCTTCAATGGCATGTACCATATTCGTACGAATGCGTTCAATATAGGTCTCGTCGCCAGCCTGACTGGAATTGCCAGATACCTCTTGGGCCAGCGAAAATTTAAAATCCTGAAAACCTTTAAAGCCCAGCTTTCTGAAAAAACGTAAAACTGTAGCCTCTGCAGCTCCTATCGCCTCAGATAATTCCGTTAATGAATGGTATAAAACCTTGTCCGTATTCGATAAAATATACTCATGTATTCTATGGTCGGATTTAGTAAAGTTGTGTTTATGCTGTTCCATTAATATAGTAGGCTTCAGTCCTGTGATTTTTCTATTCGTTTCCATAGTAACCCCTCAACTAACTTTTCCTGTTCATGTCCAAAAAGTGCTTCGCTGCCCCTAATAAATTAGCTTTGTTTTCATGCGCAGCAATTCTCAAACGAAGCGACTTCCAGTGGTTTGGCATCACTTTCTTTGCTAAAGACGATTGTATCTCTTGCAATAAAAAGTCTCCTTGTGCAGAAATTCCGCCGCCAATCAATACAAGCTCGGGATTAAAAATATGAACAAGGCTTTGAATGCCTGTCGCCACATCATCTGCCCACTGCACAAATAGGTTATAAGCTTCCTTATTGCCCTCTCTGGCAAGCTCGAAAAACTTCTCTAATGGGAGATTCACACCCATTCTTTCCTCCACCTGCTCTGATAGGGCTGAACTGGAAGCATATCTTTCATAACAGCCATTGTTTCCACAGGTGCAGGGCTTCCCGTTTGGGTACAGATTGATATGGCCGATTTCCCCGGCTGAAAAGTTGGCGCCTGTGTATAGCTTACCATTTAAGAATAACGCACCGCCAATCCCCGTGCCAATAGTTACACAGATAAAATCATCTGTATCTTTAGCTGCACCTTGCCAATATTCACCTAAAGCCGTACAATTCACATCGTTTTCAACAGTAACCGGCAGTCCAGTATGTTTTGAAATAAACTCAGCTAGCCGGGTACCCGTGTATCCCGGAATATTATCCGTTGCATGCACCACGGTCCCATTCTGGTTATCAATCTGACCTGCCGAGCTGATGGCAATGCCCTCTACTCTTGCCTGTTTTAACAACACATCACAGATCATCTTCACTTTTTCTACTATAAAAGGGCCGCCCTTATAAGCCTCAGCGGGGATAGAATCAAGGCTAAAAAGCTCTCCTTCGTCTGAAGCGATGCCATATTTTATCGATGTTCCGCCAATATCAATGACTCCAATCTGCATGATTGTGCTCCTCCCTTACAATTGAAAAAAAGAGAAAACCCATATCCAGGTTTTCCCCCTCCACTTATGAGCATTGAAAAGCTACTCCCTATTCATTCAGAAAGCGATACTCCAATGCTCCATCATCTTTCATGGAAATAAACAATCTTTTATTATATTCTTCCCGTTCTTCCGGATAATCCTCACGATAATGTGCGCCCCTGCTTTCTTTTCGTTCCAGCATGGCCTCAAGCAGAATTTGCGAAAGCTTGAAGAAGTTTCGTGCCTTAACTGTCAGCTTTCGGGTCGACTGCTGTTCGAATAATCTTCCTAAGTCAAGCTCTGACTCCAGCTTTCTGATGGTTTCCAATGCTTTCAATAGGCCTTCCTTATTGCGCACGACATTACCATGATACCACATGAGCTTTTTAATCGATTCAATAGCCTGATGAACCTTTTTCTCTTTATCTATAAAAGGACCTTTTCTTTGCCCCTGAACGCCAAACATGCTCTCGATCTGTTTCAAAGCTTCATGTTCAGAGATTTCCGCACGGCTTTGTGTTTCGATATACCTGACACAATCTGCTGCAGCCCTTTTGCCAAATACCATGCAGGCACCAGTCGAATTTCCTCCCAATCGGTTCGCCCCCTCAATATTGCAGGACAGCTCGCCAATGGCATATAATCCGTTCACGCCGGTTCTGCCATATGTGTCAATATAGACTCCTCCATTGCTGGCATGGGCAAATGGGGCAATCCGAATTTCATTTTCCAAAAGATGAATATTTCTCTCTTTCAGCCAATTTAAATAGACCGTGTAGAACTCTTCCTCGTTCTCATATAACCCGGTCCGATATAAAAGCCTGAATCCGCGATCATTTTGATTCGCGATGATGTTTTTCATCATCGCGATATCAAAATACTTCGAATCTAGTGAATGGGTGAACGGACCGTGCGTGCTCCGAATCTTCAGACTTTCCTGCTTCGATAACCCTTCAGGCAGCACAGAGTCAAGTAAGCTGCTTCCTGCTTCATCGACTATATCATCACAATACATTAATGTATGCTCTCCAAAAAGGGTTTTATATTTCGGGGCCGTAATGCCTGGAATGAATTGAATGTACTCCATATTAACAAAACGGGTCCCCGCTTCGATCGCCAGGATATGGCCGGATCCATCCACATCATTGGGATTTAAGTTATGCTGATAAATACTGCCGAAACCGCCTGTTGCCAATATGACAGACTTGCTCTCCACCATAACGAGTTCATTATTTTCATCTAAAAGTATGGCTCCCGCCACACAGTTATCTTTTTTCAGCAAAGTAAGGACTATTGTTTTTTCCATGATAGACAGATTTTCATACGCTGCAAAAATAGTTCTCACATTTTCACGAATCTGATCCCAGTCACTTAATAAATAGATTTCCCGTTCATGTTCAGCGAAACAAGCTTTACGCTCTCCTTCTAACTTTTTCGCCTTCACACCAATCGCCTGATATTCCTTAACACGCTCTGGGATTTCTTTCACATACACCTCAGCCAAATCCTGTCCATGCATGCCATGGCTCAGGCTCTCAATATCCTCAAGAAATACAGATTCGTCTTCTTGATCTTTTGTCACCTGAGTTCCAAGGGAGGCTTTCAGCGGATAAAAGCTTGAACCTGATGCAACCTGCATCTTTGTGACCATCAATACATCTGCCTGTTGATCTGCAAGCTCTTTACTTACTTTTATCCCGGCTAGCCCGCTTCCTGCCACCAAGACATCTGTCTTTATTTTCTTTTTTATTTGAAACATAGTCTCACCATTTTACGCTGGTTTTTTACTATCATAGAATGTCAGATTTTCATCTTCAGCCTTGCTTTTTTGCTTGAATAATAAGCTAAAGACATAACCGAACACGATAGAAGCAATTAAATTAATAATGGAATAGGCCCATAAGGTAATATCAGTAAAGTAAGACACATAGATTGCAACGGCTGCTGTTGCGAAGAAACCACAGATTGCCCCTTTGGCGTTTGCTCTTTTCGTCATGACTCCAAGCGTGAAAGTACCGCCGATAATACCCAATACTAACCCCATTAATCCATTGAACCAGGAATAAGCATCCCCTACATCTGTGTAAATCAGGATTATGGCAAAAGCAATGGAGAAAATCCCTACAATTGTTGATACATTACGCGCCATCTTAGTGCTTTTTTCATCACTCATATTTGGTTTAAGAACTTTCTGAATATCCAATGTCCAGCTTGTCGCCACACTGTTCAAGCCCGTTGAAAGTGTTGATTGTCCCGCAGCGAATAATCCGGCAATCAGTAAGCCTGAAATTCCTGCCGGCAGTTCAGCAACGATAAAGTTGGCAAAAATCAGGTCAGCCTTTCCTTCCGGCATCGCACCTGCCTGCTGTGTATAAAATGTATATAAGGCTGTTCCGATAAAGAAGAACAATGTTGCTGTACCAAGTGACAGAATACCATTTAAATAAGTCATTTTATTCATTTCTTTTAAGTCAGTAGTTGTTAAATAACGCTGAACCATATCCTGACTTGAAATATAAGAGAATGCTGTTGAAATCCCGGCACCAAAAATAAGAAGCAGAACACTATTATTGACAAAGTTCGGATCAAAGAATGGTGTATCCGTAAAGAATTTCCCGTCTTGCGTTCCGACACGGACCACTTCTCCAAATCCGCCATCAATGGAGAACATCAGCATAATGAGGGCAAAAATACCGCCGCCGATTAAGACAATACCCTGGATGAAGTCTGTCCAAAGCACTGATTTAATCCCTCCAAAAGCTGAATAAATGGTTGCCACTACACCCATGAATAATACGATCAGCACGGCATTGATGCCTGTAACAGCCGCTAATGCCAAAGCCGGCAGATACATAATAATGGACATGCGCCCGATTTGATAGACAATAAAAAGCAGACTGCCAATGACGCGCAGCTTTGTATCAAAGCGCCGCTCTAAATATTCGTAAGCTGTATCTAAATTTAACTTCCGATAAACCGGCAGGAAATAATAAATTGCGATTGGCACGGCAATAAATAAACCTAATTGTGCAAACCACAGCTCCCATGATCCTAAATAGGAGTTTCCGGCTAAGGATAAGAATGAAATCGGACTTAATAAGGTTGCGAATAAGCTGACAGATGTCACCCACCACGGAATAGAGCCATCCCCTTTGAAGAACTCTTTTCCCTGCATTTCTTTTTTGGCAACTGCAATCCCTACCCATAGAATGAACAATAGGTAGGCAAATAATATAACGTAATCAATTACAGCAAATGATCCAGTCATCATTTATCCCCCTGATTTTACAGATATTTTTCCGCAATCATTTTCGAACGCTGAACTTTGTCCTCTTCAAGCGCTTTCATCGGCTTCCTGCATACACCTGCATCAACGCCTTGTGTCTTCAGGACCTCTTTAATCGTCTGGTATAAGCCGTTATCTAAAATCTCGCCGATTAAATCATTGGTTACCTTTTGAAGCTTCCTTGCTTCTTCAATTTGGCCTTTTTGTGCCAGTTCAAAAATTTGCTTTGCACGCTGTCCATTTACATTAAACGTACTGCCAATCGCTCCGTCTACATTCAAGACACTTGCCGAAAGCAGCATTTCATCAAATCCGGAGTAAATGAGCTTATCAGGATAAGCATGGCGAAGTCTTTCCAGTAAGAAAAAGTCAGGTGCTGTAAACTTAACGCCGATCACTTTTTCATTTTCAAAAAGCTCTCCAAATTGCTCAAGATTCATGCTAACCCCTGTTAAGGCTGGGATAGAATAGATGATCATTTTGTTGTTAACGCTTTCTAAAATGGTGTAATAATAATCTTTAATCTCCTGGAAATCAAACTTATAGTAGAAAGGTGTTACAGCTGAAATAGCATCATAGCCTAAATCTGTTGCAAATTGTGCTAATTCTACTGCTTCATCAATATTTAATGAACCCACCTGAGCAATCAATTTCACTTGATCTTTAGCTTCATCTTTTACGATTTCAAAGATTTGCTTTTTTTGTGCAGTGGAAATCAGAAAGTTCTCACCTGTACTTCCATTGACATACAAGCCATCCACCTTTGAAATATCGATATTGTAACGGACAATCTCCCTTAATCCCTTTTCGTTCACCTTTCCGTTTTCATCAAATGAACACATTAACGCTGTAAAAATTCCTTTCATCCCGAACACCCTCATTTCTAATTTTTCACTAGTAGTTTTGTATAGCTTTTGCAAATTTCTCAGTAATTAATTTCGGACGTGTAATGGCACTTCCTACAACAACTGCATGAGCTCCTAATTCAATAGCTCTTTTTGCTTTTTCCGGTGTATCCATATTCCCTTCCGCAATAACAGGAACTGTAACATGGGATAGTACTTGTTCCAGTAATTCCAAAGGAACAACTCCTTCCGAATAAGGAGTATATCCCGCTAAAGTGGTTGCCACAATATCAACCCCTGCTTTTTCAGCTGCAATCGCTTCTTCTAATGTAGAAATATCAGCCATAAACAACTGATCTGGGTACCTAGATTTCACTTTTGCAAAAAATCCCTGAAAACTTTTGCCATCCGGACGGATTTGCTTTGTCGCATCAAAAGCAATGATATCTGCACCTTCCTGATACAGGTCATCTACTTCTTTTTCCGTTGCCGTAATATACACACCGCTGCCGGGATAATCCTTTTTGATAATCCCGATGATGGGCAGATCGACTTCCTTCTTGATTGCACGGATATCTTTCACGCTGTTTGCTCTAATTCCGGAAGCCCCGCCTAGCTTTGCTGCAAAAGCCATCTTACTCATAATATAAGAATCATGAAGCGGCTCATCTTCAAGGGCCTGACATGAAACTATTAATCTGCCTTTTATCCTATCTAATACATCCATAATACCTCTCCTACCTGTCATTCCTTTGATGCTTCCAAGACGGCTGTCATCCCTGTTCTCAAGAAAATGATCAGAAAACGTTTTCATATTGTCACTATATCATCGTGATAACAAATTGTCAATTTTATTTTTAAAAATGACAATTTGTTATCACAAGAAATGAAATTCATATTATTATAGAATCGGAGTCCAACAAAAAAATGCAAGATTCCTTTATTTTAAGGAACCTTGCATTCAAACTGTGTCGTGCCATGGTTATTACGTTTCAGGCAGAGGCAGTAAAAAAAGGTGCAATTATTACACAGAAATACGCCGTTTATTGAAAGTCATGGCACTAAAGATAGTTTGCACTCATTGAACTCGAGCCCAGTTTGTTTAACATGACTCAATAATTTTTCGCCTTAAATTTTCAATGATTATAGGTAATTCCCCCAAATCATCTACAATAAAATCTGCTTCGATATTGTTCGATTGAAAATTCGCTTTCCAAATTCCTTTCATTCCTACAATTTGGGCAGCTTTTACATCATTTTCTGGATGGTCGCCAACAAATATACTTTCATTAGGTAATACATTAAGCTGGTCCAGGGCCCGATTAAATATTTGAGGGTCCGGTTTTTTAACGCCTTCCCATTCAGACACTAAAATAGTTTGAAAATAATCCCTTATTCCCAATGCTGTTATGTTATCCATCTGAAATTGCCCTTTACCATTAGTAATCAATCCTAGAACTAGTTTATTGGCCCTTAATTCTTCTAACATACTAATAAGATTTGGGAAAGAGATGCAAGTATTCTTAAATTGACTTATATAATCTTGAAGTAAATTATCCCAAGAAATGTCAGTAATCTTAAATTCATTGACTAGTTGCTGATACACTTTATCTTTCCAAACATATCCACGGTTATCTAGTTCAATAAACCTTTTCACGTATGTCTCTTTTGGTATATGCCCTACCAATTTAATTAGTCTTTCGTATTGCTTCTGTATAAACATTTTTACTGATTCATCTCTATTTAACAAAGTTCCATCTAAATCGAATATAACAGCTTTAATCATTTCTGCCCCCACACTCCCTGATTGAGGTTCTTTTATTCTTCACTATTACTAACCCAAACCCCTTCTTCAACTAAACTCCCCGTTAGCTGAGTAAGAAAAAGCTGCCTAAATGACAGCTCTTTCACCCAAGATCTCATGAGCACAACAAGTTCATACATAACTTAATTATCGATGGTGATAATAACAACCGAGGTGAAAATTGTGGTTCATAAAATACTGTTTTCATTCATTCACATATTTTTGCTAATTAATCTAGTCATAGTAAATGCACAAAGCAGTTCGAATATTGAACTTCTTGATATTGAAAAAAATGAGATAACGAAAACAGTCCCAACAAATCCTAAGATACAATTAGAAGCTGAAAGAATAATTAAAGAAATTGATAATGTTGTTAAAAATTTAAAACCAATTCCAGACAAAGGCTATATGATTAAAATACCCTTAGAACCGTCTCATCGAGTAGAAAACAAATGGATATATGCTTTGATTGATGAAATTATCATTATCATTCCAAAAACGAAAAGCCATATTTACTCTTATTTGATGATGAAAATAAATCTTATTTTTTCACCTTCGACTCAAAATTGATCCGTTACTTAAAACTCTAGATTTCTCTCTTTAAAAATCTCTTATTGGTCTTTTTATTATGAACATTTTCAACAAATCTGCCCCGTTTTTTAAAAAAGCAAAGCGTAAAAACAGCTCTCTTTAACAAAAAGCATCTTAATAATTAATCAATTTTGATTTGAAATAAATGATTTCAGGATCTCCTTCATCTAAATTTTCAACTATACCACTCTGAATAAATCCATTTGCACTAAAAACTTTCTGCATATTAACATTAGAACGATTAGTAGAGGAAAATATCTTTGCAGTGGGAGCTGTCCTCAGCATAAAATCGATCAGTGAGCTAGCATTTCCTTTACGTCTCTTAGAAGGTGACACAATAATTAATGATATAAAAGAGCAATCAAAAAAGGTGGTATCGTAAATTAAAAATCCCTCGATCTCCTGCTGGTTTTTCGCAATGATACAATGTCCTCTTTCAATGGCATTTTGAATATAATCTCGTCTGCTTGTATTGCCAATAACCTCACTGTCTATATTCACAATGTTGTCCAAATCTTCAATAGCAGCCCTAATAACGGTCTTCATCTTACTTCTCCTTTTAAGGTTTTCTCCTCAATCCAATAGCAAAATAACATATTTCTTGATTCCTGCAATCTTCACTTATTGAACACTCCCAAAAGCCCTTTAATTTAAGTACAGAAAGCAGCCATATCGGCAGCTGATTTTTAGAAGAACAGCTGCTCAAGAAACCCTACAAATAGGACTGATATGATAAAAATAGGGATTGAAATGAATATTTTATTTCGCAATCTAATAACCTCGAATCTTCTATATAACTTACTTACAACGATAAAAAGAATGATTAGGATAGGCACACTTATACATATGGCGATTAAATCAACACGAGTAAATGGTTTACTGATGTATTTATCAAAGTTGATGTTAATAACAAAAAGCGTGGAAAATAAAAAAAATTGATAAAAACAAAATCTAAAATAAATCATAGGTGATTACCTCTATTATGTAATTTTTAATCTGGATTCCATATCTGCATATTAAGGTAGTTCCACAAAAATAGCGTTAATCCCTTCCTGGATCAACGCCTCAATCAGTATGAGTGCACTACTGCCCCTTTATCTTTTCACTTAGATATTCCCCGAATGTGATTTTTCCCATTTTCCGGGCAGGATTGGTGTTTTTCCCATCAGAAAAGGATTTATATAGTTTTCCAGTTAGAGATAAGCTTAAAACTTTATTTGGTTCATTATTTAGTTTGATTTTCAGTTCAGCCATTTCTCTTAATGTCATTACATCTGGTCCGCCAAAATCCTCCGCTCTTCCTTGCGGTTCTTTATCCGCTAAACCTATTAGATGATCAGCAAATTCACCCCCATCTACACTTTGACATTTAAATTTCCCCTGTACAATTATCAACTGAATTGCCAGTTTTCTCATAAAGAAAAAGCCGCCGAAATGGCAGCACATTACAAAACCTGTTTGTTATAGTGTAATCCAGGAAGTAGATTTGCAATGAGTCTACACCCTCAGCGAGCCGCGGAAACCCCTTGCACCATAGTAGGAATCGGCTCCATTGTGATACACAAAAACAGTGTCGTAGCGGCGGTCACAAAAGATAGCCCCTCCAAGTTTTCTGATATTCTCAGGTGTTTGCACCCAGCTCGAGGTTTTCTTATCGACATTTTCAAGCTCCTGAAGTTCCCGGTATTGCTCTTCTGTTAAAAGTTCAATGCCCATGGCAGCTGCCATATCCATAGCACTGTTTTCCGGCTTGTGTTTTTTCCGTGCCTCCAGCGCTTCACAGTCGTAACAAATACTTCTCCTGCCTTTTGGACTTTCAGCTGAACAATCATAAAATATGTATTCGTCGGTCTCTTGATCATGGCGGACAACATCCGGTTCACCTTCAGTCCCTTCCATTTCATTGAGTGACCACAATTTTTCAGGATTAGCCTCGAGCTTCGCTTGAACATCAGCCCACTCCACACCTTCATGGCGGTGCATGTTTTTCTCAAAACGTGCTTTCAGAGTTTCAAGCAGTTCTTCACGCTGTTCTGGTGACAGCTCCATATTTCCCATTGTCAAGTTAACTCCTCCTAGTTTTTACTCCATTATAATATAATTATGACCCTGAAGGGCTATTTGATAAAAGTGGAGCAGCATTAACTTTTCATGAGCCACCTTCGGACTCTCTCACGTTGGTTTCCTGTTTTTCTGTCCGAACTATCTCCATCTTCGGACTCGTTCACGTTGGTTTCCTGTTTTTCTGTCCGAACTAGCTCCACCTTCGGACTCATTCACGTTGGTTTCCCGCTTTTCTGTCCGAACTAGCTCCACCTTCGGACTCTCTCACGTTGATTTCCTGTTTTTCTGTCCGAACCTGCTCCACCTTCGGACTCTCTCACGTTGATTTCCCGCTTTTCTGTCCGAACCTGCTCCATCTTCGGACTCGTTCACGTTGGTTTCCTGTTTTTCTGTCCGAACCTGCTCCACCTTCGGACTCTCTCACGTTGGTTTCCTGTTTTTCTGTCCGAACCTGCTCCACCTTCGGACTCTCTCACGTTGATTTCCCGTTTTTCTGTCCGAACCTGCTCCACCTTCGGACTCATTCACGTTGGTTTCCCGCTTTTCTGTCCGAACTAGCTCCACCTTCGGACTCTCTCACGTTGATTTCCCGCTTTTCTGTCCAAACCTGCTCCACCTTCGGACTTTCTCATTGATTTCCCGCTTTTCTGTCCAAACCTGCTCCATCTTCGGACTCGTTCACGTTGATTTCCCGCTTTTCTGTCCAAACCTGCTCCACCTTCGGACTCGTTCACGTTGATTTCCCGCTTTTCTGTCCGAACTTGCTCCATCTTCGGACTCATTCACGTTGGTTTCCCGCTTTTCTGTCCGAACCTGCTCCATCTTCCTCTCTTTATGGAATGCCACAAAGAAACAAAAAAACACTAACAAATACGCTGCCATTTGTTAGTGTTTTCCAATTTATTATGAAGCTTGTTGCTCAAATCTTTCTTCTGCTGGAGGGTTAAATTGACCTTCCCACTTAGCAATAACAATCGCCGCCAGTGAGTTCCCCACCACGTTAACGGCTGTTCGGCCCATATCAAGGATACGGTCGATGCCGGCAATAAAGGCAAGGCCTTCTGCAGGCAATCCGATTGTGCTGAATGTAGCCAGCAGCACGACAAAGGATACGCCCGGCACTCCCGCCATTCCTTTCGATGTAACCATCAGTACTAACATTAACGTAATTTGCTGCCCTATGCTTAATTCTATTCCAAACATCTGTGCAATAAATAAAGAGGCAATGGCCTGATATAAAACGGATCCGTCCAGGTTAAAAGAGTAGCCTGTTGGAATAACGAATGACGAAATATGTTTCGGGCTTCCCGCTTTCTCCATTTTGTCCATGATTCTCGGAAGCACTGTTTCAGAACTTGCAGTTGAAAATGCCAAAATCAATTCTTCTTTAATCATCTTCAATAATTTAAAGATGCTGAACCCGACAACTTTGGCCATTATCCCTAACACAACTAGAACAAAGAATATCATGGCTCCATATACAGTAAGTGCCAGCTTGCCCAATGGAATCAATGAGGCAAAACCATACTTGGAAATTGTTACACCAATTAAGGCAAATACTCCGATTGGTGCATACTTCATAAATAGGTTTGTCACATAGAACATGGCCTTTGCCGTGCCTTCGAAAAATCTCAGAACTGGTTTTCCCTTTTCCCCAATTGCTGCAATTCCGAGGCCAAATACAACGGCAAAGAAGATAATCGCCAGCATATCTCCTTCAACCATGGCTTGTACAGGATTAGTAGGTACGATATGCAAAAATGTATCCGCTATCGACTTGCCCTCCTGCTCTTTATTGGTTTCGACATAGCTTGAAATGTCACTTTGCTGCAGGCTGTCCATATTCAGGCCGGCACCAGGCTGAATCACATTGCCGGCAATCAGGCCAACCACAATGGCAACCATGGTCATGCCGATAAAATAAGCCAATGATTTCCCGCCAAGCTTACCAACGGACTTTATGTCTCCAACACCAGCAATGGCAACAATAATCGTTGATAGTACAATGGGAACCACGATCATTTTGATTAAGCGGATAAAAAGATCGCCAAACGGCTGCAGGACACTTTGCGCCGTTTCACTTCCATAGAAAATACCACCAACCGCAATCCCTAAAATAAGACCGATGAAAATTTGAGTGGCTAAACTTAATTTAATTTTTTTCATCAATTACCCTACCTTCTTGTTTAGTTTTATACGTGCTGCGCAGGCAAGGGAAACAAAGATGATCCTGATAAAAAAGAAAATCGCCAAAAATACGGATTTTGTCAATTCACACTATTTCATATTCTCTTATGTTTCCTTAAACGCTGACGAGGTTAGCTTTCGGGTTAGGACTGTGGAAACAGTAAGCCCTTCCATAGATAGGATTCACCCCAAGCGGAAACTCCGCTGTAAATATTGGGTCCCCCGTTCTTAAAATAAGATTAAGCATACATCACTAGATTATTATATTATTTCGAGATAATTTTTGTAAACAGTTAAGTATTACCGGCAGAGCTTGAGCTTTCATAGGAGTATCAGCCAATATTGAACAAAATTGTCCCTTTGACACCAAAAAAGAGCTGAAATTCAATGAGTTTTCAGCTCTTGCACTTGTTATAGGAAATCAATATTAATAACAAAGATAAATATAAGCACTATAACGAATAAAGCTATACTTACTGACCACCATCTTATTTTTACTTTTGTCAGTAAACGGTCAATGATGAAAAAAGAGACAGCTGAAACAAGACTAAGCTCTTTTAACACTGAACCAAATAAACAATGGAAAAAAAAGGAGGCAATTTCACGATTAGTGTTTGAAGTGAAAAGCTTCTTGCTCAACCAGTCACTGAATCTGGAATTGATTACTCCATAAGTAACGACAAACATAAAGTTTAAATAATATAAATTTACAAATGAATTCATATCAAAGCCGGTTAGCACTGAAAAAATCAGTGCAAATAACACACTGCTAAAAATGGACGCTAAGATTTTTCTCCCTAAAATAATAGACATTTCCCACCTCATCCTTTATGGAGGCTGCATAATAAAAAGTAAGCTTATTAAGTTGAATTTACAATAATCAAACTTTTTATAAGCAAAACAAAAAAAGCATTTGGCTCCGCCTGCGCCAAATACAATGATAGCCACACATGCTATCCCCGCTTAATCTAAATTAGCATCTTTGTATTAATAATATTGAACGAGCTTGTAAACCTTTTATTAAAATTCCCAGGTCGATAACACTCACCTTTAGCTTTAAAATACCTCAATCAATATGAAATAAAAATTCTATCGTTTTGCTAAATGCTTCTTGTTCTGATTTTGCATCATATCTAGAGGAATAAGGGTCACTGAATCCATGTTTTCCTGTAAATTTATGTACTTCAATTTTCTTTTTTTCCAAGGTTAATAGTACCTCGTCAACATTAAAAGACTGCTCTTCCTCCGGAAAGAATAGCATTGCAGGACACTTGGGTGTCAACTCCACATAGTCCCTAATCCGGGAACCGTAGTAGCCAACTATTCCATCAATACCATCCTCCTCACAGCACAGCCAGGCAACTGTGGCACCTACACTGAAACCAATGATAAATATTTTTTCGTATTCACCTTTAACATCTGATAATAAACCTTTGATTTTTTGGGCAGTACTGGCGAATCCTACATGATCCATAAAATGACGGTAAGCGGCTTCCTCTTGAGAATATTCAAAAGGTGTCTCTCGCTCTAATAAATTTGGGCAAGTCACATCAAAACCCTGCTTTGATAATAATTCGCAAAAACTCTTAATATGTTGATTTATTCCATAGATTTCGTGGATTACGAGGATTAACGAATTAGAATTACTCTGTCTTTTCATGATTGTGTCCCTTATTCTCCATATTTCTTCTCCCATTCACGACCCATTCTTTATCTTTATCCCATTCAAAAAGGTATTCTATATTTAAATGATTTATTCCTTCATCATCTAAACACCCCTTTAAATAAAAAAAGCCGCCTATTTGGCAGCTAGACTTGAAGCAATGCACCAATATAAAATTAAATACAAGCTTCATATTCAGTTTTGAGGTTATTGATGATCGTCTGAACAGGCAATATTTCGTTAATTTCATGGACTCTTGCCCCCGCAAATACGAGACCATTCTCGCAGTCCCCATCCATGGAAGTTATCAAGGAATCCATTGTGCAAAAGCGATAAGAGCAGTTTTTCAGGCAATCGATACATTTCTTTATTTTCACCTTTTTATTGTCAGATATCTGCTCTGTAAAGTGGTTCTTAATGGCACGGCCTTCCAGCCCTACGGTGGTTTTCACCATGACGATATCTTCCTGTTTGGCATGGACATACTTTTCTTTGAAGGATAATGGTGCATCACATTCTTGACTTGCGACAAATCTTGTTCCCATCTGAACACCGGAAGCACCGATATGAATGGCATGAGCGATATCTCTTCCTGTCATAATCCCTCCAGCAGCAATGACAGGAATCTTAACTGCTTCCACGACTTCCTGTAAAATATCAAACAGCGGTCTTTCAGTTCCTAAATGTCCTCCTGCTTCATTGCCCTCGACCACAACGGCAGAAGCACCAAGCCGTTCTGACATTTTGGCCAGCCTAGCAGATGACACAATCGAGATGACCGGTGTGCCAGATTCTTTGCCCCAGCTGTACATATCTCTTGATATTCCAGCACCTGAAATAATGAAATCAGCCTTTTCCTCAATCGCTGCTTTCATTTTTTCAGCAAAATCATTCATGGCAAAAAGAACATTCACCCCAATATAGCCCTCACCCTTGATAGATGCCTTAGCCTTTCTTATATGCAATCTTAAATCTTCGATGCTAATTCCTGTTCCAGAAATAGTTCCAATCCCCCCGGCATTCGCAACAGCTGACGACAGACCACTTAAAGAAATACCTACGCCCATACCACCTTGCATGATTGGAAATTTTGGCTTCATATGACCAATTCTTAATTGTGGAAATCTCAAAAGAATACCCCATTTCAACGTCGAATTATTTCTTCTCCATTATTGTGCGAATGGGGGTCAGTTGAATAGTTATAAATATAATACCTGATACTAAAATCAGGTGGTAATTTAGCGATTGTCACAAAATGTTCAAGAAAGGCCAAATAACTCTTTTTATCGTATGTTAGATTTAACAGGAATCATCACAACTTATCCTTTTCTTTGGTAGTTACTATACTATAAGAAATATTGAGTTTATCCCAAACCCAAGCTTGAAAGATTTCTTCTAATTCTTTTTCTAAGGCATTATCATCCATATTCTCGTCAATGCCTAATTTTTCAAAAGTAAATGTCTCTGTCGCCTCAGCACCCTCATACTGGGTACTGCTAAATGAGAAAGTAACCGTTCTTCCCATAGTGTTTCCCCCTATATTAAATCAGCAGTATCCATTCAAAATCCTTACGCCATTAGGGTCCACTAATGGTTTCGATGAGAAACCCTTTAAAACAGCTTCCCTGATTGTAACTGTCTCACCAATTACCGATTTAATTGAGCTGACAGGTTTTCCAAACATAATGGAAAGGTCATCTTCTAACCCCGTTTTCTTTGTTTCTAATCTTAATTCTTCTATTTTTATGTTATCAGTCATCGAATCTACTATATCTTTGTTTGTTTGAAGTTCTATCCTAAAAGAATAAGGGGTTGTAATAAACGTTCTTCGTTCCCCCCTATCAACAGTCCAATCCATATTATCTGCATTTTGACATATAAGCTCTTGTTCTTTTTCAGATACCCAAAAGCCTATATGGTCAAATATTACCTTCTTTCCATATCCAAAAGTGATATTTACGGTCCCTTTTCTTGCTTCGATTATACGAAAAAGGATTTTCTTCTCCCGGAAGTCGTCCCACACTAAAGGAGGATCAAAGTTCTGAAAAACCCCCTGGTATTTTCCAATTCGCTGATATATAAGAAAGCCGTTATTTACGTAAAATCTTTCTGTTTCCTCCACATGCGGAGTCCAAAAATGATAATGAAAAAGCACAGACATCACCTCTTTATTAAGCTCATTACCTACATATTCAATAAAAAAGCTATTTCTCCTTTGCAGGCAATTCCTCGACTATTCACGAGTGCTGATACCGTTGACCATTGCCAGATAACTTAATAAAATGAAAACATCCCAAATTGGAGGTTTTTGTTTGTTGAATTTATGTTTAGAGCTGGAGGAGTAACACTTTCTTCATGGCTGCCTGCATGAGAAAGTGCCATTTATATCGAACTTTATAAATCACTTATAGAACAGGAGACTATAAATGGATATTTTAATTCGGCAAGAACTCCCTGCAGACTATCATTCCACGGAAGGAATGATCAAAAAAGCTTTTTTAAATGAAGAATACAGCGACAAGACAGAACATTTCCTTGTTAAAAGAATCAGAAATTCAGACGCATTTATTCCGGAGCTTTCTTTAGTAGCGTTAACTCAGGCTAAGGAGGTTGTGGGTCACATACTTCTATCAAAAATCACCATAGCTGATGGCGGGAAAGCTGCAGATTCTCTGGCACTTGCCCCCGTTTCTGTTGCTCCCGGTTATCAAGGAAAAGGCATCGGCAGTCAATTAATTCGAACTGCACTTAACAAGGCAAAAGCGGCCGGATATCAATCCATAGTCGTGCTAGGTCATAAGGATTACTATCCAAAGTTCGGCTTTAAGCCAGCCAGCCTTTGGAATATCCAGGCTCCGTTTGAAGTACCTGACGAAGTGTTCATGGCTCTGGAATTGACGGAGAATGCTCTTAAAAACGCTGCCGGTGTTGTCCATTATTCAAAAGCTTTTTCAGAATAAGAGGCTGGATAAAAAAAGAGCTGCCGATCAACAAGCTTGATCGGCAGCTCTTGTACCTATTTATTGATAAAGGCATTGCAATGGAACTTATTCTGTAAATTCCCAAGCAGGATTCCAAACCACTTCCCACAAATGCCCATCTGGGTCTTGGAAGTATCCAGAATATCCACCCCAAAAGGTGTCTTGAGCTTGAACCGTAATAACTGCACCCGCACTCTCAGCCTGTTCCATTACCGTATCTACCTCTTCTTTACTCCCAACATTATGCCCAATTGTAAATTCAGTTGGGCTTATTCCTGTCTGCTTCATGCTTGTGTCATGAGCGATATCTTTACGATTCCAAATTGCCAGTTTTAATCCTGATTGCAGATCAAAAAACGCCACAGCACCATGCTCGAATTCTCTTCCTACTATCCCCTGTGTTGGAAGTCCAAGACCCTTCTGATAGAAATGTAAGGACCTTTCTAAATCATCTACACCTAATGTGATAACTGAAATTCGTGGTTTCATATAAGACCTCCCAATAAACTCGTATAAATAAAACTTCAAATCTTTGCGAAGAAGATCATAATAAAGCATAATCATTCATTTATATCGTAAATCAATTGATCGAATAACTCCCCATCCACATAAAGCAAAATGGCCCATTCTCCCTTTTTAGGAATTTTAACAGATGATGGTGTATGCGCATCTGCCCCGTTGTTTGGACCATAAGCACGAATGGTCCATCCCATTCCATTCGTTAAAATTTGATGGACAGTTTGCGATTCTTTATGAAATCCAACAATCGTCAGATCTGCATCTTCAACTCCCCAAAGATGCCACATCCACTTTTGGCCGTTTAGACTTGGCATGCCAGCGCCTATCACACCGGACTTGTTTTCATTTCCGATAATGCCCCTGTCACCGAACTCCACAGCTTTTCTCTCCCAATCAATAGTGTCAAAATCGCTCTCTTGAACAAAATCTGGTATGTCCTCTGGCAGAGTAATAGGGGCGTCTTTCTCTTTTTCAGCCACACTGACAACTACATCCCCATAGGCTTTGCCATCCAGATACACTTCATACTTCCACAGGCCTTCGTAAGGAAGTGTGAATGTAGTCGTAAAACGCTGCAAACCTGGGTATCCAGGAGATGGTTCTGTTATTTCTTGATGAGGTAAAACTTGTATTCTTTCACCAGTTTCTTTATGAAAGGCAGAAATGGAAAGTTCTTTTCCTTTATAAGTGTCAAAAGGCTCTGCGAAACTAAAAATATAGCCATAAGGCGTTGTTGCTTTCAGATTAGGATCGGGTAATATGCTAAATTTTATATTTTGATTCACCTTATATTCATGCCGTATTTCCCATTCATTATTCATGCCGCCACTTATCTTTTCGGGATCTTGCCTGATCAAAATCTCAGTTGAAACGAAGAAGGCTAAGAGACAGATGGCAAAAGTGGAAATGGCGAATATAACGAATTTATTGGGTCTGTTTGGCTTCACTCTTCTATATGTATGGACAGCTTTTCTAATATTCATTTTTTGAAATTCCGTAAAGTGGTCACCTTTGTGAGTCGTCGAGTCCATCGCCCTCCGCAGCTGCTTAAGCTTGCTCTCCATTATATCCCCACCTCTCCATCATTTTTTTCAGTTTCAACCTGCCTCTGCTCAGTCTGGTTTTGATCGTATTGTGGTTCACGCCTAATATTCCTTGGATCTCTTCAATCGAACATTCTTCATAATAATAGAGAGTAACCACTTCCCGGTACTTTACAGGCAAAGACAATACACATAAGGAAAGAAATTCTTCCTCGCTGCGCTTCAGCAGATCCTTTTCCGGCGACAATTCTTTTGAAGAAAAAAGAGCAAACAGGCTTGAATTCATCACTACTTTTCGAAACGCATAACTCTTCAAGACATCTTTTGATTTATTAATAGTCAATCGATAAATCCATGATTTAAAGGAGATCACTTCATCGATTTTGTCAAAATTTTTGTAGCACGCAATGAATACATCCTGAACAATATCTTCCGCCAGCTTCCAGTCCTTCACATAGTTATAAACCAGCTTTGTGAGCCTTTCACCGTACTCATCCATGATAAACTCCAGCCAAGCATCGCGATTTTCTAATGGGCCTTCATCCCTGACCTTTCTCACACACTCCCCACCCCATTTTCACTTTGATGCTAAGACGAATGAGTTAGATATAGGTTTCATTTTTCTATATCTTTTTTAGAATAAAGGCACTTACCCTTTTGCGGATAAGTGCCGGTTCCGTACCTGATTACAAGCCACCTGGATTGGCAGCTGCGTTTGTTAACAATTAGTTCATGAAATTATTGAAATCCTCCTGTGTCTTTATTATCTCCCATCATATAATTTGAACTTTCTCCTGGTTTTGCGTTAGGATTTGTTGGGACAGGAGGGTTATTATTGTTTTTCTTGCGTCTCCAATCAATAAATAAGGCAAATAGTATAATTCCAACAATAAAAATCACTAGCCACCACATAGGTTAAATCCCCCTAGTTAAAAAGGCTTTATTGATAAACTCTTATATAGTTAAGAAAAGATAAAGAAGCAGCGCAGTCATAATATTTGGCAGACCAATTAAAACTGAGCCGATGCTTGTTCTTTTTCGTTTCTGCCTTTCGCCAGGAGAATCTGATGCTTCTAAGCCTGCCCTCATCCGGTGGGGGCCAGCTATTAAACCTGACATAAGTACAGACATGGCTATAAAAAACAATCCAATTGCTCCTGTCACTAAGTAAGCCTTACTTAATCCCCAAAAACCAAAAAATAATAAAACACCAGTTATTGATAAAACGATTCCGATAATTAGATACTTCAACTCCACACCTCATTTACCTAAATATACGGTTGAAACTTTAAATTGTTTCAATTTTTAATTTATTCCGTCTTTTACACTGAGGGTTTCATATACAGTGAAAAATTATCAAACCTATGTAACAAGCCAACTTCGACTCCCTCTGAAAAAACTTGATCCACAATTGATCAAGTTTATGTTAACAACACCTTAACAATGATGGTTCAACAATGAGGAATTATCTATTAAGTAACTATATTATTTTCGCTGCCAATACATATCTGTCCCCTTAAAAGAGTTACGCATTCCCCTATCAGTTCAACAGTGCCCTCCACCACTCTTAATTTTATTTCACCCCCACGCTCTGAATCCTGATAAGCGGTAAAATCTGCTTTGTTAAGAAGCTTACTCCAATAAGAGGCTAATGCACAGTGTGCTGAACCAGTAACAAAGTCCTCTTTAATTCCAATCTTGGGAGCGAAGTATCTTGAAACAAAATCATACTTCCCCAATCCCCGGCTGGTAATTATGATTCCTGGGCCATTTAGCTCCTTTATTAATTCATAATCTGCTTCGACATTATGAATTATATTTTCATTCTCAAATTCAATAATATACCGATCCTCTGCCCAGGCAGCAGCTTTGATAGGGAAATTAAAAACCTGTTGAAGTTTATCACTTACCTTGATTGGACAGGATTCTTTTATCTTCAATCTCATCATAATCTGATGCCCTGACAATTCAGTTTTAAGAATGCCTGATTTAGTATGAAAATTGATTGCTGTCTCCCTTACAATACCCTCACTCCACAAAATATGGGCAGCCCCCAATGTTCCATGTCCGCATAAATCTATTTCTTGAGTGGGGGTAAACCATCTAAGCTGGTATGCATTATCATTTGTTAACGAAATAAAAGCTGTAATTGGCTGTTTAATTTCTTTTGCAAATGACTTCATCCATCCTTCAGATTTGTCTGCTGTCAGTAAAACAACAGATGCGGGATTGCCCTTAAACTCTTCTTTTGTAAAAGCATTAATCAAGTAATATTTAGTGATCTCTTTACATTCCAACCTTATAACCCCTTCTCTGAATTAAATCTAGTAATCAATAAAATTTCACTCCATTACACTGCCCCGTCTGTCGAAGAAGAAAAAAGAGCTGCCATTCCCTATTGGATCTACAGCTCTTTCACCCATTTATGTAGTACAGAGGGGTTGAGGAATTTGAAGAATCAACATACTCGTCAGTGTTAACTTACTTCATATACTTTGCAACTAACAAATAACACCTCTCTCTTGTAAGACTTGCTTGTGCAGCTACATATTCCAATGGCTCCATCGATCCGCCTTTGTATTTTAGAGAAGACTTTTTCGCAGTTTCATCTCTTTGTTGGATCCAGTTCCGCTGTTCTTCTCTTAGTTGGTCCATCTGTACTTTATCAAGCTGCTCTTCTAACAGACCATAAATTTTGTTTAATTCCTCATCCCAAGTTCTATATCTTTCTGCCTCTTGTTCCACCAATTCTGCCGTGGTTGTCTTGGCTTCTGCGTATCTGTCCGCTTCTTCCATTTTGTTTAGTTTCTTGAGATATTCATCCTTATTACTTTCAAGATTTTCACTTTGATCATTGCTGGACTCAGCTGACTCTCCATCATTTGAGACTGCGGATGAATTGTCTGTATCTTCTTGTTCACTGAGCTGTGTGGTATCACTGCTGCCAGAAGAGTTTTCTGCTTCATTTTCCTCTGAATCTGCAGAATCCTTATCCATTGAGCCGCCATCTTTATCTTGAGCGGAGCTGTTACTAACTGGCTGGCTGCTCGATTCTTCAAATGAGTCTGCACAAGCAGCCAGTACACCTGATAATGCTACTGTTAGCAGTACCGCCAAAAACTTCTTGTTTTTTTCCATTTTCAAACTTCCTTTTTATATTAACGAAATTTATACTTTTCATTTTTTGAACAAATCCTTCAGTATCATCAAACATTAAAAAAATAATTATTTCTGCGCTCACTCCTTCCAAACTAATCTTACCATGTTTCAGATAGAAAATTATCCCAAAATTCCATGTTTTTCAGCGAAGAAAAAAGAGCTCCGCCTGGGAACTCCTTTCTATATGGAATTAATATAATCCTTAATCACTTTACGATCTGGAGGACTTATATTCGAGGGAATTTCATGAACATGAAAAAAGCGTAAACCATTAACCTCTTCGTAATCGATTGTAAGATCTCCATCATAGTCGGTGCAGATATAGGCGGTAATGACATTATATACTTCATCACCGTGAGGATATTTATAGTAAAATTCATCTCCTGAATAAATATTAAACAACCGCAGATCATTTGCTGTTAACCCAGTTTCTTCAAGCAGCTCTCTCTTAGCCACCTCTTCCAATGTTTCTCCGGGCTCCAGAGAACCTCCCGCCAATCCCCAGCAGTTATTATCCTTCCTTAATTGTAATAACAGCCTATTATTCTTATCCAAAAGGATAACACTCGCTCCAGTAATAACAAGAGGACGGCTTCCAACTATTTTTCTTAAATCCATTACATAACCCATAGTAATCTCCTAAATATAAGACTTTCCTAATTTTATTCGGTATTTTGAAGATAAATCCTTCAAAAGGAATTTATGGAATTATATGTTAATATATAAATATATGATATTTAACTAACAGGCAGTTATTGAGATTAATCGAAAGGAGGATTTTATGAGCACCCAAAATAAACACACCGCAAAAGCAATAGGACTTTCATTGTTAATAACTATATTTGCCTTTTTCAATATGGATAGTCCTAAACCTTATACAGCAATATATATACTCTTCGTATCTGTTGCTTCATTCATAAGCATTTATTTGATTTCTATGATTACTGCAAAAGCATACCAAAATTTTGTTAAGCACATTGGCTGTCATTAAAAATCCTTTTAGCCTAATGCCATATTTGTGAAGAAATGAGAGCATATTGCTATTCCTCTACATTTAATTTTCCTCCTTCCGCAAACCAAGCAAGTGCCTTCTGCTCCATTTCCTTCACAAATGTTTTTTTCGCTTTGCTATACTCGCTTGTGTTATCAAACCTTTTTGCTAATTCTTCCTTGAAACTAGTGTACCTTGCTGCTTCAGCAGGATGGGACCGCAGATAATCCCTAAATACTTCTGCTTTTCCAAAACTATTAGATTATCCTATTTCTTACAGCCTGCTGTGTTGCCGCTCAAATGATTTGTGATATAACAAGATTAGAAGATTTTTAAATGAAGGGATGTATTTTAGCTTGAACGACCGTCAACATCTAATACTTTGGATTGTGATCATCCTGGTGCCGATAATTGTATTTATAAACACGAACCATTTGGAAAATACATTTCTGACTTTTCTGGGAGGGGTAATTTTTTATCTTGTTTACGGATTGTTTTGGTTCCGCCGGGATCAGAAAAGGCAAGTGGATTCCGAAATCTGGGTAATCCGCAAACTTTCAGATGAACAATTAGAGGACTTCACCATCTCGCTATTATCCAAACTAGGTTATACAGTTACTAAACCGATTGATAAAAATCCGGATATAAGTTTTTTACTGACCTCTCCAACTGGCAATCAAGTGATTGTAAAAGTCAAAAGCCATAAAAGAGAAGTCGGAATACGCCTAATCCAAAAAACGTTAAGACAAATGGATATTTATGATGATGCTGAATGCTGGGTCATCACAAACGAGCGCTTCGCCCATCAAGCAATTGAATTTGCTAAAGCAAATCATATCCGCTTATACGATCGGGAACAGTTCATTAAATGGATTCTCAAAGCAAAAAATGAGGAAAAAAAACGAGGATGGCATTCTTGAAATTCGGGAAATTCTTTCATCCTTCTACTATCATTAATGTGTTTCTTTCGCAAATTAAATATCCCAATTTCTTAGTAAGAAATTGGGAATCTAATGCTATACTATAATTTCAAATTACCTATAAGAATCATGTATCGGATGAAACAAGTCTTCCACTGCATTTCTGACAACTGAAAAGTGTTCCACATTGTAGTGGCCATGAAGGGTTTTATTATGATGCTTGATAATTTGTTCTGCACTTAAAGCATCGCTGTCCGTTGTTGAATGTCCATCACCTACTAATGTGACATCCAATCCACTAATAGTTGCAGTTCTAACTGCACTGTCTATACAGTGCTGGGTTTTGCACCCCATTATAACAACATGCTTGACCTTTTGAGATTTTAGGTGATCCAGCAGTCCTGTTCCATGAAAAGAATTCGTTGCAGCTTTATCAAAGAACTTTGTCTCCGCAGGCACATTAATTTCTTCGTGAACCTGAAATCCTTTGCCTTTCCCTTCGGCAACATCTAAATCCCTAACAAAGACAACTGGAACACTGGATTGCTTTGCTTTTTCAATCACTAAATTGATATTCCCAATAAGCTGCTCTTTATTAAAAACTTTACTTTCTTCCAGATTCCCATCAATTAACTCTTGTTGGGCATCAATAATTAATAAGGTTTGATTCAAATGATTTTCCCCTTTCAATACCTTTAAAATTATTTTAGACCTGTTCCTCTTAGTATTTTCACGCCAATATATTTGTTTGTCATAATATCTGCCTCCTAAATTAAAACATTGTCCAAAAACGTTATCTAAATTTTTAGACATTTTAGATTTTAACATACTAATCAGTTTAATAAAATATGTTAAAGTTCCTTTTTTAATGCTTTACTGTGAAACCTGGACGTCCATAAAAAAAAGGCCGCCTGAGTGAGGCGGACCTAAAAATAATTGACCCTGAAAGATCACGTTATATTTCACATTCTCAGTTTAATACGCTCGCGCAAACCAAACCGTATGCTTCGCTTCTTTACCACAATGGATGCATGTGTGCTTAGTTGCCGGCGGGTTGAACGGAATGTTCCTTGTTGTGAATTTTGTTTTTTCTTTTACACTTTCTTCACATGCGTCTTCTCCGCACCAGCCAGCTAAAATCCAGCCAGGAATGGTGTCATTTAATTCGGATTCTGCTATGTGCTGTTCTAACTGTTCCATTGTATCGATATGAGTGTGCGAATTCTCCGAGCGGAATGCTTTTGCTTTTTCAAATAGACGAGTCTGCATGGTTTCAAGCTCTTTTTTTATGCTGTCTACAATGGATTCTAATGGTACGGAAACTTTCTCGTCTAGATCACGTGCTTTCATCAAGCCATGATTTTGGTCTAAATCACGTGGACCAAGTTCAATTCGCACAGGTACGCCTTTTAGCTCCCACTCATTAAATTTATAGCCTGGTGATTGATCGGAATCATCAAGACGGACGCGAATTCCTTCTGCTTTTAAAGCGGCAAAGATTTCATCCAGCTTCTCCATAATGGCCGGGTTCTTTTTCCATGGCCCGACTGGAATCAGCACAACTTGAGTCGGTGCTATTTTTGGAGGCAGCACAAGGCCTTGCTCATCTCCATGAACCATGATGACGGAGCCAATTAACCGTGTAGACGTACCCCAGGATGTTGTATGGACAAAGGTGTGTTTATTTTCTTTATTCAAATATTTGATATCGAAAGCTTCCGCAAATTTTGTACCTAAGTAATGGGAAGTACCTGCCTGCACAGCTTTTCCATCTTTCATCATCGCTTCAATGGAAAAAGTATCAACCGCGCCGGCAAAGCGTTCTGACGGTGTTTTTTGGCCATCATAAACCGGAATCGCCAGTAATCCTTCTACAACTTCTTTATAAATGGCCAGCATTTGCATGGTTTCCTTACGCGCATCTTCCTCATCCACATGAGCCGTATGGCCTTCCTGCCATAAAAATTCAGAAGTGCGGATAAATGGAAGAGTTTTCTTCTCCCAGCGGAATACATTTGCCCATTGATTGATTAATACAGGCAGATCCCGATAACTCTTAATCCAATCTGAATACAAATGTCCGATCATGGTTTCAGAAGTTGGGCGCAGTGCCAGACGTTCCTCCAATTTCTCTCCTGCCGCTTCAGTTATCCATGGAAGCTCTGGCGAGAATCCTTCAATATGATCCTTTTCCTTCTGAAAGAAGGATTCTGGAATCAACATCGGGAAATATGCATTGCGATGACCGGTTTCTTTAAAACGCTTATCCATCTCTTCCTGAATATGTTCCCATATTTCATAGCCATCCGGCTTAAAGGCAATACAGCCGCGAACTGGGGTGTAATCAAATAAATCGGCTTTTTGAATCGTATCAAGATACCATTTTGAAAAATTGTTTGGTTTTTGTTGAGACATCTTCTTTTCCTCCTTGGAAAATGAAATTTGTTTAATAAATAAAAAAAAGCATAAAGAGTCCATCAAAAGGACGTCTTTACGCTAATAGACGTGGTACCACCTTAGTTCGACTTTAATTAAAATATAAAGTCCTCCAAACGTTTGTAACGAAACGACCCGGTTAGCTTTACTAACATCTCCGTGGCAGGGTTCAATAAGGAGGGGTGATATAGCTTTCAGCCCAGGCTATATTTTCTGTTTCACAATCCTTATTTACTTGATCACATCATTGATTGCCTATATATAAGTTAATATATCAACATGTCACAGGCAATTCAATATTTACAAAATTTTATTTTCCATTTTTAACAGCCTCCCCCGAAAGGCTGTAAACCAGATTAGCCAGAAAAACCTCAGCTGATCCATTTTAAATGTTATGATAAACAAGTATGTTAACTATATATTTTTTAAGTTAACATTTAAACATAAACGAACAAGTTAAATTGGGGTGATTTTATGTATAAGCTGCGCGGCCATCATCTTTTTTGCCTTCTGGGATATCGGGGAATGGGCTATTCCCAGGAGTACGTGGAAAATATGACACGTTTGCATCAAGCCTTAAGAGACAACCCCAGGACATGGATACAGCTTGTAAAAGGGCCAGATCAACTGTGTGAAAAGTATCCCAACTCAGGTGAATACCACTGTGAACACAACGATATTTACGCAAGAGATGCCCTTATTTTAGAAAAACTAGGACTTAAAATCGGGCAAATCCTGTATTGGAAGGACATTGAGAAAAACATCCAAAAGTATGCTCTTCCCTCAGATATACAAACTGTTTGCGAAACTTGTTCCTGGCGTTCATATGGCGTTTGTGAAGAAGGTATTCAAGATATTCTTGAAGGGAAGGGCTTAAGGGAAGTAAAGTAACCCTCCCCTATAAGAATGCCAATGCTTAACCTTGCGTTGTAAACTGTTTTTATATCTGGCAGCAGCCATTAAATAATATCCCGTCCATCCAGGTATTAGTCCAGTTCTTCCAGAATATATGTAGGTAAAAAAGTTAAATGGAGGAATTGACTTTGGCATTTGTAGCCATTTTGACGGTTGGACGACTGAAGCATTCAGAAGCACATCCTGCCTCCCGGGAGTTTTTTGAAGCGGGAAATGAAGTCATGCGGGAGGCTGCTAAAACAGGGCAGCTCATAAAAGAATTCTCACCAAATAGAGCAAGGTTCCCTAAAGAAATAATCAAAGGAGAGGGTACCCCCATTCTCACCTTAACAGTATGGAAAAACCTTCAATCTTTATATCAGTTTACCTATTCCGGCCTGCATAGGCAGGCATTGCAGGACAGAAATAAGTGGTTTGGGCCTCTACCAGAGAGACAGCCTAATTATGTGGTATGGTGGACGGACATGTTATCGGATGTTTCCTGGAAGGAAGCTTTCAAAAGATACGAATTTTATATTCAGCATGGACCTGATCCTTTTGCATTTGACTTTAAGCATGCATTTGATGAACTTGGTGTGCCGGTCTTGGTTAAATAACAGGGCCTTAGCATATCCTGCTTCGCCCGTTTAGACTCAGCCCCTCTTTTGGCAAAGCATAAGAATAGAAAAAAAAGAAAAGTGTAAGTTAAAGGAACACACAAAAAAGGAACGGAAAAATCCATTCCTTTTTGAATAGATGCTGCTCTTTTTGATGTTTATTATTTAGTAAATTTCGGGTTAAAATCACCCTTATAAGGTTCATGTTCAACAAACACCGTTATATCTTTACCATCTTTGTCTTTACCCGTTCTTTTATAAGTAAATTTATTCTTATTAAGTTCGGTAAGTTCAAGCGCTGCACCATACTTATTAGCTCCAATTGAAACATGGGCTCTTATTTTATTTTCGTTCACAATATCGAAGTAGCCAAAATCACCGCGGCTTTTGCCTGTTTCAAGATTGAAAAATTCATATTTATTAGTCTTGTCATCAAATTTTGCCAGACTTATAAACATCGTATTATACTTTGTTACATCATTGCCGTCTTCATCTAATACCTTTGTTCCGTTCCAGAGGGTGCTGCCTAAAATTTTATCTCCATCTATGTCTTTAATAATATCTCCCGTAACAGCGTCCAGCTGCTTGCCCGGATCAGTAAAAGAAAGCTCATTTTCTTTATATGGAATATGTTCAACAAATACCTCTACGTCGTTGCCTTTAGCATCCTTTCCCATTCTTTTATAAGTAAAAATATCTTTATTTAGTTTTGTCATTTCGACAACAGCTTGATAATTCATTGATTCTGAAATTAATATTCTTCTCTTCCCATCATTGGTAATAAAGAAAGTTCCCTTATCGCCGCGGCTTTCGCCTGTCTCCGCATCAAAAAATTCATATCTTCCTGATTTCACATCATATTTCGCAAGACCAATGAAGTTTGCATTCTCTTTTGTTAAGTCGTTCTTATTTTTGTCATACACTCTTGTACCTTGCCAATTTGTGCTGCTAAGAATGTTAGCCATTTCCTGTCCTTTGGTTAATTGATCCTTTTTAGTCTCTTTAACCGCTTGTTCTTGCTTCTGCTTACTATGATTTTCCTGGGCGTTTGCACCAGCGCTGCACCCCGTTGCTACTAATGTAAATCCAATAAGTATAGATGTTATTGCCTTTGCTTTGTTCATTTTTATCGACACCTCATTCTCATTTTTGGTGGATCTTAATAATTACAAGCCTATTTTGCTCCTGCTGTTAACAAAATACGTTCAATCTCTTTAAATCCTTTCTCACGTGCATGCTGCAGAGGAGTTACATTATTTCCATCCGGAATATTCACATCCGCCCCGCCATCGATTAGCAATTGCACAGTTTGCTGCTGTATTACATTTCCATCATTCAAAATAATTGCTTCCAATAAAGCTGTCCAGCCGAGATCATTTACATGATTTACATCAATATCTGTCTTGGTCAGAAGTTCCTTGATGGCATCTATATGGCCATGTTCGGAAGCAGGAATCAATGCAGTTCCACCATAACGGTTCATTATCGCCGGATCCGCACCTGCTTCGATCGTAAGCTTTAGAATCTCAACATATCCTTCTGCACCGGCATATAAGAAAGGGTTGTTTTTCATGTTATCCTGAATGTTGACGTCAGCCCCCGCTTTAATCAGGACTTTAGAGGTTTCGACATCATTATTGTAAGCTGCAATCATAGCAGCAGTTCGTCCGTCTGAGTCCTTTTTATTTATATCAGCACCTTCCTCAATCAATCTCTTTATTGTTTCTGTTTCTCTGCGCTCTGCAGCTTGAAGCAATGATTCACTCATATCCATATCTTCCCTTACCTCCTTTTCCTGTGTTTTTGTATCTGCATTATTATCCGAGACACAGCCTTGAAGGAGGATCACGCCTCCAATCACTATTGTTAGCCACCCCTGCATCTGCTTCACCTGCCTATCTTCTTTAAATAAAATGACTCTGATTAGTTACTGCCTCTATTATGTTAGTACCAAAATGTAAACTCCCTCTAAATAAATTCTTAAAGAAAGATAAACTTAACCTTAAAATTTCTTCATATTTATAAAAAAATAACCGCCACCTTTGTGACGGAACTAATTAAACACATAACATTATTTAAACATTGAATCGATAACCGGCTCCCCAAACGGTTTCCAGAAATTTCGGCTGTGCAGGGTCTCCTTCAATTTTCCCTCGTATTTTCCTGATATGAACGGTGACCGTTGAAACATCTGCAGCTGATTCCAGCCCCCAAATCTTTTCATAAAGCTGTTCTTTGCTCAATACTTGATTTGGATGCATGACAAGAAATACTAATAAATCAAATTCCTTTGTTGTAAACGGAGTTTCTTCCCCGTCAATATAAACTTTGCGCGCTGACTTATCAATTGATATTCCATGAACGAAAATGGTATTTGTTTGAGTTTGCTTTCCAGCTAAACGCTCATATCGCTCAAGATGTGCTTTCACCCTGGCTACCAGCTCACTCGGACTAAAAGGCTTGGTAATATAATCGTCCGCCCCTAAACCGAGACCCCGAATTTTATCGATATCCTCCTTTTTAGCTGACACAAACAAGATAGGAATGTTTTTAACTGCGCGTATCTGTTTACATATTTCAAACCCATTTACTCCTGGAAGCATGATGTCTAAAATAATTAAATCATAGTGCTCTTGAAGAGCCTGTTGGAGTCCTTCATCACCAGAATGTTGAATATCGACACGAAACTTATTTATTTCTAAATAATCTCTTTGCAATTCTGCAATACTAACGTCATCTTCAATAAGCAATATTTTTTTCATATTTTTTCACCTTTCTTTAGGGAAAAGAATATACTTGTACCTTTACCTATCTCGCTTGAAGCCCAGATTTCCCCTCTATGCTCCAAAATTATTTGTTTCGCGATCGCAAGTCCTAAGCCGCTTCCGCCTGTCTCGGAACTTCTTGATTGTTCTGCACGGTAAAAACGTTCAAAAATATTTGGCAAGGCAGAAGGTTCTACCCCTTGCCCATTATCTTCTACTTTAACAATTACATCGCCTAATCGTTCATGAAGAGAAATAGAAATCTTCTTCCTGTCTTTGTTCATATATTTAACACAATTGCTTATTAAGTTGGCCAATACTCGTTTCAATTTCTCTCTATCCACTTTCACGCAGATTGGTTTATTCAAAAGATGAAGCTCCATATGGATTCCTTGCTGAAGTAAATCCAAATAAAGTTCTTCTGCATAGTCTTTCATATATTTATCCAGTTCGACAGTCTCAAAATGGAATGGTTCTTTTTTTAAATCCAGCTTGGAAAATAAGAACAGCTCATCAATTAATGAATCCATGTCATTTGCTTTTAAGTACACAGTCGACAAATACTTTTCCATCTTCTGAGGGGTATTGGCTACACCATCTTTAATCCCCTCTACATATCCAATAATCGAAGTGATAGGTGTCTTCAAATCATGAGAAATATTGGTCAGAAGCTCTTTTCGATTTTCTTCATACCGAAGCTGGAGGCTTATCGATTCTTTTAGCTTTATTCTCATTTCCTCAAACGCCCTGTTTAACTGTCCGATTTCATCATTTGAAATCGCCTTGATTTCAAAATTTAAATCTCCTGATTTAATTCTTTCGGCACCTTCTTTAAGAAATGAGATAGGTTTAATAATGCTTCGTGAAACTAAATAATTCAATATACCAATAATCATAATAAACAGAAACAGTAAAAGTCCGGATAAAATAGGGAACAATTCTCGAATGAGTTCAGCAGAGGAACTGGCCTTTCTTAATACGAAAACACTTCCTTCCCTCTTATCCGGAAAATAAAAATCAAACTTCACATACGTAAATAAATAGTCGTTGAGTTTAATGGTATCTCGCGTGTTAATGTTTGTTTCTTCAAACCCCGGAAGAGATTTAACCAATGCCTGCTTGTTAAGATCAGGGGAAGCGTACTCGACTTCGGTACCCTTTCTAACAACTATCTCGATATCCTCCTGCTCAATCTTTTTGAGCTCCTTTTCATTAAGGAGCTGTTTCGGATTATTCTTAGCAAAAAGCTTTAAATCGAGAAACACACTTTCTTCAACTGTGGTTAAAGGTTTTTGTATATAGGATTTTTTATAAAGATGCTCTATAGATCTTACATCACCTGTTATGGCAAAAATAATTAAAAAACCTGCTGCCAATAATAAAGTGATCGAAAAAAGAATCACTCCAATATAAGACAGCAGAAACCTCATTTTAATGGACATCTGTTTCACTCACTCTGTTATAAAAATTTTCATCAGATCATACCTTATTCTTAGCATTCAAGATAATTTTATAAACCTTTTATCCAGATTAAGAAATTAAAAGAACTATATCACATAAATCTTAAAACTTTCTAAAATATGTATGAAATATTTCTAAACAGCTTAGCAAAGTGATTATTTTCATAGAACTATGCCCGAAAGGTCTTCCCAAGGTGTCCGCCCAGTCCGTAATAGTGTCTGAAATTATAAATGAGTGGACTCCATTCATGGGGGTTCACATGATGATCATCCATAATGATGGATGTATGGGCATGGACCTTTAATGCTTTTACTTCTACGATAGCAAAGTGGGGGTCATGCTCCGGAACTCTGATGTGTTCCACCCTGCTCTCAATTTGAAGGGGACATTCCAGGATTCTAAGGGGCTTTACGATTTCTGCTTCCTGCTTTGTAAGCGAGGCTGCAGAGAATTTATCCCTTTCAAAGCGGAATGAATTAACCCGTTTGTATTCCGGTACTGGGTTCTTGCCTGTCAGCGGGGCTAAAGCTTCTACATTCTCCCAAAGACCAGGATGAGGAACGTTTACAACACACTCGGGATGACTGCGAAGGTTTTCCAATGCCTTCCCCCCAGCTCCGATTCCAAGGACAATACATTCCCCTAATGCCCATGACGAGGATAATGGGCTGATGTTGGATGTTTCATCTTCATTAAGTGTTGTTAATAAGATCACTGGTGTTCCATAGTATAAGATTTTAGGCTGAATGGACTTAGTCTGTATTTGGTTTTCTTCCTTTTTCATTACATTTTCCTCCTGAATATTTTTTCAAATATCATTGTAAGGGCTAATTATTTCAATTATCATCGAAATATGGATTACATGGAGGAATATGATATGAATGTGAATTCTAACGTTGCAAAAGTCGCTTCTCTGGTCAGTGAACCAAGTCGGGCAGCCATACTGACCGTCTTATTGGATGGCCGGTATCACACTGTGAATGAGCTCGCCCATATGGCACGGATTAAACCGCAAACAGCCAGCTTCCATCTCAAAAAAATGCTGGATGCTCAAGTGGTGACGGCAGAAAAACAGGGCAGGCACCGATATTATGGCATCTTGAATCAAGAAGTTGCCCAGGTGATGGAATCTTTTCTCTCCATAGCACCTCCTGTAGAAATCAAGTCTTTTCACCATGCCTCTGAAGATAAAGCGATCCGTTTGGCCAGGACGTGCTATGATCATCTCGCTGGAAATTTAGGTGTGCAGCTAACTGAATCGCTAAAAAGAAAAGGATTTATTACGGAAGAAGATGACACATTTAGGGTTACGGAAGATGGAAAAACATTTTTCCACTCCATGCAAATAGACCTGACCTCATTGAAAAAGAAGCGCCGCTCTTTTTCCCATAAATGTCTGGACTGGAGCGAAAGACGCCATCACCTTGCAGGCGCACTGGGGAATGCCATCCTGGAAAAACTTCTTGAACAAAATTGGATACAGCGCATCCCCAAAACCCGGGCCATCAAAATAACCCCTCAAGGAATGAAGGGCCTTAAGGAAACCTTTGCTATAGATATGGATAGATAAATAAAATGGTTCCCACACTTTTAGATGTGGGAACCCTGTTCTTAAACCCCTTCACTCACCCCAGCCACTGCTGATTGTATGCTATGATTCCCAATATCGCCCCCACACCTGCACCAAATGCTAAACCCCAAATTGTCCATTCAATGGGAATTTGCAGCTTTCCCACTGCAGCCAGCAGCCTTTCGGAATTAATGAACAGAACTGACCAAGCGTTATATAAGGCAAAACAAGAGGGAAGAAACAGAGTGGTTATTGCAGGTGAAGACTAACCACTTTTAGTTCACGATAAAATAAGAGGGCAAGCTTTGATGAATATCTCTCAAAGCCTGCCCTCCATTTATATTACATCTCTAAATCCGTAAATGCATACGGCAATAAATCCTTTAATGTCAATTCTAAGATTTCTTTTTTCTCATTCGTTAAGTAAACTGGCATATCCTGCATACAGAACTCGGCTAACACTTGTCTGCAGATGCTGCATGGCGGAAGAAAATCTGCCGTATCGCCTGCTACAGCAATAGCTTGAAAATCACCTTTTTTGTAACCGTTCGCAATTGCAGTGAAAATAGCTGTTCTCTCGGCACAATTCGTTGCACCTAACGAAACATTTTCCACATTCACTCCATTAATGACAGTGCCGTCTTTTAGCAATAATGCTGCTCCAACCGGAAATTTGGAATAGGGAGCATAGGCTCTTTCCTTCATACTGCGTGCACTTTCCATCAATTGCTCTTTATTCATAGTTACCCATCCTTTTCAAAGAAGAATGAACTTTTCACAGTCCCCTTAGGCCAATGTAAAATTGGCAGGATTTTTATCATATATTTTTTTGAAATGTTTGTCAATAACATGTTGAATGCCTCTGCTAATATTATCAGACCTGCCCTGGCAGCTTTTTCACCATAAGGTTAATCACCTTAATGGCATAACCCGCTCCCCTTTTTGATATGTTATAGAAATGGATATTTAGTATTGGGGGAATAGAATATGAAAAACATCATTTTGTTTGCTGACCCTGGGATTGATGATTCCATTGCCATCATATATGCCCTTCTTAATCCAAGCATAAATGTACTAGCTATCGTATCGAGTTATGGGAACGTTACAAAAGAACAAGCAACAGATAACATCGCCTATTTACTCAAACTGGCCGGCAGACCGGATATTCCTATTATCGGAGGAGCTAATAGCCCTTCATCAGGGGAGATTCCCAAGTTTTATCCTGAAATTCATGGAAAAGAGGGCTTGGGCCCTATACGGCCTCCAGAGGATGCAAAAGGGGAACTAACCAATTTCTCGGAGCTCTACAACATTATAAGGGAGAACCAGGATGTAACTATAGTAGACGTAGGGAGAAATACCTCTTTAGCTGCACTTTTTATATTAGGGGAAAATATATCAGACGACATTAAAGATTTTTATATAATGGGTGGTGCTTTTCTGGTTCCTGGAAATGTAACCCCCTCAGCTGAAGCAAATTTTTATGGTGACCCTGTCGCTTCACAGGTAGTGGTAACCAATATGGATAATATCTATATTATCCCGCTTAATGTCACAAACAGGGCTATCGTCACGATGGAACATATCAACATAATACAGGAAATGACTGACAATCCAGTAATTCAAATTATGGATGAAGTGATGGAATATTATATAGAAGCCTATAAAAAACTCATTCCTGGAATTAACGGTGCTCCATTACATGATGTTGTAACACTCTTCCTCATGGCCAACCCGGAAATGGGACGTTCTATTAGAAGAGATGTGAAAATACTAACAGCGGATGATGGAAGAGGTACGTCCATTGCTGATTTCAGAGTCAGTTCCAAGCCTTCTGAAAAGAATAAAAATATTTTTCTAGATTTTAATTATCAGGGATTTATTGAAGATTTTATAAAAGTAATGAGTTCTTAAGCAGAGAAGCTGGTCATTTATTGATGAATGTCGGGTTTTTTCTCCTCTTGTCCGAATGAGCCTGCTCCTTTAGCCCCGAATATAATTGCCCTCTGCCTTCTGACTTTACTCATTTTTTTAAAAGGTATAGAATTGTTGTTCACTGAGATCCTGAATATATTTAACGGATTATTCACAAAATCTATAGGAAGACGAGCAGATTGGACTGAACAGCATGTGGAAAATTTACAAAAAGGATATTACAAGTATTTTTACGAATTGGGTTGCGGCAGTATTAATCGGAGGTTTGACGTTATTGCCTTCTTTATATGCCTGGTTTAACATCGAGGCTTCTTGGGATCCCTATAGTCAAACGAATCAGCTTCCAGTAGGAATCGTGAATGAAGATGCCGGAGCAGTGGTTCGTGATAAGGACATACATATTGGAGATGACATCGTCAAGGAATTGAAGAAGAACGATGATATGGACTGGCACTTTGATAACCGTAAAGACGCGATGAAAAAGGTGGAATACGGCGACTATTTTGCCGTCATCGTGATTCCGGAAAATTTCTCTCACAAGCTGGGAACTGTCATTGAAGATCAGCCCGAAAAAGCGAAAATCGAGTATTATGTGAATGAAAAAATCAATGCCATTGCGCCTAAAATCACCGAAAAAGGTGCAGGCGGGATTGTCGATGCGGTTACAAGCAATTTCATCTCTACAGTGAACGGCACTATTTTTGAGAAGTTTAATGAATTGGGTCTGGAGATTGAAAAAGACCTCCCGGATATAAAGCGGTTCGAAGAGTATGTTTTTCAAATGGAGGAAAAGCTTCCTGAAATCCATTCCTTATTAAGCAGCTCCTTGTCAGATGCTGAGAATGCAAAAAAAATGATTGATAAGGCACAAGCACTCGTTCCCGATGCCAAACGCGCAACAGGCAGCGGTCTGCAGACCATTAATGAAACTATGAAATTTATAAACGAGGCTGAGAATCGCCTGAATGCAATGGAGCCTCAGGTTCAGGAGAATCTGGAGAAGGTCCAGAATATGGCGGTGAAGGTGAACGATTTTATCTCTGCGGTTCAATCCTCTGATTTGAACTTGGAACAGGGAAAGGAAATTGGCAATAGAATCAATGAGCAGATAGCGGGTTCGCTTCAGAATATCGAGGCAATCGAAACTGCACTAAAGCAGCTGCAGGAGTCTAGTAATGAACAAGGCACAAGCCAGAATCAGGAACAAATCAATCAGGCTCTGGAACAATTAGCTGCATTAAAACAGGAACTGCAGTCTATCCAGGAAAACGGACAGAAGGTCAATGCCTTTCTTTCAGACAAGCAGCAGGAAGCGGATGATTTAATCACCCGGCTTCAGGAAAATTCCGCTGCAACTGCAGGCAAGATTGACGCATTCGTTAAAGAATATAATGAAAACATCCGGCCAGCCATCAAACAGGAAGTGTCCAGCGCCAAGGAAACATTGAGTAATGCCCGGAATATCCTGACTGAAATACAATCTTCCATGCCTGAGGTTGAAAAGATTCTTGCTAATACAGAGGGCAACTTAGGTGAAGGGGAGGAAACACTTAAACATATCATCGGAGAGTTTCCGTACGTCAGTGAAAAGATTAATCAACTAGCCGACCGGATTCGAGACATCCAGGGCGAAACAGACATCAATGAGATAATTGAACTGCTGCAAAATGATCCGGAAGCAGAGAAGGGATTTTTCGAGGAACCTGTTCTGCTCAACAAAAACAGCCTTTTCCCAATCCAAAACTACGGAACAGGCATGACTCCCTTTTATACCGTACTTGCGATCTGGGTTGGTGCCCTTCTGCTAATTTCCCTGTTGGCCACAGATGTTCATCACCCCGAAGACTTTACAGGAAAACAAATCTATTTCGGCAAGCTACTCACCTTCCTAAGCATTGGATTTGCACAGACCCTTGTAGTGACAATAGGGGATATCTTCATTCTGGGAGTGGATATGGCAGCACCAGTATGGTTTATCCTGTTTGGATTGGTAAGCAGCTTAGTGTTTATATTAATTGTTTATACATTAGTATCTGTATTTGGCGATGTAGGTAAAGCCATGGCGATTGTCTTGCTGGTGCTTCAGATTGCGGGTGCTGGCGGAACCTATCCGACCGCCTTGCTTCCGGAATTTTTCCAAACCATCCACCCCTTCCTGCCCTTCTCTTATGCCATTGATTTAATGAGAGAAGCTGTTGGAGGCATTGTATGGGAGAGAGTGTACAGAGACCTCCTGATCCTGATGCTATTCGGTTTCATTGCACTATTAATTGGAACCTTCCTGAAAGAGCCATTAAGCAGAAAAACGAAAGCGCTGATGAAGAAATCGAAGGAATCCGGGTTGTTTCATTAGTGTCTAAAAAGTTTTATTAACCCTCTTGACCTTTTCCAAAAAGTGTATTAAAATCAGTAAAAATATCCAATATGAGCTATGAAAAGGACACGAATCTATCTTTATTTTCTTTCCAGAGATCAGGGCCATTTGGCTGCAAGCCCTGAAGAAACGGGATTGGTTTACCGCCTTGGAGCTATTATAGTGAAATGATGTACTCAGAGTATCTATAATCGGGGAATCCGTTATCTTTTTGAGCATAAAGCAGTCTTTGGGAATGTTTTATGGAATTAGGGTGGCACCACGACCGCACTCGTCCCTTTTGCTGGGATGGGTGCGTTTTTTATTTTATTTAAAACTATATAATTAGCGTTGATAAGGACACGAATCTTTCTTTGTTTTCTTTTCAGAGATCAGGGCCATCGGCTGCAAGCCCTGAAGAAACGGGATTGATTTACCGCCTTGGAGCTATTATGGGGAAATGATCTATATCAGAGTATCCATAATCGGGGAATCCGTTATCTTTTTGAGCATAAAGCAGTCTTTCGATATGCTTTATGGAATTAGGGTGGAACCACGGCCGCACTCGTCCCTTTTGCTGGGATGAGTGCGGCTTTTTATTTTAATTAAAACTATATAGTTAGCGTTGAAAAGGACATGAATCATTCTTTATTTCTTTCCAGAGATCAGGGTCACCGGCTGCAAGCCCTGAAGAAAAGGGAATGATTTACCGCCTTGGAGCTATTATGGGGAAATGATCTATATCAGAGTATCCATAATCGGGGATTCCGTTATCTTTTTGAGCATAAAACAGTCTTTCGATTGCTTTATGGAATTAGGGTGGCACCACGACCACACTCGTCCCTATGTTTGGGAGGAGTGTGGTCTTTTTTTATAACTAAAAATCAGGAGGAATTGAAAATGGAAGCAGAAAAAATAAATCATAGAAAGTTAGGTCAAGAGCTGGAGCTTTTCACATCCATGGAGGAAGCCCCAGGAATGCCTTTTTTCCTGCCAAAGGGAATGGTGATGCGAAATGAACTTGAAAGTTATTGGAGAAGAAAACACCAGCGGGCAGGCTATCAGGAAATTAAGACACCGATTATGATGAAACAGGAACTTTGGGAACAATCCGGCCATTGGGATCATTATCATGAAAATATGTATTTCTCAAATGTGGATGAACAAAATTATGCGATAAAGCCCATGAACTGCCCGGGTGCGATATTGATTTTCAACAGCAAACGGAGAAGCTACCGGGAACTGCCTCTCCGCTATGCGGAGCTGGGATTAGTCCACAGACACGAGCTCTCAGGTTCTTTAAATGGACTGTTAAGAGTTCGGTCGTTCACTCAAGATGACGCCCATTTATTTGTGATGGCTGATCAGATTGAAGCGGAGATTGATAAAATACTTGTCCTAATTGATGAGTTCTACTCCCATTTTGGTTTTGACTATAAAGTTGAACTTTCAACACGCCCAGAGGAATACATGGGATCACAGGAAATGTGGGAACGTGCTGAAGGGGCTTTAGAATCTGTTTTGAAAAACAAAGGAGTTAACTATCAGATTAATCCTGGTGATGGGGCATTTTACGGGCCGAAAATTGACTTTCATATATTGGATTCACTCGGCAGAAGCTGGCAATGCGGTACAGTCCAGCTGGATTTTCAAATGCCGCAAAAGTTTAATTGTGCTTATGTTGGTGAAGATAACAAACTTCATCTTCCTATTATGATTCATAGGGCAATCTTTGGTTCAGTTGAACGTTTCATGGCTATTCTAATTGAACATTTTGCTGGCGATTTCCCACTGTGGCTGTCACCCGTCCAAGCAAAGGTCATTCCCATCTCAGATGCCCATGCAGAATATGCAGACTATGTAAAATCACAATTGGAATCAGCTGGTATCCGTGCAGAAGTCGACTTCAGAACAGAGAAAATGGGACTCAAGATCAGAGAAGCCGAAAAACAGAAAGTTTCCTACATGCTGGTGATTGGTGATAAAGAAATGGAGCAGCAATCCCTGTCGCTGAGAAAACGTAAAGAGGGAAATATCGGTGTGATGAGCATTCAGGAAGTAATTGAGCGGTTTATTAATGAAATAAACGGCGTCGGCAGATAGATTTTTGAAGCCCCAAAAGGGAACTATTCCTTTTGGGCTTTTCTTAGAAATACACATTTTTTACCAAGTTTTTGTATTCACGCCTGAAAACATAATCAGCGCTCAAAATTCCAGTTATCCCCTTAAAGGTATCTTTGCTTATATATGTATGTTACAATGAAATGTGAATCAAATCCTTAGGGTCAATTTGACTTTTCTTAGTCATCCCTTCGAAAGGGGGAGAAAATTGGAGAAAATAAGTGTATTCCTGGATGATTATCGGAAAGCGCCTGATGGTCATGTATTAGTTGAGACCATTGATGAGTGTATCCATTTGCTTCAGACCTTTGAAATTGACCACTTGTCTTTGGACCATGATTTAGTAAGTAAATCGAGAAATGGTCTTTTGCTTGTTCATATAATGGTTCAAAAACAGCTATTTGCAGATCGTATAACGGTTCACTCTGCCAATTCAGTAGGCGGGAAAGCCATGTACCATTATTTAAAACAAGCACAGCACGATTTTGAAATGCCCACTGACATTAAAGTAATCTTAAGACCACTGCCCCTAAATTTCATTCCGCCAAATTATCTGCAAAAATATTAGAGACCCATTGACAATTACCTATTCCCCTTGATCACAGGAAATTTAAATATCACCAGTGTATGGGGAGCAGAGTTTATTAACTGCTTCCTTTTTTCATGGCTTTAAAATTTATAAGAAGAACTGAAACTCGGTTAAAATAAATCCGCTCCTCCATATAGAGGAGCGGATTTCTCTTTAAGATCAGATTTACGGCTATTCGTTCAAGTATGCCCAGGCATATTGTGCATATAGCTCTGCACCTGTCGATAAGGCGTCTTCGTCAATATTGAATTTTCCGTGGTGGTGGGCCCATTCTGTGTCTTTTTCTGGATTGCCGCTGCCAACGAGGGCGAAGCTGCCAGGTACTTTGTCCAGGAAAAAACTGAAATCCTCCGCACCCATTGTTGGTTTTTCCTTGTAAAGTACATTTTCCCCGAAAGCTTCAGATGCGACTTTTTGTACGAGTTGGGCACTGTATTCCTCATTAATTACCGCTTGCGAACCCCTGATGTATTCTACTTTTGCAGTAGCACCGTAGATTGCTGCCGTCTTTTCAGCATAACGCTCAAGCTGTTTTTCAATATGATTCCTTGTTTCAGAATCGAAGCAGCGGACTGTTCCCTCAATGACTGCATTTTCAGCGATAATGTTGAACCTTGTGCCCACGGTCATTTTTCCAATGGTGAGTACGGCAGGAAGCTGGGCATCAATGGTTCTGGACACAACACTCTGCACATTCATGACAAAGGAAGATGCCACTATAGCGGCATCAATGCAATCATGCGGCATCAATGCAATCATGCGGCATCGCCCCATGCCCGCCTTTCCCTTTGAATGTCACCTTGAATATATCAGCTGATGCGAAGGATGGCCCGGGTGTACAGGACACTTTATGTGTCGGCATTTGCGACCAGATGTGGATGCCAAAGACATTGTCCACGCCTTCCATCGCTCCCTGTTCCACCATCATCTTCGCCCCTTCGGCTACTTCTTCGGCTGGCTGGAACAGCAGGCGGACATTCCCCTGCAATTCTTCTTTTATCTCATTTAATGCCTTGGCGGCAATCAGCAGCATTGCGGTATGGGCATCATGTCCGCATGCATGCATTTTGCCATTTTCCAGGGATGCATAAGGCAGATCCTTATTCAATCCCTCCACCTGCAGCGCATCCATGTCTCCCCTTAAAGCTACCGTCTTTCCAGGCTTCCCGCCTCCTATTTCAGCAATGACACCAGTTGGTTCTGTTCTTTTAAAGGGGATGCCCAAACCATCTAGATACTCACATATAAATTGCGTGGTTTTGTATTCCTCCCATGACACCTCTGGTTCACGATGCAATTTTCTGCGCAGTTCCGTTAATTCATCACTATATGCCCCCATCAATTCTTTTAGCCTGTTATGAATCATTGCTTATTCCGCCTCCGTTAGCTCTATTGCTGCCTCAAACAGGACTTTAACAGCTTCGGCGATATGCCGGGAATCAGACCATTCTTCCGGACAATGGCTTAGTCCGTTTTTGCTTGGAATAAACAGCATCCCTGTATTCGTATAATCTGCGAAAACCATGGCATCGTGGCCAGCGCCGCTATTCATGGAGCATGAAGTGAAACCCAGTTCACTGCTTTTCTCCTTCAACAGGCTGACAATCTCTTTATTCATCTCTTTTGGCTGAATATATAAAAGCTGTTCAACAGTTATTTCTACTCCGCTATCACGATAGGAATTTGCTAATTCTTTCACTTTTTGAATAACATTCTGGACATGTTCTTCCTTGCTGGAGCGAATGTCTACTGAAAAGACCGTTTGATCCGGAATCACATTGGCTCCATTTGGATATACCTGCAATTGCCCGGTTGTCACTACCGTCCCTTCTCCTTCAGCCGCAGCCAGCTCGGGAAATTGGGCTATCATTCTGGCGGCCGCAACCAGCGCGTCAGACCGCCTGTCCATTGGAGTGGTCCCAGCATGTCCGGCCTGTCCCTTTACGGTTACTTCCAATTGTGTTAAGCCGACAATCGCTTCGACTACCCCGATCGGGATATTCTTTTCTTCTAAAATAGGCCCCTGTTCAATGTGCAATTCCAGATAAGACTTTACTGACTGCTGGTCTCTTGTTTTCGGAAGAGATGGATCGAGCCCGATTTTCTCCATAGCTTCAACGGTCGTAATGCCATCTTTATCCTTCAATGATTTGAAGTCTTCCTCAGCCAGCAAACCGGCCATTCCGCGTGAGCCCATTAAGCCGCCGCCAAATCTGGAGCCTTCCTCTTCGATAAGGGCGATAACCTCCAGAGGATATTTTGGCGTTAATCCATTCTCAGTGAAAAGTGCAGCCACTTCAAGTCCTGCTACAACTCCGGCAGGTCCATCATAAGATCCCCCATTCGGGACGGAATCAAAGTGAGAGCCGATCAGAACACTTGGTGCATCTTTTAGGGACCCTTCAAGCTTTCCAAAGATATTGCCCAATCCATCTTCACGGACAGTCAAGCCCGCTTCCTTCATTTTTACCTTAATATACTGCCGTGCAAGCAGATCCTCCTGACTATACGTCAGCCTGGTTGTTCCTCTGCCTGGAGTGGCTGTATAAGTGCTTAAGGTGTCAATATGGTTTTCGATACGTGCTTGTACTTTTTCCAGATTCACATTTTTCCCTGTTTGAACTTCACTCATTTCGATCCAATCCCTTTCTTATAAAAGTCCGACAAAAATTCCGGCCAATACGACCGACACAATGGTAACGGTGATGAATCCCCCGACAAGCATAGGCGGCAGCATATTGCTGGTCAGCATTTCCCTCTCTTTTTCATCTTCTGTTAATGATTTAATCACTTCATTTGTAATAATATAGTCAGCCGGAAATCCATATAGTGCCGTCAGCGAAACAGCGAAAGCCATTTCCTTGCTCACCTTTAAAATTTTCCCTGCGATGAATGAGAAGGTATACATACCCATTACGCCTAGAATAATGCTTCCTGCAAGCGGATAAATAATTTCAAGCATCATCCCAGGTGTAGCCTGCTTTAAGCCGTCAAAAATAAAGAGCATCAGGGCCATGATCGCAAAGCCAAAGCCGTTTGCTTTCTGCAGTACCTGCTTTTCAAGAAAGCCAATACTTGTAGCAATAACCCCGAACAATAGACAAAGTACAAATGGACTGACACTGGCAACTGGAGCCAGCAGTGTCGATGTAAGATAAGCAAGGTAGGATACTGCTGCCAATCTTAAAAATTTGAAGAAATCTGTATTATATTTCTCCGGCATATTTCTAAAAAGCTTAAGCTCAGGTTTTGGAGCTGCCGCTGATGCAGCAGCCGTCTCTTCAGCTGCCGTGCCCTTTCCCTTATAGGCAAGCTGTCCGCTTCGGTACTGCTGTAAAAGCCGCTTTCCTTCTTTTTTCAGGACAATGGATGTGAGCGGATATCCGGCAAATCCCTGCATAACATAAATCACTATCGCAAAGACAGATAGAGAAGCAAGACCCGCTTCTTTAGCTCCTTCCGACATGATCAGGGCAGATACCACACCTCCAACTAAAGGAGGAATGGCTACAACTACTGTCTTAAAACCAAAAATAAATGTTCCGATTCCCAGTAACACTGCGATAATTCCCAAAATCCCTGATAAAGCAATAACAATCGTCTTCCACTGATTTTTCAATTCCTGAATCGATAGCAATGTTCCCATATTGGTAATCAATAAGTACATCATCATCGTAGCCACAACAGGCGGAACTCCTGCCAATGCCACGATATCCTGCGGAAAGAATGTCCAATAACCGGCAAGGAACAGTACGGCACAGACGAAAATGGACGGCACCCATGCCTTTGTGCGAACCGCAACCAGATCTCCAATAAATAAAATAAGTAATAGAATAACCAAAGCTAATAATTGTGACATAATTCCCATCCCCTTCTCTAAGATGAATTCCTATTCATTCGTTTTGCGAAGAATATATATATTGTTAGAATAATAATACAATTATACTTTTCAGTCAATTTAAATTATTAAAAATTTTATGTGAGCGATGCCATTCCGGTTTCTGTATGGAGCATGTTTCTTTTGATTTAGTTTGGTAAAATAATATTATTATTTTAAAAATCCATTAGAGCTGGAGAAAAAAATAAAAACCCGTCAATATGAGGGGTTCCTGGATTAGAATTTAATTAATACATTCCTAATATTATTCTATTCATATATGAGCAGATTCAATTTATTCAGCAAATAAATTACAGACAAAAAAGGAGCAGCAGCTGCCCCTTTTCCAGGTATTAATTTCTAGGATCTACATAATCCGGATAATCGGTAATGATGGCGTCAACTTCCATTTCGAACAGGAAGTCGGCGGCTTCCTGGCTGCGCACTGTCCATGACCCAATTTGCATGCCAAGAGAGTGAACCTGATTCACTAATTCTTCTGTGACAATTCCATAGCTTGGATTGAACCAATCTGCATAAGCTGAAAATTCCTGTAAAGCTTCCGCTGTTGTATCGGCACGGTTAGAGGTCAATACACCAATGGGAACTTTAGGAAGAAGCTGATCCATTGTTTTCATAGAGTCAAAGTTAAAAGACTGGATAATGATTTTTTCATTTTGCGGCTTATCTAGATTTCGTGCTTTTAATGCATCTGCTACTTGATTTTCAATGCCAGGATAAAGCTCTGGAGCCTTCAATTCTATTAATATTCCAACCTTACCATGGTAGCGATCCAGAATCTCTTCAAATGTCGGGATTGGTTCCCCTGCGAATTGTTCCCCTTTCCAAATGCCGGCATCAAGACTTCTTAAATAGTCAAACGTTAAATCCCCCACTTTTCCGGTGCCATCTGTTGTACGATCCACAGTTGTATCGTGGATTACCACTAATTCGCCATCCTTGCTTCTTTGAACATCAATTTCGATATAATCAGCTTTCATATCTACAGCCAGATCAAACCCGGCTATCGTATTCTCCGGTGCATACCCTGTGGCACCGCGGTGCGCTATATTATCAACTTGTTTCCTTTCCCCTGTTGCCGGTTCTGCTGCGAACGACTGGCTGATTGGGCTGAATAGCAGTGACAAAGCCACCCCTGTTCCAATTAATAATTTGTTGTTCATGCTCTCCATCTCCTATCTAAAATATGTATTCAACCATATTCTAGAAAAGGAATGTTGAAGGGGTGTGTGATTATTTTTATGGCTAAATAAAGATCATGTTAACAAAAACCGGCCTTTTTCCTTACGTTTTTTTACAAAACGGTTATTTGAAACTGAATAGAAATACCCTTTCACATTTTTCAGCGGGGGAGAACTTCCTCGCTGGTAAATGCTTTAATCCAAAGCCTTTATTGCCATCTCCGCTGTCTTTGCAATCAGGGCATTATCGTATTCTGCATCCTTTGAATCCCGGCTGGAAAGGATCGTCATGATAATCGGCTCCCTGTTTGGAGGCCAGACAATTGCAATGTCATTACGGGTGCCAAAGCCTGCTGCACCGCTCTTATCAGCTACCTCCCAGCCGCTTGGCACACCAGCACGGATTAATGGATCCCCAGTAACGTTACCCCGCATCCAATCGGTTAAAATGTTCCGCTTTTCTTCAGGCAGAAAATCGCCAATCAAAACTTTTTGAAGGCTTGCTGCAAGTGCTTTAGGTGTACTTGTATCCCGGATGTCCCCTGGCTCTGCCTCGTTCAAATCCGTCTCGAAGCGCTCAGGCTTGGTGACAGTATCCCCCATTTCTTTCAAAGCTGCTTCGAATCCGTCAGGGCCTCCTAGTTCCTCTAAAATTAAGTTGCCTGCGGTATTGTCGCTAAACCGGATTGCCGCTTCACAGAGTTCCCTCAAAGTCATGCCAGTCTTTACATGCTTTTCTGTAATCGGAGAATATGTAACCAGGTCATCACTTGTGTATGTAATGTTTTCATCCATTTCCTCCAGTGATTTTCTCTCCAGCAATATTGCAGCTGCCAACGGCTTGAATGTAGATGCGTAAGCAAATCTCTCATTAGACCTGTAAGCAATAGTCTTTTTCGTTCCTGTGTCATATGCATACACTCCAAACCGTGCGTCATACTCCTTCTCCAGCTGTTTGAATTTTTGGTTTGTATTTACAGAAGTTTTTTTGGAGTTTTCTGCCGCACTTGCATCTGATGGATGATTGCCATTTGCACAGCCAGTCAGGGCAAGAAGCAGAACCAAACTGAATAACCAGACTGCTTTTAACATATTCCTGCTAGTAATCGATTGATATCGTTTCCTCAATTTTATTACCTCTTTCCTTATTAATTTTGAACATATATTTCAACTTTATTTTTAAACACCCCCATATAGACTACAGGTGTAATACAATACTACATTTGTAGTCCATGTTTGTCAACCGCTCATAAAAACCCTTGATATTATGGTGTTTCACAAGATCTCCCTGATTTGATAAAGTAAAAATAGGATGCTAGAATGGTTCGTATTCTTTTTTTCTAAGGGATTGAAACTAGATGTCAAATATTGCGAGGAAGGTCTGAGGATGATCACAAGCTCACAGTTCTTATCTGTTTTTTTGGAATGTCTGCTGGTGTCTTCTTTTACAATCGGAGTCATTCTTCTGTTAAAAAACATTTTTAAGAAACATTTAACAGCACAAGCTCACTATAATCTTTGGTTTCTATTATTGCTTGCTTTACCACTGCCTCTTATTCCAATACAACTCATGCCTTTTTCCGATTCATTTTCCTTTTGGAATAGCAAGAGCAGCGTCCAATCCCAAATTGCACCATCTGCGGAGAGTCCTTTAAGGCAAAATAATTGGATGGAAGACATAGCCGTTTCGGTGGAACGCTACGACTTAACATTAATAAATAATGCTTTATTCTATATTTGGATTTCGGGGGTGGCTGTTTTAGCTGTATTTACGCTGATCGCAAGGCTTAAGATCAGTAAAATAAAGAAACATACAAACAGCCTGAGAAATAACGGGCTTTTATCATTATTCGAACACTGCAAACACAAACTGAAGATTTCTAGGAGTATTATTGTTGGAGAGTCATCTCTCGTTAAAACCCCAATGACGTTTGGATTTTTTAAGACTTATGTGGTGCTTCCCCGCCATTTTGACAAGTGGCTTTCTGAAAAGGATATAGAATATATCTTTTTACATGAACTGAACCACTATAAAAATAAAGATGTTGCAGTCAATTATTTAATCGTGATTTTTCAAATACTATATTGGTTTAATCCTCTAGTTTGGCTAGCTTTTAGGAGAATGAGGCTGGATCGCGAAATTGCCTGTGATGCGGCGGTTTTAAATTCTTTGGATGAGCAGTCTTATATGGAGTATGGCAACAGCATTATTCATTTTGCCCATAAAGCCTCAAGGGCAGTGACAGTCGATTTGGCAGACCATTTAAACGGGTCAAAGAAACAAATCAAAACGAGAATTGAAAAAATTGCCTGTTTTAAGTCGGAATCAAAACTGCTGAGATGGAAAAGTGCGGTTATAATCATTTTGGCGGGGATATTTATTGCAGGCCAGGCTCCATTTATATCAGTAATGGCTCATGAAGATGGCAGCTATAAATTCAAGGATGATAACATTATATATGAGGATTTAGGTGATTATTTTGCAGGATATAATGGAAGTTTTGTATTGTATGATAAAGAAGCAGACCACTATCTTATTCATAATAAAAAACAAAGCATATTAAGGGTTTCACCAAATTCTACTTATAAAATTTATAGTGCTCTGCTTGGTTTAGAGTCAGGCACCATAACGGATGAAAACTCCTTGGCCAAATGGAACGGACTTAAATATCCTATTGATTCCTGGAATGCGGATCAGAATTTAACTTCGGCAATAAAAAATTCCGTTACATGGTATTTTCAGACGTTAGACAAGCAGGCTCATCCCGGTACGATTCAAACTTTTCTAGACCGAATCAGGTACGGGAATCGCGATCTATCTGGTGGAATAGACGAATATTGGCTGGAATCTTCCCTTAAAATTTCTCCAGTGGAACAAGTTCAGCTGCTAAAAAAATTTTATGCCAACGAATTTGGTTTTAAAGAAAAGAATATCCAAACGGTGAAAGATTCCATTAAACTAGAAGGAAAAGAAGGGGCCCTCCTTTCAGGAAAAACAGGTACAGGCACTGTAAATGGAAAAAACATCAATGGATGGTTCATCGGTTATGTTGAGTCAGAGCAGGACACATACTTTTTTGCAACGAATATACAGAATGAAGATAACTCCAATGGAAGTAAAGCAGCTGAAATTACATTATCCATTTTGAAGAAAAAAGGTATTTATTAATTCGTTCATCTCATTAAAGAAGGAGGGCGGTAATATGACTGATAGGATTCCCAGCATTTCAGAATCCGAGTGGGAAGTCATGACAGTCCTTTGGCACGGCGCACCCAAAACGGCTAATGAAGTCATTCTATCCTTACAAGAGTGCACAGACTGGAAGCCCAAAACAATCCGTACTCTTCTGGACAGGCTTGTCCAAAAGAATGTAGTGGGCGTAAATAAAAACCAGAGAATCTATACCTTTTTCCCGTTATATTCACAGGATGAATGCCAGCGGGCAGAAGCTCAATCCTTTATCAAGCGAATCTATGGCGGAACGGTGAAATCCATGCTAGTCCAATTCATCCAGGAAGACTCCCTGTCTGATGAGGAAATTAACGAACTGCGGACGATTTTGGCAAAGAAACAAAAGAAGGATGAATAACCTTCATGCGAGATCCTCTACAATTGTAGGGGTTTTTAGCGTTCACTTCTTTGACGCACCCAAAAGCAGCGACTGCCCCTGCTTCATTTCCGCTTTAATACAATGGTGGCACCAATCCCTACAAGCAGAATTATGCACGCCATAGCACCAGGGGATCATGTTCAGTTCCCCCTTTTCAAACTTCCACTTAGACATTTTAATTGACTGTCCAAGCCTCTGCTCTATACTTTATAATTATAAAAACAAATACTAGCGAATGACTGCTGCGGGAGAGAACGTATTGTACGTCACCGAAGGGGCAAATCTATAGGAAAGATGAATCTCTCAGGTAAGAAGACTGCTGCGGGACGCTTCTCTGGAGAGCGTATCACGCACCCACGGGGCAGGCCTTTTAATATAGAATAGGTAAACCTCTCAGGTACAAGGACAGAGATACTTGATTAGGGGGATTGTATGGTTTGGGATGTATTGAACGTGATTGGAACCATTGCATTTGCAATGAGCGGGGCAGTCGTTGCACTGGAAGTAAAATACGACATTATGGGCGCCTATGTTTTGGGGTTAATTACAGCATTTGGAGGCGGGGCTATCAGAAACCTTCTTACTGGCATTCCGATCATAGAATTATGGCAGCAAACGACTCTTTTTATCGTTGCCCTTATTACCATCAGCATTGTCATCATATTGCCAAGCAGCGCAGTTCAGCTTTTGACGAAATGGAGTATTTTTGACTCAATTGGCTTGTCAGCGTTTGCTGTTCAGGGAGCTATGTATGCACAATCAATTGATTTACCCTTATTTGCTGTTATGTTCTCAGCTGCCATAACCGGTGCCGGCGGAGGAATGATCCGCGATGTGCTGGCTCAGCGAAAGCCCATTGTTTTACGTGATGAAGTATATCTTTTATGGGCCATCTTTGCGGGGTTTATTATAGGCCTTGATTGGCTATCAAAGTCTTATCATTTCTATATTCTTTTTACTGTTACTTTAATGCTGCGAGGAATTTCGCATCATTACAGCTGGAGATTGCCTATCAAATCTATTCAAAAACAATAAGAAGTTAAAAGCGAATTCCTTTAAACATAAAAAGCTCACATCAGCGTGAGCTTTTGTTTTCTTTTTTATTAAAATAATGGCAAACAACATATCCCACTGATTTTGCGGCAACAAGCATCGAACCCTCATCGATATCAAATTTAGGGTGGTGATTGAAGTATGGTTCTTCTGTTCCCTTTGGCGTGCACCCAATATAAAAATAACAGCCAGGGACCTTCTCCAAATAATACGCAAAATCGTCCGATGGTGCCATTTTAGGAAATTCCTTTATCTCGATAATGTCTTTATCCCCGGCTGCTGAAAGCGTATCCGCGACAAACCTTGTCAATTCAGGATCATTATACAGCGGCGGATAGTCGGGTTCATACGTTAGCTCACAGCTTACACCAAATAACTCCTCAAGACCATTTACAATGCGGTGAATTTCTCTATTCATCACATCCTTTGTTTCATCATTGGAATAGCGTACATCCCCCTCAATTTCGATATGATCCTTGATCACATTAAAACTCCCTTTACCATCAAATGAACCAATTGTCACTACACCGGCATGAAACGGATCCACTCTGCGGCTCACAACTGTTTGGATAGCTGTTACAAAATAAGCGCCTGCCACAATAGCATCGTTGGCCTTATGCGGAGAGGAACCGTGTCCGCCGCTTGCCTGCACTCTAAGTTTAAAATAAGCGCGGCCATTAAAGGAATATCCGCTGTGATAGCCAACAGTTCCAGCAGGGGCGATCGGCAAAACATGTATGCCAAAAATTGCATGGACATCAGCGAGAAATCCTTCCTCAACAATGCTTTTTGCTCCGCCTGGAGGCTCTTCTTCCGCATGCTGATGGATTATTTTCACGGTGCCATGGATCTTATCTTTTAATTGGATTAAACAGTCAGCCAAAACCATAAGGTATGCTGTATGTGCATCATGGCCGCAAGCATGCATGATACCTTCCTTTTTTGACTTAAACGGAACATCCAGTTCTTCTTTAATAGGAAGCGCATCAAAATCAGCCCGAAGTGCCACGGTTTTTCCCAGGTTACCACCTTCAATAGTGACAACAATGCCATATCCATTCCCTGCATTCGTTATAAGATCAACATCTTTCCCTCTGTAAAAATCAGCGATATAGGCTGCCGTTTTTTCCTCTTTAAATGAAAGCTCAGGATTCTGATGTAAATAACGGCGTATCTTAAGCATCTCTTCTTCTCGTTCTTCAAGCATTTTCATTAATTCTTCAATCATTAAAATCATCTCCTATCCTACTTTGACCAGAAAAGAACCTCACTAAACACCAAAGTTCTTGAGACACTATTTATATCATTCGTACACAGCTGACATTCTAAAACTGCCGGAACAAGAAGGCTGCCAGGAATTCAGATCGTTCACCAATGTCTTTAATAATCAAATTAAAAAAGAAGGAGAGCACAGTGCACATCCACGCTCTCCTTCTCCATTATTCTCTGTTTTATTGGCATCTAGCTGTTCACTATTTTTTTAGGATATTCTTCGCCATCTCCGTATCCTTCTTTTTCAATCCTTTTCATTCTAAGTGGAGCGTAAAATAATACAGCAATTAGGACCAATCCAAGATAACCAATTAGCGGGTAGAAGTAGCTAACAAGATCAGTAAAACCTATGAAGCTTGCTGCAAATGCTACAATCATGGTTCCCGCGAATAACCTTTTAAAATGTGCGGAATCAACCTTGGAAAACCGGGCCACAAAAGAGAAAAACATGCTTATAGCTGTATTGAAGATCATTGCAAAGAGAACAACCGACATGATCGTACCCAATGCAGGTGAAATATTATTAACAATGGCTAGCATTGGCATATCCATACTGCCAACACTTTCAATCTTAGAGAAAATAGCCAGATGGCTAAGCAGAATGAGAACACCGAGACCAAAACCTCCAACTAATCCACCTAACGCGGCAGTTTTACGTTTATTTTCAGCTCCACCCATCACGATTGCCATTGAGGCACCTACTGCCGTGTTAAAGGACACATAATTGATGGCAGAAATAAACCAGTTTGGCAGAGTTGTCGGAGTCTCCTTGGCCACACCATTCAAAGCGAGGAATGATCCATCAGCATTTATAAAACTATAGATAGATGTGATGATGACAAAAAGGATTAGAACTGGGGTAATTCCACCGATGATAGCAACAACACGGTCAACCTTTAACATTCCCGTTAATAGAACAAGAATCGTCATAACACTTGTTCCAATTATGATAGGCAATCCAAATTGTTGATTTAAGTTTGACCCTGCACCTGCTATCATGACTACACCTACACCAAACAAAGTAAAAATAAGGATATAATCTATAATTAACCCTAGATATCGGCCACTTATCTTATAAATCACATGCTTATGTGAGGAAGTTTTCATGCTGCTCCCTAACCACACCAATATCATGCCGACATAAGCAAATAAAGCGGTTGCAACAATAGCAGCAAAAATACCCATAATGCCAAAACTGGTAAAATACTGAAGAACTTCCTGCCCCGATGCAAATCCAGCACCCACAATTACACCAATAAAAGCGCTTCCAATTTTTAAAATGTCTTTCATATAGTTCCTCCCTCAAGTTGTCTAATATGTTTAGTATATCAATTTAAGAATGAAATCGATTTGTGAAAATATTAAAAAGTCTAATAATTCGATTGTTAAACTCCCCAAATCAATTTCCATATTTATACTAAAATTTTGAAGCAACCTAGTTAGAGACCTTCTATTAAGTAAGTAAAAACTGAAATTCCTCTTTTGCTGGCGGAACAAAAAGCGTTTACCATCTCTGGTCAACACTTTCTATAACTCCTTAATTTAATGATATCCTGGTATTCTATAGCCTATCGCACTGGGGAGGCTTCTTTTCTCCATCTGCAAAATCGCATCCATCTGCAACTGATTCGAGGCCGTAGTCTGGATTGCTAATTTCATTTAAATCTTCGTTTTGACCGTTGTTTTGCGTATTCTCAAGTTTTTCTTTATTATCTCTCATGACTTTCCTCCAGAGTTTTATTAACAGTTTTCTCTTTGAGGAATAATGTTATTCGTTTCGTGCGGAATCCATGGGGCCAGCTTATTCTCATCGCTGCACTTCAGCGCCTGATTCCTGCAGAAAGTCACCGTAGAGCGAAGAATTACAAACCATCCATCTGTTGTAAAAAGAAACAGCTTACTTTTTTTCAGTCACCTAGCTTTAAACAAATAGGTATTCACAGAAAAATAGTAACCGCAGAATAAACCAGCAGCAAACACATCACCAGCCGAAATAACTTGTCATAATGGGTGAAAATTCTTTTAAAAATCGAGCCAAACCCTGACCACAGAAGCAATGCTGACCACCCTAGAATAATGGCTAACGTTAAATAAAAAACAATGGACTGGGATGAATGATAAAAAGGAAGTATAAAAGCACTCATGACAGTTAAAAAGAACAAAATGCTTTTTACATTTATGATTTGAAAGATAAAACCTGATAAAAAGGAAGATTTCATGTCACTTACTTTCTCCCCGGATCGTTTGGACAGACCTACCTGCCAGGCTAAGCAGAGCAGATAAATAGCACCAGCCATTTTTAAATAAGGCTCTATTACTGGAATTAAAGTATATAGACCTGCTGTGAATACACCGCTCAAGATCCCAAGTACAGCAAACCCTGCCAGGATACCCGCCGTGAACCTCCACGATCCTGCGAAGCCAAATCTCCTCGCTTCATTCATGATTAAGATATTGCTTGGACCAGGCGTAATGGATGTAATGATTACATAAGATAGAAACGCTAGTATACTCATAAACTCACCTTCTTTTACTCATTTACGAATTAACAGCTTTTATTGTATGATGACTTTATCTATATATAAAATTGAAATTCAAAAATCCATTATCATTTTTTTCGATACAAGGGAGAGACGGAATGGAAATCAGACATCTAATAACGTTTCAGTCCATTGCAGAAATAGGCAGTTATACAGGCGCTGCTGCGAAGCTAGGGTATACCCAATCCACCCTAACCGCCCACATACAGGCACTTGAACAGGAGATTGGCGGAGAGATTTTTACTTATATCAATAGAAAACTGCAGCTTACTCCTTTAGGCAGGGATTTAATTCCTTTAGCGGAGGACCTTCTTTCTACTCATGAACAGATTAAAAAAATGCGAAGCAGCCGTGAAGTGAACGGAGTATTGAAAGTGGCTGCACCAGAGTCTTTAACCATCTCAAGGCTAGGACCCATCATAAGGGAGTTCTCATTAAAATATCCTCATGTCAAATTAGTCTTAATCAATGGTACATGCGGACAAAACCAAAGTGATTTAATGAGCGGACGGGTAGATGCAGCATTCATGGTTTATCCCGAAATAAATCCTGAAAAATGCATTCACTATCCCTTGTTCCGAGAGGAAATTGTCCTTGTGAGCGGGAATGATGGACCTGACCATTTTGATGAATATAAAAAAAGTCAGGCCAGCCCCTTTTATATCACAAATGAAGAAGGCTGCAGCTATCGGTCAATGTTTGAAAGATATCTTTTAAAGCATGGCATCCAGCACTTTCAGACAATGGAACTATGGAGCATAGAAGCAATCAAGAAGATGGTCATGAGCGGACTTGGTTTTTGCGCTTTGCCTTACATCACTGTTAAAGAAGATGTAGAGAACGGAAAGTTAAAACTATTAACACATTCGGAGGAGTTCGAACCCATTTATTCTCATATGCTGATCAAAAAGAAAAAGTGGCTATCTCCAGCTGTAGAGGCTTTTACAGAGCTTGTTTTAAAATCGCCGGATGGAATGGACAAAGAAATATTTGAACAAAACAAAAAATAGAGTCAGCTTCCTTCACTAAAACATAAGAAAAGCCAAATCCCCAATGGGAAATGGCTTTTTTATGGATGCTGAGGAGAATTTAAAGCTCAATTTGTTTAATTACTTTCGCTGGATTTCCGCCAACTACTACATTATCTGGCACATCTTTGGTAACGACTGCACCTGATGCGATCACAACATTGTCCCCAATTGTTACACCTGGATTGATTATGGCACTTCCGCCAATCCATACATTGTTTCCAAACGTGATCGGCTTTGCGTATTCTCTGCCTGAATTGCGTTCAGCAGGATGAAGCGGGTGTGTTGCCGTATAAATTTGTACTCCGGGTGCAAGCATGCAATTATCTCCAAAACGAACTTCACAGACATCTAAGATCGTGCAATCGAAGTTCGCAAAAAAGTTTTCACCTACATGCGTATTATAGCCATAATCAAATCTGATATTTGGCTCCATATATACGTTTTTCCCAGTTGAACCGAGGAGTTCCTTTAATAATTTTGTCCTTTTTTCTCCTTCAGTCTCCAGAGTTTGATTATAAATTCTGACCATTCGCCTTGCTTCTTCGCGTTCCTTTAATAATACCGGATCGGCAGGATCATACATTTCTCCAGACAGCATTTTTTCTTTTTCTGTACTCATTTTAATGACCTGCTTTCAAATTCATTTAGGTGTGTTAAAGGTAACATCTGTTGAACTTTTAATCTCTTTCATATTCAGCAAGCGGTTCAGTTTTTCAGAACTTAAGAACATTGCTGCAGCAAGAAGAACAATACAAAACGGGAAGATTCCAATTGTTGAGTGAGAGGCAATGAAGCCTAAAACTGGCGGCATAAAGGTACTGCCTGTATATGCAACAGCCATTTGATAGCCCATGATGGTCTGGGAATGCTTCTTCCCAAAACGCGCTGGCGTTTCGTGCAGCATACACGGAAAGATCGGTGCCAATCCTAATCCAACCAAAATAAAGCCGGCAAGCGTGAAAGCAGATGGCAATGGCAGGACAAGAAGGATGGCACCAGCAAGTGCAATAATTTGGCCCATCCGAATAAGGCTGCGATTATTCATTTTAAAAGTAATGAAACCTGTAATAAATCTGCCGATTGTAATGCCAGCGAAATACAAGGAAACCCATTGGGCAGCAGCCGCTGCCGGCAGATTCTTCACGCTTACCAGAAAACTGCTTCCCCAAAGTCCCATAGTGGCTTCAGCACTGCAATAAAACAAGAAGGAAATTAATGCTGATTTAACTCCTTTGATTTGGAGTGGCTTTACATTTTCAGCATGATCCAATCTTTCTTCTGATTTTTCCGCCTCTTCACTTAAAGCTTTATTATATTTCTTTCCTTTATTCCATAAAGGCAAAGTCAGCAAAAGGATAATTGCCAGCACAAATTGTATTCCTGCAATGGAAAAATACCCATTGCTCCAGGAGGTTCCCCCTGCAATATACTGGGCCATGATGATAGGGCCAATAGTGGCTCCGACTCCCCAGAAACTGTGCAGCCAGCTCATATGATGTGCTTTGTAGTGTACAGCAACATAATCGTTTAATCCGGCATCAATAGCTCCTGCTCCCAACCCAAGTGGTATGGCAAATAAAAATAGCCAAATAACAGATGGAGCAAAATAAAACCCAAGTAACGCACCTGCAGTCATTAACGTACTGAAAGATGAAACCTTCCCAGTTCCAAACCGTTTAAGGATTCTTCCGCTAACTAAGCTCGAGATGATTGTGCCGCCAGCTATAGTCATAAAAAGCAATCCAGCAGTCTCAAGCGGGGCGCCAAAGTCTGCTTGCATGACAGGCCAGGCTGCCCCTAACAATGAATCCGGCAGACCCAGGCTTATAAAAGCTAAATATATGATCACCAAAAGGATTGTTGCCATGGATTCAGCCTCACCTATTTTCTGATATATTTTTCGGACGAATCAAGCATAAGCGCCAGCCCCAGACTCTGCAATCCGTATAAATAGTCTTGTTTCCAATCACTTATTGCAAGAATGGGGAGGTGTTCTGGCGGGATATATTTTGAGCTTGCTGCTGCAATTTTTTCTACTAGGGTCTCTTCCACTTCATCTTTGCAGAAAATGAACGTATGAGGATTAATGATAGCCGTAATCGAGGCTACTAATCTGCTGATTGCATCAACCTGATTATCTCTGGATATCAGTACCTCTTTATGACTGGTTTCATTTTCCAGGGCTTCGCGGAAGTTACGGTCATCATATTGGGGAACGAATGAGACTTCCCCGGCAAAAAATGTGTTTCCCCGCACAACATCCCCGTTAATCATAAATCCTGCACCAGGACCATTTTGACCGGAATATAAATAAACAAGGGATTGATGATCTTTTATCCCCTTATAATGGTGATATCCAAGAACAGCAGCATTCATGTCGTTCTCAACAACAACTGGCATCGAAAAGAGATTCTCATAATATCCTTTAATATCGAAATCTTGAAACTGTTCATAGCCGGGTATGTAAAAAATCCGCCCATTCTTAACGGAACCAGGCACCCCAATGGCAAGCGAACGGATTGCCTGATTGGCCATCAATAAGGCTTCAATCGAACTCGTTAATAAATGCAGCCCGCTGTCAGTCAATACACTTTGAACGGTTCCTTGTTCCTTCACTTCTCCCGCACAATTAAAAATGGCATAATTCGTCTCTGTCTTCTCTAAGAAAATTGCCAGGCCCAGCATATAGTCAGGATTATATGTATATCTTTTGGCTCTTCTCCCGCCACTGGATTCATCCAATCCCGCCGACAAAATTTCCCCATCCTTCTCCATCTGTGACAGGAACTTGCTTATCGTCGGGAAACTGATTCCCAATTTATCGCTTAGTTCAACTTTGGTTGCACTTCCTAGGTCTAAAAGCGATCTGCGTATACCAGCAAGGATGACCAGCTTTAAAGATTTTGGAGCAGTCTTCATTATACTCACCACCTGCAAATTATACTTATTAAACAGATTTAAAAAGCATCCACTAATAAACTTATTAAAGATATTTAATAAGTTTATTAGTGGTAATATATCATTTTAATTTACCGAAAACAACCTTCATTCTATCAGAGATGGGCATTATTTCATCGAGCTGTCTTTTCAAGGTTCCACATTGAACTTACATACAAATTTTAAAGTCGTGCGTTTTTAAGCTTCCCCCAGAATATCAAGGAGCTCAGCTATTTCTTTTAATAAATGACTCCCAACTATATAATAATACTAAGAACGAATCTATTAAAGGAGCAGATTCAGGCATGCAAAAACTTACTCTGGCTGAAGCAGTAAAATTAAAAAGTGTACTGGCTAAACGAATTCACGAGTTAGAAGAAGAAATGGACCGTGTCGCATTTGCTGATATTGAAAAAGGCAGCAAGCTTCCTGAAATACCGCGATCGCTAGCCATGGTGGAAAAAGAGATGGATGAAGTCCGCAAAGACATGAGACTGCTTGATAAGCTTGTATATAAAGCCAATATTGAACATGACATCACATTTAACAATGAATCATTGCCAATCGTAGAAGCAATCGAGCTTGCCACCCAATATCGGGCAAAGGCCCGTAAATTCAAGGAGTATGGCACAGCAGCCAGGGAGGAATTCCTTTATACCGTGTCGGAAAACGTGTCGATGGTGAAAATGGCCCTTTTCGATCCCGAGCAGTACCGATTAAAGGGCCTGGAAGCCGAACGCCAGGCGAATCGTCTGTCCAACTTAATCAATAACAAGAATTATTTGATAGAATTAGAGTTTGACAGCGAAAAGTATTTCTAAACCTTGAAGCGGTGAGACTCTGCTTCAAGGCATAGAAGGAACACCCTCCTATTGTGTACAAAGGTACCTTGTAATGGCAATGGCCTAACCGATTATCCATGACCCATTACAACTTCACCCGTAACCAATAACCAACCATGGCACTGGAGGCCGACGGCCATTCATCCGTAATCCCGTTTCCTTCTATGAGCCTCCATTCAATTTGAATGGAGGCTTTTTATTAATCTATTGATCTGAGGGGCACATTTTCTCTGAAAAAACAGCAAAAGGGACAGTGTACCTGTCCCCTTGTCCCTTAAAGCAGCAGTTCCCACGTTTCTCCAACTAAATCGTGCCCAAAGCTATGATGTTTTTCCTCCTTAACAAGCTGAAATCCCTTTTTCTGATAGATAAGCCGCGCTTCTTTAAGAACACTGTTTGTCCATAGAACGAGTTTCTTATATCCTGCTTGTTTGGAAAAGTTTATGCATTCTTCAACCAATTGTGAACCAAGGCCCAATCCTCTCGCCTTTTGGTCTACTATTAATAGACGAAGTTTAGCCGTATCCTCACTTCCTTCAACAACAAAAATAGAACCCACTATTTCTCCGTTCATTTCGGCAATCCAGCAGCGTTCCCGCTTAGGATTATAGTTATTTATAAAATCTGCTGCAATTTGAGATACAAGAGCTTCAAATCTCTCATCCCATCCATATTCTTGTGAATACAAAAGACCATGCTTGTGTACAACCCACCCCATATCACCAGGTTCATGCTGACGAAGAAAATATGGTCCAGAAAATTTTAGGCTTTCATTCTTGCTGATCAGTCCCTCGACGGTTTTCATAGCGTTTATTAATTGCTGCTGTTCACTTTCCGACAATTTTCCGAGAAGTTCCGCTATTTCATTGTATGAACGTTCATTTAGTTTAGAAAAAGCTTTTTCTCCCTCTGGTGTAAGCTTTAAAATGCGCTGCCTGGCATCTTTAGCAGAACGTTCTTTCTTTATAAGGCCTTTCTCTTCAAACCGGGCTAATATTCGACTTAAATAGCCTGCATCTAAACCCAGCTCTTGAGCTAAACTTGATGCTGCAGGGTCCTCGTTAGTGGCAATTTCAAACAGGATTCTGGATTCTGTAAGCGAATAGGGACTATGTAGTAACCCCTCCCGCAAAGCTCCGATTTGCCTGGTCATAAAACGATTAAAATGGCGAACAGCATTGATTCTTTCTTTAAATGAGATAATTGACAAAGAAATCACTCCTCTGAATATAGTTGCCTTTGTCAAATATAATAATTAATTTACTTGCTTCAGTCAATTTCTTTCCGGAACAAAGAGGAAGATTAAAAAGAAAAAGCGCCAATTTCTTGAAATTGAAATCGGCACTTCGTTTATTTCCTGATATTCGTTTAGCGTGACTCTTTTGGCGGCTGACAAACGTCACATTTGCGCTGGTGATTATTTTTAAATTTCGTAAATGTTTTTTCAAACTCACTGCCGCATGCACATTGAAAAAGCAGCTTTTGAGAAAACCCATGATATTCCGTCGTTAGCAGCTTACTATCCGAATTCTTCTCAACAAAATCTTTAATTTTACTGATAGTCCACCGTTTATTCATTCACTTGCACCTCCATATTTCATCACTAGGCGGAGGCTTTTCTTGGCATCCGTTCCATTATGAGATCATAATTCCTAAGTTCCTCATTATAACATGCGCTGGCACACAAAGAAACAGATCGTCTAAACATGAATATATCCTTCCAAATAAGCAACAGCCTCTCCAGATAGTTTCACCTTATCGCCTAAATCTTCACAATAAAGCTTTCCGCCCCTTTCTGATAATTGCAGTGCCGTAAATTCACTCTTATTTAACACCTTTTTCCAGTATGGAACCAATGTGCAATGAGCTGATCCGGTAACAGGGTCTTCATCAACACCTGCCTTTGGAGCAAAAAATCTTGATGCGAAGTCAGATTCATTTCCTTTGGCAGTGGCGATAACCCCGAAAGCATCCAGCTTTTTAAGTTCTTCCATATTTAATTCCATGTCCAGTAAATCCTGTTCTGATTCAAAGACGGCCAGATAGTCCCTTGATAAATAAGTCTCTATTGGCTCCTTGCCCAGTCCTCTAATGAGTGCCTCCGGAGCTTCACATTTTTCCCCTTCCCGGGCAGGGAACGTCATTGTTAATAGTTCACGGTCATTCGATACTTCTAAAATTCCGCTTTTTGTATGGAATTTTACATTCATCTTGCTTTCATCGAGATAGGTAAAAATGACATAAGCAGCTGCCAATGTCGCGTGCCCGCATAAATCAATCTCTGCTTTTGGCGTGAACCATTTTAACTCATAATCCTTTCCCTTCTTCACAAAAAAGGCTGTTTCAGCCAGATTATTTTCGGCAGCAATGCTTTGCATCAGGTCATTATCAATCCATTTTTCCAATGGACATACCGCCGCTGGATTCCCTTTGAATTGCTCGTCTGTAAAAGCATCAATTTGATAGATAGGTATTCTCATTTGCAGCAGCTCCCCTTTTTATTTCGTCCAATGTGCCGTTCTAAGAATGGAGACAACGGGGCAGGTCCCTGTCCCTCCAACTCTGTATCAATGCTCATACATCACGCGAGGTTTTAACATCTTACATATTTCCTTTTAAAACCCAGCTTCCCTCTATCTACTTCCTTCTGGATATTTTCTGAGGCGTGCAGGAAACTGCTTTTTTTCTTGTCCCGCTTCATTTCTACCGGCCCGATGGCTTTTGCTGTTTCAACCGCTTTTTCATGGAGCGGCAAATATGATACACCCACTGTATAGACAAAATTATTCATGGCGGATTTCGTACGCTCCGGAGAATCATGGATGGTGTCTTTCACTTTATCAAGCATTTTTGCCAGCTTCTCCTCTGAAAATTCAGCATCCGGACGATTCCCCAAAAGCCAGCAATAGCAGCTCCAGCCCCCTGACATCCGCAGCTCTTCCCCGCTTTCGATCCATTTATCGGCAACGTCCTGTGCAATATCTGCTTCAGCTAATGTAACGGCCACCACATAATCGGACAGCATATAAAAATAAGCTGCATCCATCCAGCGGTCAAAATCCTCTGCTGTCATGGCTTCTGGATCTGCAATGATGCCTGCAAAGTACATGGCATCATAGTTCCCTGTAGCGTATAGCTCCTCTGCCAAAGGCTGATTTCTTTTAATTTTTTTAGCGATTGGCTTCATTGCTCCTGTTGCAGCGCCAAAAAGCGGCTCGTGTGCGCCGTTTGATATGTACATTTTCTTGGTCCGCTCCTTGCCGAGAGCCTCGAGCTCCTGCATAACCGTCTGTAAATCCAACTTTAAGCACTTCCTTCTATTTTAATAAAGTTAACAGCAAAACACTGATTCGCCTCAAGAACCCAAATATTCGGTTTTCAGTTCAATCTCTTTTACTTCTTTATCGAAATAGACCTTATAGGCCCTGGCATTCGGTCTTGAGCTTACGATTCGGCTGACCTCCTCCTCAATGAAGTGGATAGCCACTCCATCATCCGCTGCAATTCCAGGCTTTATTTTACCAGAAGCCAAAAGCCCATGATAGGCAGGCCTTCTTTCCGCTTCCCCGTCGTAATGAGGGCAATTGCTTCCTTGTAAAAAGCCCAGGCATGTTAAGGGCTCCAGTTTATCGCCATAAGAATCCGTCACCCCTTCTTCAAACCAGCAAATGGAGCCCGCGCTGATGCCGGCTAATACGATCCCTTGGTCCCATACCTTTCGTAAAATCTTATCTAATCCCCATTCTTTCCATAAAGCCAATAAATTCTTCGTATTTCCGCCTCCAACATAAATGATATCTTTATCCAGTATAAATCCCTCTATATCTCTTGTTGGGGGTTTAAATAAAGATAAATGGGAAGGCTGGCACTTCTGTTTTTCAAAGAAGTCATAAAACCATTTAATGCATACTTCGGAATCTCCTGTTGCAGTAGGCACATAACAGACTTTAGGATTTTCTTTACCTGACTGACGTAAAATGTATTCATCTAATAATGGATTCTCCGGCTCCATGGAGAACCCTCCTCCTCCGAGTGCGATAATTTGCCTGATACTTATACCCCCCTCAAATAATGTTAAGTATAAATATTCTCCATAACTGCTGCTGTTCCTTGTTACTCACTCTTTAATACACTATTGATTAAGCAAGTGAAATAGCATAACAAAACGCTTAGGGTTTGGCCCAAGCGTCTTGTTATTCAAAAATAAATTTATTAAATTCTTCTACTGTTTCAAAATAATATTTTGATTCTGATTTCATTTGTTCCTTGATTTCAGGGATACTGTGAGACCACCCTGCAGCCGCAAAATCCACATTGCAGCTTCTGGCCATTTCCAATCCAGGCTTCAGGTCATCCAGCATTAATGCATCAGTCTCTTGAAGATCATAGCGTCTTAAAATTTCCTTAATTGGATATGGGTATGGTTTTCTCTGATGTTCAGGAAGTTCCCATCCAAAAATGGCATCTGGCACAAATCCACAATGAATGGAGTAATCTCTTTCAATTCGACTCCTCTCGGAATGAGAAACAACCGTCACAATTCCACCTTGTTTTTTAAATTCTTGAATAGTCTCTGAAAACAGCTCATAAAAGTCTGGTACAGTTGACTCGGTATATTTTTTCCATACCATCTGCTGGTGTCTTTGTTCTTCATCTGTAAATTTAATAATGTCTTTGCATAATGAAGAAAAACCTGGATGGAAGCAGCATCTGACAAAATCTTCAAAAACAATAGGGTCATCATTTGGCCGCAAGTCTTTAAGAGCCTCTACAAATGACGGATAGTGAATACCTGGTGTGCTTTTTACTCCTGTATCATCATGGTCTAAGATTAAACATTTATATTTTAAACCCATCATAACCTCCTGCAAACTTATAATATCCTGTACATTTAAACATAATTAAAATCTAACATTCAATCAGGAAAATATAAATAAAAAATAAAAGCCCAATTCATTTGCGAAGTGGACTTTTACTTTGACTGTTAATTTTGTTTTTTTACCTTAAACGGAACTGCTTACAAAAGAACCTCATTTAATAGGAAGAGTCCTTTAGCTTTCACTCAGAGCAGGCTTCCCCGCTTCTAGAAGCACCTGATCCCGGCCTAAAATGACCGCTAATAGGATAATGAATGCCCCTGTTCCCACAAGAAGCCATTCGATGGCAATGATATCTGCAATCGGGCCAAATATCAGCATTCCAATCGGCATCATCGAGGTGGAAATCATCCCCATGACACCAAACACTCTGCCTAAATAATTCTCTTCAATTTTTTCCTGCAGCAATACTGTTGTCGGTGTATTGAATATTGGCATGGCAACCCCGAATAACGCCATGAACACTAAATAGATCCAGAAAACCGGAACGATGCCAAGAGCCAGGGTGCAAATCCCCATGATAAGACTGGCAAGGGTCATGGTTTTAATTTTATTTGGATATCCTCCCCAGGAAGCAATGATTCCGCCCCCAGCCATCATGCCGACTGAAAAAGCAATTTCAATGGCTGTCAGCTTCCACACATCCCCGCCAAAGGTGCGGGTAACCTGCAGCGGCGTCAAAAAGGCCGCAGGTGCCATCAGGACAAAAAAGACCGCAAAGAACAGGAAGAATTTCTTCAGGAAAGGAGTACTGTTTACATATTGCAGACCTTGTTTAAAGTCGCTGAAGTAGCTCGTTGTCTGTTTGGCTGCTGCTTTTTCGTGCACAGCGATTTTGACAAAAGTCATCAGTGTGACAATGGCAATCGCTGCTGTGATCACATCGATGAAAAAGATGACTTCAAGTGATGCCATCGCCAGCAGAGCGGCACTGACCATTGGCGAGACAAACATAATGACCGCTTGTATGCTCCCGTTTGCTCCATTTACCTTTGTGAGCTTATCCTTAGGGACTATCTGCGGCAGAATCGCCCCGACGGCAGGAGTCTGAACCCCTGTTCCAAGGGCACGAATCCCTGCCATGACAAACAGCAGCCAGATGGATTCATATCCCATTAAAAAGAGGATAGCGAGAATCAGCGTTGAAAAGGCAATAAGACCATCCGCTAAAATAATCAGCATTTTCCGGTTATACCGGTCTGCCCAGACACCGGCGACCGGCGATAAAAAGAAGGTCGGAATGAACCCGCAAATGATGTAGAGAGTCATCATCAAACCGGATTCTGTCGTTAAGGTAATATGCCACATAATGGCGTATTGAACGAGGGACGATCCAAAAAGGGAGATCGTCTGACTGCTTAAAAAGAGAATAATATTCTTCAGCCAATTCTCCTTCAGATTAGGGTTTACAGTACTCATGAACTAATCACTCATTTCTATATTTAATAAAAACAAGCTTTGCCTATATTCAGTTGATCAATCCGCTCTATACATTCTATTTCTATAGACAGCAAAAAAGAGGAGAAATTCATCCCCTCTTTAAAAATAACCGTTAAATTCAGGTTTCCTTAAATAGACAGACCAATCCCGCTGCTCTGAACATAGGCAGAGCCTTCAAACGTATTCAATTAACGATTGAAAAGCGGGTTTCTTAGTCTCATTGATGCTGTCAAAAGGAAAACCTCCATTTCATTATAATTACATTTATCATACCAGTGCAGACCCGTTCATGCAATAGGGACATAGGGACAGGTTCCATGTCCCAGGCGGCGGGAGGGAGTGTGTATCTGTCCTCTCGTCCCTACTTATAAACTTCTTCTCTGGAATGAAATCCATCTGCAATAATGGTACGATCCATATTGTGTTTATCGACAGCAATTGGCGAAAGAAGGACGGAAGGCACCTCTATTTTGCCATTGTTAATTTTTCGGTTCGCTTCTATCTGTTCTCCTTTTGCCATTCTGACCGCTAGTTCAGCAGCTTCTTTGGTCAGCGTGCCGATAGGTTTGTATACCGTCATCGTCTGCGTTCCTCTGATGATCCGCTGGGCAGCGGCAAGCTCGGCATCCTGACCGGCTACAGGAATTTTCCCTGCCAGCCCTTGCACTGCCAGTGCCTGGATGGCGCCGCCTGCAGTTGCATCGTTTGCTGCGATCACGGCATCAATTTGATTTTGATTGGCTTTAAGAGCATCTTCCATATTCACAAATGCATTCGCCGGCGTCCAATCTCTGGACCACTGATCATATACGATCTGTATATCTCCTTTTTCAATTAAAGGCTGAAGCACGTTAAAGACTCCTCGTTTGAATAAATGGGCGTTATGGTCAGTGATGGCTCCGCCAATATACACATACTTCCCTTTAGGAACCAGTTTGGTGATGGCACTTGCCTGCAGCTCGCCAACCTTTTCATTATCAAAGGATATGTATAAGTCGATATCAGCATTTTTCACAAGCCGGTCATATGAGATGACCTTAATGCCTGCCTCATGTGCTTTTTTGACGATCGAAGCGGTGGCTTCAGCATTATGGGGAACGACAACCAGCAGGTCAACCCTTTGTTTTATCAATGTTTCTGCCTGTGATATTTGAACCGCATCATCCCCATTCGCAGCCATGATCTCCACTTCGGCTCCAAGCTCTTCTACAGCCTCTTTGAACAGATCTCTATCCTTCAGCCAGCGCTCTTCCAATAAAGTATCCATTGAAAAGCCGATCTTAATGGGTTTCTCCCCATCCTCTCCTCCTTCCACTTCACCGGCAGCAGGAATTGCTTTCCCGGGATTTTTTTCGAGTGCTGTATTCGTTTGGCAGGCTGACAGGAGGCAAACCAGAAACAGCGCAGCCATAGTCAGCTTTCTTTGGATTCTATCCATCTGTCTTGCCCCCTTTTCCTTCCATCAATCTTTTTTGCCCAGAAGGGTTTTTCGGAATTCTGTCGGTGACTGGCCGCACATCTTTTTGAAAACCTTGCTGAAATAGTTCGGTTCATGATAGCCCACCTCAAAGGTAATTTCTTTCAGACTTTTTCCGTGATCCGCCATCAGCTTCTTGGCTTTTTCAATTCGGCATTCAGTCAGGAAATCGATATAATTTACCCCGAGTTTCTCCTTGAACATTTTACTGATATAGATTGGGCTTAGCTCCACTTTCCTTCCCAGTGCTTCAAGGGAAATATCCTTATGAGAATGTTCAGTAATATAATGTTTCAGCTGGTGGATAGTATCCGCTTCCAGCTTATCGTAATGCCTCATATACGATTTCTTCATTTGCTTTAGCAATTGATCCGTTTCAGCGCGCAGCTGCCGGAAATCCTGGGTTTGATACTCAAAAAATGGTGCAGGAGCTTCTACCCCAATCTCACTCATTACACGTGAAGCAATCCAGAGCAGCTGCAGCACCCGCTGCTGCGCTTGAATCACCCCTGCCCTTTCCATTTCACACCGCTGAATCATCTCCATTACACTTAAGCTGATTTGCTGCCATTTGCCAAGCCTGACTTGATCGAAAAACTGCTTTTCCCGCTCTTTGGTCAGCTCTAAATCTTCCCCTGCGCTAAGCACTGGCACATCGGAATAAAATCGGTATTTAACAGGGAGAGTTGAATCCAGGGTGGCAATAACCGATTCCTGATAGGATTGACGGATGGATTGCAACGACCCGCAAGCGTTCCCAATCCCGACGAACCAGCCCTCTGACGAGCCTTTTTTCGCAAGAGACAGAATTTCGCCGGCTATAGATATAGCCTGTGAACGGAATGAATGCTGCTTTTCCCGAAAAACGATGATGGGAAGCTGGCGGCCATATAGAGCACCTACCCATGCACTGCCTGCATGCCTGACCTTCTCTTTGACTGAGGTATAGAGGTGTTCTTGTCCATCAGGAAGCAGGATGCTCATGACGAACTGTTCATCTGTTGAGCGAATATCGAGCATTTCAACAAGCATATCCAGGTGAACTTCATGGACATGATCGAACAGCAGCTGTGTCACGACATCCGTCTCAATGACCGGAAGAGCCTTTTGCAGCGCCTCCTGCTGAAGCTTCGTCATTTCACGGAACCTCCGCTCTTCCTCAATCTGTTCAAGCACCTTCCCAACTGTTGCTTCAATTTCCGTGATCTTGCTTGGCTTGAGTAAATAATCCTTGACCCCAAGCTTTATCGCCTGCCGGGCATAATCGAATGTATCGAAAGCTGTAATCATAATAAATTTAATATGCGGATCCTCTTCACTGATTTGCTTAATAGCTTCCAGGCCATTCAGCCCTGGCATTTGAATGTCCATCATGATTAAATCAGGGTTAAACTCTTTAGCCAATTGAACGGCCATCTTCCCATTTTTCGCCTGGCTAATTTCAACGCCAGGAAAGGCTTTCTGCAGAATCACGTCCAGTCCTTCCCGTTCAATTTGTTCATCATCCGCGATCAGGAGTTTTGTCATTTGCCCCCCTCCTATCTTTCGGTATTGTCATCACTACTTTTGTGCCGGCAGCACTGCTCTCAATGTTCATGACATCTTCATAGCCGTAAAAAAGGCGCAAACGCCTGACAACATTGGTAAACCCGATGCCTGTTGAATTTCCATCCTTCTGAATGAACTGCCCTTGAAGAATCTGTTTAATTTTATATTCCTCAATACCTGGACCATCGTCTTCCACTTCTATAATCACACATTCATTTCCGTCCTGAATGCGAAACCAGATGATCCCGCCTTCTTCTCTTGGCTCCACTGCATAGTTGACGGCATTCTCGATGATCGGCTGCAGGGTGAGACCCGGAATGTCCACATTCAGACACGATTCATCTATTGACATTCTCAAATGCAGGCGCTCTGTAAATCTGGCTTTTTGAATATCCATGTATTGCTGCAGGACCATCACTTCTTCTCTAAGTGTTACGGGCTTATCAAGCCTTTTTAAGTTATAGCGCAGCAGGCCGGCCACACTAACAAGCAGGTCGCTGGTTTCATGAGAACCTTCCAGATAGGCTTTCTTGGAAAGTGTATTTAATGTGTTAAATAAAAAATGAGGGTTAATCTGGCTTTGCAGGTTCAAGAGCTGGCTTTCCTTCAGCAATAACTTGCTTTCCTGGAGCTCATGCTCCAGCTGTGCCTTATGCTGGATCTCTGAAATCAGGTTATTGATATTAATCCGCATCCGGTCAAAGGTCTGGGCAAGAAAGGCAATTTCATCATTTGAATCAACCTTTATCGGCAAGTGAAATCTGCCCCTTGATAACTCATTGGCTGCCTTGGTCAACCGCTGTATAGGCTTCGTAATGCTTAAGGAAAAGCCATAGGTCAAGAACATTAAGAGGCAGGTTATCATCAGCATCAGCCAAATCCCCAGTTTTTTGATTTCTTCGGACTGTTCAATGATCCCCCGGTAAAACCGTTCATACGTATTTAGTTCACTATCGATCAGCGTCAGCGTCATCTCGGAGATATACATCGAGATGCGCGTCGCTTCCGAGAATTCTTTCACAGAATCCTCTGTCTCCTTTTCAATAAAGAAAAGAAGGGAGCGGTCCGTCGTCTCAACCAGGCTGTCAATCAGATTCATATAATTTGTCAAAGCAAAATCATTTTCTGAATTTCGAAGATATGAAACATCCCTTTTTACCTTTATCATTTTTTCCTTGCTTTTGTTCAATTTGTCCAGATTTTCCGGAATGGGCGTGATGAAGTAGTTATTCAAGTCTGCAATCATCTGCTGGCTTGTTCTTGTAACCTCATTCATCCGAAGGTACCGCTGAAGAATGTCGTTATATTGATTCTGAGTTTTCTGATTATAATAGGTAAGTGTTATCCATATTGCTGCCATGATCAATAGAATAACAGTCGTGAGTGTCCAGATTTTCTTATGAATTTTGTTCATTGCTTTTCCATCGCCTTTAATATCCTGATGTCGGTAAGATAGCCCTCAGATTTCAGCGGCACTTCTTCATCTTTAAGCCATTTCAAAATCAGCTCTGCACTGAGGCTTCCCATCTTCTCAGGAGACTGTTCAATGATTCCATCAAGTTTTCCCTGAGTAAGCAGAGATATTGAATCCGGACCATCGTCAAAAGAATAGATATAATAAGGTTCTACCTGTGATCGCCTGCCAATTTCCTGAATCATCGCTCCGGCTATATTGGCTTTAATAGCTATAAAACTATCAGTATCCGGGTTTTGATTCAGCATGTTCTGAGTGGCAGCGATAATTTCCTCCCTAACATCAGTCGTTTCCGCATAGACGGTCCGGATATTTGGATAATCCTTCAATACTTCATGAATGCCAGCGAGACGCTGCTGCTGATAAAACTCTTTATGCTTGTCGCCCATGAGAATGACTTTTCCCTTATGGCCCATATCGTCAAGTAGCTGTTCTGCAATTAACTGCCCGGCCAGATATTGATCCGAGCCGACGTACGTTTTTCTCAAACTTTCAGATTTGGGCACGTCATTGGCCACAGTAATAATCGGGATTCCATAAAAAGCTGCTTTTATCTTTGCTAAATCTTTGAATTCCTGAGTGTCCAGCCCCTGAACAATGATGCCGTCCACTTTTGATTGAATGGCTATCTCTAACTTTTTTAAAAATTCCTCTTGATTCTTTCCATAGCTTCCCCAGACTTCCAGGCTTGCTCCATCCTTCCGTGCTTGTTCTTGTGCAGCAATACCTGCCTTGTCCCAGAAAGGGGTCTCTAATTCCTGCGTTATCAGGACCAGCCGATATTTTACTTCCAGGCCATCTGATGCAGGTGGGAGATCCCATTCGTATGTAAACGTTTTCTTTGATAGCGTAAATGTAAAATAACCAAGGATGATACATGTAAGACAAAATAGTAGAATACCCGTTTTACGCAAGGCTGTATCTCCGTTTCCTAAGTATGAATAGTTAAATAATTTTAATCATATCACCTTTTTAAGGCTTATAGAAGAGTTAGAAAGAGAGAGGATAGTCTGGTGTTAACAGGAGGATAATCGGTGCTTTAAGGAATGCTGCCCATCTCACCGTGAGGGCACCCTTTTGCCGGATGCCCCATTTTTATAACTGCTAATGCAGGAAACTGGAAATCTACCCTCTCTTCTTCCGGGTCATGACATCAAAGATCACAGCACCCGCCAATACTCCTCCGCGGATCATATACTGGAGGGAAACCCCTACCCCGAGCAGATTCATGCCGCTTGATAAAGAGGCCATGACTACAGCACCGATAATGGCACCGGTGATTTTGCCCACGCCCCCTGCAGAAGAAACCCCGCCGACATAAGCAGCTGCAATGGCATCGAGTTCAAATAATGTCCCAGCTGTAGTAGTCGCTGACTGAAGGCGCGAGGTGAATAATATGCCTGAAAGGGCTGCCAGCATCCCCATTGAACCGAAGACTATATACGTAATTTTATTTACATTGATTCCGCTGAGATGTGCCGCTTCCGGATTGCTTCCCACAGCATATATATGTCTTCCAAGCACGGTTTTCGTTGTCAGGAAATGGTAGATGACAACCACTAAAAGCATAATGACAACTGTCCAGGAAAATCCGTTGTAGCCTGCCAGGATCCAGGTAATATAGGAAATGATAGCAGAAACAAAAACTAATTTGATAATAAAAATCCCTTTTGACACTACCTCGAATTGATAGTTGATCTTGTTTTTCCGGGTGGAAATTTCACTGTTTATATACAGCAATATCGCCAGTAAACCCAGAATCAGTGTAAGGAGATGCAGTCCATTCACTTGCATAATAGAAGGAATGAACCCATTTCCGATTGCATTAAATCCGTCATCCTTGATGATAATGGTCCCTGTCTTCTCTGTTACCTGAAGAAGTGCACCTCTAAAGATCAGCATTCCTGCAAGAGTAGCTACGAAGGATGGGATACCGAATTTTGCCACTAAGAGACCATTGAATAGTCCGACAAAAATACCCAGCACGAGGATAATCGGAATGGTGATATAAAAAGGCACTCCCATTCCCGTCAGGAGAATCGCAGCAATGGCTCCCAAAAAGCCGGCAACAAATCCGACTGAGAGGTCAATATGGCGAATCACGATAACCAGCGTCATCCCCACTGCCAGGACAGCGATGTACCCTGTTGAATCAAGCAAATTACTTATATTTCGTGAAGACATAAACAGTCCGTCAGTCATAATGGTGAAGGTGAGCATAATAACGAATAAGGCAATGTACATGCCATAGTCACGGATATTATCCTTAAATAGCGATTTCGCTTCGTTTATAAATTCCATTAGTTTAACCTCCTATTGCGTAGCAAGCTGCATAATGCTTTCCTGATTTGCTTCTTCAATCGACAGCTCGCCTTTAATTTGGCCTTCCGCCATGACATAGACACGATCGCTCATCCCAAGAACTTCACCCAGTTCTGAAGAAATCATAATGATGCTCATGCCTTCCTTAATCAATTGATTCATAATCGTATAAATTTCGAATTTAGCCCCAACATCAATGCCCCGCGTCGGCTCGTCCAGGATCAGCAATTTTGGCCCGACAAATAGCCATTTGCCCAGGGACACTTTCTGCTGGTTTCCACCGCTCAAATTTCCGACAACTTGCTCAAGGGAAGATGCTTTGATATACATGGACTTTTTATATTCCGTTGCTTCCTTCACTTCTTCGTTATCATTAATCACTCCATTTACAGCAACCCGTTTGAGGTTTGCTGCAGAAATGTTGTTTTTAATATCCTGTATTAAAAACAGGCCATCCCCTTTTCGGTCTTCCGTCACGTACGCAATCCCTGACCTGATGGCGTCACTCGGATGCTTCAGCGTTTTTGGAACGCCATCCACCAATAGTTCGCCTTGTAATTTATAAGATTTTGGATTTCCGAAAATACTCAGGGCAAGTTCTGTCCTGCCTGACCCCATCAAGCCCGCAATCCCGACAATTTCTCCTTTCTTAACATGAAAATTAACATCTTTTACAACCTGCCTGCCCAAATGCACAGCATACGCAGACCAGCTGCGAAGCTCAAGAACAGGATCGCCAAATGTTTTGTTCGGCCTCTTTGGATAAATATCTTCAATCTCCCTGCCGACCATGTTTTTAATAATGACATTTTCAGAGATTTCGCCTTTTGCTGCGTCCAGGGTACAGATGGTTTGGCCATCACGAAGCACCGTAGCCTTATCTGCAATGGAGATGACTTCTTTCAGCTTATGGGAGATCATAATGCAGGTGATTCCCTGCTCTTTCAGCTCACCTAACAAATCCAGCAGATTTCCGCTGTCATCCTCATTCAATGCTGCAGTCGGCTCATCCAGGATAAGCAGTTTCACGTCCTTGCTTAAAGCTTTGGCAATTTCGACTAATTGCTGTTTTCCAACGCTCAGATCTTTTACGAGTGTTTCAGGGTTCACATCGAGTTTAACCTTATCCAGCATTTTTTTAGCTTCAGCAATGGTCCGGTTCCAATCGACGATTCCGCTTTGCTTAATTTCATTGCCCGCAAATATATTTTCATAGACTGTGAGATCAGGAAACAATGCAAGCTCCTGGTAGATAATGACGATTCCTGCTTTTACACTGTCACTGATCTTGTTGAATTGCTGCACACTGCCCTCAAATACAATATCCCCCTGATAGGCGCCATAAGGGTATACGCCGCTGAGCACTTTCATCAGAGTGGATTTGCCCGCTCCGTTTTCACCGATCAAGCAGTGGATCTCACCTTTTTCCACCTTGAAATTGACATTGCTGAGCGCTTTGACACCTGTAAATTCCTTGGAAATCCCGTGCATTTCCAAAATATTTTCGCTCATTATGCTCCCCCCTTAGCCAAACAGCTAATCAGAAGGAGAAATAGTGATAGACGCATCTATCACCATTTCTCGTCCTTTATTGATTAAAGTCCTGTAAATTCATCTGCTTTATAGTATTCAGAATCAATCAGTTCTTTTTTCACGTTATCTTTGTCGACAACGATTACATCTGTTTGCTTTGCTTTTACTTCAATCTTGCCGTTATCGTAAGAACCAGTTGTCTCAGGGTCTTTGTCTTCAAGGATATCGATCGCCATGCCCATTGCATCTTTTACGAGAGTACGAACATCCTTGAATACTGTCATGGATTGCTTTTCATCAATAACGTACTGAATGGAAGCTTTCTCTGCATCCTGACCTGTTACTAGATAGCTTGATACTGCGCTGTCAGTTCCAAAAACATCTGCAATCGAACGGGCAGTTCCGTCGTTCGGAGCAAGAATAGCCACATCGCCCTTCATATCGTCAGAAGCTGCTGTCAAATGAGTTTGTGCTTTGTTCTTCGCTTCGTTCGGATCCCAGTTCGTTGTCACCTGGCCAATAATTTTGCTTAGCTGGTCACGGGACAGATCAGCTGTATCTTTTAGAGTAACAGCTTCGCTTGAGTTAGCAATCTTGAATGTCCCATCTGCAATTTTAGGCTGAAGCACACTCCATGCTCCCTGGAAGAACAAGAAAGCATTGTTATCAGAAGCAGCGCCGGCGTATAGATATAAAGGCACATCCTTGCCCTTTGCGTTGTCAACCAGGTATTGCGCCTGTGCAGCTCCTACAGCAAGGCTGTCAAATGTTACATAATAATCAATAGCATCTGTATTGGTAATTAAACGGTCATAAGAAATGACTTTTACGCCATCTTTCTTTGCAGCTTCAACCGCTGCAGCAGCTGCATCTCCATCTTGAGGACAGATGATCAGCACATCAATTCCTTTGTTCAGCAAAGTCTCTACATTTTCCTTTTCCTTAGCCGAGGATCCCTGGCTAAACAAAATCTCAGTTGTATATTCCGTTCCTTTTAACGCATCTTTAAATCTTTGCTCATCCTGAACCCATCTAGGCTCATCTTTCGTTGGCAAAACGATTCCGACACTCACTTCACTGCTGCCGCCGCCAGTGCCCTGGCTGCATCCCGCTGCAATAAACGCAAACATCATAACCGTCAGCATAAGAGAAATAACTTTCCACTTTCTTTTCATTCTTTTTCCCCCTTTATAATGGATAAAAATCACCTGCCTACAGGAAAAATTATAACTTTATTACTAGTCCGTGAAAGCGTTATCACTAGCACTCTTTTAATATCACCTGTAATTTTTTATACTTAATTCAATCTCAAATTTTTTGTTTTTCCACAATAAAAAAAGACAGCTGCACTAGCTGCATTTTTATGTCCATAAAAAAATGCGTTAATCCAAAGATCAACGCATTTCTCTTTATAAAGCTTCACCCTCAGTTTGCTTTTTACCCGGCGCAAACCAGCCAAACAGGGCAATGGCCACCAATACGCCATAAAAGACCAGTGTCCAGCCTGTACTATGAGGAAAATGATGGTCAAGGACACCGATATCCTCATGTGCAAGTGTGATAACAGCAAGTTTGACACCAACCCAGGCGACAATCGCATAAGCGGTTGTTTCTAATGCGGGCCGTTTGGCAAGGAGCTTAACAAACCAGGTAGCCGCGAACTTAATCAGGATCAGTCCGGCGATCCCGCCAAGCACCACTACAATAAACTGGCCTCCATCCATGCCGCCGAAATCATCAAGCGGTGAATCCGGCAGACCAAGTGCCAGCGCCACAGCTGCAAGAATCGAATCGATGGCAAAGGCAAGATCGGCTAATGCAATCTTCCCTACCGTAGGCCAAAATCCTTTCCCCGCCGCTTCTTCCTTTACATCCTCACGAATATTTTCATTTTCTTTCCCGAACTTGGCCTTAATCACATGTTTTAAGCCAAGGTACAATAGATAGGCCGCCCCAATCGCCTGGATCTGCCAGACGTTTGCAATAAATGAAATGGCAAAAAGCGCACCAAACCTGAAAACGAAAGCCATAATGATTCCGTAATTAATCGCCTTTTTCTTCTGATCTTCGGGTAAATGCTTCGCTATGACGGCCAAGACAAGAGCATTGTCAGCCGACAGCAAGCCTTCCAGTCCAATTAATATCAATAATGCCCAGGCATACTCAAGCCAAATGGACTCCATCCGCGACACTCCTTTCAGCAACAAACATGTTCTTCATTGATTCGATAACTATAGATTCCCCAAAAATGCTGGAGGAAACCTTAAAAATATATAATAAAATGGCGTCCTATATTCAGGACGCCAGAAGAAAAAACTAATTATTCAAATCAAAAAGCCCCGGCGCATGCTCATTCGGCATATCAGGCATTTCAGGAACAGGATAGCCTTTTGGCGGTTCTACCACGGAAAGGTCTCCACCATTTCTGCTAGGAGTGGTCCCCTGGAAAACCTCACCGATCCGGGTATCATCAAGCCTGAAATTAAACTGGGCATTGTGGAAGCCCATTTCCACATATTTTCGGCATTCAGGGTATTTATTTAAATCGTAATTAGGAATCGGGAATATTTTGCCCCAATTCACTCCTAACGTTTCCAGTGCTTTTGCGAATGCATTTTGATGGGCATTATCCCGGACAATCAGGAAGGCAATCGTCTCTCTTAGTGTCTTATTGCTGCTCATCTCGTAAATCCTTGATTTCTGGAGAACACCTGTCGATTCAAGAACGACATTATTCAGGAGGTTGGCCACCAGGTTACCGTGGTCATATACCCAGGAGCCGTTCCACGGGTTGCCGCCAGCATCGACAGGGAGAGATGCCTTTGCCCCCATAATAAAATGATGAGGGTTTGCTCCTCCTTGAATCACATCATCCAATGGAGCTCCATCTTCAGCCTGATTGCCTGGCATACTTCCCCCAGCATCATTTAGAAGCTGATTAATCGTAGTTTGAACGAGTTCGACATGGCTTAGCTCTTCCAAAAACACACCTCTGATCAGATCACGATATTGCTTCGCTTTTCCTCTGAAATTTGCGCTCTGGAATGAAAACTGCATCAGCGTCCTCATTTCGCCAAACTGTCCGCCCAACGCTTCCTGAAGCACTCTTGCCGCATGCGGATCCGGCTTATCCGGCACAATCATATTGATTAAATCTTCTTTATAAAAGTACATGAAACATCAATCTCCTTTTTTAGCATTCTTTATTAGAATGCCAAGCCGAAGGAAGGCTATTCCTCAAAGGTGGCGAGATTGATGTCCAAGACTCGTTTTTTGGACAAATAAAATTTCGCATTAATAACAAATATAGTCCCCACAAAAAATAAAAAAAACCGTAAGCCAGCTTGCAATGGCTGAATACTCACCTTTTAACCAAAATTCGCTTGCCGGGTTAACCAATACCATGATGGTCATGACAACATACATATAAAATTTAAAAATTTCATGCCTTACTCCTTTCATCACGCTTAAAATACACAGGCGGCTTAACCTTTCTGCAAAACATGATGCCGTCATAGTGCTTTTGCGGATATATGGCAATGGGCAGCTGTCCCATCATGCCAGCTTCGAGGAGCCGCCACCTCCGATTCAGCCAGTTCCGCTGTGGAAGCCCCTTTTCACATAAAGGCACAAAACTGTCATGCCCACTGGCCTCCATAAGCAACCTTTCCAGCTGCTTTTTAGACACATTAATGGGAAAGTTCACTCTAAGCAGGGAGGAAAACTCACCCTCTCCAGCATAAAATCCTATGGAATAAACCTGATCCCCATAGCATTTTGAAAGCTGCTGTCCGACATTCTTGATTCCAAACAGCTTAGAAGTCACTGTTTTGCTTTTTCTAATGTGAAAATTATGAGCCCATACAATGACCTTTTCACCCTTGTAACACTCTTCCAATAACCACTGCAGATTTCCGAACATATGCATTCCCCGCATGACGCCAGAAGAAATCCAGCTTTTTGTATTGATTTCCAGCCACTTCAGCCGATTTTCGAGTCCCTTCCCAATAATGTGAAAGATCTTTTCTTTTTCCCAATCGGCTTCTTCCAATCTGTTCTCAAAAAGTTCCAGGCTTGAATGATATAGATCCATACACATTTGTATCTTTGCTTTAATCTTCTTAGGTATTTTCGTTTGTCCCCTTATCTCCTTATCAATGTTGAAAAATACTGTTTCTGCCTGATAAATGGAAGCATATAGTTCTTCCTCTGTATGAATCTTGAGCCATTCCAGCATGTTTTGCGAGATCAGCGGGTATGCAGGCTGAATATCCATTCCGGCGAGATGCATCCCATTGGCCCAGGTTTCCTGAAATAAAGGAAGCATTTCTTCATTATGATAAATATCCAGCAGTCCGTTTTGGATTTGTTCCCTGGCAGGCAGGCCTTTCAAAGTTTTTCTGCAAAATACCGCTTCAAGCAGACCGCTCTCGAGAATAACTACATTAAATCCATGGACACTATGCAAATACTTAATCATATTGATTTTGGCTGTGTAAAAATCCCCGACTCCATGGCTGCTCTCTCCCAGCAGCACAATTCTTTTCCCCTCAACATATGGATCCATACAGGTAAAATCTGATGAATCCGTTATTTCACAGCTTTTGCTGGCTATTTGATCTATCCAAAGTGATTTTGTTTTTTGTGTTATGAAATTCATAACAAGGCCTCCATCATAACGCCGGGGGAATTTCCCCTATTAAGAATATATCTATGATTACGATTTGGAAATAAATTGGTTTCATTTATTCTTTTATTCATATACTTGGCAAAAGGAACCTTCGAAAAGGTAAAATAAACTGAATCCATTCGGAGAAGAAACGGGGAGACTTTATGAATGCCTATTTACTTTTAGCATTAGCCATTGTAAGTGAAGTGTTTGGCAGCTCCTTGCTTAAAGCAGCAGACGGATTTAAAAAGCTCCTGCCATCCCTTGGCGTAATCATTGGATATGGTGTCGCTTTTTACGCGCTGTCTTTATCGTTAAAAACACTGCCGCTGGGAGTGGCCTATGCGATATGGGCTGGCCTCGGGACTGTGCTGACAGCCTTGGTCGGAATCACCATCTATAAAGAGAATGTAAATGGCAAAAAGATTCTGGGATTGGCTTTGATAGTTGGAGGAGTCATCTTATTGAATAGCGGTGGAGGCCATTAATATGAGGGGATATTTTTATTTAACAATCTCAATCGCCGGAGAGATTTTTGCCACTACCATGCTTAAGCTGTCGGATGGATTTACTGTGCTGCTTCCATCTGCAGGAGTCTTGTTTGGCTATGCACTTTCATTTTATTGCTTATCATTATGTCTCAAAACCGTTCCATTAAGTCTGGCTTATGCCATTTGGTCAGGAGCAGGAACAGCGTTAACTGCTTTAATCGGTGCCATACTATGGAGAGAAGCATTCAGCAGCCTTAAGATACTGGGAATCATTTTGATTATTGGAGGAATAGTCGTATTGAATTCTTCCAGCAGTGCAGAAACTATAAAAGAGCCTTCAAGCTAAGGCTCTTTTACCATTTCATTGCTGTCAAATTGGAATGTTGCCGACCTTAATAAAGCCCTCTGTTTTACTTTTTACCGAACAGCCCGCCAAAGAATCCTTTTCCGTCCCGCTTGAATTCAATTGGCCCAATGTCCATTTGAAACGTTCCATCAGGAAATAGGACTGGTGAATTCTCTTTATGCCTGCCGGAATAGGCTTCAACGTGGCTAACCTTCATACCGCCTGGAATGGTTAGATCCACATGGGCGATCGCAACCCAATACGCATACTTATTTTCTTCAAGAAGCGGTGCCGTCACAGTGCTGCCGAGATGATTGTCCACCACAGCGCGTGCCCTCATGCTTTTAAAGCTTCCGATCCCGTTCGAAAGTGCACTATAGGCTGCAAACAATAGATACTTCAATTCATCTGGCCTGTGGATGAGAATGGTTTCCTGCCCCTTGTTCTGTGAATCCCCGGAAAGCGTGATGTAGGGCATGCTATCAGCACTGCCAAGGTCTTTCCAGTAGACTTTTCCCTGCTCTCCTGCCTTCGTGACATAAAAGCAGTAGAGATCTAAATCCATGTTGTCAGCATCCCACTCAAGATGAGCTGTAATCCTGGTCGATTTTTGAATATTGACGGTTTCTTTCTTTTTCAATTCAATTTTAGACAGTTTTGCCTGAGAAGGAACAGGCGCAGCTGGTTTAGATTCTGGCACGGGTGCCGGCAGAGCTTCGGCTGGTGCAGCCTCCTCATCCGTTTCCACCCCAAAATGGGCACACAAAGCCGCAAGCCCGCCATGGAATCCTCTTGCAACCGGATTGAACTTCCACTCCCCATTATGCCGGTAAAGATCTGCTGCCACAATCGCCGTTTCAGCAGTAAAATCTTTTCCCAGATCAAATCGAAGGATTTCTTCACCGGAAACTCGGTTCAGGATGCGGATATAGGCTTTATTTAACTGCCCAAAATGCTGTCCCTTTTGCTCGGCATCGTGAATCGTCACAGTAAAACTGAGCCTTTCCACATGGGGAGGAACTTTAGAAAGGCGGACCTCAATCTGTTCACTGTCGCCGTGGTCACTTCCAATCCGGCTGTCTCCATGGTAAAGAACACTGCCTTCACCGGCAATCGGATTGTTGTAAAAAACGAAATCCCCTTCTGATTCCACTTTTCCATTTCCGCCGAGCAGAAACACACTCGCATCGAGATCAAAATCTGTCCCTGCTATATCCCAGCCAAGTCCAACCGTAACCTCCTGAATGTCAGGGTGCTTCTTCGTTAAATCAACCTTTTGCCCCTTTAATAGTGTTACACTCATTTGGAATCTTCCTTCCACTTTTGTTTCTTTCAGTCTAGCATATCTCGTATGCGCAAACAGCAAAGAGAAAAATAATAACCCGCCATGAATGACGGGTTCTAGTTTTGTGGAATTTAACTCAAATTGCTGGACTAAGAGAATGATATTTAGTCGCCTCCTCCACCGCAGCCTCCGCCATCTCCTCCAAAGCCGCCTCCAAAACTATCACAGTTATGCGAACTGCTATAATCTCCTGTATGATGATAGGAAGAATGATTTTTCCCGCTGACATAAGAACGATTCGATGGTATGGAACCACCAATAGCGATCATGATAATAAGAAGTAAACCAATAATAATGAATCCTGACATTTCCATCACCCCTTATTTCTAAATACGGATGATGGTTTATTTAGTTTCAGAAAATTTAAATATATTTACCGATATATTTATGAGTTTAATAACAGGCAAGTTCTGCCGAAAAAACTATTAAGATGCCTTTGAATAATATAGAAAGTAAGAGGATTTTAAGATGAAAGAAATGCTTGTTTACAGATATGAAGATGTTATCCACTCCCCGATTGATTTGGTTTTCAAATACGTGGATGATGATGAAAAAATAAAGCTCTGGAATACTATGCTTATCGAAAACATTTATGACAATGAAGAAAATAAACCTGTCCCGGAGCCTGGCACTAAGTTTGTCACCGTTCAGAAACTGGATAAAAAAATCATCAAAATCGATTCCGAATTGATTGAATATGAAGCTCCCCATAAAGTTGTTATTCACTCTCATTCCAAAGAAGGCTTAAGCATTTCAAAGTATCACTTATCTAGAGAACATAACGGAACGCGTCTGATTGTCGAAGCAAGCCTTGTTCCAAGCAACCTCTTCTATAGGCTGACAACCAAACTTTTAGGATGGACAGCTAAATTTGTGTTTGAAGAACAATACCAGAACTTGAAGAGATATGTTGAGAATGAAGCGGATGATGATGAATAAAAAAGGTGTCCTGGAACGGGACACCTTTTACTGTAAATGCCTATTTACTCTTCCTTCTTCACCCATTTATCATCATCATTCTTCTCATATTTCTTCTTCACTGCACTCCAGGCAACCTTAAAGGCCGTTTCTTCCTCGTCATACTCATCGCTTGCAGAATTAAACGCCTCTTTAAAAATTTCCTGTGCGTGATGCGGAAGATTATCTTTGACGGAATCAGGCAGATCGCTTATTTTATCATAAGGCATTTTTGCTCCCTCCCCTGCACATGTTCTTTTATGTATTTTTCCTGATTATGTGCATCTTAAACACAGCCCTTGGAAATAACCCCTTGTACAAGCTGCCCGTCATCCAATTACTCGGAAAGATTATTAATCAGTTCATCATAATACTGCTGGGGATTAGAAATATGGTTATCAATGAAAAACTTTGCCTGATCTTTGAACATATCAATGTAAGACTCTCTGCTAATGGCTAAATCCCCTAAATCAGCAGTGTCTCCTTGAACTTGTACTGTACCTGCCTTTACGTCAACAACAACGGTCATATGTATCTTATCCTTGTAAAGAACAGTTCCCGTTACTTGTTGTTTCACTAAATCGACAAGAGGAAGTTCATGGCGTACACCTGTTGGTTTAAATAGCGTATAGCCTGCATTAGGTTTATCTTTATGATCACTCATGCTCCCACCTCATCATTTCTTCTGATGTAGGCTGATAGCTGCGCATAAAAAACGGAATAGTATCAATAATGTTCATCGATTAGATCCAATCTTTCACATAAGCCACTAATCCGAGTACAGAACCAATTACAGCGCCAAAAAGCACATAATAACGTGTTTCGAGCTGCGCGAGCTTTTTTGTCAAACTAATCCCTCCTGACCTTTGTTCCTACTTTCTACGCTTATTTTTGGAAAAGGTTCAAGTTTTCGTTAAAGACGCTAATCCTGTATCGGCAGCACCGTCGAATCCTTAATCTCCCTCAGTGCCAGGCTGGTCTGAATCTTCGTGATCCCCAATTCATTCAGCTTCCTGATAAACATCTCCAGCCCCTTGCGATCCTTGCATGCTACTTTCAGCAGATAATCATACTCCCCTGTTAAACAATGACATTCTAAAACTTCCTTCATGGATTCCAGTGTTTTTTCAAGAGATTCCAGTCTTTCAGCCTGGTGCATATTGGTGCTCATGAACACGAAGCATAATAAATCAAAGCCCAGCTTCTCATGGCTTAAAATAGCCACATGCTTTTGGATATACCCTTCCGCTTCCAACCGCTTAATTCTCGCATGCACAGCCGGAGCAGACAGATTCACCCTTTTCGACAGTTCCAGATTGCTGATCCGAGCATCCTTTTGAAGCATATCCAAGATTTTTATATCCAGGTGATCTAATACCTTGCTTACAATTGATTCCACTATTCATCAGCCCTTTTCAATTATTCCAAATACTGATCAAATCATATGCTCAAACTGAATCTTCTAAACTTATAATCTGATATACTTTTAATTATTTTGAATTAAATCCATTATACAAAATTATCTTTTGTTTGATTTAAAAAATGTTAAAATTATTCATATAAATAATGTCATTGTGCACAATGGCTCTGAAAAGGAGCTAAATGACGTGAAATATTACCTTCTCCTTCTATTAACAAGTTTTCTTTGGGGCGGAAATTTTATTGTAGGAAAAACGCTTGTGGATCACGCATCCCCTATTACCTTAACCATTTTAAGATGGGCTATCGCCATCATCTGTCTTGTTCCTCTTGTATGGCATAAAGAGAAACGGCTGCTGCCTCCGAAAAATGCCATCCTGCCATTATTGCTGATGGGCATCACGGGAGTAGCTTTGTTTCAGGCACTGCAATTCATGGCCCTGGAAAAAACATCGGCCACCAGCGTTGGCTTAATCTCAACTTTAAATATGTTTTCCATTGCTGCCTTCTCTTTCATTTTTCTAAATGAAAAAATAAACACACTGCAGCTCATGTCCATGTTCGTTTCATTGTTTGGCGTACTGCTGGTCCTTTCAAAAGGAAGCCTGGAGATGCTGGTTTCGCTGCAGTTTAATAATGGGGACCTTTATATGATGGCCGCGGTGGGCATGTGGGGAATCTATTCGGTCTGCAGCAAATGGGCCATGTCTTTCGTTACACCTATGATGTCCATCTTATACTCAGGCATATTTGGCCTTCTCGTGCTTTTGCCGTTCAACACTGCTGGTTTCACCGTTACAGATGTCAGTGCTTCATTTCTTTTATCCATTCTGTATACGGGTCTAATTTCAACAGTCCTATGCATGGTGCTCTGGAACATCGGGGTCAACCAGCTGGGACCAAGCACTTCCGGCCTGTTCCTAAACTTTAATCCGATTTTTACAGCCATCTTAGCTTTTATCTTCTTAGGAGAGGTCATGAACTGGATACAAGCTGTCGGAAGCATCATTGTCATTGCAGGGTGTTTCTTATTCTCGGCACTTAAAACCAGGCCTGGAAAAACAACAATGGGGATTCCCGCACCAGTGTTCATGAGGGAGCCAGTTAAGGAGAGATAAAAATTAGTGCCTGTTCCGTTAAGAGAACAGGCACTTTGGAGCGGGACAGAGGGACAGGTTCCTCGTCCCAGTTGAAAATTGGTGACAGAATACCTGTCCCCTTCTCCCTTTCTAAATATTAGTGCGGTATTGAATGTGTTATCAAATAAAAAACCATTAATATACTAAATCCGCATAGCAAAATTAAAATCGCATAAAAAACCTTCCTCCATAATCCGCCTATGAAGTAGACACTTACTAAAAAGTAATAGATTAATGTACACCCCAAAATAAACAGCAGAAATTCTTTGGTTGATTCCTTTGAAGGCAGTGGCGTCGTTACATTTGTTAAAGCCAAACCTCCGAAAATAAATAGGCCTATACCATATAATAAATTTTTCAGGCTTACTTCTCTCTTATCATTTTGAGTTCTCAAGATACCCACCCCTCTTAAGTAATGGTACGAATTTCCATAGAGAAAGTTTCATCAAACGCCCTTTTTCTGCATATCTCAAACTGAGACAGCATATAAATTAGGTAGCTTATTTCAAAAGAACCCGAAGCAGTTAAGCCACACTAACTGTTTATATATCCGTTATAAGGGGGTGCTGAACGCAATGCGGTTTGCACCCCCAATTAATATTTCTTCCTTTGAACCCGTTATCATGTTTACAGGATTTCTTAATACAATTCTTTTAGAGGTGATAAAAAGTGCCAAGAGTACAATATACCGACAGTGACGTGGCTTTGATGGCAAGGATGATGAGGGCGGAAGCCGAAGGTGAAGGAAAACTGGGGATGCTGATGGTTGGGAATGTAATAGTTAACCGGCGAAAAGCTAATTGTCTCGATTTTGAAGGCTTAAGGACCATACCGCAAGTCATTTTCCAGATCCAGGGTGGAAATTATTCTTTTGAAGCTGTACAGAAAGGGAATGTTTTTTACAACAGGGCAAGAAGCGTGGAAAAGAGATTGGCCAAGCAAACCTTAGACTTTTGGAGACAGCATCCTTCCAAGTTTGCTCTCTGGTATTTCAATCCGTATGCTGCATGTCCGCCAACATGGTACGATCAGCCTTTCTCAGGGCAATTCAAACAGCATTGCTATTATGAACCCAAAGCTAATACTTGTGAAGGTGCTTATATTTGGTGAACAAGAACCCCCACATCTTTGTGGGGGTTCTTTGAATTCCTTTAGTGTATGTAAATCCCAAAAGAAATCTCTTAGTTACTATCCACATTCTTAAGGGCATCCGCATAATAATCATCTATTACCAGCATCGGTTCCTTTATAGATTCCAGGAGCCTTTCTATATTGACAGACTCCTTTTCCAGTTCTTCATTAACACTTCTCTAATCAGGTGCATCATCTCCCATGTCAAAAACAGACATGGCAGACAAATAGGAGTTAATACTTCTGCTCTCTCCGTTAGACTGTAAGGCGATATAAAACAAAGTGCCTGCATCTGCCTGCTTATAAGCAGACGGACACAGGCACTTCCCCGGCTTTTATTTAATATCCTTCACAAGCTCTCTCATCGAGTTAAGCTTCGAGGTCAATTCAAAAAACCATTCTTCATCTTCAGTGGAAAGGGCAAGGTCAATCAGGAAATGGATCTGTTCTTTGTTGGCTACTTTTGCTGCCGGCATTTTCTTAACCTGTTTGCTCAGCAGCGGAATGATTCTGCCTTCAATGGTTTTATTATCACTTGAAATTACTTTTGTCTTTATAATACCTTCTTCTAAGGTCTCGATATAGCCAATGATTAGTTCCCCTTCACGGGATTTTCCTTTAATCCAATCTCCCGCTTTTAAAATGGCATTATTGTTGGACATCATATTTTTTCACCTTCTTAAAAGAGATTTTTAAACTGTAATATTTTTTGTTACATTTTAACGAATGGAAAGCTTGTAAGCTCCCAATTAATTTTCTTTATAGATCAAATCAACAATATCCTTTAATGTATAGTGCTTTAAATATTCACCCAAATGTTCCTCTGCACCTAAAAAGATGTTGATCAGAACTCTTTGCATATTTGCACCCACCACACACGCTTCATTTGAATCCGGACACTTGGGCTGCAGTGCGCCTTCAGAAGTAATCTTATAAATATCCCAAAGATTCACTTCGCTTAAATCCCGGGCAAAAATAAATCCGCCGCCCGTTCCCTCTTTTGATTTAATAAATCCATGTTTTTTTAATAAACTCAGGACTTTTCGGATGCGGACCGGATGGACACCTGCACTTTCAGAAATCGCATCGCTCGTTGACATGCGATCCAGCTGCAGGGCGAGATAAGTTAGACTGTGAATGGCAAGAGTAAAATCGCTATTCATGGCCGGCCTCCTATATTTTCTGGTACTGTACTGTAATACTAAGTGTTACAGATTGACTTGTCAAGAATTTACAGACTGGTGCTGCCTAGTTAGCCAATCTTTGCAGTTCATTGTATGAAAACGTACGAAAGTTCCGTGGAAGGAAGCTGCGAATTTCGTCCTCGTTAAAGCCGACCTGGAGTCTTTTTTCATCCAGAATAATCGGTCTGCGCAGCATTTGCGGATTATTGATAATCAATTGATATAACTCTTTTAGCGGCATGGAATCAATATTCACGTTTAACTCCTGGAAAGCTTTTGATTTAGTTGAAATAATCTCCTCAGTCCCATTTTCTGTAAGACGAAGAATTGATTTAATTTCTTCCACTGTAAGCGGATCTGTTACAATGTTCCGTTCAACATACTCTATTTGATGCTCCTCAAGCCATGCCCGGGCTTTCCGGCAGGAACCGCAGCTTGATGATAAGAATAAATTCACCATTTAAAAACACTCCCTCTATTGAATTCGTCTTTATAAAAATGTAATAATAAACATTACAGTTAATACACAACTTAAGTTACATTCATTTATACTACAGGATATACTGTAATAATAATATTTACAGTTACAAAAGTCAATATGAACTTTCACTCAATCCTTCAGCCGATAATTATTTGAAGAGCTGATATAATATTACATATCTCATTTTTACTAAAAGGATGTTTCAATTGGATTGGAAACCTGATAGAAAATCAAAAACACCTATTTATAAGCAGCTTGCGATGTATATAGAAAACGGAATAGCAGATGGCACATTCCCCCCAGACAAACCGCTTCCTTCAGAAAGAGGATTAGCAAAACAGTTTGATATCAATAGAAGCACGGTTGTTGCTGCATATGATGAACTGGAGTCAAACGGGATAGTAGAACGAAATCAGGGAAGCGGCACAATGGTCAGCAAAGATATTTGGGGAATGGCCAAAAGACGCATCCCAAGCTGGAACCGGTATATTGAAGCAGGCTCCTTTTTGCCCAATTTGCCAGTCACACAAAGGATCCATAAAGAACTGGCAGAGACAAAACTGATCAACCTGGCCAGCGGAGAACTCTCTCAGGACCTCTTTCCTTTGGCTTCGCTAAGAGAGATTACTTCCAATCGATCTTTTATCGGGACACTGGGGTACGATCATCCTCAGGGAAATGAAATCCTGAGAAAAACACTGGCTGGCCATGTAAAAAAATTCCGGGACATCGAGACCAGCCCTTCTTCCATACTTATTACATCCGGTGCCCAGCAGGCCCTGCACCTTGTCGTCCAATGCCTCTTAAAACCCGGGGACTCTGTTGCCGTCGAGGATCCCTCTTATCACTACAGCCTGCCAATCTTTAAATCAGCCGGAGTCAAAACTTATTATTTAAAAACAGGCAAGGATGGAGTAAATCCGGATGATATTATAGCCTTATATAAAAAGCATCGAATTAAGATGATCTTTTTAAATCCTATTTTTCAGAACCCAACAGGCACATTGCTTCCTGAAGACAGGCGCAGAAAAATCCTTGAATTGTCCTCTGAATACGGGATTCCGGTGGTAGAAGATGATCCTTACAGCCTAACACCCTTTACCGGCGAAAAAATGAATACCCTCAAAGCCCTGGACCGCAGCGGCATTGTTTTATATATAAGCTCTTTGACCAAAATTGTCGCTTCCGGGCTCAGAGTCGGCTGGATCATTGGCCCCAGATCGGTAATTGAGCGGTTATCAGATGCCAAGCAGCAGGTCGATTTCGGTCATGGAAGCTATTCGCAATGGATTGCGAATGATTTTATTGAGTCCGCACGCTTTGAGTCACATTTAAAATTTCTGGCCAGGCAATTGGAACAGCGGAGAAACTCAATTATTTCAAGCCTGGATCATTTCCTGAAAGACCAAGTGGAATTCAGCATTCCGCAAGGCGGAATCCATCTTTGGTGCCGGATCAAAAAAGAGCACAATGAAAATCAGCTGCTTGAGGAATCAATTAAACGGGGTGTTATCTATGTTCCCGGAACAACCATGGGATCTGAGAATGGATTCGTGCGTTTTACGTTTGGCAGGGAAAATGAAGAAAACATCCATGAAGGAATTAAGCGGTTTGCTGAGGCTCTGAAAAATCTCGAATAATGAAAAAACGCCTGGTTTTTTCAGGCGTTTTTTCATTTTCATTAGATACTTAATTCATAATGATAAAATTGCTCATCTCGCTTAAACCCGATTTTTTCATAGAGTCTTTGTGCAGAGAAATTATCAGGAGCCGTACTGAGGCTGATATTTACCGCCCCTGTTTCAGCAGCGAGCTCTTTCGCTTTGTCTATGAGCTTTTCCCCTATTCCCTGTTTCCTTGCCTCTGCATCCACATACAAGTCATTCAGGATCCAGGCTCTTTTCATAGATATAGATGAAAAAGTTGGGTAAAGCTGAGTAAATCCAAGGTACTTTCCTTCCTTCTTCACCACATATATAACAGAATCGTTCTTCTCTAAGCGTTCTTTTATGTACTCAGCTGCTGCTTCCAAATCGGGTGCTTGTTTGTAAAATATACGATATAAATTAAATAAAGCGGAAACTCCTTCTCGATCCTCCATTGAAGCTTGATAGATTTCCATATTCATTACCACCTTTTTAGCATTAATTTACTAATTATAAAAAAATTAAAAAAACTTGTAAACTCCAAGGATTATTTATCCTTTTGGCGAGAGACCACTTATAGAATCTTTTCCGGGTTCTTCACTCTTAAAAATAATATATAGCCGCATTTCATACAAAAACAGGCTTCTACCTCAGAACATTTCAGGATTGCGTTTTTCTTAAACAGCGACCCATACCCTTTGAATTCACCTATTTCTGTTTTGTTTGAGCCGCATTCTGAACATACTCTAGGGTTATCCATAATCATTCACGCTCCTGCTTATAGATTGCTTACATGTGTTTGGTAGGCTTTATAAGATAAAAATATGGATATCAGCAGTGTACTAATCAGTACTAAAAAGAATCCAATAAGGACTAGATTCGATGGAAGGAACACACAGAAAAGCATGATTAATCCTCCAATAATCAATGGGAAAGCTAAGGGACGAACAGCGATGTTCCATGCTTGATGAGCAGATTGGGTTAATTCTGAAGAGGTGCGGGAAATTTCTAATTGAAATCTGGGAAGAGTATTTGCTGTGGTGATAAGGACAATCCCTACACTTAAAGGCACTAATAAAATGAAGCTGACTTCAAATCCAAGAACTAAAAGGATAAAACCGAAATGAAGCATGGCCAATATTAGGCTTATAGACAAAAATATACTTTCAAATCCTTTTTATATCGTAGATAAGAACTATGGGTTTTTATCATTTTTGGAAGAAAAAATAAGCTGCTGTTTACAATGATCATCGTAAAAGGAATACTAAATAATAATACAGGCAATGGCCCATATCCCGTTGCTTCTAATGCCAAATTTGATCCATATAAATACATGCTTACACCAAAAGCAAAAAGGATTAAAATAATGTTGAAGAACTTTTTAAGCATTAATCATTCCCCTTTGTATTTGTTTGAAATTGAACAATCCATTTTAGAACTTCCTGAAATACTGTTGAATTTAAAGAATAATAAACATATTGCCCCCTTTTCACGGAATATACCAGCTCAGCATTTTTCAGAACAGACAAATGCTGAGATACACCTGCTTTACTCATTTCAAAATGCTGTGCAATTTCTCCCGCTGTTAAATCTCCATGCTTTAAGAGGTCCAAAATCCTCCTTCTGTTTTCGTCAGATAGTGCCTTAAATAATTCATTGATGGCCAACTATTGTACCTCCGTTAATATTTAAGTATTTACTTAATTACTTAAATTATATACATTTGGATTAATATGTCAATACTATTTTTGTTATTTTTTGAAATTTTAGAAAACCCAAGAGATAACTGCTGCCTCTGGGGGTTTAATTACATCCCCCTCCTGCAGACATAAAAAAAGCCTAAATCACTAAAGATCCAGGCGTCTATTTGATATTCTTATTTTAACTGGCCTTGATTGCCAGCGAACTGTTTTGAAGGCTATCAGAAATCAGGCTATATGCGATGACCTTTTTCCTGCGCTGTTTGACCACATCAATACGGTCCTTATAACTAAATATGAACAGCCTGTCATCTCTGTCCAGAAACTCGATAACTATCGGGGTTCCACACTTCTCCGGCTGTAAAAAAAGCTGTTCGTTCCCAGGATGGATATAATGTTTCTTAATAAATATTCCTTCATTGAACTGATTGATAATCTGAAGTTTCTCCTTATCTTCCAGCCTATGATCACCAATTGTGACTGTAACCTCTTTCTCATCAAGCCTGGAATGAGTTTCAAATTTCCGGATCAGCCAATTAACCGTGCCGGTCGGCATACAGGTCAGCACGATTTTCAGCAGACTAACGAGAATAATAGGTACCAATACTGCCCATGTCATCTTTCTTCATCTCCTTCTGTATTTAAATCCGCCAAATATAAACTCCGAGAGAAGCTAATCCGATAAAAATAATAACCACATATATTAAGGTTAAATTGGTTGTGTTCCGTTTTGTTGAACTTCCATAGTTCTCATCAGCCTTGCCTGTCAGCAGCAAAGTCGAAACCACAGCAAAAATTAAGATAATTAGAACCAGCCCAAGCATTATTCCCATGCTGCGCACCTCTTCTTTTACATTTTAATAAACTTCTATAACTAAATAATATCGTAAACTGGCCAACAATTAACCATCCAATTAGATATAAATTTAACCATCCACTTTCACCATATAAAAATGCCGCTCCCAGCTTATAATCGGTACGGCATAATATTCTTGAATTCTACTTATCAGGCATAGAAAAGGCCGTTGAACCATTTTCTTCATGCTCTAATTTTTTATGAATCTGTTCAACCACTTCCAATGCTCTTTCATGAGAGTCATATTCCCCTAGCACTCTACTCCAATATACAAAAAAACTCCTGCTGATTATTCCTTCCACAGTTTTCCCTTTAACGGTTACCTCTTTCACATTGACTAAGCTTCTCTTATTTTGCGTCATAACCCACAGCATTAATTTCCTCCTATCGGCTCCTCTTTAAATCTAAAAAACCCACCTTTTCATCTGATGTTCCTCTTTCCTTCCATACAATGAAAAAAAGAAGTTCATCTTTCTGGTCATAATAACCGCAGTCCCTGCACTCCCAATAATAGTTTCCTTTTTTATCAAAATCCGGATAGCCTCCTTCATAATCATCCGGGAAAATTCTATAATCCGCTCGCTCAACGGTACCTGTCCCTTTATAGCGGATCTTAATGGAGTGACTTCCTTCGAAACCAGTCAGCTTAGCATTAATTTCAACTGACCAATCCCCGTTTTCACCCGTATAACGGACCGTTTTGGTTTTTAACATTACCTCATAAATTGTAAAAATCAAGACTATAACTAAGAATAACCATATAAGTTTCTTTTTCAAAATAAACACCTCTGTATAAGAGATGTCCCTATCTACCAAAGTATTACTATTAATCTACTAAGGACTTGTCAAAAAATACTCCCTCATTTCATCTGGCAGCTCTTCCACGGCAAGTACTTTACATTATAATAGCTGGCAGTTAATTTTTTCGAGTGAAATCTGGAAAAATTATGTTATTATTATCAAAGACTATTTTTAAGCGGAGAAAAAAATGAAGAAAATAATAAAATTGATGATCGGAATAAGCTTTCTTTTTTACCTATGTGCATTAACGGTACTGCTCTTTTTTATGTCGAGAGGATTTTGGTCAGACATGCCGTTAATGGAATATATGAAGTTTTCCTCAAACTTTGTGCCCTTTAAAACAATTAATGGGTATGTGATGGCTATTTCCAATGGAAGCATGAATTTAATCATTCCTATAAAAAACCTTGCCGGCAATGTGGCTGCATTTTTGCCAATGGGAATTTTTCTGCCCTATTATATTAGAAGGCTTAACAGACTTAAGTCATTTACAATTACCATGACGGTCATGATCCTGAGTGTGGAAATTATACAGCTGGTCACAAGAAGAGGCAGTTTAGATATTGATGACTTTATACTAAATATCATTGGAGCGTTAATAGGGATTGGATTATGGAAAGCCATGACAGCCCGGAAAGTAAGAAAAAATGCAGTGAACGTATAATAAATGCCTGTCTAACGGATGTAGACAGGCATTTCCATTATCTTGTTTTTTTAAAAATTAATCTAATCAGCAGCAGCCCATTTATTCCTAGCATAATTACAGCCAAAATCGTTAAAAGGGCAATATCAGGTGCAAAGACAGAGATGGAATGCCAAGGAGAAGATGTGCTAAATGTGAAAAGAGGGACTAGTGCTGCTGACAGGCCAATAAAAAGCAGCCCTAAGAAAAGTCCCATTCCCTTTTTTAAAAACTTCTGGGTTCTTAATCTTTTCCATAAATAGATTGAAAGTATAACTAGCAGCAGGACACATCCCAGCACAATGTATTGTATGGTCAGACTAAGATTAGGTACTTGTTCAGGCTCATCGCCATTCAAAAGACTAATAATATGATTTTTCAGATAGTAAAGCCCATCTTCCTCTAAAATATGATTCTTATTGGTCAGAATCACGCCGCCCCAGCCGGTTTCCGGAATATAAAAGACTTCTGCATGCGAATCAGGGGTAGAACCAGAATGCCAGATGGTTTCTTTGGGAGTATCCGGATGTGATATGCGTATTCCTAAACCATAATATCGGTCTTCTCCTGTCTGGACCTGCGGTGTCATAAATAAATCCAAAGTTTTGTCACTGATAAAATGATCCGGCCCTTTCCCGCTCAATAATTTTACAAATTGAACCATATCTGCAGAACTGGCTGTAATGTATCCGTATGGTGCGCCTGCATTATCATAGGCTACAGAACTTTTCACCGGCATTCCCAACCAGGATTGATAGCCGCTGAGGTATCCATTCTTATAAGCTCCCTCCTTATTAGCTGCAGCATTTTTCATCCCTAAAGGTTCAAAGATCTGCTTCTGCATATACTCCGCATATGACATTCCTGTTAGTTCTTCAATCAGCGCACCCAGAACTAAAAAATTGGCATTGCTGTATTGATGCTTCTCACCAGGCGCAGCAGTCAGTTCAACTTCTGACAATTTCTTGACTTGATTCTTAATAGCATTACTGCCTGTTAACTCTTTATCAGATAGTGCCAGTCCATCGTAGGTGCTCAACCCGCTTGTCTGCGCGAGCAATTGCTCCACTGTTATTTCGGCAGCTCTCCCATTTTTCAGTGTAAACCAGGGAAGATATTCTTGAATGCTGGCTTCCAGGCGGATGGTTCTATTATCAGCTAATTTCATAATGGCCATTCCCGTTAATGATTTGCTTATGGAGCCAATCGTAAAAGGAGTTTGTTCTGTAACCTCCTCCTCTGATTCTTCAGTAACTCCCCATGATTTTGAAAAAAACAGCTCATTATTATGGACGATGGCAACTGAAGCTCCAGGAACTTGATATTCTTCCAGGTAATCCTTAATGCCCTTTTCAATTTTTGCTTCGATATCTTCCTTAGCTGAAGCCGGATATTCAAGCGAAGTAATACTAATTGAAGTGAGCAGGAAAAGAAGCAGTATTATTTTTAATAAATTGGACGGCAAGAATGGCATTTGATCCCTCCCTCAATAATTGCTGATTTTCAAAGGATAGGGTGCTAAAAGAATATTTATCGACACGATCCCTTTCTTGGTTTCATCTTATCTGTATTTCGAAATTGCTAAAATGACCTTCAGCTTTATTTTCAAATAAGGCTTGAGCCGTAGCAGATGATCAGACTATTTGCATCAAGATGGAGAATTTGGAAAAAGAAGATACGTTAATACGGACTAATGGAAGGTACACTATGGGGTAAGAAAACAAATAAAGATGACTGCAGCGCACAAGCCTTTTTTCGCTTTTAGTATTGGAGGTCCTCCTATGTTTGGCTATGTTGATTCTTTTTAATTCATATGCAAATCCTACACCTAAACACTCTGCTTTTTCTTCATTATTATCTCTCCTTCTTTATTAAACACAACCACGGTTGCCACGTTATCCGGGTACATGCACTGATTGCGGTCATATGCATACTTTATCTGAGAAATTCATTTCCCAAAAGGACTGAGCAGAAATGGTTAAATATTTGGATTACACCTCTCCGTCTTTAAATTACTTTTTTGATGTGAACAAAAGCAATCTGATGAAAAAAGATAATCGAAATTTAATAAATATATTAGGCATTCAGCAATTAAACACGCTGGAAGATGTCTCCCTTCTGGACATCTATCTAAGCAAAAATAATGTGATAGAACCTCATTATCACCAAAACGCTGCTGAATTGGTTTATTGCATTTCGGGAGCCGCAACGGTTTCATTACTTAATCCATTTACAAAACAAATCCAGAATTATTACATTACTCCCGGGCAGGTAGCCAATGTCCCTCAGGGCTGGTGGCATTATGAGGTAGCAAATACCGACAGCACTCACCTGCTGGCCATCTTTAATGCTCCTACTCCGGAAGTCATCCTGGGATCTGACATTCTCAAATTAACTCCTTCAAATATAATGGCGCACACTTATTGTATGGATGAAAAGCAATGGAAAAAGACCGTAGCTCCTGTTCAGCCTTCAGCCTTTATCGGCCCGACGAAAAACTGCAGCAGAAATGCTTATAGCACGGAATCAAACCAGCAATATCAATACACACAGCAATATCCCCCTCAACACATGTATTATTATTGAGGTTTTTACAGGCATGGATATTCCCATGCCTGTCTTCTAAGATTCTCTTAGCATATACAAGTCTTCCGCTTTACCCCAACCCGATCCTTCGACTCTACCTTCTCAATATATTCCTTGGCCAAAGGCACTTTATTTTCATGTTGCATTTTTTTACAAAAAAGGATAATTTTAATTCATAAAGAATAAAATGTTACATCTGCTGATTAGGGTGCAAACCTTACAGCACTGCAAGGGGAAAACGAGAAAATATGTTATGGAAAAAGGGGATTGAAACACATGCAAAAGTATAGAAGGAGAAATACGCCAGCTTTTACATTTTTAGCATACTTTACACTGATTGCCGGCGTCGGTTTGTTTCTGATCGGACTTTACAATGCTGATATGGAGCTTAATGAAAAAGGGTATTATATTGCGGTCATGCTCCTGGTGGCGGTTGGGTCCATTCTGACTCAGAAAGTAACACGGGACAATGCCGAAGATGCAGAAATCATGGCAGAGCAGGAGCGCAGATCAGCTAAAATTGAGCAATAATACCCAAGCTCAGAAATGCTTCAGGGCTTTTTCTTTTCATTAAAGTAAAAATGTGTTGACTTTAACACTTAAAAGCGTTTAAGATATAAAGCATCCAAATACTTAAATGCTTTGAAGGAATTGAAGTAATGGTATCCTCCCTGTTGCAGAGAGCTGGTGGTGCTGAAAACCAGTACATAGGAGATCATGAATTACGTTTCTGGAGCTTCTTATTTCTTTTCCTGAAATAAGACGGTTTAGCCGTTATTCTGTGAAGTGGTAAGTTCTTTACTTACAATCAGGGTGGTACCGCGAATAAATTCGTCCCTGCTGAATGAAAATTCAGCAGGGATTTTTTATATCTGTTCACTTTCGCACTTAAAAGCGTTTAAGCATAAAAACCAATAAAAGGAGACATACCAAATGAAGAAATCGATACCCCTGCACTTACGTCCTTTTACAGCCCAGCAGCATTACAATGCATACAGCCCCATTGATCATGCAGTTTGGAGATATGTGATGAGGCAAAATCATCATTTCCTTGAGGACATCGCCCATGAAGCATTCACTTCAGGCCTGAAGGCGTCCGGCATTTCCATTGACAGCATTCCAAGGGTAAGTGAAATGAACAATCATTTAGATAAAATCGGCTGGGGAGCTGTCATTGTCGACGGATTGATTCCCGGTACAGCTTTTTTTGATTTTCAAGCGCATGGCATCCTTCCAATTGCAACGGATATACGCCAGAAGACCAATATCGAATACACACCCGCTCCTGACATTCTCCATGAAGCGGCGGGGCATGCACCGATTTTATTTGATGAAACATACTCAGAGTTTGTTAAATTAATTGGAAATATCGGCGCCAACGCTTTTGCGACAAAAGAAGAACATGATGTGTTTGAAGCAACCAGGCATTTATCGATTGTCATGGAAAGTCCTGCTTCAACAGAAGTAGAAATTGTAGCAGCCAAACAGCGATTAAAGGAAAAGCAGCAGCTCGTGAAAGGACTTTCTGAAGCTGAGCAAATCTCCCGTATTTTCTGGTGGACAGTCGAATTTGGCCTGATTGGCGATCTGCAGCAGCCCAAAATCTTCGGTGCAGGACTGCTGTCATCTGTAGGGGAAAGCAAACATTGCCTGTCCGATCAGGTGATGAAGCGCAGGTTCACAATTGAAGACGCAATTAACACCAGCTATGACGTTACATCTATGCAGACTCAGCTATTTGTTTGCGAAAGTTTTGAACAATTGATAGAGGAAGTGACGAGATTCGGCGAGTCGATGGCCTTCAGGAAAGGCGGTACGAAGGCTATCGAAAAAGCGATCGCTTCAAGCCAGGTTGCACACATCGAACTCAATTCTGGAATTCAGATTACTGGTCTTTTCACTGATATCATGAAAGATGCAGAAGGTGAAGCCATCTATGTCAAAACGTCAGGTCCAAGTGCCCTTTCGATTCAAAATGAACAAATTAATCATCATGGTCCTGATATTCATAATGAAGGCTTTGGAGCTCCTATCGGAAAACTGGCTGGAGGCATTAAGCTGGAGAATCAAACTGAACAAAGCCTGAAGAAGCTCGGCATTGAGATGAATAAAATGATGCAAATCACCTTCGAAAGCGGAGTAGAAATTTCCGGCCATGTGACGAATCTATTATTTAATCATGATTCCCTTGTCTTAATATCACTTGAAGAATGTCTCGTCAAAAAGGGAGAAGAAATCTTGTTCCATCCCACTTGGGGCACATACGATTTAGCTGTGGGCAGCCAGATTGTTTCTGCACGGCCCATTGCAGCAGATTACGCTGCATACCACGGGGAATCTGTTATAAACGAAGAAAGCCCAAAAGAAGGAACAACCCTTACGCCTCTGGAAGAACTATATGCGGAAGTAAGGCAAATCCGGGAAACGAATTTCCCTCAGGATGTCCTTCTTCAGAGTGTTATCGGAAAAATTCTCGATGAGTTCCCGGAAGAATGGCTGCTTCAGCTGGAAGTTTTGGAACTGCTTGAAAAGCATGACAAAGAATCGCCTTTGAAAAAACTGCTCCTGGACCAGCTTGAAAAGTTAAGTAGGGAAGAACGCTATGTCCGGCTGATTCAAAACGGACTCGATGTCATCTTTGATCGGAGGCATGTCACAGTATGACAAGATTAAGTGAAGAAGAAATAGCCCGGCAACTATCCACGCTGCCGGACTGGAAAAGAAAAGACAGCAAATGGATTGATCGCCGTTATCGCTTCAAAGAATATTTGGAAGGTATCGCATTCGTAAATAAAATAGCGGACCTTGCCGAAAACGAAAATCACCATCCTTTTATCGCCATTCAATATAAAATGGTGATCGTCTCCCTCACTTCCTGGAGTGAAAATGGGCTGACTGGACTGGATTTTAAGATAGCCCAGCAGATAGATGATATTTATCTTGCAGACCATTATTAGAAAAAAATAAGTGCCTACTCATGAGGCAAGATAAATCCCCAACCACAAAGAATAAAAAAAATGCCCCATTTAGAATGAAAACTAACTGGGGCTTTTTCCTATAATGCTGACTGCAAATCCTCAATTAAATCTTCAGCATCTTCCAGGCCAACCGAAATGCGAATTAGGCCATCTTTAATTCCTAATTCCAAACGACGTTCTCTCGGAATCGATGCATGCGTCATTTTGGCTGGAAGGGAAATCAGGCTTTCAACTGCTCCCAAACTTTCTGCCAGTGTAAAATATTTTACTTTTTTCAGCACCTCTTCTGCCTTTTCACCGGTTCCGGCATCAAAGGAAATCATTCCGCCAAAGCCCCGTGCCTGCTTCGAGTGAATGTCATACCCTTTATGATCTTTAAATCCTGGATAATAAACCTTTGAAACCTGCGGATGATCGGAAAGAAAATGTGCCACCCTTTTCGCATTTTCTTCAATTTCCTCCATCCGAATGGCCAGTGTCCGAATTCCCCTGATTAATAGCCAGCTATCCTGCGGTCCGAGAACAGCACCGATTGAATTTTGGATGAAATGCATATCTGCTGCGAGCTGTTCGGAATTCACCACAACCAGCCCGGCAACAACATCACTATGTCCGCCTATATATTTGGTGGCACTATGCAGGACTATATCTGCACCCAATTCAATCGGATTTTGCCAGTAAGGGGTACTGAAGGTATTATCCACAATCATAAGCAGATTCTTGGATTTGGCCAGTTTGGAGATTCCGGCCAAGTCTGTAATCTTCAGCAATGGATTCGTTGGCGTCTCAACATAGATAGCCTTTGTATTTTCCTTTATCGCCGCCTCTACAGCAGCCGAATCACTTGTATCCACAAAGGTTACATCTACATTATATTTAGATAAGACCTTTGTCACTAAGCGATAAGATCCGCCATACACATCATCTGTGAAAATAACATGATCTCCTGTTGAAAATAAGTGCATTACAGAAGAGATAGCCGCCATGCCCGAACCGAAAGCAAAGCCTCGGTATCCGCCTTCCAGATCCTTTATTAATTCCTCAAGAGCATGCCTGGTCGGATTCCCTGTTCTTGCGTACTCATAAACAAAATTTCCCACACCATCTTGTTTAAACGTACTGGCATGGTGGACAGGTATGGAGACAGCACCTGTATGTTCATCTCTGGAGATGCCGCCGTGAATCATTTGTGTTTTCTTTCTCATTGTTCATCCTCCTCATAAATAGATTTACTTAAATACCGCTCACTGCTGTCAGGAAAAATGGTGAGAATATTCGTGCCAGGCGGAGCATTTTCAGCTTCTCTCAGTACTGCTTCGAAAGCAGCTCCCGACGAACTTCCAACTAAGTATCCTTGCAGCAATGCCAGCTCCTTCACTCGTTTGAATGCATCTTTATCTGAAATCGTATGAATGGCGTCAAATAAGCCTATTTCCATATACGGTGGCAAAAACTCCATCCCGATTCCCTCGGTTCGATGCGGCCCTGCCTTTCCGCCATTTAAAATGGAGCCTTCAGGTTCGACGATAACTGTTTTTATCTTTGGATTCTTTTCTTTAAGATATCTGGCGCAGCCCATGAACGTACCGCCAGTCCCTGCTCCAGCTGCAAAAATATCAATCTTCCCATCTAACTCTTCGAAAACCTCAGGTCCCAATGTTTCATAATACGTTAGCGGGTTATTCTCATTGCTGAATTGCTGAGGACTATAGGAATTAGGAATCTTCTTCAGCAGTTCCTCTGCCTTCTTAATAGCACCTTCCATGCCTTCTTCAGTTGGCGTATTAATCACTTCTGCCCCTAACGCCTTCATTAGTTCCTGCTTTTCAATGCTGAATTTTTGAGGTACGACACAGATGACTTTGATCTTCGTTCCAATTGCAGCCAGCGCTAAGCCGATCCCTGTATTCCCTGCAGTCGGTTCAATTACAGCACCATCTTCCGAGAGAAGCCCATCCCCAATCGCAGTCTGAATCAGCTTCTGTCCTAACCGGTCCTTTACACTGCCTCCCGGGTTAAAATATTCAAGCTTTGCGAAAACATTTACTCCTTGCGGAATAGCATAGTGTTTGATTTTCACAAGAGGGGTATGCCCAATCAGTTCTTTCACACAGCTGTGATAATTCATCGTCAGCACCTCTGTTTTTCACAAAGAATGGTTACGCTTCTCCATTCCGTTCTTTGGAAATTTATTGCGTTATCTTTAATTCATATTATTCCTACTTGTATAGTATGTTTTAAATTTTTTTTTGTCAATTATCGGCTAAAAAATCATCTGGAGACGGAGATTTAAGGAAAATTCCAAAGTTGCCAAGCGAGATATTTATTCATACTATACCAATAAGCATTATAAGAATTATAAGGAGTGATTTTTCAATGGGCCGTGAATTTGTAGATTTGTTTGACCATTGGGCAGAATCCTATGATCAGGCTGTAACGGGTAAAGACCTTGAATATCAAGAGGTGTTTTTGAATTATGAACAAATTCTCAATGAAGTTGCCGATCTTGTTAATGGAAATGTGGTGGAATTTGGTACAGGTACGGGGAACTTATCTCAAAAGCTCCTGGAGAAAGGCTGTTCAGTAGTCGGAGTGGAACCTTCTGCTGCCATGCGGAAAATAGCAAGCAAAAAAATGCCTCATCTCACATTATTAGATGGTGATTTCTTAAACTTTCAATTGATTGGCCCCATAGATGCCTTCGTCAGCTCCTACGCATTCCATCATTTAGAAGACAGCGAAAAAGCCAATGCCATCTCTAAATACAGCACCCTCCTTTCAACTGGCGGAAAAGTTGTTTTTGCCGATACTGTCTTTGGAAGCAAGGACGAAAAAGAGACTTTTATCCACGAAGCTAAAAAAAAACATTACCTCAGCCTGGCGCAAGACCTGGAAACAGAATACTATACAACCATCCCCATATTAGAAAGAATGTTTCATTCCAATGGATTCTCTGTTGAGTTTAAGCAGCTAAATCGATATGTGTGGCTTATAGAAGCAGAGAAACTTTAGGAAACCGAAGCTCAATTACTGAAAACCCTGCTGACTCATGAGTTATTCAGCAGGATTTTCTCTGCCTTAAGCATCCAGTTTGACTTCTAAAATATTTTGGAGTATATTAATTGACGTATCAATCATTGACCTATCAATTATCTAAAAGGCGGGGGATGCTGTGTTCAAATGTTCAAAGAAAGAAGAAATAATTGCCGCCCGGCTGTTTGAGCTCAGTAAGCAGACAATGCCGAAGTTTGAACGCTGTACAGGCATCAGCCAGTCACGGCTTGAGATTCTTCGGGAGCTTTTTGAAGCGGAAGAAATTACGCAGCGGGAGCTTCAGAAAAAAGTGAATATTGATCATGCTGCTGTCACAAGACACCTTAAGCAGCTTGAAGAAAAACGCATGGTAATCCGCAGGAAAAGTCCTGAAGATAATCGCTATACCTATGTCAGCCTGACAGAAGAAGGAAAAACAAAAATTGCTGCTTACTGTGAAGAAAAACACCGGTTTATTTCCAGCATCCTGAACGGTTTTTCGGAACTTGAGCGAAGCACGCTATTAGATATGCTCACACGCATTCAAGAGAATGTAGATAAATTGTGATTCCACATCCAGAAAAGCATAAAGGAGAGTTCATTATGAATAAAACAGTTATCAACGACTTTAAGGAAATCATCACAGGACGCCGTTCCATCCGTAATTATGACCCAACAGTCAAAATCAGCAGAGAAGAAATGGCTGAAATCCTGGAAGAAGCGTCTTTAGCTCCTTCATCCGTTAACCTGCAGCCATGGCGCTTTGTTGTCATTGATTCAAAAGAAGGCAAAGAAACACTGGCACCGCTCGCAAAATTCAATCAAAGGCAAGTGGAGACTTCAGCAGCTGTCATTGCCGTCTTTGTTGATATGAAGAGTGAAGCATTCATTGAAAAAATTTATGATACAGCCGTTGAAAAAGGATACATGCCTGCTGATGTAAGAGACAAGCAGGTGCCATCCATCAAAGGTTTAGTGGAAAACATGACATTCGAGCAAAAGAAAGATATGAACCTGATCGATGCTGGTCTCGTATCCATGCAGCTAATGCTTGCAGCACGTGCCCATGGCTATGATACAAATCCAATTGGAGGCTATGAAAAAGACCGCATCGCTGAAGCATTCCATCTGGACAGGGAACGCTACTACCCTGTCATGCTTATCTCAATCGGCAAAGCCGCTGATCAGGGCTATAAATCTGTCCGCCTGCCTGTTGAAGATATCACGGAGTGGAAATAACTCATAAAGGAGAAATATAACATGATCATTATTCATGCTGGCTTCCAAGTACAAACTGATAAAGAAAATGATTTTCTTGCTGAAATCCATCGGCTTATTGATGCCTCTAGAGCAGAAGAAGGCAATATCTCTTATGACCTTTTAAAAGATACAGAAAAAGAGGGTTCCTATACGATGGTGGAATTATGGAAGGGTATGGACGCTGTGAAGTTCCACAATCAGACTGAACATTTTACATCATTTACAGCAAAGGCTCCTCAATATTTTGCTGCACCTCCTCAGGTGAAGGTGTATGATGCACAGTCTGTAGATAAAAAATAAATTATACAGAAAAAGACGCTTGGGATATAAATTCCCAAGCGTTTTATTATGGATATACAGTTTGATTTAATTTACAATCTCTGCCTGGGGATTTCTAATCTTTTTATTTATTGTTCTCTTTCTGATCATGATAAGCAATGAGAATGACTTCTTCTCCCTTTTCTTCGCTTAACTGCTTCTCAAGATTATGCACCTGTTGCAGATCTCCGTCGGACAAATTTGCAAATTGATATTCTTTATCCATTTTTCATCACCTTTTCGTAATAGGATACCTAAAGTTTGTGTTTTCCAAGCATTTTTATACACAAAAATACCCGGTTTCAATCTCTATTTAATCCCCAAAATAGCAATGGCAATGACAGTTAACACCAGGCTCAGCAGCAGTGACATGCCCCAGTGTTTCTTTTCGGTCATCTTGAATAAAACATTCATTACTGAACTGATTGCCAGAAAAATAAAGAATACAAATAAAAAAATCATAAATTCCATTATCGCTTAACCTGCCCTCTGCCCAGTTTCGCAAGGAAATAAGAAGAGCATCCCATCATCATGCCTCCGAAGATCCCCATGAAACTGCCGGTGACTGTCCAATAGGCAGACAGAAAGATGCCGGACATAAACAAAATCAGCCCTCCTATAAACAGGGCCATTCCCATTTTCATTGCTTCTCCCCACCTGTTCCACTAGCCTAAATCTTTCACAACCGCCATTTCCTTCCCAAAACGGTGGCCATGATCTGCAAATCCCAAACTTGCATAAAGCTTGTGTGCCCCAAGATTCTCAGGATGGTAGCCTACTGCAATTTTTTTCGCATTCGGCAGTTTCGCCATCTCCGCAATCATCAGATCCATCGCTTTTTGGCCTATTCCCTTGCCTTGGTGCGCCTTGTCAACCATAATTCGATAAATCCAGTAAGCATCCAATTCTTCTATACATGTATTAAACATTAAGAAGCCGACAGCTTTATCTTCCAAGTAAATCACATACGGTCTCAGCGCTGTTTCAAATTTAGATTGCGTAATGGAAACAGCATTCGGCTCCATATAGGCTTTTTGTACCTCTGAAAGCTCCAACAGGCAGCAATCATACCAATTGTCTGCTGTTACTTCTTCAATTCTCACTTTGGCAGTATTCATATTAATTTCCCCTTTTCACATTTTGGGGAAACGCTGATTTTAATTAGGCGTTTTCCCCTTATTTTTATCCATAATAACTAAAGTTTTATTTAGCATAATGAACGCCTCCTTTTACTAAATTGTCAGAAAAATAAACACCCACTCATTATACTATAATATTCCAATAAATGCGCACATGGGAATTCAGTTATTTTTTCTATGGAAAGGCCATATATAATATATTGATTCAGTAAAAAAGGGGAGGATGCGATAATATGCCAGCGAAGCAAATTCGTTTACGGAGAATCCAAAGCCTTGCTCACGACATTATGGTAGAAATGAATTCGAAGGAAGACCATAAGAAGAATGACTCATACAGAACAGTGATTGATGACCTATCACGTGCAATTGGGGAACTATCTGATCCATCAGGTGATTATTCATTGGATTATGTAGAAGAAAAAATAGGCACTGCTCACTATAAGATTTTTAATAACATGAAAAAACTGACGCCTCTTCGAAAAACAAAAGAATCAGCAAGATGAAAATTTTTTGAATGAAACTGATAATTATTATCAATAATAAATAAAGAAGGTAACCAAATCGGTTACCCCTTAGCTTAAACTTCTGGTTCAAACGTTTTACAGTCTGTCTCTTTACTATTGGACGCCTGCTTGCCTTTATGGCTGACAACGTAAATAGCTTCTGCACCACACTTATTTCCCTGTTCCCAATAAGTGCAGTTATTTACTTCACAAAGAACATCTTTAGCCATGTATATCACCCCCTGTTTTATTATTTTTAGCCAGACAGGATGGTGATATACTTGCTTGTTTAGTTATCTATGTTCCACTCTTCTTTCAAAATCGCATAATAATATTCATCCCACCACTCATCGCCATGAGGAATGCACTTTTTGAAAAAGCCTTCCCGCCTCATGCCGATTTTCTCCATCACCCGGTAAGAAGGCGGATTCTCGGGCTGGCAGGTTGCAATAATCCGGTGAAGCCCAAGTTCTTCAAAGCCATATTTCAACACTGCATATGCTGCTTCTGATGCGTAGCCTTTATTATAAAACTTCGGATTAAACACCCAGCCAATTTCATATGTATGATCGCCAAAATACTTATGAAAAGCGACATGGCCAATCAGTACCTCTTCATTTTTTAAAAGAACGGGAAAATGCTCTGCTTTTTCGGTATTCATGCGGATAAACTCTTTAGCAGCTTCTTCTGTAAAAATACCACCTGGAATGTATTTCATTACTTCTGGATTTGATGTGTACTCATAAACTGCCTGCCAGTCTTCTGACTCGAACTTTCTTACGGTTAATCTCTTTGTTTTAATGTCCATCGTCTTTTCCCCTATTAAAATTTATAAAGAGAGTATTCTTCTCTTTTGGAAAAATCCCCTCTAAATTCTGGAATATTTCATTGTGAACCCTCCTTAATGTTTATTCACTATATAAAAAGTGTAAATAACTTATATCTCAAATAGATAAGGAGAGGTTTAAATGGCATTAGTAAAAGAGTTTAGCACAATTAATGAAGCTGTTCAGGCGGCCAATTCTTTGCATGGCAGAGGTGTCGCAGAAAATGAAGTGTTCGTTCTTGCACATGATGATAGCATAACAGATACGGTAGCCGACCACTCTGAAGCTAAAAAAATTGGCGTGGATGAAACTGGGCTGGGGACAGCTTTCAAAAACATGTTCCAAAGCCAGGGAGATGAACTCCGTACTAAAATGGAGGAAATTGGACTATCTCAAGCTGAGGCAGAATCATATGAAAAAACGCTTGATAAAGGCAAAATTCTGCTGATTTGCAAAGATGATAACCAAAGCAGCTTCTTAGGATACTAAATCATAATAAATTTAACTGGTTCAAAGGGTAATCACCCTTTGAACCTTTTTATATAGCTGACTTTTTTCTGCACGAAAACAGCATCCGTATCGGATGCTGTTTTCAGGTCAAGTTTATTTATTGATTATTATTCTCTTCAGACGGCTCTTCATCCATATCTGGCTCTTCTTCATCCATATTTTCTTCACTAGGCTCTTCCGTTACATCTGGTTCCTGGTTATCTTCCTGATTTTCCATTTCCATGTTTTCCTCATCTTCCGGAGGTGGGTCCTGCTCAGAAGCACATCCTGCTAACATTAATCCTGCTCCTAATGGAATCGATAATAGTAGATTTTTGTATTTCATGTGATGTCATCTCCTTTTGCAGTATTATGTTTCTATTAAGACTATTCCCCTGGGTCCGCAATATAAACATGAGTGAAAGGTTACATATATTTCGGATTGATTACATATCTATCCAACAATTATTTCAGACCGCAGAAGACAATACTGATAAAGCCTCTGGCCCTAATGCAGGAAATGCCACCAAAAAAGCTGAACGCACATATTTTTCAGCTATCCGCACATAAATCTTTCCATCTCTCCTTTTTTTAGAAAAAACAGTAAGAAATTTGTTCAGATCTGCAAAATACAGGCATTTTCTTTCATTACTTTACTGATATCTTATCTTTTTCTGCAATTGGAGCAGGTTTTCCAAACAGATATCCCTGAAACAGCTGATATCCCCTGCCCCGGAGCCACACAAAGTCTTCCCGGGTTTCAATCCCTTCAGCAAGCGGAACCGATCTCAGTTTCAATGCCTGCTGCAAAAAAGCTTCCGCTGTCTTCTGTTTCTCTGGATCTTTTGACACGCCCTGGACATATTTCATATCCAGCTTCATATAATGCGGCTGCAGCTCGCTCAATAACTCCACCGTGCTGAATCCAGCCCCCACATCATCCAGTGCATAGCGGAATCCTTTTTCCCTATAATAAGCGAGGATCCTTTTCAAATGATCCGTATCCTCCACTTTATCGGTTTCCACTACCTCAAATACGAGCTGACTCGGATCCACCCCTAATCGGTTCGCAAGCTGGACGGTTGATTCCAGGCAGAACTCCGGCGAGTAAATGCTTGTCGGGATAAAGTTTATGAATGCCTTTTTGTCAATAAACGAAGCAAACCTGACCGCCGTCATCCGGCACAAGCGGTCCAGGACATACAGCCTGCCTCGCTTTCTGGCTGCACCAAAGATTTCTCCCGGAAAAATGACCGATCCATCTTCCCGGTAAAATCTCGCCAGCATTTCATAAGCAAACATCCTAAGCACACCCTCATCGTATCATAGTCCTATTTCACTATATTACCAGATATAGGATAGCTTACATACACTAATCGCAGTACATTCCCAGCCAGCAAAAAAGACCACCCCCAGCCTCAGCCGAAGATAGCCTCTTAAATAATCACTCATACCGCAAAGATTCAATTGGACTCAGCCTAGAAGCTTTATTAGCCGGCAGCAGACCGAAGATGATGCCGATCGCCATTGAGAAGAAAAGGGCGCCTGCGACGACCTGCCAGGAAATGAGTGATGGCCAGCCGGCAAAGAATGAAATCAGAGATGCAGAACCCCAGCCCAGCAGGATTCCCAGCACTCCTCCAATTAAGGTCAGCGTGACAGATTCGATTAAAAACTGTCCCATGATTTGCCCTCTGGTCGCTCCGAGTGCTTTTCGGATGCCGATTTCCCTCGTTCTTTCCGTTACAGATACGAGCATGATATTCATGACCCCAATTCCGCCAACAAATAGCGAGATACCGGCGATACTGCCGATGATTAAAGTCATGACCTTTGTAATCTGGCCGATTCCTTCTGCCATTTCTTCCATGTTGATAACCATATAAGATTCTTCTGTATTATGCATCTTGTTAAGCAGGTTGGCAGCCTTCTTTCCTGCCGTCTGAAGCTGATCAGCGGATTCTGCCTGAAGCGTCACCTGGGTAAAGTCACTCTTCCCATAAATTGTCTGCCATGTTTTAGTAGGCACATAGATCTCCAGAACACCGAATGAAAAGAGCCCTGTCTGCTTTTCCATGACTCCAATGATTTCAATCGGCTGGTTCCCAATCCGGATCACTTCGCCAACCGGCGACTTGCCATCAAAGAGCTCCTCCTGCATGGAATAGCTGACAAGCCCCACTCTGCGTCCGCCAAGGAAATCTGCAGCCGTAAAGGACCGCCCTTTCTCCATATCAACATTGTTCAGCTCAAAATAGGCTGGACCTACTCCTGTTGTCGATGTTTCTGCCTTCTTTTCCCCAAAAGAAGCCTGTGAAAACTGTGAGCTTGAAGCAACTACTCTTTTAATCTCTGGAATCTGCTCCAGTGCATTGATATCTTCCCCATCAAAAGGAGCTTCATTAAATATGTTTGGGTTTGCCTGAATTTCCTCGTCAGAAGGCTGATAAAACAGCTCCACTGTATTGCCGGGACCTGTCAGCTGCGTCTTCAGCATCGCTTCTCCGCCCTGGCCGATTGCGACTACAATAATGACAGCCCCAACACCAATAATGATCCCAATCATCGTTAAAATCGATCTCATTTTATGCGCCTTTAAGGAACTAAGCGCCATTTTGATATTTTCTAAAAAACTCATGTAGGCGCCCCCCTGCGGGAAGGTTCTGCGGACACAATCAGCCCATCCCTCACCATAATCGTGTGATGGGCATACTCTGCAACCTCAGGTTCATGTGTAACCATTACAATCGTAGACCCTTCATGGTTCAGCTCACTGAACAACTCCATAATGGAGGCGCTTGTTTTCGTATCAAGAGCACCTGTTGGTTCATCCGCCAATATGATTTTCGGTTCGTTCACAATCGCTCTGGCGATGGCAACCCGCTGCTTCTGACCTCCTGATAAGGCATTTGGCAGATGCTCCATCCGATCAGCAAGACCCACTTTGATCAGTGCGGCTTCCGCCCTTTCCAATCGTTCCTTTTTTGCAAGGCCGCTGTAAATCATCGGCAGCTCTACATTTTGAATGGCCGTCAGTCTCGGAAGCAGGTGAAACTGCTGAAACACAAACCCGATCGATTGATTTCTGACCTTTGCCAGCTCTGCTTCCGAGTAATTGGATATGTTCTCACCATCCAATTCATATATTCCTTCTGTCGGCAGATCGAGACATCCAATAATATTCATAAGCGTGGACTTTCCCGATCCGGATGGCCCCATAATCGCCACAGAATCCCCTTGCTCAATGCTCAGATTAATCCCTTTTAACACTTCAATTCTTTCTTTTCCCGCCTGATAAGACTTGATTATGCCTTTAAGATCAATCATTTCGCATCCACTTCCATGCCGTCTTTAAGCTGATCTGATGGATTAGTAATAATCAAATCCTTCTCTTTGAGGCCGCTTGTTATCTCGATTTTATTCCCGGAAGCGACACCTGTCTCCACTTCCTGTTTATAGCTTTTCTGATCCCTGACCACGAATAGATATACGCTGCTGTCTCCAGTTATAACCGAGTTTGCCGGAACAGTCAGAGCCTTCTTCTTATCCGTTTCGATTTCCATTATGAGCTGAAAACCTGGTTTCAGGGACATTTCCTTCACCGTGATCTCCACCCGATACTGTGGCGCACTATTTTCGGCAGGGTTCATTCCCTGATTCTCTTCCGGCATATCAGCTACTTCGCTGACTTCGCCTTTCCATTTCTTTTCAGGAATCGCATCGGACCGGAGAGTCACCTTTTGCCCCTCTTTCACCTTTAATGAATCGAATTCTGAAAGTAAGCCTGATGCGCCGATCGCCTTTAAATCGCCAACATAAATGACAGGTTTCCCTGCCGAAGCTGGATCGGAGGAGGCTGCCTTGTTCACCTGAAGCACCACTCCATCCATTGTGCTTTTAACCTCTAATTCTCCAAGACGTTTTTCAATATCTTTCTTCTGCAGAAGCACCTGGCTTAATTCCAGATTCGCCAATCGCTTTTCCAGTTTCAACTGATCCCTTTCAGGCTGTATCTGTTTATCAGCTTCCTTTTCACCAGCCTGTTTGCGCAGCTCTTTTTTCTTATTCCCCAGCTGGTCTTCCTGTTTTTCCAGCTGGCTGATTTTTAAATATCCTGATTCAGCCTGAAGTTTGACTTTTTCCAGTTCAAGCTCCAAAGCCTGTTCATCGAATTTGGCCAGTACCTCTCCTTTTTTAACGGAATCCCCTTCTTCTACCAGGAACTCCTTTATTTCGCCTTTTTCAGGAGAAGCATATATTTTCTGTTCATTCATCAGCTCTACCGTTCCCGGAATCATGATCTGCTCTGTAATTTCCTCCTGAACCGGATGGGCGGTTTTTACTTCAGGCCCTTTCGCAAACGCCTGTCTGTAGACGCTAACGCCAGCCATCAGCAAAAACACAGCCGCAACTCCTATTGCTATCCAAACTTTCTTTTTCATTTAGACACCAGTCATTCCTGAAAGGGTATTGCTGATTAAAGTGAAGACAATGCCGATGATGAAGAAGGCAATCGCAATGCCCCAAGCCCAGCCTTTTGATAATCCTCCAACCCGATGAAGGCCAATAGCCGTTACAACAGACTGCCAGATGCTGAATAACTCGATAGAACCCAAAACCCCTGGTTTCTCGCTGTTCATCAATCCTGCTAAACTAGTAATAAATATTTCCGGATTTCCTCCAATAGCTGCTCTTAATGCCATATTGACCAAGAGGCCTATCCCGCCAATAACAAGAATATAAATATTCATGGAAAATATCTGTTTGAAGGTTGCATCTGATCCAGCAATTTTAATGAAAATCATATAAATACCACCGGAAATGAGGGCAACCACTACAGGTGTGAAAATTCCTGTTATTGCCACACCCACCCTCGAAAACATCATTACCATCTCTGCCTCTGCCTCACTCATGCCTTCAAGCCCAAGGTAAGAAGCATCCATCGACATGGCCATCAAAAACATACCTGCCGCAAACAGAATACTGACCAAAATCAGCGGCACCCAAATCTTCGGGTTCTGGCGTATGCGGTCAAACTGCTCCCCAGGACTCCAAATCATCCCAAGCATACTCGGTTTTGCGCTATTTGTTTTTACTTCTTGTTCCATAAAGAACACTCCTATTCTATTAAAAATAATTCCACTATAGCTTTACGGAATAATATAGAAAAAGTTTCAAATAATTACAATTTACCATTTAAAAATACCAAGAGATCTCTCCCTTGGTATCCTGTCTACACAGCCTTCCGCTGAAAATAAAAATAGCCGCCCAGATAAAACAGTAAAAAGAATCCGCCGATTACAGTCAAAAGCTGTTCCCATGGAATAAAGAAGATATCGCCTGTATCTGCCGCAGGATACATCATTGCAAATGGCTGTGCCCATGGATAATAGGGGCCTACTTTCTCTGAATTCATCGCAAGAATGGATGGCAGTGTAAAAACGACGTTGACCGCAAAAGGTGCCGCAAAGCTTTTGAACCAGACGGACATCCACAGCTGCAGAGCGACTAATGGGAAAGTCGCGACCCAGCCTCCCAATATGCTTTTCCAGACAATCGCTGCCGGAAACGGATCGGCCAAGCCTTTATACAATCCTGCTCCATAAATGGCAGCTAAATAAAATAACTGTATGAGCAAAACCAATAGCAGAATCAGCGCATACTTAGCTGCAAACACTTTTCCCCTTGTGACAGGCAGCGACAGAAGCTGCTTCCAGCCCCCGGCCTGATGCTCATACCGGCAGACAAGGCTTGCCAGAACCCCTGTGACTAACGGCAAAAAGAGGACCGAATAAGGCAAATTCATATAAATCAAAAGCATGTACCATTCATTCATCACCCCCGCCGTTTCAGCTGTATCTGCCCCAATCCCCGCACCCAGCCCAATCAGCGGTCCCACTAAAAGAATGCCGAAGATCCTTGATTTACGCAGTTTAAACCATTCCGACTTTAGAATAGATAGCATCTATTTCACATCCCTTCTCGCAAAATCAATCATGCCTGCTGCGTATAAGAAGAAGCCAGTTCCAACACCGAGCAGGACGTTGATGAGCGGTTCATCCCACTCATTCAGCAGCAGCGGCCATTTCCAAATCAGCCAATCCGGCAAAGTAAAACCAGCATATGTCAGAATTACACCCAGAATCCCCAGAGTGATTGGCACACCCTGGTTCACACTTACAGTCGCTACCCAAAGCTGCAGCGCCAAAACAGGTAATGCCGCAAAAAAAGGATAAAAGCTAAATTTCAGCAGACCGGCATACGGAACCTCCCCGCCTAAATCCAGAGACAATCCAAAAACGATTGTGAACAGCATTAAAAGCACAGAAGAAGTCAGGAGCAGAACCGACAGCACTGTGAACTTCGATAAATACACGCTCATTTTCGAAACTGGCAGTGCAATCAGCTGCTTCCAGGCATTCGTTTCATTCTCAATGCTCGACATAAAAGATGTCAGGATTACGATGCCCAGCACAATCGCAAGCGGAGTGAACGAATGAATATTGTCCAAATAATACCCCCACCGGTCATCATTTTGCCTGAACAAATAATCCTTGCGCACCCCGTAATTGACCATTTGCATGGCTACTACCCCAATTGGGCCGAGGACGGTCAGAAACCAGATTCCTTTCCGCTTAATCTTCATAAATTCGGCTGCCAGCAGCTTTCCCATCATCCGGCCTGCCCCTCCCTCGTCATTTGAAGGAAAATGTCTTCCAATGATCGCTTTTCTTCTTCCACCCGATAAACGGAAAATCCATTTGCTACAAGTCCGCGCACAGCCTCTGCCACCTTTTCATCCGATTGCTGCGGAAGCGAAATAATGCCATTATCCAAACCAGCCTTCATTCCTCTCCCCAGCAGGGATCGCCAGGCTTTGTCGCTCTCGCTGACCTTTAATAAAACGGACTGCTGTGCAAACATGCGCATCGCTTCAATCGAATCCTGAAAAATCATTTTCCCTTTCGTCACAATGCCTACTGTTGTCGCCATCTGATCAATTTCTGATAATAAATGACTGGAGATTAACACGGTCATCCCGCATTCCGATGGCAGGCTTTTAATTAAATTGCGGATCTCAATAATTCCTGAAGGGTCTAAACCGTTTGTCGGCTCATCGAGAATCAGCAGTTCCGGGTTATTCAGCAGCGAGGCAGCAATTCCAAGCCGCTGCTTCATGCCAAGTGAGAAGCCCTTTACTTTTTTATCACCAGCATCTGTTAGCCGGACAATCTCCAGCACTTCAGCGATTCTCTGTTTCGGCACACCAAGTATTTTTCTCATTGCTTCCAGATTTTCTTTTGCTGTTAAATGCGGATAATATGATGGTGACTCCACAAGCGAGCCCACCCGTCCCAATATAGTTAGTCTGTCTTTCTTTAAGTCTTTTTGAAAAATTTCAATTCTGCCGGAATCAGGCTTCATCAGCCCCAAAAGCATCCGGATCGTTGTGGTTTTCCCCGCACCATTCGGACCCAGAAATCCGTAGATCTCCCCTTTGGGTATTTTCATTTCCAGACCTGACACAGCTTTCTCCTGACCAAAATGCTTTGATAAATTTTCCGTTCTTACGATAAACTCCATTCCTCTCACCTCACTTTCCATCTTAGCCAGTCAAGGTTAAAACAAAGGTAGGGAGAAGTTTAAAATTTGTTTAAATATCTAACCGCTTATGTATTTTGACGTTTTCTGCAAAACTTTGTTCTAAAATTCAGATTGCGGTTCCGCTTTTCCCAGAAATCCCGCGCCTGTACTTCAATCAGAGTTTAAATTAACAATGTGCTTGAACCTAGCCAATGAAATAGGGAATCAAAAAAGGTTGCTTAACCTTTTTATGAGAAAGAACTTATTGCTCTTAATCCATGAATAAATAAAAAAAGGATCTTCGACTGGAAGATCCCCGGAAGCACACGGAAAAAGTGACTCCTTTATTTACTATTTGATGATATCTTTTTTTCAGTCAGCACCTCAAGAGCATCTCTTACATCATTGGCAAAGCGAATTGGTTTTTCCACTTTTTCAAAATGGATATACATCAGCCTCGGATCATCAAAGAGCCAATGATTATGAAAAGCTGTCACAATAATGTCATGTTTACGAAGCTCACTAATAAATGGGTTTATCTCTTCTTGCAGGATCACCGTTTCTCCACTGCAAAGAGCCCGGCCGTCTGCTGTCAATGATTCAAATGCAAACATTTGAGGAATTAATAAAAAGGAATTTCCCCTCCTGCCAAGAACGCGTGGCCTAATATTTGTACGGGATTTCATTACAATGCAAACCCCATTTTCAAATGTATTCATGCTGCCTTCCAAAATTCTGTTGAACTCTTCACAAAGTTCTTCTCCTCGTCTATTTGATGATCTTTGTCCCCTGCCAGATCTTCCAACATTGCGGGTAGTTAATAAGTCTAGGGCATTTCTTACTTTTCTGGCAAAAGTTAAAGGTTCATCAATGGATTCAAAATGCATATACATTAACCTTGGATTTTCAAAAAGCCAGTGATTATGAAGGGCAGTGACAATGATTCCATCTTCACGCAAGCTGGTCATAAAGGGGTTAACTTCCTCCTGCAGGAGGACTGTCTCACCAAGACATAATGCCCGGCCGTCCCGATCGAAATTTTCAAATGAATATGCCTGAGGAACAAACATAAAGGATTCAGCTCTCCGGCCTAATACAACCGGGTGTATATTTGTACGGGAATTAGTCGCAGTACAAACTCCATTTATGACAGATGGTACTGATCCCAGAATTTCGGCAAATTCCTGACAAAGATCGTCTGGCTGTGTGTTGTTCATGTTATCCAATTGCAAATCATCTCCTGAACATTATATTTCTAGATATAGTATTCTGGATCGTAAATCAGGAGCATGACCAATATTTTAAGACACAAGTACAGTATTTTTCTGCTAATACAGTTGGTTAACAAAATCCTTTCATAGTAATTTTTGTTTATTAATATTTTTCATCAATAAGAAGCCACTCCTAGTTTGAGTGACTCCCTTTTAATTCACTTAATAAATATACTAACTGGAATCATAATTGTTCTTAATGTCTTCACCTAATCACTTTCATTTGATTCTCCTGATTCTTATCGCTGTACCTTTAACACCAGATTCCATCTCCCAATCCAGCTTCATCCCCTTTACCATTAAATCGATAATGGATAACCCAATTCCGGCTCCTTTTTCATTGGAACTGTTATTCAGCCCCTTCCCATGATCAATAAAAACAATCGCATCGTACTCATCAGTTGATTCAGTCGCCACTTCAAGGTAAAGCCCATCCTTTGCATGCCGCAGGACATTTTGCAGAATGTTATCAAAAATACGGCCCAGCCACATCGGATCCGCTAGCCATTTCTCTTCAAATGGCTCTAACTCGATGATCACTTCAAAATTATTCTTCTCAAAAACCGGATACCATGATGCCATACTTTCTCGAATAAACCGGACAGCATCCAGCTCGATCAGCTCCTGCTTATGCTTGCTCGCCATTAAAAGCGTGTAGCTCATTAAATTCTCAATCAGTCTATCAATATTGACTATCGAGGTTTCCAGTGCTTTGACAGCCTGTATTCCTTCCGGAGACAGATTCTCCTTTGCAATCGAGTATGTTTGCGCATTGATTTTCGTCAAAGGCGTCCGCAGGTCATGGGACAGATTGGCGATCAGCTCCCTCCGCAGCTGCTCTTCCTCCTGCTCGCGCAGCTTGCTTTCCTTAAGCTCTAAGACCATCTCATTAAATGTCTGTTCCAGCTGGCCGATTTCATCATTTTTTTGCACATCGATTTTGATCGGCAGATTATCCATATCCCGTCTTTCCATCGCCTCCTGGAGATGAAGCAGCCTTTTGCGGATGCCCCGGAAAAATAAAAAGGAAACGATGATAAACAGGGAAATGATCAAAAGCAGACCGGCCCCTAAGAGGATTCCATATTTCTCTGTTACCTGCACCATCGGCGGAAGAAATAAATTCCTCGGTATTTCCAGAACGATAAAACCGTTCTTTTCATCCCCGCCAATAAAGCTTATAACTGTAAACGGATCTCCGCCATACCGTTCCTTAATAAACTTCGCTGTAAAGGCAGGCGTCCAATTAGCTGGCAGATTTCCCTTTACATCCAGCTGCTCCATCAAGGTTCCCTGTTCGTCTACCCAAAACATCGAAGCATCCGGATATTTCTTTTTCCATTTGGAAAAATGCCTAAGGATGGTTTCCTTTGAAGCCCTCTCCAGTTCTTTTGCATCCGCATGCCATTTTTCTTCAATATGTTTGGGATCCGATTCATTCTTGCTCTGTTCTCCTAAAATGTCTTCCTGGAGACCCATAGCCAGCATAGCCACGAGTAAATAAGCTGCCTGAAAAAGGAATAAGGCAACCAGAATAATCGCCATATACTTCGCCTGCAGCGATTGAAAGAACCTTTTCATATCTTCACCCTGTAGCCGATTCCGCGGATGGTCTCAATGATTTCAGGACGGGAAGGGTTCTTCTCGAGTTTTTCACGAAGATAGCGGATATGAACCATCAAGGTTTTGTCGCCCTCCATATATTGTTCTCCCCAGACGCCTTCGTAGAGCTGCTCTTTTGTCAGAATCTGATTCAGATGGCGAATGAAGTACTGAAACAGCTGATACTGCTTTCCTGTCAATTGAATTTCACCGTCTGCCTCCCGATTGATAATCCGAAAATCCTTTGTATGCACCTGTAAGTGATGCAGATCCAGCACCTGATCATTCTTTTGAAATCGCCTTAACAGCACTTCAATCCTTGCAGCAAGCTCATCCGGCTGGAAAGGCTTTGTCAGATAATCATCAGCAAAGCTCAGGCCCTCCAGCTTATCCTCCACCGCCGTTCTTGCCGAGAGCATTAGTACTGGCATGTCATTCTTTACTTTCTTAATCCGCTTCCCAAGCGAAAACCCGTCAAGCCCCGGAAGCATAACATCCAAAATGGCAATATCCGCATCAGAAAGATAGTTTTCCATGCCTTCTCCAGACTGCAGCCAGATCACTTCATAGCCTCTTTCCCCTAAATCATTTTTCAGCCAGCTGCCAATATCGCTTTCATCTTCTATGTATAAAATTCTAGCCATACTCTCCACCCTTTAATTTATCTTTTACAAATCTACTTGTGAACATCTTCTAATAAGTTCCCGAATCTAACAAATGCTTCCTGCTAATCTACGAAACTTACTGTTGATAAGATTCATTTTTCCGGCCATGATTCCATGCTGTCTGTGTCCCTGTGTTCCTGCACATACCCGATGACTGACTTATGATCACCGCTGCTTTTTCCCTTTAGATACATGAATAAGGCCAAAACTGCTGCTGCCACAATAAGAATTATTCCAGTGATTACCCACACCATCTTCAAAAGAAAATCTCCATGATTATCCTGTACTTATTTAATACGAAAGGTAATCATGGAGGTTTCTTTTTTATGGTAAAAAAATCTATTTAATTTGAACTTCCTCCCTGCGGCTCTTATACCAGGAATAGAAAGATGAAGCCACCTCGGCTGGCACATTCTCCACACAGGCATGCTGAACAGGCTTACCTCGGTTCACTGTCTGTATGGAGGCAAGTCCAAACAGCTTTTGCCATCGTGTTGCCGTTACTTCTGCCTCAATAACCTTGCTTCTTTTAGAGATAAATAACCGCGTGCCAACAATGCCGGTTTTGACTTGAATAAAAGGGCCATTGATCAAATATCGGGCATTTGTATACCCAGCGATTCGTACAAAGACAATTAAGGAAAAGAGAAGGATAGAACCTGCCAGCCAGGTTTCTTCAATACCCAGAAATTCAGGCTTGAAATAAACCAGGGCGGCTGTAGATAAGATCCATAGCCAGCTTGGCTTTAATAAGCTTGCCCATAGGGCCTTTTTCGGAAGCGGATGCATGTTCTGTAAAATTTCATAAGCCGGCAATATCTCCTCTGCTATCTTGCAGGCCCGATCAACTGGCAGAAAAGGAAATAGCGAATTTACGCCTGCCTTTTCATCTCCTTCCGAAACATCACCTGCTGTCACCAATTTCACTTCAGCTACCCCGGTCAAACGTTTCATCATATTCTGCTTGATTTCTATTGCCTGGACTCGATCTTTTGAAATAGAAAAGGAGGTCTCTTCTAAGAATCCTTTCCGGATATAAATACGGGTTTCGTCAGAAGATATTTCATATTTCCCATACTTGATAAAGGTCCGCAAGAAACCTGCCAATACAGATATAATCAGAAAAAAGATGATTGCAGCAGCCTGCACCTGCCAGGAATCCAGGAATCCCTTCAAAAAGCCTATTCCTCTTTCTTCCAGATCAATAAAGTCAGATATCTTTGTATAAATAGAAGCTATTAAAGACAGCAGTATAAGAAAGCTTAGGGATGTAAAGGCCGCTTTTATAAGATCTTTTTGTCCCGGAGAAAAATGCAGTGTTTTTTCACTCACTTCCGGCACTTCCGCTTTCGTTTTCGCTGAAACCGTCTCTTCCAGCCGGTTCGCTTCTTTTAAGGAAATTACCTTAAACTCTATTGAAGACTCACTTCCATCCATTCCTGTTTCAAAGGTAAGGGATGTGAATCCAAATAGCCGGTGAAGCAGAGACGTATGTCTCTGGATATTTTGCACTTTAGTAAATGGTACAGTTCTCTTGGAGCGGACAAAGATTCCCTTGGATAAATGGATATGAGCATCGTCCACTTCATACTTATTTGATAGCCAATCCAGAAGAACATACAAAGCAGCCAAAGCAATAAAAGGAAGAAAAAGCTTACGTCCCCATACAATCAAAAAGGATTGGGAGCCCGCTTTCATCACAAATAAAAAGAGGGCAATAAAGGCTGAATTTCTTAGTAATTGAATGAGTCCAAACAATATAAGAAGCGGATGATATCTTCTGGCTTGCTTCATTCGTCCTCTTCCTTTACTTTGGCAAGTTTGGCTATCTTATTTCTTAATGAGACAGCCTCCTCTTTTGGCAATGCCGGGATTACATGAGAAGACCCCATCGTTCCCATGCTTACGGAATATAGGCCGTATTTCCTCATAATAGGACCCTGCACGGTTTCAACCGATTGTATTTTGCTCATGGGGATCAGCAGATGCCTTTCCTGCCACACCCCTGACTTCAGCTGGACATATTCTTCATCCACATCGTAACGCCAGCTTTTGTACTGAATGTATGGCGATATGAAAGACCAAATTGCCGCCGGTATCGATATAGTCAATAAAATGATCAGGATCCACCCGATCCATTCTTTCCATGAAAATCGATCATCCAGATAAAACAACACTCCGAGAACCGCAAATCCGATGATATTTTGGATCGCCTCACTGATGATCCATACCCGGATGGCGTTCCGTGAAATCCTGTTTTGAGGTTCCTTTATATTTACATGCATATTAATCTCCCATCTATTATTCATTTAAAAAGATTTCTTCGAGCGATGGCTCTTCAACTTCCACCCGCAGAACATCCGCCTTGCATTGTGTGAAAGCCCTTATCATGTCAGCAATCTTATTCTCATCGCTGATTGTGATCACTGTATAAGCATCCCCGTGTTCAAGCAGGCTGCCAGTTGAATCAAGCCATTGCTTCAGCTTAGCTTGTTCCTGCTTCGGCACGTTGGAGTGTTTCATTTTGACAGTTATGGTTGACCGGTAAAAGGCCCGTAACTCTTCCATCGTTCCAATCTTATCAATGATTCCATCCCGCATAATGGCAATCCTTGAGCAAATCTTCTCCACTTCATCCAGATTATGCGATGTCATAAAAACCGTCTTCCCCTGTTTTTGAAGCTCTTTAATGAGACGGTGAATGAGAATAACAGATTCCGCATCCATACCCGATGTAGGCTCGTCAAGGAATATCAGCTCCGGATCATGAATAATCGCCTGAGCAATCCCCAGTTTCTTTTTCATGCCAAAGGAGAACTTGCCTGCTTTCTTATTGGCATGTGATAAAAGATCAACACTTCTCAGAACCTCCAGACATTTCTCTTTTGAAGCCCTGGCGCCCGATAGCTCTGAGAAAAAGCGCAAATGATCCAGAGCGGTCCATGACCCATAGAAAGATGAATAATCCGGCATAACCCCCACTCTTTTCATCACTTTGCTATCAGGTCCTTCAACCCCAAGAAGTGAGTATGTTCCGCTGCTGGAGGAAATGATTCCTGTCAGCATATTAATAAAGGTGGATTTACCTGCACCGTTACGTCCGAGAAACCCAAATATCTCGCCTTTCCTTACGGCTAAATCCATTCCCATGACCACCTGATGGGCACCATAGGCTTTTGAGAGCTGTTTCGCTTCGATGGCAATCATCAGCATTCCCTCCTTCTAAAGACAGCATTTGCAGCCAGCAGCATCATACCTGCCAGCCCCAGTATGACTAAGAAAGTAAAATCATCACGCTCCAAATAGTAAAAAGGGATAAGGTATTTCATCCAGTTTACCCAGCCATTTGGAGAAAAAGCAGCCCAAAATCCAAAAGCCGGAAGCATCAGCCCCAGAATGTTGCCTAAAAACATGGTATATCCAGGTCTAGGGATAAGCACGGACAATAGGACAGCTAAAGCTGCCTGGTAAGTCACCAGACTCATCGTCTGGGAAAAAATAAACAGATTAAACTTCTTGGAAAAGATACTGATCAGCAAAAAAGACACCACAATACAGAACAGCCAGAACAACCATATTCCAAGGAATTTACCGAATAATATAGTAGAGCGTGATGCCCTTGTCACCAGAAACCTCATTGTACGCTCATGGATTTCTCTGTTTATTGTGTCATGGGACAAACCGAACACAAATAATTGTCCAAGCAGCAAAATGACACTTAAAAGACCGATCGTATGGATATCCTCAGCCTCGCCTGCCGTCAGTTCCACTCCAGATGATAGTACACTGGAAAACTTCGCTGCATAATACGATACTGCAAATAATATGGCAATCATAATAATGGATTTAATCCCTTTAAAAAGACTTATAAACTCTCTCTTGCACATCACAAACATATTCCATGCTCCCTTCAGCGTGATTCTGATTAAAGTATATATCGTCAATCTTAACCCCCCTGAAATACTTCCTTAATTTTTCCTTAATTCCTATATTTTTGGAAATGGAGTGATATGATAGGTTTGAACAAACTAGATTAGGAGAATAACCATGCAAGATTCAAGATTACTGCTTGTTGATGACGAACAAGCCATTTTGCACATGCTATGCACGATACTGCAGCGTGAACAATTCAGAAATATCGATACCGCCTCTACTGCCGCACAGGCATTAGAGCGCTGCCGGGCCAATACCTATGATCTCATTCTATTGGATGTGATGCTCCCTGACCGCAGCGGTTTTGATATTTGCCCTTTAATAAGGGCAACGACAGATGCTCCCATCTTCTTTCTGACTGCACGATCCACCGACCTTGATAAACTTTCAGGATTTGCCCTTGGAGCAGATGATTATATTACCAAGCCCTTTAATCCGCTTGAAGTAGCTGCGCGAATTAAAGCACACTTGCGGCGCCATAAAGGAAGTCAGCCTATTCCCGTACAAACAATCTATGATTTTGGCAGAATTAAGATCAATACTTCAGCAGGGGAAGTTACTGTTTCTGGAAAAAGGATAGACCTGCCAGCGCAAGTCTACCAGCTTCTCCTATTCTTAAGCAAACATCCCAATCAGATTTTCAGCAAAAGCCAGCTATATGAACATGTATGGGGAGAAGAAGGATTTGGGGAGGACAACACGGTCATGGTGCATATCCGAAAGCTCCGGGAGAAAATTGAAAGCAATCCAAGCAGCCCCTGCCACATTATTACAGTAAGGGGACTTGGCTATAAATTTGTTCCGGAAGGCTGTATTCATGAACATCCATAGACGATTCATCTTTCAATTTTTTGTCCAATTAATTACCGTTTTTGTGCTCTTCTTTATCATTCTGATTTCTTTTTGGGCTTTTCTTGGTTTTTCAATGATGGATTTCGAATCCAAACAGGATCTCTCCAATGCTGAGGATTATTTTGTATCTGACCATGTTAGCTTTAAAGACGGGAAAGCTGTTTTTAAAGAGGAATTGAAAAGCCTGGCAAAGGAACAGAATGGATGGCTCCTTGCCATTAATGAAACCGGGGAGGTTCTTGGCACTTTCAATATGCCGGACAAAGCTCCTAAAAAGTTAAGGAAAAGTGAAATCGCCGCCATTACTTATGGGGAAAGCAGTGAAGCCCATTATACATATTGGAAGATCGGCACTAAACCGCATTTTGTCCTTTTTGGAAAAGCCAAGGCTGAGACTAAACTTCTGAATCAAATATCGCCACTTGTTGATTGGAAACAACAGAAGCTGAACCTTTCTGAAAACATAGAGAACGAACTATCCCGGAGAAATGCCTGGGTCCAGCTTATTGCTCCTGAAGGCAATGTAGTGGATGAGTATGGAGCCAAAAATCAGCAGAACAAATACTCAGTCAGAAAGCTATTCGCAGAGCAGGATACGGAAAGCAGCACACCATCTGTATACTTTGACCCAAACACAGAAAGTGCCATCCTATTAGGGATTCCTGCTGACAATAAGGCTTCCAGTCTGGAAAAAAGTTTATTTGAAAGTCTAAACAGAAGTCTCCTTATCATTTTTATCCTGGCATTCCTGCTGCTTCTGGGCGGAACTCTCTGGTATGCACGCAAATTCGGTGTTCCTCTGCTGACATTAATGAAATGGATTCAAAATCTGGGGAGCGGGCTATATCAGGAGCCTGCAGATGTCCATGGCCGGCCGGTAACACTCAGCAGAAAAGGAAAATTGAAAAGAAAGTTCCGTCTTTATAAAGAGTTAATTGCAACCTTAACACAGCTTACCGAAACTCTTCAGCAAAATGAGAAGCAGCAGCGGATTATGGCCAATACAAGAGAAGAATGGATCAGCGGCCTTTCCCATGATTTAAAAACTCCGCTCTCCTCCATTTCCGGATATGCTCAAATGCTTGCCTCCAATGATTACACATGGTCCGAAAAGGAAACAAAGGAGTTCTCCCTCATTATGGCTGAAAAGTCGGATTATATGATGGACCTGCTGGAGGACTTAACCTTAACTTACCGTCTCAAAAACAATGCTCTGCCAATTGCCAAAGTGCCGACCGACTTAAACGAATTCATTCGCCGAATCATCATTTATTACATTAATGATCCTGTCTATCAGGACAGAACATTCCATTTCATTCCGCATCCTGAATCCATTACGGCTTCCATTGATCCCAAATGGTTTCAGCGGATTATGGATAATATCATATCCAACGCGATTAAATATAACCCGCCAGGAACAGCCATTTCCGTTAGCCTCACTTCCATAGAAGAGCATCTAATTGTCATTAACATTAAGGATGATGGCATCGGCATGGACAGCGCCACACTCGGAAAGCTCTTCAGCCGCTACTATAGAGGAACCCATACAGGCGAAACCGGAAGCGGATCAGGACTAGGCATGGCCATCACCAAACAGCTTGTCCACCTCCATGGAGGTACCATCAATGTTCAAAGCAAGCCGCAAAACGGCACCCTCATCCGGATTATGATGCCAGTCAATTAACACATAAAAAAGAGTGCAGAGTGCACTCTTTTGATGTATATTGCATTTCAATCAAACGTTTGATTGAACAAGATAAGGCCCCACTTAAGTCCCACATCAAAAACTACTTAAAAATAGAAACGCAAAGCATAGCCTCATAAAAAGAATGCAAACTAAAAACGCAGATGCCTTAATGGCTATAAAGGGGGTGAAAATCATGGCAAAGAATAAGAAAAGTCAATCAGATCATAAGAATAATGCACTTCCAAAAGATACAGAATATGCGGATGACAGAGAAAATGGTCTTGAAAGAATCGCTTTAAAAGCCCAAAGAGATAACACCAAGTAAGCCATATGGGACAGTTAAACTGTCCCTATTTATCCCTGTCATTACGGCCAAAATGCATGTGGTATACTTTTCGTGTTTTAGTTTCAGCTTCTATATTGCTGCTAAATCGTTCTTTAACCTCCTCCATCAGCAGACTCTCCAGCTTTTCAAGCCTTTTTGGTCCGAATCCGGTCAATTTTTCAGAGATTATCACCTTAAACTCTTCATATTGCTTATACATTCGAATGCTTCCATGCCCAGTTCTTTTTTTTTTTCCTATTGTAAAATCAAATTCATATTTCTGCTCAATAAAGGAAGAAACTTCAGGAAGCCCCAAGTTCTCATATAATGACGGAAATTGATGATGGACAGGAGGATCAGTGAACCTTATGGAATCTATGTTCATAATCCCTCTCCTCTCAATGTTTACAGTAATTATCTCCAATTATGAATAAATTCAAGCGAACCATCCTATACTGAAATTGTTTTTGCCGCCATGGACTGATAAAATCCTTATTATAAGATTGGAATCAAAGAAGATCTTAATTTGATCAATAAAATTGGAAAAATCACAGTATACGTTAAGGACCAGGAACAGGCAAAAGATTTCTGGCTGAATAAAATGGGGTTTGTTCTAAAGTTCGAACAACCTATGGACCAAATGCTGCCTGGATTGAAGTTGCTCCAAGCAATGATGAATTTACAACTTTAGTTCTTTATTCAAAGGCAGCCATGGAACAGCAAAACCCATCTGCAGTTGCCCACCCATCCATCCTTTTCAGCACATCTGATATTGAAGCTGCCTATGAACAAATGAAACAAAATGGCGTGGAAGTTGAGGATATGGTAAAGATGCCTTTTGGAACTATGTTTACGTTTAAAGACCAGGATGGAAATAACTATTTATTGAGAGAGGATAAGTAATTCCCAAAAGACCTGTCCTTCAAATGCTGAGTGGACAGGTCTTTTTTCTCTTCCTTCAAATGCTTTCTTCTTCAGCAATGCCTTCAAAATTTTCACCATTTTTTTCAATCATATTAAAATAATTTGATGCTATATGTACTTTGTCTTAATCGAAATTCCCATTTTTCCTAAAATAAGTCTGTCACTCTTAGAGCGACAGGCTTAGCTCATTATCCCAGGAAGCGATGATACAGGTTCTTCGCCTGTAGAATGTCACTTACCCCGTGAACCAGCACTCTTCCATCCTTAAATACAACCACTCTGGCCTGATCGATCGAAAATGAGAGCAAATAAGGGTTGCTCTCTACATTGATTCCTTGAGAGACCAGGGATTTTTCCAGATAAGCAACATCCATATCCTGAAGGGCTGAAGGCCTGATTTGAACGGTATCCCTCCCGCAAAGCAGCGCTGTTTTTGTCTGATTTCTGTAGTCCAGGAAGGGATAAACTGGATTAGTCCCGCACGATAAGCACTGCGGATTTTTTAAGGAAGAAACATTAACAGAACTAAAATGATTTTTCCATAAATCAAAGGAAACAAGCGTCCCGCGTAAGGATTCCAAGTCTTCTGCCAATATTTTTAAGGCCTCAGCAGACTGGTGAGCCGCAACCATTTGAATAGCCGGCTGAATAACACCAGCCGTATCGCAGGTAATTCCCCCCAATGGCAATTTGTCCATCAGGCAATTCAGGCACGGTGACACCCCTGGCAAGATGGTATAGCTTAAACCATAGCTCCCCACACAACCTCCATATATCCAGGGAATCCGGTGCTTTTGAGATATATCATTGATCAGAAAGCGAATGTCAAAATTATCTGTTGAGTCAATGATTAAATCAACACCCTCAATCAGCTCTTCAATTTCCTGTACTCCTACATCCATAATACGGGCGATAACTTGCACCTCTGAATTGATGGCTTTTAGGCGGTTAGCCGCTGCTATCGCTTTTGGCGATTTTCGGACAGCATCTTCTTCACAATAAAGCTGCTGGCGCTGCAGGTTGCTCCAATCCACATAATCCCGATCGGCAATGGTTAATTTGCCGACGCCTGCCCTTGTGAGGGTTTCTGCATTTGCAGCCCCTAATGCACCAGCCCCTACAATTAAAGCGTGTTTTTCCCTCAGCTTTTTCTGTCCTTCTTTACCAATTGGAGGAAATAACATCTGGCGGGAGTACCGTTCATTCAACTAAAAACCATTCCTTCCGCCGGGCTGCTTGCTGATGCATAACGTTTTTTCGGCATCCGGCCTGCTTCATAACCCAGCCTCCCTGCTTCAATGGCGAGTTTCATTGCTTTTGCCATTTTAACAGGATCATCGGCAGAGGAGACAGCCGTATTTAATAACACTCCATCTGCTCCCAGCTCCATTGCCAATGCCGCATCTGCCGGGCTCCCAATTCCAGCATCCACAATAATCGGCACAGTAGCCTGCTCTGTAATAAATTGAAGGTTAATAGGATTAATGATTCCCTGCCCTGAACCAATTGGCGAAGCACATGGCATGACCGCATGGCAGCCTAGTTCTTCAAGTTTTCGAGCAAGCACGACATCATCAGAAGTATAGGGCAGAACAATAAATCCCTCGTCTAATAGGATTTCCGCTGCTTTTTTTGTTTCTATTGGATCGGGAAGAAGCGTTTTGCTGCATCCAATAACCTCAACCTTAATCATGTCGCAGAGCCCGGAAGCTTTGGATAGCCTCGCTATTCGGACAGCCTCCTCAGCTGTACTTGCTCCTGCCGTATTAGGGAGTAATTTATATTTCTTTAAGTCCAGCTTTTCCAAAAAGTTGGGCTGGTTCGCTTCAAAAATGTTCATACGGCGTACAGCAAACGTAAGCACCTCTGTTTCCGAAGCTTCAACAGCTTCCCTTTGCACATCAAAGTTTGGATATTTTCCTGTTCCGAGCAGCAGCCGTGAGTTAAATTCATATGGTCCAATTTTCAACAAATCATCCGCCTCCTACAAAGTGTACAATTTCGATTCGATCCCCATCTGACAGAATGGTTTCAGCATGCGTGGATTTATCCAAAATATGCTGGTTCAGTTCGACAATGACTACCTTTTGCTCCAAATTAAAGTGCTCGAGCAGACGTGAAACAGAATTAACTGTTTCCGGCAGCACCATAGCATCACCGTTAATGACAACATTCATAAAAGCACCCCTTTTGACGAATGGACTATGCATTCAAGGCGGGACAGCTGAAAAGGATTTGGCTGCTCCGTTTTTCCTTCGAGGATGTCTGCCATCAGTTCACCTGTTGCCGGGGCAAGGAGGATCCCATTTCGAAAATGGCCAGCGGCAATATATAGCCCTCTATAAGCAGGATGTTCGCCTAAAAAAGGCTGGCCATCAGCCGATTGCGGACGAATTCCTGTCCAGGCACGTTCCCATTCTGCATTCGCGATATCCGGAACCAGGTTTTGAGCCTTTTCCATCAGCAAGGATATCCCCTCAAAGGTCACCTTCTCATCAAATGAATTTACCTTAACCGTCGCTCCAACTACCAACCTCCCAGATTGCTTTGGAACGATATAGCATCCGTGTGAAAAGATTGTCCCCTGTACAAGCGGTTTTTCAATCTTGACCGAGAAGCACTCGCCTTTAACCGGAATAATGGGCAGCGCAAGGCCCGTTCTTTCAAGAATCTCCCTGCTCCAGGCCCCGGAAGCAATAATAACAGAATCTGCCAGAAATTCTCCCTGGCTGGTTCTGACCCCATAAACCTTTTCATCTTTTAAAATAAAATCTGATACATGCATATACTCATATATTTCTGCACCGAGGGCTATTGAAGCTTTTGCAAATGCAAGGGACAATTCATATGCCTGTACCTGTCCGTCATTCGGTATATACATGGCACCCCTCAATTTGTTTGATACGAACGGTTCACGTTTGATCAGGTCATCAATCGAAAACCATTCGGCCTGCTCATCCGCTTTTTGCTGGCTTTCAATCAATCTTTTTAATACCTGCTCCTCTTCTTTATTAGCCGCCACTTTATATACACCCTTATTTTGATAGCCAATATGCACTTGTGATAAGTCTTCCAGTTCAGGAATCAGGCTCCGGTACATGGAGCGGCTTTTGCATGCCAACTGAAATAGCGGGCCGTCTTCTGTCAGTTCCGTTTGGGCTCCTAAAATTCCAGCTGCTGCTCCGGAAGCCTTGCCGGCAATTTTCCCCTTATCCAAAACGGCCACTTTATACCCTCTTTTAGCCAGTTGAAATGCAATTGAGCTTCCGTTAATGCCACCTCCAACTATAACGGCGTCAAACATTTTCCTCACTATTTCCCCTCCTCATTTAATTTTTTTGAAAAGAGCTTTGCTGCCTCTACAGGGTCCTTTGCCTGCAAAATCCCTGACATTACAGCAATGCCATCTGCCCCCGCCTCCAAAACCTCAGGGACTTTCTCTGGTTTAATGCCTCCAATTGCCAATACCGGAATATCTACTGCCTTTTTAAGAGCCTCCAGTGACCCAGTACCCCTTGGCGGGACTCCCTTCTTGGAATCGGTTTTAAATATGTGCCCAAACAGGATATAATCAGCCCCCTGTTTTACAGCCTCTTCTGCTTCTTCAGGAGAATGTACGGAACATCCGATAGGCATTTCTAGAAAATGCGTTTTGACAACATGGACTGGAAGGCTGTGAAAAGCAAGATGTACACCCGTTTTACATGTCCATGCAACATCCACCCGATCATTTATAACAATTTTATGAATGGGGATTCCCTTATTACGAAGCAGCTTAACTCCTTCATATAGCTCCTTAGAGGTTCGATGTTTTTCCCTCAAGTGGAACTTGTCTGCAAAGGGTTCCACTTCACCTGCTATTTCAGCGAAGGCCTCTAGAGAAAGCTTTCCATCTGATATAACATGCAGCTGTTTTCTCATAGCGACTGCTCCCCTGCTATTTTTAGATTTTCTGCAAATAAAAAACCACCTTCTAAATAGAAAGCGGCGGTATGGGGCCCCAATAAATACAGCCCCGATACTCCACTTCCCTACGCTGGTATTCATGCCAGATCAGGTTCCAAGGGTCTTAAGCTTTTGCTTTAATCTCAGCCTGCAAACAGGCACCCCCAGCGGATATAATTTCTATAAACTATAAAAAGACTACTGATAAATGCTTCCCCCAGCCTTTTTAAATTCCTCAGCTTTTTCTTCCAGACCTTTCTGTATCGCTTCACCCGTGCCAAGCTTATGCTCTTTTGCATAATTCCGGATATCCTGAGAAATTCTCATGCTGCAAAACTTTGGCCCGCACATGGAACAGAAATGAGCTGTTTTAGCACCTTCAGCCGGCAGTGTTTCATCATGGTATTCCAAAGCGCGCTCAGGATCCAATGAGAGATTGAATTGATCTCTCCAACGGAATTCAAAACGGGCTTTTGACAGGGCATCATCCCTTTTTTGCGCTCCAGGATGTCCCTTTGCCAGATCTGCAGCATGGGCTGCAATTTTATACGTGATGACACCCTCGCGCACATCGTCCCTATTTGGCAAACCCAAATGTTCCTTAGGGGTAACATAACAAAGCATTGCCGTACCATACCAGCCTATCATGGCAGCCCCGATGGCAGAGGTAATATGGTCATATCCCGGGGCTATATCAGTCGTAAGTGGTCCAAGTGTGTAGAATGGCGCTTCTTTGCAGATCTCCAATTGTTTATCCATGTTCTCTTTGATTAAATGCATTGGAACATGGCCAGGTCCCTCGACCATTACCTGTACATCATGTTCCCAAGCAATTTTAGTCAACTCCCCAAGTGTTTCGAGCTCTGCAAATTGAGCCTCGTCATTTGCATCTGCAATCGATCCCGGCCGCAGTCCATCCCCCAGGGAGAAGGCCACATCATAAGCTTTCATGATCTCGCAGATTTCTTCAAAGTGTGTATATAAAAAGTTCTCTTTATGATGATGCAGGCACCATTGGGCCATAATGGATCCGCCTCTCGACACAATTCCGGTCAAGCGTTTTGCTGACAGCGGAACATACCTCAAAAGGACACCTGCATGAATTGTAAAATAGTCAACCCCCTGCTCTGCTTGTTCGATTAAGGTATCCCTGTATACTTCCCAAGTAAGATCCTCAGCAATGCCATTAACCTTTTCAAGTGCCTGATAAATGGGAACAGTACCGACCGGAACGGCGGAGTTTCTGATAATCCATTCACGTGTAGTATGAATATTTTTGCCTGTAGACAGATCCATAATTGTATCTGCTCCCCATCGGGTAGCCCAGGTCATTTTCTCTACCTCTTCTTCAATAGAGGATGAAACAGCCGAGTTTCCAATGTTCGCATTAATTTTCACGTGAAAATTCCTTCCGATAATCATTGGCTCTGTCTCAGGATGATTGATATTGGAAGGAATAATCGCCCGCCCTCTTGCTACTTCAGACCGCACAAATTCCGGTTCCATATTTTCCCGAATGGCTATAAACTCCATCTCCGGAGTAATAATTCCTTTTTTGGCATAGTGAAGCTGGGTAACATTCTTCCCTTTTTTCGCTCTCAATGGCTTGCGGTTTAAGCCAGGAAAGACCTTATGATTAGCACGCGGATCATTTTCGTCCCGAAACCCATTATCCTCGGGCTTCACTCTTCGGCCTTCGTACTCTTCAACATCCGCGCGTTCATGAATCCACTTTCTTCTTAATGCAGGAAGCCCTTTTTTTAGATCTGCCGTATATTGAGGATCCGTATAAGGTCCGCTCGTATCATATACGCGAACCGGCTCATTGATTTCTTCTCCAAAATTTCCGGTAGTGGGACTTAATTCTATCTCACGCATCGGAACCTTTATATCAGTCCTGGATCCCTCCACATATACTTTTTTGCTGCCAGTAAAGCTCGACATAATGGAAATGCTCTTCTGATTTAATGAACTTGCAGTCATTGATCATATCTCCCTTATTAAAAATGTAAGGACGAGACCTGGAACCAAGGAAGTGCCAGATATGTAAAAAAGCCGGTCCACATAAAGATGGACCGGCTTAACCGCAGATGTTATTGCACAAAAAAACTTTTGCACATTCTAACTTCCCCACGCTGGTATGATCCAGATCAGGTCCAAAGAGTCAAGAAACTTAAACGCGTTTCTTTCTCAGCCCAAGCTATTGGGCACCCCTAGTTATTGCTATTTAATTCAATTATAGTATACAGAATTGCGGAAAATAATGAAAGGAATTTTTTCAGAATTCTGTCAGATGAAAAATTTTACCTTTATTCTGCTCCTAACCTCGTTTCCTTAATTCAGGCTTTTTACTTCTGAATGAACATCAAAAGCGCCTGCCAGTGGCAGACGTTTTCCGTGAATTATGCAGGTTAGTTCCCGTCAGACTCCTCATCATTCATATCCATATCACTTTCATCCATACTCTCTTCATCTTGTGGTGATTCTTCATTCATGCCTGGCTCCTCAATATCAGATTCTTCTGATGTCCCAGGATCCTGCATTTCACTATCTTCATTATTGTTTACTTCCATCTGATTATCTTCCAATTCCACATCTTCCGTTTCCGGCGGCGGATCCTGTTCATCCGTTCCGCACCCTGCCAACAATAATCCTGCACTCAATGGAACTGATAGCCATAGCTTCTTATCATTCATGTATTGTCATCTCCTTTTGCAGTATTATGTTTCTTTAAGACCTTACCCTTTTGGCAGGAGGCCAAACTTTTCTGATCTCTAATTGCCCATCACCCGATTAAATACCTAATATCTGCAAATACTATCCCTGCCACATATACTGGAGGATGAATGATGAAAGTACTTTTCTCCCTTATATTATTTAGCTTTCTGGGAATGCCCCTATACAGCGGGCAGCCTGCAGAAAAAGAACAATGGGATCAGCAGGGTCTTTCTGAAGAATATCACGGACATGTTGAAGAACGTAAAGAAGCACCATACAAGCAAATTCAATTGCTGGGTATTAATGATTTCCATGGACAGCTGAATGTCACTCGGCAGGTTAACGATAGACCAGCAGGACGCGCAGATTACCTCGCTGCCTATTTGCGGCAGCGTGCTTCTGAAAATGAAAACACCATTTTGCTTCATGCTGGCGACATGATTGGAGCTAGCCCGCCAGTATCCGCTCTTCTGCGGGATGAACCGACTATTGAATTTTTGAATAAGATGGGGTTTGATATCGGCACTATCGGCAATCATGAATTTGACCGAGGATCTGAAGAGCTGCTTCGCCTGCTAAGTGGCAGCAGCCCTTCAGCAACAAAAGATTATTCCGGATCCCATTTCCCTTGGATTGCAGCCAATGTCATCAGTCAAAAGTCAGGCAAGCCCATCCTTCCTACATATAAAATATTAAACGTTAGCGGTATCCCAATTGGATTTATCGGAGTCATCATGAAAGAAACACCGTCTCTTTCCGCACCTAACAGTGTGAAAGGTCTGATCTTCACCGATGAAGCTGAAGCCATCAACAAGTATGCCCGAGAACTTAAAAGACAAGGAGTAAGAGCCATTGTGGTACTAGCCCATGTTCCAGGCAAATCAAAACCAAATGGGGAGCATGCCAGAGGCCAGTTAATAGAGTTGGCCCATCAGGCGGATGACGAAGTGGATATTATTTTCGGAGGCCATAGTCATGCCTATCTGAACAGTGTGGTGGATGGTAAGCTTCTTGTGCAGGCCTATTCATATGGCACTGCCTTTTCTGATGTAGATATAGAAATAGATCCCCGGACAAAGGAGATTGTCCGCAAGCACGCTGAAATTGTGAATGTTTTTCAAGAGAATATCCAGCCCGCAAGCGACATAACCAGGATGATCGAGCGCTATGAAAGAAAAGTAGAACCCGCAGTTAACAGATATATTGGCACTGCTGCAATTCCAATTACAGCCGAACAAAACAGAAGCGGTGAATCAGCCCTGGGCAATCTTATTGCCGATTCCCAGCGGGCAGCGATGAACACAGACTTGGCTTTCATCAATCCAGGAGGAATCCGGGCAGACATTGACGCCGGCCGTGTTACTTGGGGAAACTTATATGTCGTCCTTCCCTTCAGCAATCAACTGGTCAAAATGAACCTGACAGGCAGCCAAATTCGTGATGTCCTCAATCAGCAATGGCAGCCAAATACAACAAGAATTCTTCAGATTTCTGGCTTCACTTATTCCTGGAGTGACAGCCAGCCTGCCGGTGAAAAAATAAAAGATATTTATCTGCCTGACGGAACAAAACTTGATCCGAAAAAAATCTATTCGGTCACTGTAAATACCTATCTCGCTGATGGCGGAGACAATTTTACAGTATTCCGAAAAGGGAAAGAGAGAATGACCGGACCAAATGATTTAGATGCCCTAGTAAATTATATACAGAATTTACCACAACCATTCAGCTCAGCGGTTGATGGCCGCATAAAGAAAATAGACTGAAAAAGGACAGCCTCTGCGACTGTCCTTTTTCTTGTCCATTTGATACTAATAGCAGGATCGGCATCATATCTTTCTATTAGGATCAGAAAGAAAGGATTATGTTAATGAAAAAATATATCTATTTTCTCATGCTGTTCGGTGTTTTCTTTCCATTTTTTCATAAGACAGCCATTGTTTTTGAAAACTGGAGACTGTGTACAAATACATCCAAATTGATAGGGATCCAGCTTTATGGACTGGATTCAATGAGAAACCTCCTCATATCATCACTGGCGGCCCTAGTTGCTTTCTTTTTTACCCAAATATTTATTGGGTGGGACAACAAACATAAAAGTTTATAATATGAAGCCCAAGAATCTAGAAATGCTCCCGGTTTTATCACTATTCATAAACTGTAAACTGCGGTTTGGTAGGATGGTCAATGACAAGTGCATCATTTGAGAATCTTAAGAGCTTTTGATACAAAACAAGATCCCCAAAACATCCAACAGTCAATATCGCCCCTAGTATCGATAATCCCGGCATATTTAGTGCAATTCCAAGAACAAGGGGTAATAGGCCTGTCGGAATGAAAGGCAGCATTAAAACCTTTTTCATCTGCTGAACCGTAACAGGCTGTTTGGCATGAGCATAGGCTACACCCAATTTCAAGTTGACTCCCCAGGACATTTCGCTCCATGGGACACCGCCAATATAGCGAAAACCTGCCAAATGGATGGCTTCATGCAAAATAACTATAACGGCCATACCAGCTAAAAATAATAGCATACCTGTAAGATCAAAAGACATTTCCCCTCCGCCATAAATCACAGCATGTAAAAAGAGCACCCCAAATACCAGCGCAATCGTTGCAATGAATAAATAAACCTGCAATTTCATCATTGAAATGGAAACAACCGATTGTTTTCTTTTTTCCAACATTCTCATCACCTCAAGAAATAAGACCCTATTTAAATGTACGGAGCAAAAACCGAAAAGTTTCAGATATTTCCATTCTATTTCTCCCCTTCTTTTGCCTCATTCTCCTATTCTCATTTTTACCGATTGTGCCCAAATGGACCTAAAGTATATGAAAACACTGTTACCGGCATTAATAGGCTTGTATAATCAAGACAAGAACGCTGTGAAAGGACTGTGATAAGAAAAGTGCTGTATATCTGGGATATTGAAAAAATTATTTTACATACATTAAACGGACAACGTCTCAATATAAATTACGAGTTCAGCAATACACTTACTGCACCCATGAGCTACAACGTCTCAACGAATACAATTAAGTTTAACTACCTGAAAGTGAACGGCTACATAGCCAAAATTAATTTTAAAATTAAAGAAACAGATGAGAACCTGGTTAAATTGATGCTATACCATGAAATCGGCTATTATCTGGATTTCAAGAAAAACAAACATGATATAAGAACCCTAATGTATGGAGAAGATGACGAGAAAGAACAGCTCATGTCTGAAATAGAAAAAAACTCCTGGGATTATGGAAGAAAAATAGTACCTGAGCACCTGGTAAATGCCTATGATCATTTACGGGAATTGGATAAAATGTTCAGCTAGAAAAAGAAATGCGCCTCATTAAGAGACGCATTTTTTTTAATTCGGTTCCACATGGACGTGAACATCATAAACCCCATAATCCTTCACCATCACTTTCTCCACATGTGTCGCAATATCATGGGCTTCCTTAATATCAAGCTTGGAATTAACCAGAATGACCACATCGATCACTTCATTGTTTCCATAGCTTCTGCCTTTAATATCTTTAATGCCTTTTACCCCGTCTACATTTTTGATGACATCCTGATAATGCTTAATCTTTTTTTCATCAAATCCATCTGAAAGCTCATGGGAGGCTTGTACAAAAATATCCCAAGCCGTTTTGCATATTAAAAACCCGACAACTATGGCTGTTAATGGATCAAGCCATGGCATGTTCAGCTGCGAACCAAAAATCCCGACGGCAGTGCCTATACTCACCCATGCGTCTGAAATATTGTCCTTTGCCGCTGCCATTACGGCCTTGCTGTTAATTTTAATAGCTAATTTTTTATTGTATCGGTATACAAAGTACATTGCGGCTCCAGAAAAAACTCCGGTATATGCAGCAAAAATATCAGGAGATTCATGAACTCCATCAAACATGGATGAAACAGCATTCAGCAGAACTTGAAGACCTACTGCAGCCATAATGAATGAAGCTACCATGGAAGCAATGGTTTCACTCTTCCAATGGCCATACCCATGATTTTTATCCGGCGGACGCTGAGAAATCCTAAGCCCTATAAGCACAGCAATTGAAGCAATAATATCTGTTGTATTATTCAACCCATCCGCTTTCAAAGCAGCAGAGTCACTCACATATCCAATAGTTAATTTTAGTACAGAAAGACATATATAGGCTGCAATACTAATAGACGCAGCACGCTCACCCAACTTAAGGTTTTGATATTTTTCCTCTTCCATGCTCTAGCCTCCTACTTTACCCTTGCTTATATTACCAAGCGGAATTCGGGTGGGTCTAGAGCAATCTTTTTGTCTATTATTAAATAAATAAGCAAAGTGCAATTAAGTTGCCCAAGCGAAAATTAAGCCAGCCTCTTAATCGGCTGGCTTAATTTGTATCATTTTAATATGCATTAAGGAGGAAACAGAATTTGAACCACCTGCAAATCTAGGCTTTTTTAAGACTCGCCTCAAACAAATCAATTATTTCCAAAAATCTCTCTGCTTCTCTAAATGTATGGTCAGCCAGAAGTGGATGAATATTGCTTTTGATCCGGCAGGCCTCTATTAATTCTCTGGCCGTTTTCTTGAAGTCCCTTAATGAAGCAACTGATACTTTATTCTCATTTAAAAAATGGCTAAGTATTGGTTTCGTTTCTGATTCAGGCTGCATAGAGTCAAGATCAACAGCTTGAAAGACCAATTGGTCGAAATCATGGCTAAACTCTCTTGCCTGTTCTACCAGCTTTCTTTCCGAAGGATCTAGTAAATGGCCAATAAACTTAGCATGGTCAGCCATGATCCTTAGAAAGAAGACATTTTCTTCTATAATGGCTTCCGGTTTTGGTGCGAGTATCCCTGAGTTGAGGTCTTTTAATCGATTTGCAAAGTATGCAGCTTCTCTGCTTATATGGTCAATCAATAAAGGAAAATTATTTGAACGGATTTCGCATCTTAATGTCAGCCCCAGCACTTTCCTCTTATAGCTCCAGATTGCAGCAGCTGCTTGATAAACCTCGTTATTAAATGCCTGGACCTGGCTAAGTTCTGAGTTGACTGTAAATCTGGCCAGCTTTTCCTCGATTCTTTCAAATAGAGCGATAAATTGCTGTGCTTCGGCAATTAATTGTTTCTGTTCATAGGTAAACCCCAAACTTAAAAATAGTGCATGTTCTTTCATAATCCTGGACCAAAATTTAATTTCATCCAGCGATCTAACGACTATTGGATCCGCCATTTTTTCCCCTCCCCAATTACTCACTCCTTCTCATATATATTAATGATTTTTAGCATAATTCCATTTTATTTCTTACCTCACTACTCATAAAACGAGAAAAACCATTCGAAAAACGTAAATGTTGCTCCCAACACAGCAGCAGTCATTCTTTTACTCATACTTTGAAAAATCCATAAAATAGCTATAAATCAAGTATACAACCATTGCAAACGCGGTTGAGATAAAACCCCATCCCAGCGTAATCTGCTCGATGACCAAATAATTATTGCAAAGCTGTACAGGGGACCAGATATATAGCCATCCCAGAGCTAAAAATAAGATAGTAAAGAAAATAATGAGAGCATGCTTCCAAAATGAACTTAGTTTTGGCCAGCTGTCCCGCAATGGCACCCCGGCCAAAAATGGCAGTGAGATAAATTTAAAGACTTCTACACTTGTAAACGTCAAAGCTTCATCCATTGTCCTTGGCAGAGACCAATACACCATAATGATTGAAAACAGCAATAAACCCGGCACTCCGTTTTCATTCCAATTTGAAAAGAATTCCGGAAAGCGAATTTGAAAGAATTTCGCCATGAATAAACCAGTGATCACCAGTAAAGGCATTTGCATATGCATATGGGTAATCATAATGGACTCCAGCAAATTAGCTACTGGCGGGAGAATCAGTGCAAGAAGCAGCAGGAATCCGTATACTGATGGCTTCATCATTATTCCCCTCCACTATGCAGAATCTCTGTTACCCGATCAGCCGCTTCTTCAATCAATGTGTAATCCATAACTTCGATTAACTGTCCTTTTGGGTTCACCAGATAAAAAGCCGAGTTATGGGCAAAGTTGCCGTATTCATCCGGTATGACAATGACGCCAAACCGGTCCAGCAAAGAATCAAGCTCCTGCTGTTCCGGAATCCTCGCCATTCTCCACGTTTCTCCGTCACTGCCGAAAGCCTTACGGTAAGTATCCAATGTTTTGGGATCATCCCTCTCCGGATCAAAACTGATGCTAAGAAATTGAATGTCATGGCCGATATACTCTTCCGGAATCCGTTTATATACTTCAGACATATTAACCTCCAGCTCGGGGCAAACAGTACCGCATGAAGTATATAAAAAAGTGATAAAAACATACTTCCCTTCAAATTCCGAGAAAGAATAGGTCCTTCCATTATTATCTTCAAGCGTTACATCCGGGAACTGAGGCTTTTCATCCATTAACTGATTAACCCTGGCTGTTTCAGCAGTAAAAGCCTGAAACCCATCTGTGCCAATGTAAAAAAGGACTACGCCAAACATCAATACAAGCAAGCTTGATAAAGCCGTTCTATTTTTTGGAAACATGATTCATCACTTCCTTTTAAAAGAAAGAGACAGCCCAGCAGCCGAGCTATCTCTCTTTCCTTACCAGGTTTTATATGGGGGTGAACCTGGAGGCGCATTGACAATGAAATCGACCAATGGAATGACATATGCCATGCCGACAAGGACAATCATACACACAACCCACAATCCCCAGCGTTCTGTCCATCTAGGTGTTGGCGCTTCATCTTCTTCCACTTCTGCAATAGGGAACTCTGTGTTTCCTTTTGGTGCAAAGAACATGAGGTAGAAAACTGCGTATACCTGCATAAGTACACCAATCATCAGAAGCGTGCCACCGATAGCCAGGAAGAACAGATAAGGATCCCAGCTTAAAGCAGTTGCATTATCAAAATATGTTGAATAGGAAGTTCTTCTTGGAGATCCAAGCAGCCCTACCCAGTGCATCGCACCAGACATGATGATCATACCGAGCGTCCATATAATCGTTTGAATAACCCCAAGTTTATTGATCTGCGGTGTCAGCACTCTTTTAGATACATAAGGAATGAGCCAATAGCTAAGGCCGAAGAACGTCATAACTACCGACATGCCAAGTGTTAAGTGGAAATGGCCAACGACCCACATCGTGTTATGGACTACTTGGTTCAATTGGTTTGTAGTTTGAGCAATGCCGCCTGCCCCAGCAGGGATAAAAGCAGCCATTGCGATAAATGGTGCAAGGAATCTGACGTCTCCCCAAGGAAGCTTTTTATACCAGCCAACAAGGCCTTTTCCGCCTTTCCTTCTCGCTGTGCGTTCAAAGACTGCAAACATTGCATAAGCAGTCATTAATGAAGGGAAGCCAATTGCCAAACTCATAAACACGTGCATATATTTCACAGGTTCAGAAATACCTGGGTCAATAATTTGATGGTGGAACCCGCCGGTAATATTCATAATTACTAGTGCAATAACCACAATTCTTGTTAAGAGGTCATTCCATCTTCGGCCGCCAATAACTTTCGGCACAATGACATACCAGGCAGATACAGCTGTTAAATACCAGATGTTAACCAGCGTATGGCCGAACGCCCAGAACAGCGTGCGTGCAACCATAACATTTATTGTCTCCACCCATCCAAAAGCCCATGGAATAATGGTAAAAACCTCAATGGCTACAGGTATGCTTCCAAAGAATAAGAGAACAAAGACACCTGTTGCAAAGAAAGAAAGAATCGGGATATGCTGGCCGGGATTTCTCTTTCTCCAGCTGGCCACATTGATAAAGGCACCAAAGGCGCACATCCATACACCCAATACGATAAATACTAAGCCGATATAGAAAATGGGTGAAGCAGCCATTGGCGGATAGAAAGTATACATAACAGATGCTTCATTCATTAAAATCGGGATCACCGCTAGGACAAATCCGAAAATCTTCATCCAGAAGCCAATCCATGCCATCTTTCTGACCTTAGGAAGCAAGCCGCCCAGTGTATGGGATAACCCGGCATAGAAGTATCCAATTGTGAAGAACGCCGACAGTACGACTACTAGCAGAAGGCCATGAGCTGTAAGAACCTGATAATAATTCAGCCATGCTGGTAATTCGAACATTCCAGCCCGGTTCAGACCTTGCAGCAGTCCAAGTATTCCGCCCAGAAGGATGGCTAAGAAAGCAACAGATAAATATGATTTCGTTAATTTTGCATCCTCGAGGCTAATCCCCATAACTTTATTTGCTTTTTCCTTAATAGCTTGTGTTTTTCCTGATTGTTTAATAACTGTTTCCACTGTCTATCCCCCCTTTATTTCACCGTAATGGTCGTGCTCATCATTTGATGACCCGCACCGCAGTACTCATTGCAAAGAACCAAATATTCGCCTGGCTTATCAAATTTCTGGGTGATTTTTTGTACATAACCAGGCACAACCATTGCATTTAAGTTAGTTTCCGCAACCTGAAACCCATGAACGACATCTTTTGACGTCAATGTAAAATGAACTGTTGATCCTGCTGGCACTTCTATCTCACTTGTAGTAAAACTGAACACTTGAAGAGTCATAACTACTTCATACTCATTTTCGCCAATTTTCTTAATTCCAGGCTTATCAAACGGTGGTGTTTCATCCACTTTCTGAGGATCAATTCGCTCTCCATAGCTTGGCGGCCCCATTTCAAAGGCGAATGCCTGGTAGCCCGCGATTAACATGAATCCAATAATCATTCCAAAGCTTAAAATAAGCCATACCTTTTCAGAACGATGCATCATTGTTTATCCCCCCTATATTCTGGCCATAAACAGGCCGTACAAGATTAAATAAGTAACAAAGATCCCAAGCCCTACAACTGTAACTGAAAAGAACGTACCCTTTAGAGAGTTATGTTCTTTTGAACTGCTCTGGTCCACTTTTCGTGTTTCCACCTTCCATCAGCTCCTTAACTTTGTTACCTACATCATAGTTGAGAAGGGTTTTCATAAAAGTGAAGTGAATCACACTTTTTTCATATTTCTCGCAGGCAATAATGCTGAAATCCAAGCAAGAACACAGTAATATCAAGGCTTTCATCCATTGAATTCTGCACTGGCAAGCATAACGGTTCACAAATAGTTCACAAAAAGTCAACTCACCTGTTTTGGAAATCATGTAATCTTCATAAGGCTTTAAAAGATGTTAATGTAATGAACATAAAGAATTGGGATTTTACGTTAAAATAAAAGTGGAGGGGCTAATTTGGATGTTTTTGTAATTTTGGCTTTTTCATTAGCAGCTGGTGCGTTCTCTTTTGCAATATTTTCAGATGGTAAAGTTAAAAAACTGGAAAAGAGATTAAAAGAGTTAGAAGATAAAACAAATGAAAATTAGGTGGTCGATACTAACCTAAGGAGAGATTGAATTTCGTAGAGAAAAGGTGAAAAAACACATAAAAACACAGTATAGTTTGCGCCATAAGTATTAGTATAATTACCAAATACCTCTAGTAGACGGGCTTTTAACATAGGAATATAAAATTTCCAATAACCGTTTTATAAAGGAGTTTCTCAAACACAAAAAAACTAATCCCTATTGGAATTAGTTTGAAAATGGTATGTATAATGGTGGGCCTAAATGGACTCGAACCATCGACCTCACGCTTATCAGGCGTGCGCTCTAACCAGCTGAGCTATAGGCCCATTGTTGGAGCGGGTGAAGGGAATCGAACCCTCATCATCAGCTTGGAAGGCTGAGGTTTTACCACTAAACTACACCCGCATATGATTATGATTTGGAGGCAACACCCGGATTTGAACCGGGGATGGAGGTTTTGCAGACCTCTGCCTTACCACTTGGCTATGCTGCCTTAAAAATGGCTGGGCTAGCAGGATTCGAACCTGCGGGTGACGGAGTCAAAGTCCGGTGCCTTACCGCTTGGCTATAGCCCAATAATAATGCTGTTAAAAAGAATAATGGGGCGATTGATGGGAATCGAACCCACGAGTGTCGGAGCCACAATCCGATGCGTTAACCACTTCGCCACAACCGCCACTATCCTACTGGCAGGGGTAGTAGGAATCGAACCCACATCAAAGGTTTTGGAGACCTTCGTTTTACCATTAAACTATACCCCTATATAAAAATGGTGGAGGGGGGCAGATTCGAACTGCCGAACCCGAAGGAGCGGATTTACAGTCCGCCGCGTTTAGCCACTTCGCTACCCCTCCAAGTCTGAAAAGACTTAGGAAATGGTGGCTCAGGACGGAATCGAACCGCCGACACAAGGATTTTCAGTCCTTTGCTCTACCGACT